>NZ_KB907877.1 GCF_000382245.1 Kushneria aurantia DSM 21353
CCTCGTTCATGGGGGCCGTCTCCAGGACGATCTGGAACTTCTCCTGGCTGGTCCACTGATCGGGCTGGTTGGATCGTGATGGCAAAACCTGTCCTCGTGCTCTGGCCTGTTTCCGCCAATTGTAGAGGGTTGTCGCGGTGATGCCTTCCTGCTCGGCCAGTTCCGGGATGGTCATGCTCATGGGCGGCGCCATCTTCCGGAGGATGGCTTCCTTACGCTCTGCGGGATAACGCACGTTGATCACCTCTCAATCCGCTTGGGTGACAACTACGCTGACGCATAGGGAAGGTGGCGACTATCAAAAGGTGGTGACTTTCAGCGCAGTGCCCCGTCCGCTCAAAAGTTGTAGACCACCGAGCCCGTGGTGGTGCGGTCGGTGTTGACGTCCGCCTTTCGGGGAGGGTTGGAATTGCTGCGCAGGTCGTGGGAGAGGCGCAGTGACAGGCTCGAGTTGATCGATACCGACAGCGCCGTATAGGAGCGCACGATGACATTGCGGCGAGCGGCCTCGATGGAGAACTGCTGAATGAAGCTGGCGGTGTCGGTAAAGTCTATTTGGTAGTCGGAGGCCAGATAGGTCAGCTCCAGATGTTCGCTGCCGCTCTCCTCGAAGTCGTCGAAGCGATAGCCCAGTCCGCCTTCCAGCGACAGGTCATGCAGGCTGGTATCAAAAATCTGCCGCCCGTAACCGAGGATGGTGGTGAACTGGTTGTCGTAGCCCGAAAAGCGCTCCTTTTCATAGCGGGCAAAGCCGAACAGATAGTTGGGCGAGTCGCTCAGTGAGTAGCGCTCGCGCTGTGCCACCAGATATTGCTCGGCGGTGGTGCGGTCGCTGTCGCTGACGTTCTTGATCTCCGCCCGCGTGGTATGGGTCCAGGCGTCGTCAAACCAGGTGATGCGCCCCTTGCCCAGCAGCGTCTCGGTGTTGGTATTGCCCGACAGCGCCGTGTAGCCCAGCTCGATGGCGCCCGAGAAGGGCACGGCATCGTCACTACCGGCCGGTGGAGCGTAGAAGAGGTTGTCATCGCCATGAGCATGGAATGCAATGCTCAGCGCCGCGACGGCAAGACACAGACGCGATGCAGTGTGGTGGCGGCTGTCTCGGATTCTGGGTCGCATTGTCATCGTGAGTGGATATGGCTGCCTCGCGCCGGGGCGCGAGGCAGGAGCCGAGGTTTAAAAGATGGCGTCATAGCTGCCGGTACCTTCGGAACCGCTCTGCGACTCCAGCTCGGGGCGCACCGAGCGTTCCTGATATGGCGGCAGGTTGTCGGCGCGGAAGATCTCGCTGATGCCGCCGCTCTGGTCGTCGCGTAGGCGCTTGCCGGTATCCGGATCGATGCGCGCCTGTACGATATCGGCGGGAGCCGGCGGTGTGCTTTCGGGGGTCCCCTCCAGCGCCTGGCTCATATAGTCGATCCAGATCGGCAGTGCCGCCTGGGAGCCGTACTCGGCGATCGACTCATTGCTGTCCTTGCCCACCCAGACACTGGTTACAAGGCTCGAATTGAAGCCGGAGAACCAGGCATCGCGCTGATCGTTGGTGGTGCCGGTCTTGCCGGCGATATCGCTGCGGTTCATCGACAGCGCCGCACGCCCGGTGCCGCGCTCGATGACATCGCGCATCATGCTGCGCAGGATGTAGACCGAATCGGGTGAGGCCACGCGCTCGGCGATCGGATAAGTACGGTCGTCGATGGTGACGGTCGAGGCCATCGGGTCGCAGTCACGACAGGCCGCCGGCGGGTTGGTCTCGTTGAGCAGGTTGGTGTCGTCATCACCTTTGGTGACGCGGCTGATGAACCAGGGCTGAACCCTGAAGCCGCCGTTGGCGATCTCGGCATAGCCGCGAGCGATCTCCAGCGGGGTCAGCTCGGCGGTCCCCAGACCCAGCGACAGGCCGTGCGGCAGCCGGTCGCGGGCAAAGCCCATGCGAACCAGAAAGTCGATGGCGTCGTCCAGCCCTATCGCCTGCAGGGCTCGAATGGTGACCAGGTTGAGTGAGCGGTAGAGGCCCACCCGCAAGCGGGTGGGGCCGCCAAAGCTGCGCTCGGCGTTCTCCGGGCGCCAGTCTTCCTGATTGCCGATACCGGCCTGTACGATGGGGGCGTCGTTGATGATGGTGGCGGCGGTCATGCCGTCTTCGAGTGCCGCCAGATAGATGAAGGGCTTGAAATTGGAGCCGGGCTGGCGGCGTGCCTGGGTGACGCGGTTGAACTTGCTGTCGGCAAAACTGAAACCGCCCTGCAGCGCTTTCACCGCACCGGTGTCGGGGTCGATCGACACCAGCGCGCCGGCAGCGTCCGGTACCTGTCCCAGGCGCCAGCCGTCGCCGTTCTGACGCGGCATGATACGCACCAGGTCGCCGCGGCTGGCGATATCGGCAGCACTGCTCGGCGCCGCGCCGCGACTGCGCGGACTGCGGTAAGGGGCCGCCCATTCGAGGCCCGGCCACCCGATGGTGATCACTTCGTCGTTATCGCTCAGTACCTGCATGGTGCGCCCGTCGGTGCCGATCACGATGGCGGGCTGCAGCGGCCCCAACTGCGGTGTGGCGTCCAGGGTGCGCTGCCAGTTGCTGACGTCGCCCTCCACGCCGGGCACCGTGGTCCGGCTGCGGGCGGCCGCTTCGCGTGCCGTCGACTCTACCTCGGGAGACTCCGACAGCTCCTCTTCGAGACCGGTACGGTCGGTCTGCGCCTGCGCCTCGGAAAGGCTCGGCGGAATATCGCTCTCTTCCGGACCGCGCCAGCCGTGGCGGGTATCGTAGGCGATCAGGCCGTTGACCAGCGCCTGCTGCGCCTCCTGCTGCAGGCGGCTGTCGATGGTAGTGGTGATGCGGTAGTTGCCGGTATAGGCCTCATCGCCGAAGCGCTCGACGGCATACTGGCGCGCCATCTCGGCGACCCAGGGGGCCTGCAGCTCGTTGTCTCTGCGGTGGCGGTTGGTCTCTATCGGTGCCTGGGTGGCGCTGTCGTAGGCCTGCTGATCGATGAAACCGAGCTGATGCATGCGCAGCAGCACCCAGTTACGGCGAATCAGCGCACGCTGCGGGTTGCTGATCGGATTGAGGCTGGAGGGGGCCTTGGGCAGCCCGGCCAGAGTGGCGACCTCGGGCAGACTCAGCTCGTCCAGCGGCTTGTCGAAGTAGGTTTCCGCAGCGGCACCTGCGCCATAGGCGCCCTGACCGAGAAATATCTTGTTGACGTAGAGCTCGAGGATCTGCTGCTTGGAGAGAATCTGCTCCATCTGCAGCGCCAGCAGAATTTCGCGGATCTTGCGGGTGAAGGTCTGGTCCAGGGTCAGCAGATAGTTACGCGCCACCTGCATGGTGATGGTACTGCCGCCGGAGCGGATCCGGCCGCTGGAAACCAGTTCGATAGCGGCTCGCAGCAGAGCGCGGGGGTCGACGCCGGGGTGCTGATAAAAGCCGGCATCCTCGGCGGCCAGCAGGGCGTTGATGAAATCCTGCGGAATTTCATCCCCCTCGACCAGCTGGCGGCGCTGAGTACCGAACTCTCCCATCAGTCGGCCATCGGCGCTGTAGACGCGCAGCGGCATCTCCAGCTCGTAGTTCTGTAGCTGGTGAACGTCCGGCAGGCTGGGGGCGAAATAAAGTGCTGCACCGGCAACGGAGAGCAGGGCGCCGGCGGTCAGGGCGACCAGCAGGCAGACAACATGAAAGACCAGGCGCTTGATGAACGTCATGTAAAACCTGTTGCTTGGAAGGCGTGGCCGGTGTGCTCGTGTCCCCGGCATGGTAGCGCTGACACTCTGAATCGGCGTCGTGTGAACCTGAAGCCGCACATTATATGTAGCCCCGGGCCGGGCGACCAGTGATGAACCGTAAACGTACCGATCGATCGTGATGTTACGGCCGCAAATGCCGGGTCAGGCGCGGTAGGCGTTCGCTTTTTGTTGCTTTGCCGAAGTGCCTCGCACGCTATAAAGAGACCTGATTCAAGCGGCCGATGTACACGGCCGATACGTCAGTTCTGTTCTGTTATCGCTGGAGATTGCCACAGTGCTCGGCTTGCGACGCTCCGTAAATGGCCTGATCGGTGTGGACATCACTTCCGCGACCGTCAAGCTGCTGGAACTCGAGCATCATGGCGATCGCATGCGCGTCGAATCGTGGGCGGTTCGGCCGCTGGCCGACAACGCCGTGGTGGAGCGCCGCATTCGCGATATGGGCCAGGTGGTCATGGCGCTGTCGCGCGCCGTCGACCACGCCCGTCCACGCTCGCGCCGGGCGGTCGTGGCGGTGCCTACCGGCTCGGTCATCACCAAGCTGCTGAGTATGCCGCGTGCCTTCGACGACGACGAAATTGCCGAGCGTATCGCTGCCGAATCCGACAAGCATATCCCTTTTCCGTTCAACGAGGTGGCGCTCGATTTTCAGAAACTGGGCGTCAACGCCCGCTACAGCGACCAGCAGGATATCCTGCTGGTCGCCTGCCGGCTGCAGGACGTGCAGCTGTTGACCGACGCGCTGGAACAGGTCGGGCTGGAGCCGGCGGCGGTGGATGTCGAGTCCTTCGCCATGGAGCGCGTCAGTCGCCACCTGCGCGCGCAGTGGGCGCGTGACAGCGATAACGCCACGGCGCTGCTCGACATTGGCGCCAATATGACCGCCTTCCACGTTATTCATCGCGGCCGCATCGTTCACTCCCGCGACAACGTGCTGGGCGGGCGCCAGCTCACCGACGAGATTCGCCAGCAGTATCGCGTCACCTACGATGAGGCCGGCCGCGCCAAGAAGGTCGGCGACCTGCCCGAATACGAGCAGCGCGTGCTGTCGCCGTTCCGTGAAACCCTGGTGCAGCAGGCCATGCGCCTGCTGCAGCTCTACCACACGACGGCCGGTGCCCATGACATCGACCGCCTGGTGCTGGCCGGCGGCACCAGCATGATCGACGGTCTGGCCGAACGGCTGGGGGAAGAGAGCCGGCTCGAGGTGGTGCACGCCAACCCCTTCAGCAGCATGCAGGTCGGTACCCGTATCGATCGTGACTCGCTGGGCCGCGACGCCCCGGCGATGATGACCGCCTGTGGTCTGGCGATGAGGTCGCCGACATGAGCGAGCTCGGATTGTCGCATCAGAGCGTGGGCATCGAGATCAATCTGCTGCCCTGGCGTGAAAAGGCCCGCGAGCGGCGTACCCGTCAGCTCTACGGCTGGATGCTGGGCTGCGCGCTGCTGGGCGTGGCGGTGGGGTTTGCCGGTCAGCAGTGGCAGCAGTGGCGGCTCGAGCGCGTCAACGCCGAAGTGGCGCTGGTCGAGGGGCGGATCGCGGCGCTGGAGCGCGATATCGCTCAGGTGCAGACGCTGGATCAGCAGCGCCAGCAGATGCAGGAGCGTATCCGGCTGATCAGCGAGCTGCAGTTCTCGCGGCCGCAGGTCGTGGCGCTTTTTCAGGCTCTCAACGACAGCCTCGTCGACGGCGTGGTCTACGACCGTGTCGAGCGTCACGATGGCCGTCTTGATATCAGTGGCACGGCGACCACCAACCGCCGGGTGTCGGATCAAATGCGCGCGCTGGCCGCTGCCGAGGTGTTCGGTGATCCGCTGCTGATGGACGTCTCGGCCGCCGAGCAGGGCGCGCGTCGACGCTTCAATCTGCAGGTACCGGAGCGCCGCCTGCAGGGTGCGGCGCCGCTCGAGGCCGATGGCACCGGAGGCGGCGCATGAGGGGGGGCGACTGGCGGCTCGAGTGGCAGCGCCTGCGGCGTGTACGCCCGGGCGAGATCACCCTCGAGGAGGGCGGCAGCTGGCCGCTATTGCTGCGCATTCTGGTCTGCACGCTGATCGCCCTGATCTTCGCCGTGGGGGCGCTGTGGTTTTTCGCCCTGCCGCGTGCCGATCAGGTCGAGCAGGCCGACGCGCGGGTCGAGGAGCTGATGTCGCAGTACGCCACACGCTCCTTTCAGGCGGCCAACCTGCCGCTGCTCGAGGAGCGCATGGCGACCCTCGAAGCGCGCATGGCGGAGCTTGTCGACATGCTGCCCACCGATACCGAGATGGCAGCGCTGCTGGACGACATCAGCGAAGCGGCGCGTCGCCAGCAGCTCGATATCGACTATCTGCGACTGGGCACGCCGCAGCCACAGCCCTTCTACGTCATTCAGCCCTTCGATATCCAGGTGCGCGGCGGCTATCACCAGCTCGCCGAGTTCGTGGCCAGGGTGGCGGCGCTGCCGCGCATCGTGACGCTGCACGACATGACGCTGGTGCCCGCCGATGGCGACGGCCTGGTGCTGACCATCGCCGCCGAGACCTATCGCTACGAGCCTGAAAGCGGCAGCGACGACGAGGGGGGTGCATGAACATCAGGGGGCCGGTCGTCGCTGCAGCGCTGCTGGTGCTGGCGGGCTGCGGCGACGATGGGCAACGTGATCTGACGGCGCGGCTCGATGAGATGCGCAGCCGCCCGGAAGGCCATATCGAACCACTGCCCGAGCGTCCCGAGTATCAGCCGTTGCGCTATCGCGCCGGCGACGAGCGCAGCCCCTTCGAACAGGGCGCGATAGCTGCCGCGCCGACGCTGTCGCAGGCCGATGCCGAGCCCGCCGACAGCGGGCCGCGGCCCGACCCGCAGCGCACCAGGGAGCCGCTGGAGCGCTTTGCCCTGGAAGCGCTGCAATTGACCGGCACTCTGACCGTTAACGGCCGCACCATGGCGCTGATTCGTACCCCGGAGGGCGAGCTGGTGAGGCTCTATCGCGGTGACTACCTGGGGCAGAACAACGGACGTGTGGTGGCTATCGACCGCAGCGGTATCGATATCGTCGAGCTGCAGCCCGGGGGTGACGGCTACAGCGAGGTGTCGCGCCGGATGACCATGAGCGGCACCGGCAGTGACAGCGGCCGCAACGATATCGGTTATAACAATCGGTCATAGCAATCGGTCATAACAACAGGAGCGACATGAGATGAGCCTGCCGAAGCCGATGCGAGTGGCGCGCTGCGGCCTGATACTGCTGCTGACGGTGCTTTTGATGGCGCTGTCGTTGGCGGCCGGGGCACGTTCGCTGACCGATATCGCGGTCAGCGAAGGGAGTCGTGGCGCCATGGTACAGCTGACCTTCGACACGCCGGTCAGCGAGCCGCAGGCGGTGGCGCTGACGGCACCGCCGCGGCTGGTGCTCGACTTTCCCGCCGCCGACAGCCAGCTGATGACTGCCCCGGGAGCGCTGGCGGGCGCCGGTATCGCCTCCATCGACGTAGCCGACAGCGGTGACCGTCTGCGTGTCACCCTGGCTCTGGCGCGGCCCATGGGGTGGCAGATCGATGCCGACGGCCGGGTGATTCGGTTGGCGCTTGATGGTGGTGCACAGGCCGCCACCGCCATGGCGGCGGAGGGCTTTTTCGACAGCGTGGCTACCGGCGCCGCGGGCGCCATGTCGGCCGATAACGGATCATCGGCGCGCAGTCGCTCTGCCGGCGCTACCACGGTGAATAGTCGCGTCTCGCCGGTTTCAGGGGCCAGTAGCGGCGCGGGCAGCCTGGTGGAGGTCAACGATATCGATTTCCGCATTACCGGCGATGGCAGCGGTGAGCTGTTGGTCGGTCTCGGTCGTGACGGTATTTCGCCGCAGCTTGATGTCGACAGCGGCCGTGCCACCCTGCGCCTGGCCAATGTTCGCCTGCCGCCGCAGTGGCGCCGCATTCTGGACGTCAGCGACTTCGCCACGCCGCTGTCGCGGGTCATACCCGAGCAGCAGGGCAGTGACACCCTGATGACGCTCGTCTTCGCACCCGGTGCGGTGCTCTCCGCCACCCAGCGCGGCCGTCAGGTGGCGGTCGAGGTATCGCCCGCCGGCTCCGATCAGGCGCGCGAGCAGCGCGAGCAGTTTCCTTTCGGCGGTCAGCGCGTGTCGCTCAACTTCCAGCGCATCGATGTGCGCGGCGCGCTGTCGATTCTGGCCGAGGAGGTAGGGCTCAACCTGGTGGTCAGCGACGCGGTCGGCGGCAACGTCACCCTCAACCTGCAGGACGTGCCCTGGGACCAGGCGCTGGAGCTGATTCTGCAGAGCAGCGGGCTGGCCAGCCGGCGCAGTGGCAACGTATTGATGGTGGCACCCGGTGACGAACTGGCGGCCATGGCGCAGCGCCGCGCCGAGGCCGAACAGGGCGTTGCCAACAACGAGACGCTGACCACCGACTATCTGCGCATGCGCTACGCCCGTGCCGCCGACCTGGCGACCCTGCTGCGCGGCGAAAACGGCCTTGGTCTGCTCTCCGAGCGGGGCCATATCTCGGTCGACGAGCGCACCAATACCCTGGTGGTACAGGACACCCGGGCGCGCATCGAGGCGATCCGCCGCACCATCGATCAGCTCGATATTCCGGTGCGCCAGGTGCAGATCGAGGCGCGCATCGTCATCGCCCGCGAGCGGGCGGCCAGCGAGCTGGGCGTACGCTGGGGCGCGACCTCGACCAATCAGGTGGATACCGGCTCGCGTAGCGTCAACGACAATGCCAGTGGCAGGGGGCGCGCCTTCGGCGGTCTGGCGGTGGATTACGGTGACGGCGAAGCGGCCAATACCACCTTCGGCATCGGTTATCTTTCCAGCGACGTGCTGCTCAACCTGACCCTCAACGCGCTGGAGTCGGAGGGCGACAGCCAGACCATCTCCCAGCCGCGGGTGATTACCGCCAACCAGCGCCCGGCGCTGATCGAGCAGGGCCAGGAGATTCCCTACCAGGAGGGCAGCGACGACGCCCTGACCGGCACCTCGGTAGAGTTCAAGGAGGCGCTGCTGTCGCTGCAGGTTACCCCGCAGATTACGCCCGACAATCGCATCATCATGGATCTGGTGATCCAGAACGACGACGTCTCCAGCACCCAGTACAACGGCGTGCCGGCGATCGACACCAATCGCATCGAGACCCAGGTGCTGGTCAACAACGGCGAAACCGTGGTGTTGGGCGGCATTCTCTCCAGCGAGCAGGTCAATAACCTGTCGAAAACACCGCTACTGGGTGACCTGCCCGGCATTGGTCGACTCTTTCGCTATACCGAGCGAAGCAATGAAAAGGTAGAATTGCTGGTATTCATCACCCCGAGAATCCTTGAGGATACACTCACGGTGCGCTAATGCAGGCTCTACCCAATCTGTTTCTGATCGGTCCCATGGGCACCGGCAAAAGTACCATCGGCCGCTATCTGGCGGCCGAATTGCAGCGCGATTTCTTCGACAGCGATCATGTGATCGAGCACCGCTGCGGCTGCGATATTCCCTGGATCTTCGATGTCGAAGGCGAGTCCGGCTTTCGCCTGCGCGAGGCGCAGGTGATCGACGAACTGAGTCAGCGCGCGGGCATCGTGCTGGCCACCGGCGGCGGCGCCGTGACCCATCCGGTCAGTCGGCGACTGCTGCACGAGCGCGGCATCGTGGTCTATCTTTCGACCACCGTGGAGCAGCAGCTCAGACGCACCGCCCGCGATCGTAACCGGCCCCTGCTGCAGTGTGACAATCCCGAAAAGCGTCTGCGCGAGCTGCAGGAAGTGCGCGATCCGCTCTACCGTGAAACCGCCACCTTCATTGTCAGCACCGATCGCCGCGGCCCGCGCTCGGTGGCCGCCGAAATACGCCGCCGGGCCCGTCGCTTCGGCATCGAGATACCGGCGCAGGCCTCCGGCTGAGCCGCGATCGCGTTTCCGTTCGCCGGCACGTCGGGGGTCGGCAGTACCTCCGTTTTCCCTCTCTGTTCATGGACACTGCTATGCAGACGCTTCAGGTAGCCCTTCCCCAGCGCCACTATCCCATCCATATCGGTCCCGGAGTGATGGATGACGCCTCGCTGCTGGCGCCCCATATTGCCGGTCGCCAGGTGATGATCGTGACCAACGACGCGGTGGCCGCCTGGTATCTCGAACGTTTGAAGGCGACGCTGGCCGGCTACGAGTTGGCCGAAGTAGTGCTGCCCGACGGCGAGGCGGCCAAGACCCTCGACCATGTCGAGCTGATCTGGGACGCGCTGCTGGCCGCCGGCTTCAACCGCCGCGCCACGCTGATCGCCCTTGGTGGCGGGGTGGTGGGCGACATGACCGGCTTTGCCGCGGCCTGCTACCAGCGCGGCGTGGGGTTCATTCAGATCCCCACGACCCTGCTGGCCCAGGTGGACGCCTCGGTGGGCGGCAAGACCGGCGTCAATCATCCACGCGGCAAGAACATGATCGGCGCCTTCCACCAGCCGCGGGCGGTGATCGTCGATACCGACACGCTGGCGACACTGCCTGCTCGTGAGCTCTCCGCCGGTCTTGCCGAGGTGATCAAGTACGGCCTGATCCACGATATCGCCTTTCTCGACTGGCTCGAGGTCAATATGGCGGCACTGCGGCGGCTGGAAACCGGGCCGCTGAGCGAGGCGATCCGGCGCAGCTGCGAGATCAAGGCCGACATCGTGGTCGAGGACGAGACCGAACAGGGCATTCGTGCTCACCTCAACCTGGGGCACACCTTCGGCCACGCCATCGAGACCGCCATGGGTTACGGCAGCTGGCTGCACGGCGAGGCGGTGGGGGCCGGCATGGTGATGGCGGCGGGGCTGTCGCAGCGGCTGGGGTGGATCGACGAGGCCTCATTCGAACGGGTCGAACGCGTTGTCGAGGCGGCGGGCCTGCCGCGTCATATGCCGTCGGCGATCAACGCCGACCGCTTTCTGTCACTGATGCATCTGGACAAGAAGGTGTTCGATGCCCGCCTGCGGCTGATACTGCTCAAGCCGTTGGGGCAGGCCTGCATTACCGACGAGGTGGGCGAGTCGGCGGTGCGTGAGCTGCTGGAGGGTTGGCCCAGGCGCTGATCTGGCTGATGATCAAAAACGGCATGGGTTATGCACGATCGGCATGGGTGTGTGTGCTGCTGTTAAATTGCGCGCTGACACCGCGCATGCTGATGACGTGACAATAACGTTTTGATAATAGATTACTTTTTCACCGGAGAGGGGGCGCTGCGACGATTTCAAGGGGCTTTCTTGTGCCCTGCGTAAGGCGTGGCGTTTGCGGTAGCGCCACGGTGTCGATATGCTCGGTGTCTCTCTTATTCCCGCCTCGCGCGCTCACAAGGCGCCTATGCAATAAAAATAACCGGGTAAGGTAACCTGCTTTTTAGTCAGTTTCAACTCTGTGACCCTAACGATGTTTCGCTGTTTTCAGCGGATTATGGAGAGGCGTGTCCATGACAAGAGGTCTCCATCGGCCCGACGAGTTTCGTGACAACTGCGGCTTTGGCCTGATCGCTCATATGGAAGGCGAGGCGAGCCATCATCTGCTCGAAACCGCGATCGAATCCCTGACCTGTATGACTCACCGCGGCGGCATCAACGCCGACGGCAGGACCGGTGACGGCTGTGGCCTGCTGTTGGGCATGCCGCAGGCCTTCATGCGCGCCATCGCGCGTGAATCGCTGGATGCCGAGCTTAACGACAACTTCGCCGTGGGTGTCGTGTTCTTCCCCGACGACGATGAGCGCGAAGCTCATGCCAAAAACGTTGTCGAGGAAGAGCTCGCCACGCGCCATCTGCACTGTCACGGCTGGCGCGATGTGCCGGTCGATATCGAGGTGTGCGGCCCGCTGGCGCGCGACTGCATGCCGCGCATTCGCCAGCTTTTCGTCTCCCCGGCCGAGGGCCGCGAGGGCGATCTCGACTTCAACGTCGATCTATTCATGGCGCGCCGCTACGCCGAGCAGAAGCTCAAGCGCGAGTCGGAGTTCTACGTCTGCTCGCTGTCGTCGAAGGTGGTCTCCTACAAGGGGCTGATGATGCCGGCGGACCTGCCGACCTTCTATCACGACCTCGGCGATACGCGCATGGAAACCGCTATCTGCGTTTTCCATCAGCGTTTTTCGACCAATACCGCGCCGCGCTGGCCGCTCGCCCAGCCGTTTCGCTTTCTGGCCCACAATGGTGAAATCAACACCATCGAGGCCAACCGTAGCTGGGCCAACTCGCGCAAGGAGAACTTTGCCACCGAGCAGCTCAAGGGTATCGAGGGGCTCGACGAGCTGGTCAATACCGAGGGCTCTGACTCTTCCAGCATGGACAACATGCTGGAGCTTCTGCTCACCGGCGGCATGGAGCTCTATCGCGCGGTGCGCCTGATGGTGCCGCCGGCGTGGCAGAACGTCGAGACCATGGACGCCGAGCTGCGCGGTTTCTACGAGTTCAATTCGATGCACATGGAGGCGTGGGACGGTCCCGCCGGCATCGTGCTGACCGACGGCCGCCACGCCGTCTGCATGCTCGACCGCAACGGCCTGCGCCCGGCGCGCTGGGTGATCACCGACAACGGCTATATCACCCTCTCCTCCGAGATCGGCGTGTGGCGCTACCGCCCCGAGTCGGTGGTGGCCAAGGGGCGCGTGGGACCGGGGCAGATCCTGTCGGTGGATACTCACACCGGCGAGGTGCTGCACACCGCCGACGTTGACGACCGCCTCAAGCGGGCCTGGCCCTACAAGCGCTGGTTGAAGGAGAACGCCCACTATCTGGAGTCGGCGCTGACCGAACTGGCGGTGTTCCAGCCGATCGATGAAAAGCAGCTGCTGGCGATGGAGAAGATGTTCCTCGTCACCAATGAGGAGCGCGACCAGGTGCTGCGGCCGCTGGCCGATACCGGCCAGGAAGCGGTCGGTTCGATGGGCGATGACACGCCGATGGCGGTGCTGTCACGCCAGCCGCGGCTGCTGAGCGATTTTTTCCGTCAGAAGTTTGCCCAGGTGACCAATCCGCCCATCGATCCGCTGCGCGAGGCGATCGTGATGTCGCTGGAGACCTGCCTGGGCGCCGAGCGTAGCGTCTTCAACCCCACGCCCGAGCACGCTCACCGGCTGATTCTGACCACGCCGGTGCTGTCGCCGCGCAAGTTTACCGCGCTCACCGAGCACGACGATCCGGCCTTTGCCAGCTGCCGCCTGCCGATGCTTTACAGCAGTGAAGAGAAGGGGCTCAAGCAGGCGCTGCAGAATCTGTGCCGCGACGCCGAGGCGCACGCGCGCAGCGGCTGCGTGGTGCTGGTGCTGTCCGACAACGGTATTGAAAAGGGGCAGCTGCCGATCCATCCGGCGCTGGCCGTGGGGGCGGTGCATCAGCATCTCGGCGCGCTGGCGCTGCGTCCCAGGGTCAATATCGTGGTGGAGACCGGCTTTGCCCGTGACGCCCACCAGATGGCGGTGCTGTTCGGCGTTGGCGCCACCGCGGTCTATCCCTGGCTGGCCTATCAGACCATGGCGGACATGTATCGCAGCGGCGAGCTGAGCGGCAACCCTGCCGACGGCCGCGAGAACTACCGCCGCGGGCTGCAGAAGGGGCTTTTCAAGATTCTCTCCAAGATGGGCATTTCGCACATCGCCTCCTATCGCGGCTCCCGGCAGTTCGAAGCGGTAGGGCTGGCCGCCGAGATCATGGAACTCTGCTTTCGCGGCATGACCTCGCGTATCGAGGGCACCGGTTTTGCCGAGCTGCAGCTACAGCAGGAGATGCTGGCGCGCGATGCCTGGCAGCAGCGCAAGCCGATCCGCCAGGGCGGTATCTACCGCTATGTCCACGGCCACGAGTATCACGCCTACAACCCGGATGTGGTGAAGAAACTCCAGGAGGCGGTGCAGGAGGGCAGTTACGAGAAGTGGAAGGGCTTCGCGGCGCTGGTCAACGAGCGCCCGGTGGCCACCATTCGCGATCTTCTCGGGCTCAGGTCCGGCTCTGAACCGGTGGCGCTTGAAGAGGTCGAGCCGGTCGAGAATCTGCTGCCGCGCTTTGACAGCGCCGGTATGTCGCTGGGTGCGCTGTCGCCGGAGGCGCACGAGTCGCTGGCCCAGGCGATGAACGAGACCGGCGGTCGCTCCAACTCCGGTGAGGGCGGCGAGGACCCGGCGCGCTACGGCACCATCCGCTCGTCGAAGATCAAGCAGGTCGCCTCCGGGCGCTTCGGCGTGACGCCGGCCTACCTGGTCAACGCCGAGGTGATGCAGATCAAGGTGGCTCAGGGCGCCAAGCCCGGCGAGGGCGGTCAGCTGCCCGGCGGCAAGGTCAACGAACTGATCGCCCGGCTGCGCTATGCGGTGCCCGGCGTCACCCTGATCTCGCCGCCACCGCACCACGACATCTACTCCATCGAGGACCTGGCGCAGCTGATCTTCGATCTCAAGCAGGTCAATCCCGAGGGTCAGGTGTCGGTCAAACTGGTCTCCGAGCCCGGCATCGGCACTATCGCCACCGGGGTGGCCAAGGCCTACGCCGATCTGATTACCGTTTCCGGCTACGACGGCGGCACCGCGGCCAGCCCGCTCACCTCGATCAAGCACGCCGGCTCCCCCTGGGAGCTGGGGCTGCCCGAGGTGCACCAGGCGCTGCGCATCAACGGCATGCGCGGGCGCATTCGGCTGCAGACCGACGGCGGCCTGAAAACCGGTCTCGACGTGGTCAAGGCGGCCATTCTGGGCGCCGAGAGTTTCGGTTTCGGCACCGCGCCGATGGTGGCGCTGGGCTGCAAGTATCTGCGCATCTGCCATCTCAACAACTGCGCCACCGGCGTTGCTACCCAGCACAAGGGGCTGCGCGAGGAGCACTTCCGCGGCACCGTGGACATGGTGAAAAACTATTTCCGCTTCATCGCCGAGGAGGTGCGCGAGCTGATGGCGATGCTGGGGGTGCGCCAGCTCACCGATCTGATCGGCCGGGTCGATCTTCTGGAGAAGATCGAGGGCCAGACCGCCTCGCAGCGCCGGCTCGAGTTCGTATCGCTTCTGCACAACGATTACGTTCCCGAAGATGCCGATCAGTTCTGCAAGGTGGAGCGCAACGTGCCCCACGACGCCGGCAACAAGAATCGCGAGATCATCGAGGCGACCCGCGAGGCGCTGGAGCATAAAAGCGGCGGTGAGTTTCATTTCACCACCACCAATTGCGACCGCTCGATCGGCGCTACGCTCTCCGGTGCCATTGCCAAACGTTACGGCGAGGCGGGGCTGGAGGATGCCCCCATCACGCTGCGCTTGAACGGCGTGGCGGGGCAGAGCTTCGGGGTGTGGAACGCCCGCGGGCTCAATATGTACCTCGAGGGCGATGCCAACGACTACGTCGGCAAGGGCATGAACGGTGGCCGGCTGATCATCACGCCGCCGCGGGGCAGCCGCTTCGAGAGCCAGCACACGGCGATCATCGGCAACACCTGCCTGTACGGCGCCACCGGCGGCACGCTCTACGCCGCCGGGACCGCCGGCGAGCGCTTCGGGGTGCGCAACTCGGGCGCCTTCGCGGTGATCGAGGGGGCCGGCGATCACTGCTGCGAGTACATGACCGGCGGGGTGGTCACCGTGCTGGGGCGCACCGGGCTCAACTTCGGCGCCGGCATGACCGGCGGTTTCGCCTTCGTGCTCGATCGCGACCGCGACTTTGTCGATAACTACAACCACGAGCTGGTCGAGATTCAGCGCGTCAACACCGAGTACACCGAGGCCTATCGGCGCTATCTGCGTGAGGTGTTGCAGGACTACGTCAACGAGACCGGTTCTGCCTGGGGCGCCGAGATCCTCGATGATTTCGCCGAGTTCGTGCGTTATTTCTGGCTGGTCAAGCCCAAGGCGGCCAGCCTCGGTGGCCTTCTGGCCCAGTCACGGCGTCAGGCCGAGTAAACGTGTATTCAAGACGTGCGTGTCCCGAGCGCTCTGTGCAGATTAAAACAAGGGTCTTCCATGAATGGCGGACTGAAAGGTTTCATGGCGCCCTTGCGGAAATCTGCATTGGGCAGAGGGGCGACACATTGCCAGGCCGAAGCGTGCTCTGGAGGAGATAATCATGGCAGAACAGCTCTCCAACGATTTTCAGTTTATCGACGTTGGCCGTCGCGACCCGGACAAGAAGGAGGCGCACCTGCGCGTGCAGGAGTTCGCCGAGATCTACGAGGAGTATCGGCCGCGCGACGCCGCCAGCCAGGCACACCGCTGCCTGCACTGCGGCAACCCGTACTGCGAGTGGAAGTGCCCGGTACACAACTACATCCCCAACTGGCTCAAGCTGGTCAGCGAGGGCAACATCCTGGAGGCCGCCGAGCTTTCCCACCGCACCAACTCGCTGCCCGAGGTGTGCGGCCGGGTCTGTCCGCAGGATCGCCTCTGCGAGGGGGACTGCACCCTCAATGACGGCTTCGGGGCGGTGACCATCGGCTCGATCGAGAAGTACATCACCGATACCGCCTTCGCCATGGGTTGGCGCCCCGATATGGCGGGCGTGGAGTGGACCGACAAGCGCGTGGCGGTGATCGGCGCCGGCCCCGCCGGGCTGGCCTGCGCCGACGTGCTGGTGCGCAACGGCGTCAGGCCGGTGGTCTATGACCGCTATCCGGAGATCGGCGGGCTGCTGACCTTCGGCATTCCCGAGTTCAAGCTCGAAAAGAACGTCATGCAGCGCCGCCGCAAGGTGCTCGAAGAGATGGGCGTCGAGTTTCGCCTCGGCGTCAATGTTGGTCGCGACGTGAAAATCGAGGAGCTGCTCGACAACCATGACGCCGTCTTCATGGGGATGGGCACCTACAAGTACATGGAGGGCGGCTTCCCCGGCGAACAGCTCGAAGGCGTGCACAAGGCGCTGGATTACCTGGTGGCCAACGTCAACCATAACCTCGGCTATAGCGCCTGCGACGATGACTTTGTCTCGCTGAAGGGCAAGCGCGTGGTGGTGTTGGGCGGTGGCGATACCGCCATGGACTGCAACCGCACCGCCCTGCGCCAGGGGGCCCGCGAGGTGACCTGCGCCTACCGCCGCGATGAGGCCAATATGCCCGGTTCGCGCCGCGAGGTGAAAAACGCGCGCGAGGAGGGCGTAGAGTTCATCTTCAACCGCCAGCCGATTGCCCTCATCGGCGAGGAGAAAGTCGAAGGGGTCAAGTTCGTGCGCACCCGCATGGGCGAGCCGGATGACAACGGTCGCCAGCGCGCCGAGGTGGTGCCGGATTCCGAAGAGATCATCGACTGCGACGCGGTGGTGGTGGCCTTTGGGTTTCAGCCCCACGAGGTCGACTGGTACAGCGACCATCGGGTCGAGATCGACGCGCGCGGTCGTGTCGTGGCGCCCGAAAAGGGCGACTTACAGGCGCGGCGTTTCGCCTTCCAGACCGGTAACGAGAAGATATTTGCCGGCGGCGACATGGTGCGCGGCTCCGATCTGGTGGTCACCGCGGTGTGGGAAGGGCGCCAGGCGGCCGAGGGAATTCTCGACTACCTGGAGGTTTAGCAGCCTGTCGGACCTGACGCTGAGCGGCTGCAAATCCCGGACTCTGCCGCTTTCGCTCCAGGCAAGAGCGCCGGCCTACGGGTCGGCGTTTTTGTTGCACGACTGCCGCCGATCAAGGGTATGAACAGGGCGGTTGAATCATTAGAGTGGCGCCTTCGCAAAATCCGCCATCTCATCGACAACACAAGGGAACGACATGATCCGACTGGAGCGCAACATTCTCGACCAGGCCAACAATGACCTGCGCGAGCTGGAAGAGCAGGTGCTGGAGGGCAACAACGCCGACCGTGACCGGGCGGTAGCGGCCTATCATCAGCTGAAGGCCATGTTCACCCTGGCCGGGCTGCCCGACAGCGGCATGTCGGATGAGTGTGTCGGCATGCTGGAGGAGATCGAGCGGCGCGCCGGCATGATGACTCAGAGGCTGGGTTTGCTGTAGCGCCGCCGACTGTCTGTTGGCTTCGAGGAGGGTCGCCAGCCCCCGTACGATAAAAGAATCGCGTTGAGTCAATGTCGACAGGAGGCGGCATGAGTGCAAGACACTATCTGGTGCGTTTTTTAATGGAAGCGCTGACCACTCTGGGTATTGCGGTCATCGCTGCTGCTCTGGTTTCGGCACTGATTACCCGTGAAGGTGAGACGCTACTGAGGTGGCTGGCAGCCAGTCTGGGGGTTATTGTAGTGCTATTGAGTATTTTTCTACGTAGTCGCCTCAGGGCCAGGGGAGGATCGGAATGAGTAACCTTCTTTTTGTTCTTGTGCTGCTCGGCATTATGTTGGCCGGATGTGGTTATGGCGCCTGGTACCTCTACCGCACCGGAGGCAACGACAGGGGCTGATGACATTCGGAGCGGAATGATTTGTGATCGCCTTCGGCTGTATCGGCGCCCGTGTGGGCGCCGATGTCGTTGGCGGCAAGCCCCGTCGTTACACCACCTCGATCCGCCCGATCAGCGTCTCGGCGCTCTGCGGCGCGTCATCCGCCAGTACAGCGCGGGCGTCGTCGAGTTTCTCCGCCTCGACGTTATAGAGCAGTACGCCCTTTACCCGCTCGCCTTCGAGGTAGTAGTAGATGGCGCGCTCGGGGCCGTTCGGCGCGTCCTCGATGACCGCCATGGTGCTGTCCAGCGTGCCCACCGCGCGCCATTTCATATCGAAAATCATCGAGTAGAAGAAGGGCGTATGGGCGTACTGCTCGTCCGAGCCGGCCATGATGCGCCCCACGGCTGCGCCCATCCGGTTGGCGTTGTCGACGTGCTCGGCGCGATTGCTGCCCAGCAGCGGGTCGGGGTAGCGGGCCACGTCGCCGGCGGCGAAGATGTTGGCATCCGAGGTGGTCAGCCGTTCGTTGACGACAATGCCGTCATCGACCTCTATGCCGGCCTCGGCGACGAAATCCACCGCCGGTTCGACACCCAGCCCCAGCACCGCGGCGTCGGCCTCGATAGTACTGCCGTCGTCGAGCTCGACAGTGACGCTGCCGTTCTCCTCGCGACCGCCGGTCACCTTGCGCCCGCCCAGCAGCATCACGCCGTTGTCGACGAAGCGCTGATGGAAGCGGCTCGCCAGCGCCGGTTCGAACATGGCGCTGCCCAGCACCTCTTCGGTGTGCACTAGAGTGACCCGGCAGTCGTTTTGTACCAGCGCGGCGGCCATCTCGGTGCCGATGTAGCTGCCGCCTACCACAACGATATGACGGCCCTCGCCGGCAATTTTCTTGATCGCGTCGAAGTCGCTGACGTTGCGGTAATAGCGCACCCGCTCGCTCTCCGGCAGTTCCAGCCGGATGGGTGCGCAGCCGGTAGCCAGCAGCAGTTTACCGTAGCCCCAGTGCTGGCCGTCCTGGGTAGTGACCTGGCCCTTGTCGCGGTCGATGGCGGTCACCCGGCTGTCGGTGTGCAGGGTCGTGCCATCGTCTTCTTCCGGCGTCATCCAGATTTTGTCGTAGGTGAAGTCGGGGTCTGTCCACAGTAGTTTGGACAGCGCCGGCCGCGTCACCGGGCCATTGGGCTCCTCGGTGAGAATGCCGATGGTGCCCTGTTCATCCCGCTCGCGGATGCCCTTGACGGCGTTGGCGGCGACCATGCCGCCGCCCACGATCAGATAGTCATAGCTGCGCATAACGTCTCCCTGTCTGCGGCCTGGCTGATGGTGTTACGCCGCAGCCGAAAAAGCGCCTCTCGGCGCTGCGCCGGCCGCGAACGATATATAAAAAGCGTAGCCCAGCCGGACGCCGCTGTCCGTAGCACCGGCGGATAGTGTTCGGTTCGTACGCTATATGCCCTTCGCGCGTTAGCGCGTTCGGGTTAGGCTAGGGCTTTGATGCTGCGGCGAGAGCCTTCCATGTCTGAACCCGAGCGCGGCGACAAGCCGCTGGCCATGACCCGCGAGGTGCTCGAGGCCGATCTGATTCGCGATCATTTTCGTCAAAATCATCCCGAAGAACCGCTGCTCTCCAATGAGGACTTCGAAAACTCGATTCGTTCGCTGCTCGATCATCGGCCGGCGGGCTCGGAGAGAATCGACGGCGTCTATCTGTTCGCCTACGGCTCGCTGGTGTGGAACCCCTGTATCGAGGTGGCGGAACGCAGGCGGGTTGTGCTGGAGGGGTATCACCGCGATTTCTGTCTCGACCTCGAGCAGGGGCGCGGCACTCCCGAGTGTCCGGGTTTGATGCTGGCGCTGGTGCCGGGCGGCGACAGCGAAGGCGTGGCGCTGCGGGTCGCCGAGGACGATCTGGCCAGCGAACTGCTGCTGGTGTGGCGTCGCGAGATGATTACCGGCGCCTATGTGCCGCACTGGGTCACGCTGGATACCGATGAGGGAGCACTGCCCGGTATCGCCTTTATTGCCAACCCGGCGCACCCTCGCTATCAGCCGGGGTTGGATGACGCCACCATCGTGGCGCGGCTGGCGGTTGCCAGCGGCGTACTGGGCAGCTGCCTCGAGTATCTCGATAATACCGTCGAGGGGTTGCGGGATCTGGGTATCGGGGACCACTACCTGGCGCGTATACAGCGGGCCGTTCACGCTCGCCACCGTGCGCAGCAGCGCTCGCGCTGACGCTCGCAGGGCGATCAACAGGATATGGCAACAGGGTATGGTGATAATGAAAAAACCGCAGACGCTCTACTTCCAGGACGATGGCCGTACCCCCAACAGCCGGTTTCCGGTGCTGCTCTACCGCGGTTTCGAGGCCAGCACGCCGGAGGCGCTCGCCGACCACTTCGAGGCGCTCTATAAGCAAAACGGCTGGCCGGCCCAGTGGCGTGGTGGGGTGTTCGACTACCATCACTATCACAGCCGCTCGCATGAGGTACTGGGCATCTACCGTGGCGCGGCGACGCTGCGCCTGGGCGGCGAAAACGGCGAGAATATCGAAGTGGGCGCCGGCGATGTCATCGTGCTGCCGGCGGGCACCGGCCACTGCCGCATCAGTGCCGGCAACGATTTCGCGCTCACCGCCGGCTATCCGTCCGATCAGCAGGACTGGGACCTCTGTGTCAGCGGCGAAACGCCCATCGAAGCGGCCCGCGAGCGTATCGCCGCCGTCGGCCTGCCGAAGTGCGATCCGGTGGCGGGTGAGCGCGGCGGTGTCGTCAGCGACTGGCGTTGAGCCGGGTCATCTTGATGGAGAAGCGCGCATGAGCGAAGCGAGTCAGCAGCACGCCGCGGTGCTCGGCCGGCAGGTCGTGGCCGCGCTTGGTGACTTTGGCGATTTGAAGCAGCTGGTACTGTTCGGTTCGCTGGCTACCGGAAGGGGCGAGGCGGAGAGCGATATCGACCTGGCTGTGGATGTCGGCGCGCCGCTCTCCCCCGCCTGCCGCATCGCCATGATTGAAGCCCTGGCAGCGGCGCTGGGACGAACGGTCGACCTGATCGATCTGCGCAGCGCCGGTCAGCCGCTGCTCAGTCGGATCGTGACGACCGGTATACGTCTCAAGGGCAGCGATACTGACTGGGCCGCAGTGATTTACCCTAACATCATCGACAACGAGGATTTCGTGCCGCTGCAGCGCAGAATTCTTGTCGCCAGGCAGAAAGCATGGATCAGGCACTGATCAATCAGAAGCTGGAGTCCCTGAGACGCTGTGTCATGCGCCTCGGGGACCGCTGTCCCGCCAGGGTTTGCCATTCCTGCTGCTTGTGACCACGCTTCAAGGATAGCCGTTCGGCGGTCGATAAAGACTCCCGAGCGGCGCCTGCCAAGAGGGCAGGGTCAGAAAACGGCGGAGAAGCGAGAATGGCAGCGTGACCAGACGTGACGCGACAAAAGAAGAAGAGCAGGGCAGCAGCGCCATCGTCTTCGAGGGTGTCAGCAAGCGCTATCCGGACGGCACGGTGGCGGTCGAGCACCTCGATCTGACGCTGCCGGCCGGTGAGCTGACGGTGCTGGTCGGCCCCTCCGGCTGCGGCAAGACCACGACACTGCGCATGATCAACCGGCTGGAAAACCCCAGCGAAGGGCGGTTGATGATCGGCGAGCAGGACGTGATGCGCATCGACGCCACCCGCCTGCGCCGTCGTATCGGCTATGTTATGCAACACTCCGGGCTCTTTCCTCACCATACTATCGCCGACAACATCGCCACCGTGCCGCGGCTGCTGGGCTGGAACAAAAAGCGCCGACGCGAGCGCGTCGATGAGCTGATCGAGCTGGTGGGGCTGGAACCGAGCCTTGCCTCGCGCTATCCCCATCAGCTCTCCGGTGGTCAGCAGCAGCGAGTGGGGTTGGCGCGCGCGCTGGCCGCCGATCCGCCCATTTTGTTGATGGACGAGCCCTTCGCGGCGGTCGATCCCATCGTGCGGCATCGCCTGCAGCAGGAGTTTCTCGACCTGCAGCGGCGGGTGCAGAAAACCATTGTGATGGTCACCCATGATATCGACGAGGCGATGAAGCTGGGTGATCGGGTGGCGATCTTCGAACCCGGTGGTGCTGTCGCCCAGTTCGATACACCTTCGCGGCTTTTGGCCGCACCGGCCAGCGATTTCGTCATCGATTTTATCGGCGCCGACCGCGAGCTGCGGCGACTGGCGCTAAAGCGTCTCGACAGTCTGACGCTGGACAGTGGCCTGACGGCGCCCTTCGACGAGGTGGTATCGCGCGCCCGAAGCTATCTGCAGCAGGCCGGCAGCGGCGGTATCGTGGTGCTGGATAGTGACCATGCGCCGCTGGGCTGGCTGGGCTGGGAACAGCTCAAGCGCGCCGGCGATGCCACCCGCCTTGACGCCCTGGATCTGCAGCCCTGGCGCCACCGGCTTTATCTGCACGACAATCTGCGTACTGCGCTCAATGCCCTGATCAGCGCACCCGGCGAGGTGGTACCGGTGGTCAACGACGAGGGGCACTACGTCGGCGTGATCGACCGCCTGCAGTTGACGAGACAGCTGGTATGAACTGGCGCTGGATCGCTTCCAATCTCGATACCATTCGCGATGCGCTGATCCAGCATGTCCAGCTCACCGGGCTGGCGCTGCTGTTCGGCTTTCTGATCGCCTTCCCGCTGGCGCTGCTGGCGATCCGCTGGCCACGCCTTTATACCCCCTCGCTGGCGCTCACCGGCGTGCTGTTCACCGTGCCGTCACTGGCGCTGTTCATTCTGCTGATGCCTTTCACGGGTTTGTCGATGGCCACTTCGCTGATCGGCCTGACGATCTACACCCTGCTGATTCTGTTTCGCAACATCGTTCAGGGGCTGCGCGGGGTAGCGCCCGACGTGCGTGAGGCGGCGCGAGCGCTGGGCTATTCGCGGGCGCGGCAGCTGTTTGGGGTGGAACTGCCGATCGCGCTGCCGGTGATCGTCGCCGGCATCCGCATCGCCGCGGTGACCATCATTGGCATGGTGACGGTCACTGCCCTGATCGGTCAGGGTGGCCTGGGGCGGCTTTTCATTACCGGTTTCACGCTGGATTTCACGACGCCGCTGGTGGTCGGTTTCGTGCTCTCGGTGGCGCTGGCCGTGGCGGTCGACCTGCTGCTGGTGGCGCTGCTTTACTGGCTGACTCCCTGGCAGCGAGGCGTGCGCGGATGAACGATGCCTTCAGCGAACTGCTTGCCGGCGTTATCCGCTGGTTTGGCGACCCGGCACACTGGAGCGGCGCCGGCAGCATACCGGCGCATACACTCAAGCACGTCTTTTATATGCTGATCTCGACGGTGATCGGTGCCCTGATTGCCCTGCCGATCGGCATCGGCCTGGGTCACAGCGGGCGTGGCGGGCTGTTGGCGATCAACATCACCAATATCGGCCGCGCGGTGCCTTCATTCGGGGTGATCATCTTTGTCTTTCTACTGGTCGGCTACGGTCTGGTGCCGGTCATCGTGGCGCTGGTGGCGCTGGCGATACCGCCGATGGTGACCAACAGCTATGTGGGCATGCGCGAGGTCGACCCTGCGGTGCGTCAGGCCTCGAAGGCGCTGGGTATGACCGGCTGGCAGCGTCTCACCCGGGTGGAACTGCCGATTGCCATGCCGCTGATCATGGCCGGCGTGCGCACCTCGGCGGTGCAGGTGATGTCGACCGCTACTCTGGCGGCCTATGTGGGCCTGGGTGGGCTGGGACGCTATCTGATCGACGGCCTGCAGCTGCGTGACATGGCGCAGGTGCTGGTGGGGGCGATCCTGGTAGCGCTTCTGGCCATCGTGACCGAACTGCTGCTGGCGCTTTTGCAGCGGCTGGTGACGGCCCGCGGATTGCGCGGGCGCCAGGGAAGCGCTGAGTAAATCGCCGAACGAGATGAAGGGCAAGGCGCACGGAACGCAGAAGGCGAGACATAACATGGGGTTAGGCGAGCCTTCGACCGGGCTGGCGCACCAGCACCGCGCAACGTAGTCATTCGCTCGTGCAGGCATTTATGCAGTGGTTCCCTAGCGGCCATCCGATTCATGCGCCATGCTGATGGCATGACACAACGGGAGCCATGATATGAGCGGGATCACGACATTTTCGACGCGCCTGTGGAAGCCGGCGCTGGGGGTTCTGGCGCTGGTACTGCTGGCCGGCTGTTCGGGCGGAGATGACGAGCAGCAGGCGTCCAGTGACCAGCAAAGCGGCGAGCAGGCGCAGACCTTCACCATCGGTTCGACCAACTTCCCCGAGCAGCTGGTTCTGGCCCATATCTACGCCGATGTGCTGGAAGCCGACGGCGTTGACGTCAACACCCGGCTCAACCTTGGCTCCCGTGAAGTGGTGTTTCCTGCCCTGCTCAACGGCGAGATCGATATGCTGCCGGAGTATACCGGCGCGCTGATGGCCTATCTGGATGACAACAATGCCCACGCCGATGCCCGTACCGAGCAGCAGGTAACCAGCGCGCTGCGCGAGGTGATGCCGCAGGGCATTGTGGCCCTCGACCCCTCGCCGGCACAGGATCGCGACGTGCTGGTGGTGACCAGCGCTACCGCCTCGCAGTATGACCTTCAGACCTACTCCGACCTTGCGCCGGTCGCCGGCGAACTTACCATGGGCGGCCCGCCCGAGACCCGCGAGCGCGACACCGGGCTGCCGGGTCTGGAGCGGGTCTACGGTATTACCTTCGGCAACTTCCGCTCGCTGGATGCCGGCGGCCCGCTGACCCGTGGCGCGCTCTCCAATGGCGATATCGACGTGGCGCGGATGTTCTCCACCCAGGGGGCGATCGCCGAGAACGGCTGGGTCATTCTGCGGGATGACAAGAATCTGGTGCCGGCCCAGAACATCATTCCGGTAGCGCGTGAAGATGCCCTGACGCCGGAAATTCGCGATGTACTCAACCGCGTCTCGGCGGCGCTGACCACCGAGGACCTGCAGCAGCTCAACCGTCAGGTCGAGGTCGACAAGGCCGACCCCGCTGACGTGGCGCAGCAGTGGGTGGATGACAATATGAGTGCCGAGGAGAGTTAGAGTTGATGCCTCGCTGCCAGGAGAGAGAACGTAAAGCTGTCCCTTGATGAACGTCTGGTGAGGCCCTGTTGCCGTTGCCCGGCGTTCGACATGAGCATTGACAGCTATACGCTAATAGCGTACTTGTTTGACATATGACGGCGCCCATTACCTTCGATCCTGCGAAGAATCGTTTTAATCTCGATAAACATGGCGTTCCATTGTCCCTGGCGGCGGGTATCCTTGCCGCCAGATCCTGTACTTTCATGGATGAGCGGCGCGACTATGGTGAGGATCGGTTTGTCAGCTTCGGCTATCACGACAGTCGACTTTATGTCGTGATATGGACGCAGCGGGACGTGACGCGACGCATTATCAGCGTCCGAAAGGCCAACCAACGTGAGATTAAGCGATATGGCAGACATGAATGAGGCCGACGACTTCGAGGACGTCGACGACTGGACCCGGGAGGAGAGACTGAGACCGCTTGATGCTGCGGCCATGCTCAAGGTGGCGCGTGGCGACCTGCAACTGAGCCAACAGGCCATGGCGCAGCTGATGCAGGTATCGCTAAAGAGCCTCAGAAACTGGGAGCAGCGTCGCACCCAACCTGAAAAGGCGGCAAGAGTGCTGATTCAGATGCTCTACAAGCGCCCCCAACAGGCCCGTGAACTGCTCGAAGAGGTGGTGGCCTGACAGGCTCGATGCCAACAGTCTGACAGGTCTGCCTCTGGCCAAAAAGCTCGTCCTTCCTGCTTTCCGCACCATCCTGTACAGAAAAAAAACTCTGTTGCACCACGCGAACCAGAAAAAATTCCTGCCCCGCGCACTGATGTCAGCAAAAATATCGGCACCGGCTTTGCCACACTGGGTCTGGCATCAACCTGCCTCATCGAGGCCAATCTTACCGACCTCTTTTTGTAACAAGAGGCCCGACAGCGGCGCAACGCCGCCCGGAGAACGTCATGCAGCTCAACGACCCGCGTCTTTTTCGCCAGCTTGCCTATATCGACGGCCGCTGGACGGCCGGTAACAGCAACCGCGATGAAGCGGTACTGGATCCCGCCAACGGCGAGACCCTTGGCCACTGTGCGCTGCTCGACGCCGAGCAGATTACCGAGTCGGTGACCGCTGCCGAAGGCGCCTTCGATGCCTGGCGGGCGCTGACGGTTGACGAGCGCGGTGCGCGTCTCAAGGCCTGGTATCGGCTTTTGCATGAACACAAGGAGGATCTCGCCCGCATCATGACGCTGGAGCAGGGCAAGCCGCTGCACGACGCCCGTGGCGAGATCGACTACGGCGCCAGCTTTATCGAGTGGTTTGCCGAGGAGGCGCGGCGCGCCTACGGCATGACCATCCCCAGCCATATTCCCGACGCCATGCTGGGTACGGTCAAGGAGCCGGTCGGAGTGTCGGTGATGTTCACCCCCTGGAACTTCCCGCTGGCGATGATCACCCGCAAGGCCGGGGCAGCGCTGGCGGCGGGCTGTCCGGTCATCGTCAAGCCGGCCAACGAGACGCCCTTCTCGGCGCTGGCGCTGGCGGAGCTGGCCGAGCGCGCCGGCATTCCCGCCGGGGTATTCAACGTGGTGACCGGCGACCCGGCCACCGTCTCCGAGATTCTGTGCGGCGACAACCGGGTACGTTCGGTGTCGTTCACCGGCTCGACACGGGTTGGCAAGTTGCTGATTCGCCAGAGTGCCGGTAGCGTCAAACGCATGTCGCTGGAGCTGGGCGGTAACGCCCCCTTTATTGTCTGCGAGGACGTCGACGTCGACTGGGCGGCGCGCGAGGCGGTGGCGGCCAAGTTCCAGACCGCCGGTCAGGACTGCCTGGCGGCCAACCGCATTCTCGTGCATCGCCGCATCTACGAGCGCTTTGTGGAGCGCTTCACAGCGCACATGAAGGCGCTCAAGGTCGGCAGTGGCATGATGGAGGTGGATATCGGGCCGCTGATTCATACCCGTGCCGTGGGGATGGCTCGTGAGCTGGTGGAGGACGCCACCTCACAGGGGGCGCGACTGATTCACGGCGACCAGTCGATGGCACCGGGAGCCAACTTCTTCATGCCGACCCTGCTGGCCGATATCACGCCGGGTATGAAAGTCTTCCGCGAGGAGAACTTCTCGCCGGTCGCCGGGATCGGCGTGTTCGACAGCGATGAGGAGGTGGTCGAGCTGGCCAACGACACCGAGTACGGCCTGGCCGCCTATATCTACAGTGACGACGTGCGCCGCATCTGGAAGATGATGCGCGGCCTCGACTACGGCATGGTCAGCGTCAACACCCTCAAGATGACCGGCGCGCCGATCCCCTTCGGTGGCATCAAGCAGTCCGGGCTGGGCCGCGAAGGCGGCGCCCAGGGGCTGGAGGAGTATCTCGATACCAAATACTTCTGCCTGGGCAACATGCCGAGTCCCTCGGGCAGCTGAGTCGGCAAGCGTATCGCCAGCGCTGGGGTTTGGGTCTGACGTGGCGGGTGGCATGAAGGCAGCGGGGTTGGCCGCCCAGCGCCAACCCCGAGTGAGACTACCTGCGTCTCGAATCCCCCGGTACCGGCGCGATGCCCGGGCCGGTAAACTCGCCCACCTTGTGCCATTTGCGACCGTCACGCTCGAGCAGTTCATGAGCGCCTGCCGGACCATCCTCGCCGGCGGCATACCCCTCGACGCTATCGTCTTCGGCCCAGGCGTCCAGGAAGGGCTGCACCGCACGCCAGCCGTTTTCAATGGTGTCGGCGCGCTGAAACAGCATCTGGTCGCCGGTCAGGCAGTCGTAGATCAGGGTTTCGTAGCCGGTGGCGGCGGGCAGGTCGTAGAAGTCCTTGTAGGCGAAGCCCATCTTGAGCGTATCCATCGCGAGCTCCGGCCCCGGCCGCTTGCCCTGAAAATCGAACCACAGGCCTTCGTTGGGCTGGATCTGAATAATCAGCCAGTTGGAGGCCATGCGGTCCACTTCGGCATCGCGGAACTGGGCATAGGGGGCCGGCTTGAAACAGATCGCGATCTCGGTATCGCGAGCGCTCATGCGCTTGCCGGTACGCAGGTAGAAGGGCACGCCTATCCAGCGCCAGTTATCGATCATCAGCTTCATGGCGGCGAAGGTTTCGGTATTGCTGTCGTCAGAGATATCTTCTTCTTCACGATAGCCGGGGACTTTCTCGTCGTTAATGCTGCCCGGGCGGTACTGGCCGCGTGCCGAGTTGTGGCGTGCTTCCTCGGTGTTCCAGGGGCGTACCGCGCTGAGCAGCTTGGCCTTTTCGCTGCGCAGGGCGTCGGCACCCAGCGCCGAGGGCGGTTCGATCGCGACCATCGCCAACAGCTGGAAAAGGTGGTTGGGCACCATATCGCGGGTGGCGCCATTGGCGTCGTAGAAGGCGGCGCGCTTCTCGACGCCCACCGTCTCGGCGGCGGTGATCTGGACGTGATCGATGTAGTGGTTGTTCCAGAACGGTTCGAACATCACGTTGGCGAAGCGCGCCACCAGAATGTTCTGCACCGTCTCCTTGCCGAGGAAATGGTCGATCCGGTAGATCTGCGTTTCGTCCATCACATCAAGCAGTTGGGCGTTGAGTTCACGGGCGCTTTGCAGATCGCGGCCGAAGGGCTTTTCCACCACGAAGCGACGCCAGCCGTCGTCCTCCTTCAAGAGCCCGGCCTTGCCCAGATTCCCGGCGATATCGCCGAAAAAGCGCGGTGAGGTGGCACAGTAGAAGATGGCGTTGGCAGTGTCGGCGCCTTCCAGCCACTCATGGAGGCGCTCATAGGCTTCTTCACCGGTGAAGTCGGCCTGGATGTAATGAAGCCGTTGCGCGAAGTTTGCCCAGGCCTCGTCGTTCAGATCGCTGTTACGGCCCTCGGCGTGGCTGGCGGCTTGCTTGTCGGCGAGAAAGGCTTCGATATGATCGCGAAAGCCGTCGTCGTCGTTGTCGGCGATATCGATGCCGACGATCTGCATGCCGTCGTCGAGCAGTCCGTCGCGGTCAAGGTTGTAAAGCGAGGGAACCAGCAGCCGCTTGACCAGATCGCCGCTGGCGCCGAAGACAAAAAGCGTGCTGTTTTCGGCGGCCGGGGCCGTTTTTTGCTGAGGTTGTTCATCGCTATGGCTCATGGATGGCGCCTCGTGGTTGGCTCGAAAGATGATGAATCACTCTTCCAAGCTTAATCCAGATGCGTCGATTTGCCCCAATTTACCGGCCGTTCAGGAGGGGTCGCGATGTTCGCGGTCGTCTTCGGGCTGTATGGCCGGTGGCTGACGGTCGCTACCTTCGGCGCGGTCGAGGCGCTCGCGCAGGAGTTTCACCTCCTTGTTGAGCTCGATGACCTGGTGGTAGAGGGCGCGGGTCATGTCGCGCTGGGCGCGTGCCTGGCGGTCGCCGCGTTCGCTGCCGTCCTCGATAAAGATCGAGCTGATATAGGCGGCGAAGCTGCCGAAAAGCCCCACGCCGCCGATCATCAGGGCGACCGCGACGACACGGCCGAGGGTAGTGACCGGATAGTAGTCGCCGTAACCGACCGTGGTGACGGTCACCACCGCCCACCACAGCGCCTCCTCGGCGGTCTTGATGTTGCTTTGAGGGTTGGGGCTCTCCACCATCAGCATGGTGATCGCGCCGAAGGCGACCAGCAGCACGGTAGCGGTGGCCGCCGAGGCGAATACCCCCTCGGCGCGGTTGCGAAACAGCAGCCGCCAGATCATCTCCATCGACTTGATTGCGCGCAGCACGCGCAGCACCTGCACCACGCGAAAAAGCCGTGCGCCCTGAAAAAGCCCGGCAGGGATGCAGGCGAGCAGGTCGATCCAGCCCCAGCGCATATAGGCGAGCTTGCTTTTGGCGCGATGAAAGCGCTGACAGAAGTCGATGAAAAAGAAAAAGCAGACGATGTAGTCCATGTACTGCAAAAGCCGCGACACTTCCGGCGGCAGTGTCACCGCCAGATCCAGCACCATGGCGATAATGACGTAGACCGACAGCACCAGGATAAAGAGCTGAAAGGGGGTGACGCGTTCTCGCACGGTACTGATTCCTCGCCGCTGCTATCGCATATGACGACCGGGTACAGGGCGCATCGCCAACCGGGCGCCGTGTTCAGCCGACGCTCAGGCCGGTCGTTTCATCGATACCCAGGTGGATGTTCATGTTCTGTACCGCCGAGCCGGCCGCGCCCTTGCCGAGATTGTCGAGCCGCGCCACCAGCGCCACTCGCTGCTCGCCACCAAACACGAACAGCTCGACCCGGTTGGTGTCGTTGCAGGCGGTGACATCGAAAAAGCCGCGGTCGAGGTTGTGCTCGTCCTCCAATGGCATGACCCGCACGAAGGGTTCGCCCTCGTAGTAGCGCTCGAGCGCCCGATGCAGCGCCCGGGCGTCGCCGTTGAGATGGGCAACGTGCAGCGGCACCGTCACCGCCAGCCCCTTGCGGAAGTTACCCACCACCGGGTTGAACACCGGTTCCTGTTCGAGCCCGCTGTGCCGTTGCATCTCCGGCAGGTGCTTGTGGGCGAGCGTCAGACCGTAGGGGCGCGGGGCGTCGAGTTCGCCGCGGCTTGCAGACTCGTACTCGGCAATCATTTTTTTACCGCCGCCGCTGTAGCCGGTCAGCGAAAAGGCCGACAGCGGGTAGTCGGCGGGCAGCAGGCCGGCGTCGATAAGTGGCCGCACCAGCAGAATGAAGGTGCTGGCGTGGCAGCCTACATTGGCGATGCGCCGGCTGGCGCGAATTGCCTCGCGCTGCCCAGCCAGCTCCGGCAGGCCGTAGGTCCAGTCGGGATGAGTGCGAAAGGCGGTACTGGCGTCGATCAGGCAGGTGTGAGGGTTGTCGACCAGCGCCGCGGCCTCGCGCGAGGCGTCATCCGGCAGGCACAGGAAGACCACGTCGGCGTCGTTGATCAGCCGGGCACGCTCGGCGACATCGCGGCGACGCGCGCTGTCGATACGCAGCAGTTCAATGTCGTCGCGCTGATGAAGGTAGTCGAAGATGCCGAGACCGGTGGTCCCCTCCTGACCGTCGACGTAGATCCTGGGCGTCATCATAGGCCTCCGCAATAGCCCTGCCGTAAGTCGCAAAGCCGCTATTGTAGCGGCTCGCCGGTGGTCCGTGCGAACGCTGGCCCGGCCTGTCGCGATGTGCCGATTGTGCTGCAGCTAGCAGCCTGTCGGACTTAACGCTGACCGGCTGCAAACCCCGGGCTTTTGGCCGGTTTCATCGCTCGGAATCGTTAAATAGCGGGGCTATTCGCCTCATCCGAGCGATGAAACCGGCTCAAGATCCGTCGTTTTCGCGACGATCGGTCAAGCCCGACAGGCTGCTAGGTCCGGGGCTCGGTCAGCCCGGCGATTCTCTGCGCCAGCGGCTCGCCGTGGGCGCAGGCGGCGGCGTCGACGATCTGCGCGGGCTCGGGGCGGATGCCGGTGTAGAGCACGAACTGCTCGATCGCCTGCATGACGATCACCTCGGCGCCCGAGATGAGCGTCTTGCCGGCCGCTTCGGCGGCGCTGATAAAGGGCGTTACGGCGGGCTGGGCGACGACGTCGAAGGCGATATCGCAGTCGTCGATCATTGTCTGCGCAAAAGCGAGCGTATCACTTTCCGCCCCTTCCATGCCCAGTGGCGTGACGTTGATCAGCATGGCCGCACCCTGTTCGGGCACTTCCCCGCGCCACTGGAAACCGTAGCGCGCCGCCAGCGTCTCGCCGGCTTCGCGGTTGCGCGCCACGATGGTGCCAGCGTGGAAGCCGCACGCCTTCAGCGCCGCGGCCACGGCCCGCGCCATGCCGCCACTGCCGCGCAGTATGAAAGGCGTGGCAGGGTCGATGGCGCGCGCGGTAACAAGATCGCGCACCGCAATGTAGTCGGTGTTGTAACCGCTCAGCCTGCCGTCGTCGTTGACGATGGTATTGACGCTGTCGAGCGCCCGTGCCGAATCCTCCAGCCGGTCGAGCAGGGGAATCACGGCCTCCTTGAACGGCATCGAAATGGCACAGCCGCGGATCCCCAGCGCGCGCACGCCGCCGATCGCGGCGGGCAGGTCGGTGGTGCTGAACGATTTGTAGACGTAGTCGAGGCCGAGCAGTTCATAGAGGCGATTGTGCAGACGCGAACCCGAATTGCCGGGTCGACCCGAGAGCGACATGCACAGGCGAGTGTCGCGCCCGATGGGCGGTTGGGTCATGCCAATACTCCTGTTGTCATCGGTTGAAGGGGGTGTGTCTCTATTGTACACGGTCGTTTTTGCCTCGCATCCACCGCCGGCAGTGTGCCCGGATGCGATGGGTCGGAGTGCGCCGGGGAACGAGGAGCCGTACTGTGCCGCAGCGATCGCGCCCGGGCGTTGCCGCACGGCTTTTCGTGTTCGCGGACGCCGGCTATCGGCCCGGATGAGAAGGTCGAATTGCGATGATATGGAATTCAAAATTTTGCGCTTTTTTTGCGCAAAACCGGTCCGCTATTTTTGCGATATGAGAGCGCCATGACGCCTTTAAATTGAAGATGGAAATTATATTTTTTTCTGTTTTTACGGCGTTTTTGAAGCCTATTAACCGAAAGCATCATGGCAGGTTGACGAGAGAAATGATTATCTGAGCAAACGTTATCTCAAGCGGCATATCGCGTCGCTGTAGACGAACCGGGAGGGGGATAAAGCGTGTCGACAATGCAGCCGCAAAAAAACCGTTCGACTTCAACTGATAGTGGTGCGCGCGTCACGCTGCGCGAAGTGGCGGCGCTTGCCGGGGTGAGCGTAACGACCGCTTCGCGCGCCCTTAACGATGCCGGCCGGATGCAGCCGGAAACCCGCCGGCGGGTGCGGCAGGCGGCGCAGACGCTGGGCTATCGGCCCAACTCGATAGCGCGCGGGCTGGTTCAGAACCGCTCCTTCACGCTGGGGCTGCTGACCAACGACATCTACGGCCGCTTCACGCTGCCGATCGCCACCGGACTGTCGCGGGTGCTGGCGGATCGGGGCGTTTCGGTGCTGCTCTCCTCCTGCCATGACGACCCGCGCATGACGCGCCTCAACCTGGAGGCACTGGAGGAGAAGCGGGTGGATGGGCTGGTGATTGCCGGCCGGCGTATCGACCGTTCCCTGCCCGTCGAACTGCCTCGCAGTGGCCTGCCGATCCTGCACGTCATGTCGGCGGTGCCCGAAGGTGGCGTGGGGTTTCTGCCCGATGACAGGGGCGGTGCGCGGCTGGCAACACAGCATCTTGTCAACCTTGGGCGACGGCGCATTGCGCATCTGACCGGACCGCGCGGCTTCGAGTCGGCGCGACTGCGTGAGCTGGGCTGGCGCTACACCCTGGAGGATAACCATGCCGATGCCTGGGGCCCGGCGCTGTTCGGTGAATGGTCGGAGCAGCACGGTTTTGAGGCGGCGCTGCAGATGTTCGGCGCCGATAGAGGGCAGCTGCCGCCGGATGCGGTTTTTTGCGGCAACGATCAGATCGCACGCGGGCTGATCGATGGCCTGACCCGGCTCGGGGTACGGATACCCGAGGATGTGGCGGTGGTCGGCTTCGATAACTGGGAGATTTTCGCCGACGCCACACGTCCGCCGCTGACCACCGTCGACATGGGGCTGGTAGAACTCGGTCGGCGTGCCGGGCTGGGTTTTCTGAACATGATCGAGGGGCTGCCGGTGACCGAGGGGGTGACTCATACGCCCACCGAGCTGGTGGTCAGAGCGTCCAGCGCCGACACATGAAGTGCAGCGCAAGGGACACCGCTTCAGTAGCCGGAAGGAGAGCGTCTCAGCGATAGAACCGTGCAGAGCGTTGTCAATCGGCGCGGTGCAAAGTAAATGCGTCGCCTCGCCGGATGTGAACGGGCAATGCGGGAAAGAATCGGCATGTTGTGTGCCACAGGGCCCGCAAAAGCCTTTGCTCTATAAACAGCAAGGAAGAGGGAATGGACATGATCGATTACAAAGCGATGATCAACGGCGTGGCAGTGATATCCCTGGCCGGTATGGCGCTGCCGGGTGCGGCGTCGGCGGAGGATTTTTCGATCTGGGTGCGCTCCGATGGCTCCGAATTCATGCCCAGACTCGTCGAGGCCTTTAACGCCGAGAGCGAACACCACGCCAATCTCCAGATCGTGCCCGTCGACGAACTGGTGCAGAAATACGCTATCGCCGCCGCCGGTGGTTCGGCGCCGGATGCGCTGTCGCTGGATGTGGTGTTCAACCCCGCCTTTGCAAGCGTCGGGCAGCTGCGCGATATGACCGATTTCGCTCACTCGCTGCCCTATTTTGACAGCCTGTCGAAGGCGCATCTCGAGGTCGGTAGCTGGGAGGGCAAAAACTACGGCCTGCCCTTCTCGGGCGACGCCTCGCTGTTGATCTGGAACAAGGATCTGTTTGAAAAGGCCGGTCTCGATCCCGAGGATGCCCCCGATAGCTGGGCGGAGATCGAAAAGGATGCCGAAGCCGTCTCCGCGCTCGGCGACAACACCTATGGCTTCTACTTCTCGGGCAACTGCGGCGGTTGCAACATCTTCACCTTTACGCCGCTGATCTGGGCCTCGGGGGGCGATATCTTCCAGCACAACGGTCGTACTGCGACGCTTGATTCCGACGAAGTGGCCGCGGCGGTCGAGTTCTATCGCGGCATGGTACAGAAGGGACTGGTCCCCGAGGGCGCCCGCACCGATACCGGCACCAACTTCTTCGGCGCCTTCGCCAACGGCAATATCGGCATCGCGCCCTCCGGCTCTTTCGCTATCGGGGCGTTGAACAATCAGTATCCCGATCTCAACTACGGCGTGACCTACCTGCCGGGGTCGCAGGCCGGAGAGTGGTCCTCCTTTGCCGGCGGCGACAACATCGTCATCTCCGCCGCGACCGATGAAAGCAAAATTCCCGCCATCGAGGATTTCATCAGATTTGCCTACTCCCCCGAGGGCCAGACCATTCTGGCCCGCAACGGCGCGATGCCGGTGCGCAGCGATGTCGCCGAGCAGGCGCTGGCGGGGCTCGACGAGCGCTATCTGATCTCGGTCAAGGCGATGGCGGGGGGGAGCACGCCCTACAGCGTGGTCTTCAACGACCTCATCAATTCGCGCAACGGCCCCTGGATCACGGCACTCAACGAGGCCTTCTTTGCCAACAGCGCCGAACAGGCCAGGCAGGCGCTCGAGCAGGGCCAGCAGGAGATGCAGTCGATCATCGACGCGGCCTACTGAACATCGGGTAGCGGGCTGCGGCCCGTCGCTCGAGCGCGCTGGAGGGAGGACAACAACATGAAGATGATCAGGGGTGCTATCGCACTGACCGCGCTGTTGGCACTGACACTCCCGGCGGCCGGCACTCGTGCCGAGACCTTCTCGCTGTGGGTGCGCTCCGGGGCCAACGACTACATACGCGAGTTGATCGCCTCCTTCGAGGCCGACAGCGAGCATCGCGTCGATCTGCAGGTGGTGCCGGTCGACGAGATGGTGCAGAAATATGCCATTGCCAGCGTCGGCGGCTCCGCGCCGGATGCGCTGTCACTCGATCTGATCTATACCCCGGCTTTCGCCAGGGCGGGGCAGCTGCGCGATCTCACCGACTTCGCCCATTCGCTGGCATGGTTCGACCAGCTCTCGCCGGCGCACCTGTCGGTCGGCACCTTTGATGGTCGTCTCTACGGGCTGCCCTTTTCCGCCGACGCCTCGCTTTTGATCTGGAACAAGGAGCTGTTCAAAAGGGCCGGTCTCGACCCCGAAAACGCGCCGCAGAGCTGGACGGAAATCATCGCCGACGCGCGCGCCGTAGGTGCGCTGGGGCCGGAGACCTACGGCTTCTACTTCGCCGGCAACTGCGGTGGCTGCAACATCTTTACCCTGGCGCCGATGATCTGGGCCGCCGGTGGCGAGATTCTGTCCGCCGACGGTCAGCAGGCGATGCTCGACTCGCCGCAGGTACGCGAGGCGATCGACTTCTATCGCACCATGGTGATGGACGGTCTGGTGCCGGCCGGCGCCCGGACCGATTCGGGAGCCAACTTCTTCGGCGCCTTCGCCAACGGCAATATCGGCATTGCCCCGCTGGGCTCGTTCGCCATTTCGATTCTCAACCAGCAGTATCCCGATCTGGATTACGGCGTCGCCTTCCTGCCGGGGCAGGAGGCGGGGCAGTGGTCCTCCTTCGCCGGCGGCGACAACATCGTCATTTCACGGAGCACCAGCGAGGAGAAGCTACCGGCGATCAAGGCCTTCATTCGCCATACCTATTCGCTTGCAGGGCAGAAGATCCTTGCCCGACGCATCGGCATCCCGGTGCGTGCCGACCTGGCACAGCAGGCGCTGGAAGGGCTCGACCCGCGCTACGCGCTCTCCACCGAAGCGATGCAGAACGGTCGCACGCCTTACTCGACCGTTTTCAACGACCTCATCAATTCGCGCAACGGCCCCTGGACCACCACCCTCAATCGCGCCTTCTTCGCCGACAGTGAGGCGGAGGTGGAGGCGGCGCTGGCGGCGGGGCAGGCCGAGATGCAGGCGATTATCGATGCGGCCCGATAACTTCCGCATGGCGCTGTATGCGCTGTCGTTCACGACCAGATCGAGGAGGTGCCGCCATGCCTGATGTGCAATCTCATCCGCTGCCCTCGGCGGCGCCCACGCCACGTCGGCGCCGGCGTCGCGGCTGGCACGGGTTGCTCTATACCCTGCCGGCGCTGGCGCTGGTGGTGGTCTTTTTCCTCATTCCGCTGGGCATGACGGTGTGGATGTCGCTGCACAACTGGCCGCTGCTGGGCAACGCGCGCTGGATCGGGTTGGCCAACTATACGCGGCTGTGGAACGACGCCAGTTTCTGGAATGCGCTGCTGTTCACCGCGCAGTACACCATCGTCTCGACCATCGGCCTGCTGGGCCTGGCGCTGGCACTGGCGCTGATGGTGCAGCACCAGGGGCGGGCGACCGGGCTCTATCGCACCGTCTGGTTTCTGCCGGTGGTGACGGGCTTTGCCTCGGCGTCGCTGCTGTGGGCCTGGCTCTCCAACGTCGATGCCGGGCTGTTCTCGCCGCTGGCCCAGCGTATCGGTCTGACCGAGGGGCGCTTCAACCTGCTCGCCGATTTCGATACCGCCTTCTGGTCGGTGACCGTCATGGTGGTGTGGAAGATGGCCGGCTTCTACATGATCATTCTGATGAGCGGCCTGCAGGCGATCCCCGGCGACTATCAGGAGGCGGCGCGCATCGACGGCGCCAGCGCACTGCAGCGCTTTCTGTGGATCACCGTGCCGCTGATTCGTCAGCCCTTCGCGCTGGCGCTGATCATGTGCGTGGCGGGTTCGATGCTGGCTTTCGATCAGTTCTACATCATTCTCAACGGCGGCCCGCGCAACCAGACCGTGACCGCCGTCTACAAGATCTTCAACGAGAGCTTCGTCTCCTTCCGTCTCGGTTACGGCGCAGCGCTGTCGGTGATTCTGCTACTGATTCTGATGGTGCTGTCGATCATTCAGCTGCGACTTTTACGCGACAGGGGGGAGAGCTGATGCAGACCTCTACGCGACAGGGTGGCGTGACGGCACCCACCGCGCGCGGCGGGCGTATCCGTGGCCACCGGGTGCTGTTTCATATCACCGCGGTGCTGGTCACGCTGATCTTTCTGGCGCCGATTTTCTGGGTGGTGATGGCGAGCTTCAGGCCCGCCGCGGTGTCGCTGCAGCCACCGCTGCCGCCCTGGCCGAGCGATGGTGTGGGGGTCACCTTCGACAACTATAGCCGGCTTGGTGACTACGGCGCCTCGGTGCTGCACTACACCGCCAACTCGGCCTTCGTGGCGGTGGGCACGGCGCTTTTGACCATCGTCGTCTCACTGCTGGCCGGCTACGGCTTTTCGCGCTACCGCTTTCCCTTCCGGTCGGTGGTCTTTGTGCTGATTCTGGCGACCATCATGATCCCCTTTCAGTCGATTCTGACCCCACTGTTCCTGCTGCTGGCGAAAATGGGGCTGCAGAATACCCTGACCGGGCTGGTATTCATTTACGCCACCCTGCAGCTGCCTTTCTCGGTGTTCATGATGAAAAACGCCTTCGACTCGGTACCCAAAGAGATCGAGGAGGCCGCGCGCATCGATGGCATGAAGGGCGTGCGTATGCTGGCCCGAGTGATGATGCCGCTGGTGACGCCGGGCATCGTCACAGTCGGCCTGTTCGCCTTTCTCAACGCCTGGAACGAGTTTCTCGCCGCTCTGGTGCTGCTGACCGATCAGAGCAAGTTCACCCTGCCGGTGCTGATGACCGCGGTGCGTTACGGCCGCTACGGCTCGGTCGACTGGGGCGCGGTACAGGCCGGGGTAACGATCATGATGATCCCCTGCCTGATTCTCTTTCTCATTCTTCAGCGCTCCTACATCCGCGGCCTGACGGCCGGCGCGGTGAAGTGAGTCGCGAACAAGGGAGTACTGCCCATGAGCCATGACCATCGCACGACCCGGGCGCAGCAGGATGGCGCCAAATTCCGCCCGCTGACGGTCGATCGGGTACGCCTGGAGGGCTTTTTCGGTCCGCGTATCGATACCATCTGCGCCACTACCGCGCGGACGCTTTTCGACCGCTGCATCGAGGCCGGCATGCTCGATCAGATCGACCCCGAGCGTCCCAATCCGGGCCTGGTCATACCTTTTCAGCACCACAATACCGTGACCACCCAGATGTTCTGGGACAGCGACTTCGGCAAGTCGATCGAGACCGCCGCCTATGCCCTCAATCGCCACCGCGACCCCGAACTGGAGGCGCTGTGCGATCAGGTGGTCGACGCCTACGCCCGTTTGCAGCAGGAGGATGGTTATCTCAACTCGTGGTATATCCGCATCGAGCCCGGCCGGCGCTGGACCAACCTGCGCGACCGCCATGAACTCTACAACGCCGGCCATCTGATCGAGGGCGCGGTGGCCTACTACCACGCCACCGGAAAACGCCGCCTGCTGGATATTCTGTGCCGCTATGCCGATCTCATCGATCGCACCTTCGGCCCCGGCGAGGCGCAGATGAGAGGCTACCCCGGCCATCCCGAACTGGAGCTGGCGCTGGTCAAGCTGGGTCGTGCCACCGGCGAGCCGCGCTATCTCGAGCTGGCGCGCTTTTTCGTCGACGAACGCGGCCGTCAGCCGTGCTGGTTCGACATCGAAGCCGAGGCGCGCGGCGAGACGCCCGATCAGTTCCATTTCGGCACGCTTGAATACTGCCAGGCGCATCAACCGGTGCGTGAGCAGACCCGGGTAGTGGGGCACGCTGTGCGCGCCGCCTATCTCTACGCCGGCATGGCCGATGTGGCCACCGAGTTTGCCGATGACAGTCTGAGTGCGCCACTCAATACGCTGTGGTCACACCTGGTCGATCGCAACCTCTACATCACCGGCGGCTTCGGCCCCTCGGCGGCCAACGAGGGGCTGACCTTCGATTACGACCTGCCCAACGCGAGCGCCTATGCCGAGACCTGCGCCTCGGTGGCGCTGGTATTCTGGGCCAGTCGCATGCTGGGGCGGGGCGCCGATGCGGCCTACGCCGACATCATGGAACAGGCGCTTTACAACAATGCGCTGGCCGGGCTGTCGCTGGACGGCACGCACTTTTTCTACGACAACCCGCTGGAGAGCCGCGGCGATCACCACCGCTGGAAGTGGCACCACTGCCCCTGCTGCCCGCCCAACATCTCGCGTCTTGTCGCCTCGGTGGGGGCCTATGTGTATGGCGTCGCGGACGAGGCGATCGCCGTTCATCTTTATAACGCCGGTACCGCCCACGCCGAGGTGGCGGGGCAGAGTGTGACCCTGACCCAGCGCACCGACTACCCCTTCGACGGCCGCGTGGCGCTGCGCGTCGAGCCCACCGAAAGGGTGCGCTTCACCCTCTCGCTGCGCGTACCGGGCTGGTCGGCCGGGGCGACGCTGACCCTCAACGGCGCGCCGGTCGAGGCCGAATCGCGCGCCGGCTATCTGCACCTGACCCGCGAATGGGCAGCGGGCGACGAACTGGTGCTGGAGATCGATCTGAGTCCGCGGCGCGTCCTTGCCCATCCGAAAGTGACGGTCGATCAGGGCCGCACGGCACTGATGTACGGACCGCTGGTCTACTGCCTGGAGGAGGTCGACAACGGTGCCGATCTCAACAGCCTCGTGCTGCCCGACAGCGCGACGCTGACACCCCGCGCCATCGAGCAGCCTGCCGCCATGATGGCGCTGACGGCGCCGGCGCTGCGCGAGAGCACCGACAGCGAGGCGCTTTACCGCATCACGCCGCCGGCCAGACAGCCGGTCACGCTGACGGCCATTCCCTATTACGCCTGGGACCACCGTGAACCGGGCGCGATGCTGACCTGGATACGTCGGGAGGGGCAGTCATGAGTCATGCCGAAGCCATCCAGAGCACGCACCACACCGCGGGGCTGCGGCTCAACCGTCTGCACAAGTCGTTCAAGGGCGATGAGGTGCTGCACGATATCAATCTCGACGTGGAGGCGGGTGAGTTCGTGGTCTTCGTCGGCCCCTCGGGCTGTGGCAAGTCGACACTTTTGCGCCTGATCGCCGGGCTCGAGGAGACCACTGCCGGCGATATTTTCATCGGCGATGATGATGTCACCGAGCGCGACCCCTCGGACCGCGGTATTGCCATGGTCTTTCAGACCTACGCGCTGTATCCGCACATGAGCGTAGCCGACAATATGGGCTTCGGACTCAGGGCGGCGCGCCACCCGAAGCAGGAAATCGCCGACAAGGTCAACGAGGCGGCGCAGATCCTGCATCTCACCGATCTGCTGCAGCGCCGACCCAGTCAGCTCTCCGGCGGGCAGCGCCAGCGGGTGGCGATCGGCCGCGCGATCGTGCGCGACCCCGACGTTTTTCTGTTCGACGAGCCGCTGTCCAATCTCGACGCCGAACTGCGGGTGGAGATGCGCCTCGAGATTGCGCGGCTGCATCGCCAGCTGGGCAATACCATGATCTACGTCACCCACGATCAGACCGAGGCGATGACGCTGGCGAGTCGCATCGTGGTGCTGCGCGCCGGCTGCATTGAACAGGTCGGCACGCCGGCCGATCTCTACAGCGACCCCGACAACGTCTTCGTGGCCGGCTTCATCGGCTCGCCGGCGATGAATTTCTTCGACGCTGAACTGGTGGAAAACGGCCGGTTGCGTCTCGGCGAGCACACCATTGCGGGGCCGAGGCTCGACAATCCGCCGTCGGCGGGCACAGGGGTCACCCTCGGCATACGGCCGGTCCACCTGCAGCCGGTGCAGGGCGACGTTGCGGGTCTGCAGTTCAGGGTCGAGTTCATTGAATACCTGGGGGATAACTCCTGTCTGCATGGCGCGCTGGACAACGGCGCGCGCTGTCGGATCGAAGCGCCACGGGGTATCGCTATTCGCCTCGGCGAGACGCTGCTGGTCAGCGCCGAGGTCGCCGACATGCGTCTGTTCGATCAGCAGGAGCAGCGTTTGCGTTAGGGGCCTGGCGGCCTCGGGATGAGGGTAGCGACAACAGGGCGTTTTCGAAGCCGCCACCGGACATAACAGAAAAGCCGGTGCACCAACACAAAAAACCGGCAACGAATGCCGGTTTTTTCTGTCTGGCGGAGAGGGAGGGATTCGAACCCTCGGTAGGCGTGAACCTACTCCGGTTTTCGAGACCGGCGCTTTCGACCACTCAGCCACCTCTCCTGAAGCAGGGCGGCATACTACAGCAGCGGCTCGGTATTGTCCATGGAATGACGACGCTCAAACGTCGAAGTCGTCGAAGCCACTACCGCCGCTCGATCAGGCAGAGGCGCCGTCCAGCCGTGCCACCAGCGCCGGCAGATCGCGCATCGACAGCAGCTCAAACGCCCCCTCGGCGTTCGCTTCGCGCTCCGGGAAGTGGTTGATGTGCGCTACTCGCATGCCGGCCGCCAGCGCCGCGCTGACGCCCACCGGGGCATCATCGATCACCAGGCAGTGCTCGGGGGCAATGCCCATTGCTTCGGCGGCGTGCAGAAAAAGCCCGGGCTCCGGCTTGAAGTGGCCGACCTCGTAGGCGGAGAAAAGGCGCTCGCCGAAAAAGCGTGTCAGTCCGGTTACCTGCATGGACTGGCGAATCTTTGTCAGCGGGCCGTTGGAGGCCACGCAGCAGGCGTAGTGTGGCGCCAACTGCTCGAGTGCCTGCTCGATGCCTTCGACCACCAGCAGGTTCTCCGCCAGCCCCGCCATGATGCGCTCACGCATGCGCGTTTCGGCGCCAAGGCGCGCGTCGTCGCTGATGGCGCCGTGGCGGCGCTCCAGTTCGGCGACGATATGGGCAAAGATGATGCCCCTGAACTCGTTCATGTAGTCGCTGGCCTGAAAGGGCAGGCCCGCTTCGGGCAGGGTCTGCGCCAGCACTTCGGCCAGCAGCGGTTCGCTGTCGACCAGGGTGCCGTCGCAGTCGAAGATCAAACAGCGGATAGGGGCCATGGCGTGCTCCGGGATTGATCGAGGGGTCGTTTTTGCTGTGGCGTCAGAGTAGCCTTCCGGTGAGATTGTGAAAACAGCATGAAAAAGGAGCTTGTGCCTTGGCCTCCACTATCGCGCTGCTGGGCGAGTGCATGATCGAGCTGCACGGTCAGCCGGAAGGAACCCTCCATCAGGGGTTTGCCGGTGACAGTTTCAACACGGCGACCTATCTGGCCCGGCTGGCCGACGCCCGGCTGCGGGTCGACTATGTGACCGCGCTGGGTGATGACAGCTTCAGCCTTGCCATGCGCCAGCGTTTTGAACGTGAAGGGGTGGGCACCTCGCGGGTGCGCACCCTGCCCGAGCGCCTGCCGGGGCTCTACTTCATCGAGACCGATGAACACGGCGAGCGTCGCTTTCACTACTGGCGCAGCGAGGCCGCGGCGCGCTTCATGTTCGATGACAGGGAGGGTGAGGCGCTGCTGGCGGGGCTGGCCGAGGTGGAGATGCTCTATTTGAGCGGCATTTCGCTGGCGATACTCACCGACGTTGGCCGTGATCGGCTGCTGGCGGCGCTGCCGCGCCTGCGCGAACAGGGGGTCAGGATCGCCTTTGACAACAACTATCGCCCACGCCTGTGGCCCGACGCCGATCGGGCGCGTGAGGCGCATCGTGCGCTGTGGGCGCATGTCGATCTGGCGATCGTCACCTTCGAGGATGACGCCGAGCTGTTCGGCTTCGAGACCCCGCAGGCGCTGTTTGACGCCTACCGCGAAGCGGGTGTGAGCGAGATCGTGATCAAGCGTGGCGGCGCGTCCTGTCTGATCGAGGCCGACGGCGAGCGCTTTGAGGTGCCCGGTGAACGGGTTTCGCAGGTGGTGGATACCACGGCGGCGGGGGATTCATTCAGCGCCGCTTATCTGGCCTGTCGGCTGAGCGGCGGTGAACCGCAGCGGGCGGCGCGCTGGGGGCATCGGCTGGCGGCCGGGGTGATCGGCCAGCGAGGTGCGATCATCGCGCCGGCGCAGATGCCGTCAATGCCGTAACGGTACGCGCTGGACGCGCTATAGGCAATAGTGGACGCCGAGACGCCAACCGCCAATCACCCCCTCAAAACCGCCAGGTCAGAGCCGCATTACCCCCGTGGTCGGTAAGGTCGTCGCCGAATCGGCCGGCGTAGCCGACGTCGAGCGAGACGTCGCGGGTGAGCGCCACGCCTACGCCGGCACCGACCTGGAGCTGGTCGCGGGCGGCGTTGGTGCTCTCCACGGTGAAGGCGTCGCCGCCGTCGAAACGGGCGCTGAGTTCGGGGACGTCATCGTCCAGGCGGCGCTGCCAAACGATCTCGCTGCGCAGCGTCACGCGATCGAGACCCAGCGTCTGCCAGTGGCGCAGGCCGAGCTGGGCGTACGAACTCGTCTCGCGCTCGCCGTCGAGAGTGAGGGCGGCGGGGCCGCCGTGCTCGTGGATATCGTCGATCCTGGCGGAAACGACGCTCACCCCGGCGAAGGGCGAAAGCGTCGCGGTGCTCAGTGTGAAGTGACGCGAAAGCTCGGCGAAGGCGTTGAGCGTCTCGGCGTCGAAGTCGGCCTCGAGCGTGTCGTCGAAGTCAGCGAAGCGCACGCGGCGGCGGCTGTCGGCGTCGCTGTACGTATAGGCGGCGCCGAGGCGCAGTTCGTTGTCGCCGAAGCGGTGCCGGGCATAGGCGCCGAGGTGGGTGTGATCCAGCTCGGTGCGGGCGTCAAAATCATCCATGCTGAGCCGGCCCTCGCCGGTGCCGATCAGCGCACCCACCTGCCAGCCGGTGCCGGTGGCGGCGTCGACGCCCACCACCAGCCCCTTGGAATGCATATCGAAGCTGGCGTCGTCGATCTCGCTGCGCGAGCCCCAGCCCTGCGTCCAGACATGAGTGCCGCTTGTCGTGGTCTCGGTCGTATCCAGTCGCGTCAGGCGGGACTGCATCAATGACTGCAGCTGCAGTGACTCCTGCGCCAGCGCGGTGAGCGTTGCCGGGTGTACCTCGCCAGCAAGCTGGCCAAAGGCGCGGTTGGCGGTGGCGGTATCCTGCGTCACGAGCGTGTCGAACAGCGCGTTACCCAGCCCCAGCGATTCGACGCCGTCGGCGCTTTCGCGAGCGTTGGGCGTAGTGGCGACATCGGCGAACGCTACATCGTTGCGGGTCAGCGCGATGACGGCGCGGCTGTCGGCGAAGCGCAGCCGTGGGGTGAGAAAGGCGAGGTCGGTGAGATCGATCACGCTGTTCGGTGCGAGCCCGCCGGGCCAGGTGAGCGGGTAGCCGTCGACGGGCGCGATCTCGATGTCGGAAAACGTGCCGTCGAGCGGGCGGGTGCCGACGAAGGGCAGTAGCCCTTCGCTCAGAGCGCCGGCGATGAAGGCGCGCTGGTTGGCGGTCTCGGTCGGGTAGGAGGTCGCGATCACGAACTTGCCCGCATCCAGCGCGGTGCGCAGGAATTCGAGATCGCCCTCGGTCCAGGGCGAGGGGCGGTCGTCGTCGTACCAGAGATCCTCGACGCCCACACCGTCGATGGCGGCAAGATAGGGGACGTTGGGTCGCTCGGGGGTGTCTTCGGTCTCGCCGAGCAGGCCGACGGCGTTCTGCGGCACGATCAGGAAGTCCGGGTCGAGCGCCTTGGCGTGCTCGGAGAGGCTGATGACGAAATCCTGCATCGCGGCGCGAATGTCCTCGCCCTTGAAGCGCGCCTGGACCGATGCCACTGTGTAGGCATCGACGATATCCAGATAGGCGCCGCTGTAGCCCAGTGCCACGGCTTCTTCGATCCGCTCGGCCATCAGTGCCTGCCACTCGGGCTGCCAGAACTCGACCCGGTAGTTGCCCTCCCAGTCGTCGTTCTCGTCGAGCACGTAGTCCGGGATGCCGTCGGCGCTCATCCGATCCCAGTAGTCGCGGTAGTCTTCGGCCTCGCCGATGCTGACGTAGGTGATCAGCGTTTTGTCCTGTGCTTCGATCGCCTCGACCTGGGCACGGCTCATGCCAGTGTCGTCCATGTCGACCACGGCGACGCTGAAGTGCTGCTCGACGAGCGTCTCGTAGGAGGCTTCTTGCAACTGATAGATATAGGGAAGGTCCACGGCGGGCTCCGGCATCGGGAAGGAGTGCCTAGGGTAAGCGGCGCGAGCGTCGGGAAGCCGAGGATTAGAGCGGGTTTTGCTGCGTTAATTCGCGGCAGGCGGCCCTCCGGGCATGAGATAATACCGACATCCACCGGATCCGCCATGAGCCACTTCCGCCCTGTCGATCGCCACACGTCCTATCTGCTTCCGGTTACCTCAGGATCATCCGGCACGCTGCATCGTCGAGGTCGTCGACGGCCTTGATCTGCGCGCCATGGTGGTGCAAAAATCGCCGGGGTGGGTCGCACGCCTCACCTGCCGACGGCAAGCCCGACAGGCTGCTAGCAGGACGCCTGCCCGGAGCGCTGGTGCATCGATGCCAGCAGGGTCGACTTGAGTGCCACCAGCGGCTCGCCGGAGAGGCCGCTGATCACCAGCAGCCGCGTATGGCGTCCGCCGCTGTAGCCCAGCCACAGCGGTAGTTCGACGCAGCCCGGCGTGGCGGGCAGCACCCGGCACGACCAGCGCCCGGGTCTGGCCAGCCGCTCCCACAGCCACCAGCGTTCGAAGCGTGTAAATGACGGGCAGGGGCCGCCGTCCAGCATCAGCGCCGCTTCGGCGTTGCCTGCCGGCGCGGCCGGCTCGGCGTTATCCGGCAGCAGCAGGGCGCGCGACATCGTCTCGGCGGCCAGCAGCCAGGCCAGTGGTCGACCCTCCTCGGTACCGACAGGGAGGCGCCAGAGCGACAGCCGCGCCGGCTCGAAGCGCTCCGCCCCCAGCCGCCGCAGTCGGGCGCGGGCGTCGTCGTCACTCAGTCGCCGCGCCAGTCGCAGTGTTTCAGCCATTGGCCCATACCTGCAGTAGTGCCAGGGTTGCCAGCAGCACGAAAAACCACACGATCAGGCCGAGACAGCGCCGGCGGGTCACCAGCGCGTCGCGACCGATGGCGGCGGCATCGGCGCTGCGCCCCTTGAGCAGCGCCTGCATGTCCGGCGCGGTTTCGTCGATCACCACGTCGGCCAGCTGCTCTCGACCTGGCTTCGGGGCGCTGAGGCTGACGAGATAGCCGGCCACCAGTGATACCGCCAGGCCGACGAAGTTGTTGTAGAGCCACGACATGCCGGTGTGCGACATCGCCCACACCGCCGCCATGCCCAGCAGCATGCCGGCCACCGCGCCGCGGCCGTTGCTGCGGTGGCTGAGTATCGCCAGCAGGAAGACTCCCAGTAGCGCACCGTAGAACCACGAGCCGATACGGTTGACCGCCTCGATAACGGGTCCCAGGTTGCCGGCGAAGAAGGCGAACAGGGTGGCGTAGACGCCCCAGAACACCGTTGCCCAGCGCGAGGCCTTGAGATAGTGGCGCTCGTCCGCTTCGGGTTTGACAAAGCGGGCGTAGAAGTCGCGCACCGAGACCGCTGCCAGTGAGTTGAGTGCCGAGTCGAGACTCGACATGGCGGCGGCGAACACCCCGGCGATCACCAGCCCGCTGATGCCCACCGGCAGGGTGCTGACCACGAAACGCGGGAACAGCTCATTGAGGTTGTCCGGGGCGGTCAGGCCGTGCTGCTGATAGTAGGCGGCGAGCATTACGCCAATGAACAGAAACAGCAGCATCTGCGGTACCAGCAGGTAGCCGCCGATCATCAGCGAGCGCTGCCCCTCGGCGATCGACGGGCTGGTCAGGACGCGCTGGATCTGACTCTGGTCGGTGCCGAAGTAGGCCACATGCAGCACCACGCCGCCGATCAGGCCGGCCCACAATGAGTAGGTGACGGTGGGGTCGAGGGAGAGGTTGATGGGGTTGAACATGTCGTTGGCGGCGCCGAAGGCGAAGACGTCGCTCCAGCCGCCGGGCAGACTGGCCACCAGCAGGATCATGCTCAGAATGGCGCCCAGCCAGAGCACGAACATCTGGATGACATCGGTCCAGATCACCGCGCTTATACCGCCCATCACGGTATAGCCGACGGCAATGACCGCCATCAGAATAATCGTCAGGTTGACGCTCAGGCCGGTGACCACGGAGAGCACCAGCGCCGGTGCGTAGAGCACCACGCCGGTGGCCAGGCCGCGGGCGACAAGAAAAAGCAGTGCGGCCAGCGAGCGGGTGGCAACGCCGAAGCGGCGCTCGAGCAGTTCATAGATGCTGTAGATGCCGGCGCGGTGGAAAATAGGCACCAGCAGTGCGATCAGCACTGCCATCGCCAGTGGGACGTTGATAAACGTCACCAGTCGTTCCAGGCCGCCATCAAACCCCCAGCCCGGGGCACCAATAAAGGTGATGGCGCTGGCCTGGGTCGCCATCACCGACAGCCCGATCGCCCAGCCGGGGATTTTGCGCCCGCCGAGAAAGTAGTCCTCGGTGTTGTCCTGATCCTTGCCGAAACGCGCCCCCACCCAGGCAATGACCACTACGTAAACGACCAGCACCAGCATATCCAGCCAGGTAAATGCCGCCATTAAAGCCACCCGTTGTTGATATTTTGCTGAACATGACAGGTTGGCGAGCAAATCGGAAGCCGTTTACCTCAGTATTTGGTCGTGTCCGGCTCGACTCGGCCGCTGTATCGGCAGGGATGGCAGGGCCCAAAAAATCACCGGGAGTGATTTTTGACGCCACGCAGTGGCGGCCCGAAGGGTGCCCGCCAGGAATGGCAGGGCCCAAAAAATCACCGGGAGTGATTTTTGACGCCACGCAGTGGCGGCCCGAAGGGTGCCCGCCAGGGATGGCAGGGCTCAAAAAATCACCGGGAGTGATTTTTGACGCCACGCAGTGGCGGCCCGAAGGGTGCCCGCCAGGGATGGCAGGGCCCAAAAAATCACCGGGAGTGATTTTTGACGCCACGGAGTGGCGGCCCGAAGGGTGCCCGCCAGGGATGGCAGGGCCCAAAAAATCGCCGGGAGCGATTTTTGACGCCACGCAGTGGCGGCCCGAAGGGTGCCCGCCAGGGATGGCAGGGCACAAAAAAGGCAGCGCATAACGCTGCCGTTGTCGTTCCCGGCAGTCAGCCGGTCGGACGCAGTGGGCGCCCGAAATTATTCACCTTCCTGCAGGTGCGCCTCAATGAACCAGAGGTTGCTGTCCAGCGTACGCGACACGCCGGTCAGCAGGTCGGAAGTGTCTTCGTCGCCCAATTCGCTGGTGTCATCGATCGACTTGCGCACCGCAGCACCGGTCGCGGCGTAGTGATCGGCCAGCGCCTTGAGATGATCGACTACCTTGTGGATATTGGTCGGGTAGGGCTCGAGGCTGGTGTTCTGCGAGACGCTCTGGGTGGTACCCAGTGCGGTGCCGCCCAGTTGCACCAGTCTTTCGGCAACTTCATCGACGTGGCCGTCAATGCCGGCGCGGAAGCCGTCCAGCATCTCGTGAACGCCAATAAACTGCAGACCCTTCAGGTTCCAGTGCACCTGCTTGATTACCAATGACAGATCGATCAGCTCGGCAAGACGAGCGTTCATCAGCGCGACGATCTGTTCGCGCTGTTTTTCGGGAATATCGTTGCGCGTGGGGTAGAGACGGGTCGCCGCCTTCCTGTTGGCATCCTTGATATCGCGCGGTTTGGCACTACTCATGAGTCAAATCCCTCTGTCCGAGTGAAACGTCACGTCGATACGACTTCGACGTTTATCCTTTCCTTGTACAATATTGGTACATGATGCGCCGATATCAAGTCCTGTCGAGCGAAATGTGAGCTTATCGTGCGTTGATCACCGAGAGGGTGCCAACTCCTCCTCAAAAAGGGGCAAGGAATAGCGGTCAACAAGTGTTTAGACTGGTTTCGGTACCGTCGTTCATGCCGATAGGATGGTTATCATGCGCTATCTGCCTGCCACACTGCTGCTGTTACTGGTTACTGCACCCGCTTTCGCCGCTCCCGGCGGCGCCCTGGGCGATGGCGTCTGGCTGCTGTCGCTGGGTCTTGTGCTGATCGCGGTGGAGGCGATCACGCCGATCTTTGGCGTAGTGGGGCTGGCGGGGCTGGTGCTGTTCGTGCTCGGCGCAGTGCTGATGGCCAATGCCGGGCTGTTGCCCGGCGGCGATTCGTTTGGCGCGCTGGCGCTGGTGATTGTGGGGGCGCTGGTGATCGGTACCTTCCTGCTGTGGATTGTCACCCGGGCGCTGAAGTTTCGACACATGACACCGCTCGGCGGCCGTGAAGCGTTGATCGGTGCCACGGGAGAGGTGCCGGATGACTTCACTCAGCAGCACCTCAATCACTACCTCGGTTATGTGCGCGTGCATGGTGAGCGCTGGCAGGCGGCGAGCGACTGCCCGCTGAGTGCCGGCGACAGCGTGCGCGTTACCACCGTTGATGGACTACGGCTGCGTGTCGAACGTGGTCCTTGCGCCGGCGAGTGACCAAACTCATATGACTCACCACTGCTTCAGGAGCCTTTTATGCTCACCTATCTGATCCCCGTGGTACTGATTATCGCCCTGCTGGCCGCTTCGGTTCGGGTGCTCCCCGAGTATCGGCGCGGTGTAGTGTTCTTTCTCGGTCGCTTCCAGGGCGTCAAGGGGCCCGGGCTTTTCATTATCGTACCGGTGATCCAGAAAATGGAGACGGTCGATCTGCGCACTATCACCCTCGATGTACCGGGCCAGGACGTGATCTCCCGCGATAACGTGACGGTGAGGGTCAACGCGGTGGTCTATTTCCGCGTGGTCGATCCCGAGAAGGCGATTATCCAGATCGAGAATTTCGGCATGGCGACCAGTCAGATCGCCCAGACCACACTGCGCTCGGTGCTCGGCAAGCATGATCTTGACGAGATGCTCGCCGAACGTGACCGGCTCAATGACGATATTCAGAAAATTCTTGATGAACAGACCGAGCCCTGGGGCATCAAGGTCTCCAACGTCGAGATCAAGCAGGTCGATATCAGCGAGGACATGGTGCGTGCAATCGCCCGCCAGGCAGAGGCCGAGCGTGAACGTCGTGCCAAGGTGATCGGCGCCGAGGGGGAACTGCAGGCGTCGCAGAAACTGGTTGAAGCAGCGCAGATCATGGACCAGAGCCCGGCGGCGCTGCAGCTGCGCTATCTGCAGACGATGAGCGACATGAGCACCCGTAACGCTTCCACCATTTTCTTCCCGCTACCGCTGGAGCTGACCAAATTCTTCGATCAGATGGGTGGCAAGGGGTCTGAATAGCACCTGAAGCCGGTAGCGGCGACTGCCGACTCATCTATGCTGAACAGCGTATCCGTTCAACCTTCAAGTTGGAGAAAGTGACATGATGCGCAGCACGACAACCCTGAGCGCCGCCGTTTTTGCCGGTATGCTGGCCAGCAGTGCGGCGCTGGCTTCGTCGCAGACGCCGCAGACACAGGACATCGATGACGTGCCGGCCGGCACTTATAGCCTTGACTCACTGCACTCCAAGGTGACCTGGGCAGTGGATCACTACGGTTTTTCCACCTACCAGGGGCAGTTCAGCGGCATTACCGGCACTCTCGAACTGGCCGATGACCCCGCCGACAGCAGTCTCAATATCGAGATTCCCCTTGATCAGGTCATTACCGGCAGCGCGCTTGACGACCATCTTCAGGGCGAGGATTTCTTCAACACCTCTCAGCACGCCACCGCGACCTTCACCTCGACGCGCATCGAGATGGATGGCGACGACGAGGCCACTATTCACGGCGATCTGACCCTCAACGGTCAGACCCATCCGCTGACTATCGATGCGCACTTCAATCGCGCGGCGATCTACCCCTTCGACGAGACCTATCGGCTGGGCTTTGACGGCGAGGCCACCCTGACGCGCAGCGAGTGGGGCATCACCTATATTCTGCCGGAGGGCGATAACGGCATGGGTATCAGTGACGACGTCGAACTCGATATCGAAGCCGAGTTTACGCCGCAGCAGTAAGTTCTCCCCATTCTGCGAAAGATGGCGCCAGGCCATGCATCCCGCCGTTTGGCGGGATGCATGGCCGGACTGTCGATGATAGACTGCGCCCCCGCAAACATGCTCGCTTCAGATTTGCCGACATGATCCCGACGCCCGTTACGACGCCCAGGCGCATGACGCCGCCCTGAGTTTTCAGGAAACCCACCGCTCGCACCGAGCGGCGCACTCGCACGAGTGCCCGTCGTGACGTTTCCTGCGTCATATTCCCGCATCTGACATCTGTTTTATTCAAAGTCGCCGCCCGGCAGGCCGAGTGTTGTGGCAAATGGCGGCGATACCGGTCCTGTCGACGCATCGCACGGCATGGCGCGGCTGCATTCCGTGGTGGTGAACGGTCTACAACGCCCGGAGCGTGTGAGCAGAGCGAGAGTGCATTTATTACTGCAAAAGAAGGAAGGAGAGAATGAGAGGTTCTATCAGGGAGAAGTGGTTTTCCAACGTCCGACCCGATGTGCTGTCCGGGCTGGTGGTGGCGCTGGCGCTGATACCGGAGGCGATCGCCTTCTCGATCATCGCCGGGGTGGATCCACAGGTGGGGCTCTACGCCTCCTTCTCGATGGCCGTGGTAATCGCCTTCGCCGGCGGTCGGCCGGCGATGATCTCGGCGGCCACCGGGGCCATGGCGCTGTTGATGGTGACGCTGGTGCGTGATCACGGCCTGCAGTACCTGCTGGCCGCTACCGTGCTGACCGGTCTGATCCAGATCGTGTTCGGTATTTTCAGGCTCGGCAATCTGATGCGTTTTGTATCGCGCTCGGTGGTAATCGGCTTCGTCAACGCGCTGGCGATTCTGATTTTCATGGCGCAGCTGCCGGAGATCACCGGCGCCAATGCCACCCTCACGGTATGGGCGATCATGCTGGGCGGGTTGGCCATTATCTATCTCTTTCCTTATCTGCCGCGTATCGGCACTGTGATCCCGTCGCCAATGGTTTGTATCGTGGTAATGACCGCGCTCTCCATGGTGATGGGGCTGGATATTCGGACCGTGGGCGATATGGGCAATCTGCCCGACAGCCTGCCGGTTTTTCTGATTCCCGATATTCCGCTCAATGTCGAGACGCTGGCAATCATCTTCCCCTATTCGCTGACGCTTGCAGTGGTGGGGCTGCTGGAGTCGATGATGACCTCAACCATCGTCGATGACCTGACCGATACCGGCAGCGACAAGAACCGCGAGTGCCGCGGCCAGGGTATTGCCAACGTGGCGACCGGTTTTCTCGGTGGCATGGCGGGCTGTGCGATGATCGGCCAGACGGTGATCAATGTGAAATCCGGTGGCCGTACCCGTCTCTCTACCCTGGTGGCCGGCGTCGGGCTTCTGATCATGGTGGTCTTTCTCGGCCCCTGGGTGGCGCAGATACCCATGGCTGCGCTGGTGGCAGTGATGATCATGGTGTCGATCGGCACCTTCGACTGGGGCTCGATCCGTGACCTGCCGAAAAAGCCGATGACCACCAATATCGTCATGCTGGCCACCGTGGCGGTCACCGTGGCGACCCACAATCTGGCGCTGGGAGTGCTGGTCGGCGTGCTGCTGGCGACGCTTTTCTTTGCCAACAAGATCAGCCGCATCCTGCGTATCGAGAGCGAGCGTCACGACAGCGACAGTGAGCGTCTGCGCGAGTATCGCGTACTGGGTCAGGTGTTTTTCGCCTCGACGACGCGGTTCGGCGACTACTTCGACCCTCGTGAGGATGTTGATCGGGTGCGCATCGATGTCAGCCAGGCGCACTTCTGGGATGTCACCGCGGTGGAAATTCTCGACCGGGTGGTGATGAAGTTCCGCCGCGAGGGTACCGACGTCGAAGTCGTGGGGCTCAACGCGGCGAGTCAGACCATGGTCGACCGTTTTGGCATTCACGACAAGACCGATGAGATCATCGAACCCGGCGCACATTGATCCGGCTCCGGACGCTGATCCGAACCGGACACCAGCGGCGGCCGGAGAGCGCCGGCTGCCCAACGATGACCACCGAATCGGAGAGATACCATGGACAGAATCGTTGCCTGCTTCGACGAAGGCGCCGGCGCCGACAGTGCTATCGGCGACTACGCCGCCTGGGCTGCCGAGCGCCTGCGTGCACCGCTGACGCTTTTGCACGTCCTGGAGCGCCATTCGCCTCCCGGCGGTAACTATTCCGGTCAGATCGGACCCGGCTCGCGAGAACAGCTGCTGGAGAAGATGACCGAGGAGGACGCCCGTGAGGCGAGGCGCGCTCGCGATGAACGACGGGAAATGCTGGAAGCGCTCAAGGCACGCCTGGGGCAGGAAGGCCCCGGGATTACTACCGAACAGCGCCTTGGCGAGCTGGCTCCCGAACTGGCCGAGATATGCAGCGCCCACGACCTGGTCGTAGTCGGCCGCTGCGGCCATCAGCACGAACAGCAGGCGTCACAGGGCGTTATCGGCGATCACCTCGAAGAGCTGGCGCAGCATCTGCCGTCACCGCTGCTGGTGGCACCTTCCACCTTTCGTGCCCCGGCACGCGTGATGGTGGCGTTTGACGGCAGCGAACGCGGCCTTGAACAGATTGCCGCACTGGGCGAGCAGGGCTGGCTCCGGGATGTCGAGTGCCACCTGGTACACGTTGCCGAGCCGCCCGATGAAAGCGGCGTCCGGCGCGCCGCCGAGCTTTTGCAGGAAAAGGGCATTGCGGCACAGTCGGTAAGTCTCGAGGGCGACGTGCGGCGAAAGTTGCCGGGCTATGTGGCAGAGCACGACATCGACCTGACGGTGATGGGCGCCTATGGCCACGGTTCACTGGTCCGCTGGCTCAAGGGCAGCACTACCCGCCGGCTGCTGGAGTCGATTCACTCGGCGATTCTACTGATGCGTTGAGTGCCGGGGGCGCGACAGCAGGGGAAGCCTGAAGTGTCGCAGCAAAGGTTTTGCGCTCCTGACCGGCGGCCCTGTTTCAGTCACGCGCCAGACTGCCGATAATGCTGGATTGAGCCGCCTGTGTCCGCCAACCCGCGGTGGATATACAGGCGTCAAAACGGCCACTGTGATACTGATTCAGTGGCCCCTCCTCGAAGCCCAATTCGAATGAAGGAATGCCGACCCATGACCCCTGATACGCCCGCCCTGGTCGCCGACATGATGAGTCGCGATATCGTCACGCTGCACATTGACCAGACGCTCAATGACGGTAACGAGGCAATGCGCGAACATAAAATACGCCACCTGCCGGTGCTGGATGACGAAGGGCGCCTGGCCGGCATGCTCAACCAGAAGGTCGTGCTGCGCGAGGCGCTGCGGGTGGCCGACAATTACGGCGCGCACCGTCTCAACCACCACCTGGGGCGAGTACCGCTGGCCGAGGTGATGACCACTGAAGTGTCAACGCTCTCCAGCGATACGCCGCTCGCTGAAGCCGGTCGCACGCTGCTCTCCCAGCGACAGGGCGCCATGCCGGTGCTGGACGCTGAGGGTCGACTGGTCGGCATTCTCTCTTCGGTCGATTTCGTCCGGCTGGCGGTACAGCTGCTCGACGCAGACTGAGCGATAAGCTTCATGCCGGATGTCTGACCATCCGACGCCGCTCGGCGGTTTCGCTTTCCAGCATGAAGCCGTGCCTGCGATAAAAATTTATCGCGGGATTGCCGGCCAGTACGCTGAGTCTTGTGGGTACGCCGCGGGCGTCTGCGGCAGATGTCAGGCGTGCCAGTAAAATACCGCCGACGCCCTGGCCCTGAAGCGTCGGCTCGATATAGAAGCGGTCGATCCAGCACTGTGTGTCATCGTTAATGGTGGCGATGCAACCGGCCCGGGCTTGCCGATATTCGACGATGCAAAATCGGTCCAGATACAGATCGTCGGCGTCTTTTCCTCGCCACTCTCCCCACAACGCCAGCGCATATTCGCGCATGCAGCGCTCTTCCAGATCGAGAATATAAAGCGCGTCCTGCTCGGTGGCAGGTCTTGTGCTGATGTCTCGCGCATCAATCGAGCCGCGATTCGCTTGCATGCTGTTGCTCTCCTCATCGACAGAAGCTGTCATTGTTGAAAGAAATGAGCGGCGCAAACGGCGCCACTTTCAAGTGCAATATTTTATTATTGCACTATTTTGAAGCGAGGTGTGGGTTGGATTAAATGCTTTATAATTGCATACTTACTTCAAAAGTATGAATGACTAATCATTCTTGTGTGTTGTTTCATTTTTGGTAAATTTGGCCTCCTGATGGGTTGTTGAATAAAACGGAGCATGTGCTGATTTTTCGATTCGGGACGGCGTAAAAACGATAAATACTAAAGGTTTTCCTATTGAAAGGGTCCGGAGGCGATCGTTGTCCCGCATCGCTGTTGCCTTTTTGATTCCTGTTTTTCATAAAAATACCAAGAGCGATCGATATAATGGCGACAACAAAAATGGCCGCAATGGCCGGGCGGGATGGCGCATCGGGATTTTCTTTCGGCAGCGAGACCAGGCGCTCCTGTGCGATGAAAATGTCAGGATTTCTGCTGGTTATTGGCTCCACATGGGCTCACCCTGCCCTGTCTACGGCAGCGCAGGTCGATGATCCCAAAACGGTCGAGCAGTGGCGCAATGATCAGGAGTACCTCGAGGACTGGGGTCTGCGCGGCATGAATACGGCGCACGCCTACGCCGCCGGTTATACCGGCAAGGGCGTGACAGTGGGGGTCATGGATTCCGGTGTCTTCGTCTCTCATCCGGAATTTGCCGATGGGCGAGTCCGCACTGTGGAAACCGGCGGCACCTACGCCGCTGACGGTTTTTACTATAGCAATGACAACTCTCCGGAAAATTTCTGGAAAGCCGGAGAGCAATTCTCTACTCCCGGGGTGTATAACAAGGCGTACAACGACCCCCACGGTACCCATGTGACTGGTACCATCGGCGCTTCGCGCAATGGTGAAGGCATGCAGGGCGTGGCCTTCGAAGCCGATGTAGTGGTGGCCAATACTCACGCCACCGACAGTTTCATCACCGGCCCCAATGCCGACTACAACTATTTCAGGGCGGCCCATAGCGCACTGGCTCAGTCGGGAGCGCGGGTCATCAACAATTCATGGGGACAGGATCCGCAATTTTCCAGTTATAACACGCTCCCTGACGTGTACACCGTGATGTCGAATTTTTCCGGCAAGCCCGATTTCCTGGATGCGATGGGAGAGGTCGCGCAAAAGCACGATCTTATCGAGGTCACCGCGGGTGGTAACAGCAGCGATGCCAATCCGACCTCCTACGCCGTTGTGCCCTATTTCAGACCCGATTACGAGCCCTACTGGCTGGGCGTGGGTGCGGAAGGTCGATCGGGTGGTCAGACGCAGATCCTGCCCGGAACGGTGACCCCTGCCGGTTTCTCGTCGCTGGCCGGGGTGGCCAAATACTGGTATGTCTTTGCCCCCGGAGCGGATATCGAGAGCACCATTCCCACCGCGACGGGCGACGAGCCGTGGACACATCAATGGCCCGCGACGTCCGGCTATGCCACCGTCAGCGGCACTTCCATGTCGGCACCGCACGCCAGCGGTGCACTGGCGCTGGTCATGCAGCGTTTTCCCTATCTCTCCTCCACGGACGCGCGCAACGTACTGCTGACCACCGCCGCGCATCGCGATGCCGTTGAAGGCACGCCGGACGCGGATCAGGGCGTGCCCAATGAAGTATGGGGCTGGGGCGCCATTGATCTGGAGAAGGCGATCAAGGGGCCGGGCCAGCTGTTCGGTAAAATGACGGCCGATCTTCCCGAAGGGACCCGCGACGTCTGGTCCAACGATATTTCCGACGTGGCGATCAAGGCGCGCAAGCAGGAGGACATCGCCGAAACGGCCGAGTGGCAGCAGCGCAAGGCCGAGCTGGGCCTGGGTGACAGCTTCGAGATGACGCCCGCACTGCAAAGGGAGATGGCGCAGAAAGAGGCTGCTTACACCGAGCAGCATGCTCAACTGGAAAAGACCATGGCGACCGCAACCAGTGTCGCCGTGGAGTTCATCAAGGCATACCGCGACCTTGGCCAGGGTGGTAGCTTCGAAAATTACAATCAGAAGTACGCCCTGCTTTTGAATACGCCGGGTGCTTCCGGCCTGTATCTCGATTTTATGGAAAGCCCCGAGGTTTCCGAAGACGATCCCGCCGGCTGGACCGATGCACGCATCGCGCAGTGGAAGGAAACGCGCCTGTCGTCCTATCTGGAAAAGATGTACAACGCCCAGTATGCACAGATCGTCGGCAACCCGGAGTTCGAGTTCGCCACGAAGCAGGCACGCCAGCAGGCGGCCGCCGAACGCCCGGACGCGGGCTCGCTGGTCAAGCGCGGCAGGGGCATGCTGACCCTGTCGGGCGACAATACCTATACCGGCGGCACCACGATTGCGGGCGGGGTGCTGCGTATCGGCGACGGCGGCACCAGCGGCTCGATCCTGGGTGACGTGCGCAACGACGCGGTGCTGGCCTTCGACCGCAGCGACGAGAGCGGTTACGCGGGCGACATCAGCGGGCAGGGGATGCTGGTCCAGTCCGGTAGCGGCACGCTGGCACTGTCGGGCACCAACACCTACCTCGGCGGTACCCTGATCGAGGCCGGCCGGCTCTCGGCGTCGGGCGGGGCGGCGCTGCCGGACAGCGGTGCGGTCACCATCAATGACGACGCCGAACTGGCGCTGGGCGATGATGAAACGATCGGCGGCCTGACCGGCAGCGGCCACGTCGCGCTCGGCGACGCGCGGCTGTCGGTGGGCGCGGATGACACCTCCAGCCGCTTCGACGGTGCGATCGGCGGCGCGGGCGGTGTTACCAAGCTGGGTACAGGCGCGCTGAACCTTGCCGGCGACAGCGACTACAGCGGCGCGACCCGGATCGCCGGCGGCCTGCTGAGTGCCAACGGCCGGCTCGCCTCGCGGGTGCAGGTTCTCGAAGGCGGCACACTGGGGGGCAGCGGCCATATCGGCGGGCTGGATGTCGAGCAGGGCGGCCGGGTGGCACCGGGCGATTCGATTGCGACCCTCGATGTCGAGGGTCCGGTCATCTTCCGCTCGGGCGCCCTGTACGACGTCGATGTCAATGCCGAAGGCGCCTCCGACCTCGTTCACGCCAGCGACACGGCGCGTATCGAGGATGATGTTGACGTGCTGGTGACGCCGGCCACGCAGGATACCAGCGGCGCGACCTGGCGGGCCTCGACCCGCTACACCATCCTGACTGCCGATGGCGGTGTCGACGGCGGGTTTGCCGACGCGCTGGAGAACTTCGCCTTTCTGGACGCCAGTCTTTCCGGGGATACCCACAACCGCTATCTCACCCTGAATCGGACCAGCACCGGCGGTGGCGGCGGCGACAACGGCGGCGACGGTGACAACGGCGGCGGCGGCGACAACACCGGCGGCGGCGGCGACGGCGGCGACGGTGACAACGGCGGCGGCGGCGATGACAACAGCGGTGGCGGTGATGACAACACCGGCGGTGGCGACAACACCGGTGGCGGCGACAACAGCGGCGGCGGCGACAACGGCGGCGGCGGCGACAACGGCGGCGGCGGCGACAACGGCGGCGGCGGCGACAACGGCGGCGACGGTGACAACACCGGCGGTGGCGATGACAACAGCGGTGGCGGTGACAACGGCGGTGATGATGCCGTGCGGATTTCCGCCGGACAGACACGGCTGCTCACCGCTGCCGATCAGTTCGGCGATACCCCGCTGCGCTTCGAGGGCGGTGCCCTTGAATCCGGTGCCACGATGCAGCTGGACAACGCCGTGACGCTCGATGAGCGTGGCGGTATCCTGGCCCCCGACGGGAGTACGGCCCTGACGCTGGCCGGCCATATCGATGGCCCGGGCGGACTGACCAAGACCGGCAGTGGCCGCCTGGTCCTGACGGGTGACAATGACTATCGCGGCGAGACGCGCGTCATGGAGGGACTGCTGAGCGTCAACGGTCGCGTCACGGGTGCCGTGCGGGTGGCGGACAACGCCACCCTGGGCGGCAACGGGCGGGTCGGGTCGACCACCATCGTGGGCGGTCACCTCGCCCCCGGCAACTCGATCGGCACCCTCACGGTCGACGGTGATCTGGTTCTGGAACCGGGCTCGACCTACGACGTCGAGGTCAATGGCGCGGGCGCTTCGGATCGTACCGACGTCAGCGGCCGCACGCGCATCGGCGACAACGTCGGCGTGGCGGTTACGCCGCAGGATCGCAGCGAGGACGGTTCCACCTACCGGGCCGCGACCCGCTACACCCTCCTCACCAGCGCGAACGGCATCAGCGGTCAATTCGCCGGTGTCGAGGACAGCTTTGCGCTGCTGAACGCCGCCCTCGATCAGCGTGTCGACAGCGTCGACCTGATCCTGACCCGGGTGCGGCCCTTTGCCGATTCGGTGGCGACGCCCAACCAGCGCTCGACGGCCACGGCGGTCGATGCCCTGGGAGACGGCAACGCCCTCTACGACGCCGTGCTCTATCTGCCCGATGGCGCGCCGGCGCCGGTCTTCAGCCAGCTCTCCGGCGAACTGCATCCGGCGGTGGCGAACGTCCTCGTCGATCAGAGCCGCCAGAGCCGCCGCGTGCTCGGTGACCGCCTGCGGTCACGGCAAGATGGCGCCAGCGCCGTCGATGACGCGGGCTATCAGACGCTGCTGGACGACGGCCGCGCTGCACTGTGGTTCGACGTCTTCGGCCGTCACGGCGACTATGACGGTGACGGCAACGGTCACGGCGTGTCGATCGGCAACAGCCGCGGCCTCTTCCTCGGCGTTGACGGCGACGTGGGTCACGGCTGGCGCCTTGGTCTGGCCACCGGTTACAGCGGCGAGGATCTCGACCTGAAGGGCAGCGATGCCGACGCCACGATCGACAGCTACCATCTCGGGATCTATGCCGGCAGCACATACGGCGCGTTCGACCTGAGCCTGGGGGCCCTCTACGACCGGCACAGCATCGACAGCGAACGACGGGTGACCTTCCCGCGCTACAGCGACCGACTCGAGGCGGACTACGACGCCCGCACGCTGCAGTTCTTCGCCGAAGCGGCCATGCAACTGGAAGCAGGTTCCGTGCACTGGCGGCCGTCGCTGGGTGTTGCCCATGTTGATCTCGACGGCGGCGACTTCCACGAGCACGGCGGCGCCGCGGCGCTCTCCTCGTCGGGGAGCGACGATACCCGCACCTACGCCACGGCCGGTCTGAGTGCCGAGCGGGCGTTCGCGCCGGGCACGACGCGCCTTGACCTGTCGGCCGGTGCCGAATGGCAGCACGCCCTGGACGAGGCGCGGGTCAGCCAGTCACAGCGTTTTGGTGGCGGAGAAGGCTTCCGGGTGGCCAGCGCGGATATCGGCCGGGACAGCCTGAACCTGCACCTCGGGGCCGGCGTCGAACTGACCGAACGTACCCGTCTGGGGCTGCGCTACGATGGCACCTTCGCCGATGACTACCATGATCGCAGCCTGAGCGCAGTGCTGGACGTGAAGTTCTGATACGGCTCGCGCGAACGACAGTGGCGCAACCGGATTCCCCGGCTTGCGCCACTTTTGATCGCAAGAGCTAATTGATTTGCCAACCTCTTCTGCTCTATCTTGTGCCGACTGCCGATGATTATGAATAATCGGTAATATTATTTGCGTGCGGCCACAAGCCGTGACAATAACAACAGCACCATTGCCTTGTGCAGGAGCCCGAACAATGAAGAAGACACTACTGGCCGCCGGTGTGGCGGCCATGATGAGCGCTACCCCGGCCATGGCCAAAACGCTGGTCTACTGCTCGGAAGGGTCGCCGGAAGGCTTTGATCCCTCGCTGTATACCACCGGCACCACCTTCGACGCCTCCAGCAAGCCGATCTACAACCGACTGGTGCAGTTCAAGCCCGGTACGACCGAGCTGGAACCGGCCATCGCCAGTAGCTGGGAGGTCTCCGACGATGGCCTGAGCGTAACTTTCCATCTGCGCGACGACGTCCAGTTCCAGACCACTGACTACTTCACCCCCAGCCGGCCACTCAATGCCGACGATATCATCTGGACCTTCGATCGTCAGATGAACGAGGATAACCCCTACTATCAGTTGGCCAACGGCAGTTTCGAGTATTTCGATTCGATGTCGATGGGCGAGTTGATCGAGTCGATCGAGAAGGTTGACGATCATACCGTCAGGTTCCACCTCAGCGAGCCCAACGCGCCCTTTATCGCCAATCTGGCGATGGATTTCGCCTCGATTCACTCCAGGCAGTACGAGCAGCAGCTGCTCGACGAGGGCACGCCGGAGCTGGCCAACCAGCAGCCGATCGGCACCGGCCCCTTCCAGTTCGTCAACTATCAGGAAGACGCGGCAGTCCGCTACCAGGCCAACCCGGACTACTTCCGTGGCAAGCAGCCTATCGATAACCTGGTGTTTGCGATTACCCCCGATGCCCAGGTGCGCTATCAGAAGCTGCTGGCCAATGAGTGCCAGGTCATGCCGTACCCCAACCCCGCCGATGTCAGCGAGATGCAGCAAAACGATACCATCAAGGTACTCAGCGAACCCGGGCTCAATGTTGCCTATCTCGCCTGGAATACCATCCAGAAGCCGTTCGACAACCCGCAGGTGCGCCGTGCGCTGAACATGGCGATCAACAAGCAGGCGATTATCGACGCGGTGTTCCAGGGCGCCGGCCAGGTGGCCAAGAACCCGATTCCGCCCACCATGTGGGGCTATAATGATGAGGTTCAGGACGATCCCTACGACCCGGATAGGGCCAGAAAGATGCTCAAGGATGCCGGCGTTGACAATCTTCAGATGAAAATCTGGGCGATGCCGGTGCAGCGCCCCTACATGCCCAACGCCCGCCGTACCGCCGAGCTGATGCAGGCTGACCTGCAAAAGATCGGAGTTGACGCGCAGATCGTCACCTATGAGTGGGGCGAGTATCTGCAGCGCGCCGCCGACAAGAATCATGAAGGGGCCATTATTCTGGGCTGGACCGGCGACAACGGCGATCCGGACAACTTCATGGGCACGCTTTTGAGCTGCGCCGGTGTAGGCACCAGCAACAACGTCGCCGAGTGGTGCTACGAGCCCTATGAAAAGTTGATTCAAAAGGCGCGCACCCTGAGCGATCAGGACGAACGTGCCAAGCTCTACAAGCAGGCGCAGGTGATCTTCAAGGAGCAGGCGCCGTGGGACACCCTGGCCCACTCGACGGTTTTCATGCCGCTGCGTGATGACGTCACCGGCTATGTTATCGATCCGCTGGGTCTGCATAGCTTCGAAGGCGTCGATATCCAGCAGTAACCCCTTCCCACCGTCACGCATGGAGCGGCCCTGGTCGCTCCATGCTGTCATGTGACAGCTCAGATTTTCCATTATGCTCAAATTTGTACTGGTCAAGCTGGCGCAGTTGGTGCCGACCTTTATCGGCGTCACCATTGTGGCGTTTGCCTTTATTCGCCTGTTGCCCGGCGACCCGATTCTGCTGATGGCGGGAGAGCGTGGTCTGACCCCCGAACGCTACGCCAAACTACAGGCTGAGTACGGTTTCGACCGACCGTTGATCGTGCAGTACTGGGATTTCCTCAAGGGGCTGCTGCATGGCGACCTGGGTAATTCTCTGGTGACCCACTCGTCGGTAGTTAATGAGTTCTTCAGCCGTTTCCCGGCGACCCTTGAACTTTCGATTTTCGCGCTGGCCTTTGCCGTTATCATCGGCCTGCCGGCGGGCGTTATCGCCGCCATTCGGCGCGGCAGAACGCTGGATCACACCATCGTCGGCATCAGCCTGACCGGCTACTCCATGCCGATTTTCTGGTGGGGCCTGCTGCTGATCATGTTTTTCTCCGGCACGCTCGGCTGGACGCCGGTCTCCGGGCGTATCTCCTTTATGTATTTCATTCAGCCGGTCACCGGTTTTATGACCATCGATACCCTGCTGGCGGGCAACTGGGATGCCTTTCTCTCCGCGCTGCACCATCTGATACTGCCGGCCATCGTGCTGGGTACTATTCCACTGGCGGTGATCGCCCGCCAGACCCGCTCCTCGATGCTCGAGGTGCTGGGCGAGGACTACGTGCGTACGGCGCGCGCCAAGGGCCTCTCCAATTTCCGCGTAATCATGGTGCACGCGCTGCGCAACGCGCTGATCTCGGTGGTCACCGTGATCGGGCTGCAGGTCGGCCTGCTGCTGGCCGGCGCCATCCTGACCGAAACCATCTTCTCGTGGCCGGGCATCGGCAAGTGGATGATCGATGCGATCTCGCGACGTGACTACCCCTCGGTACAGGGTGGTCTGGTGCTGATCGCCTTTCTGGTCATGATCGTCAACCTGCTGGTGGATGTCGCCTATGGGGTCATCAATCCGCGCATCCGTCACTGAGGGCCCAAAAAATGGCTGCAATTTCTACCCCTGCCGCGCCCGGGACCTTTCGCTATCAGCTGGCGTCGTTCTGGAAGGATTTCAGCGCCAGCCGCGGCGCTCTGGTGGGCATGATCTTCATCGCCTGCGTCATGATCGTAGCGCTGCTGGCGCCCTGGATGGCGCCGCACGACCCGGCCATGCAGGACCGCTCGGCGCTGCTGGTGCCGCCGGTGTGGCACGCCGAAGGCAGCTGGCGCTACATTCTCGGTACCGATGCGGTAGGTCGCGACATTCTCTCGCGACTCATCTTTGGTGCCCGCTATTCGCTGTCGATCAGCGCCATGGTGGTGTTGATCTCGATGGCCGGCGGCATTTTCCTCGGCCTGCTGGCGGGCTATTTCCGCGGCTGGGTCGAAACCGTCATCACCCGCGTGATGGACGTGGTGCTGGCCTTCCCCAGTCTGCTGCTGGCGCTGGGGCTGGTGGCGATTCTGAGCCCAGGCCTGACCAGTGCCATGATCGCCATCGCGGTGGTGCAGTTGCCGTACTTCGTGCGCCTGACCCGCGCCTCGGTGATCGGCGAGAAAAATCGTGAATACGTCATCGCCAGCCGGCTGGCCGGTGCCGGCCATCTGCGGCTGATGTTCAACACCCTGCTGCCCAACTGCATGGCACCACTGATCGTGCAGGCGACGCTGTCGTTCTCCACGGCGATCCTCGATATCGCCGCGCTGGGTTTTCTCGGCATGGGCGTACAGCCGCCGACGCCCGAGTGGGGCGCGATGCTGGCCAACGCCCGCGAATTCATGGGCAGCGCCTACTGGGCGGTCACCTTCCCGGGTCTGATCATTCTGCTCACCGTGCTGATGATCAACCTGATGGGGGACGGCCTGCGCGATGCGCTCGATCCCAAAATGAAACGCTCATAGCGCGGAGGACTTCACATGGCACTACTTGATATCGAAGGCCTCAGCGTTCGTTTTCAGACGAGCAGCGGCCTCTTTCCCGCCGTCGAGAACGTCGACATCAAGGTCGATCGCGGCGAGGTATGGTCGATTGTCGGCGAGTCCGGCTCCGGCAAGTCGGTGGCCATGCTGGCCACCATGGGGCTGCTGCCGTGGACGGCAGAGGTAACGGCCGAGCGCATGCTGTTCGATGGCCAGGACCTGCAGCGGCTCGGCTCGCGTCAGCGCCGACGCATCGTTGGCGGTGAAATGTCGATGATCTTTCAGGAGCCGATGAGCAGCCTCAACCCCTGCTTTACGGTGGGCGCTCAGCTCGACGAAATGATCAAACAGCACCGGGGCGGCACCCGCCGCGAGCGTCACGAGCGAGCTCTGGACCTGCTCGCCCAGGTCGGCATTCCCGACCCGGCGCGTCGTATCAGGGCTTATCCGCATCAGCTCTCCGGCGGCATGAGCCAGCGCGTGATGATCGCCATGGCGATCTCCTGCGATCCGCGTCTTTTGATCGCCGACGAGCCCACCACGGCGCTGGATGTCACTATTCAGGCGCAGATTCTCGAACTGCTGCTCAGGTTGCAGGAGGAGAAGGGCATGGCGCTGATTCTGATCACCCATGACATGGGCGTGGTAGCGGAAACCGCCCGCAACGTCATCGTGCAGTATGCCGGGCGCCAGGTGGAGAAACAGGAGGTGAGATCGCTGTTCGCCGCACCGCGCCACCCCTACACCGAGGCGCTGCTGTCGGCGCTGCCGGAACGTTCCGGCGACGCTGATCGGTTGCCGACCATTCCCGGCGTGGTGCCGGGCCAGCACGACCGGCCGACGGGTTGCCTGTTCAACCCACGCTGTCGTTATGTCACCGAGCACTGCCGCGAGGTGGCGCCCATCCCCGCTGCTGACGACCCGGCACACACCCTGTGCCACTACCCGCTCAACGACCCGCAGGCGGCCACGCCACCCGATGGATTGTCGCCACGTTCTCAACAACAGGATGACAACCCGGAGGTGCGCCCATGAGCCGCGACGCTCTGCTCAGTGCCACCCATCTGGCTCGCCATTATCAGGTCAAGGGTGGCCCCTTTTCGAAGCCGGCGACGGTCAAGGCGCTGGTCGATGCCTCCTTCGAGCTCTATCCGGGTCAGACCCTGGCAGTGGTCGGTGAGTCCGGCTGTGGCAAATCGACGCTCGCCCGGGTGCTGACCATGATCGAACCGCCCACCAGCGGTGAATTGGTCATCAGCGGCCATCACGTCTCCCTGAAAGAGGGGCAGCGCCCGCCCGCCGAACTGCGCCGCGAAGTGCAGATCATCTTTCAGAACCCCTATGGCTCGCTCAATCCGCGCAAGACGGTGGCGACCATGCTGGAGGAGCCGCTCAAGCTCAATCGACGCGACATGAGTGCCGGTGAACGACGCGAGGCGGCGCGGGCGATGATCGAGAAAGTGGGGCTGCGCCCGGAACACATCGACCGCTATCCGCACATGTTCTCCGGCGGCCAGCGACAGCGCATCGCCATTGCCCGGGCGCTGATGCTCAACCCGAAGATTCTGGTGCTCGACGAGCCGGTGTCGGCGCTGGACCTGTCGATTCAGGCGCAGGTGCTCAACCTGCTGGGTGACCTGCAGGACGAATTCGGGCTGGCCTACGTCTTTATCTCCCACGATCTTTCAGTCGTGCGGCGCATTGCCGACGACGTCATCGTGATGTACTTCGGACAGCCGGTGGAGACCGGCCCGGCGGAGACGGTCTTCACCACGCCGCGCCATCCCTACACCCAGGCGCTGTTCTCCGCCACGCCGGTAGCCGATCCCAACCGGCGTCGCGAGCGCATGAAACTCAAGGGCGAGCCGCCGTCACCGCTGGCGCCGCCGCCGGGCTGCCCGTTTGCGCCGCGCTGTCGGCTGGCGACGTCGGAGTGCACCGAGGGCGACCCGCCGCTCAATGAAGTGGCCGATGGGGTCAGGGTGGCGTGCATCCATGTCGATCAGGCAATGGCAGCACATGAGGCATCGGCCTGAGTGCCGCGCCTCAGTATCGTATAGCGCCCGTGAGCCTTATCAATCTAGTCCCAGCATGCCGCGCAGGGTGGAGAGGTCCTCGGCGAGAACCGTTACGGTGCCTGCCAGGGCGTGACGGTCGGCCTGACTGACCTCGTCATAGGAGACGAAGCCCGAGGCGGGGTCGTCCGGGGTGGTGCGGTACTGCGCCAGAGTCTTTTCGACATCGCCGAAGTTTTTCGTGACCCGTGCCACGAAGTCGGGGTGCTGCTGCGCCACCAGTGGCTTGAACAGCGAAAATATTTCGCGCGCGCCGTCGACATTGGCCTGAAAGTCCCACAGGTCGGTACGGCTGTAGCGATCTTCCTCGCCGGAAACCTTGGTGGCGGCCACCTCCTCCATCAGCGCAGCAGCGCCGCCGACCACCGTCGAGGGCGGGAAGGTCAGGTCGCGAACGCGGCTGTCGAGGTCGTTGACATCGCTCATCAGCCCTTTGGCGTAAGGTGCCATGCCATCGGTGCTGTCGTTATGGAACAGGCCGTATTCGAGGCGGTGGAAGCCGGTGAAGTCGGGATCCGCGACGCCATGTTCGTAGTCGTCCTCGCGGGCGTCGATGCTGGCGTCGAGATCGGCAAACAGCTCGGCGATCGGTTCGATGCGCTCGTAGTAGACGCGCGTGGGAGCGTAGAGCGACTGCGCCCTGTCCAGCTCACCCTGCTCGACGGCGGTGGTGAAGCGGCGGGTGTGATCGACGAGCTGGTCGAGGTTATCCAGCACGTAAAGCTTGTATTCGGCGATCGGTGTGACCAGCTGTTCGGCGCTGACCGCCGCGCGTGCCTGTACGTTGAGCGCCATCAGCACCAGCGCGGCAGCCGTCATGAGTGAGGCTTTAAGAGAGTGCATCTTCATCGTCGTTGCTCCGTTGGATAATTCCTGTGCTGGTCAGCGGTCATCATGGCGGCGATGCCTGGTGGCATCGCGCGTTGTCGTTGTATTGCTCAGGCGGTGGCGTTCAGCAGGCTGCGACCGAGAAAGTCCTGTTGGTTAATCGCGCCCGGCAGGACGAAAAAGTACCCCCCGCCCACCGGCTTGATGTACTCCTCCAGCGGCTCGCCGTTGAGACGCTGCTGGACGGTAATGAAACCGGCGTCGAGATCGGCCTGGAAACAGATGAACAGCAGTCCCATGTCGAACTGGCCGTTGGCCTCGACCCCGTTGGAGTAGTTGAACGGGCGGCGCAGGATACGGTTGTGTTGGGTGGCTGGCGTGCGCGGGTTGGCCAGCCGGATATGGGCATCCAGCGGCGTGATATGTCCCTCGGGGTCGTCGCTGTAGTCGGGCACGTCCTGTTCGTTGCCGCCGGACAGCGGGGCGCCGCTCATCTTGCGGCGGCCGAAAATAGCTTCCTGTTCTCCCAGCGGCGTGCGATCCCAGCGCTCGACGAAGTTGCGGATGATGCGCACCGCCATGTAGCTGCCGCCCTGCGCCCAGGCCGGCTCGTTCTCGCCTGTCCCGTCGACCCACACCAGTTCGTCCATCAGCGCTGCGTCGTCGTTGCTTGGGTTGGCAGAGCCGTCGCGAAAGCCGAGAAAGTTGCGCGCGCTGCCGTCGAAATCCCCCGGCGAAGGAGGCAAAAGCGGTACCGTGCCCTCCTGTTTCCAGCGCACCAGCATAAGCCCGGGCGTATGCTTGATGATGTCGCGCAGGGCGTGATAGCAGGTGTCCAGGGTATTGGCGCAGAACTGCAGGGCGATATCGCCGTGACAGCGTTCGGCCTCCAGGGCGTCGTTGGGAAAGCCCGTCATGCGCTGCAGGTGGCGAGGTCGTGCGGCGTCCAGGCCGAAGCGCTGGTCGAACAGCGCGTCGCCCAGCGCCAGGGTGACCGTCAGGCCATCCGGTGGAATATCGGGCCCGAGAATGCCGGAGTCCGGCGGTGGGTAGTGCGGGTCGCGCTGTGGATAGCGCCCGCCTTGGGTCAGAAAAGCGATCCGCGCGGTGAGGGTTTCGAATAGTCGCTGAAGGCCGTCGCGGTCGCCTGCCAGTACATCGAAGGCCACCACCATGCCGGTGGCCGGGCGCGGCGTGACCACGCCCTGCTGATGGCGGCCGTGAAACGGCCAGCTGAGCTGCGGGTCGCGCGCCAGCGGGGCACTGGTCACCTCCTTGCCTTGTGGCGGTGTCTGCAGCGGCTCGGCGGACAGCACTCGGCCGGGGTAGAGGCCGGCAAGACCGACGCCCAGGCCGGTCAGTCCGAGGCCGCGTAGAAAGCGGCGGCGCGGCGGCGTGCCTTCCTCGTTGGCGGTCACATGAAAGGGGCAGCGAGAGGGGCGATCACGATGGCTCATGGCGACTCGGCGGCTTCTGGAGGGGTGGCTGATGCGTGCATGTCGAGGGCCGGATTGATGCCGGTCAGGGCGTCGGCCAGCGCCAGGCTGCGTTCATTCAGCCGCTGGATGGCGCTGGTGCCGGTCGTCGTATCATCGGCAAGTGACGCCTGCAGGGCGCTCAGCGCCGCGCGCACCTGCTGCAGCACATCGGGGGCGCGCGGCTCCAGCAGCGGTGTCAGCAGTCTGACCACGCTGTCGACGCCATGGGTCAGGCCGGCCAGGTCGTTTACCGCCAGTGCCGCCGGCTCGCCGGCCGAGCGCTGACGGTCATGCCAGTGGCGCAGCAGCCCGGCGCTGGTGTCGGCGAGTTGTGACGGCTCGATCGATAGCGCTTTAAGAGGGGGTGTCAGGTGCTCAAGGTTCTCCCTGAGCCGATTGATCGCGGCGGTGGTAGAGACACTGGCGTTGCTCTCGAACAGACCTTTTTCGAGCTGCTGCAGATCCGCGGAGAGAGGGTTATCCGCCGAGCTATCGCCATCCTGCTCGGCCAGCAGATCAAGCACCAGCGCCAGCTGCCGCTCGCTGCGTCGCGCCGCAAGCCAGGCGTGTCGCATCGCCTCGTTGTCGCCGTCGCTGATTGCCGCGGCGAGCGTGTCGATACGCTGGTGCAGCTCGCGCAGCTGCAAAATGGTGCTGACCCGGTATTCGGCCAGCACCCCAATGATATCGGCAGTCGACGGCGGCGGTGGTCCATCGGCACTGGCCACCACCTCCAGCGTGCCGCCGGGGGTGCTGAGCAGGCCGCAGGTCATGGTGTAGTGACCCGGCGCGAGGTCGGCGCTCAGTGTCTGACGTAGCCCGGGAGCGATATTCTCGCGCTCCGCCAGCACCATCACGCCGTCGATGATCTCCCACTCGATGGCGCGGCTTGAGTGATTGACGACGGTGAAGGTGCGGCGTCCGGCGGGCACCTCGAGATGCTGCGGATGGCAGCCATCGGAGGTCACCGTGACCGTTTGACCGGCGTTGCCCCCGAAGGTCGTGACCCGCAGCGAAAGCGTGAACAGCGCCAGTGCGATCAGCAGCAGCAACAGCGACAGCAGCAGGGCGATGCGCAGCAGGCGCGGTGAGGGGGCATCGTTGGCGGAGACGTCGTTCATGGCAGCTTGCTTGTCGGCTCAGTGGGCGGGGCGCTGGCGGTCAGCGAGCGTGGTCGCAGCCACCAGGCGGCCAGCGCCAGATAACCCAGCCACACCACCGCTTCGCTCAGCGTCGGCGCCGGCTGGTAGCCGAAGATACCGGCCAGTAGTGTGCCCAGTGGCGAATCCAGCGGTAGCACGGCACTCACATCGAACAGCACCTGCTGGCCGTGATTCCACAGCCCGGCTTCGTGCAGCGCACGCATCGAACCGGCCAGCAGTCCGGCGGCGACCAGCAGCAGAAACAGCCCGGTGAAACGAAAAAACCGCCCCAGCGGAATGCGCAGCGCGCCGCGATAGAGTCCGAAGCCGACCAGTCCCGCCGTCACCAGCCCGAGCAGCGCGCCCAGCGGTGCCAAAGGGTTCGGACTCTGCTGAAAGAGCGCCAGCAGAAAGAAGATCGACTCCAGTCCTTCGCGGGCGACCGCCAGCAGTACCATACCGATCAGCGCCCAGCTCTGGTGGCGGCCGCTGCGAAAGCTGCGCTCCAGCGCCGCAGCAAGATGCTGCTTGAGATGACGGGCGGTATGGCGCATCCACAGTACCATCCAGCTCAGCATACCGACGGCGAGAAATCCGACCAGCGCCTCGAACAGCTCCTGTTGACGCTGGGGGAAGGCGGCACTGGCGAACAACAGAGCCGCACCGACGAAAAGTGCCAACGCCATGGCGAGAAAAATGCCGATCCATACCGCCGGCAGCCAGCCGCGACGACCGGTCCGTTGCAGGTAGCTGGCGATGATGCCGACGATCAGCGCGGCCTCGAGGCCTTCGCGCAGCATGATGAGAAAGGCAACCAGCATGATGTGACCCTGACGCAATGGCACCGAGAGCGAGCAATGGGAATTTCTGATGGATCTAAACGATACGCTTTTTCATCCGAGCTTCAAGTATTTTTAAGCTTTTGCGCGGTCGGGTTGTGCCCGAGGTCTTCACGACGGTCCGGAGAGGGTGGTAAGGCAAGAGGATGAGGGGGGGGAGAGGCAATGGCAAGCCGGGCGCCATGCGCCCGGTAGCGGGAAAGCGGAAATAACGATCTACTGGTCGAGGGTGACCATATCGCCGCGGAAGGCAACCTCGGTGACTACGTTGCCGGCATGGCACTCGTAGCGGTCGTTATTGGGGTTGGCACGCTGTTCGTAGTAGCTGACGATGTCGACCACGGCGTTGGCGCCGACCTGGCGGGCGCGCTCCTGAAGCGCCAGCAGCGACTCCAGCGCCGCAGCGCGGCAGGATTCGGCGTCGCTTCTAAAGGCCGCGCGCACCTTGTTGCTGCTGTAGTAGCCGCCGCGCCGGGTCTGGATCTGCGGATGCTGCTGATCGGCGAAATAGAGCCGTATCGAGGGGTCGAGGCGCTGGCGCGCATCGGGCATGTTGAAGACCTCGCTCAGCGGCTGCATCAGGAAAGTGTTGCGCGCCTCGGCGGTGCCGGTAGCGCCGATCAGCAGCAGGGCGGCTGCCGTAGCGGCAGCCAGCGAAGCCCTGAGAGGCAGGGGGAAGGTCATCGAACGTCCTCCGAATAGAGCGGATACCAGGCCGCCCAATTTAGCCCGTTGCGGCACTTTGCGAAAGTGAATGTCGGCGTATTCAGTTCGACTGCGGTCTGGTGAAGGCCTGAAAGCAGTGCTGGTTACGTGGCAGGGCGATCACCCGGTGGGCCTCCAGCCCTGGTACGGTGACCGCTTCCAGCCCCTGCAGTGCGCTGATATCGGCCGGCGAGACGCGGTTGTAGGGCGCCTTGTCGTTCCAGCCCAGCAGCAGCAGACCGCCGCCGCGCAGCGCCGTGACGCTGGCGCCGAAGGCACGCTCGATGTCGTCGTGGTCGTTAAGGCCCCAGCCCAGTACGCCGTTACAGAGCACCGCATCCAGCTCGCCGGGGCCGAAGTGGGCATCCAGCTCGGTGAGGTTGGCGACGATATGGCGCCTGGCGCCAAAGGCGCGCTTGGCCGGGTCGATCTCCAGCGTGGTGACTTCAGCGTCGTCGCCCAGCAGGCCTGGATAGTAGTGGGTGTACCATCCGCAGCCCACCATCAGAATCCGTTTCATGTCGTCGCGCCCGGCGATGGCGGGCAGAATGCGCTGTTCCAGCATCAGGCGGTCAGGGTAGGGGTAGCGCAGCCGCACTCCGCGCTGGTCCAGCGCCCTGAGTGCACCAGCCATGCCCCGGTAAAGCGTCGCTTTCGCGCCCATGAAGTCTCCTCTGGATCAGTGTTGTTGTTCATGGAACACCCTCGGTGAAGGGGCTGCCTTTCCCGAGACTGAACAGAGAGCGTCGGTAGAGCCCGCCGTTGACCGTGATTGCCTGGTGTCACGTAGGTAACGCGATGACACGGCAGGCTGAACCTGGCTATGGGCGACCTCGTCGTCACCATCACGGCGGCTCGAAGAGAGCCGGCCGGTGTCAACACTCGGTCAGAGCGGCCGGTGACGTCTTTCCCTGCGTCAGGTTTATCGGTTCGACCTCGACCCGCTCCGTCGCGCCAGTCAGGCGCTATCGACTGCGTGCTGCACCTGCCGGGTATCATCATGACTAAATTGTTTCCATCAGCGCCCGTAGAGCCGATTGATGCTGATCAGCATCGCCCGGCCGTCGGCCATGCGTGCAGTGCCGTATCGACGATGCTGGAAAGGTCCTCCGGCGAAGCGCCGTCGCGGGCGAGCACGGACAGGCCCTGCATCACCGTGAGCACGAGGCCGGACAGGGCGGCCGCGTCCGCGCTCTGCGGTAACATTCCGGCAGCCTTGTCTCGTTCGAGGCGCGCACGCATCTGCTCGCGCAACTGCTGACGATATCCTGCCACGATCGCGCGAACATCGGCGGCGTCCGCTGAACCGCTGGCGGTGGCACTGGCGAGCAGGCAACCGGGCGGCGTGGTCTCTCCGGTAAACGTGACGATTGCGCCGTGCAGGATCGTACTGGCCGCGTCGTAGGCGGTCGGCGCGTTCGCGATCGCCGCATTCTCCGCGTCCGGTTCGCCGGCATAGAGCTGCGCCGCTTCGAGAAACAAGCGCCGCTTATCGCCGAAGGCGGTATAGAGGCTGGGGGCTGTGATCCCCATCGCGCGGGTCAGGTCGCTGATCGACGTGGTTTCATACCCATGCCGCCAGAACAGCAGCATTGCCTTTTCGAGCGCGGCTTCGCGATCGAAGGATCGCGGCCGACCGCTTTTGCGCTGCGCGGTTTGCCGGCGTTCGTCAGATACATTCATAGCGATCGTTCCGAAACTTCTTGACTGGTCGTATACGTTCTATCATTATTTTCGTATCGAACGCTACGAAATAGATGACATGAACCTCACAGATTTCCGCACGCTCGGCCGCTCCGGCCTGGTCGTCAGCCCACTGGCACTCGGTACGATGACCTTCGGTCCCGGAGAATGGGGCGCTGACGAAGCCAACTCGCGCGCGATCTTCGACGCCTATCGCGACGCGGGTGGCAATTTCATCGATACATCGGACATCTATTCGGGCGGCGAAAGCGAGCGCCTGGTCGGCAGGTTCATTGCCGACGCGGGTGCGCGCGACGAAATCGTGCTGGCGACGAAGTTCGGCTTCAACGCATCCGCCAGTCCGCTCACCGCCAGCCAGGGCGGTGGCGGCAATCCGCATGCTGGCGGCGCAGGCGCGAAGAACATCCACCGCGCGCTTGATGCGTCGCTGAAGCGGCTCGGCACGGACTATATCGATCTCTACTGGATGCATATCTGGGACGGGGTGACACCGGTCGAGGAAATTCTGCAAACGCTGGGCGATCTTGTGCGGGCCGGAAAGATCCGCTATTTCGGCTTTTCCGACATGCCTGCCTGGGTCGGCTGCAAGGCCGCAACAATTGCAACCGAGCGCCGCGTGCCCGGCCCGATCGCGATGCAGCTCGAATATTCGCTGGTCGCGCGTGATGTCGAGGCCGAACATTTCCCGGTGGCACGCGAAGGCGGGATGGGGATCATGCCCTGGAGTCCGCTGGCCGGCGGCTTCCTGTCGGGCAAGTATCGGCGCGAGGACACGTCGGGCACCGGGCGCCTCAGCGGCGCCAATCCGTTCGGCGACAGCAAGTTCACCGACCGCAACTGGGACATTCTGGAAGCAGCCCAGACGGTCGCGGCCGAAGTCGAACGGCCGGTCGCCCAGGTCGCACTGGCCTGGACCCTGGCGCGTCCGGGGGTGGCTTCTACCCTGATCGGCGCAAGTAAAGTCTCGCAAATCGAGAGCAACGTTGCCGCCACCGGCCTTCGCCTGAGCGACGAGCAGCTTGCGCGCCTCGATGAAGCGAGCGCGCCCGCGCCGACCTTCAGTACGGTACTGACTTCTCCGGACATCCGGCGAATGGTATTCGGTGGCCGTGCGGTAACCGGATGGGGCGAGTAGCGCGCGACCGACGCAACGTTCCCAGCCAGCAGGAATCCAATATCCGCACGCCATTTTGCACAGAACGTCGCCGTGTGCGCCTCTCGTGATATGGCCCGACGCCCGCCGAAATACCCTATAGAGACCACCGTCATGACCGATGCCATCACTCCGTTCCCGATTCATATCGGTGAGGCCGAGCTTGCCGACCTCGCCGATCGGCTTGGCCGCACCCGCTGGCCTGATGCCGGCACCGTCACTGATGGAAGCCAGGGGCCGAGCCTGCCGGCCATCCGCCATCTGGTCGATCGATGGCGTGACGGGTACGACTGGCGAAATGCGGAAAGCCTTATCAACCAATGGGGTAGCAGCCGTGCCGTCATCGATGGACTGGGCATCCACTTCCTCCATATTCGTTCCCCGGAACCCGACGCGGTGCCGCTCTTGCTCGCGCATGGCTGGCCAGGGTCGATTCTGGAGTTCCGTGATGTCATCGGCCCGCTGACCGATCCGGCCGCGCATGGCGGTGATCCGCGGCAGGCCTTTCATCTGGTGATCCCGTCGATGCCGGGGTTTGGCTTTTCCGACAAGCCGACGGAGACGGGTTGGAACGCGGCCCGTGTGGCCGATGCCTATATCGTGCTGATGCAACGACTGGGCTATGGCGAGCGCTGGTTGGCACAGGGCGGCGATTGGGGCGCGGCCGTGGTGACGGTGTTGGCGCATATGCGCGCGCCCGGCCTTGCCGGCATCCATCTCAACATGGTCATGTTCCAACCAAGGGAAGACGAGATCGCGGACGCGACAGGCGAGGAGCAAGCGATGCTCGCCGACATGAAGCGATACGACGCCGAGCAGTCGGGTTACATGAAGCTCCAGAACACCCGGCCACAATCGGTCGGGTTCGCCTTGGCGGACTCGCCGGCAGGGCTGGCAGCATGGATCTATGCCCTATTCCAGGACGTGACCGACAGCAGAGGCGAACCGGAGCGGACGATCGCACTCGACCACATCCTCGATGACATCATGCTCTACTGGCTCCCCAACACCGGCGCCAGTTCGGCGCGCTTTTACTGGGAGAACGCGCGAGGACAGGGTGATATGCCCGGCGACCCTGTCCCGCTGCCGGCCGGCATCAGCATGTTCCCCGGCGAGGCCATGCGGCTGTCGCGGCGCTGGGCGGAAAAGCGGTTCGCGGACCTGCGATATTACAACCACCCCGAGCGCGGCGGCCATTTCGCGGCTCTTGAGAACCCGACCGCATTCGTGACCGATGTACGCGCGACATTCGCGGCGATCGGATAGGGCCGAGCTCGCTCCGGCCCGACGGGCGTTTCACCGCGAAGGCCCGGCGCGAACCCGAACGGATCAGGCCTGTTCGGCGCGACCGGCCAGGACATCGCGCATCGTCTGCGGCTTGCGCCCGATAAGACGTTCGAGCAGCGGGGAGGTCGCCGCGAACTCGCCGGCTCGCGCCGCGAGGTAGTAGCCCATGATGAAGGCGACAGCGCCATCGGGCATGCCGCGCTCGCGTGCATTCGCGCGGAAGGCATCGTCCTCGATCACTTCGCGACGAACCGACCGGCCCTCGATCTCGCTGATCAACCGCGCCAGATCTGTCAGGTCCAGAGTCTCGTCGCCCGTCAGCACCTCGGTCGGTCCGTCGATCGTCTCCTCCCCCAACAGAAGGGTGGCATCGGCTTCAGCCAGATCGTCATGGGTCGTCCAGGCGACCTTGCCGTCCCGCGGCGCAGCGAGGACACCAGATTCGAACCCCGCGGCGCGGTTCATGGCTAGCGCACTTTCGGCGTAGTAGCCATGCCGCATCGAGGTCCAGGCCAGCCCTGAAGCGGCGAGCATGTCCTCCGTCGCGGCATGGGTGCGGCCCGGAAAGAAATGCGAGTCCGGTGCTGCGGACATCTGGCTGGTATAGAACAGCCGCTCCACGCCGATCTCTGCCGCGACGTCGATCGCAGTGCGGTGCTGCGCCAGCGGGTCGCCCCCGCTCGCCGCGGCGTTGGATGAGACGAGAAGAATGCGCTCGCCCCCCTCGAAGGCGCTTCGAAGCGATGCGGCATCGTTGAAATCGCCATAGCGCACGCGCACGCCCCTGGCGGCCAGATCGGAAAGCTGGTCGGGATCACGTACGCTGACGCCGATCCTGTCCGGCGACGTGCGCGCGAGCAGCCGGTGGACAATCCTGCTGCCGAGCTTGCCACTTGCACCTGTTACGATGATCATTGTCTTTTCCTTTTTGCTAACGTTGCTAACATCCAGCCAGACAGGCTTTGTTACCTATGTTATCGATAGCGCGTTAGCATTGCTACCCTACGTATTTCGAGAGACCATGCTCGCAAAAGACGATTATCGTACCGATACCGCGAGCGCCCGCGATCGCATCCTCGTCGCCGCCGAGCGGCTGGTTGCGGAAACCGGCGTCGAAGGTGCCACGACGCGGGCCATCGCGGACATGGCCGGGGTGCAGGCCCCCACGATCTACCGCCTTTTCGGTGACAAGGTTGCCTTGCTCGATGCCGTCGCGGAGAAGACCCTCTCCTCCTACGTCGCGTCGAAGGCGGATCGCGACCGTCACCCCGACCCGGTCGAGGAGTTGCGCGGAGGATGGGATCGGCAGGTTGCCTTTGCGCTCGCGCATCCGGGCATCTTCGCGATCATGGCCGCGCAATCTGAAACGGCGCGCGACAGCCCCGCCTATCGCGCGGGGATCGCGATCCTGCGTAAAAAGCTGCAGGCGGTGGGAACCGCCGGCCGACTGAAAATCCCCGAGGATCGAGCGCTCCATCTCTTCCACGGATCCGCGACGGGGATCACAGCGACGCTCTTGCGCCAACCGCCCGAAAAGCGCGACATGGCGCTTTCCGCTGCGGCGCGGGATGCGGCCATCGCCGCAATTGTTGGCGCGGCGCCCGCGGATGGCGGGAACGGGGTACGGGACGCGGCGAATGCGCTGAAAGCGGCCCTGCCGCATATCGAAAGCCTGAGCGCGGGGGAAAGCCTGCTGCTGGCGGAGCTTCTTGACCGGATCGCATCGGCCTGATGGTCAGGCAAGCGCTGCACTCTTCAATAAAGCCCGCCGTTGACCGCAATCACCTGGCGGGTTACGTAGGCGCCATCCGGCGAGCAGAGGAAACTGACCACCCCGGCGACCTCCTCGGCGCTGCCCATGCGCTGCATCGGTACCACCTTTTTGATCTCGACGTCGCTGCCTGCCGTCATATCGGTGTCGATCCAGCCCGGGGCCACACCGTTGACCGTGATCCGTCTTTTGGCCAGTTCCAGCGCCAGCGACTTGAGCGCCGCGATCACGCCGCCCTTGGCGGCAGC
>NZ_KB907878.1 GCF_000382245.1 Kushneria aurantia DSM 21353
AATGCCTACTCGCGCCAGGCCGACGGCAGCTGGACAAATGGAACCGCAGACCAAGCCATTGCCAACGATGCCGCCATGGCTGAGGCGCTGAATGCTGCCGGTAGCGACAGCACCGTAACCGTTGGTACCGCCGGCACCGCTTACACTGTGGCGACCGGTAGCGGCGATGTTACAGCAAATATTGATGGCAGTGACCAGGCTGTGTACGTCGATGCCAGCGAGTCCTCCAGTAGCAGCCCGGCTTTCATTGGCGCAGATAACGAGGCTCGCCAGACCGCAACAGCCAACCCGCTGGCCACGCTGGATGCGGCCATCGCCAGAATCGACAACTTCCGCTCCGACCTGGGTGCCTCCCAGAACCGCTTCGAGTCGGCGATCAGCAACATCAACTCGACTTCGACCAACCTGAGCGCTGCCCGCTCGCGCATCGAGGACACCGACTACGCCACCGCCGTGTCGGATCTCTCCAAGGCGCAGATTCTGCAGCAGGCCGGCACCTCGGTTCTGGCCCAGGCCAACCAGACCAGCCAGAGCGTCCTCTCGCTGCTGGGCTAAACATCACAGTAGTTCACCATAAGGCCGGCGCAAGCCGGCCTTTTTACGTTTACCGAACGGCTGATAAAGGCGCCTCCCTGAAATCAGCTGAAAACATCTCCAAAAAGTCGCCTCACAACATAAAGAATCATTAACCGCCGCCGTTATAGGAAATAAGGCTTTCGGTGGCAACGGCCGTCACATCGATACTGGCCCGAGCCAATCAGGCCGTACTATCGCTGCCGGGTTGAGCAGCGCTGAAAGCAGCCAATCAAAGCAAGTGCAAGATGCGCTTTTACTCTTTAAATCACAAAATTTCAATTTTTACTAATCGAGGGGCACTATAATGTTTACCGACGATGGTGGAAAAAAGGCCTCTCAAGCGTACTGGAATGCGCTGGGAAAGCTGAAAGAAATGTGGCTGGAGGTATTCGACGAAGACATTGGTTTTGAAAAGCAGGCCACGGCCAAAAGATGTTACGAACAGGCTATCGAGACTGTCAGCGAAAAGTTGAGAAAAAATCCATATAATGAAAATAAGTTTAAAACATATACGAACATAACGGACCCCGGCGATCCAGAAATTCTCGATAAAGAATTAAGGCTAGCACCTGACATTGACGACCTGAGCCCTAACCTGTTGCTGGGCATAATGCTTGAAAAAATGGATGATCTGGAGTGCAGTGGGATGGAAAAGATAGAACTTCGACATTTTTTAAGGGAGGTCCTCGACGAGGCTTTTGAAGATAGAGGGACCCGACGCCCGAATGTAGGTGCTAATCGTCACTGGCCAAGACTGCGTCAATACCTTAGAGAAATAGAAGAAATGTGTACTGGAAATCCTCAGACCGAACGAAGTCAGATTATGCGTAATACTTATGGAGGGCGCATTGCATTACTCCCCAAAGACCCCGGCAGATTGACGCTGAAAGTAAACTCTATTTAACTCTGGGTCCTGACAATTTTAGCGGCGGAAGATCCAAGGAGGCAGATTACAAAACACACCGGACTCACCAAATAATGAACCATCGAACGATGGGTTGAGCATAAGCCGCAGGCACTGCGGCGCACCCTGGTGTGGCTTGCCTACCACACCGGCATGGCGCACACCGAGCTGGTTGCAGGCCAGGTCGCCGCCGAGCTGGAGAAGCAGTTGATTGAGGCCAATCTGAAGTGGTGGCGCGAACTGCAACGGCTGGTACAGCCGCTGCCCGCCGACCATGACGCCGTGCGGCTGTGCCAACAGGGGCTTTTCATCGTGGACGGCTACCGCGAGTGGCACAGTCCGGACTGAAAAAGGCAGCGTTCCGCAGACCTCACTCAGGGGCCGAATTCCACACCTCGCGACGAAGCCCCCGTTGAAGGCGTGAGACTGGTTGAATCAGGTGGGGCGTTTTTTTGGTGCGCACGAAAAATTAGAAGCCGGCTTCTTTCTGGTGACGGATGGCCAACACCACAGCGGTGTCACCATCAATGCGGTATCGTGCGACATACCCGCGATCACCAAAGTCTATCAACCAGTCCCGGAACTCTTCGAGCATATCCTCAACGGGGCGGCCAATGCGTGGCAGTTCTCCGAGCGCCTGAACGCCCTGGATGATGGCTTGAGCGGCCCGCTCAGCCGCTGCGGGGTTCCCGGGCCGCAGAAACTCGCGCAGCCGCTCCAGCTCCCGGATCGCTGCCGGGGCGAAGATCACTTGTGACATGTCGGGGTCGGCACCTCGTTATCCGTTCCCCAACTGGCCAGCCACTTCTCCACTTCGTCAGCGGTCGCGTGCAAGCCGGTAGTCTGGTAGTCCTCCCAGGCCTTGAGTGTGTCCCTTCTGAAGCTCTCCCGCCTTTCCTCGCGCTCCACGTACTGTTCGATTGCTTCACGCATGAGCCAGTGCGCCGAGCGCCTGCGAGTATCGGCCAGATGCTGGACCCGCCCTTTCAGATCGTCATCGAGCTTGATGGATGTTGGCGTTGCCATGATGGCCTCCGTAGTCAAAGGTAATACCTGTAGCTACCATAGGCCGGATCGGCTGGTCTGTCGATGGCCGGTCAGCTGCGCCCCTCCCCCCCTGAATACCAGCAAGAAACCCGCCTGATAGAGAACAAAATCTTGAAAAGCCTCTGCGTTACTGCTCTGCTGGCTGCGGCCAGCGTACTGCCGGGCACATCAGCAGCTGGCATCGATTGAGGTCAATCTGAAGTGGTGGCGTGAACAAAAAGCTGCTTTCTAAAGCCTTTGCTAACCTGCGCCGATATTAACCTTGATTATAAACAATAGGCGCATTACCAATGGATGCGCCCGTGACCGGAGAGGATCGGCATGGCAGGACACACAGCATTGAGAAGTCTCGGCATGACTGCCCTTCTGGCGGCAGCCGGTCTGCTACCCGTTGCGGCCTTCGCCGCCAATGCCGAGGGGCTGGGCCAGGGCGACCTGGTCGTGCGCGGCATGGTAAAGGGCGCCTTCCCGGTCAATGTCGAGTCGAGCGTGGAGATTCAGCCTCTGCCGCCGGGGGGAGATGTCGATATTTCAACGTCGGTGCTGCCGGCGCTGGATATCCGCTACTTTCTGACCGACCGCTGGTCGTTCGAGCTGAGCAGCGGCGTTACGCCGGTTGACTATCGCATCGAGAACTCCAGCGTGCCCGGCAGCCCCGATTTCGATGCCGCCGAGATCGATACCGGTGCCGCCATGCTGATCGGTCAGTACCATTTCACCCCGCGCGCGCGTTTCAACCCCTACGTGGGGGTGGGGGCGGTACACATCTGGGCCGATAAAATCGATCCGGCCGATGGTATTCCCGATTTCAAGGTCGATTCCATCACCGGCGCGGTGCTGGATGCAGGTTTCGACTATCATCTTGCCGGCAACTGGTTCGCCAGCGCGTCGATGCAGTATTTCCTGCTGCCCACCTACAACTTTGAAAGCCAGGGGTTCAGCACCAAGGTCGATATGAACCTGCTGAGCGTTGGCGCCGGGATAGGCTATCGATTCTGAGCGGCACTGCTGTATCAGGTGTCACTGATGGTGTCTGAATTCGGTGAGAACGCCTTGCAATGAGCTGAGGCGCACCCATGCAAGCCACCTGGCCGGGAGTTCTCCGCTGCCATGCTCGACACCACAACGCTTTTCATTACCGGCATTGTGACCCGCACCGCCTTTATGGCGGTGCTGCTGGCCACTGCCCTGACACGCCCCGGGGCGCACTATCTGTGGCACTGGATGGGCGCGCTGCTCACCTCGACGCTGGGGCTCTGGCTGATCGTACAGCGGGACTCCGGCCCCTATAACGGGCTTTACGATACCCTCGATTATGCGCTGATACTGCTCTGTTTTGCCTTTACCTGGAGCGGGCTGCGGATTTTCTACGGCCGTGCCATAAAAGTTTGGCCGATGGCACTGCTGACCATATTGCCCCCCATGACCTATGCCGTGCTGATACTTGCAGGCATGGCGCCGCGTTACGCGCTGCCGGTCGTTTTTGCCGCCGGCACGCTGTTCAGCCTGTTGAACCTTGTCGAAGTGGCGACCACCCCCTGGCGCCGGCTGCGGGCTCAGTACGTCATTGGCCTGGCCTATGTGATCTATGCCGTTGCTTTTTCGATACCCGCCATACTGATTCCTGCCGGGATCATATCCACGGATATCCCGGCCATCAGTCGTCTGCCGCTGCTTGCTGACCTGGCGGCCTGCATCATGCTCTATTTCGGTTATGTGGCCCTTACCGGCGAGCGTGCCAGTTTTGAACTGCGCCACCTTTCGGAAACCGATACCCTGACCGATCTGGCGAACCGGCGTGGTGCCCAGCCGGCACTTCAACGACTGCTGGACAAGCGTAAACAAGCGGCCGGCGCAAGCGTTGTCATGGCCGACCTGGACCATTTCAAACAGATCAATGACGGCTTTGGCCATGCCACCGGCGACAGCGTACTGAAGGTCTTTGCAAAGCGGCTCACAAGCCTGGTGCGCGACACCGATATCGCCGCGCGCTGGGGCGGTGAAGAGTTTCTGATAGTGCTGCCCGCTACCGACATTGAAGCGGCTCTGCAGCTGGCGGAAAGGCTGCGACGTCATATCGACGACACATCTTTTATGTGCGATGGGCAGCGCATCGATATCACCGTCAGCCTGGGCGTCGCACAGTGTGTTCCAGGTGACAGGGACTTCGAGGCGGCCATTCTGCGCGCCGATAGAGCGCTCTATCGCGCCAAACACGAGGGGCGTAACCGGGTCTGTTGGTATGATGCCGACGAATGGCCTGCCGAAGAGGAAAAGACGCCGCAATAGCCCTCACCGACCGGGAGGCCGGGGCTCATATGTTCGAAAGCCAGACACTTTTTGTCAGCAGCCTTGTCAGTCGCGGTGCGATTCTGGTGGTGCTGCTCGCCGCCGTGATAAGCCAGCCGCATTTGCGCCACATGTGGCACTGGATCGCTGCGCTGCTCTTTTCGATCCTGGGGCTGACACTGCTGCTTGTCGCCAGTGAAAACACGGCCGTGTTTTTTTACCGTTTCGCTTCCCTGATGACGATCATGTCCAGCATGGTCTTCTCATGGGGCGGCCTGCGGCTTTTTTATCATCGCCCGCTGCATCGCCGCCGTATGCTGTTGCTGACGACAGCACCCCCGATGCTCTACGCTCTGCTGGTAGCGCTGCAGGTGCCCGAACGCTTCGCGCTGGTGCCTCCACTGCTGGGCGCCGCAATATTCTGCCTGCTGTGTATTCGCGAAATCCTCACCGCGCCGGATAAACGGCTGCTTACCCAGTACGTCATGGGCGTCGCCTTTGCGCTCTATCTGATGGGCTTTGTGGCGCCTGCCGTGCTGTTGCCGTTCGGGCTGATTTCATCCGATATACTCTCTGTCAGCCATACGTCAATGCTGCTTGACCAGGTCGGCTGCATCATCGTCTATTTCAGCTACATTACGGCCAATAGCGAATACACCAGCCAGCAGTTGAAGCAGCTGGCCGAAACCGATGCCCTGACAGGGCTTTTGAATCGTCGCGGTATCTGGCAGGCGATGAAGTCTTTAGGGCGCTCGGCAGCACAACAGCCCTACAGCGTGCTGATTGCCGATATCGACCATTTCAAGTCGATCAATGACAGGGGTGGCCACAAGGCCGGTGACCGCGTGCTGACTGTTTTTGTCGAACGCATGCGCCATGCCATCGGCAAAAATGGTATTGCGGCCCGCTGGGGCGGCGAGGAGTTTCTGATACTGCTGCCCGGCACCGCCGCGACCGAAGCAGGAAAGGTGGCCGAGCGTCTACGCCATGAGGTGGCGGCCACCCCGTGCAAAACACCCGGTATGGTTTTTGAGGTAACGGTCAGTATCGGCGTTGCCGAAAGCAGGCCGGATGACTCTGATAACGAAGCGGCTATCAAGCGCGCCGACAGGGCACTGTACAGTGCCAAAAGCGAGGGGCGTAATCGGGTATGCGAATATAACGCCGGGATGTCCCTGCCTTTTCCCGCCGCCTGAGTTCAAGCGGACATCATCTTTTGCCGATATAACCTGTGTATGCCGCCTTCGCTGGTGACCGACGCCAAGGATGTGAAATCACTTGACACTGGATATTCATACACTTTTTTTCATCAGTATTATCAGCCGTCTCTCGTTTCTGACTGTTTTCGCCACCATCGTCGCGAGTCAGCCCAATGAGCGACACCTCTGGCACTGGCTGGTGGCGCTGGTCTCTATCACTTCTGGCCTGACGCTTTTGTGGAGTCCGGGTAATTTTCTGGAGCTTCTACGCAGCAGCATCGGACACGGTCTGGTGCTGCTCAGCATCGTTTTCTCATGGAGCGGGCTGCGTCTTTTCTATGGCCGCAGGGTTCATCTGCCCACTATCATCGGCGTGCCCGTTTTCCTGACATTTCTATATATCGCGCTAACCACATCAGGTGTTGCCGAAAGATTTGCACTGCCGATACTCTTTGTGGCGGCTACTGTCGTCTGTGCGATTATTGTCGCCGAGGTTTTGAACACGCCGGAGCCGCGCTACGTGACCCAGTACGTTATCGCGCTGGCCTACCTCGGCTACTGCTTATCGTTTTTATTGCCCGCGGTGCTGCTACCCACGGGGATACTCTCCGCCCGAGACCTCTTTGGCAGTCAGTTTACGGTTGTTTTCGATCAGATCGGCGGCGTTATGGTCTATTTCGCCTACACCGCCCTGACCGGCGAGCGCGCCAATCTACAATTGAAGGTCCTGTCAGAGACCGACCCGCTGACGGGATTGGGCAATCGCCGCAGCGCCGATCACGCCTTCACTCGGCTACACCGGGAGTGTCTGGCCGGCAACCTGTCCTGCGTGCTGCTCGGCGATATCGATCACTTCAAAGCGATCAACGATCGGTACGGCCACGAAGCGGGCGATGCGATATTGCGCCTTTTCAGCAAGCGGCTCAGCCACTTTATACGTCGCGGGGACATTGCCGTGCGCTGGGGCGGCGAAGAGCTCCTGATCCTGCTGCCGGATACCGACCTTGCCGAAGCGGAGCAAATAGCGCAGCGCCTGCGCAGGCTGATTGCCGATTACCCTTTTATCATCGGCGAGCAGCGTCTTGATATCACCCTGAGCATTGGCGTGGCACAGAGCCATTGCCGCGATACCAGCTTCGAGGCGACGATACAGCGCGCCGACAGGGCGCTGTATCGCAGCAAGAGCGAAGGGCGCAACCGGGTTTGCTGCCAGCCATCCTGATGGCCCTGCCAATGGCCTGATCGGATCCGGGGCGCTACAGCGCTGTCGCCGTTTCTCTGCAGCCCCTTGCGATGCAGGCTACATTTTCATTCGCTTCTGACGATATCCATACGTAATGGCGTCTATCGAGCCCCCGATTTGAAATTTCAGGAACCGAACCATCTTACAATCATGTAAGCTGCTGGCGCCCTGCTTGTAGCCCCGGAGCGTATCAGGGCCGACATTCTTTTACGGCAGCATAATCAAGGGCAGCAGCACTGATGATCGATCTACACACGCTTTTTCTTACCAGCATCATCAGTCGCGGCGCTTTTCTGACCGTATTTACGCTCACCGTGATGAGTCAGCCCCGCGAGTGCTATCTGCGCCACTGGATGGTGGCACTGGTATGCTCGGGCCTGGGGCTGCTCTTCTTTCTCGAGCCGGTGACAGGACCACTGTCGACCTTTTTCGGGGCGCTACGACAGCTGCTGATACTGGCAAGCCTTGCCTTTTCCTGGAGCGGCCTGCGTCTTTTTTATCGGCGGCCGGTACGCTATGGCGACATGGGGATGCTGACGCTACTGCCAACGGTGCTGTATTCGCTGCTGATCTTCCTTGGCGTGCCGGATCGATTCGCGCTGCCTACCCTGTTTCTGGCCGCCTCATGGATCTGTGTACTGGCTATTCGCGAGGTTATCGCCTCCCCCGAAAAACGCCTTATCGTACAGTACGTGATCGCTCTGGCCTTCCTGCTCTATTTCGCAGGCCTTTTTCCTCCGGTGATGCTGCTGCCGCTGGGCATCATTTCCGGCGATATCCTGACCGGCGGTAGCTTCACCATGCTGCTCGACCAGGTGGGCTGCGTAATGATCTATTTCGGCTACATCGCCATGAGTGGCGAAAATACCAATCTCAAGCTCAGGCAGTTGGCCGAAACCGACCCGCTTACGGGTCTCACTAACCGTCGCGGCGTGCAGCGGGCGCTGCAAAAGCGGCAGGCTTTTCACAGTGGCGTCGCGGGTGTGGTTATTGGCGACCTGGACCGCTTCAAACCGATCAACGACAGTCTCGGACATGAGGCGGGTGATGCGGTATTGCGCTGTTTTGCTCAGCGTCTGTCGGGTATGCTTCGTAGCGAGGATATCGCCGTGCGCTGGGGCGGCGAAGAGTTTTTGATACTACTGCCCGACACCGGCATCAATGAAGCCGGGCAGTTTGCCGAGCGGCTGCGCCACAGCGTAGCCGAGACGCCCTTCATGATTGGCAGACACCGTCTGGAGGTCACCATCAGTCTCGGCGTGGCTGAAAGTCATCCTCACGATCAGAGCCTGGAGACCGCCATTCAGCGCGCCGATACAGCGCTCTATCGGGCCAAGAACGGGGGGCGCAATCGGGTATGCCATCAGCACTACGAACCGGGCCAGCATAGCACTCCGAACTCCGAAGGCGCCTAAACAACTGTTTCATAATTGTTTTTCATAAGTGCTTTGCATAAGTGCTTTTACGCTCTGCAGCAAGCGAAAATTTTGAAGGGAAGGCTAAACAAAGCGACGAAACGGCCGATAGGCGTCTACAGAAGAATTATTTTTAACAACGCTCCGGGGAATACCACCATGAATGTCGAAAACAATGTCGAGCTTGCGCCCATCTCCGCGCTGTGGCCGAAGCAGGACACCACCACCCGGGCGCAGACGCCGCTGCTGACGTTGCCTCCCGGCGAATCGACGCTGCCTGCCAGGGCGTCAGAGTCGCCGGGCACCATGTCTCCCGATGCCATCCGTGACACCGTCGAGCGACTCAATCAGGAGATGATTCGCCGCGGCATCGAGTTCGATATTCATGATGACAGCGGCCGCATCGTGACGCGGGTGGTCGATCGCGACAGCGGTGAACTGATTCGTCAGATTCCCGCCGAGGAGATGCTCGAAGTCGCTCGACGCCTTGACGATGACCAGGGGCTGCTGGAAATTCAGGCCTGAACGATAAACCGCCGCACGATGTCGACCATCGTTGCCGGCGGTTTTATGCCTGCTATACCTGCATGCTCATGATTTCACGATAGGCGCTGAGTACGCGGTTGCGAACCTGCACACCCATTTCGGTCGCCACGCTGGATTTCTGCATGCTGACCATGACGTCGTTGAGCGCCACGCCGCTGTCACCGCGGGCGAACGCTTCGGTCTTGTCGGCGGCGTCCATCTTCAGCGCGTTGATGTTGTCCAGCGCGCCCTTGAGTTCACCGGCAAAACTCACGCCGCCCTCTTCGCGCGACGCAGCGGCCTGACCGCCCGCCGCCGCCTGGCGCGCCATGCCCTCCATCTGTTCCAGCAGAAACTGCTGACCCACCGATTCAATTGCCATTGGGGTGCCTCCCGATAATGGAAACCCGTTACAGAATGCATGCAGCCTAAAGCCCGCGGCGCGAGCCTGATCGGGCTAAATGGTGAAAAAAACACCGGCTATTCGTCCCTTCGATCCTGCCCATAGCATCAATAATGGCGCCTTCACGATTACCCGGTGTTCAGGCTGTACACAGCTAAAGGAACAGCGTTCAGGCTGGCTCCGCGTAGTCCTCAGGTTTCAGAGGCCGGTCGATGAGTTCGGATACATCTGCGAGATCGAACAACAATCAGAAGCTTTCGGGCGTGATGCAACGCATCAGGTCAAATCCCCGCGTCCCGCTGATTATTGGCGCCTCCGCCGCGATCGCGATTGTGGTGGCGCTGCTGCTGTGGGCACGCTCTCCCGACTACCGCGTGCTGTTCTCCAATCTCAGCGACAGCGACGGCGGCACCATCATTGCGCAGCTGGATCAGATGCAGGTGCCCTACCGGCTTTCGGAGGGCGGCGGCGCTATCATGGTGCCCGCCGATCGGGTCGAGCAGACCCGCATGCAGCTGGCCCAGCAGGGGCTGCCCGACTCGGGCGGGGTAGGCTTCGAGCTGATGGACAGTCAGTCCTTCGGTATCAGTCAGTTTGCCGAGCAGATCAACTATCAGCGCGCACTGGAGGGCGAGCTGGTGCGCTCGATCGAATCGCTCGAGGCGGTGCGCAGCGCCCGGGTACACCTGGCACTACCCGAGGACTCGGTCTTTGTGCGCGAGCGCCGCGAGCCCTCGGCTTCAGTGGTGCTCAACCTTTACCGCAACCGCTCGGTCAGCGATGGCCAGGTGAGCGCGATTACCCACCTGGTCGCCGCCAGCGTGACCAACATGCCGGTCGACGGCGTCACGGTGGTGGATCAGAACGGCGATCTGTTGACCAACAATGAAGATAACGGCCCCGGACAGCTCAGCAGCTCGCAGCTTGAATACACTCACCAGATCGAGGAAGCCTACAGTCGCCGTATCGAGCAGCTTCTGGGCACTATCGTGGGTGCCGATAACGTGCGCGCTCAGGTCAATGCGCAACTGGACTTCTCGGTCAGTGAAGTCACCCGCGAGATGTATGAACCCAACAGCGGCGATAACCCGGCGGCGATCCGCAGCGTCCAGCAAAGCGACAGCGAGCAGGTTGGCGCCAGCGGTATCGGCGGCGTCCCCGGCGCCCTGAGCAATCAGCCGCCGGGCGACGCTGTGGCGCCGATCGATAACCCTCAGCAGGCCGAGGTAGACGGTGAAGAGGGCCCGGTCGACGAAGAGGCCGTCGATGCGGCGGAACAGGTGGCCACCGCCAATCAGATGGTGGTGCCGCGCTCCTCCAACAGCAGCAGTACGACCAACTACGAGGTCAACCGCGTCATTCGCCACACTCAGGAGGAGAGCGGCGTGCTGCAGCGTCTGTCGGTGGCGGTGGTGGTCGACTACGCACAGAACACCGACGCCGAGGGCAATATCGAGCAGGTGCCGCTCTCCGACGAGCAGATGGCCCAGCTCCGCAGTCTGATTCGCGAAAGCGTGGGGCTCTCCGATGCCCGCGGCGATTCGCTGGAAGTCGTCAATGCCGCCTTCAATCAAACCGTCGGCGAAGCAGCGCCGGAGATCGCCTGGTATCGCGACCGCGATCTGATCGCACTGGCCACTACCCTGGCGCAGTATCTGCTGATCGCACTCATCGCCCTCTTCCTGTGGCGCAAGGTGGTCAAACCGCTGATCGAGCGCCAGCAGCCGGCCCCCCAGCAGGCCGCCCGTACTCAGGGCTCGCTGATGGCGAGCGTCGGTGACGACGATGATGATGACGGTGAAGAGGACGAAGATGATATCGCTCACGAAGTCCGCAAGAAGCAGAAACAGCATCAGCGTCATCAGCAGGAGACAATGCTGAAGTCGATTCGCGACCAGGCACAGAAGGACCCCCGTATGGTGGCCCTGATTCTCAGAGGCTGGATCAATGGCAAGGACTGACACAAATAAAGTGGACGAAGAGGGCATCGAAAAGAGCGCCATTCTGCTGATGTCGCTCGACGATGACACCGCCGCCGAAGTGTTCAAGCACATGTCGCAGCGCGAGGTGCAGCAGATCGGCCATTTCATGGCCAATATGACGCAGCTCACCACGCAGCGGCTGACGGAGGTGCTGCAGGAGTTCAGCGGCCAGCTGGAAGAGATGGGCGTGGTCAACCTGCATTCAGGCGATCACATTCGTTCGCTGCTGACCAAGGCGCTGGGCGAGGAGCGTGCCTCCAGCCTGCTGGAAGATATCTTCGAATCCAACAACGACTCGGGTATCGACGCGCTGAACCTGATCGAACCCACCATGGTGGCGGAGATGATCCGCGACGAGCACCCGCAGATCATCGCCACCATCATGGTGCATCTGGAGCGCCATCAGGCCGCCGATGTACTGGCACAGTTCGACGACTCTCTGCGCAACGACGTGGTGTTGCGTATTGCCACCTTCAGCGGCGTGCAGCCGGCCGCACTGCAGGAGCTGACCGAGGTGCTGGGCGGACTGCTGGAAGGCCAGAACCTCAAACGCAGCAAGATGGGTGGGGCCAGAACCGCCGCCGAGATTCTCAACCTGATGAACTCCACTCAGGAAGAAGGCGTTATCGAAAGCGTACGCCACCACGACGGCAACCTGGCCCAGCAGATCATCGACGAGATGTTCGTGTTCGAAAACCTTGCCGACCTGGACAACCGCGGCATTCAGCGCATCCTGCAGGATATCGACAGCAACTCGCTGGTCATCGCGCTCAAGGGCGCTCCCGAGGAGGTGCGCGATCGCATTCTCGCCAATATGTCCAACCGCGCCGCCGATCTGCTGCGCGAAGACATGCAGATGCGCGGCCCGATCCGACTGTCGCAGGTCGAAACCGAGCAGAAAAACATTCTGCAGCTGGTAAGACGTCTTGCCGACTCCGGCGAGATCACCATCAGCGGAGGCGACGATACCTATGTCTGAGCGGGACAAGGGCACGGGCCAGTGGCAGCGCTGGGAGATGAACAATCTCGAGCGCCGCACCGCCCGTACCTCCGCACAGCACAGCAAGGAAGCCTCTGCGGCGCATGACGACACGTCTTCCACGGGGGCGGGGCAGCCGACAGGACCGCAGCGCCGCCGGGAAGACAAGCAGCGCCGCGACGCTTTCGAGAAGGCACGCCGCGAAGGCTACGAGAAAGGACAGCAGGAAGGTCATGAGGCGGGCTACGCCGCCGGCCTCGAACAGGGGCGCGCTCAGGCCCACGAGGAGTATCAACACCAGCTCAGCCAGCGCCTCGAGCAGGAACTCGAGCCGATGACGCGGCTGGTACAATCATTTGACAGCGCCGCCGACCGGCTCAGCGAGGATATCGCCTATTCACTGGTCGAATTGGCGCTGGAGACCGGCCGTCAGCTGGCCGGTCGTGCGCTGGAGCTGGCCCCGGAGCATATTCTCGATGACATCGAAAAGCTCATGAACGAGCACCCTACCCTCAACGGTTCACCACGGATCTGCATTCATCCGGACGATCTGGTGATGGTGCAGGAGCAGCTGGGCGATCTGCTGGGCGACATGGGCTGGCGACTCTCCAGCGACAGCAATATGGCGCGCGGCGACTGCCGGCTGGAGACCGACCAGCGCGAGATCGACGCTACCCGCGAGGACCGCTGGGAGCGGCTGCGGCACGCTGTCGGTCACGGCAAGCACTGAGGAGCCCGCCATGCCACTGACCACCGATGCCATGCTGAGCCACTGGCAGCGCACGCTGGAAACCGCCAGGCGGCGCGTCGAACATCTACCGCCCAACCGTGAACGCGGCCGCCTGACGCGCGCCACCGGGCTGGTGCTGGAGGCGGTGGGGCTGCGCCTGCCACTGGGCTGTAGCTGCATGGTGGAGCTGGCCGACGGTCAGGGCGAGACCGAGGCCGAGGTAGTGGGCTTCAACGGCGACAATCTGTTTCTTATGCCGCTGGTGGAAACCGCCGGACTGGTGCCGGGAGCGCGAGTCTGGCCGGCCAATCCGCGCCCCGGAGCGGTACTGTCGCAGAGCAAACGGCTGCCGGTGGGCGATGCCCTGCTGGGCCGGGTGGTGGACTCCCGCGGCCATCCGCTGGACGGCCGCGGTCCGCTGGAAGATCCCGACAACGTTTCGCTCACCGCCCCCTCGCTCAATCCACTGCAGCGCGCGCCCATCGAGGAGATCCTGGATGTCGGCGTACGCGCTATCAACTCTCTGCTGACCGTGGGTCGCGGCCAGCGGCTGGGTCTGTTCGCCGGTTCAGGGGTGGGCAAGAGCGTACTGCTGGGCATGATGGCGCGCTTTACGCAGGCGGATGTGATCGTGGTGGGGCTGATCGGCGAGCGCGGCCGCGAGGTCAAGGACTTCATCGAAAACATCCTCGGCGAGGAAGGCAAGCGCCGCGCCGTGGTGGTGGCCGCTCCCGCCGATATCTCGCCGCTGTTGCGTATGCAGGGGGCCGCCTACGCCACCCGGCTGGCGGAGGACTTCCGCGACAAGGGCAAGAGCGTATTGTTGATCATGGATTCGCTGACCCGCTATGCCATGGCGCAGCGCGAAATCGCCCTTGCCATCGGCGAGCCGCCGGCCACCAAGGGCTATCCGCCCTCGGTATTCGCCAAGCTGCCGGCGCTGGTCGAGCGTGCCGGCAACGACGCCCCCGGCAAGGGATCGATCACCGCCTTCTACACCGTGCTGACCGAGGGCGACGATCAGCAGGATCCCATCGCCGACGCCGCGCGCGCCATTCTGGACGGCCATATCGTGCTGTCGCGCCAGCTTGCCGAGGCGGGGCACTACCCCGCTATCGACATCGAAGCCTCGATTAGCCGTGCCATGACGTCGCTTATTGACGAAAGCCAGTTCGACAACATCAAGTACTTTAAGCAGATGTTGTCACGCTATCAGCGCAATCGCGACCTGATCAGCGTTGGCGCCTATGCCGCCGGCAGCGACCCGGTGCTGGATGAAGCGATCCGCCTCTATCCGACGCTGGAGCGGTTTTTGCAGCAGGGCATGGACGAGCGCGCCGACGTCGAACATTCGGTCGATCAGATGGGCAGGGTACTGAGGTCGTGACGTCGCCGAAATTCCACAGGAGCCGGTGAGCCTTTCATGTCCGACACATCATCGCTTGAAACCCTGATCGAACTGGCCGAGGGTGATCGCGACAGCGCCGCAAAGCTGCTGGGTGAACTGCGCAGCGCACGGCAAAAGGAAAACTCGCAGCTGGAGCTTTTGCTGCAGTATCGCGAAGACTATCGCAGCCGCTTCGAGGCGGCCATGCAGCGCGGCATTACCATCGCCGCGATGCAGAACTATCAGCGCTTTCTGGCCTCGCTGGATAACGCCATCAAGCATCAGCGCAACCAGCTCAACCACAGCGACGGTCGAGTGCAGCGCGGTGAGGACAACTGGCGCCAGCAGCAGAAAAAGGTCAACTCCTATGATGCGCTGCGCAGCCGCCGCCATCAGGAAGCCAACAAACGCGCGCGACGTCTCGAACAGCAGCAGAACGACGAATTTGCCAGCCGTGCCAGCTCGGCACTCGACGGTTTATAAAAGGGTTCGCGAGGCAGGAAAAATATCATGCTGACACCGCTCAATATTATGACGCCTGCCCCCGGCGGCATCGAAGCCGGCAAGAGCTCCGGCAGTGACAAGAGTGATGCTGGCTTCGGCGCCCTCTTTCGCGGCATCAAGTCCGCCAGTGCGCTTGCCAATACCGCTGATAATCTGAAAGAAGCAGCCGGAGAAGCCACCAAAGACGCTGGCAACAAGGAAGGCAACCTGCTGAACCGTCTTGCCCTCGGTGGCAATACCGGTGGTGGTGATACCGGTACGATTCACGAACAGCTGTTGATGCTGGCCCGGGCAATCGGCCAAAAGGGTGAAGGCGCGAGCAGTGTTGAGCAGGATATCGAGGCGCTTCTCGGGGCAGCTGACCCAAAGGGTAAAGGCGCGAACAGCGTTGAACAGGATATCGAGGCGTTGCTCAGGAAAGTCGACCAAAAGGGCAAGGACGCGAGCACTGTTGAACAGGATATCGAGGCGCTGGTTAACGCCCTTGCACGGCCAGGCAAGGGTTCCAACGGCGACTCGGGAAGTCTCGAAGCGCTGGCGAGGGGCCGCTTCGGCGAGCAGCATACAGCGCGCAGAGGTGAGGATAGCGACGTCATGACGCGCCTTGACGAACGTCATCAGCAACGCGATTCAGACTCGCCCAAAACCGCCTCACTTCTCTCCCTGGACGGTATTCGCTCTACTGTCGAGACCGGCGAACGACTATCACGCCAGTCCGACAATGCGGACGGCGATAGCCCCGAAGTTCAACAGGCCGAGGCCGGCCTGATGGCAGCGCCGATGCTGCTGCGTCAGGGCTCTGAAGGTCTTTCGACGAGCGATCGCAGCAGCCGCTCGATCAGCGCCACCGATGGCAGCCGCTCGATCAGCGCCACCGATGGCAGCCGTTCGAACAGCCAGCTCCCCGGACGCGAAGCCCTGCTGGCCGCGCTCAAGGGCGAGAGTAGCGGCGACGAGACGCAGTTCTCACGTTCAAGCGGCAACACCGAACGCAGCGGCAGCGATCGCGACAGCCAAATGGTAGCAGCCATGATGGAGCGCACCACCAGCTCGCGCCAGGCGGCACTCGATCTACAGCAGAGCGGTACACGCAGCGCCGCGACCACACCGGATGCCGCGCTGAGCGCCCTGACGGCGCAGAGCGGCCAGGCCGGTAGTGGCATGATGGCCACTCAGGGGCAGGCGGTGACCACCGCCACTTTGCCGTCGATGGACAGCAACCAGTGGAGCAGCGCGCTGGAGCGCCAGACCATCAATCTGGGCCTGCGCGGCGGTGGAGAGGCGAAGCTTTCCATGAGCCCCGCCGAGCTGGGGCCGCTGTCAATCTCGCTGAAGATGGGTGAGCAGGGCGCGCAGCTGCATATCGGTTCACATAGCGCCCAGGTGCGCGCCGCCATTGAAGCCGCCCTGCCCCAGTTGCGTGATGCCTTCAGCGCCAGCGGCATTCAGCTGGGAGAAACCTCGGTCAGCGATCAGGGTGCCTTTGCGCAGCAGAACTTCCAGCAGCAGGGAGAAGGTAGCGGTAGCGGCCGTTCCGGATCAGCCGCCGCCGGTATGTCTGGCTCTGTCGTCGCCGGTGGCAACGATGATATTCAGACACTCGAAATTCCCGCCGGCCGCACCCTGAGCGGCGGTATCGACCTGTTTGCCTGAGACGCCTGCCACACCCTCACCAGCGGAGGCCGTCCGAACCCTTTCGGACGGCTTCTTCTTTATGCGCTGTGGCAATGACGTCAAAAGATCGAGATACCCGCCCCCGAGGGCGCTATTTGAACCATTATCGTCGGGCGCTGAATTTACAATGCCCCTAAGGCACGGCGCCGAATCGCGCCGAATCGTCAACAATGGCATGGATTGACGGAATACAATGACTTCACAAGCGGCCGTCGAGGCCAAAAGCGGCAACAAGAAGCTGCTCTGGATCATCATTGCACTGCTGGTGCTGCTACTGGCGGCGGCAGGTGTCGCTGGCTGGTTTTTTTTCCATGGCGGCAACGCAGCGCATGACGAAGCCGGTACCGCAGCGACGCAGGATGCGGCCCCGGCAACGCCGGTATTTGTCGAACTGCAGCCCTTCACGATCAATCTTGCCGGCGCGAGCGATCGGATCCTGTACATCGGTATCACGCTCACCGCCGCCAGCGAAGAGGACGCCGCCATACTGCGCGAGCAGACGCCCGAGGTACGCAACCGCATCCTGATGGTATTGACCGGTCAGAGCGCGGAGGCGCTGACCACTCAGCAGGGCAAGGAAGCGCTGGCGCAGGAGCTGGTCAACGCCTTCGATAGCCCTCTCGGTGGCGATGACCGTGCCCCCGTGATCAACAATGCCCTTTTCACCGACTTTATCGTGCAGTAGGTCGATATGTCCGACGATATGCTTTCACAGGACGAGATCGACGCTCTCCTGAAAGGGGTCAGCGGCGATGAGGAAGAAGCTCGTTCTGCGGACAACAGCGGCGAAAAACGCATTCGCCCCTTCGATCCGGCCAATCAGCAGCGGGTGGTGCGCGGGCGGTTACCGGCGCTGGATATTATCCACGAGCGTTTCGCGCGGCGCTTCCGGATGTCGCTGTTCAACCTGATCAGGCGCTCGGCGGACATTACCGTCGGACCGGTCAAAGTCCAGAAATACACTGACTTCACCCGCAACCTGCCGGTGCCGGCCAATATCAACATGGTGGGTATCAGGCCACTCAAGGGTAATGCGCTGATCGTTTTTCCGCCCAACCTGGTGTTTCTGGTGGTGGATAGTCTTTTCGGAGGCGACGGCCGCTTCCTGACCAAATCCGAGGGGCGCGAATTTACCCATACCGAGCAGCGCATTATTCAGCGCCTGCTCAACCTGGCGCTGGAAAGCTATCAGGAAGGCTGGCAGACCATCTATCCGGTCGAGGTGGAATATCAGCGCTCGGAAATGCAGGTCAAGTTCACCAATATCACCAATACCGCCAACGAACTGGTGGTCAATACGACCTTCCACGTTGAGGTAGGTGCCTTTGGCAGCGATTTCCACATCTGCATGCCCTACGCCATGATCGAGCCGATTCGCGAAACCCTGGCCGGCCCCATGCAGCGCAATGACCCGGAAGAGGATCAGCAGCGTATGCGCCAGCTGGCCGGCGAGGTCAAGGATTCCAGCGTTCAATTGACCGCCGATTTCGCCACCATCGAGACCACGATGGGCACCATCGCCAACCTCCAAAAAGGCGACGTACTGCCCATCGAACTACCCAAGGAAATCAGTGTGAGCGTTGACGATGTTCCGGTGATGGCCTGCGACTACGGCAGTATCAACGGCCACAAGGGGCTGCGCGTCAAGCGGCTGATCGACCACGGTGTTATCGACGCCTACAAGGACAGCAAAGATGACTGATCCCCAGAATCCGAATAACGACGGCAAAAAGAACGACGAGCTGGCCGACGAGTGGGCCGATGCCATGCAGGAACAGGGTGCCGGCGACGAGGACGACATCGACTGGGATGCCGCCTTTGCCGAGTCCGGCGAGACCCCCGACGCTGAAAGCGACGCGGCGGAAAATTCTGATGTGCAAGGTGGTGCAGCGACCAGCAGCAGTGGCGCCGAGCCGGCCGGCGACAGGCTCTTTCAGCCTCTGACCGGCAGCGACAGCAAGGCGGGTACCTCGCGGGATCTCGATATGATCATGGAGATTCCGGTCACGCTCTCGGTTGAACTGGGCCGCACGCGCGTCACCATCCGGGAACTGCTTGATCTGGCCCGCGGCTCGGTGGTCGAACTCGACGGGCTGGCCGGTGAGCCCATGAACATTCTGATAAACGGCTATCTGATCGCTCAGGGCGAGGTCGTGGTGGTGGATGACAAGTACGGCATCCGCGTTACCGACATCATCACCCCCACCGAGCGCATCCACCGGCTCGGCCGTTGAGTATCATGGGCGCTGTCCGCCTCGCCTGTCGGAGAAGGATATGAGTAATGCCGTGAACGACTCGGAGGCAGGCCTCGAGCTTCCTTCGAGCGCTCTGGGTGGAAGGGCGCTGGAGAGCGCCGAGCGCATTGGTAACGCCCATCAGACGATCGATGCCTCCTCACCGCATGCCGACAGCGCCTCTTCCATACTGAGCGTGGCCAGCCTGGGCAAGACGGCACTGGCACTGGCGTTCATTCTACTGCTGATCTGGGGTATGGCGGTACTGCTCAAACGTCTCGGCCCGGGACGACGCCTGCGCGGCAGCGCACTGAACATCGTCGCCAGCCAGAGTCTGGGGACGCGTGAAAAAGTGGTGGTCGTCGAGGTCGAGGAGACCTGGCTGGTGCTGGGCGTGTCGCCCGGCGGTATCAGTCGTTTGCATGAGATGCCTGCGAAGCAGGACGGTGTTGCGCCGAGCCGCGAGGAAACCGGCACATCATCCCGACCGCCGTCGTTCTCCGACAGTTTCAAACATGCCCTGTCACAGCGCTTTTCGCGACGATCATGAAACAACCTGTCCTGCTTCCAGCCCGCCTGTTATTCGGTTCAAGCCTGCTGGTCCTGCTGGCGGTTGCGCTGCTGCCGCTACCGGTGGAGGCCTCACAGCAGGCCCAGCTGCCGGCACTGACCAGTCAGCCGCTGGAGGGCGGTGGCCAGTCGTGGAGCCTGTCGCTCGAAACCCTGGTGCTGCTCACGTCGCTGACCTTTCTACCGGCCGCGCTTTTGATGATGACCGGCTTTACCCGCATCATCATCGTGCTGTCGCTGTTGCGCAATGCGCTGGGTACGCAGTCGTCGCCGCCCAACCAGGTACTGCTGGGGCTGGCGCTGTTTCTGACCTTTTTCGTCATGTCGCCGGTGTTCAGCCAGATCTACGAAGAGGCCTGGCAGCCGCTTTCAGAGGGCACCATGAGCATGCAGCAAGCGGTTCAGGTGGGCAGTCAGCCACTGCGGGAGTTCATGCTGCACCACACCCGTGAAAGCGATATCGCCATGTTCGCCGATATCATCGACTACCCCGAGATGGCCGGGCCGGAGGACGTACCCATGCGCCTGCTGCTGCCCTCCTTCGTGACCAGCGAATTGAAAACGGCCTTTCAGATCGGCTTTACCATCTTCATTCCCTTTCTGATCATCGACCTGGTGGTAGCCAGTGTGCTGATGTCGCTGGGTATGATGATGGTGCCACCGGCGATCGTATCCCTGCCCTTCAAGCTGATGCTGTTCGTGCTGGTCGACGGCTGGGGGCTGTTGATGGGATCGCTGGCGCAGAGTTTTTACGTGTAGTAGCCGGCTTTATACGTCGTATCAGACATCAACGAGGAGAGTGCCGATGTCCCCGGAAATGGTCATGAGTATCGCCTACCGCGCCATGCTGCTGATCCTGATGATCGCTTCGCCGCTGCTGATGGTGGCACTGGGCGTCGGCCTGCTGGTGAGCCTGTTTCAGGCCGCGACGCAGATCAACGAGATGACGCTCTCCTTCATTCCCAAGATTCTGGCAGTGTTCGCCTCGCTGATTCTGCTGGGCTCCTGGATGCTGGGTACGCTGGTGGACTTCACCCGCGACCTGTACCAGAGCATTCCCGGCATGCTGTTCGGTTGATGGCCCTGACGTGCTGGAGATCACCTACGCACAGCTCAATGACTGGCTGACCGCCTTTTTCTGGCCCTTCGTCAGAATACTGGCGTTTATCGGCGTGGCTCCCGTCTTCAGCGACAACGCCTTTTCACGCCCCGCCAAGATCGGTCTTGCGATGGTGTTGACGGTGGTTATCGCGCCCATCATTCCGCCCATGCCCGATGTGCCGCCCACCTCCTGGGCGGGGCTGATGATCGTGGTACAGCAGTTCATCATCGGCGCGGCGCTGGGAGTGGTGATGAGCGTAGTGTTTGCCGCCATTCGCGCCTCGGGCGAGTTTATCGGTCTGCAGATGGGCCTTGCCTTTGCCACCTTCTTCTCTTCCTCGGCGGGCGGCTCCACAACCGTGCTGTCAAGGATTCTCTACACTTTCTCGATGCTGCTCTTTCTGGCGCTCGACGGTCATCTGGTGATGATCAGGCTGCTGGCCGAGACCTTTATTCGCTTGCCGGTCGGTCTGGAAGGGCTGGAAGCGGAAGGCTTCATGGCCATCGCCCGCTGGGGCAGCATTATCTTCTCCGCCGGCTTTTTGCTCGGTATGCCGGTCATCACCTCGCTTTTGATCATCAATCTGTCGATGGGCATTCTTAACCGCGCCTCGCCGCAGTTCTCCATCTTCTCGGTGGGCTTTCCCATTACCCTGCTGACCGGCGTCACCCTGATCACCTTCATGACACCGGAGCTGGGGAATATCTTCCGACGCCTGTTCGAGATGACCTTCGAGCAGATGGTCAGCGTGACCGAGCTGCTGGCACCACCGCCATGAAGGACGGCTTTTGAACGAGCACCCTTCGTTGGCATAACAATGTCGGTTGTGAAAAGCCCGGAAACGCAAGCGCCGCCCCATGATGAGGCGGCGCTTGCGATCCGGATACAGCCTTCGGCACGTTACAGCAGGTCGAACAGAGAGTTCTGCTGTGTGCGGGTAAAGACCTTCTGCGACGCTTCCAGGCCGATCTGGTTGAGCGTGTAGCGCGAGATCGCCTCGGCGTAATCCAGATCTTCCAGATCGGAGATACGCTCGGAGTTATTGATCGTGCGTGTCGTACCCAGCCCCCCCAACACATCCAGCTCATTGAGTTTGGTGCCAAGGTCGGTGCGCGCATTCAATACGCGCTCACTACCGCTATCAATCTGACTGTTGGCGGCGCCCAGCGCCTGCTGACGCTCCTCACTGGTGATCTGATCGCTCGGTGTACGAAGCGTTTCGATGGCGTTGGCCAGATTATTGAGAATGCTGCTGTCGCCTTCGCCAAACACCTGCGCACCGCTCGAGTTGACGTTCATGCTGCGCGAGGCGTCTACCTGCATGTTGAGCGCCCTGTTATCGCCCTGATAATTGCCAACGCCCGGCGTCCCCTCCGAATCGGTCTCCACAAAGGGCTGAGTGTCGCCCTGCGAGCCGGAGAAGATGTAGTTACCGTTGCTGTCGGTACCATTGGCGAGCCCCAGAATGCCGTTATAGATACCCTCCAGGTCGGAAGCCACCGACATACGGTCGTTGTCACTCAAGGTACCGTTACTGGCCTGCACGATCTTGCCCTTGGCCTGGTTGAGGAGATCGGTGACTCCCTGCAGGGCGTTTTCCTGGGCCTGCAGCGCCGAAGTGGCACTGGTGCGGCTGCTTTCGAACTGCGACTGGATCGCCTGATCCTGCTTGACGATCAGCGCCTGAGAAGCCGCGCGCGGATCGTCGGAAGGCGAGACAATACGGTTGCCGGAAGCGATCTGCTCGCCGGTGCGTGCAAGGTCACCCTGACGGCTCTGCATCGAATTCAGGCTACGTTCGAACATCATGGAAGTACTGATACGCATACTCATGATCTGTTACTCCCCTGCTTATCGCATGATGCCCAGAAGCGTGTTGAATGTCTCCGAAGAGGCGCGAATCATCTGTGCATTGGCACTGTAAAACTGCTGATAACGCATCATATTGGCGGCTTCTTCGTCGAGATTGACGCCGGACACCGACTGCTGCGCCGACTTGATCTCCTGGCTGATCGCCGACTGCGTTTCGTTGCTGCTTTCAAGCGTTGCGGTACGATTACCCACTTCGCCTACCAGCGAGGCATAGGCGGTATTAAGGCTGGCGCTGCCACCGATCAGCGTCTCGCTCTGCACGTCGGCCATTGCGCGTGCGTTGCTGTTGCCGGTACGGCCTTCCACCAGATTGCCATCGGCATCCCGCTCATTGCTGCGGGCTGCTACACCTTCGGGTGTCATGCTTTCACTAACGCCTAGATCGGCGGCGGCACCTTCCAGCGGCTTGATATTGAAACGATCACCGTCATTCAGGCCTTCAACATCGATCTCCAGCCCGGCCTCTTCAGCGCTGACGCTCTGACCGTCGCTGAGGCGCTCCAGGCGATACCCTGCATCAACGCTGTTGTCGACGGTCAGGCGATAATTGCTGGTGCCGACGTTTTCGATATCACCACTAAAGGAGACAGCGGGTTGGCCCTCCCCCTGATTGCGACTATCGGCGGTCACCGCCGGCTCGCTGGTGGTAAAGAGCGCGTTACCGGCATTGCCATTGAGGTCCACACCACCGGTCTGGAGTTCGTTGATACGTGACCCCAGCGCATGGGCCAGCTGATCGAGGCGATGCTGGGCATCCGGCAGGGTCTTGTTGCGAAACGCCATCAGGCCGCCCAGCTCACCACCACTCAGTTTCTTCTCGCTGACCTCGGAAAGATTGCCATCGGCGTTACGAAAAGCGACGACCTGCCGAGTGGGATCGGCCTGTGACGCGGTCATTTCAAGTGACTGTGCACGATTGCCGGCCACCAGGGTTTCGCCGCTCGACATGGAGACATTGTACTTGCCGTCCTGACTGTAGACCGAAATGCCGGTCAGCTGGCTGAGCTTCGAGACCGCAAGATCACGCTGATCCAGCATATCGTTGGGCTCCGTACCGGTCTTGGCACGGGTACTGTTGATCTGACCGTTGAGTTCGGCGATCCGGCCAGCAAGGCTGTTGATTTCGTCGAGTGTGCCCCCCATCTGCGCCGTGGTGTTGCTGTCCATGTTTTTCAGATAGTTGTCCGTGGCGCGAAACTGCGAGGTCATGCTCTCGGCGTTGCCCAGCATGGCCTGACGCGCGGAAATATCGCCCGGATTGTCGGCCAGCGTCTGCATACCGGCAAAAAACGACTGTATCTGGGTATTGAGCCCACCTTCGTCGTCCGCCAGCAGGTTATTGACCTGCTGGAGCTGGTCGAGATGCGATCTACTGGCACTCTGATCACTTTGTGCCTGATTGAGCTGGGTAGAGAGGTACTGCTGATACTGGCGCTGAACACCGTCGACATTGACACCGCTGCCGGAAAACAGGCCGCCAGCGTAGCTTCCCCGACCTTCCGAAAGATTGACCAACTGACGGTTATAGCCTTCGGTATTGACGTTGGCGATATTGTTGCTGGTGGTGTTAAGGCCGATCTGGGCGGCCCGCAAACCACTCAGCGCAGTATTCATCAACGACATATCTTTTCTCCCACACTTCAGGGCAGTTAATGAGGATCTGACCCTTATATCGGCAGGTCGGAAGGATTTTTAAGGCATCGGTGGGTAAAAAATCAGAAAATTCGGCTCGCTTCGCTCGCCATGGCTTCGTTCTGCTGAGCGTAGGCACGGGCAGCGGCCTGCTGACGACCGTTGCTGTCGCTGCCGGTAAACAACGACTCGCCCATGGGCGAGCGCATATCAGGTAGCTGCGTCATGATCGCCACCAGCTTGTCGGCATAGCGGGGATCGGTGGCGTAGCCGGCATTCTGCAGGGCATGCGCCGCCGCTTCCGGCGTTTCGGCTTCCAGTACCTGGCGATAGCGCGGGTTATCGGTCAAAAGACGTGCGTAGTCGGAAAACGCCGCTTCGTAGGAGTCGTAGGCGCGGAAATCGTCGCGAACTTTCATCGCCCGACCGTTTTCATACTCGGTGGTAGTAATGTGACTACGTTCGCCCTGCCAGCCGCCGGTCGCCTTGATACCGAACAGGTTGTGGCTCGAGCTACCGTTTTCGTTGCGAATCTCGCTGCCGCCCCAGCCACTTTCCAGTGCCGCCTGGGCCAGAATCAGCCGGTCGGAGATGCCGGTGCGTTCGCTGACGGCGCGCGCCGCATCGCCCATGTGGGACACAAAGTTGGCCACGTGCGGCGCTACATCGGCTATCAGCCGCTGATGCCCTGGCAGGAGACTGCCCGAGCCACTTTCATCGGCTTGCGAATCGCTGTCCAGTGGACGGTAGCCTTCGATCAGCGCTCCGCCTGCCGACGGCCGCTGCGCAGCGCGCTGTAGCTCGCGATTGTACGCCTGGTGCTGTTCGCTCAGCGGCACTGCACTGGTAGCGTCGAGAGGACGCGACTCGGCGCGAAGCTGTTGCAGGGGATCACTCTGCTCGCCCGACCCTTCCCCCTTTGACAGCTGCTGCACCAGCATTTTCGAAAGTCCGAACCCCTGGCCCGAAAGATGCTGTGCCCACTGGCGATCCATCATATCGGTATACTGATCGAGGCTGTCGCTTTCGAGCAGATCGCTTTTGGGAATGGCGTCGCGCATGCTCTTGAGCATTTTTTGCAAAAACAGCGACTCGAACTGCTGGGCCGTCTCCTTGAGATTGCCCTGAGGGTCGCGGCCGGCACTGTGGCGCAGCTTCGTCATGCCCCGAACATCAAGCGCGAACTGACCGCGAGCATTGTCGATCGACATCAGATGATCTCCAGGTCGGCATTGAGCGAGCCGGCGCGCTTGAGCGCCTGCAGAATCGCCATCAGATCAGTGGGCGTGGCACCGAGACGGTTGAGAGCATCCACCACCTGGGCAAGATCCGCCGGGCCGCTGACGATATTGAGCGCACCGGACTCCTCCTGGATGCCGATATTGGTGTCACCGGCCACTACGGTATCGCCACCCGCCAGCGGGTTGGGCTGACTGATGATGGGGTTGGTCTCGATATTCACCGTCAGATTGCCGTGAGCGATAGCGGCGCGATCCAGGGTGACGGTGGTATTCATCGCCACCGACCCGGTGCGCGAGTTGATGATCACCTTCGGCGACACCATACCCGGCTGCACCTGGATATTCTGCACCTGGGCAAGAAAAGCTACCTGCGATGCCTCGCCGGTCGGCGCCGCCAGCGAGATCACCCGCGAATTACGCGCCACCGCGGTGCCCTCGCCCAGCGCACTGTTGATGGCGTTCATGGCACGCAGCGCGGTGTTGTAGTCGGCATCCTTGAGTTCGAGGCTGATACGCCCCTGCTCGGTCAGCCGGGTGGGCACGCTGCGCTCAATGATGGCGCCATCCGGAATGCGCCCTGCTGCTGTCTGGTTGACCTGGATGGCGTTGCCTCCCGCCTGAGCGCTGACGCCGGGCACCAGCATGTTGCCCTGTGCCACCGCATAAACCTGACCATCCGCGCCCTTGAGTGGCGTCATCAACAGCGTACCGCCACGCAGACTGTCGGCATTACCGATCGACGATACTGTGACGTCCAGGCGCTGTCCCTGACCGGCAAAGGGAGGCAGGTCGGCGGTCACCATCACTGCCGCCACATTGTCGAGCATCATGGTATTGCCGCCATCGACGGCCACACCCAGCTCGGAGAGCATGTTGGTAATCGACTGTCCGGTGAAGGGGGTCTGCATGGTCTGGTCGCCGCTACCGTCGAGACCCACCACCAGGCCATAGCCGATCAGCGGGTTGGAGCGCACCCCTTCGATAGTGGCGATATCGCCCAGACGCTGCGCCTGCACCTGAGCAGCCAGCAGCAGCGCCAGGCCAGCCAGCAACGCTTGAATGGAAAAACGACGTCGCAGCAGTGTCAGCATGACCATCATGAGGTAATCCTGCGCCTAGAAGGGCGAAACGTTGAGGAAAAAGCGCTGCAGCCAGCCCATGGTCTGCGCTTCGTTGATGTAGCCGTCGCCGTAATACTCAAGGCGAGCGTTGGCGACCTGGGTCGAGGGTACCGAGCTGGCCGCGGTGATGGTGCGCGGATTGACCGTACCCGAAAAGCGGATGTATTCGGTCCCCTGGTTGATACCGATACGCTTCTCGCCGGCCACCTGCAGATTGCCGTTCGGCAGCACATCCATCACGGTGGTGGTAATGGTGCCGGTAAAGGTATTGGAGGCGTTGGCGCCGCCCTGCCCCTGAAAGTCGGACGACCCCGACAGGTCAATGCCCTGCCCTTCCAGTAGGCTACTCAGTGCATCCGGCGTACCTTCCACATTCAGGCCCGTCGAGCCATTACGGCTGGCATTGGCCGCCGAGGTCTTGGTGGCGCTGACATCCTCGTTGATGACGATGGTCAGAATGTCGCCCACGCTGCGCGGCCTGCGATCCTCGAACAGCGGCTTGGTGTAATTGCTCTGATAGATCGAGCCATTGGCGATAGGCTGCGGCGGTGGCTGCGGGGGGGCTGTCGTCGGCCCCTGCACTACGTTCTGGCGCGGCACCTGGGCACAGGCCGTCAGCACCAAAGCCAGTATCGCCACCAGCATCAGCCGCAGGTGTCCCTTCACGCTGCCACGGCTTCGTGTGCCGGGAATGCCATGGTGATCAGGCAATACAAGCGACATGATGCCCTCCTTTATATCTGGGTCAGCCGGCCAAGCATCTGATCCACGGTGGAGACCGCCTTGGAGTTGATTTCGTAGGAGCGCTGGGTCTCGATCATGCTGACCATCTCCTCCACCACGTTGACATTGGAGGTCTCGACGAAATTCTGGCGCAACGTGCCGGCGCCGTTGAGGCCGGGCACCGTATCGTTGCGCGGGCCGGAAGCATCGGTTTCGCGATAGAGATTGTCGCCAATGCTTTCCAGACCGGCCGGATTGATGAACTGGGTCAGCTGCAGCTGGCCGATCTGCTGGCTGTTGGGGTTACCGGGCGTTTGCACGGAGACGGTGCCGTCCTGGGCGATGCTCATGGAGAGCGCATTCTGCGGCACCACGATGGCAGGCTGGATCGGATAGCCGTTGGTGTTGACCAACTGACCGTTCTGATCCACCTGAAAGGAGCCGTCGCGAGTAAAGCTGCTGGTACCGTCAGGCATCTGTACGGCGAAGAAACCATCGCCCTGAATCGCCACATCCTTGCTGTTGCCGGTCTGCTCGAGGTTGCCCTGAGTGTGCAGCCGTTCGGTGGCCGCCGGCCGCACGCCGGTACCGATCTGCAGCCCGGTGGGCAGATTGGTCTGCGCCGACGACATCGAGCCGGGCTGGCGCAGGTTCTGATAGACCAGATCCTGAAAGACCGCGCGCGAGCGCTTGAAACCGTTGGTCGAGACGTTGGCCAGGTTATTGGAGATCACGTCCATTTGGGTCTGCTGACCCTCAAGGCCGGTCTTGGCCGTCCAGAGTGCACTGATCATTGACTAAGACTCCGTTGTCGGGCGTCTGCCCGGATCATATCGCTTGCCGGAAGAGGAGACTCTTTTCCGAGTGATTAGCTGGTAGACAGAATCGAATTGGCCCGCTGGGCGGTCTGGTCGGCGCTGCTGAGCACCTTCATGTTCATCTCATAGCTGCGCGCAACATCAATCATCGCCACCATCGCCTCGGTAGCGCTGACGTTGCTGCCTTCCAGCGCACCGCTGGCGACTCGCACGTTTTCATTTCGCAATACGACCTCAACCGGCTCACCCTCTTCATCAAGGGCGTTGAACAAACCATCTTCACGGCGCTGCATGTTGCCGGCGGGATAGTCGGTCAGCATTAGCTGCCCCACCTCGGCCTGCACCTGGGTGCCCGGCTCACGGGCTGACACGGTGCCGTCGGGGGCGATGGCCACCTCGGCATTGAGGGGCACAACGACAGGGCCGCCGTCGCCCAACACCGGACGCCCCTCGGAGCGCAGCATGCCGGTCGCGTCGACCTGAAGGTTACCGTTGCGGGTAAAGGCGGTATCGCCGTTTTCGGTCTCCACCGCCAGCCAGCCACGCCCTTCGATGGCGACGTCCAGCGCCCGACCGGTGCTCTGCAACGGCCCGGAGGAGAAATCGGATCCCGGCGTTGTCTCGACACTGAAGGCGCGTGTCAAATGGCCGGGCCCCTCCATGGGAGCCGTACGGGTGGCATGCAGCTGAGCGCGAAAACCGGTAGTCGAGACATTGGCGATGTTGTTCGACACTACCGACTGCTGCTGCATGCTTTGTTTGGCACCCGACAGGGCGGTGTAGATCATTCTATCCATCGACGGCTCCGAGGTGGTGTAGAGAACCGGAAAGGCAATTTCCTGAATTGCGCCCAGTAAACACGCTCGAAGCCTTCGGCAAAGGGACAAGAAAGGCCCTTCAGAGGGCGTATTTCAGGACGCGGCAACAAGCCGCTGATACATAAAGGAAAAGACCGGCCCAACGGGCCGGTCTTTTTGCGGGCAGACGACTTGTGAGTCGAGATAGTGCCGCTTAACGCAGGGTAACCACGGTCTGCAGGATCTGGTCCTGAGTCTTGATGGTCTGGGCGTTGGCCTGGTAGTTACGCTGGGCCACGATCATGCTGACCAGCTCGCCGGCCAGATCGACGTTGGATGCCTCGACCGTACCCGAGCGTAGCGACCCCAGCTGACCGCTACCCGCAGTCCCCAAAAGCTCCTGACCGGAAGACTGAGTCGCCGTCCAGGCATTGTTACCCATCGGCTGCAGGCCCTGCTCATTGGCGAATTCTGCCAATGCCACACGACCCAGCACACGACTCTGCTCATTGGAGTAATTACCAATCAGGTTGCCGTTCTCGGCGATAGAAAGACTGGTGAAACTACCAGCCTGATAACCGTCCTGAGAGGCACTACGAACAGCAGACTCTCCGCTGAACTGAGTGGCCGCCAGGTCCAGATTAAAGTTAAGCGGCGACTCGGCACCGTTATTCAGTCCAATCGATATAGCCTGCTCCCCACCATCGGTAAGCTGGCCATTGGAGTCAAACACAAGATTTGACTCACCTACCTGATTACCGTTACTAAAGGCCGCAAAACTCCAGTTACTCGGACCATCTTCAACAGAACTGACTTTTCTGAAATAGAGATTGACCTGCTGTGGATTACCCAGGGAGTCATAGGTTGTGATTGGCCGGGTGAAGTTGTAGCTCTCTGAATCCGCGGGATCGATGTCACCCGCACCCAGAGTTTCAGCCGAAGAGTTGAGGTTGAGCTCCATGGACGCCTGGCTGGTAGCGTTGGCCTGCAGATCAGCCTGCGGAATTTGCAGCGCTACCGGATCAGCACCGTCCAGTACCTGCGGGTTGGCGCCGTTGGGATCATTGACCGGATAGCCCGTCAGGCGCGCTCCGTTGCCGTTGACCATAAAGCCCTGTTCGTCTACCTGGAACTGGCCGTTACGCGAGTAGGTAATCTGCTGCCCGTCGTTGAGACGGAAGAAACCACCGCCGTCGATGGCCAGATCAAGGTCGCGGCCGGTATTTTCCAGCGCGCCGGTGCTGAAACCCTGGGTGATACCGGAAACCTGCACACCCAGCCCCTTGGAGCCGGCATAGATATCGGCGAACTCGGTACGTGCTGACTTGAAACCGACCGTTTGCGAGTTGGCGATGTTGTTGCCGATAGTGTCGAGCTGACGTGAAGCGGCGTTAAGGCCGCTGATACCCTGCGTGAAAGCCATGTTGTCATCCTGTAAGAGGCATGAATTTGTCGCCGGCGCTGCCGGTCATGCAAGTGCCATCTGCCTCGGCGCACTTCCAAAAGCCCGCCGCAAGGCTCGAATTAGAGAATTTGCTTCACCTGATTGAGCGCAACGCTATCGATGTTGGGCCCCAGATCCAGCATTGGTTCTTCGCCACTGGTCATCACACCGCTGACATAGCCGTACTGCAGCGTACTGCTCTTCACCGCATTGCCAGCGCTATCGGTCGCGGAAATGGACACCTGATATTTGCCGTTCGCCACCTTTTCCCCGGAGGCGTTGGTGCCATCCCAGGTAAAGTACTGCACTCCGCTCTTGAGCGGACCGTTTTTGGTCAGATCATATTCGTTGACGATCTCGCCGGTCGCGGGATCCTTGATGACGGCCCGGGCGCTGGCCGCGGCACCGCCCAGCTCGACGCCAAACGGCAGCACGGTATTGCTGTCATTGCCGCCCTCTTCACCCTCGGCTCGGTTGTTGACCCACACCTCATTACCCTCGACCAGCACGCCACGACCCACCATGGCGCCCGCCTGCAGCTTCTGCGAAGCGTTCATCTGCTCGGTGATGCTGGAGAGCGTCTGGTTGAGCGAGTTGATGCCGCTGACGGTGTTGATCTGCGCCAGCTGCGAGGTGAACTCGGAATTCTCCATCGGGTTGAGCGGATCCTGATTCTGCAGCTGCGTGACCAGCAGCCGCATAAAGCGATCGTTGAGCTCACCCGCGCTCTCCACTCCCATCTTTGTGCCTGCGGCCATGGGATTGGTGGTTCGCGAACCGTTCACTGCAGCAAGCATGGAACTGTCAAAAGCCATAATGCCTCCTTACTGGCCGCCCTGACCGAGCGACAGCGTTCTCATCATCAGTGACTTGTTGGTATTGAGCACCTCGACGTTGGCCTCATAGGAGCGCGCCGCCGAGATCATGTTGACCATCTCTTCGGTGGGGTCGACGTTGGGCATGCTGACATAGCCCTGATCGTCCGCCGCCGGATTCTGCGGATCGTAAACGCGGCGCGGTGCGCTCTGATCCTCGAGCACCTCACTGACCCTTACGCCACCGATCGACTCGCCGGGATTGGACGCCAGCTCGAAGCGCACCTGCCGTGCGCGATAGGGCTCGCCGTCAGGGCCCGCCACGCTGTCGGCGTTGGCCAGGTTACTGGCCGTCACGTTCATGCGCTGTGACTGAGCGGTCAGCGCCGAACCGGAAATTTCAAATACACTGAAAAGACTCATTGACTACTCTCCCTGATGGCGATCATCAGTTGCCGGATTGCATGGCACTGCGCAGACCCTGAATACGGCTGGTCATGAACTGCAGGTCGGCCTGATAGCGCATGGCGTTATCAGCGAAATTGACCCGCTCCATATCCATGTCAACGGTATTGCCATCGAGGCTCGGCTGGGAGGGAATGCGATAGAGCATATCGACACCACCGGCTGCCGACGCCGGCGCCTGGCCGTGAATGTGACGGCTGGACGTCGTGCTCAGGTTGAGCGGACCCTGTTGACCGCCCTGCTCGGTCATACGCTCGAGCTCCTGGCGAAAGTCGATATCCCTTGCCTTGTAGCCCGGCGTATCGGCGTTGGCGATGTTGGATGACAACATCTCCTGGCGCCTGGCACGCAGGCTCAGGGTGTTCTGAAAGTAATCCAGCGAGGCGCTGAGCCTGTCGATCATGAGACTGCTCCGATTGGAGAGGACAAGGCCGGGCCCGTCTGGCCGCCAACGCACTGCGCTCCTTGTCCCCTGTCCCTGACATAACACTCGGGTGCCAAACGCCTGTCATGGCATTTGGCAGGTTGAGCACAGAATAAGGAGCAGCCACGCATTGCCATCGAAAGAAAAGGCCATTTTTGCGCGCCCATTTCACCGCCTGATCCTTGCCGCCCTGGCCTAGAATGCGCTTTATCGCATTACCCTCAGGCGGAGCTGTTGCGTCATGGCGGCATCACTACTCCAAAAGCTCTCGGGCTCTCGTTACCACGACCGATGCCGTGGCGCCGCATTCGTTGTGCTGCTGTCGGCCGCGCTGTTGCCCACCGCGGCGGCAGCCGACGAAGAGGCAATCCGCACTACTATCGAGGGTTTTCTGCTCGAACAGACCGCCAGCAGCGATGCCAGAGTCGAAATCGAAGTGACCTTGACCAGTGCGGCTCAGCGCCCCTGCCAAAGCCCGCAGGCTTTTCTGCCGGGCAGCGGCGGCTCAATCAGTGGCCGCACGACGGTCGGCATTCGCTGTCCGGGTGATGCGCCGGAAACGCGCTATTTTCAGGCCAATGTCCACCTCTATGGGGAATATCCGGTTCCTGTACGCGATATCGCCCCCGGCGAAACCATTCAGGCCTCCGACCTGCGCTGGCAGGAAGGCGACTTCTCGCGCTTCAATGGTCGCCTGATCACCGACCCTGAGCTTCTGGTGGGCCAGGTGAGCCAGCGTCGTATCGGCACCGGCCAACCCCTTCAGCAGGGCATGGTCAAATCGCCACGGCTGGTCGACGGTGGGCAGGAGGTAGCGCTTCGCGTAACCGGCCAGGGCTTTCAGGTACGCAGCAGCGGCCGGGCGCTCAACAGCGCCGCGCGTGGCGAGAATGTCAGGGTCAGGACGCCCTCGGGCCGGATCGTCAACGGTACGGCCATCGACAGCGGCGTCGTCGAAGTGCGCTGAAAAGATTGCCGACACGCGATGCGTGGCCCGCCATGGATAACGGGCTGGCGGGCATAAAAAATTGTCGGGAACGATTTTTAACGCCGAAGGCGGCCCGGAGGGTGCACGGCATGGATAGCGGGCTGGCGGGCATAAAAAATCGTCGGGAACGATTTTTAACGCCGAAGGCGGCCCGGAGGGTGCACGCCATGGATGGCGGGCTGGCGGGCATAAAAAATCGTCGGGAACGATTTTTAACGCCGAAGGCGGCCCGGAGGGTGCACGCCATGGATGGCGGGCATAAAAAATCGTAGCACTCTGTTATGATCGGGACTAAAGAGTGCGCTCTATCTGTCGATAAAGAGTGCACACAGGCAGCAAGCGTCACAGACTGCCTACCTGTTTCGGGAGAGCGTTGCGGAGATTACAGCCATGAAGATCGATTCGAATACGTCGCTGAGCCAGCTGCTGGGTCAGCAGGGAACACGTCCCGGTAGTGTTGCCAAAAACGACGCTGCTGCCGGTGCGCAGAGCGGAGGGGACGTATCCTCCCGCTGGATGCCCTCCAGTGCGCACAACACGGACGGTGATATCGATACCGCCCGGGTTGACGAGCTGCGTGAGGCGATTCGTGACGGACAGTTTGAAATTCGTACCGACAAGATTGCCGATGGCCTGATCGAAAGCGCGCGAGAGCTGCTTGCCGATGGCCGATAAGCGGCTTTTGTGACCAGGAGAGTGCCTGCCATGAGTGACTACGCTGACATACTGGCTCAGATCAACGAAGCGCTGGAAAGCTTTGTTGCACTGCTTGGCCGCGAATCAGAGCTGCTTGACGACCACCCGGTCGATATCGAGACGCTTTTGAATGTCTGCGAGCGAAAGGGCACTGCAACGATGCGCCTCGATCAGCTTGATCGCGCACGCCGCGCTGTGCTGGAGCAGCAGGGCTTTACCCCCGACCGCACCGGCAGCGATCTTTACGCCAGAGAGCACGATCTTGACGACTCATGGCAGCGCCTGATCGAACTTACCGAAACGGCTTCGCAGCGCAACCGCCTCAACGGCTTTACCATCGAGCGTCGCCTCGATTTTCATAACCGCGCGCTCGAGTTCCTGCAAAACGCTGCCGGCATGACCATGTATGGTCCCAACGGCCGCCAGCGCAACCTGCGAGGCAGCAGTACCTATCTCTGCGGCTGAGACGCTCTGCGGCCGGGCTCTCCCCCGGCCGCTGCTTTTTGCAACGGCGGCTCGCCCTTCTTTACTACCCTTGCCTACTGCCCCGCTGTTTGCTGCCGATAGTTAACGATCAGCTGCAGACTGCCGCCGCGAATCGGCCTTTGCAGCATGCCGCGGCCGGGCACCATGAAACGAAATTCGATATTACTGTCGGCCGGCAGGCCTTCGAATTCATTGCTGGCACCACGCCGCATTTCGAGTTGATCGCAATAACCGGCCACGCAGAGCTCGATAATGGGCAGCTCACGGGACGGGGCCAGTTCGATGCGCCAGTAAAGCGTCGTGATCTCACCGTCGAGCTGCTCAAGCGTAGGGTGTTGCAGTCTGACCTGATAGACACGCTCGCGCTGAGCGAGATCGGGCGTGCTGTCGTCAATAACCACGGCGCCACCACCGGCGCCCTGAGCCGGGGCGCCAGCCGCCAGCGCTATCAGACCGACAGCAATCCATAACGGGAAATCGACGCCCGCTCGACGCCTCACTGCTGGCCTCCGATCATCTGCGCTACGCGAATCTGGCGATCTTCGGGCAGCTCGGCCTGGGAGAGCACCACAAGGCTGGGCAGACGCCGGTGCAGGAAGTGCGCCAGCAGCGCTCGCAGCGAGTGCTGAACCACCAGTACCGGCGTGACGCCACGGCTCTCCTGACGCTGAACGGCCTGTTCGGCCTGCTGCAATAGCGTATCCGCCAGCCCGGGCTCGAGACCGCCACCGCTGTTGAGCGCCTGGTGCAACATCTGTTCGAGGTTGCCATCCAGCCCGATCACCTCGGCGGGTTCGCTGCCGGGGAAATAGTGCTGGGTAATGGAGCGCCCCAGCGCCACGCGCACCGCCGCCGTCAACTCCATGGGGTCGGTGGTATGGTTGGCGTGGTCGGCCAGCGTATCGAGGATGGTGCGCATATCGCGGATCGAGACATCCTCCTCCAGCAGATTCTGCAAAATGCGCGTCAGGGTCGTCAGCGGAACCTGCTTGGGAATCACCTCCTCGACCAGCGAGGGCGACTCGGCCGATAGCCGATCCAGCAGTTTCTGCGCCTCGCCACGGCCCAGCATTTCGTGGGCGTGCTTGTGCAGCAGATGATTGAGATGGGTGGCCACCACGGTACTGGCATCGACGACCGTGAAACCCTGGATCTGTGCCTGATCGCGCTGTCCGGCATCAATCCAGGTGGCCGGCAGGCCGAAGGCCGGGTCGGTGGTAGCACGCCCTTCCAGTTTACCCGCCGCCTGCCCCGGGTCGATGGCCAGATACTGACCCGGCCAGGCCTCGCCCTGACCGATCGTGACGCCGTTGAGCGCGATGTGATACTGCTGCGGCTGGAAGGAAAGATTGTCGCGAATGTGCACCACCGGCGGCAGAAAGCCCACTTCCTGAGCGAACTTCTTGCGCAGACTCTTGATGCGCTTGAGAAGCTCGCCGTCCTGGTTCTGGTCGACCAACGGAATCAGCCGATGCCCGACCTCGAGCCCCAGTGGATCGACCAGTTGAACGTCTTCCCAGCTCGCCTCACGGTTTTCAGGGGCGGGCGCAGCGGCCTGTTGCTGTTGCCGGCTCTCTTCCTGAACGCGCTGCTGTCGCCCCTGACGCATGACATACCAGGCCAGCGCGCCCAGCAGAAAGGTAAACAGCAGGAAGACGAAGTTGGGCATGCCGGGCACCAGCCCCAGCAGCCCGACAACACCGGCAGCCAGGATCAGCACCCGCGGATTGTTGAAAAGCTGTCCCAGTAGCTGATGGCCGACGTCCTGATCGGTATTGACGCGGGAGACCGTCACGCCGGCGGCAGTCGAGATGATCAGCGCCGGGATCTGGCTGACGAGGCCGTCACCGATGGTCAACAGCGTGTAGGAGCGCGCCGCCTCGCCGGCGGAAAGATCGTGCTGCGCCATGCCGATGATCAGACCGCCGATAATGTTGATGATCATAATCAAAATGCCGGCGATGGCATCGCCGCGCACGAACTTGCTGGCGCCGTCCATGGAGCCGAAGAAGTCCGCCTCCTGAGAGATCACCTCGCGCCGCTCGCGCGCCTGGTTTTCGTCGATCAGACCGGCATTGAGGTCGGCGTCGATCGCCATCTGCTTGCCGGGCATGGCATCCAGGATAAAGCGCGCGCCCACTTCGGCGATACGGCCGGCGCCCTTGGTGATGACCATGAAGTTGATCACCACCAGAATGATGAAGATCACCAGGCCGACGGCGAAATTGCCACCAACCAGAAAGGCCGAGAAGGCCTCGATCACGTTACCCGCGGCGCCATCGCCGGTATGGCCCTGCAGCAGGATGACGCGCGTCGAGGCGATGTTGAGCGACAGCCGCAGCAGCGTCGAGAACAAGAGCACCGCCGGAAAGGCGGCAAAATCCAGCGGTTTGCTGGTAAACATGCTCACCAGCAGCACCATGATCGACAGCGCAATATTGAAGGTGAACAGCAGATCGAGCAGAAATGGCGGCAGCGGCAGCACCATCATCGACAGGATCATCAGAATCAGTATCGGCCCTGCCAGGTATTTGAGCTGACTCGGCTGATTCAGTCCGCTGCCGCGGAAAAGCCCGTTCAGTGCGTTCATATCAGTATCCGAAAGTACACAGCACTGCCAGGTGGCAGCGATGTAGAAACGTCATGAAAAACCTGCAGTGCGCTGTGGTCACGGCGGCGGGCCATCCCGTGAAGCCGTCTGCTGCGGTGCATAGGCCATCTCCGGCGGCACCTCGATATCGCTCGGCGCAGTGGGTACCCACCCGCCTTCGCTGCGAAAGCGCTTGAGCTGAAATACCCAGGCAAGCACTTCCGCCACGGCGGTATAGAGTTGCGCCGGAATCTCCTGGTCCAGATCGCCGAAGCGATAGAGCGAGCGTGCCAGCGCCGGCGCTTCCAGAAAAGGCACGCGATGCTCGCGACCCAGCTCGCGAATGCGTCCGGCCACCTTGTCGGCGCCCTTGGCGACAACCCGGGGAGCCCCCATCTGATCCTCCCTGTAGACCAGCGCCACGGCGAAATGGGTCGGGTTGGTAATGATCACATCGGCATCGGGCACCTGACTCATCATGCGTTGTCGGGCAGCGGCCTGCTGCTGCTGGCGAATACGCCCCTTGACCTGGGGGTCGCCCTCCGACTCCTTGTGCTCCTGCTTGATATCGTGGCGACTCATGCGCAGCTTCTTGGTATGACTCCAGAGCTGGTAGGGCACGTCGATCAGAATCACCACGATAAAAGAGAGCATGATCAGTGCACAGCAGGTCAGCACCATCATCAGAGCATGTTGGATCGCGGTCTGAATATTTTCGTTGGCCAGTCCCAGCAATGCTCCCTGCTGATAGTAGAGATAGATGGCAGCGATCAACCCGATCAAAATCGACTTGGCAATCGTCTTGGCAAGTTCGGCAAGAATCTGGCTGGAGAACAGGCGCTTGAATCCGGAGAGCGGGTTCAGGCGTTTGGCATCGAACTTGAGTGACTTGGTGGAGAACAGCCAGCCGCCCAGCGCCATCGGCGCGAACAGCGCGATCAGTGTCATGATGCCCAGTATGGGGGCGATCGCCAGCAGCGCCTGGCGTGCCACCTCGAACACATGGATCATCATTACCTGCGGGTCGCGAGCTACCGCCGTTTCAAACGACATCGAAGAACTCATGATGCGACCCAGATGATCGCCCATCCAGCTCATGGTCAGCCAAAGGCCGCCGATGCCGACCATCAGCATCATGAAGGTGGTCAGCTCTCGCGAACGCGCAATCTGGCCCTCCTCACGCGCCTTTTCAAGGCGTCGTGCTGTGGGCTCTTCGGTTTTCTCTTCATCACTGTCGTCTGCCATATCCTGCCCGTCTATCGGGTTCGGTCTACTCAGGCGACATTTTGTGCGGGGTGGTCGACGGGGTATTGCCCGAATAGCCCCGTCGCAGCGGAGCTATTCGAGCAATGGGAGGAATCGGCTGCGGCCGGGACTCAGAAACCGAGGCTGTCGAGCAGATCGTCGACCTGCCCCTGGTCGGTCACCACATCGGGCGCATCCTTTTTGACCTGGGGCCCGTTGAGCAGCTCATCCGATTTGTTTTTCACTCTGACTCGCTCGCGCATGTTCTCGGTCGGAGTGCTCTCGATCAGCACCTGTATCAATTCACTTTCGATCTCGTGGATCATGTCCATCATCTTCTTGATGACCTGACCGGTGAGGTCCTGGAAGTCCTGCGCCATCATGACTTCCATCAGCTGACTCTGGGTAGCCCGAGTCTGCTCCGGTATCCACTCGAGATAGGCGCGTGTATCCGCCACCAGGTCGCGGGCCTGCTGATCCTCGAGCGGCTGATCGAACCACTGATCCCAGCGCCCGGCCAGTTCGCCAGCCTGCTTTTCGATGTTTTCCTGAATCGGCTGGGCGGCTTCACTGGCGTTAAGCGAACGCTCTGCCGCCTGTTCGGTCATGCTGGCGATATAACCCAGTCGGTCACGGGAGTCGGGAATCGCCTGGGCGGCTTTTTCGACTTCCTTGTCGAGACCGAGTTCGCGCATATTGTCACGCAGAGAACGTGTCAGCTGACCGATGCGAGCAATCAGGTCGGTGTTGAGCGTTTCGTCGCTCTCTGAACGAGAATCGGATGTCATGTCGTTATCTCCCGATAGCTGCTGGAGGCCTTCACTTGTCGAGCTTTTCAAAAATCTTGTTGAGCTTCTCTTCAAGCGTTGCGGCAGTGAAGGGCTTGACCACATAGCCATTGGCGCCGGCCTGGGCCGCGGCAATGATGTTCTCCTTCTTGGCCTCGGCGGTTACCATCAGCACCGGCAGATGCTTGAGGCTGTCATCGGCACGAATCTGCTTGAGCATCTCCAGACCGTCCAGATTGGGCATGTTCCAGTCGGTCACCACAAACTCGAAGCTATCGGCGCGCAGCCTCGACAGCGCCTCGGCGCCGTCCTCGGCCTCTTCGACGTTGGTGAACCCCAGCTCCTTGAGCAGGTTACGCACGATACGTCGCATGGTGGGAAAGTCGTCCACCACCAACATATGCATATTCTTGTCGACCATTGCTGCTATTCCTCCCCCTTGATGCCCTGAAGGCCTGTTGAAAATCTGCTCATACCCGCATCGACTGCCGGTTGTCCCCGCCCAGATGAGCCAGAGCACGCTCGCACATACTGGAAATGGAAACCACCTCGCATGCGGCATCCAGCGCGATCGCCTCGCGTGGCATGCCGAATACGACGCAGCTGGCTTCGTCCTGCGCCAGCGTCCAGGCGCCCGCCTGACGCATCTTCAAAAGCCCCTGAGCACCATCCTTGCCCATACCGGTGAGCAGAATACCGATGGCATTCTTGCCTGCACCAGCAGCAGCGGATTCAAACAGCGCATCGACCGAAGGGCGATGGCGGTTGATGGGCGGGTCTTCACCCAGGGACACCACATAGTTGGCGCCGCTGCGTGCCAATCGTAGATGTGACGTGCCCCCCGGTGCCAGATAGGCGTGTCCGGGCAGCACCCTTTCACCGTCGACCGCCTCCTTGACGCTGATGCGACACAGACTGTCCAGTCGCGCGGCAAAAGAGCGGGTAAAGCCGGCCGGCATATGCTGGGTGATCAGCACCGCCGGGCTGTCCGGCGGCAGCGGCATCAGAAACTCGCGAATCGCTTCGGTACCACCGGTGGAAGCGCCCACGATCAGCAGCTTCTCACTGGAGTAGAGCGGTGCCCTGAGCGTTTTGGTCGGCGGCGCCGGCTGCGACGGTGAAGCGGGTTTTTTAAGCCTTGCCCGCGACGCCACGCGAATCTTGTCGGTAATTTCGCGGGCGTACTCCACCATGCCATCGCGGATGCCCAGCTGCGGTTTGGTAACGAAGTCGACTGCGCCAAGCTCCAGTGCTCGCATGGTCACTTCGGAGCCTCGTGCGGTCAGTGAAGAGACCATGACCACCGGCATGGGGCGAAGACGCATCAGACGTTCAAGGAAATCAAGGCCATCCATGCGCGGCATCTCGACATCCAGCGTCAAAACGTCCGGGTTATGCTGTTTGATCAGCTCACGCGCGACCAGCGGATCAGGCGCGGTGGCGACCACTTCCATGTCGGACTCCTGGTTGATGATTTCGCTGATCAGGCTGCGAATCAGCGCCGAATCATCAACACATAACACCTTGATTCTATTCACCTCAGTGCTCCCTTGATATCTGCCGCCAGAGCCGGCGGCGGTGCCTCATCAAGCAGTGATGCCAGCAGCTTCTTCTCGCGTTGCTGTAAATTGTCGCTACCCTGAAGGCGTTTCAGTCGCGCCTGCCCGGTAGCAGGCAGGTAATGCACTCGGCGGGCATAGCTATTGTTTAAATCCTGTGCCAGCAGTGGGATACCGGCCCGCTCGAGCCAGTCAACGGCAAATTCGCTGTTGGCCTGCCCCACTCGAGACGCCATGCCGGATATCACCATCCCACCGCCAAACAGTTTGGCCTCCAGGTGCTGCCGTTTACCGCCCCGCCGGCAGATCTCTTCAACCAGAGTGGTCATGGCCGCCTCGCCGTAGCGCAGCCGCGAACCGCTATGATCGCGGCTGCCATCGCCGGGCAGCATGAAGTGATTCATACCACCGATCCCCGCACGTGGATCGCGAATACAGGCCGACACACAGGAACCCAGTACGGTAGCAAGCACCATCGGCTTGTGAGTGACGAAATATTCGCCGGGCAGCACCTTGATCGCCTCAAGGTTGTCATCGCGGTCAAAATAAAAGTGGCTTGCCAATCCATGGCCAATTTCGTCGCTGATCAATTTTATCGCCCCGTCTTCCCTAGCCCGTAGACCGTATGACCGCGCAATTTGAAAGCATCGGTCAGATAGGTAAAGTTTTCGGAGTGGCCCGCGAAAAGCAGACCATCCGATTTGAGCAGAGGCGCAAACCTTTCAAGAATTTTTTTCTGTGTTTCCTTCTCGAAATAGATCATGACATTACGGCAGAATATGGCATCGAAGGGCCCCTCCAGATCCCACCTTGGTCCCAGAAGGTTCAACGACTTGAAGCGCACCATCGGGAAAATTTTCGGATTGACGCGTGCTACACCGGTTCGCGCGCCGGTACCACGCATGAAAAACTTTTTCAGCGTTTCAGAGGGCAGCTTTTCGACCTGATTGAGCGGATAAATACCTTCACTGGCAACGGCAAGTGCTCGGGTATCAATATCGGTGGCCGTAATAATGGCATTCTGCGCTGCACTGCCGAGCGCATCCGACACCGTCATGGCCAGCGACCAGGGCTCTTCACCGGTCGAAGCGGCGCAACACCATATTTTTACCGGCTCTTTTCTGTCTCTGATGTGATCGGCAAGAATAGGAAAGTGATGGGCCTCGCGAAAAAATGAAGTCAGATTGGTGGTCAATGCGTTGACAAAATGCTCCCACTCTTTCGCCTCGGCATGACCATCCAGCATGTCCAGATACTTCTTGAACTGCATCATGCCCAGCGTCCGCACCCTTCTTGCCAAACGGCTATACACCATCTCCTTTTTATGCATGGCAAGTGCAATGCCGGCACGTTCGTGTATCAGACGCCGAACACGCTCGAAATCTTCATCTGTCAGCCTCAGATCGCGACTTTCCGCCACTTCTTCCATTTTGACTACTCCATCCGGCCTGCTGACGAATACCGGCGACCTGAACCACTACAAAGTTGCCACGACCGATGGATCGTCAGTGACTTCGCCCCGCACTGGGGTAAGCGGCTAACAGGAACTCCTGTTCCAGGATTCAACGACATTACATTGTTTCAGGGATATTATCGGCATCCCGATAGTTTACTTTAACCTGATAAACCGACAATAAATGCTATGGCAATCTCTTGGCTGCGAGCCTTTCATTGCCGGCTATTTTCTTTAGCATGCCGGTCGATTCGTCATGTCGCTTCGTCGATAAGGGCCATCTCTTCGCTGGTCATAAGCCCCTCAATGTCGACCAGAATCAGCATCCTGTCCTCAAGGCTGCCCAGACCACGAAGATACTGCGTTGAAAGTGTCGCGCCAAATTCGGGTGCCGGCTTGATCTGATCGGTCGTCAGTGAGAGGACATCCGATACGCCATCGACCACGACCCCGACTACGCGCTTGCCAATATTGAGTACGATCACGACAGTTTGTGCCGTAAAGTCGGCGTTACCGATGTTGAACTTGAGGCGAAGGTCGACAATCGGCACGATGACGCCACGCAGATTGGTGACTCCCTTTATAAAAGAGGGCGCATTGGCAATGCGCGTTACGCCCTCATAGCCGCGAATTTCCTGAACACTCAGAATATCGATGCCGTACTCCTCCTCGCCGAGACGGAATACCAGAAATTCGTGCCCTTCTCCTTCGATCTTGTGATGATCCGCAGCGGCTGCTTCCATTGTTCTCTCCTGATTGGCCCTTGATACTGAAGTTAACGTCTATGCATTTTTTGAAGGCTGCAAGCCATCAATGCAGGCCGGCCGCCTCATGACGCCGGCTGTCCTGTGGGGCTTCGCGCTTGACAGTGGCACGCGAAAGTGCCGGCACATCCAGAATCAGCGCCACGCTCCCGTCGCCCATAATGGTCGCCGCCGAGATACCGGGGACACGCTTATAGTTGGTCTCGAGGCTCTTGACCACCACCTGATGCTGGCCGATAAGCTGATCGACCAGTAGCGCAAACTGGCGTCCCTCGCTCTGCACCACCATGACGATGCCCTGTTTAACCTCCTGCTTGGCATTCGGAATGTCGAATACTCTCCAGAGCTCAACCAGCGGAAGATAGTCGCCGCGGAAATAGAGTACCCGCTCGCTACCGGTAACCGAGCTGAGGTTATCGTCGGTAACCTGCATCGACTCCTGAATAGCGCCCAGCGGCAGAATGTAGACTTCTTCACCAACGCGCACCGACATGCCGTCGAGAATCGCCAGCGTCAGTGGTAAAACAATGCGTATGGTCGTCCCCTGCCCCTGCGCAGACTGGATATCGACATGCCCACCCATCTGGGAAATGTTGCGCTTGACTACGTCCATACCGACACCGCGACCGGAAAGATCGGTCACCTCCTCGGAGGTCGAAAAGCCCGGCGCAAAGATCAGCTGCCAGACTTCATCGTCGCTCATTGCATCCGATACCGCCAGCCCGCTGGAATAGGCCTTCTTGAGAATCCTGTCGCGACTCAGGCCGCCCCCGTCGTCGCTTATCTCGATCAGAATATTGCCACCCTGGTGACTTGCAGAAAGCTTGAGCGTGCCGGTTTCGGACTTTCCCGCGGCACGTCTTTTTTCGGGTGTTTCAATACCGTGATCGAGGCTGTTGCGCACCAGATGGGTCATGGGGTCGACGATGCGCTCGATCAGCCCCTTGTCAAGCTCGGTCGCCTTGCCCTCGGTCACCAGCTCGACTTTTTTACCCAATTTACCGGCAAGGTCACGCACAAGCCGCGGGAAGCGGTTGAACACCACATCCATCGGCACCATGCGAATCGACATGACGGATTCCTGCAGATCACGGGCATTGCGCTGCAATTGCGCCATGCCACTGAGCAGGCTGCCATGCGTCACGGGGTCGAATTCGGCACTGCTTTGCTCCAGCATCGACTGAGTAATGACCAGCTCACCAACGAGATTGATGATCTGGTCGATCTTTTCGATCGAAACGCGTAGCGAGGCCGCTTCACCAGAGGCATTCGACTTGTCCGCTCTGGACGCCGAGGCGTCGCCGGTCGTTCGTGTGGCGCTGGAATGCTCGGCAGGCGTCGCGGCCCCCTGAGCCGCATCTCTGTTTGAAGCCAAGGTACTGTTGGCGTCGTGCTTTTGCGCTGTTTGCCCGTCAACAGCCGAAGTTTCGCTTCCTTCAGCCACAGGTTCCGGCGCAGTCGACGGCGTTACGGGAGGAGATACGCCGTGCTCGATGCGAATCTGGTCGTCATCCACAATAAAACAGAGCACCGCACGCAGATCATCATCGCCGGTTTCGGTTTCAATACTGACTTGAAGCTCGTCTTTGGCGTGCTGCTGATGACTCAGAGATCCGAACAGAGCCAGCTCTTCGCCCAGTTTTGCAGCAGTATCGGCATCCACTCCGGAAACGACAATAGTACGCGGTACCGAACCTACCGCCTCCCTGTTTGCGCTGCCGAAGTGGATCTGGTCGCTGTCGACCACGAAACAGAGCACCGCATGAATGTCTTCTTCACCGGTTTCCGTGACCAGATGAACACTCAGCGTGCTATCTTCATGCTGCTGATCGGAAAGGGTCCCGAACAGGGACAGCTCTTCGAGCAGACTGGCTGCAGTGTCACTGTCGACACCGGTCACCGTGATCGCCAACCCCTCCGGTGCGCTTCCAGCGGCTGCCCCGGCGCTGCCGGCGTTATCCTGGCTGCCGGGCACCTGTCCCTCGGCTGTCGCACGAGCAGCCTCGCCGGAGTGCTCTTCGGCAAGTGCTCGCAAAACGGCACAGATACGCTCGTAAGCCTGTTGGTCGGGCTCCGTTTTCTGTCGGTAGGCGTTGAGCTGATCGCTGAGCATATCCTTGGTTTCCAAAAAGATATCGATGGTCGCGGCATCGAGGTTACGCTCGTGGTGGCGCGCCTGATCGAGGAGGTTTTCGAACAGGTGGGTGGTCTCCTGCAGTATGGTCAGACCAAAAGTGCCAGCGCCGCCCTTGATGGAGTGTGCCGCACGGAAAATGGCGTGAAGCTGCTCTTCATCGGGATGATCGGGATCGATCTGCAGTAGATGCTGCTCCATGTCGTTGAGCAGTTCATCCGCCTCGTCAAAAAAGGTTTGATAAAATTCATCCAGATTGATACTCACGCCTTTTCCCCTACCCTGATGAAGATAATGTTTTGCCCATCACGATGTCACCGGGCAACCGGTCGGCGTTCAAGGGCACTTTTCTTCAAGCTTGCCTCAAGATTGCGTGCTACCTTCTTCACCGCTTGACTGAGCCGTATTGGTGCCTCTGATCATGGTTTCGAGAGGCTGACTCGGCTGCTGACTGTCGATAAAGATTGGCTCGCCCGAACGACTGTTTTCCTCTTCAAGCCTCTGTTGAGCCTGCTGATTGAGGACCAGGATGCTGATGCGACGATTCAACGGCGAGCCGGGCTCATCGGCCAGTGGCATGGCATCCGCCATACCGATGACCCGCATCAATCTGGACGGATCGAGCCCACCACGTACCAGATCACGTCGAGCGGCGTTGGCACGGTCGGTCGACAGCTCCCAGTTGCTGTAATTCGAAGCTCCGGTGGCATACTGCAGATCGTCGGTATGACCGGATAGCGTGATGCCGTTGGGCAATTCGTTGAGCAGCGGTGCGAAAGCAGTCAGTATGCGATGCATATGCGGCTCCAGCCGGGCACTACCCAGTTCGAACATCGGCCGACGCTGACTGTCCACCAGCTGAATGCGTAGCCCCTCCGGCGTCAGTTCCAGCCGAATCTGCGAACGCAATACCCGCAGTGCCGGGTCTTCCTGAATCAGTACTTCAAGACGCTGCTTGAGTCGACTCAGCGCTTCGCCATTGGCTGGCATCACGCGAGCGGGGTTCAGATCGGTGCGCCGCAGTGAGCCGTCGCTCTGCATGGGATCATCACCGCCCCCGGGAATCACGTTCGGGCTGTTGGCCACCTTTTCACCGCTACTGAAGGCAGCGCTCAAAGGCATGTTGAAGTATTCGCTGACGGTCTTGAGCTCATCCTCGGAAGCGCTGGAGATCAGCCACATCACCAGAAAAAAGGCCATCATGGCGGTCATGAAATCAGCGTAGGCAATCTTCCAGGTGCCATGGGATCCCGTATGACCCACAACCTTTTTACGGCGGACGACGACAGGGCGACGATTCTGACTCATTTTCAGCCTCCGCTGGCGGGCTGGGAGCGCACGCTACGCATGTGCTCTTCCAGCTCGCTGAAAGTGGGACGCTCGGTGGAATAGAGTGTCTTGCGGCCGAATTCGACCGCGATCGGTGGCGCATAACCATTAAGATTGGCAAGCAGTGTGACCTTGATGCACTGCAGCATCTTGTCGGTTTCGCTGATCTGGTGGCGCATGAAAGTCGCCAGTGGAGAAACGAAGCCGTAGGCCAACAGGATACCCAGAAAGGTGCCCACCAGCGCGTGAGCGATCAAGGGGCCAAGCAGGGAGGCCTCCAGCCCAGGTGCACCCAGTGCGTTAATGACGCCCATGACGGCTGCCACGATACCGAAAGCCGGAAGGCCATCGGCGACGTTACTCAATGCATGAGCGGGTATATCGGCTTCATGCTGAAAGGTCTCGATTTCGTGGTCCATCAGCGACTCGACCTCGAAGGCATCCATGTTGCCGCTGATCATCAGGCGCAGATAGTCGGTCAGGAATTCCATCAGCACCGGGTCCGCCAAAAGCTTCGGATAGCGTGCGAAGAGCGCACTCTGTTGCGGGTCCTCGACATCCTTTTCAAGCGACATCATGCCCTCCTGACGCCCCTTGGAGAGCAACAGATAAAGAAGCCCCATCAACTCCATGAAGAGCTCCTTGTTGTATTTACCGCTCTTTCTCAGTCTGGGCAGCGCCTTGAGGGTTGCCTTGACCGCCTTGCCGTTGTTGCTGGCCAGAAAGGCACCGGCCGCCGCACCGCAGATGATGATCACCTCGGCCGGCTGCATCAGCACGCCCAGACTGCCACCAGCCAACATAAAGCCGCCCAGCACAGAAGCAATTACGGCGATGAAACCAAAAAATATAAGCACTGCATTTCCTCGGCGTTCGTGACCTGCCTGTAACATCGGCAGAAAACGCCTGGACTTGAGTATGAAGCCTGTTTCACATGGCGATTTCATATGGCAGCGCGAAATACCTGCCAACCAAGCGGATCGGTAACGATTATGGAACAGGACAGGAGCGCTTCAGCGCTGGACGTACCGGCAAAAAAGCTCTCAATTCACGCTTTTAATATTCTGAAAGCAAGCGCACCGGCGGCCTTTGGGGGAGGAGATAGAAAGCCCCTTGACACTGAGTGCCAGGGGCTTGAAAAAGTTACGATTCGTGTCACCGCATTAGAAGCGGGAGTGATAGCTCAGCCGGTGACCTGTTCGCGCTCGCTTTTAAGGCGCGCCCGCTCGGCTGCGCGTCTTGTTTTGCCGGCTCGCGAGGGAGGTTGGCAGATACCGCAGACAAAGTCGTGATCGAGACTTTGCGCATGGTTGACAAAACGACCGCTGCAGCTGTTGCAGGTCGAAAGCTGCATCATGTCGCTTTCGAAAAAGCGCACCAGCGTCCAGGCCCGCGTCAGGCCGAGCACCGCCTCGCCATCTTCCAGCATCGAGATCTGCTCGAAGTAGAGGCGGTACGCCTTGATGATCGCCTCCATGCGGTCACACTTTTCGCGCTGGCGCAAGGAGAGATAAACATTATAAAAAAGTGATGAGTGTATGTTGGGCAACCAGGTAATAAACCAGTCGGTCGAGAAAGGCAGCATGCCCTTCGGGGGCGAAACGCCACGCACTTCCTTGTAGAGACGGATCAGACGTCCGCGAGACAGATCGGTTTCAGTTTCCAGCACCTGAAGCCGCGCACCCAGCTCAATCAGCTCGATGGCCAGTTGAATGTCACGCACTTCGTTGATGACGCTCTTATCGGCCATACTGCTGCTCCCCGCCTACCGTCTCTTCTTCGTGCTCAAAACTGCCACCTGCCAGTAGAATGGCGGCATGGGTACGCTTGAGGTCATCCTCGCGCTGATCGCTGGTCAGCGAGGCAAGCTGGGTAGCGTCTGTCAACGAAAAATGACACAGCAGCTGATTGGAGTTGGCGAGTTTGGCCAGCTGTGAGATCGGTAGCGATACCAGCGTATCGGCCATCTGCTCGCTGATCTTGAGCCTGAACATGGCGGAAGTACGATCCTCGTTGAGGAGCCGCTGCACCAGCAACAGATAGGAAAGATTGACGTTACGTATATCGTCCAGAAGATGACTTGTTGTGCTCATATGACCCGATACCCTCGTCTTCGAAAAAAATTCGCCCGGAGCCAGCAACTGCGTTGTTGGTGCCTTTTTCCTGCGTTTTTAATGGCCCTGGACGGCTGATGACACCTTCTGCCGCCTGACGGCCTTTTTTGAATCTTATGTAACCTGACGTTACTTTTTGCAATCCTGGCACACCCTCTTTTACCAATACAACCATCCATTCAGCATCAGAAACCCCATACTCATTGTTTATAGCGCACTAGTCGCTTAACCCATTGATACAGAAGGCTAATAAAAAAGTATGAAAAAAGTATGAATTTTACAGGATGCCCGCGGATTTCTGGATGCTGGCTTGCAAAAGGCATCAGAAAGTCAAGGACAGGAAGGAGGCTCAGCTCTGCGGTTGACGTTCCAGCTCGTAGACCCAGCAGAGAAGCTCGGCGATGGCCACGTAGAGCTCTTCGGGGATACAGTCGTCGAGGTTGACATTCATCAGCAGATTGACCAGCTCGGCGGACTGATGGACATAAACGCCACTGCTGTTGGCCCGCTCGATGATGGCATCGGCGATATTGCCGTAACCCTTGGCGACGACCGTGGGCGCACGGGTTTCATCGTAGGAAAGCGCAACGGCGCGCTGGCGGGGCTTTCTGTCGGCAGGCGTATCAGGCATCTGACGTCTCACTGCCGGAGCGTGGCGAGAAGTTCATCGAGGCTATGGGCAGGCCGGCAGCTTCCAGACGTGTCGCCAGACCGCCGCCCTGACGCCTGACCAGCGCCAGCGACGACTCATCGACCTCGCCGCTGACGTGAAGTGTCCCGCCCTGCAGGCTGATCTCGATATCCATGGCACCCAATTGCGGCATATCGAGATGTAGACGAGAACGCCAGATGCGCAGAGCGTCATCATCGACCTCACCGCCGGCACTCTCCTCCTCCAGCTCCCAGCGCATGGGCATATCAGGCATGAAAAAGCCCTCCCAGCGAAAAAGCGGCTGCGTCAGCATCTCCAGCTGATGGCGCAACAGTCCCTGCAGGGAGTCGTGCACTGGTTCGGCAGCGCTACGCTGCTGTGTGGCAGCGTTATGGGTATCGGCGCTCTCGCGTAACTGCATCAGAGCCTCGCCGCGAGCAGCAACCTGTGCCAGTTGAGCGGCACGCTCGGCAGTTGAACCATGGTTGGCGATAAGCGGCGAAAGCTGCGCCGTCACCGGCGACTGAGGAATAGCTGCCGTTTGGCCGCCGGGAAGCTGCGTCGATGGCAGAACAGTGCCCGATTGTGCCATCTGCCCCATAAGAAGATGAGATGAGGACATCGGAATACCGGGCTGCGCCATCTGGCCGAAAGCGGTGGCAGCCGATGGCAGGGGTGATGCAAACCCCGTCGCGGGCAGCGCAGCGGTTGCCGCCGGCCGACCTGCCGCCGACTGAGCTGTCCCGGACTGACCTGCCGCCGACTGAGCTGCCCCGGACTGACCTGCTGTCGACTGGCCTGACGCCGGCATGGCGACCAGCCGCGCCAGCTTGCCCTGGGGTTCGCGCAGCAGCTCTCCGACATCGTAATTGCCCTTGAGCCACTGGGAGAGGTGAGACTCATAGAAAAGACCGCTGTGGCGCACCTGTCCGGAAAGCGCCGTGGAGAGTCGCGAGGCCGTAGGCTCGGAACGCGTTAGCGCCTGGCTGGACTTGACCGCCTGGGTGTCGACGGGGAATTTTTCCAGGATACGGGCAATGGTGCGCGCCTCGGCGCTAAGGTGGGTTCTGGATGAGCTGTTCTGCGTCTGTCCGGCGTTTTCCGCAGCGCCGCTCGATACGTGCCCCTGGGTACCGCGCAGCTGTGGGTTGCGCGCCACCTCTCCCTGGTTGGTACGAGGGCTGTTGCTGGAGATGCCGGCACGCTGATCAATACGATCATCCGGCGTATCCGAGGTCGGATCGCGCAGAGAGGTAATACGCGAAACGCCGCCAAGCGGCTGTTCGGCCTGCCTGGCGGCAACGCGCTCGACGTCACCCCGGCGCCCCAGCACATTGCTTATCAGGGTATCGACAAGCGGCGTGATAATACTCAAGACTGCCGATTCCCCGGCGACTCTGAGCCAACACCGTAAGCGCCAACAATGCGCTGACGGTTGCGCCCCTCTTCGATCAGTTCACTGAGCTCACCAAGACGCCCCTGTAGCAGCTCACCAAGTCGCCTGTCGTTGTCCACGAGCTTCTCGAGCAGCTCCTTTTTGTAATCCTGACGATCACTGTCGAGCGCCGCCCGGCTGTCGAGCGTACGCAGGTTTTCAATCTCGCGAAGGTATCGATTTTCGTGAGCGATCAGCGTCTCCCACTGCTGGGCAGCCGCCTGCTCGAGCATCTGCTCGCTGAGCGCCAGGGTACGTTCGTACCGCTGGATGATGCCGCTGTGCGTCTCTTCCATATCAGGCCTGCGCTGCCGAAAAGGGAGACTGCTGCGCCGCTGCCTGCGGGCCGATCTCCTTCCAGGCACCGGCGATATCGGCCATGATGTGCTCTATCCGGTCAAGCAGTTCGACATCCCTGGTACGATTGACCTTCACCAGCGAGCGGCTGACGAAGTCGTAGAGCGAATAGAGGTTCTCGGCGATCTCACCGCCCTTTTCAAGATCAAGAGCGTTCTTGAGACCGTTGTCGACGATATTGATGGCCTTGGAGAGAGCGTTGCCACGAGTCGCAATGTCACCATTATCCAGCGCCCAGCGCGCCTTCTTGATGGCCGCCAGCGCACCGTCGAACAGCATGACGATCAACTGGTGGGGCGAAGCACTCATGACACCGGTTTCAACGCCGACCGACGCATAGGTGCTGGCTCCCTTGGGTGAATACATGGCGAGTACCTCCGGTGATTAACTATTGCCTGAAGACGGATTGTTGAGCATGCCCAGCTGCTGCGTCAGATAGGACTGAGTGCTGTTCATGCGCGACATGATGCTGTCGAGCTGCTGAAACTGGGTACGATAGCGCTCGATAGTCGCCTCGATTGATTCCTTCATACGCTGACCGCGCGCCTCAAGCCGATCCTGAGCGCTCTCCAGTCCGGAAGTGGCTCTGCTAATGGCACCATCATCGGAGAGCATCTGCTCGATACGGCTATCCAGTTGCGTGGCGATACCCGGTGCCTCTTCGGTACCGGAAAAAAGTGCCCGCAGCCCATCGGGATCGTTGGCGATCGCCTCGTCGAGCTTATCCTCGTCGATTTCGAGCTGACCGCGCTTGTCGGCACTAAAGCTGGAAGAGAAGCTGATGCCGGCCTCGAACAGGTAGTTCATGCCCTCCCCGCCTATCCGGCTATTCAGCTCGTCACGAAGACTGGACTGCAGATTGCGCACGGTGCTGTTACCGGTCAGCACTCCCCCCTTGAAATCCTCACCCTCACCGGTACTTTTGGTGGTCTTGTCGATGCTCTTGTCCATCGCGTTCCAGGCTGTGACGAAATCCTTGATAGCGGTCTTCAGACTCTCGTCATCACGGCCCACTTCGACCCGGTTGGGAGAGTCGGCCTGCGTCGTTTCGTTCAGGGTGAGCGTGACGCCCTGGATGGCATTTTCCACGGTATTGGACTGGCTGGTAATTGCGATACCGTTGACGTTCAGTTGGGCATTCTGAGCCTGAACAGAAGTGTCCAGATTGCCGCCATTGGCGCCGAACAGGTCTGCCATGCCACCACTGGCGGCAGAAAGCGTCGATGCGGCCTGCGTGCCCGTCTCGTTGGAGGTCAACACCAGCCGCCAGGGGGTGGCGGTATCACCCGAAGCGGCACCGCCATCGTTGACGAGTGAGGCCGTCACCCCGGCACCGGAGGCGTTGATCGCATCGCGCACTTTCGACAGGGAACTCCCCTCTTCAATGGTCACTTCACTACCGCCGGAGAACGTCAGGGTTCCGCCCGAAAAGGTCGCATCCCTGGCGTAGCCATTATTGGTGACCTGCGACTGCGCCCTTGCCAACTGGCTCACCGTGACGTCGAAGCGACCGGCAGAGGCCGTTTCAGTCGTTTCGGCGGTCACCGCTGACCCGGTCACCTTGGCGTTGAAGGTATTGAAGACCCCGTCATCACCGTTACTCAGCTTCTGAGCGGCGCCCTGAAATTTCTCCAGCGCCGAGGTAATCTGACCGAAAGCTGAAATCTGGGTTTTATTGGTATTGATCTGCTCTGCAATTGGCAGCAGGCGCTTCTGTTCTGAGCTTTTCAGCGAATCCAGAAGTGACTCCAGGTTAAGACCGGCACCGATACCCAGCGTTGGAATACCCGACATTTTAAAATCCTCCCAAAGCGGCACTAAACGTGAAAGTGGCGTCAATGAACCATCTGTTGCCTACCCTATCGGCAGAAGGCGGCGAAGGTTTACAGCCAGCGCGATTTTTTTCACGCTTCGTCCCTCTTCTGCGCACCGGCGTCGACTCGACCAGCCGAGCGTATAACGCTTCGCTGCCCAGCGCCACGAGGGCGGGGTTAATCAGCGTATCGCGGCGGTTGTAATCGATCGCCGGGCCGGGTGTAGCGCTTTCCACGTCCAGCCGACACAGCATACCGCCCGCCCTCTCAACGATGATCTGCCCCGCAGCAGTGTCCCGCTCGCAGGTAGGACCAAAGCGCGGATAGCCGTCAGCATTACCTTAGGCAATACGACAGAATTCAAGCAAGCTGCCCAGACCCTGCCACTGCCAGGGCAACAGCCTCCGTCGGTAATACGGACGCGATGTGAACGGTCGCCAACAAACGCGAACGAGTTGCTCGCTATGCCATAGGGGCAGAGTGAGTTGGGCAACCGCGCTCGCTGCGATAAACCTCCATGACGACATCTGAAAGTTTTACAAGCTCTGCATTGACATCCCGGGAGCGCTTGAAGCTCGCTGTTCGGCACCACCGCTGGTTACATTATATTTCTCGGTATCTGTCAACAAAAACCCCGAACACTTCGAAAGTGTCCGGGGTGTACAGGATGGCTCAACTGCTGCCAAAGGCCGTGGAAAACCAATTATTTTTTGGCAGCGCAGCACGAGCAAACTCTCATTCGGCCTGTATCAGGCACAAACAGCGATTATTCGGTTCGCTCAAGCCACTGTTCGACCGTATCGTTACCGTACTGCTCTTTCCACGCCTTGAGCGTTTTCTGATTGCCGCCGCGGGTTTCTACAACCTCACCGTTGTGAGGATTGCGATAGATCTTGAGCTTGCGCTTGCGCCGACCACCGGACTGAGCCGAAGCCGATGTTCCACCGCGGCTACCGGTCTGCTCGGCGCCGGGATCGAGGATGGAGATAACTTCAGCAGAAGACTTGTTGTGCTCCTGCATCAGGTTTTCAAGCTTCTGCTTGAACTCCAGCTCCCCCTGCAGGCGTTGATCCTGTTCCAGCTGCTGCAACTCATCCCGAAGTTGCTTGAGCAGCTGCTCTTTTTTCATGTATTCGTTCAGCAGGGACATTCCGACTACCTCTTCCGTAGAACTCTGGATGACGTTTCAAAAACGGCTCGAATCACACGTTTTTCGAAGTCTGTTGAGACACCGATCAAGATTATATGACAAGACCCGTTTTTTTTAAAGCAGAAACCTTCAGCATTAAAGCAAAGTACCGCGTGGCTCGTGGCAGGCCACTCTGTTGATGCGGGCCAGAAGAAATAACGTAGATTGTACACCCGGCGCTGGCGCAGCGTGGTGACCCGAAATCGATAAAATTATAGACTGAGGCTATAGCACTTCTCCTATATTGGTTATTGCAGATCCCATGCTCGCAATGCTGATTTCAATATTTTGAAAAATGCCGCCCCGTGTCGCTATTGCTATAGCGAAGCGCTGCCGGGGCGGATACCATGAGATCATGGACATTTATACAGCCTTTGGCCGACCGCAACGCTATGCGCAAGATCCTTCACGCCGACTGTGACTGCTTCTATGCCGCTGTCGAAATGCGCGACGACCCGAAGCTTGCCGACATACCGCTGGCGGTTGGCGCAAGCGTTGACAAGCGGGGCGTGGTCGCCACCTGCAACTATCCGGCACGCGCTTTCGGCATCCGCTCGGCCATGCCCATGGCCCGAGCCATGCGCCTGTGCCCTCACCTGCACCGCATCAGCCCCGACTTCGACAAGTACCGCCGGGTTTCCGCTGACATCCAGTCGATCTTTCGCGTTCTTACACCGATTATCGAGCCTCTGTCGCTGGACGAGGCCTTTCTGGATGTCACCGACGTCAACCATTTCAGAGGCAGCGCCACCTGGATGGCCAGGTGGCTGAAAGACGAGGTACGCCGCCAGGTAGGTATCACACTATCGGTAGGGGTGGCGCCCAACAAGTTCCTTGCCAAGATCGCCAGCGACTGGAACAAGCCGGACGGTCTTTGCGTTATCACCCCGAATCAGGTCGATAGCTTTATCGAAACGCTACCCGTCGACCGACTGCACGGCGTCGGCCCGGCGACTGCAGGCAAGCTGAAGGCGCGTGGCATCGAGACCTGCCGCGATCTCGCGACGCTCAGTCTGTCTGCCCTGATGGATGACTTCGGCAAATTCGGCGTGCGCCTGCATGAACTGGCACGCGGTATCGACGAACGGCCGGTAAAAATCGAGCGTGAGCGTAAATCCATCAGCGTTGAAAATACCTTCGATCATGATCTGCCGGATATGGCCGAGTGCCGCGAGCATATCGTGGCGCTGGTCGAGCGGCTGGAAGATCGCATCGCACGCTATCAGCACCCGGCACTCAACAAACTGTTCGTCAAGGTACGCTTTGACGACTTCTCCATTACGACTCTTGAAACGGCGGGGCAAACGCCGGCACTGGACCAGTTCCTGCCGCTTTTCGATGAAGCATGGCAGCGCGCCGCGCGTCCGGTGCGCCTGCTGGGCGTGGGCGTGCGACTGGTTTCCGAGGATGCGCGCCGCCAGCTGGGACTTTTCGAGCCTGCCAACCCCGACGACAACTGACCCGGGGCAGATTCAGGCGAAGACCACCGTTCGGTTGCCGTCGATCAACACCCGGTCCTGTAGATGCCAGCGCACACCGCGGGCCAGCACGGCCTTTTCGATATCCCGCCCCAGTCGCACCAGATCGCCGGCCGTATGGCAGTGCGTTACACGCTGAATGTCCTGCTCGATAATGGGGCCGGCATCAAGATCCTCGGTCACGTAGTGACAGGTGGCACCGATCAGCTTGACGCCACGTTCGTGCGCCTGGTGATAGGGTCTGGCACCGGCAAAGGACGGCAGAAAGCTGTGGTGGATATTGATGATACGCCCGCTGTAGCGACGGCACAGCGCGGGAGGAATGATCTGCATATAGCGCGCCAGTACCAGCGTATCCGCCCCGCTCTCCTCCACCAGTCGCTCGATCGCAGCAAACGCCTCGTCGCGGTTTTCGCCGCCAACCGGCACATGGTGCCAATCGAGGCCATGCCACTCGACCAGCGACCTCATCTCTTCGTGATTGGAGATTACGCCGACGATATCGCACTCCAGCTCACCGGCCGTCCAGCGATAGAGAAGGTCCACCAGACAGTGTGACTCCTTCGATACCAGGATCATCAGCCGACGCCGGCGCTCTTCTCCATCGCGCCAGCGCCACTGCATCTCGAATGCATCGGCAATGGGCTCGAAATCACGACGGAAGGTGGCACTGTCGACCGTCATCGCCCGGGCATCCACCTCGTAGCGCATGAAAAAGCGCCCCGACTCCAGGTCGGAGTGCTGATTGGCCTCGGTGATCGAGCCGCCCTTGTCGGCGATGAAGGAGGAGACACGGGCAACGATACCCAGACGATCGGGACAGGTAACCACCAGACGACAGAAAGACATGGCCTTCACAGTGTTTGTTGAACGGGAACTTTGATAAGCAGGAATTGTAGCGAATTCAGTTGCTTTTGGGCACGCTTCGTTGTGGCTGCAACATGCGTTGCGTATAGTTGAAACAAACCCTGATCGGATCCGTCATGGCACAGACACGCGTACATATTCGTCCACGCCGCCGCTCCGAACTGGAAATCATCCCTCTCGGCGGCTGCGGCGAGATCGGCATGAACCTGACGCTCTACGGATTCGAGTCGCGCTGGATCATCGTCGACTGTGGCATGACGATCCGCCAGGATCTACCCGACACGCCGCTGCAGCTGCCCGATATCGAAGCGCTCGCTGAACGCGATATTCATCCCGAGGCACTGATACTGACGCACGGCCATGAAGATCATCTCGGCGCGCTGGGGTGGCTCTGGCCGCGTCTGGGCTGCCCGATCCATGCCACGCCACTGGCAGCAGGGCTGGCGCGGCAGAAACTGGTTGAAAAGGGCCTGGCGACCGGTGCCCTTCGGGTATTTCAGCCCGGCGATGCTTTCGAGGCCGGCCCCTTCTCGATCACCACCATGGCGGTTACCCACTCCATTCCGGAGAGCGTTTCGCTGCTGCTGGAGGTCGACCGTCACCGCGTGCTGCATACCGGTGACTGGAAACTCGACCCCGAGCCACTGATCGGCCCGGCCACTCGGCAGGATGATTTCACCGCCATCGCGCCGGTCGATCTTCTGGTGGGCGACTCCACCAACGCGCATACAGAAGGCTGGTCGCGCAGCGAAAGTGAAGTGGCGGGCACTCTTGCGCAGGCGCTCGAAGGTCTCGAGGGGCGCGTGGTGATCAGCTGCTTTGCCAGCAACCTGGCCCGTATTCGCGCTATCGGCCGGGCGGCCACTCGCCAGCATCGCCGCATCGCGCTGCTGGGGCGGGCGATGGAGAAAATGGTGCGGCTGGGGCGTGAACTGGGCTATCTCGACGATTTCCCCGAGCCGGTGCCACTTTCGGATATCGGCTACCTGCCTCGCAAGGAAATTCTATTGCTCGCCACCGGCAGTCAGGGCGAGCCGCGCGCCGCCCTGTCGCGGCTGGCGATCAACCAGCATCCGGTCGTCGAGATCGAGCACGGAGATTGCGTCCTTTTCTCCTCCCGCACCATCCCCGGCAACGAAGAGGCGGTCGAGCGACTCAAACACGCTTTTCGTCGTCAGGGCGCCAGCGTACTGAGCGAGGACAATCTTGCCGGTCTGCACGCTTCGGGCCATCCCGCACGCGAAGAGCTGCGCCGCTTGTATGGCTGGCTACGTCCTCGACATCTACTGCCGGTGCATGGAGAGCAAGCCCATCAGCAGGCCCATGCTTCGCTAGCAAAAGAGCTGGGTATCGGCATCGATCTACTACCGCAAAACGGGCAACACATACAGTGGAACGGCAAGCGTCTACAGCTTGCCGAACAGTGGACGCTCTCCCCGCAGCTGGTTTCCCAGCGTCGCCGTCAACATCGTGATGACAGGCGTCACGATGCCACTGTGCTGGTGGTGCCGGTCTCCCGCGAGCCCGATAGCGAGCGCTGGACACGCATCGGCCGGCTGATGATCGACAGCAGCATTGATGCCTTTATCGATGAACGAACCCTGGGCGATTGGGTCGATCGTACCCTCGAAGCTCTGGAAGCGCCCTCGACCAACGAACTCTCCCACCGTCTCGAAGAGCACGCAACGCACTGGCTACAGGAGCATTTGCGCCACTCATCGAAAGTGGTGGTGGATGTGGTCGACGCCACACCCTGATACGATGCGAAGCTGGCCAGGCTTTCCTTGCCGCAGCCGGTCTGCGACGACGTTGCGATTAAAAAAACAGGCGGTGCCTACTGGCACCGCCTGCTTCATTGCGGCGTAGTGTATAGCGCCGCCCAACGCCCTCGCCGAACCGGCTTACCCCTGTTCGCTACCACTGCCCTTGGGCGGACGGCCGCGCCGCTTGCGGGGTTGATCGCCACCCACCAGGTCATTGACCGACAGGCCGGCATCGCTCATCGCCGCGCGGATTTCGGCAAGCTTTTTCTCCTTTTGCGCCTCTTCCTGCTGACGCTGACGCTCTTCATCGTGCTTTTGCGCCATGACCTCGTTGATGATTTCGGAGAGCTTGCCAAGCTGCTCCATGCTCAATTGGCGTGCTGCCGCTCTGGCAACGTTCTTGTTACGGGCAATTTTTTCGAGAGTTTCGCTCGACTCGTTTGACATGAAACGCTTCCTTTTGCGGTCGACTTAACATGACTCACATTATATACAACCGACGGCAGTTATCAATTTCGCCGAATCCCTTCTACAAAAATGGCCGGTTAATAGCGGCCAGAGAGTGCCGTTTTCAATGCCGATTGCGGGCAGCCAATGTATAAAGCAGGGAATTTTCAACGACAGATTGCCATAACGGCTCAGCCGCCTGTCATGTTCATGAAACGTACGATCTGCACATCACCGTCGGTTGTGAAGTGGTGGCGATGCGGCTTGAGCGACATGGCATCGCGGATGTGCTGCTTGAGCGGCTCGATGTCGCTTGGGTGTTCGCGAATCACAGCGCGCAGATCGGTGGAGTGCTCATTGCCCAGACACAGCAGTAGACGCCCTTCACAGGTCACTCGAACCCGGTTGCAGCTGTCGCAGAAGTTATGACTGTGCGGCGATATGAAGCCGATTCGCGAATCGCTGTCGGCCATTCGATAATAGCGTGACGGTCCACCCGATTTTTCCGCAGAATGCAGCAGCGGATAGCGACTTTCGATAATCTCGCGAACGTCGTCGCTGGAGCAGAAAGTCTCCGCACGGCCGTGGTCGGAGACATCACCCAGCGGCATCTCTTCGATGAAACTGATATCGAGCCCCTCGTGCCGCGCAAATTCGACCAGATCGAGCACTTCGTCGTCATTGCGGCCCTTGAGAATCACCGCATTGAGCTTTATGCGCTCAAAGCCCGCTTCTTTCGCGGCGCGGATGCCGTCAAGCACACGCTCGAGACTTCCCGTTCGCGTCAGTGCCCTGAAGCGCTCCGGGTCAAGAGAGTCGAGACTGATATTGAGTCGCTGCATGCCGGCACGACGTAGAGTAGCCGCATGACGACGCAGTTGGGCACCGTTGGTGGTCATGGTGAAATCGTGCAGACCGTCGAGCTGGCCGATATTTTCCACCAGCTCGCCAATGTTGCGCCTGACCAGCGGCTCCCCGCCGGTCAGACGAATCCTGTCCACACCAAGCTCGGTAAAGGCTCGCGCCACCATGGTCAGCTCCTCGATAGAGAGGACCTGGTCACGCGGCAAAAAGGTCATCTCTTCGCTCATGCAGTACACGCAGCGAAAATCGCAGCGATCGGTCACGGAGATACGCACATAGCGAATGCTGCGATTAAAGTCATCAATCAGTTCGGTCATGTCTGCTCCCAGCGTGACAGCGACGCCAGATCGCTGCCACGCTCGCGGACCCAGTACGCCCCGCTGGCGGTATGTTCTTTTTTCCAGAAGGGTGCCCGGATTTTCAGATAATCCATAATAAAGGCGCAGGCATCGAAAGCGTCCTGACGATGCGAACTGGCCGTCAGAACCGCTACGATATTGTCGCCCGGCACCATGTAGCCAATACGGTGCACCACCAGCGCTCTTTCGATACGCCAACGCGACTGTGCCTGCTCGACAATCGAACCCAGCGCTTTTTCAGTCATACCGGGATAGTGTTCAAGCGTCAGCGCCTGAACATCGGGCGATTCGTTGAAGTCGCGTACGCGACCGATAAAGCTGACCACGGCACCCAGCGATGTGCTCTCACCTGCCACTCGCTCGTGCAGTTCACCGATATCGAAAGGCTGCTGCTGTATAATGATCATGCTCGAGCTCCTCCGACGGCGCTATCAGCCTCCGGTAACCGGCGGGAACAAAGCCACTTCGTCACCGGCATTCAGTGCACTGTCGCCCTGCACCATGTCGTGGTTAATAGCGCACAGCAGACGGGGCTGATCGAGCGCCTCGGGATGGCTGACCCGCTCGCTCACCCACATCTTTAATGCCGATAGTGTAGGTGACGATAGTTGCCCTGGTAAAACGCTCAATTTTGCCACTCCCAGGCGCTCTCTCAATTCAGCAAAGAAGCGAATTTCGATGGCCTCTTGATGACTTCCCGGCGCAGCCTCGTGACGCTTCGATGGGGTCGCCAGTATTTCGTCGTCGTCGGCTGTCGTATCGGCATGGATCTCGCCCTCGTGGCGACGCTGCCACTCACCCGAGCGTCCGCCACTTTTGCGTTCAAGACGCACCTCGCCGATCTCCATACCGCGATCAACCGCCTTGCACATGTCATAAAGCGTCAGACAGGCGACCGAAGCGGCGGTCAGCGCCTCCATCTCGACACCGGTCTGCGCGGCAAGACGGCACATTACGCGCACGCCGACACTCGAGGTATCGCGGTCGATATCAAAATCGACGCTCACCTTCGAGAGCATCAGGGCGTGGCAAAGTGGTATCAGTTCATGGGTGCGCTTGGCCGCCTGAATACCGGCGATACGCGCTGTTGCCAGGACGTCGCCCTTGGGCAGCTCGCCGTCGACCAACTGCTCGAGCGTGGCCGGCTGCATGAAGATACGACCGGTTGCCACGGCTTCACGCTGGGTCGTCGACTTGTCGGTAACGTCCACCATGCTCGCTTCGCCGCGCGCATTAAGATGGGTCAGCGTCATAGGAAGTCTCCACACAGTAAATAATCGGGCACGACTGAGTAACCGCTAGAGAAGTGCGTCGAGAGGCAGTAGCGCGACCAGCGTGCCGGCATCAGCACTCTCTACGTCTTCGGGCAGCTCGATCAAACAGTTGGCAAGATAGAGCGAACTGAGGCGGTGTGATCCCTGTTCGGCCAGAACACCAACCCTCACGTTACCCGAGTCATCGATATGGTAGCGACCGCGCAGCAGGTCAAGGCGTCCCTTTCGGCCGTGAAGCGGCGCTTCGGTGACCGCCCACCAACGTTGCGGATGCCAGTCGGTGCGGCCGGCGAGACAGCGCACCAGCGGCTGAACAAAGCGCTCCAGAGTAACCAGCGCCGCCACCGGATTACCCGGCAGCCCAAAAAAGGGTCGCCCCATCAGGCTGCCCAGCGCCATCGGTTTGCCCGGCCGAACCGCCACTCGCCATGCGCTGACCTCACCCAACCGGCCGACGGCGCGGCGCACCAGATCGGATTCGCCTTTGGAGATGCCACCTGAAGTGATCACCAGATCGGCATCGACAACAGCGCGAGAAAATGCCGCAACGCACTGCTCGACACTGTCGGCAAGCGTGCCGCCGTGGACGACATCGGCACCCCAGCGCTCGAGACAGGCGGTCAGACTGAAACCGTTGGCATCGAAAAGAGTGCCGTCATCGCTCTCCTCGGCATTTGGCCTACGCAGCTCGTCACCGGTGGAGAAAAGCGCCACCCGCGGGCGGCGATGGACCACCACCTCGGCCAGCCCCAGCGACGCCAGCATACCCAGTCGCGCCGGGCCGAGCGGCGTGCCGGCTTCGAAAACCCGCTCACCGACGGCGATCTCCTCGCCGGCATAGCGTACGTGCTGGCCGACACTCGGCGACTCGACCATCTCGACATCATCGCCATCAAACGAGAGCCGCTCAACCATCTCGACGCTGTCACACCCCTCAGGCAACGGCGCACCCGTGGTGATACGTACAGCTTCACCGCGCAACACGCGACCACACCAGGGGTGACCGGCGAGCGCCTCTCCCACGATGCGCAGGCGACGGGGCGACGCCGCCGCGAAGGCGATACCATCCATGGCCGCGGCGGTATAGCGTGGCAGCGCAAAGGCAGCCAATACCTCGCGCGCGAGAATCCGGTCACGGGCAAGGCGTAACCCGAGTGTTTCGCTACCCACCGGCGCTGGCGTCAGTGCAGCGACACGTGCCTGCATGGCGGCCACGCTGATCAGCGTATCCGACTCGAAACAGTCACTCATCATGCGCCCCGCAATGACCGTTCAGGGAGTCGCGCGGACCCTGGCGCATGACATCCCAGCGTGCCGGCCAGGCCATCAGCCAGTTCAAAAGCTGCTGATGGTCGTCAAGATCCAGCCGCTCGACATCCTCAGGCAGAGCCACATCGCCGGTCGTTGCCACCGCGCGAACCCAGCCGTCATCGAAGGCGCGCAGCGATTTACCGACCGCCTCGCGATAGAGCTCGAGCTTGGGAATCGGTGACTGCTTGAAACCTTCGATCAATATCAGATCGGGACACAGCGGTCTGACCTGTTCGAGCAGCATGGCGAGATCGGGCTCATCCCGCCCCGGCGTTTCCATCATCAGTGCAAAACGCCGCCCGGAGGCGACCAGCATGGGGGTTGCGCCCGCCTGGCGCAGGCGATGACTGTCCTTGCCGGGCACGTCGACGTCGAAATCGTGATGCGCATGCTTGATGACCGCTACCGACAGGCCGCGGGCGCGAAGCGCCGGCAGCAGCGCTTCCAGTAGCGTGGTTTTGCCGGTACCACTCCAGGCGGCAATGCCCAGTAGCGGCGTCGATATCTGCTTGAGTTCCATAGGTCGGGCTGTCCATCGGCAGATCGGCGGGCTATCGATACGACACCGGATATCGGTTCAGGCGCGTGACGCCTCCCGTTCGATAAAAGCGTCGCGGTCTTCGGGTGTATTGATATTGACAAAGGCCTCGGCGTCGTCAAACAGGCAGGCGTGTCCATGATGCCTTGCGTACCAGCGATCGATGCGCCGCTCGCCCCCCGCCAGACAGTGCGATAAATCATCCGCCAGCTCACGCCGCATCAATGCAATGACCGGATGATGGCGCAGGTGGTCACGGGCATGGACGATATCGGCACCTTCGGCCTGCATTCTAGACCACAGCGTGGAGGCCAGCCTGAAGGGCAGCCGTGGCGTATCGCAGGGCACCATCATCACCAGTGGTGTTTCAGCGTTTACGAGACCGGCGTGAAAGCCCGCCAGCGGCCCGGCGCTGCCGGGAAAGATATCCGTCACCAGCGGATAGCCCAGCGCTGCCCAGCGCTCCGGGTTGCGATTGGCGTTGATCACCAGCGCCTCGACATCCGGCGCCACCCGCTCGATTACCCGCTCGGCCAGGGTACGGCCGGCCAGCGATACCAGCCCCTTGTCGACGCCACCCAGCCGCCGCCCCTGACCACCGGCCAGCAGCACGGCGGTAATCGGCGGACGTGCTTCGCTCAAAGCACCCATCGCTCAGCGCGTACCGAACAGCTTATCGCCGGCATCGCCCAGTCCGGGCACGATATAGCCGTTGCTGTCGAGGCCTTCGTCGACGGCGGCGGTGTAGAGCTCGATCTCGGGGTGTGAACGCGACACCCGCGCAATACCTTCCGGCGTCGCGACCAGCACGATCACCTTGATTCTCTGACAACCTTTCGCCTTGAGCATATCCAGAGTCGCCACCATCGAGCCGCCGGTAGCCAACATGGGATCGATAACGATTGCCAGACGCTCGTCGAGGTCCTGCACGAACTTCTCGAAATAGGGCACCGGCTCCAGCGTTTCCTCGTTGCGGTAGAGCCCCACCACGCTGATTCGCGCACTGGGCAGCAGCGTGGTTACGCCATCGAGCATACCCAGCCCGGCGCGCAGAATCGGCACAATGGTAACCTTCTTGCCCTTGATCTGTTCGATGCGAATCGGCGTGCCGTTCCAGCCCTCGGCCGGCTCTTCCACCAGCTCCAGCCCCTGGGTCGCCTCGTAGGTCAACAGCGTGGCCAGCTCATTGGCGAGCTCACGAAAGTGCTTGGTGCTGATCCCGCCGCTGCGCAGCAGGCCCAGCTTGTGTTTAACGAGGGGGTGATCGATCGTGTGCACGTTCATCGGCATCCAACCTGTGGCGAGGGGCCGTCGCGGATCGCGCGGCGACTCGGGAAAAAGGAACGCGCTCATTCTACTGCGCTGCAGGGGCGGGGTTAAGAACAGCGTGTCATGGCAACTTATGGCGTCTCGGGCAGTCGCCAGTCGATGGGAGGTTCACCCTTTTCGGCCAGAAAGGCGTTGGCACGCGAGAAGTGGTGACAACCGAAAAAACCCCGATGCGCCGAAAGTGGCGAAGGATGCGGCGCGTGCAGTACCAGGTGGCGCGAGCGATCGACAAAGGCGGCCTTTTTCTGCGCGTAGCTGCCCCACAGCAGAAAAACGACGTGCTGACACTGCTCGTTGACGGCAGCGATGGCGCGATCGGTGAACGTCTCCCAGCCCTGACCGCGATGCGAGGCGGCCTGCCCGCGCTCGACGGTCAACACACTATTGAGCAACAGCACCCCCTGACGCGCCCAGCTCTCGAGAAAGCCGTGATTCGGTGGAGTAAAATCGACGTCATCGCTTGCAAGCTCACGATAGACGTTGCTCAGCGAAGGGGGAATGGCCACGCCCGGGCGTACCGAGAAGCAGAGCCCGTGCGCCTGGTCCGGCCCGTGGTAGGGGTCCTGCCCCAGCACCACCACCCGAACCTTCGACAGCGGCGTCAGCTCAAAAGCGCGAAACCAGTGCTCGGAAGCGGGATAGATCACGCGCTTATCATCCTTCTGCTGGCGCAGAAAGGCGCGCAGCGCCTGCATGTAGGGCGTTTCGAACTCGCCGTCGAGATGTTGACCCCAACTCGAGGGTAGCGGCGAACTCATGACGACTCTCCTCGCGAGCGCAGCTGATCGACCAGCGGCTCGACAAAAGAGATGCCGGTATCCCACGGGAACTGAATCCAGCTGTCCTGCGACACCTCGGTCAGATACTGATCCACCAGCGGCCGGCCATCGGGCTTGGCATAGACGGTGACAAAATGCGCCTTCGGCAGCATCCGGCGTACTGCACCGGCGGTTTTGCCGGTATCCACCAGATCGTCGATCAGCAGCCAGCCATCACCGTCGTGATCGATGCCCTTGAGCACATCGAGACGGCCCTGCGCCATTTTGTCGTAGCTGCTGATACAGACGGTATCGATCAGACGGATATCCAGTTCGCGAGCAATCAGCGCCGCCGGAATCAGACCGCCCCGAGTGATCGCCACAATACCCACGAAATCACGCTCGACAAGCTGATGGCAGAGCGCGCGCACGTCGCGATGCAGGCGATCCCAGGTAATGGTGAAGTAGTTACGATAGCGCTCGCTGCTCATCGACCTGTCCCGTCATTCTTCGTCTTCGGTAAAGGTGCAGGCGGCAAAGACGCCGTAGCCCTCGTTGCGAATCATGTCGCCGCCGCCCAGCTCGGGCAGATCGATAATCGCGGCGGTTTCGACGATCACCCCGCCACTGCGCTCGATCAGGCGCGCCGCCGCCAGCATGGTACCGCCGGTGGCGATCAGATCGTCGACCAGCAGGATGCGGTCGCCGCGCTGAAAGGCGTCGGCGTGCAGCTCGACGGTGGATTCACCGTATTCGAGCTTGTAGGTTTCGCTGATGGTCTGAAACGGCAGCTTGCCTTTTTTGCGCACCGGCACGAAGCTGCAGCCCAGCTCATAGGCGAGCGGCGCGCCGACAATAAAGCCGCGCGCATCGATAGCAGCAATGGCATCGATATCCAGCTCCTGATAGCGATGTACAAAACTGTCGATCAGTTTGCGAAAGGCCGAACTGTTCTGCAGCACCGGCGTGATATCGCGAAAGTTGATACCGGGTTGCGGCCAGTCCCTCACGGTGCGAATCACCGACTTGATATAGTCGCCGTAGATGCTCGTCGCCACCTTGCGTCCCCTCTTCACCCGGATGAATTGTTCGCTGACAGGAAAACGACCGGCACAAACCGGTCGCGAATTAACGCCATCCTAACCGAAGGCCCCTATCGGTTCGAGCCCGAGGCATGCGCTCAATGGCCGCGCTCGGCCATAACGCGCTCAACGGTGTCGACAATGGTCTGCGTCTGCGGGTCAATCTCGATATTGAGGCGGTCGCCGGGCTGGCGCTCGCCGATCACGGTGCGCGCCAGCGTATCGGGAATCAGATTGACGCAGAAACGATCGCCGCGTACCTCGCCGATGGTCAGGCTGATACCGTCGATGCCGATGTAGCCCTTGTCGAACAGATAGCGTGACCAGTGCGACGGCAGCGACAGCCACAGACGACAGTTGTTGGGCGACTCCTCGCGCTCCTCGAGCTGCGCGCTGCAGACGATATGGCCCGACATGGCATGGCCGCCAATTTCGTCACCGAAGCGGGCAGCACGTTCGATGTTGACCCGATCGCCGACATCGAGATCGCCCAGGTTGGTCAGCGCAAGCGTCTCGCGCATCAGATCGAAGCTGACCCGCCGGCCCTCGATAGCAGTGACGCTGAGACAGCAGCCGTTGTGCGCCACCGAAGCGCCGAGCGCCAGCCCTTCCAGCAGCGGTTCGGACATCTCGATCACATGACGATGCAGCCCCTCGAGGCGTTCGATGGCGACCACAGGGGCCACTGACTGGACGATTCCGGTAAACATGGATTTCCCGACCAGGAGTTGAAAGACGCCATGATCGCCTGGCGTCCTCCGGCTCGGCAACCGCAGGCTCAGCGCGGCAAAGGGTCATTGAAAGCCATGGGCAAGCTCCTCGATAGACTGCGGCAAAATATTCGTCGACAGCAGGCCAGGCGAAAGGCACCGTCATCGCGCGAGCTCGATGCTCGCCGATCAGCTCGACAACAGTTCTTCGAGGCGACGCGAAACGTGGGCGTTATTGTGCTCGCCACCTGCTTCACGGCAGGCAAGAGCATCACCAATCCGAGCGTTACGCCGGCTGGGGCGCCCTATACGGGCTCGGATTGATATTGACTGGCTGCATCGGCTACGCTTTATCTCAAAAGCGGGCCGCCTCAAACGAGTGAGGTATCGATATAGAATTACTACTGACAGCGCCGCTGGCCGTAATGTTTGTTATCTGCATCATCATGATCCTGAACCAGCAGCGTGAAAATCACGGCAAGCCGTCGCTGACGGACAGTGTGATCAACTGGATCGCCAGAAAAATCGTCTGACAGCAAAATGAGAGAGACAAGGGCCGCGATGCGGTCCTTTTGCTGTCATGCCCCGCCGTTTGAAGAATCCACAGAAAAACGTGCAAAAGAAAGGCCCCGCCGTTTTGGCGGGGCCCTTGAAACTGGTAGGACCGAGCGGATTTGAACCGCTGACCTCCACGATGTCAACGTGGCGCTCTAACCAACTGAGCTACGGTCCTGCAAGGACAGGGTTGAAAGCGTCGCCACCACCTCAATAGTGTACGCCGAGGCGATTGGTAGGACCGAGCGGATTTGAACCGCTGACCTCCACGATGTCAACGTGGCGCTCTAACCAACTGAGCTACGGTCCTGCCCCGTTTCAACGCTGCGCAATTGTACGGATTTTTGTGTGTCACGCAACCTTTACCCACGCCCATACCGCTGACCGAGAGCGACTATGACGCCACCCGGTAACCCATGGTCGCCTCCACTGCCTTTTTCCACCCGGCGTAGAGCGCCTCGCGCTTCTGCTCGCTCATTTCCGGTTCAAAACGCTGCTCCAGCGCCCACTTCTCGGCGATCTCCTCGCGCGATTCCCAGAAGCCCACCGCCAGCCCGGCGAGGTAGGCGGCGCCCAGCGCGGTGGTTTCACTGATCTCGCAGCGCAGTACATCAACGCCCAATATATCGGCCTGGAAGCGGGCCAGAAAGTTATTGGAGATCGCGCCGCCGTCGGTACGCAGCTCGGTCAGAGCAATATCGGCATCGGTCTGCATGGCCCTCAGGACATCGGCGCTCTGGTAGGCGAGAGACTCTACCGCCGCGCGAATGAAGTGCTCCTTGGTGGTGCCACGGGTCAGACCGAACATCGCACCGCGCACATTGGAGTTCCAGTAGGGCGCGCCCAGGCCAGTGAAGGCCGGCACCAGGTAGACACCGTCGTTGTCGCCGGCGCGCTCGGCGTAGGCTTCCGAGTCTGACGCCCTGCCCAGCATACGCAGGCCATCGCGCAACCACTGAATGACCGAACCGGCGACAAACACGCTGCCCTCCAGTGCATATTCAAGGGTGCCATCGACCTCCCAGGCCACGGTGGTGAGCAGGCCATTATCGGAGGGCATCGCCTCGGTGCCGGTGTTCATCAGCGTAAAACAGCCGGTGCCGTAGGTGTTCTTGGCCATGCCGGGCTCGAAGCAGGCCTGGCCGAACAGCGCAGCGTTCTGGTCACCCGCCATACCGGCAATCGGCACCTCATGACCAAACAGGTACTTGGGCAACACATTGCCGTAAACCTCGCTGTTCGACTTCACCTCGGGCAGCATGCTCTCGGGCACGCCGAACAGCTCCAGCAGTTCCGGGTCCCACTTGCGCTCGCGAATATTGAAAAGCATCGTGCGCGAGGCGTTGCTGACATCGGTGACATGCACTTCGCCGCCGGTCAGATTCCACACCAGCCAGCTGTCGACCGTGCCAAACAGCAGCTCCCCCTTCTCGGCCCTCTCCCTGACGCCGTCGACATTGTCGAAAATCCACTGAAGCTTGGTGGCAGAGAAATAGGCATCGATCACCAGACCGGTCTTGTCGCGGATCATATCGGCATGGCCGGCTTCGCGCAGCCTGTCGCAAATCTCGGCGGAGTGGCGCGACTGCCATACGAGGGCGTTACAGACCGCATGACCGGTATTTTTATCCCAGACAACGGTCGTCTCGCGCTGGTTGGTAATGCCCAGCGAGGCGATTTCGGAGACATCGATTTCCGAGTTGTTGATGACTTCTGCCAGGGTCGTCAGCACGCTGGTCATGATCTCGCGCGGATTGTGCTCGACCCAGCCCGGCTGCGGGAAGATCTGCTCGAACTCGCGCTGGGCGATGCCCACAACCTTGCCATCATGATCAAAAAGCATCGAACGTGAACTGGTCGTACCCTGATCGATGGCGAGAATGTACTTCTGTTGCTTGCTCATGATTATCGACTCCTCGGTGGGAATGGCACAGGAGGCATGGCCTCGTGGATGACTCAATAGATGTAGGCCACCAGGGCAGCCAGCACGCTCCCGATGACCGGGCCGGCCACCGGCACCCAGGCGTAGGCCCAGTTATTGCTGCCCTTGTGCCTGATAGGAAGAACAGCATGCGCGATGCGCGGACCGAGATCACGCGCCGGATTGATCGCATAGCCTGTCGGACCGCCCAGCGAAGCACCGATTGAAACGACCAGCAGCGCCACTGCGAGCGGCCCCAGCCCGCTTGGGGTATGACCGAACATGATGATGACGAAGATCAGCACAAAGGTGCCCACGATCTCGGTGACCAGATTCCACCCATAGGACCTGATGGTGGGGCCCGTCGAGAAGGTGGCGAGAATAGCGCCGGCATCCTCGGTGTCGTCGTACTGTTTCTTGTAGGTCAGATAGCAACGAACAGACCGCCGAGTCCTCGACGGATTACAGCCCGATACACTGACCTCTCCCGACTCGACAACGCCCGTAAAAGCCCGTAAAAACAGAGAGCCCGCTCGAAAACGGGCCCTCTGTTGCCTTGCCAGCGGGTCGCGCTATGACTCCTGAATACCGCCGCGGGTCAGTTTGGCAGGATCGAGATAGCGCTCCAGTTCCTCGCGGGAGAGATCGGTCTCCTCTTCTGCCACCTCGATGATCGGGCGCCCTGCCTGGTAGGCCTTCTTGGCCACGCGCGCCGCCTCGTTGTAGCCCAGCACCGGATTGAGCGCCGTCACCAGCACCGGATTTTTCGCCAGCGGCGCCTCGATGTTGTCACGACGCACGTTGAAGGTCGCGATCGCCCGATCGGCCAGCAGTCGCGAGACGTTATTCAGCAGCTCGATGGAACCCAAAACGTTATGCGCCATCAGCGGCAGCATAACGTTGAGCTGGAAATTGCCGGACTGACCGCCAACGGTTACCGCAGCGTCATTGCCGATCACCTGCGCCGCCACCTGGGCGGCCGACTCGGGAATCACCGGATTGACCTTGCCCGGCATGATCGAGCTGCCCGGCTGCAGCGCTTCAAGCTCGATCTCGCCCAGCCCGGCCAGTGGCCCGGAGTTCATCCAGCGCAGGTCATTGCTGATCTTCATCAGCGCGCAGGCGTAGGCCTTGAGATGGCCGGAAAGTTCGACGGTGGCATCCTGCGAGCCAAGCGCGGCAAAGAAACTGTCGGCCGGCGTAAAGGAGAGCCCGGTCTGTTCGGCGATTCTTTTGGCGAAACGCTCGGCGAACTCGGGGTGGGCATTGATACCGCTGCCCACTGCGGTGCCGCCCTGGGCGAGGCGCAACATGCGCTTCATGCCATCTTCGAGACGCTCGATCGACTGTGCCACCTGATTCGACCAGCCGCCCAGCTCCTGGCTCATACGCACCGGCATGGCATCCATCAGGTGAGTCCTGCCGGTCTTGACCACGTCATCCAGCTCGGAGGCCTTGCTGTCGATTGTGCTCTGCAGATGCCTGAGCGTCGGCAGCAGGCGCTCATGAAGCGCCATGGCGATCGACACGTGAAGTGCAGTGGGAATGGTGTCGTTGCTGCTCTGGCCCATGTTGACGTGGTCATTGGGCGCCACTTCCAGATCGGCACGGGAAGCGAGATGAGCAATCACCTCGTTGACGTTCATGTTGGTCGAGGTGCCCGAGCCGGTCTGAAAGACATCCACCGGAAACTGGCTGGCGTGTTCACCGCGAATGATCGCATCGGCCGCCTTGACGATCGCCAGCGCACGCCCCTCGTCCAGCAGCTCGAGATCCAGGTTGACCTCGGCCGCGGCACGCTTGACCCGCGCCACGGCGGCGATGAAGGCGGCCGGTAGCGGCCGGCCGCTGACCGGGAAGTTGTTGACCGCACGCTGGGTCTGCGCACCGTAGAGCGCCTCCATCGGTACTTCGAGCTCACCCATGCTGTCCTTTTCGGTACGGGTCTGACTCATTGCGTTCTCCTGTCGAATGGGATGGCGTTATGCGTTCAGTGACACAGCCTGCGCCGGAATTCAATGCGGAAACCCTGCCCGCGTCCACACGGACGATACCCTTGCGCAAGCGTAAGCGCTTTTCAACTAGTATCGTTCACTCCACCAGCGCCTGCAGCCGATCCGGGTAGTTGGTGAACATGCCATCGATGAGCGATGACCTGAAAACCTTCCAGCAGTTGCCGACCGCACTGCGACGCATCGGACTGCGCCATGGCCGCACAAAACGCGAGAACAAGACAGCGTCGAGCTGCTATCGTCATAGGGAAACCTCTTTTTTGTCGTTTGATGGCCGCTCGGCGGCACCCGCCTTCACCGATGCTCGTCAGGACCACGACGGCCAATGACTTTTCATAACGATGACTTTTCATAACATAGTTGAAAGGGTAGACAACCAGTATGTGGCTACAGAAGGAAATCAGCCTGAAGCCCCGCTCACGCGGCTTTCATCTTGTCACCGACGAGATTCGCGCCGCGCTCGACGAGCCAATGCAGATCAAAACCGGCGTGGCGCACGTCTTTATTCAGCACACCTCGGCCTCGCTGACCCTCAACGAAAACGCCGATCCCACGGTGCGCGCGGACTTCGAAAGCTTTTTCAATCACGCCGTGCCGGAAAACGAGCCGTACTATCAGCACACCTTCGAGGGCAGCGACGACATGCCTGCCCACCTCAAGGGCAGCCTGCTGGGTTTCAGCGTGCAGATTCCGATCACCAACGGGCGCCTTAATCTGGGCACCTGGCAGGGCATCTATCTATGCGAACACCGCAATCGCGGCGGCAGCCGGCGGGTAGTGGTGACCGTCCACGGCGAATAGGCCGTCTCTACCACTCCAGCGCCCGCTTGACGAAGGGGATGGTCAGCTTGCGCTGAGCGGAGAGCGAGGCGCGATCAAGGCGCTCGAGCAGCGTCATCATTTCGGCCAGCCGGCGCGGGCCGCGGTGGAGCATGTAGCGTGCCACGTCTTCCGGCAGCTCCATGCCGCGCTGATGAGCACGCAACCGAAGCGCTTCAAGGCGCGCGTTATCGTCGGGTAGCTGCAGATGAAAGGTCATCCCCCAGCCCAGTCGCGAGGCAAGATCCGGTAGTTCGACCGGCAGCGTGCGGGGCGATGACCCGGCGGCAATCAGCAGCCGCCGATGAGCATCGCGCAGGCGGTTGAAGCAGTGAAACAGCGCCTCCTCCCAGCGTCGGCGACCGATCACCTGCTCGAGGTCGTCGATCGCCACCAGGTCCAGCGCCTCGAGATCCTCCAGCATATGGGGCGGGAAGTGCCCCAGATCGTCGAGCGGCAGATAGAGCGCCCGGGCACCGCGCTCGCTGGCCTCCAGACAGGCCGCCTGCAAAAGATGTGTACGGCCGCTGTCCGGCGGCCCCCACAGATAGATGAACGGCTCGCCGTCATCATCGAGCTGACGACGCAGCTGAGACACCAGGGCTGCATTGCCACCGGGCCAGAAGCCGTCGAAGTTGGCGTCGTCGCGTACGCCGACACCCAACGGAAGCTGCAGGGAGTCAGGTTTCATCACATCCCTCGACGTGGAGCATGTCTGCACACTACCACGAACCGCTTGCGCACGGGCAGTGCCCGGCACAATGCGACCGCGCCACCCCGATGCTACAATGGCCGCCCCGAAGGGCGTGGCGCTGCGCGCCCTCCTCCCAACCCGCGATTACAGGACTCCGATATGACCGAGCCGTCATCTGGTGACTCTCGAACCCCAGGGCTCTCCTACAGGGATGCCGGTGTCGATATCGACGCCGGCAATACTCTCGTCGAGCGTATTCGCCACGTGGCCGGCAGCACCTCGCGTCCCGAGGTGATGGGCGGGCTGGGCGGATTCGGCGCGCTCTGTCAGCTGCCCAGCGGCTATCGGGAGCCGGTGCTGGTATCAGGTACCGACGGTGTGGGCACCAAGCTGAAACTGGCGATGGCGCTGGGCCACCATGACACCATCGGTATCGACCTGGTCGCCATGTGCGTCAACGATCTGGTCGTCGCCGGCGCCGAACCCCTGTTCTTTCTCGATTACTACGCCACCGGCAAACTCGACGTCGATATGGCCGCCGATGTGGTCACCGGTATCGGCGAGGGATGCCGGCAGGCCGGCTGCGCGCTGGTGGGCGGCGAAACGGCGGAAATGCCGGGTATGTATCAGGGCTCGGACTACGATCTGGCCGGTTTCTGCGTCGGCGTGGTGGAAAAGTCCGCCATCCTCGACGGCTCCCGGGTCAGGGAGGGTGACGCCGTGCTGGGGCTGGCCTCAAGTGGACCGCACTCCAACGGCTACTCGCTGATTCGCCGCATTCTGGAGCGCAGCGGCGCCGACCTGAATACCGTCCTCGACGACGGCATGACACTGCGCGATGCCCTGATGGCGCCTACCCGCATTTACGTCAAACCGCTGCTGGCACTGCTGCACGACAGTGATGTTGCCGTGCACGCCCTCTCCCATATCACCGGCGGCGGCCTGCTGGAGAACATCCCGCGTGTGCTGCCGGAGGGCAGCGGTGTCACGCTCGATACCGCAGCCTGGCAGCGCCCTGCCGTATTCGACTGGCTGCAGCACGAAGGCAACATCGGCGAAGAGGAGATGTATCGGGTGCTCAACTGCGGCATCGGCATGATCCTGGTCGTTCCCGAAAGTGACGTTGAGCAGGCATATTCGCGCCTCGAGGATATGGGCGAGATCGTCTACCGGCTGGGCCGGGTGCAGGCCTGCGGCGACGATGAACCGCGCGTGCAGCTCGCCCATGCATCGGTGGAGTGATCGCCATGGCACAGGATGAACAGCAGGAGGACACGTCGCCGGTCGAGACACCCGACCGGCGCCGGCTGGTGGTACTGATTTCCGGCAGCGGCAGCAATCTGCAGGCCCTGATCGATGCCGCCGAGCACGACGAGCTGGGCGGCGAGATCGCCGCCGTGGTGAGCAACCGAGGCGACGCTTACGGGCTGGTACGCGCTCGCGACGCGGGTATTCCGGCGGTAGTGCTGCCTCATCATGAATACGAGTCACGCGAGGCCTTCGACGCTGCGCTGGTCAAGGTGATCGACCGCCATGCCCCGGACCTGATCGCGCTGGCCGGCTTCATGCGTATTCTGACACCGGCCTTTGTCAATCGTTATCACGGCCGGCTGCTCAACATTCACCCCTCGCTGCTGCCCGACTACCGCGGCCTGAATACCCACCGCCGGGTACTGGCCGACGGCGAGCGCGAACACGGCGCCAGCGTGCACTTCGTCACCGATGAACTCGACGGCGGACCGCTTATCGTGCAGGCCGCCGTTCATGTCGAAGACGACGATGACGCCGAACGCCTTGCCGCCCGGGTGCTGACCCGTGAACACCTCATCTACCCCATGGCCGTGCGCTGGTTCATGGAGGGGCGTCTGCAGCTTTCGCACAGCGGCGTACGCCTCGACGGCCAGCCGCTACCCGCCGGCGGCCTGCGGCTGGCGCCGGACGACGTCAGCGACGAGGACCTCTGACATCCTCGGTCAGTTGCAGGGCGCTGTCTGAAAAAAGCGTAGATATGAAAAAGCCCCGGTCCATGCGGACCGGGGTTTTTTGTGACCTGCCATCCCTGGCGGGCACCCTTTGGGCCGCCCGGAGCCTGTCAACATAGTTGGCACATTAAATGACTTCGGCTCTTTAAAATCCTGCGGCTTGTGGCACCGGGTTCCGCTCGGGATTGAGGTGCACCACATCCGGCAGGCTGAGCTTGCGGATGTCGCCCGACCAGCGCTCCGGGTGACGCTTTTTCGCCGCCTCGAAGACCTCACGACGCTGCGCCAGGATGCCTTTGGCCTCGCCGTTATGGCGCTGGCTCGGTGTGACGTAGCGAAGCGCGCTGTGCCGGTGCTCGTGGTTGTACCACCGGGTAAATTGCTGA
>NZ_KB907879.1 GCF_000382245.1 Kushneria aurantia DSM 21353
GTCTTCGGCATCATCAAGTCGGTACTCGGTTTTCGTCAGTTCTCGCTGCGCGGACTGAACCGGGTGAGCGGCGAATGGACGCTGGTGTGCCTGGCGTGGAATCTGAAACGCATGGCCGTATTGCGCCCGACATCCGCCCGAAAGGCCTGAAAAGCGAGCGGCAGGGTGCGTTTTCAGGATATTGGGCGTAAAAAGACGTCATTATGCGCCGCTGCGCACCATGCTGGTGCAAAAATCTGCCGGGGCGGGTCGCACGCCTCACCTGCCGACGGCAAGCCCGACAGGCTGCTAGAAAAATTTTTTCTTGAGCCAGCGATTTAAAGATTTAAAAATTTTGGGCGCAGCGGAGGCCAAGGCAGTGGCAGCGACTTCTTTCACCTCATCCCATGCACGACCGGCGAATTCTTTTATAGACTCCCACATGCCGGTCGCTGCTCCATCGATAGCGTATTCGCTTACTACATCTTCTTCAGCCTCTCGTGTGATTGAATACTTTTTTTCATTTGGAATCTTATCCACAATGAGATCCACAAGCTTTGTGATATTGTACTTTCTTCCTTTCTTGGATACTGCAACCGAGATGATGATGTTGGGAGAGATATCAAAGCGCCTTGCTACATCCAGTACTTTTCTATCAATGTTGACAACTTGAGTTCCGCCTGGTTGGTAGTTGTTTGTGTCCCAGTCGTCCATGTCATTGGTTTTATCAGCTTGAGTGATGACAATAAGTATAGGTGGTTTCTCTTTTATGTCAGTTTTTTTGAAGATTTCGTTATAAGCATCGAGGGCAGAAGCATAATTACGGTCGTCAGCTTTTATAAGCCAAAGTACAAAATCCAGATCAGCAAGATTGTTTTTATAATATCTCACGTATTCTTTTTGGCGCTCGGGGTCTTCACCTATGCCCGGCATGTCACGCAGGATGATGCCACCTGTCTGGCCTCTCTCACCTATTCGTATATCTTGGGCCTCTCTGGTACAACCCTCTACGTCGTCTACATTGGCAACATCTTTACCAAAAATTGCATTGCATAGGCTGGACTTGCCGACGCCTGAATTTCCGAAGAGCCCAACTGTTGGGGTGTAGTTTGTGATTTCTCTTATTTTTTCATTTATTTTATTTGAAATTTCTTCTTTGTTTTGGTGGTTCATGGATGTATTTCTCTGAGTCGCTTCTTGGTTATGATGATTCATGTAGCCCCCTTTTGTTGATAAACGTGAAATTTTGGAGAACTAGTGACTTTTATCCAAAAGTCGTTGCTTTGCAGAAAGAACAATACCAGTAATTCGGTTTCTTCTCATGCATCGTCCAGTTGCTGCAATTTGGACATTTCTTACCTTTTGCCATAATTAGCCTCGTTTTCGTAAAATTTCATTGCTTGGTTAAGATTGTCAAGAATCGTTACAGTCCACCTCGCCGGCTCATACACCCTGATATGGCTATTCAACCCGAACACCCACCACAGCGTCTCCTGATCATCCCTGACTTTCGCCCGTAACCGATGCCAGTCGCTATCCGGCAGTGTCTCGATCTGCTGTTCATGGCCAAGTGGGGTTTCCCTCAGAATCCACGCAATATCAGGTGATATATCGGCGACCAGCTCTACCTCCTTTAACGATCCGGGTGCGTTGAAGTTGCTGCTCAAAAAGTGGTCGATATCGAAGCAGGCATCGTTGTTGGCCGAGCTGTCCAGGCACTCGGCCTGTTGAATTCGGTGCAGCGCGAACTGGCGTCTGTCGTCGTAACCCTCGACGCTGGCAATCACATAGCTGATGGCGTGGCGTGTGATGAAGCCAAGGGGATGAAGCTCGAGTGTTTTGACCTCTTCCTTGCTGCGACTCAGGTAGTTGACGCGCAGGCGTTTGTGTTCCAGTAGCGCCGTCGACACCTGCTGCCATACCTCGCTGTCGATAGGTGCCGGCTGGAGCGCCTTGCCGTTGGGCAGGGTGCGCACGCGTCGCGCCCAGTCCGCCAGTTCGTTGCGCGCGGAGCAGTCAAGGTAGCCGCGGGCACGTCGAAACTGCGGTGCCAGCAGGTCGAAGACGCTCTGCGGTAGCACGGAGGCGAGGTGGCCTTCGGCCAGGTGAAGGGCCAGCGCCGTGGCCGGGTCCATGTCGCGTAGCTCGAGCGGTGCCCCCTGGGTAAGGCTCCAGCGGTAGGGGGTAATGCTCTCGTCGCACAGCAGCGAAAAGGGGACCGAAAGCCTGTTGAGATCGCGTTGCACGGTGCGCATGTCGATGGCGAAGCCGCGTTCGCGCAGTTTCTCCAGCAGGGTAGTGGTGGCGATATAGCCCGGATAGGTGGGTATCAGCCGCAGCAGGGCAAAAAGCCGTAAAAGGGTGTCCCTGTTCTGTGACATGCCATACCTCTGAACCTTGATGGGAGTATTTGGAAGCTATCAGTACGGGGCGACAATTTATGTCGCGCAATGAGCAGTAGCAGTACTCCCGGTTCGGCTTTAACGAAAATTTATGGCGACACCGGGTGCCGTCGAAAGGGTGTAGCGTGATGCTGTTACCTAACGTTACGTGGCATGATTGGAGGCTGAATCGATGAAAAAACAGAACGGCGTGGCGCTATCGGCCGGATTGCTGATGATAAGCGGTATGGTAGAGGCGCAATCCCCCTCGCTGGATGACGTATTCAACGGCGATATGTTGAATACCAACCTGCGCTATTTTGAATCGGCCGCGGGTATTGCGCGGGAGTCGTGGGGAGACCGTCATGTCTATCGAATAGTGGGGTGCCGACTGCCTGACGATGTGCGGCAACGCCTATGACCCCAGTGTATACGCCTACTGGGAGGGGCCGCGGGCCGCCGGTTTTATCAATATGGTGACTGGCGTCGAGCTGGTCGGCGATAAGGCGATTGCGGCTGCCGGCGAGTGGCAGCAGGTCATGGAGAGCCAAAGGGGTAGTGACTATGTCATTGACCTGGGCTTTGCCTGTGAATATACCTTCGATGAGGCGGCGGCGCGTCTTTTCCGCGATGTTCGTATCAGCCGGGTGATCATCGGCGGTGGCGTGGAAGGCCCGCAGTGCGGATAGACGATCACAGCCGGAACTCGTGCCCAAGATAGACATCGCGCACGTGCTGGTTGCCGAGGATGGCGTTGGCGTCGCCCTCGGCGATAATCAGGCCGCTGCCGACGATGTAGGCGTTATCGCAGATATCCAGCGTTTCGCGCACGTTGTGGTCGGTGATCAGTACGCCGATACCGCGGTTGCGCAGCTGGCGCACGATGCCCTTGATTTCGCCCACCGAGATGGGGTCGACACCGGCGAAGGGCTCGTCCAGCAGGACGAAGGCCGGCTCGATCGCCAGCGCGCGGGCGATCTCGACGCGCCGGCGCTCGCCGCCGGAGAGGCTCAACCCCTTGTTGTCGCGGATGTGAGTGATGCTGAACTCTTCCAGCAGCTGTGCCAGCCGCTCGCGGCGCCCGTGACGGTCGAGATCCTTGCGGGTCTCGAGAATCGCCATGATGTTGTCGGCCACCGACAGTTTGCGAAAGATCGAGGCCTCCTGCGGCAGGTAGCCAATGCCGGCGCTGGCACGTTGGTGCATGGGGCTCTTGCTCAGATCGTGAGCATCGATCGCCACGTGACCGGCATCGGCCTTGACCAGTCCGACGATCATGTAAAACGAGGTGGTCTTGCCGGCACCGTTGGGGCCGAGAAGGCCGACGATCTCGCCCTGGCGGATCGACAGGCTGATGTCCTGCACCACGCGCCGACCCTTGAAACTCTTGGCCAGATGGGAAGCGTGCAGTGTCTTCATTGTGCGCTGCCGTCCTGCTGCCCGGCCGGTGTCAGCTGCATGCGTACTCGTCCATCGCCGCCCTCGGACTGCTCGTTGCCTCGCGCATTGACCCGACGGGTATCCAGAAAATATTCAACATAGCCGCCCGTGAAGATGTCGCTGCCCTGATGCAGCTCGGCGTTGCCGATCAGCTCCACACGTCGTTCGCCGGCATGATAGACGATGCGGTTGCCCCAGCCACGCGCCAGCGGATCGTCGGGCGCCGGGCGCTGTTCGATGTAGGCGCGCCCGTCCTCGCCTCCGGTGGCGGTCATTTGCGACAGTCCGCCGCTCTCGGCGCGCTGCAGTTCGACCCGGTTGGCGCGCAGCTGCATGCTGCCCTGGTCGACTTCGACGGCACCGGTATAAACGGCGGTGCCGTCCTGGTCGCTGATTTCAAGGGCATCGGCGCTGATATTGATCGGCTGGTTGCGGTCACTCTCCAGTGCCAGCGCAGGCGTGCCGGAAAGCGCCAGCAGGGCGAGAGTGGAGCACAACAAAGAGCGCATCATGGCGGTTGTCCCTGGTTTGAAATGATGAAAAGCGGCAAACGCCTCAGGGCGTGGTGCCCGGGTAGTAGCCGTGCACGTTACCCTCGATATGCAGGCGGTCCTCGTCGAGCAGTGCCTCGAAGCGATCGCCGCGGGTACGCTGGCGGTTGTCGATAAAGGTCGATTCGCTGTCACTCCAGGCGCGGCGCTGGTCGAGATTATAGTGCAGCACATCGGTTTCCAGTCGCCACCCCTCGTCGGGCTGGTGCAGCACGGCGTTGCCGGCCAGCTGGAAGGTATTACCATCGGGTCCCAGCCTGGCTTGCTGACCGTCGGCCTGCCAGCGCCGCTGCTGGTCGTCGAGCAGTGTAAAGTGGGGCGTACGGGCGCGGGTGATATCATCGTTGGGCGTATGGGTCAGTCGTGGACTCTGCATGGTCTGTGCCGGCCTCCCCTGGGTGTCGAAGCGGGTATATTCCACGCCTTCCAGGTAGTAGTCCGGTTCGCCTTCACTGCTTTCGGGCACGGGAGGAGGTGACATCAGGTTGCCGCGCTGGTCGATCAGGGTGAGCACGCCGCCCAGCAGCAGTATCAGCAGGCCGAGTGCCAGCCGGTTGCGGGTGCGTACAGAAAAGGGTCGAAATCTGCCGATCATGAGACTTCCCGTGGCCTGTTCAATATGACTTTTGCTCAGCGTCGCTGTCCGCTGCTGTCTCGAAGCCGGCGATAATGTCATCCAGCTCGCCGCGCGCTGCCAGCAGCCATTCACACAGCTCGCGCACCGCGCCGCGACCGCCGCAGGCCGTCGTGACGATGTCGGCGCGTTGCTGAATATAGTCGGGGGCATCGGCCACCGTCACGCCCAGACCCGACAGCATGATGGCGCCCAGATCGGGCAGGTCGTCGCCGCAGTAGCAGGCGTGACGGGGCTCCAGACCACGCTCGTCGAGCAACGCGGTCAGCGCGGCGGCCTTGTCGTCGCGGCCCTGAATGACGCACTCGATGCCAAGTTCGCGGGCGCGGCGCTCGACTGCCGGTGAGCGGCGGCCGGTAATCAGGGCCACGTCGATACCCCGTGCCATCAAAAGTTTCAGCCCCAGGCCGTCGCGCACATGGAAGATGCGGTCACCACCCGGGTCGTTGCCGCCACCATCGTAGCGCAGTGCGCCATCGGTCAGTACGCCGTCGACATCGAGTGCCAGCAGGCGAATAGCGCGGGCATTTGTGGCTGCATCGGGTGGGACGGAAGACGTCGTCATGCCTGGATTGTCCTGTGTAATGAGCCTGGTGTGGTGTCCCACAAATATCATCCCATCATATCGGCCCATGGCGCCGCCATGCGGCGTTGCTCGTCGTTGCCATAGACCCCACCATGACGCTTCCTCGCGCCTTGCCTGACAACGCCATGCCGCCGATATGTCCTGGCGTTACTTGGGGGACACCACACTAGACGATGCCGCTGCGCAGCAGGTCGTGCATCTTCAGAATACCCTGCGGTCGCTGCTCGGTATCGACCACTACCAGCGTCGTAACGCGATGCTGCTCCATCACGCGTATGGCCTCGGCGGCGAGTGTATCGGCCTCGATGGTCAGGCCGCCAAAGGTCATGACTTCATCGATCGTCAGACGTCGCACATCGCCATGATGGTCTATAGTGCGGCGCAGATCGCCGTCGGTGTAGATGCCGCTCAGCCGTCCTTCGGCGTCGACAATGCAGGTAAAGCCGTGCCCCTTGCGGGTCATCTCGATCAGCGCGTCGCGCAGTGACGTGCCGTGGTTGACCAGCGGCAATTCTGCGCCGGTATGCATCAGATCTGCTACCTTCAGCAGCAGCCTTTTGCCAAGGGTGCCGCCGGGGTGTGAAAGGGCGAACTCTTCGGGACTGAAGTCGCGCGCTTCGAGCAGGGCAATGGCCAGCGCGTCGCCCAGTGCCAGGCTGGCAGTGGTCGATGAGGTGGGGGCGAGATCGAGCGGACAGGCTTCGCGCTCGACGCTGACGTCGAGGTGCGCGTCGGCATGGCGCGCCAGGGTCGAACCACTATGGCCGGTCATGGCGATCAACCTTGTACCCAGGCGCTTGAAAAGCGGTAGCAGGGCGGTGATTTCGGCAGTTTCGCCGGAGTTGGAGAGGGCCAGTACCAGGTCGCTTTCGACCACCATGCCCAGATCGCCATGGCTGGCCTCGCCGGCGTGAACGAAAAAGGCCGGCGTGCCGGTGCTGGCGAGCGTCGCGGCAAGCTTGCGGGCGATATGGCCGGATTTACCAATGCCGGTCACCACTACCCGGCCATGACAGGCCAGTATCAGCCGGCAGGCGTGCTCGAAGCTCGCATCGAGACGCGCCGCCAGCGCCGCCAGCGCCTGCTGTTCGAGGTCGAGGGTGCGTCGGGCGCTGGCAAGGAAGTCGTGATCGCTATCGGTCCGGGTTGTCATGGCGCCGATTCTGACCCCGGCAGCGATCCGGCACAAGTGCGAGTGAAGGCGCGATGCATTGACACATATTCACACACTGCCGAAAGGGTGGCGCCATCAAGGCTGGTGGTGCCGGAGTGAATTCGGATACGATGTTCGCTAACCTATTCCCGGTCTTTCAGACAGGAGTCGTATGGCCGACTCAACACTGGTAGAAGTCGACAATCTGCATTTTTTGCGGGGGGAGCGGCCGATCTTTTCGGGCGTCGACCTGGCGATTCCAAAGGGCAGGATTACGGCCATCATGGGGCCCAGCGGTACCGGCAAGACGACGCTTTTGAAGTTGATCGCCGGTCAGCTCACGCCCGATGAAGGGCGCATCAGGGTCGCCGGCGAGGATGTCCACCGGCTTTCCCGCCAGGCGCTGTTTCGTATGCGCCGGCGCATGGGGATGCTGTTCCAGAGCGGTGCGCTGTTTTCCGATCTGTCGGTTTTCGAAAACGTCGCTTTTCCGCTGCGGGTACACACCGAGCTGCCGGAGCAGATGATTCGCGACGTGGTGCTGATCAAGCTGCAGGCGGTGGGGCTGCGCGGCGCGCGCCATCTGATGCCCTCGGAGCTCTCCGGCGGCATGACCCGGCGCGTGGCGCTGGCGCGAGCGGTGGCGCTCGACCCCGATCTGATCATGTATGACGAGCCCTTCGTGGGCCAGGACCCGATCTCGATGGGTGTTCTGGTAACGCTGATCCGCAGTCTCAACAGCGCCTTCAACATGACGGCGATTATCGTCTCCCACGACATCAAGGAGACGCTGTCGATCGCCGACCATGTCTATGTCATCGCTGACGGACGGGTCATGGCCAGCGGCTCGCCGAGTTCGCTGCGCGATTCCGAGGATCCCAGGGTCAGCCAGTTCATTCGGGGCAAGCCGGATGGTCCGGTGCCCTTTCACTATCCGTCGGAGAGTTTTGCCGACGATATTTTTGCAGCTTCGGAGACGCCATGATGTCGCCCTTGATTGCACTGGGACGCCGGGCGCTCGATCTGTTGGAAGCGCTGGGACGCAGCGCGATCTTTCTGGTCCAGTCGCTTTGTTGCCTGCCGCGCCTGCAGGGTTTTCGGCTGTGGGCGCGGCAGATGTACTTCGTTGGCGTGCTGTCGCTGCCGATTATCGTGGTGTCGGGCCTTTTTATCGGCATGGTCATCGCGCTTCAGGGCTACCTGGTGCTGTCGGGCTTCGGTGCCGACGAGGCGCTCGGCCAGATGGTGGCGCTGTCGCTGCTGCGTGAGCTGGCACCGGTGGTCAGTGCGCTGCTGTTTGCCGGTCGAGCGGGCTCGGCGCTGACCGCCGAGATCGGCCTGATGAAGGCGACCGAGCAGCTCTCCAGCATGGAGATGATTGGTGTCGATCCGCTGCGCAGGGTGATTGCGCCACGGCTGTGGGCAGGGTTCGTGTCGATGCCGATTCTGACCGTGTTTTTCAGCGTGATCGGTATCATGGGCGGCTATCTTGTCGGTGTCGACTGGCTCGGCGTCGATGCCGGCTCTTTCTGGGGCAATATGCAAAACAGCGTGGCGTTTTTCGATGACGTCCTGAACGGCATGGCCAAAAGCGTTGTCTTCGGGCTGGTGGTGACCTGGATCGCGGTATTCCAGGGGTATGACCTGGTGCCCACATCGGAGGGTATTTCGCGTGCCACTACCCGCACCGTGGTGTTCGGCTCGCTGGCCGTTCTGGGGCTCGATTTCATTCTGACCGCAATGATGTTTGGAGATTTTTAATGAAGCGTTCCGGAACACTCGAGGCGGGCGTCGGCGCCTTTGTGCTGGCCGGCCTGCTGGGGCTGATCTTTCTCGGGCTGCAGGTGAGCGGGATGAGCTTCGGTCAGACCGATCGCAATTTCACCCTCTATGCCAACTTCAGCAATATTGGCGGTCTGCAGGAGCGCTCGCGGGTCACCATGTCAGGTGTCACCGTGGGCCGGGTGACCGATATTTCGCTCGATCCGAAGTGGCTCGATGCCAGGGTCACCATGCAGATCGATTCCGACGTAGGCAAGCAGCTGTCGCAGGACTCTTCGGCTGCTATCCTGACCTCGGGACTGCTGGGCGAGCAGTACATTGGCCTGACGACCGGTGGCGCCCCCGAAATGCTGAAAAGTGGCGATACCATTCGTGATACGCAATCGGCGCTGGTGCTGGAGCACCTGATCCAGCAGTTTGTGTCGAATATGTCCAAATAGTCGAACACCAACGAATCAAAGTGGTCCAATTCGGGTAGTCATGTTGGCGGCCGAAGTGGCCGCCTCATTCAAAGGAGAGGCAGGATGAAAAGGATATCCACCGCTATCGTCATGGCACTGTCGCTGATGTCGGCCGGCTTTACGGTTAATGCTGTCGCCGCCGACCAGAGTCAGCCGAATCAGTCAGGTCAGTCGAGCCAGTCACCGCAACAGCTGGTGCAGCAGAGCGTCGACAATCTGATGAGCAAGCTCGACAATCGCCAGCAGTACTACCGCAGCCACCCCGAGGAGCTCAAGCAGGTGGTGCGGGACAATATCGTGCCGCTGATCGACTGGCAGTATGCAGCTGCCAGCGTGATGGGCAAATATTTTCGCGCAGCGACGCCCGAGCAGCGCAGCCGCTTCCTGAATGTCTTCCGTCAGACGCTGGTCGATACCTACTCTCAGGGGTTGGTGACCTTCGACTATCAGAGCGTCAACGTGCTCAGTAGTGACCAGGATCAGCGCTACCAGGATCAGGCCAGCGTCGACATGGAGGTGGTCGGCACCGACGGTCAGCGTTATCCGGTCTCCTACACCCTGCGCCAGAGCAACGGGCAGTGGAAAGTGGTCAACGTGGTGGTCAACGGCATCAATCTGGGGCTGACCTTCCGCAATCAGTTCGAGCAGGCGATGCAGAACAATAACCGTAATATCGATGCGGTTATCAACGGTTGGGCACCGGAAGTCGATCTCGAAGAGGGTGGCAACCAGCAGGCGCAGGGCTGATGAGCGAACCGATCTATCAGGACGATGATACCGAGCTGACAGTCAGCGACGATACGCTTCGTCTGAAGGGGGCGCCTGCCTTCGATAACGCCGCGGCACTTGCCGCGGCGGGAGCGCGCTGGCTGGAGCGTCACCAGCAGGGTTCGGTCTCCTTCAACGCCTGTGACGTGCACGACGTCAGCAGTGCCACCCTGTCGGTCCTGCTGGAGTGGTTGCGCATTACCCGCCGCAAGGGCATCGAGGTGGACCGCATACGACTCTCCGACCGCATGCGCGAGCTTGTCGAGCTGGCCGAACTCAACGATGTTTTTCCTTCCCGCCATACCTCCTTCGAGTGCTCACCGGCCGTCGAGGCTGCGGCTTCCCGGTGACTTCACGCCATTCGCGCATGACGGCGTTTTTCATTTACCATTGCCGCTATTGAGATGGCACCTGCGAACCCTGCCCATGTCAAAAACGAGGGCAGGGTTTGCATGGCCTTCACCCAACGGTTAGTAAAAGGAGCCCTCATGCAGCCCGAAGACGTCAAACGCCTGTTGGAAGATCGCATTTCGGAGTGTGAATTCCACATTCAGGGAGAGGGATGCAATTTTCAGGTCACCGCTATCGGTGACATCTTTGCCGGCATGACGCCGGTCAAGCGTCAGCAGCTGATCTACTCTGCGCTCTCCGAGGAGATTGCCAGCGGCGCGCTGCATGCCATTACGATCAAAACCTTCACGCCGTCGCAGTGGGCCGAGACGGCCGATGCCGATCGCGCCTGACTGCTGCCGGAAACCCTCGAATGGATAAATTGATCATCAGCGGCGGTCGGCCACTCTCCGGCGAGGTCTGGAGTTCGGGCGCCAAGAATTCAGCGTTGCCGATTCTGGCCGCGACGCTGCTGGCCGACGAGCCGATCACTATCGGCAATCTTCCCCATCTGCAGGACATTACCACCACCCTCGAGCTGTTGGGCCGTATGGGGGTGGAGCCCATGATGGGCGAAAAGATGAGTATTCAGCTCGGCGGGCGGGTGACGCACTGTCATGCGCCCTACGATCTGGTCAAGAAGATGCGCGCCTCGATTCTGGTGCTGGGGCCGTTGCTGGCCCATTTCGGGACCGCCGATGTGTCGCTGCCCGGTGGCTGTGCTATCGGCTCGCGACCGGTCGATTTGCATATCAACGGTCTGCAGGCGATGGGTGCCGATATCCGTGTCGAGGGCGGCTACATTCGCGCCCGCACTGACGGTCGGCTCAAGGGCGCGCATATCGTCTTCGATACCGTGACCGTGACCGGTACCGAGAACCTGCTGATGGCGGCGACGCTTGCCGAGGGTCGTACCGTGCTGGAAAATGCCGCCCGCGAACCGGAAGTGGTCGATCTCGCCGAGTGCCTGATCGCCATGGGCGCGTCTATTCAGGGGCACGGTAGCGGCACCATCACCATCGACGGTGTCGAGCGGCTTCACGGCTGTCGCTACGATGTCATGCCCGACCGCATCGAGACCGGCACCTTTCTGGTCGCCGCTGCGGCAACGCGCGGGCGGGTGAAAGTGCGTAACGCACGGGCCGACATCATGGAAGCGGTACTGCTCAAGCTCGAGGAGGCCGGCGCCGAGATCGACACCGGCGACGGCTGGATCTCGCTCGACATGCAGGGTCGCCGGCCGCGGGCGGTCAACATTCGCACCGCGCCCTATCCGGCCTTTCCGACCGATATGCAGGCACAGTTCGTGGCGCTCAACGCCGTTGCCGAAGGCAGCGGCCGGGTGGTGGAAACCATCTTCGAGAACCGCTTCATGCACGTGCAGGAAATCAACCGCATGGGGGCGAATATCACGCTGGAGGGCAACACCGCCATGGTGACCGGCGTTGAGCAGCTTGGTGGTGCACCGGTCATGGCAACCGATCTGCGCGCCTCGGCAAGCCTTGTCATCGCGGCGCTGGTGGCTGAAGGCGAGACGGTGGTGGATCGTATCTACCATATCGATCGCGGCTATGAATGCATCGAGGAGAAGCTTCAGCTGATGGGTGCGCGGATTCGTCGCGTACCGCGCTGAGAGGTTCTGATTATCACCGACGCCGTGGCGTCGTTATCCGGCAGTTTTCGAGACCCCATGAGTAAACCCCTGATTCTGGCGCTCTCCAAGGGGCGCATTCTCAAAGAGACGCTGCCGCTGCTGGCCGAAGCCGGTATCGAACCGCTGGAGCCGCTCGACAAGAGTCGCAAGCTGCTGTTCGAGACCACTCTCGATAACGTCAGACTGGTGATACTGCGTGCCGTCGATGTGCCCACCTATGTCCAGATGGGCGCCGCCGACGCCGGGGTGGCGGGCAAGGATGTCCTGCTCGAGCACGGCGCTCGCGCGCTCTACGAGCCCCTCGATCTGAATATTTCGCGCTGCCGTCTGATGACGGCCGGCATCGAGGGTGTGACGCCTGATCGCGCCAGGCGCCGGGTCGCCACCAAGTTCGTCAATATCGCACGGCGCTACTATTCGGGGTTGGGCATCCAGGCGGAGGTCATCAAGCTGTATGGCGCCATGGAGCTGGCGCCGATGATGAATCTGGCCGACGAGATCGTCGATATCGTGGATACCGGCAATACCCTGCGCGCCAACGGCATGGTGGCGCGTGAACTGATCGCCGATATCAGCACCCGACTGGTGGTCAACAAGGCCTCGATGACGGTTCAGCACGCGCGGCTGGGGCCCTTGATCGAGCAGCTGCGCGAAGCCGTGACGCGGCGCAGCGGCGAAGCCACCGGGCCCTGAGCGGCAGCCTTTTCTTTCGACTTTTCGATCCGACCGCGGTGGAGTCGCGCCACCGATGAGGGAGTCAGCGGTGAGTACAGAGCAGGTTATTCGGCGTCTCGATGCCGGTCAGCAGGACTTCGAGCAGTGTCTTGACGCACTGCTCGACTGGGAAAGCGTCTCCAGCGCCGAGGTGCAGCGCAGCGTTGACGATATTCTCGACGCGGTGCGCCGCCGCGGTGATGCGGCGCTGATCGAGCTGACGCAGCGCTTCGACCGGCTGGCGGTGGAGAGTATGACGCAGCTGACGCTCGGCGCTGCACGGCTGGAGGCTGCCTGGCAGGCGCTGCCCGTCGAGCAGCGCGAGGCGTTGACGGTGGCTGCCGATCGCATCCGCGCCTATCACGAACACCAGAAGCCCGGCAGTTGGTCCTTTGAAGAGGCCGACGGCACCCTGCTGGGCCAGCAGGTCACACCCCTGGATCGCGTCGGTGTCTATGTCCCCGGCGGCAAGGCGGCCTACCCCTCGTCGGTGCTGATGAACGTCATTCCGGCGAAGGTGGCCGGCGTGGCCGATATCGTCATGGTGGTGCCCACACCCGACGGCGTGGTCAACGATCTGGTGTTGGCGGCGGCCCGCGCCGCCGGCGTCGACCGGGTGTTCACCATCGGCGGTGCCCAGGCGGTGGCGGCGCTGGCGTTTGGCACCGATACGGTGCCGGCGGTGGACAAGATTGTCGGCCCCGGCAATATCTACGTGGCAACCGCCAAGCGCGCCGTTTTCGGCCGTGTCGGCATCGACATGATTGCCGGCCCGTCGGAGATTCTGATTATCTCCGACGGCGATACCGACCCCGACTGGCTGGCGATGGATCTCTTCTCCCAGGCCGAGCACGACGAGGATGCCCAGGCGATTCTGATCAGCTGGGACGACGCTCACCTGGCTGCGGTGGAGGAGAGCATCGCGCGACTGCTGCCGACGCTTGAGCGTGCCGATATCGTGCGTGAGTCGCTCTCCCGGCGAGGTGCGCTGATTCACGTCGGCAGCGAGGCGCAGGCAGTGGCACTGGCCAACCGCATCGCCCCCGAGCACCTGGAGCTTTCGGTGGCCGAGCCGCAGCGGCTGGCCGAGCAGGTGCGGCACGCCGGCGCTATCTTCATGGGGCGCTATACTGCCGAGGCGCTGGGTGACTACTGCGCCGGTCCCAATCACGTCCTGCCCACCTCCGGCACGGCACGCTTCTCGTCGCCGCTGGGCGTATATGATTTCCAGAAGCGCTCGTCGCTGATTCAGTGCTCGCCGCAGGGCGCCTCGACGCTGGGCCGCACCGCCTCGGTGCTGGCGCGCGGCGAATCGCTGACCGCTCACGCTCGCTCGGCGGAGAGTCGTATCAGGGAGGAGTAGGGCATCCGCCAGCGGTAAGCGGTTCAGCTGTCGCTGTCGCTCGGTGTCGGCATCATCGAGCGTGCCGGGCGCTCGCCCACGGTGATGGTGACGCTCAGACGCTTGCCATCGCGATAGAGCTCGAGCGGCAGCTTTTCGCCCGGGGCGATATTGGCGATATCCACCATGGCGCTCTGGGCATCCAGCAGGGGGCGGCCATTGACCGATAGAATTACATCGCCGGTTCTGACCCCGGCCTGGTCCGCCGGGCCGCCCTCGACCACATCGGAGACCACCACGCCCCGTGGTGCATTGATGTTGAATGACGCCGGCAGACCGGGCGTGACCTCGCGCGCCTCGATGCCCAGCCAGCCGCGAATGACCCGCCCATGTACCACCAGGTCGTCGAGAATGTCGTGCGCCAGGTTGGTGGGTATGGCGAAGCCGATCCCCTGGGAGCCGCCGCTGCGCGAGAAGATGGCAGTATTGATGCCCACCAGCGCGCCGTCGGCGTTGACCAGCGCGCCGCCGGAGTTGCCCGGGTTGATCGCCGCGTCGGTCTGAATGAAATCCTCGTAGGCATTGAGCCCCAGGTGGCTGCGACCGGTCGCGCTGATGATGCCCATGGTCACCGTCTGGCCCACGCCGAAAGGGTTGCCGATGGCCAGCGCGATATCGCCGACGCGGCTGTTGTTGGAGTCCGTCAGCCCGATCACCGGCAGATTGTCGAGATCGATATGCAGCACCGCCAGGTCGGTCTCGGGGTCGGTGCCGATCACCGTGGCGATGGTCTCGCGGCCGTCGCGCAGCGCTACCTGGATTTCGTCGGCGCCGCTGATGACATGGTTGTTGGTAAGAATGTAGCCTTCTTCGCTGACGATAACGCCGGAGCCCAGGCTCGACAGCATGCGGCGCCGGCCCGACTGGCTGTTGCCGAAGAACTGCTCGAAAAAGGGGTCCGACATCAGCGGATGCTGGTCGCGCTCTACCAGTCGCGACGAGTAGATATTGACCACGGCAGGTGCGGCCTTTTCAACCGCGGTGGCGTAACTGGCGGCGCCTTCGCTGCGCTGCAGGGGCGGTGCGTCGCGGGTCGAGGGCGGATCACGTTCGACCGGCGTTGCCGGAAGCTGGACCGGTTCGACGACCGGGCGTTGGCTGACGGTTTCACCGCCACTGCGTTCGCCGCCACCGATCATGCTGGGCATGTAATCGAGCAGCACCAGGGCAAGCAGAACACCGCAGATGACGGGCCAGATCAGTGGCAGCAACAGTCGGCGCATGACACCATTTCCCCGCAGGGCGCTGAACCATGGCTCGGCGGGGAGTCTGCCGCCGTTCCCGGGCAGGCGCTCGGTCGCCGAGCGGTTCAGCACCCTGTATGTATGAATTGTCTTTCACAAGAACTTGTGCCGAAAGGGCATTGCTGCCCCGAAAGGCGTTGAGTCTATCACCCGGCCGGCTGCGCTGTCGTCGCGGGCCGGCACGGTTACTTCATGGAGGAGCACATGGCCGAGCGCGACACCCTGCTTGCCGATATGAACGGGTTGCTGACACCGCAGCGCTTTCGCGACTACACCGCCAACGGCCTGCAGGTCGAAGGCAGGGAGGAGATCAAGCGTATCATGAGCGGCGTCACGGCCTGTCAGTCGCTACTCGACGAGGCGGTCGCCTGGCGGGCGGATATGGTGATCGTCCATCACGGCTATTTCTGGAAGAACGAGCCGGTCGCGGTGACCGGCATGAAGCGCCGTCGACTGGCGACACTGCTTCAGCACGAGATCAACCTGGTGGCCTGGCATCTGCCGCTGGATGCCCACCCGAAGCTGGGTAACAACGCCCTGCTGGCCGAGCGCCTGGGCTGGCAGATCGAGGGCGTGCTGGATGGCGAGATGGGCCAGGGCCTGCTTTACCATGGCCGTGCCGGAGGCGTGGCCCATGACGCCCTGGCAGCGCGCATGACCGAGCGGCTGGGACGTCAGCCGCTTGTCATTGCCGCTCATGACCGACCCATAGAACGCATTGCCTGGTGCACCGGTGGCGCTCAGGACATGATTGCCGAGGCGGCACAGGCCGGTGTGGACGCCTTTGTGTCGGGCGAGGCCTCGGAGCGAACCACACACATGGCACGGGAGATGGGAGTCAGTTACTTCGCGGCGGGGCATCACGCGACCGAGCGTGACGGTATCAGGGCGCTGGGGCAGAGGCTGTCGGAACGCCACGGCGTCGAGCACCGTTTTGTGGATATTGACAATCCTGTCTAGGCTGCTGCCGGAAGGGCAGCAGCCGTTGTCGTTGGGTGTAACAGCAATCAATAGCGCTGTGTGCGGGAGGTCTCCTCCTCGCCTTGAGGCTTCTCCAGACCGTAGCGCTCATCGAGCGTGCCGTTGCCGTCGGCGTAATCCCGTGGTGCGTGCAGCGACTCGCTCGGGTCGCTGGTGCGGCGCTCGTGATCGGTCTCGGGATTGTGTTGCAGGACAGGCGCGGCCGTGTTGTTGCCGAATTTCACGAGGCTGCCGTGCAGACGCTGACGCAGCCTTTCGCTCTGGCGTGTCAGCTCATCGGCCAGCTCGGCGGCCTCGACCAGATGACGCCCGCTGCCTTCGCGCTGCTGTCTGAGTTCCAGCTCGGTTTCCGCCAGCCGCTGTTTGAGTCTCTTGTTGGTGGCCGCGCCACCGCTGCTCATGCGGTGAATCAGGATGCCGATGGCGACACCCGCCAGCAGTGCCACGGCTGCGATTACCCAGTCGATATTGCCTTCGTTCACCAGCCTTCCCCTGATCGGTTATGACGGCCACGCCGGCCGGCGTGGCAGTTTGGGTAAACGCTGCATAAATGCCTGCGCCAGCGAATCGCTGCGTTGCGTGGTACTGGTGCGCCAGCCCGGTCGAACACTCGCCCAACCCCATGTTATGTCTCGTGTTCTGTGTTCCACGCGCGTTGCGCTTCATCTCGCTCGTCGATTTATTCAGCGTTTCCCCGGGTACGCTATTATAGAGGGCGGTCGCGCGTTTCGGTCAATGCATGATGCTGGCCGTTCGCCGCCTTGATCGTTATACAATCAGACTTTTGCACACTTTTTTGCAAGGCACATCCCTCCATGTCCAGACTTCCACCGCTCGAGCAGTACAAAAAGGATCTGCAGCGCGACGATTTCCATTACGATCCGGCGCAGGAAAAAACGGTCGAGCATCTGCAGCGCCTTTACGATGAGCTGACCTCCAGGCCGCGCCCGCAGCCCTCGGTACAGGGCGCCGATGAGGGCGGCGGTCTGAAGTCGCGAATGTCGGGGCTTTTCGGCAAGCGTCAGGCACAGGCGCCCAGTGCCCCGCAACAGCCCGACATCAAGGGGCTCTATCTGTGGGGGGGGGTAGGGCGTGGCAAGACCTGGCTGGTCGATACCTTTCACGACAGTCTGCCGTTTGACGACCGCATGCGGATGCATTTTCACCGCTTCATGCAGCGCGTGCATCGCGAGCTGGACGTGCACAAGGGGCAGAAAAATCCGCTGACGCAGATTGCCGTCAAGCTGGCCGGTGAAGCGCGGGTGATCTGTCTCGATGAGTTTTTCGTCAAGGACATCACCGATGCCATGATTCTGGGCAATCTGCTCGATGCGCTCTTTGCCCAGAAAGTCGTACTGGTCACCACGTCCAATATTGTCCCCGACGAACTCTACAAAAACGGCCTGCAGCGCGATCGTTTTCTCCCCGCCATCGATCTGCTCAATCGCCACTGCGAGGTGATCAACGTTGATGGCGGTATCGATCATCGTCTGCGTACCCTGACCCGTGAGGAGATATTTCACACGCCCGCTGATGACGACGCCGAAAAAGCACTGGCAGAAAGCTTCGAGCGTATTGCGGGCGAGTCGGCGCAGGCCGCTTCGCTGCGCATCAACGGTCGCTCGCTTGCGGCAAAAGGGAGTCACAACGGCGTGGTGTGGTTCGATTTCGATACCCTGTGTGATGGCCCGCGCAGCCAGAACGACTATATCGAGCTGTCACGTGAGTATCACAGCGTATTGATCTCCGCTGTGCCGGTGATGGGCGCCAGCGTGGAGGACAAGTCACGCCGCTTCATCAATCTGGTCGATGAGTTCTACGATCGCGCGGTCAAGCTGGTGATGTCGGCCGAGGCGAGCCCCGAAGCGCTCTACAGCGGCGGCCAGCTCGAATTCGAATTCGAACGTACCGTTTCAAGGCTGCAGGAAATGCAGTCGAGCGAGTATCTGGCCCTTGCCCACAAGCCCTGAAGCAGCTTGTGTGGCGTGCAGCGGGGCTGTACAATGCGCGCTCGCTTATCGTTGTCACGTGCTGCGTGGCAACCAAGAAAAATAGGGATTGGCCGAACGAACCGCGTTCGCTTTCGTGCCACAACCATGGTGATTTACACATGAAAACCTTCAGCGCCAAGCCGCAGTCCGTGCAGCGCGACTGGTACGTCGTCGACGCTGCCGACAAGACCCTCGGGCGTCTGTCGACCGAGATTGCTCGTCGCCTGCGGGGCAAGCACAAGCCCGAATATACGCCGCACGTCGATACCGGCGACTACATCGTGGTCGTCAACGCCGAAAAGGTGCGGGTTACCGGCAAGAAGAGCTTTACCAAGCAGTACTATCGTCATACCGGCTATCCGGGCGGTCTGCGCTCGATGAACTTCGAGCAGATGATCGATCATGCTCCCGAGCGCGTCATCGAGATCGCCGTCAAGGGTATGCTGCCGAAGGGCCCGCTGGGTCGCGCCATGTATTCCAAGCTCAAGGTCTATGCCGGCAGTGAACATCCTCATGCCGCACAGCAGCCTCAGGCACTGAATCTTTAAAGGAACCCCGATCATGGCACAGCAGCAGTACTACGGCACCGGCCGCCGCAAGACCTCTACCGCGCGCGTTTTCCTGCGCCCGGGCAGTGGCAACATCATCGTCAATCAGCGTGAGCTCAACGAATACTTCGGTCGCGTGACTGCCCAGATGGTAGTGCGCCAGCCGCTGGAGCTGACCGAGCTGGGCAGTCAGTTCGACGTCTACGTCACCGTACAGGGCGGCGGCGGGTCGGCTCAGGCCGGCGCCATTCGCCACGGTATTACCCGTGCGCTGATCGACTACAACGCAGATCTGCGCGCACCGCTGCGCAGCGCCGGCTACGTGACGCGCGATGCGCGCATGGTCGAGCGCAAGAAAATCGGTCTGCGCAAGGCGCGTCGTCGTCCGCAGTTCTCCAAGCGTTAATACGCTGCGCTCCTCGCGTCAACGCCCGGGCTATATACCCGGGCGTTTTTGTATGTTCCATCAGGCGAACATTCTGCGGGCCGCTTTTGGCGTTCAGGACTGTTCCCGGCGATATCGTTTTTTGTGCGTTGCCGTCGAGACTCTCCGGGTATCGTAGCGGCGCTCGATGTCATGCTGTCAACGCACCGGAGTGCGGGGCCGTTCGGTCATCGTTGCAATTCGGCCCCGGAACGCCATGGCGGCGTGTTATCATCCGACTCGTGATCAAAGTGAGGAATCTATATGGGTGTTGTGGCCAAGCGATCGTCGATGACGTTCTATACCGGCAGTAACGACCATTACAGCCATCGGGTCAGAATCGTGCTGGCTGAAAAGGGGATCACCGTCGATATCGTCGAGGTGACCGATGAGAAGCGTCCCGCGGAGCTCGCCGATCTCAACCCCTACAACAGCGTGCCGACGCTGATCGATCGCGACCTCGTCCTCTACGAGTCAAAGGTCATGATGGAGTATCTCGACGAGCGTTTTCCGCATCCGCCGCTGTTGCCGGTTTACCCGGTGGCACGTGCCCAGAGCCGCCTGTGGATGCATCGTATCGAGCGCGAATGGTGCCCCATGGCCGAGACCATTCTCGCGGGCAGTGCCTCGAAGAAGGAGGTCGAGCAGGCGCGCAAGGAGCTGCGTGAAAGCCTTGTCGGTATCAGCCCTATCTTCGAGGATATTCCGTTTTTCATGAGCGAAGAGTTCTCACTGGTTGACTGCTGTCTGGCGCCTATCCTGTGGCGCCTGCCGCTGATGGGGATCGAACTTCCCGAGCAGCGTGTCAAACCGCTGATGAACTACATGCAGCGTCTTTTCGAGCGCGACGCCTTTCGCGCTTCGCTACTGGAATCCGAGCGCGAGCTTCGCGGCTGAGTGCGCAAGGGCGATGGCCTGACGGCTATAGTATGAAAAGCGTCGGACTTCGAACGACTCTGCCAGTATGCTTCAGTGAGGTAAGACCCTATGCAATCCAGCCGACCCTATCTGATTCGCGCCCTGTATCAGTGGCTGCTTGATAACGATAGCACGCCCTATGTGGTCGTCGATGCCGAGCAGCCGGGTGTGGTAGTGCCGGAACAGTTCGTGCAAAACGGCCAGATCGTGCTCAATATCGGCCCCGGCGCGGTGCGCGAGCTTTTCATGGAAAACGACATGGTGGCTTTCAACGCGCGCTTCAGCGGCCAGCCGATGACCGTCGAGCTGCCCATAGAGGCCATCGTGGCAATTTACGCGCGGGAAAACGGCGTGGGCATGGTCTTTGGCCAGGAGCCCGTAATGCCGGAAGGCGAGGCGACATCGGAGGGTGATGACGCCGGCGCGGGCGGCGAGGCGCATCTTGAGAGCGTCGAGCGTGCCGATGACGAAAAAAGTGGCGAAGAAGAAGACCATTCGGGCGACGATGATGGCTCGCGGCCGAAGAAAAAGCGTCCTTCGCTAAGGGTGATCAAGTAGCCCCCTGCCATGATGTTGCGTTACCAGCGGGCCCGTCTGTCGACGGGCCCGCTGCTGTTTGTCGCGTGGAAAGGCAGTGACGAGAGGCTCAGGCCTGGTCGATATACTGAAACACTCTGACGATACCTTCGACACCGCCGGTGTCTGACGCCAGGTTGACCAGATACTCCGCTTCGGCGGGGCGCACCAGCCCCATCAGATAAACAGTGGCGTTTTCGGTCATGATGCGCACGCGGTCGGGGTCAAGACGCCCGCCCGCGGCCAGCCGCGTTTTGATCCGGGCGGTAATCCAGGTGTCTCTCAGGCGGCGCTGGGTTGATGTGTTGGGGCCGACAGTCAGCTCATTGCGCAGATGACGCACGCCCTGGGTGTTGGCGGCCAGTTCGTCGGCGATCTGTTTCAGGCGCTCTTCCGGCACCTGGCCGGTCAGCAGGGTCAGGCCGTTGTAGACATCGACATTGATGTGGGCGTTGTCGAAGGCCTCGCTGTCGCGAATGCGATCCCAGAGTGCGCGAGCCGTCTCGGTATCCTGCGCGATGGCATAGTCGGTGCGGGTGCCATAACCGGAGCTGCCGGTGATCGAACTACAGCCGCCGAGCAGCAGCATCAGACCGAGAAGGAGGGTGGCGGAGGCGAATTTATTCATTGCTGCCGAAAAGCTGATGGTCGATCAGATCGCACAGGCAGTGAATGGCCAGTAGATGCACTTCCTGAATGCGGGCGGTGACGGTGGCCGGAACGCGAATCTCGCAGTCTTCCTGGCTCAGCAGCGAGGCCATGTTGCCGCCATCCCGACCGGTCAGGGCGATGACCACCATGTCGCGATCGTGGGCGGCCTGAATCGCCTGGATGACATTGGCCGAGTTGCCGCTGGTCGAGATGGCCAGCAGTACATCGCCGGGCTGGCCGAGAGCGCGGATCTGTTTGGAGAAAACATCGTTGTAGCTGTAATCGTTGGCGATCGAGGTGATCGTCGAAGTGTCGGTGGTCAGCGCCAGAGCGGGCAGGCTGGGCCGTTCACGCTCGAAACGATTGAGCAGCTCGGAGGAGAAGTGCTGCGCATCGCCGGCGCTGCCGCCATTGCCGCAGGCGAGAATCTTGCCGTCGTTGACCAGGCACTGGACCATGATCCGGCTGGCAGTCTCGATATGAGGCGGCAGCACTTCGCTGGACCAGGTCTTGACGTCGATACTGGCGTTGAACTGCTCGGTGATACGGGCCTGAAAATCCATGGAACCTGTCGTCGATGAGTGCGTTGAAAAGGCAGGGGGTGGGCATAACGGCCGCATTCGACAGGAGGGTGCTCTAGAAAGCGTCGAAGGCGCTTTTGACCCAGTCGAATGTCAGCCGGTCGGGCGGCTCGCCACTAACCCCCACCGCATCGAAACGGCAGGGGCATGATAACCCCGAGGCGAGCAGATATAAATGCGCCGTACGGATCAGTCGACGCTGCTTGGCGGCGGTAATGGTCTCCAGCGGACTGCCGTGACGCTGGGCAGCACGATAGCGAACCTCGACAAACACCATGAACTCGCCGTCACGCATGATCAGGTCGATCTCGCCGCCGCGGCTGCGAAAATTGGCGCTGACCGGTACGAGGCCCTGTCTTTCGAGCCAGCGCGCAGTCAGTGCCTCGATATCGTGGCCGCGCTGACGCGCACCCGGCCTGCGCGTGGCCATGGTGCGCCTCAGGGCAGCAGGCCATCGGAGAGCAGCGTCGGCCGGCCGTCGCGGAACTGCGCCCATGGCAGGATGCGTACGATTCGGCCATCGCTGCGCGGTGCCAGCTCGCCGGTGGCGCCGTGCATCTCGAAGCCGCCAATGGCGTTCATGACCGGCAGTCGCCGCGCCAGCTCGAAGGCATCGACGCCCATCGCCTCCAGCTTGAGCATATCCGGAGACTGTTCGTCGCTGCTCAGTAGACTCTCGCGGGTGGTATTGAAGGGCAGGGCCTCGACGCCGCCGCTGGCCGCTTCGGGAATCGCCCAGGGAATGTCGACGAACATGACACCGTCCAGATCGTGATCCAGCCGCGGTTGGGGAGTGCCTTCGTAGACGTGCGAGGTGGCGTAAACCGGCAGATCGGGGGCACCGTAATACTCGAGTGTTGGTGGCACCTGACGGGCATAGGCAGGCAGCGCCAGCATGAACAGCATATCGGGTGTGCCGCGACCGTCGCGCAGTGCACGGCGCACCGCTTCGGTCGCCGAGCCCGAGGGGGTGTAGTTGACCATGCTGACGACATCGCCCCCGGCCTGTCGGAAAGCGTTGTTGAAAGCGCCGGCAACCCGCGAGCCCCAGTCGTTGTCGGGCACCATGACGGCGGCACGGCTGTGGCCGTCGCGGCGTGCGCGTTCGGCCGCCTGGCGCGCTTCATCCTCGGCTGAAAGGCCATACTGGAACAGGTTGGCGGCACTGTTGCGCTCGTTGGTGCCGTAATTGAGCGCCAGCGTGGGCAGCGGCACCTCGCTACGGCTCTCCAGTTCGCTGACCTGCGCCTTTTCAAGCGGGCCGACCACGGCCTGGGCTCCGGCCATGGTGGCGCGCGCATAAAGGCTGTCCATCGACTGTCCCTGACTGTCGATCATTACCATTTGCGGCGGGTTGTCGCCGCGCTGACGCAGTGTCTCGGCCCGGGCCTGCATGCCGTTGCGCACCGCCGTGGCGATCGACGCCAGCGAGCCGCCCGAAGGCAGCAGCACGGCGATGCGGCTGATTTCCTGGCCGCGTAGCTGATCGAGCTGGCTGAGGTCGGTAGGCAGCCTTCTTGAAGCCGGATGGCGTGGATTGTTCGACTGCCACTGGCTGATGGCACCGGAGAGGGTGCTGATACTGCCGCCCTGACGGCGCTGCAGGCGCGCCAGTTCGACCCAGCCGGCAGCCAGCGTGCTCTGCTCGGCCAGCGCGCTCAGCTGGCGCTCGTCGAGATGGCCGAGCTGGCGCCAGATCATATCGTTAAGGCCCGGATCGTCGCTTCGCTGCTGTAGTTCGATCAGGGTGCCGGCGGCTTCCATGGGGCGGTTTTGCAGGCCCAATGCTTCACCGCGGCGTTGCTGCAGCACGATACGCTGATCCGGCGACAGGGCCATATTGCCATCGACAATCGAGGTCGCCTCCAGCGCGGTGGCGCCATCGTTTTGCTGCAGCGCCGCCTGTGAGGTGATCAGCGCCCAGCGTACCCGGGCATCGCCGCTCAGCGCCGAGCGGTCCAGGCGCTGTGCGACCTGCAGCGCCTCGGCGCTGTTGCCACGCTGGAGCAGTTGATTGGCGGCCTCCAGCCGGGTATTGGCGGCGGTGCTGCCCTGCTGCTGCTGCGCCTGGCGCAGCAGCTCATCGGGAGTAGGGCCGCTGTTGAAGCTGTCGATAACTCCTGAAGTGCCGGCGCAGCCTGCCAGGGTGACCATGATGGCCACGCAGGCCAGACTTTTTAATCCTTTTCGCATGCGTCTGCATCCTTCCTTGAGATCGATCCTGGTAGCGGCGTGGCAACGTAGCCGGGCGAGGCGTACCATGCCAGTGTCCCGGTGCCGTGAGAGTGGGTGCCATCGGCGTGCCGCCGTTTTGTTTTGATGTAGAGCGTAGTTCATGGCGGCTGTCGTGCCCGTTTTGACCGCCCCGGAACCCCGACAGACTTGAACAGTTTAAATAGTGTGACGACATGAGCGTTTCAGGCAAGGGCACATTATATGTTGTCGCCACCCCGATAGGTAATCTTGACGACCTGTCACCGCGCGCCGCCGCCATCCTTGCCGGCGCCGATCTGATCGCTGCCGAGGATACCCGCCACAGCGGCCGTCTGCTGGCCCACATTGGCGCACGGGTGGCACTCATCTCGCTGCACGAGCATAACGAGTCATCGCGCATCGCGCGCATCTGCCATGAACTCGACCAGGGACATCAGGTAGCGCTGGTCAGCGATGCCGGTACGCCGCTGATCAGTGATCCGGGCTATCGACTGATACGCGCACTGCGCGAAGGTGGTTACCGGGTGGTGCCGGTGCCCGGGCCCAGTGCGCTGGTGACGGCCCTGTGCGCCGCCGGGTTGCCTACCGAGCGCTTTCTGTTCGAGGGCTTTCTGCCGGCGAAGGGGAGCGCCAGGCGGCAGCGGCTACAGGCATTGGCGCATCAGCAGGTGACGCTGGTGTGCTATGAATCGCCGCATCGTATTGTGGCTCTGCTCACCGATATCGATGCCGTCTTCGCCGAGCGTCAGGTGGTATTGGCGCGCGAGCTGACCAAGACCTTCGAGACCTTTTTACACGGCAGTGGCGCGGCACTGCTGGCGCAACTCGAGGATGACCCCGATCAACAGCGCGGCGAGTTTGTGGTCATGATCGCGCCCGCCGAGCCGATAGACAGAGGCGATGCGCGAACTGTGGAGGGCGATGCGCTGCTCAGCGCCCTGTTGAGCGAGGCCGTCGGCGTCAAGCAGTGCGCCGCAGTAGTCGCGCGCCTGCTGGGGGGGCGTAAACGTGACTGGTACGAGCGGGCAATGGCGCTCAGAGACAGTACAGGCTGAAGACGACAACGGTTATCGCCCTGTAAAAAAAGCCGTGATGCATGGAGTAGCGTCGCGACAGCTGATATTCTTGCGCGCCTGGGAGTCGGCCGAACAGTCGCTGCCGGCCCGTACGGGTCGGGGGAGGAAAGTCCGGGCTCCAAAGGGCAGGATGCCAGGTAACGCCTGGGCGGCGCGAGCCGACGGAAAGTGCAGCAGAGAGCAGACCGCCCAAGCAGTACCGGCAACGGTACTGACGGCAAGGGTGAAAGGGTGCGGTAAGAGCGCACCGCGCGCCTGGTAACAGGTCGCGGCAAGGTAAACCCCATCCGGAGCAAGACCGAATAGGAACCCATTGGCGTGGCCCGCGTCGGGTTCGGGTAGGTTGCTTGAGGCGTTCGGTGACGAACGTCCCAGAGGAATGACTGTTCACGACAGAACCCGGCTTACAGGCCGACTCCCTTCCTGATCTCCGCGTTGAATTCTGATTCCGCGTTTGCCGAATAAAGTGTTTCCGAGCCTTCATGAAGCAAGCCCCAGGCGCTACCTCATCCCGCCACGGTCATGCCAGTGTTTTGCTGGAGGGTGCGGTTGATGCCCTCGTGCAGGATCCCGAAGGCGTCTATCTGGACGGCACCTTCGGCCGCGGAGGGCACTCTCGCGCCATTCTCGACCGGCTGGGACAACATGGCCGACTGATCGCCATCGATCGCGATCCCGAGGCGCTGGCGGCCGCCGAGACGATCGATGATCCGCGTTTCAGCATTTATCGCGCCACCTTCGCCGAACTGGGTGATATCGCCCGCGAGCTCGGTCTGCACGGGCGACTGTCCGGCGTGCTGCTTGATGTGGGGGTCTCCTCGCCGCAGCTCGACGATGCCGAACGCGGCTTCAGCTTCATGCGTGACGGCCCGCTGGACATGCGCATGGACCCCGACAGCGGTATCAGCGCCGCACAGTGGCTGGCCGAGGCCTCCGAGAGCGAGATGGCCGATATCTTCAAGCGCCTCGGCGAGGAGCGCCACGCGCGTCGGCTGGCGCGAGCGGTCGTCGCCTGTCGGCGTGAGACGCCGATTGAGCGCACTCACGATCTTGCCGAGCTGATCAAGGCCGCCCACCCTGCCTGGGAGAAGGGCAAGCATCCCGCCACCCGGGTATTTCAGGCCATTCGCATTCATCTTAACGACGAACTCGGCGAGCTCGAGCGCGCCCTCGATGCCGCCCACGATGCGCTGGCGCCGCAGGGCCGGCTGGTGGTGATCAGCTTCCACTCTCTCGAGGACCGCATGGTCAAGCGTTTCATTCGCGATCGTGAGCGTGGTGATCGTCACTTGCCGCGTGGTGTGCCACTGCGCGAGGATCAGATCGAGCGCACCATGGCAGCGGTGGGTCGTGCCATTCGTCCCGACGATCGGGAGACCGCCGATAACGTGCGCGCGCGCAGCGCTGTGATGCGCGTGGCGCGCCGACTGGACCAGCAAAGCGGGGGAAGCTGAGTGGCGAACGACAACCCTTCTCGACAGGGCGGACAGTGGCAGGTGCCCTTTCGCCTGCGCCTGCGCCCGCTGCACGGGGTCGTGCTGATACTGCTGCTGGCGGTGATGCTGTCGGCGCTGGCGGTGATCGGCAGCGCCTATCAGACCCGTGCCCAGTATGCCCGCCTGCAGCAGCTGGAGAGCGACCGCGACCGCCTGCAGACCACCTGGAGCCGGCTGCTGCTGGAGGAGAGTACCTGGTCGACGCCGTCGCGTATCGAGAATCTGGCGCGCCAGCGACTGGATATGCACGTTCCCGGCATTGAAAACACCCGAGTCATGCGACCATGAACGACGAACAGCGACGTGTGGGCAGTAATGCTCGTCGTGAGGGCCGGCCGGCCTCCAGCCACATGGCGGCCACGCCGGTATGGCGGCTGCGGTTGGTGCTGGGCATTATCTTTATCGCCATGGCGGTGCTGGTCGGGCGTATTGTCTATCTACAGGTCTTTGATCATCAGTTCCTGCAGGGGCAGGGCGATTCGCGTACCGTCCGGGTGCAGAGCATCGATGCCCACCGCGGCATGATCAGCGATCGTGACGGTGAGCCGCTGGCGGTTTCCACGCCGGTGGTAACGCTCTGGGCCAACCCCCGGCAGCTGCCGACGGACCCGCTGCAGCTGACTCGCCTCGCCGAGGCCCTGGGGCAGCGCCCGGCGGCGCTGATGGCGCGCATCGACGACAATCGCGACCGCGAGTTCATGTATCTCGAGCGACGCATGACGCCGGAACCTGCCCGGCGCGTGCTGGATCTCGATATTGCCGGTGTCTACGGACGGCGTGAATACAAGCGTTACTACCCGGCCGGCGAGGTCACCTCACAGCTGGTGGGCATGACCAACATCGACGATCACGGTCAGGAGGGGCTGGAGCTCGCCTACGATAACTATCTTTCCGGCGTGCCCGGCCAGCGGCGCGTGCTGCAGGATCGCAAGGGGCAGCTGGTGCGTGACCTGCATCTGATTCGCGAGGCGCGTCCGGGGGGTAACGTGACGCTCTCCATCAGCCTGCGCCTGCAGTATCTGGCCTATCGCGAACTGAAGGCGACGGTTACCGAGCACAACGCCGACAGTGGCACCCTGGTGATGATGGATGCCCACACCGGCGAGGTGCTGGCGATGGTCAGCCTGCCGTCCTACAACCCCAACAATCGCGCCAGTGTCGATCCCGCGGGGCTGCGCAACCGCGCCCTGACCGACGCCTTCGAGCCCGGCTCGGTGATGAAACCGCTGGCGATGAGCGCCGGCCTCGAGTCGGGTAAGTTTGCGCCCGATACGCCGATGGATACCTCGCCGGGGTGGATGGTGGTCGACGGTTACACCATCAAGGATGTACGCAATTTCGGTCAGCTCGACATGACCGGCGTGATCACCCACTCCTCCAATATTGGCATGACCCATATGGCGCTGGCACTGCCCGACGACGCCATCTGGAATGTCTACGACAGCATGAAACTGGGCCACCCCACTGGTCTGGGCTTTCCCGGCGAGGCGAGCGGCAGTCTGCCTTCGCCATGGGACTGGTCGAAGGCCAAACGTGCCACGCTCTCCTACGGCTATGGCCTGTCGCTCAATGCCGTGCAGCTGGCCAGCGCCTATACCGCCATTACCAACGACGGGGTGCAGCTGCCGCCTTCGCTGCTCAAGCTCAACGGCGCTCCCGAGGGGCACCGGGTAATGTCGGCCAAAACCGCCCATGAGCTGATCGAGATGATGGAGACGGTGATCACCCGGGGTGGCGGCTCGCGCGCCGCGTTGGAGGGTTACCGGGTGGCCGGCAAGACGGGTACGGTACGCAAGGTGGGCAGCAGCGGCTATCAGGAGGCCGCTTACCGCTCCAACTTTGTGGGCATTGCCCCCGCCAGCGACCCGCGCATTATCACCGTGATCAGTATCGACAACCCCAAGGGCAGCCAGTACTACGGCGGCCTGGTGGCTGCGCCGGTTTTTTCACGGGTGGCGGGTAATGCCCTGCGCCTGCTGGACGTGCCCCCCGATCAACAGAGCACCGAGGAGAGTGGCGGATCGTGACTGAAACCGTGAGGCCTGCTGCACCGCTGCATATCGCCGCCGCCCTCGAGGCGCTGTGGCCGGGCAGCGTCGTCCCGCAACTGGCCGAGAGTGCTCGGCTGGTGCTCGACTCACGCGATATCGCAAGCGGCGATGTGTTTGTCGCCGTGCCCGGTACTCGCGTCGACGGTCGCGACTATATCGACCGGGCGCGTGCGCGCGGCGCGGCACTGATCCTCGCCGAAGCGCCCTGCGACGACGGCGCCGAGGTGCTGGTACTCGATGCGCTGGGCGCCCGTCTGGGTGAGCTGGCGTCGCGGGCCTTCGACGTGCCCGATACGCTCGAGCAGATCGCCGTCACCGGCACCAACGGCAAGACCTCGGTGAGCCACTATGTAGCGGCATTGAGCGAAGCGCTCGGCACGCCCTGCGGGTTGATCGGTACCCTCGGTAGCGGCCGTCCCGGCGCGCTGGGCAGTGCCGGGCTGACCACCCCGGATGCTATCTCGCTGCAGGCAGGTTTGCGTTCACTGAGCGATGGTGGCGCACAGCGGGTGGCACTGGAAGCCTCTTCTCACGCCCTGGATCAACACCGCCTGAGCGGCTGCCGGGTGCGCGCGGCGATCTTTACCAATCTGACTCAGGATCATCTCGACTATCACGCCAGCATGGCCGCCTACGCTGCTGCCAAGGCGCGTCTTTTTCAGCGCCCGGAGCTGGCGGTCGCAGTGGTCAACGCCGACGATCCGCTGGCGCGACTGATGCTGGCCGGGGTGAAGGAGGGCGTATGCGTGCTGCGTGTCGGTGACGGCGAGGATAACGACTTTCGCGTACTGGCGTGGCACGGCAGCGTCGAGGGGCTGACGGCGCGCATCGCCACCCCCGAGGGCGAACGCGAGCTGTCGCCGGGGCTGCTGGGGCGCTTCAACCTGGATAACGTGCTGCTGGCGATCGCCGCGCTCTATGGCCTCGGCGCGCCGCTGGCGCCGCTGTTGAGCGCTGCCGCCGCGCTCGAAGCGGTGCCCGGGCGCATGCAGCGCCTTGTCGCCGAAGGTGCCCCCGCGGTAGTGGTCGACTACGCCCATACCCCTGATGCACTGGGCAAGGCACTGATGGCGCTGAGCGAACACGTTGCCGGGCGGCTGTGGTGCCTGTTCGGCTGCGGCGGCGAGCGCGACAGCGGCAAGCGTGCCCTGATGGGCGAACTGGCGGCGCTGATGGCCGACCGGGTGGTGGTCAGCGACGACAACCCGCGCGGCGAATCGGCTGCCGCCATTCGCGCCGCCATCATGGCGGGTAGCGGCCGCCCGGCGCACGTCGAAGAGATCGCCGGGCGCCGCGCGGCGATCGAATACGTCGTGGCCCACGCCGACCCCGACGACGTCATTCTGATCGCCGGCAAGGGTCACGAGAACTATCAGGAGATCGACGGCGTGCGTCATCCCTTTTCCGATGTCGATGCTGCCTGGCAGGCCATCCGGGAGCGTTCTCGTGGCTGACTCTGTGGCACAGATACTTGACGCCCTGGCGCTTGATGACAGCGCCCTCTACGACCCCGAGGGGCGGCTGGCCGCGGCTGACGCCCTGCGTATCGAGACCGATACGCGCCGGCTGGCGCCGAATGACCTGTTTGTGGCCCTGCGCGGCGAGCGTTTCGACGGCCACGACTACCTGCAGACGGCCGCCGAGCGCGGGGCCGCCGGCGCGCTCGTCGAGCGCCGCGTGGCGTCATCGCTGGCGCAGATCGTCGTCGCCGATACCCGCCTGGCGCTGGGATTGCTGGCGCGCGCGCATCGGCTGCACTGGGGCGGGCGGCTGGCCGCCATCACCGGCAACAGTGGCAAGACCACGGTGCGCGCCCTGTGTCAGTCGATTCTCTCTCGCCATGCACCGACGCTGGCAACGCGTGGCAACCTCAACAACGACATCGGTGTGCCGCTGACCCTTTTGCAGCTTGGCGACGAGCATCAGCTGGCCGTCGTCGAACTGGGCGCCAACCACAGCGGTGAGATTGCATGGACCAGCGCGCTGGCGCGTCCTGATGTCGCCCTGATCAACAACGTTACCGACGCTCATGTGGGGGAGTTCGGCGGCTCCGCCATGATCGCCCGCGCCAAGGCCGAAATTCTCACCGGGCTGGCGCCCGACGGCGTCGCGGTGCTCAACCGCCACGACCGCTTCTATCCCGACTGGTGCGCGCTGGCGCGTCCCCATGAGGTGATCGACTTTGCCCTCGAGGCGCCGGCCCGGGTGCAGGCGCTCGATCTGCACCTCAGCGAGGGCCGTTACGCCTTCCGGCTGGTGCTGGAGGGTCGCGATGCGGGGCCGATAACACTGCCGTTGTTGGGGCGCCATAACGTGCTCAATGCGCTGGCGGCTGCCGGTGTCGCTCACGCGCTGGGCTGCGACTCTGCTACCATCCGTTCCGGTCTCGAACAGGTCACCGCTGTGGCGCGGCGCATGCTGCCGCTGGCCGGGCTGCGTGGCAGCCTGTTGATCGACGACAGCTACAATGCCAACCCCGGCGCCATGCGCGCTGCGCTGGAGAGCCTGGCAGAGCACCGCGCGCCGCGCTGGTGTCTGCTCGGCGCCATGGGTGAGCTGGGCGATTATGCCGAAGCCGCGCACCGCGAGGTCGGCGAGTATGCCGCGGCGCTGGATATCGACGCCGTGGTCAGCGTCGGGAATGGGGCCGCCGCCCTGTCGTACGCCGCGGGCGAGCGCGGACACCACTTTGACGATCGCGACGCGGCGCTGGATTTCGTGCGTGCCCGCCTGCCGGCGGGTGCGACTGTACTCATCAAGGGCTCGCTGAGCGCCGGCATGGATCGGTTGGTCGAGGCGCTGCGAGCGGACACCATCGGGTGAATGTGAATAATGCTGCTTTTTCTTGCCGAACTGCTTAGCCAATTCCAGGCCAGCTTCAATGTCTTCGGCTATCTGACCCTGCGCATGATTCTCGCCGCGTTGACGGCGCTGCTGCTGTCGCTGGCCATCGGGCCGGTGGTGATTCGCCGACTGGTCGAGAAACAGATTGGCCAGGCGATCCGCGATGACGGCCCCCAGTCGCACCTCTCCAAGGCCGGTACGCCGACCATGGGGGGGGTGATGATCCTCATCTCGATGGCGGTTTCGACGCTTTTATGGGCCGATCTGAGCAACCACTACGTGTGGCTGGTGCTGCTGGTAACGCTGGGCTTCGGCGCCATTGGCTGGGTCGATGACTACCGCAAGGTGGTAGAGAAAAATCCCCGCGGTCTGCCGGCCAAATGGAAATATCTGTGGCAGTCGGTAATCGGTCTGGTGGTCGGCGTATCCCTCTACGCGACCGCCGCGGCGCCGGTCGAGACCAGTCTGATCGTGCCCTTTTTCAAGAGCGTGGTGATTCAGCTGGGGCCGCTTTTCATCCTGCTCACCTATCTGGTGATCGTCGGCAGCTCCAACGCCGTCAATCTCACCGACGGCCTCGATGGCCTGGCGATCATGCCCACCGTACTGGTGGCGATGGGGCTGGGGGTGTTCGCCTACGCCAGCGGCAACGCCATGTTCGCCGAATACCTGCATATCCCCTCGATTCCCGGTGCCGGTGAAATGGCGGTGTTCTGCGGCACCATTATCGGCGCCGGGCTCGGTTTTCTGTGGTTCAACACCTATCCCGCCCAGGTCTTCATGGGCGACGTCGGCGCGCTGGCGCTGGGGGCCGCGCTGGGCATGGTGGCGGTGGCGGTGCGCCAGGAGGTGGTGCTGTTCATCATGGGCGGGGTGTTCGTGATGGAAACGGTATCGGTGATGCTGCAGGTCGCTTCCTACAAACTGACCGGGCGCCGTATCTTCCGCATGGCGCCGCTGCATCACCACTTCGAACTGATGGGCTGGCCGGAGCCGCGAGTGATCATCCGCTTCTGGATCATCACCGTGGTGCTGGTACTGCTGGGGCTCGCCACCCTGAAGCTGCGCTGATGACTATCGTCACCGCCGAACAGACGCTGGTGGTAGGGCTGGGCCGCTCCGGGCTGGCGATCGCCGCCCATCTGAGTGCCCGCGGTGAGCCCTTCGTAATGGCCGACACCCGTGCCGAACCGCCCGGCGAGGCCGCTTTTCGCGCCGCTTACCCGCAGGTGACGCTGCACTGCGGGCCGCTGACGGCGATCGATTTGCGCTACGCCCGGCGGGTGGTGCTGAGCCCCGGCGTCGATCCCCGCAGCCCGGGCCTCGAACAGGCTGCCGCGCCGCCGGTGGGTGAGATCGCGCTGTTTGTCGAGGCGCTGACGGCGCTGCCATCCCGGCCGCAGCTGATTGCCGTGACCGGCTCCAATGCCAAATCGACCGTTACCACGCTGATCGGCGAGCTGGCCACGGCCTGTGGGGTCGATGCCGCAGTGGGCGGCAATCTCGGCACCCCGGCGCTGACCCTTGTGCATCAGCGCCCGGAGGCCGACTGCTTCGTGCTCGAACTCTCCTCCTTTCAGCTCGAGACCACGCCGCGGCTGGGCGCCGATATCGCCCTGCATCTCAACCTCAGCGATGATCATCTCGACCGTCATGACGGCATGGCGGGCTATGCACGCGCCAAGCAGCGCATTTTCGAGGGCGCCGGCACGGCGATCCATAATCGTGACGATCCCGCTACCCGGCCGCAGACGGCAGATATCGCCCGGCTGGTGTCGTTTGGTGCCGACGCCCCGGCGGCAGGCCAGTGGGGGCTCGGGGAGCGCGACGGCGCGCCCTGGCTCTGCCAGGGTGACGCGGCGCTGCTGGCCGCCGAGCGGGTGCGCATGCCGGGCCGGCACAATCGCCTCAACGCGCTGGCGGCGCTGGCGGCGGGCCGTGAAGCGGGCTGGCCGCTGGCGCCGATGCTCGACGTGCTGGCCGAGTTCTCCGGGCTGGCGCATCGCGCTCAGCTGATTGCCGAGCGCGGCGGCGTGTGCTGGATCAACGACTCCAAGGGTACCAATGTGGGCGCCACCCTGGCGGCGATCGAAGGGGTCGGGGCGACGCTCGCGGGCCGCCTGATTCTGCTCGCCGGCGGCGTCGGCAAGGGCGCCGATTTCTCTGCGCTGGCTGCCCCACTGGCACGCTACGCTCGCGCTGTGGTGCTTTTCGGCCGCGACCGTCACCTGCTCGAAGCGGCGCTCTCGGCGCAGGTGACCACCCATGTCGTGGACACTCTCGATCAGGCGATGCAACATGCTGATGAACTGGCGCGCCCGGGAGACGGCGTGCTGCTGTCGCCGGCCTGTGCCAGTCTGGATCAATTCGCCAACTTCGAAGCGCGGGGTGAGGCCTTCTGCGCCTGGCTCGAGCAGCATCCGGAGTCGTCATGCAAGCGCTGAGTGAACGTTTTTCGACCCGCCACCACCCCATCGACGGCTGGCTGGTGCTCGCCGCCCTGGGACTGATGATACTGGGCTGGGTTATGGTGACCTCGTCGTCGACCGAGATCGCCAACAGTCAGACCGGCAACCCCTGGTACTACAGCATCCGCCACGGGGTGTTTCTGATCGTCGCACTGGTCGCTGCGGCGCTTACCATGCGGGTGCCCTCTGCCTGGTGGCGGGCGCAGGGGCCGACCCTGCTGCTGCTGGCGGCCATTCTGCTGGCGGCAGTGTTGATCCTGGGGCGTGAGGTCAACGGCGCGCGGCGCTGGATTCATCTGGGGCCGATCAACCTGCAGGCCTCTGAAATCGCCAAGTTCTGTCTGATCGTTTATGTGGCCGGCTATACCGAGCGCCATTTGACTCGCCTGCGGCGCAGCTGGTGGGGGTTCATGGCGCCGCTGGCGATCACCTTCGCGCTCTGCGTGCTGCTGATTCTGGAGCCCGACTACGGCGCTACAGTGGTGATGCTGGCTACCACCATGGGCGTGCTGCTGCTGGCCGGGGCGTCGCTGTGGCGCTTCATTCTGCTCAGCGGCGCGGTGGTGGCACTGGGCGGCATGGTCGCGATCGCCGAGCCCTACCGGCTGCAGCGCATCGCCAGCTTCATGGACCCCTGGGCCAATCAGTACGGTTCAGGCTATCAGCTCACCCAGGCGCTGATCGCTTTCGGCCGTGGCGGCTGGGAGGGTATGGGACTGGGCAACAGCGTGCAGAAGCTGTTCTACCTGCCCGAGGCCCATACCGATTTCGTCTTCTCGGTGCTCGCCGAGGAGCTGGGGTTGTTCGGTGCGTTGGGGGCGGTGGCGCTCTTTACCCTGCTGGTCTATCGCTGTTTTCGTATCGGCCGCAATGCCGAAGTGAGCGGCCATATGTTCGCAGCCTGGGTGTGCTACGGGATCGGCATTATCTTTGCCTCCCAGTCGTTCATTAACGTGGCGGTCAACGCCGGGCTTTTGCCCACCAAGGGGCTGACGCTGCCGCTTTTGAGCTATGGCGGCTCCAGTCTGATTGTCAGCGGTGCCATGGTGGGGGTGCTGATGCGCGTCGATGGCGAAAATCGTGGGCGCTTGCGTGCGGCGCGCAAGAGAAGTCGGAGTAGCCCGGAGGTGAACGAGTGACGCAGCGCAGGGTTCTGATCATGGCCGGCGGTACCGGCGGTCACGTGGTGCCGGCGCTGTCGCTGGCGCGGGCGCTGGTGGCGGAAGGCATCGAGGTGCACTGGCTGGGCACGCCGCGTGGTATCGAGAATACGCTGGTGCCGGCCGCCGGTCTGCCGCTGCATCACGTCTCCATCGCCGGTTTGCGCGGTCGCGGTACGCTGGGATGGCTCAGGGCCCCATGGCGGCTGTGGCGCGCGGTGCGCCAGGCGCAGCGGATCATCACCGAACTGGAGGTCTCGCTGGTGGTCGGGCTGGGCGGCTTTGCCAGCGGCCCCGGCGGACTGGCGGCGCGCAGGCTGGGCATCCCGCTGCTGATCCATGAGCAGAATGCGCTGCCGGGGCTGACCAATCGGGTGCTGGCCCGGCTGGCGACGCGGGTTTATGCCGCCTTCCCGGGCGCCTTTGCCGAGTCGCGCCGGCCGCAGGTGATCGGCAATCCGGTGCGCGACGAGATCGCCGCCATCGGCACTCGTCCCCCTGCTGCCGAGGCGCTTGCGGGTCGGGCGCCGCGACTGCTGGTGGTGGGGGGCTCGCTGGGCGCGCAGGTACTCAACCAGCGCCTGCCCGAGGCGCTGGCGCTGCTCGAGCCAGGAATTCGCCCCGAGGTGCGCCACCAGGCCGGACGCGACAAGGAACAGGCGACCGTCGAGGGTTATCGCAGCGCCGGCGTCGAGGCCCGCGTCAGCGCCTTTATCGACGACATGGCGGAGGCCTACGAGTGGGCCGATCTGGTAGTCTGTCGCAGCGGAGCGCTGACGGTTACCGAGCTGGCGGCTGCCGGGCGCGCGTCACTGCTGGTTCCCTTTCCGCATGCGGTTGACGATCACCAGACGATCAATGCGCGCTTTCTGGTCGATGCCGGCGCGGCTGAGCTGCTGCCGCAGTCGCAGATGAGCGCCGAGCGCCTTGCCGATACGCTGCAGGCGCTGCTCGACCCCGAGCGGCTGGTCGCCATGAGTCATCATGCCCGCAGCCGGGCGCAGCTGTCGGCCACCGGCGCGCTGGTGCAGGGCTGTCTGGAGATCGGTTTTGAACGATAGGCGTACCATCCTGAGTCACAGGTATTCGGTTTTGAGTGATAAATGTCAGGCGCGAAGCGGCATGCGCCGTATCCGCCGCATCCATTTCGTGGGTATCGGCGGTGCCGGCATGTGCGGTATCGCCGAGGTGCTGGCCAATCAGGGCTTTCAGGTCAGCGGCAGTGATCTGCGTGAGTCGCCGGTGGTCGCCCACCTGCGTCGCTGCTGTGCGCAGGTGGTGATTGGCCACCATCAGGACAACGTCCGTGACGCTGATGTGGTGGTCATCTCGAGCGCGGTCGATTCGGACAATCCCGAGGTTCGCTACGCCCGCGAGCACCGCATTCCGGTGGTGCGCCGTGCCGAGATGCTGGCCGAGCTGATGCGTTTTCGTGACGGCATTGCGGTGGCCGGTACCCACGGCAAGACCACCACGACCAGCCTGACCGCCACTGTGCTGGCCGAGGGCGGCCTCGATCCCACCTTTGTGATCGGCGGGCGACTGACCAGTGCCGGCAGCAACGCCCGGCTGGGCGAGGGGGAGTATCTGGTCGCCGAGGCCGACGAGTCGGATGCGTCCTTTCTGCATCTGCAGCCGATGAGTGCCATCGTCACCAATATCGATGCCGACCACATGAGCACCTACGAAGGGGATTTCGGTCGACTGCAGGATACCTTCATCGAGTTTCTGCACAATCTGCCTTTCTATGGGCTGGCGATTCTCTGTCTCGACGATCCGGTGGTGCGCGAGCTGCTGCCCAGGGTGCAGCGTCACTTCGTGACCTATGGCTTCGACGAACAGGCGGACTATCGTATTCGTGATTTCAGCCAGCAGGGTGGGGCGATCAGTTTTACCGCCGAGCGCGGTGCCGAGCGCAAGCCGCTGCCTGTCCAGCTGGCAATGCCGGGCCGTCACAACGCCCAGAACGCCATGGCGGCGATCGCGGTGGCCACCGACGCCGGTGTCGACGATGACGCCATTGTCGCGGCGCTGGCCGGCTTCGCCGGGGTAGGGCGGCGTTTTCAGGTGCAGGGCAACTTCCGTCTGCCGCAAAGCGCGGCGGATGCCGCACCGGTCATGCTGGTCGATGACTACGGCCACCATCCCCGCGAGGTCGAGATGGTGATTCGCGCGGTGCGTGAAGGCTGGCCGCACCGCCGGCTGGTGATGATCTATCAGCCGCACCGCTATTCGCGCACGCACGAACTCTACGAGGATTTCGTGAGGGTGCTCTCCAACGTTGATCTACTGCTGCTGCTGGATGTTTACAGTGCCGGTGAGGCGCCGCTGCCGGGCGCCGACTCGCGCTCGCTGGCGGGGTCGATTCGCAGTCGTGGCCAGACCGATCCACTCTTTATCGAAAGCCGTGAGGCGCTGCAGAGCGTGCTGGGTCATGTGCTGCGTGACGACGATATCCTGATCACCCAGGGAGCCGGCGATATCGGTGGCATCAGTGCTGCGCTGGCAGAGGCGGCGCTGCAGTTTTGCGCCGAACGGTCCTGATGGCCTTTATGCCGGTGAAGTCAGGATGAGCAGTGCAACGTCCAACCGCCTGCTGGGGCTCATACTGATTGTCGCGCTGCTGGGGGCCGGCGGGCGAACACTCTGGCTATGGCTGGACCGTCCCATTGAGCGGGTGACCATCGACGGCGATCTTCAATACGTCAACGCCGACTATTTACGCAGTCGCCTGGCGCCGCTGATCGTGGGTGAAAGCTGGCTGTCGGTCAATCTTGACCGACTGCGTGACGAGGCGCTGCAGATTCCCTGGCTCAAGGATGTGCGGCTGGCCCGTCACTGGCCTGATGAACTCGGTTTCGAACTCACCGAACAGCGCCCTGTGGCGTGGTGGAATGATCATCAGTTGCTCAATGTCAGCGGTGAGCCCTTTGACGTCGGCCCCATTGCCAGCGTCGGCGACAGGCCCCACCTGGCTGGCCCTCGCGGCAGTGGCAGTGAGGTGCTGGCCTATTACGATGCGCTGGAAAAAACGCTCGCCGCATCGGCACTCGAGGTTACCAGGTTGCGGCTGGAACCGCGTGGGGCCTGGCGCATGCAGCTTGATAATGCGTTCTGGGTTATCCTGGGGCGTACCGATCTCGACATGCGTCTTGAGCGCTTTAAAACGGCCTGGCAGCGCGGCCTTTCCGAACGCCGTGACGAGATCGACCATATCGATCTGCGCTATCCCAACGGGGTGGCGGTCACCTGGCGCGAGGAGGAAGATAATGTATCGGCCGGGCAGGATGAGTAGAGTCCGAGGGTAATATTGAGTAAAACTGCCTGAATACGGCCATCAAGGTGTTTCTTTCACTCCGGAATAGCCGTATTCTCGGAAACACTTTTATTAATGTTATTGGTTTTTAATCAAACCGAACCTTTTGCCATTTCGGCGCCGTCAGGAAAGTTGGCGCCTTGCATGAACACAATGATCAGGAGCCGGTCCGACCTATGGCAGGAGAATCCAACGCTTCCAATATGGTTGTCGGGCTTGATATTGGAACATCCAAGGTGGTTGCCATCGTCGGTCAACCGACCGACGATGGCGGCCTTGAAATCGCAGGTATTGGTTCTCACCCCTCGCACGGTATGAAAAAGGGGGTGGTGATCAATATCGAGTCGACAGTGCACTCCATTCAGCGCGCTGTCGAGGAGGCCGAGCTAATGGCCGGTTGCGATATTCATTCGGTTTATGTCGGCATTGCCGGTAGCCATATCAGCTCGATGAATTCCGATGGTGTGGTCGCCATTCGCGAGCGTGAAGTCGCCCCTTCGGATATCGAAAGGGTGATCGACTCCGCTCGTGCCCGCGCCATTTCGGAAGGGCAGCGCGTTCTCCATGTGCTGCCTCAGGAGTATGCCATCGACACCCAGGAGGGGATTCGCGAACCGCTGGGCATGTCGGGAGTGCGCCTTGAAGCGCGCGTTCATCTGGTGACCGCGGCGCTCAATGCGGTACAGAATATCGAAAAATGCGTGCGCCGTTGCGGGCTGGAAGTCGACGACATCATCCTTGAGCAGCTTGCCTCGAGCTATGCGGTATTGACCGAGGACGAGCGCGAGCTGGGCGTCTGCATGGTGGATATTGGCGGGGGGACGACCGATATTGCCGTGTTTACCGAGGGGGCGATTCGCCACACCGCGGTGGTGCCGATCGCCGGTGATCAGGTCACCAATGATATCGCCATGGCGCTGCGTACGCCGACCCAGTATGCCGAGGATATCAAGGTCAAGTATGCCTGTGCGCTGACCCAGCTGGCTTCCAGTGATGAGCTGATCAAGGTGCCCAGTGTCGGTGATCGCCCGGCTCGCGACCTGTCGCGCCAGACGCTTGCCGAGGTGGTCGAGCCGCGCTACGAAGAGCTTTTTACGCTGGTGCGCGAGGAGCTGCGGCGCAGTGGCTACGAGGACCTGGTCGCGGCCGGTATCGTATTGACCGGCGGCACGTCGCGCATGGAAGGGGTGGCCGAGCTGGCCGAGGAGATCTTCCATATGCCGGTTCGCATCGCCTGCCCGCAGAACGTGCGTGGATTGGCCGATGTCGTGCGCAACCCGATTTATTCGACCGGGGTCGGTTTGTTACTCTACGGTATGAGAAACTCGCGATATTCGCGTGCCACGGCCCAACCCCGCCGGGATGAGCATGGAAGACGCCACTCGTCCGACCGTTCGGGCAGTGATCGACTTTCCTCGACAATGACGCGGATCAAGGGCTGGTTAAAAGGAAATTTCTGACAGGACCGCCGGGGTGGTCCAGGAGACGGGGTTTATGTTCGAGCTAGTAGACAATGCACCTTCCAGCAGTGCAGTCATCAAGGTCATCGGCGTGGGCGGCGGCGGTGGCAATGCCGTCAACCACATGGTTGAAAGCAACATCGAGGGCGTCGAATTCATCTGCGCGAATACCGATGCGCAGGCGCTCAAGCGGGTTGCGGCCAGAACCGTGCTGCAACTGGGCAGTGAAATTACCAAGGGGCTCGGCGCCGGTGCCAACCCCGAGGTCGGCCGCCAGGCGGCCATGGAAGACCGTGAGCGCATTGCCGAGCTGCTGCAGGGCGCCGATATGGTCTTCATTACCGCCGGTATGGGGGGCGGTACCGGTACCGGCGGTGCCCCGGTGGTGGCTCAGGTGGCCAAGGAACTGGGCATTCTGACCGTGGCGGTGGTCACCCGTCCTTTCCCCTTCGAAGGGCCCAAGCGTCAGCGTGCGGCCGAAGAGGGCATGAAGGAGCTCTCCGAGTATGTCGATTCGCTGATCACCATTCCCAATGAAAAGCTGCTGACGGTACTGGGCAAGAATGCCAGTCTGCTGACCGCTTTCAGCGCCGCCAATGACGTGCTGCTGGGGGCGGTGCAGGGTATCGCCGAGCTGATCACCAGCCCGGGTATCATCAACGTCGACTTTGCCGACGTGCGTACGGTGATGTCCGAAATGGGCATGGCAATGATGGGTACCGGTACTGCGATGGGAGAAAATCGCGCCCGCGAAGCGGCCGAAAAGGCGATTCGCAGTCCGCTGCTGGAAGATATCGACCTCAACGGGGCGCGCGGCATTCTGGTCAATATCACGGCCGGCCCGGATCTCTCCATCGGCGAGTTCAACGACGTGGGGGCGACGGTGCAGGAGTTCGCCTCCCAGGATGCCACCATCGTGGTGGGCACCGCCATCGACATGGAGATGAGCGACGATCTGCGCGTTACCGTGGTGGCTGCGGGTCTCGATGGTCGCATGGAGAAGGCTTCTTCTACCCAGACACGTACCTCGCGGGGCGAGCAGTCACAGGCCGATGCCCGTCGTCCGGCACGCCAACCGGCGGTTGCACGGCAACAGGCCACCACGCGTGAAAAAGAGAACGAGCGCGAAAAGGAGAAGGCCTCTCGCGAGCGTCGCCAGAAGTCGCAGGACATGGATGACTATCTGGATATTCCGGCCTTTCTGCGCCGTCAGGCCGACTGACGCAGTAGAGGGTGGCGGCTTCCGGTCGCCACTTTTCCATGACAGTTGCAGAAAATAACGATATTCATCGACTAATCGAACAGTGTTCGTTGTTGAATTGGCGGGGAGCTGTTACCATTGACACAATTGTTTTAATTTTACCTGCTCCTGGCAGCCAGATTATATGATCCGTCAAAGAACACTACAGAACACGATCCGTGCTACCGGCGTGGGTCTGCACTCGGGAAAGAAGGTGTATCTGACCCTGCGTCCGGCGTCGGCCAACAGCGGCATCACCTTCGTGCGTACCGATCTCGAACCGGCCGTGAGCATTCCGGCACATCCCGAAAACGTTCACTTCACCACCATGTGCACCGCCGTGGCCGTCGATGGCTATCGCGTGGCGACCGTCGAGCATCTGATGTCGGCCTTTGCCGGTCTCGGTATCGACAACGCCATTGTCGAGCTCAGTGAGCCTGAAGTGCCCATCATGGACGGTAGTGCCGGCCCTTTCGTATTCCTTATCCAGTCGGCCGGTATCGTCGAGCAGGAAGTGGCCAAGAAGTTTATCCGCATCCGCCGCGAAGTGACTGTCACCGACGGTGACAAATACGCTACTTTTCTGCCCCATAACGGCTTCAAGGTCAGCTTCGCGATCGACTTTGACCACCCGGTGTTTGCCAGTCAAAAGCAGACGACCAGCGTCGATTTCTCGACCACCTCCTTTGTCAAGGAGGTCAGTCGCGCGCGTACCTTCGGTTTTATGCGCGATATCGAGTTTCTGCGTTCGCAGGATCTGGCTCTCGGCGGCAGTCTCGATAACGCTATCGTGGTGGATGAATACCGCATTCTCAATGAAGACGGCCTGCGTTACGAAGACGAATTCGTGCGCCACAAGGTGCTCGACGCCATCGGTGATCTCTACCAGTTGGGGCACAGCCTGATCGGCGAATTCCGCGGCTACAAATCGGGGCACGGTCTCAACAATCAGCTGGTTCGCGCGTTGCTCAAGCAGCAGGACGCATGGGAAATCGTGACCTTCGAGGATCGTGATACCTCGCCGATCTCCTATTCCGAGCCCGCCATGGCGATGTAGGCTATGGTGGCTGACTCATATTGACTGACCCATGCCAGCAAAGGGCGCCGTTCGGCGCCCTTTGTGCTTTTTTATGGAAACTCTTCAGCTTTTGTCCCGACTGTCATCGGCATGAGAGGCCAGCCGCTCCAGAGAGCGGCGCAGGCCATCGTGTTGGGTATCGCTGGCACAGTCGCGCAGGTGTGAGGCTGCTTCTTCGGGAAGGTGGCGGACTCGCGGTTGCGGTATATAGACCGGACGGATGGGGCGCACGCGAAAGTCCAGTTCGCGCACTTTTTCGAGCCCCGCTACCGACTGCAGAAGCGTCAGCAGACGGGCGCGCTCGAAGCGCAGCCAGGTCAGCCATACGGCGCGATCGGTTATCAACGTCAGTCGACCGTCGCGATAGCCGCCCACACGCAGGTGGTCGGCCAGCTCATCAGGCAGCGAGGTCTGCAGCTGGCGCTGTGCTCGCTCGATCAGCTCGGCAGTATGCACCAGCCTGGTCAGCGAGCCGCCGCGTTGGAGCAATTGCCCGACGGGCTGGGCGCGTCTCGTTTTAGCCTTTATACTCATGCCCCTGCTGCGCGTTCCATGGGCACAGTGCCCCGCAATGGAAAGAGCGCCAATCTATCACGGCCAATCCCGTTATTGACAGCATGAGCACTGCTTCACGCACATTTGGACTGCCTCGTCGCCTGGTGACGCGCTGGTGGCTGGCGGGCATTCTTATCGGCTGTTTATTGCCGATAGGGATGGCCGACGGACGCGCGACGCTGAGCACGGCTCAACTGATCCGCATCTGTTTTCACTCGCCTGCCCATATTCGCGCCGAGTCGCGTCGCCGCTGTCGCCGTTCACGTCCAGGCATAAGCGCTCCGGTGCGGCAAACCCTGGCGGCACTGAAGCACGTGCTGCGGCGGCCGCTGCCGCGTCTTGCGCTTCCTGCGGTGTCGGTCGGCCACGACACCCTGTCACGTCGCGGTCCGCCAGCGCCGTGCTACGCCTGCTCAATCGCGACGTAACACGACGACAAAGGACCGAAAACGATGCTCAATAATCTCTTACGCAAGGTGGTCGGCAGCAAGAACGACCGCGAAATCAGACGCATGCGCAAGACGGTGGCGCAGGTCAACGCCCTCGAGGAGTCGATCGGCGCCCTCGAGGACGCCGAGCTGCAGGCGCAGACCCAGCGCTTTCGCGAGCGCCTGGCCGGCGGCGAGGCGCTGAACAAACTCCTTCCCGAGGCATTTGCCACGGTGCGTGAGGCGACCCGTCGGGTGATGGGCATGCGCCAGTTCGACGTGCAGATGCTCGGTGGCATGGCGCTGCATGAAGGTCGCATCGCCGAGATGAAGACCGGCGAGGGCAAGACACTGGTCGCCACCCTGGCGGTCTATCTCAACGCCCTGCCGGGCGAGGGCGTGCACGTGGTAACGGTCAACGACTATCTGGCCAGCCGTGATGCCGACTGGATGCGACCGCTCTACGAATTTCTCGGTCTCTCGGTGGGCGTGATCTTTGCCGGTCAGCAACCAGCCGACAAGCGCACCGCCTACGGCTGTGACATTACCTACGGCACCAACAACGAGTACGGCTTCGATTACCTGCGCGACAACATGGCCTTCTCGATGGGTGACAAGGTACAGCGTTCGCTGCACTACGCCATCATCGACGAGGTCGACTCGATTCTGATCGACGAAGCGCGTACGCCGCTGATCATCTCCGGTCCGGTAGATGAAAACATCGATATCTACCGCACCATCAACCGGCTGGTAACGGGGCTGGTACCCAGCGAGGATGAGGACGATCCCGAAAGTGGCGACTTCGTGCTCGATGAGAAGCAAAAGCAGGTCGAGCTGACCGAGCGCGGTCACAACGCCATCGAACAGATCATGCGCGATTCGGACATGCTGGCCGAGGATGATTCGCTCTACGCCGCCCAGAACCTGGGGCTTTTGCATCACGTCAATGCCGCCCTGCGGGCGCGTCATCTGTTCCAGCGCGACGTCGACTATGTGGTCACCAATGGCGAGGTGGTGATTGTCGACGAACACACCGGCCGTACCATGGCGGGGCGTCGCTGGTCCGAGGGGCTGCACCAGGCGGTCGAGGCCAAAGAGAACGTCGAGATCCAGAAGGAGAGCCAGACGCTCGCCTCGACCACCTTTCAGAATTACTTCCGCCTCTACGACAAGCTTGCCGGCATGACCGGTACCGCCGATACCGAGGCGTTCGAGTTCCGCCAGACCTACGATATCGACGTGCTGGTGGTGCCGACCAACAAGCCCCGCGCGCGGCAGGACCTCAACGATCTGGTCTACATGTCGACCACCGAAAAGTTCGAAGCGATCATTGAGGATGTGAAGACCAAACGCGCCGAGGGCCGTCCGGTGCTGGTGGGTACCGCCTCGATCGAGAGCTCCGAGGTGCTGTCGGCGATGCTGCGCAAGCAGAAGATCGAACACAGTGTGCTCAATGCCAAGCAGCATGACAGTGAGGCGGAAATTATCGCCCAGGCGGGGCGACCGGGCGCGATCACCATCGCCACCAACATGGCCGGTCGTGGCACCGACATCGTGCTGGGCGGCAACTGGGAGTCCGAAGTAGCGGCGCTCGAAGAGCCGGATGCGGCGACCGTCGAGTCGATCAGGGCCGACTGGCAGCAGCGCCACGACGCCGTGATCGCCGCCGGCGGTCTGCACGTGGTGGGCTCCGAGCGCCACGAATCGCGGCGCATCGATAACCAGCTGCGCGGCCGCTCAGGGCGTCAGGGCGATCCCGGTTCGACGCGCTTTTTCCTGTCGCTGGAAGACAATCTGATGCGCCTGTTCGGCTCCGAGCGGGTGCAGAAGATGATGGGTGTGCTGGGCCTCGAACACGGCGAGGCGATCGAGCACAAGATGGTCAGCAACGCCGTCGAACGTGCCCAGCGCAAGGTCGAGGGGCGCAACTTCGACATGCGCAAGCAGCTGCTTGAATACGACGACGTCGCCAACGATCAGCGCAAGGTGGTGTACAACCAGCGCGACGGCATCCTGGCTTCCAATGATGTTTCCGATAACGTCCAGGAGCTGCGCGTCGAGATGCTGGATGACGCCATCTCCGGATATGTGCCGCCCCAGAGTCTCGCCGAACAGTGGGATCTGCCCGGCCTCGACGAGCATCTGCGGCAGGATTTCAATCTGCATGCGCCGGTGGTCGAGTGGGCCCGTGAAGACGAGAACTTCCACGAAGAGCTGCTGCGCGAGCGCCTGCAGGAGCAGCTGCGCATGGCCTGGGCGGCCAAGGAAGAGGCGGTGGGCAGCGACACCATGCGTCGCTTCGAGAAACAGGTGATGTTGCAGGTGCTGGATACCCGCTGGAAGGAGCATCTGCAGTCGATGGACCACCTGCGCCGCGGTATCCACCTGCGCGGCTATGCGCAGAAAAACCCCAAGCAGGAGTACAAGCGCGAGTCCTTCGAGCTGTTCCAGGGCTTTTTGCACAATATCAAATCCGACGTGGTGCGCATTCTCAGCCACGTTCAGGTGCGTCAGCAGGCCGATGCCGACAACCTCGAGCGCGAGCGACGTGAAAGCCTGCGCCGCGAGCAGGAGTCGAGTCGCATGACCCGTGAGGACGATGCCCACGAAGGGGCGCCGGCGCCCGGTGTCAGCGAGGAGGCGGTAGAGGCCGCCGAGGCGGTGAGCAATCCCACCGTGCGGCGTGAGCAGCCCAAGGTGGGGCGCAACGATCCCTGCCCCTGCGGCTCGGGCAAAAAGTACAAGCACTGCCACGGCAGTCTCGGTCAGCAGGGCTGAGTCTTCCTTCAGCCGCTCGGCCGGCGTATCGGTCGGGCACTTTTACCTATCGCGCGGAGAGCAGTTTCATGGCGACCGGCAAGGCTCACTTTCCCGACATGCCCCCTATCGATGGCCTGCGCATTGGTGTGGCGCGCGCCGGTATTCGCAAGCCCGGCCGCCGCGACCTGGTGGTATTTGAAATCGCCGAAGGCAGCCATGTTGCCGCTACCTTCACCCGCAACGCCTTCTGCGCCGCGCCGGTGCAGCTGGCACGACGTCACCTGAGCGCTGCCACGCCGCGCTATCTGCTGATCAATACCGGCAATGCCAACGCCGGCAACGGTGAGCAGGGTATGCAGGATGCGCTGGCCTGCTGCGCGGCGCTTGCCGAACGCAGCGGTGCCGTGGCACAGGAGGTACTGCCCTATTCGACCGGCGTGATTGGCGAGCGGCTGCCGGTCACCCCGCTGTGTAATGGTCTCGATGCGGCGCTGGCCGATCTCGATGGTGGTCACTGGCACGCCGCCGGCGAAGGCATCATGACCACCGACACGCGCCCCAAGGGGGCGACGCGCACGGTGGCCATCGACGGCAGGCAGGTGACGCTCAACGGCATCGCCAAGGGTGCCGGCATGATTCGCCCCGACATGGCCACCATGCTGGCCTTTGTGGCGACCGACGCGGCTATCGATCAGGACGATCTGGCACGCCTGCTGCGCGGCGGTGTGGATGCCAGCTTCAATCGCATCACCATCGATTCCGACACCTCGACCAACGACGCCTGCACGCTGGTGGCAACCGGTCGCGGCGCGCGGCTGGCGAGCGACGAGGCGCTGTCGGCGTTTGCCGCGGCGCTCGATGAGGTGCTGCTGGAACTGGCGCAGGCGATCGTGCGCGACGGCGAGGGTGCCAGCAAATTCGTCAGTATCAGCGTCGGTGAGGCGGCCAGTCGCGATGAAGCCCTCGAGGTGGCCTTCAGCGTCGCCCACTCGCCGCTGGTCAAGACCGCGCTTTACGCCGGCGATGCCAACTGGGGGCGGCTGCTGATGGCGGTCGGCAAGGTACCCATCGAGGCGTTCGATGTGGGTCGCGTGGGTATCGATATCAACGGCGTGACCATTGCCGAGCAGGGCGGTCGGGCCGCCGGCTACCGTGAAGAGGCCGGTGCGGCTGCCATGGCCGATGAAGACATCGCGATTACCATTCGTCTTGGCCGAGGTAACGCCACAGAGACGGTCTGGACCTCCGATCTATCCCATGACTATGTCTCCATCAACGCCGACTATCGCAGTTGAATCCGCGCTGTGCGCAAAATATCCAGAGTGTAATAACGCCGATATGAAGGGTCATGCCAGCATGCCGAAGAGAAGAGTCCACGTCGCCGCGGCGGCGATCTTCAACGATCAGGGCAAGGTACTGATCGCAAGGCGACCGTCGATCGCCGATCAGGGCGGCCTGTGGGAGTTTCCCGGGGGCAAGCTGGCGCCTTTCGAGACCGGCCTGGAGGCGCTCAAGCGTGAACTGCGCGAGGAGCTGGGCGTGTCGATTCTGCGCGCCCAGCCGCTTATCCGGGTACATCATGAGTACCCTGATAAACATATCCTGCTCGATGTGTGGGAGACCCGTCACTTCGAGGGCGAGCCCTGGGGGCGCGAGGGACAGGCGGTACGCTGGGTGGCGCCGGCGGAGCTGCAACGCTACTCCTTCCCGGAGGCCAACGGGCCCATCGTGAGCGCGGTCACCCTGCCGCATGACTATATGATTACCGGTGAAGAGCAGGACGAGCAGCGCTTCGACCATATGCTCGAGCGCGCCCTGGTCGAGGACGGTATACGGCTGGTGCAGCTGCGTGCTCACGGGCTCGACGAGGTTGCCTATCGAGCGCGGGCCGAACGAGCGCTGGAAAAATGCCACGCTCATAGTGCAGAGCTGATTATCAACGGCTCGCCCGAGACCTTCCATGCCGTTGGGGCCGACGGTCTGCATCTGCCCAGCCGTGCGCTGATGTCACTCAATCACCGGCCGATCGGCAACGACCAATGGCTGTCGGCGTCGACTCACAACCTTGAGCAGATTCAGCAGGCCCAGCGTATCGAGTGCGATTTCGCCACTCTGTCGCCGGTGCGCGAAACGCCCAGCCATCCGGGCGCGGTCACCATTGGCTGGCACGATCTGCAGCAGATGGTCGAGCGTGTCACCATGCCGGTCTATGCTCTTGGCGGCACGCGCCACGTGGATAGTGACCGGGCGCGTGCGGTGGGCGCTCAGGGTATCGCCTCTATTCGTGAGTTCTGGCACGAATAAGAGACAGGAGCGAGGATTCCGGGCAATCTGCTCCCGGCGCGAGGGCTCGGTTTCAGGACGTATACTTACCGCCTGTCGTTGTCGCCTCGCTCGAGGCGTTCCATCAGCTCTTCAATATTGGCCTCGTCAAGCGCCGGCTCGCCGGCGATACGATGCGACTCGTCGGCCCAGGCGCCCAGGTCGAGGGTTCGACAGCGTTTCGAACAGAAGGGGCGCCATGGATTGTCGCTGGTCCAGTAGAGCCGCTTGCCGCACTGCGGGCAGGGCACTTCCGGTGTTGTGGAAAAATCACTCATGGTGGATCGGTTTTATCGATAATGACCCGCTGTTTCGGCAGCTCACGGGTCAGCGTTGAGTTGCTGCGCCAACTGACGATAGAAATGATCGAGCCGATCGACCCGGGTCTCGACCACCTGAAAGCTGCCTACATTGTCGATAACGTCGTCGGCGCTGGCAAGGCGTCGGTTTCTCGACATCTGCGCCTCGACGATAGCGCGTGCCTGCGCCTCGCTGACGTTGTCACGCTGGCGGGTGCGGCGTACCTGCTCTTCGGGCGGCACGTCGATCACCAGAATGCGCTGTACCAGCTGGTGCTGATCGGTCTCCAGCAGCAGCGGTGACACCAGCAGCCCGTAGGGGCCCGGCAGCGCCTCCAGCCGTGCCGTCAGCCGCTTGCGCACACGCGGGTGGATGATGGCTTCCAGATCGCTGCGCGCGCTGGAATCGGCAAACACCTGCTCGCGCAGAGCGCGGCGATCGAGCTCGCCGTCCGCGCTCATCACCGACTTGCCAAAGCGCTTATAAATCTCTTCCAGTGCCGGCTCGCCCGGCGCCACTACTTCTCTGGCCAGCTGGTCGGCGTCGACCCAGCCCGCGCCGCGTCTTGCGAAGGCGCGGGCGATCGTACTTTTACCGGCGGCGATGCCGCCCGTCACGCCGATGATCAACATAAATCCTCTCGTGCCCGAATCTACACAGCGCCCTCGCGGGCGAATCAATAACCTGCCGGAGCGCCCAGCAGGGTGTTATAAAGCGCCATCAGAGCGTCGCCTTCGATCACCATCAGCACGCCCGCCGCACCCAGAAAGGGGCCGAAGGGCAGCGGCGCACCGCGCAGACGCGGCAGCGCCAGTTGAATGGCGATACCGACTATCGCGCCAACCCCTGCCGACAGCACCAAAAGCAGCGGCAGCGCCTGCCAGCCGCACCAGGCGCCCAGCGCCGCCAGTAGCTTGAAATCGCCGTAACCCATGCCTTCGCGCCCGGTCATCAGCCGAAACAGCCAGTAAAAGCTCCAGCAGAATAGATAGCCCGCCGCAGCGCCGACCACCGCGGCGCTCAGCGCCTGTGGCTGCCAGATCAGCTGATAGAGCAGCCCGGCCCACAGCAGCGGCAGAGTCAGCGCATCCGGCAGCAGCCGGGTGTGCAGGTCGATCACCGCCAGCGCCAGCAGCGTCAGGCACCCACCCAGCAGGGCGGCGGATTCGACACTCACGCCCTGAGCCAGCGTCAGCCACAGGGCGAGCCCCATGGCGGCCAGCTCGACCAGCGGGTACTGCACGCTGATGCGGCTGCCGCAGCCGGCGCAGCGTCCGCGCCGCTTGAGATAGCCCAGCAGCGGCAGGTTATCGTGCCAGGCGATGGGCGTTCGGCAGTGGGGGCAGTGCGAACGCGGGACCGCCAGGTTGAAGGTCTCGTTCACCTCGTTTTCGGCGCTCAGCGACAGCGTCTCGCGCGCCTGGGCGCGCCAGTCGCGCGCGATCATCACCGGCAGCCGCGCGATCACCACGTTGACAAAACTGCCCAGTACCAGCCCCAGGGCGGCCACCAGCAACAGCAACAATGGGGTCAAGAGTCTCTCCCTGCCTTGCCACAAGCCTGCGGCGCTACAGCGCGCCGCCGAATTCAAATACCGGCAGATACATGGAGATCACCACGCCGCCCACCAGACTGCCCAGCACCACGATGATCAGCGGCTCCATCAGGCTGGTCAGGCTGTCGACGCGGTTCTCCACCTCGCTTTCGTAGAAATCCGCCACCTTGTTGAGCATTGTCTCCAGCGAGCCCGCCTCCTCGCCGATGGCGATCATCTGCATCGCCATGGCGGGAAACAGCCCGGTATTGCGCAGCGCAAACTGCAGTGACTGGCCGCTGCTGACGTCCTGGCGGACCCGTTCGATAGCGCGCTCATAGACCAGATTGCCGCATACGCTGCCTGCCGTCTCCAGCGCCGACATCAGCGGTACGCCGGCGGCAAAGGTCGTCGCCAGGGTACGGGTGAAGCGGGCGATGGCGGCATGGCGTTGAATAACGCCGAGAATCGGTAGTTTAAGTATCAGGCGATGAACCTGAAAGGCCACCCGCGGCGAGCGCCGCATCGAGCGCCGCAGCAGCACAATGCCGCCCACCAGAATCAGCAGCACCTGCCACCAGCTGCTCTGCGCCGCCTCGGAAAGGGCAATGGTGACCCGTGTCGGCCCCGGAAGCTCGGCGTCCACATTGGCGAACATGCGCTCGAACTGTGGTACCACCTTGACCAGCAGCAGAGCCGTGACGCCCAGTCCTATGGCGACCACCGCCCCCGGGTAGTACATCGCCTTGACGACGCGCGCGCGCAGCGCATCGGTGCGCTCCTTGTGGGTGGCGATGCGCTCCAGCATGCTGTCCAGCGCGCCGGCCTGCTCGCCGGCCTCCACCAGGTACACGAACAGCGCGCCCACCAGGTGGCGATGTGACTGCAGCGCCCGCGAGAAGCTCATGCCGCTGGCGACATCGCGCTTGAGGGCTTCGATGAAGTGGCTCAGGGCCGGCCGGCCGGCGCCACCGCCGATGGCTTCCAGCGACTGCAGAATGGGCACCCCGGCGCGGATCATGGTGGCCATCTGGCGGGCGAAAAGGGTGATATCGCGGCTTTTGAGACGGTTGCCGAAGCTCGCCAGGCTGCGCTTGCGGCTGATCCGGCGGACGGTCACGCCCTGGCCCGAAAGCTGTTGGCGCACCTCCTGCTCGCTGAAGCCGCGCGATTCGCCGCGCACGCGCTCGCCGCGGCCGTTGCGTCCCAGCCAGCGGAAGGTGGCGGGCGCTTTCAGGCTGCTGCCGGCGGCGCTGGAGGAGGTGGCCATCGCTTACTCCTTGATAATGCGGTTGAGTTCTTCGAGCGTGGTCACCCCCGCCAGCACCTTGCGCAACCCGCTGCGGCGCAGGTTCTCGTGCCCTTCGCGGGCGGCCTGGTCGGCCAGCGCGATGGCGTCGGTGCCCTGCATGATCAGCCGGCTCATGTCGCGGGATACCGGCACCATCTCATAGATACCGATACGGCCGCGGTAGCCGTTGGTGCAGCGCTCGCAGCCTACCGCGCGGTAGAGCGTGGCGCTGTCGATCTCCGCCTCGGTAAGGCCCTGCTCGCGCAGCACCGCAGCAGGCAGCTCGGTGGGCTGGCGGCAGTGCCTGCACAGCCGGCGGGCGAGGCGCTGGGCAATGATCAGTGACACCGAGGTGGCGATGTTGAACGACGCCACTCCCATGTTGCTCAGCCGGGTGAGGGTCTCGGCGGCGGAGTTGGTGTGCAGCGTCGACAGTACCAGGTGGCCGGTCTGGGCGGCCTTGATCGCTACCTCGGCGGTCTCCAGATCGCGCACCTCGCCGACCATCACCACGTCCGGGTCCTGGCGCAGGAAGGCGCGCAGCGCGGCGGCGAAGTCGAAGCCGATGCGCGGGCGCACGTTGACCTGGTTGATACCCTCCAGCTTGATCTCTACCGGATCCTCGGCGGAGGCGATATTGCGCGCCTCGGTATTGAGGATATTGAGCGCGGTGTAAAGTGTGACCGTCTTGCCGCTACCGGTGGGGCCGGTGACCAGGATCATCCCCTGGGGGCTGGCAAGCGCACGCTCGAAATGCTCGCGCTGAGTGGGTTCGAAGCCCAGCGCATCGATACCCATGCGTGCGCTCTCGGGGTCGAGCAGACGCATGACGATCTTCTCACCGTAGAGGGTGGGCAGCGTATTGACGCGAAACTCGACGCTGCGCCGGTTGGGCAGGCGAATGTTGACGTTGCCGTCCTGCGGCAGGCGGCGCTCGGAAATATCCAGCTGCGTCATCACCTTGATGCGGGTGACGATGCGCTGGCGCAGATGCGCCGGCGGGCGCGAGGCCTCGAGCAGAATACCGTCGATGCGAAAGCGGATGCGAAAGCTCTCTTCGTAGGGCTCGAAGTGAATATCCGAGGCGCCGCGACGAATGCCATCGAGCAGGGTCTGCTTGACGAAGCGTACCACCGGGGCGTCGCTCTCCTCGTCGATATCGTCGTCCGCTCTGCTGTCGTCCTCCTCCATTTCGAGGCTGTCCAGCGCCCCTTCGTCACCCAGCAGCGCCAGTGCCCCCTCGCCCTTGAGCTGCAGATAGTGCTCCAGCTTGCTGTCGAGCTGGTCGGCCGGTACCAGCACCCCTTCAACGCTCATACCGCTGACGAACTGCAGTTCGTCCAGCACCGACAGCCGCGCGGGGTCGTCGATGGCGACGATCAGCCGGTGCGCGTGGCGCGACAGCGGCAGCGCCCGGGTGCGCCGGATCAGCGCCTCGGAGAGCTTCTCCAGCGGCGGCAGGGCGGTGGCCGGGAAGGCGTCGAGGTCGACGCACACCAGGCCAAAGGCGTGGGAGGCGGCCAGCGCCGCGTCGCGCGGCGCTACCAGCTCACGCGCCACCACCATTGCCAGCAGCGACTCCTCCTTCTGCTGCGACTCCTTGAGCAGCGCACTGACCGTCTGCTCGTCGAGCAGGCCGTCATCGACCAGCTGCCGGGCGAGGCCGCGCAGCGGTGAAGCGGTAGAGGGGGAAGCAGCGTCGGACATGAGGCGTCGGGGTCTCCGTATGGGAAGCCGTTGCCTCATCTATCGGCCGATCATGATGGAACTAAAGTTTTGCTGCCCACTGACGTTAAGGGCTAAAGGAGAGGAAAAACAGGGCAGGGTGCCCTTTATGCCGCCAGCCTGCGGGGCGCAGGGAGAGGCGGTTAATCGGAATCGGCAAACAGCATGAGGAGCAGGATGATGTCAAGCAGGCAGGGCGGTTTTACACTGATCGAGCTGATGATCGTGGTGGCGATTATCGGCGTGTTGGCGGCGATTGCGGTGCCGCAGTATCAAAGTTATGTTGCGAGATCTGAGGCCGCTTCGGGACTTGCATCACTGCGTGCCTATCAAACTGGTGTTGAGGAAAGGATTGTTTCTGCAAATCTTCCGTCGCCCGCTACAGATGGCACTATCGGCGATGCTTTAGAGGGCCAACTGGGTATACCCGGTGATTCTCCTATAAGTATTACTATAACTACGCAAGATGGAAATAATTCGGCTGCAACAGGAGCTGCGACAATGACTTATAGCTTTCAGGGTGGAGGTGGTCTTTCCGGCCAATCCCTGTCTTTGAATCGCACAGAAGACGGAGTCTGGAGTTGCACCACTACCCTTGATGATGATTTAAGTCCTGGTGATTGCTAAGCTAATGGCTTCAAAGCCGGCCCGGCGCCGGCTTTCATCTTTTTTCCCACCTATTCCACCTCGCCCACCGGCTGCACCTCTTCGCCCGAACCGCTATAGTAGCGCCCACCTGACACCGACCGACGAAGAACTGCATGACGCGCTTTTCCGCCTCATCTTCCGCGACGCTGCCGCGCCCGCTGCGCATTCTGCGCAACCCCATCGGCATGGGCCCGATACTGCGTATTCTGGGCGTGCTGCTGCTGGTGCTGGCGCTGATCATGTTGATTCCGCTGGCGCTGCTGGCCATCGAAGGAGATGGCCAGTTGTGGTCATTCGCACTGGCCTTCGCCATCACCTTCGGCACCGGCGCGGCGCTGGTCGGCATCACCCTGGGCATGCCCATCGAACTGCGCCCCAGGCAGATGTTTATCCTCACCACCGCCAGCTGGGTGGTGATGTCGACATTCGCCAGCCTGCCGATGCAGCTGGGCGCACCGCGGCTGTCGGTGGCCGATGCGGTGTTCGAGTCGGTCTCGGCGATTACCACCACCGGCGCCACCGTGCTGGTGGGCATCGACGATCTTTCCGACGGTCTCAAGCTGTGGCGCGGCCTGATGCAGTGGATGGGCGGGGTGGGGATCATCGTCATGGCAATTGCCGTGCTGCCCTTTCTGCGCGTCGGCGGCATGCGTCTTTTTCAGACCGAATCCTCCGACTGGTCGGACAAGGTGCTGCCCCGCGCCGGCACCGTCGCCAAGGCGATCGGCCTGGTGTATGTCGGCTTTACCCTGGTCTGCATGGCGAGCTACTGGCTGGCGGGCATGACGCCGCTGGATGCGGTGGTGCACGGCATGACGTCGGTGGCCACCGGTGGTTTCGCCAACTACGACGCCTCCTTTGGCCACTATGACGACCAGCCGCTGATTCTTTGGCTGGGGGTGCTGGGCATGCTGACCGGGGCGCTGCCCTTCGTGCTCTACATCCGCATGGTGCGTGAGCGCTCCGGGGCGCTGTGGCAGGATCAGCAGGTGCGCGGCCTGTTCGCGCTGCTGACGGTGGTCATCCTGCTGCTGAGTCTCTACCGCACGCTCAATGGCATACCCTTTTTCGAGGCTCTCACCGAGGTCGCTTTCAACGTGGTATCGGTGGTGACCACCACCGGCTACGCCTCCAGCGACTATTCCGCCTGGGGGCCGCTGTCGGCGGTGGCCTTTTTCTATCTGATGTTCGTCGGCGGCTGCTCTGGCTCCACCAGCGGCGGCATGAAGATATTTCGCTTCCAGATCGGGCTGATCATGCTGGTCAACCAGCTGCGCTACCTGGTGCACGCCAGCGGCGTTTTCGTGCAGCGCTACAACGGCCGCCTGCTGACCGACGACCAGGTGCGCGGCGTTATCGCCTTTTCGTTTTTCTACTTCTTTACCGTGGCGGCGCTGGCGCTGGGCCTGGCGGCGATGGGGCTCGATCTGATTACCGCGCTCTCCGGTGCGGTGACGGCAGTCTCCAACGTGGGCCCGGGGCTGGGGGAGACCATCGGACCTTCGGGAACCTTTGCCTCGCTGCCGGACGCCGCCAAATGGATGCTGAGTCTGGGCATGCTGATGGGGCGTCTCGAGATCCTGACGGTGCTGGTGTTGATGACGCCGACCTTCTGGCGCAAGTAAGCGTCGCGTCGTCCCTTTTTATACCGTTATCTTATCTTTTCGCGTGACCCTGCATGCTCTGCAGGCTGGCTCACAGCGGCTGGTGCCCCGCCCGGTTGAGCACCGGGTTGGCGTACTGGCACAGCCACTGATCGCGCAGTTCGGGCGGTATGCCGGCAAGGCGCTGCTCGAAGGCGCGGCGGTCGGCCGGGGTGATACCGGCAAGGTCGACCAGCTCGGGCGCTGCGCCGGTTGCTTCCAGCGCCATATGGTGGCTGGGAAAGAGGGTATAGCCGCTGAGTACCTGGCGGTCGATCTCCTCGGCAACGGTGGCGTAGTCGTCATACTCCGCCGACAGCGGCGTGCCGAATACCAGTTTGACCCGCCCCTTGAAGCCTGTAATGCCGGCGGCAATGGAGAGAATGTCCTCGTAGGCGATCTTCTGATACGACTCGCCGTCGGTGCGCGCTTTCAGTTCGCGCGCCTTGTGCAGGTCGCAGGGGTCGAACTCGTAGCTGATCGATACCGGCACCATGCGCAGCTCGCCGATGGCGTCGCCCACCCGGCTGCCGCCGCCCTGCATGCGCCGCGCCATGTCGAGCATCTTGATGATGGCGGTATCGGTACGGTCGATGCCGTTCTTGGCGCGCCCCTCGCGCTGGGCCATCCAGATCGGGTGGTTGTCGACGGTAATCGAGCGGTGAATATAGTTCGACAGCTGCTGATAGGCGGCCAGCATGGCGCGCTTGCCGCGTGCCGAACGCGGCACGATAAAGCTCTTGTTGAGCCGCATCAGGTCATTGACCCATGACTTCTGCAGCAGGTTGTCGCCGATGGCGATGCGCACCGTGCTCAGCCCGCTCTGGTAGAGGGCGTAGTTGACGAAGGCCGGGTCGAGGGCAATATCGCGGTGGTTGCCGATGAACAGGTGCGCCCGGTGACGGTCGAGCTTGTCCAGCCCCTCCACCGTGAAGGTGGTGGTGGTGGTATCGATCATATGCGCCATGTAGTGGGCGATATGATTCTGAAAGTCGTCGATACTGTGAATATGGCGCACCGTGCGCTGCAGTCGGCGGCGCACCAGTGAACGGGCCAGTCGTGGCGTCAGCCGCGACAGCCGTTTGAGCCGATAGCGGGCGATGGTGTCGAGAAATTCGCCGTTGCGCACCAGCGCGGCGAGGGTGGCATCCACCTCGTCATCGCGGTAGGGGCGTATGGCGTCGAAATCATCGCCGGCCTCATGCTGCCCGTCGCAGGCATCCATACTGGCGCTCGCTCTATCCGGGGGTTGGGTCATGGTGTGGCCGGTACCGCCTGCGCCTCGCCACCCAGCCATTCGAGCAGACGCTCGACGCTGTGGCCGAGTACCTGCGCCATTAACACAAATTCGGTTTCCATTTTCATGACCGGGTCGTCGTGCTCGAATTCGTCGACTTCGCCCACCACGGCGTCGGCAAAGCGGATCGAGCGCAGCATCATGTCCTCCTGCAGCACCAGCGACATCTGCTCGTCGATGTCCAGCGCCAGCCGGCTTGCCTGGCGCCCCATCTCGAGCGCGACCCGCACTTCATCGCCGTCGGGGTCAATGTGGCGAGCGCGCAGCACGCCATCATCGCCTTTGGCACGCAGCTCGATCTGGTCGCCCAGGGTCAGCCCCGCCGGGCGGGTCGCGGCGTCGCTCAGCCAGCCGGTCATGGTGCGCCCCGCCGGGGTCTGCGGCGCCAGCGGAATGACCTTCAGCGAGCCCAGCGACTCGCGCAGCAGATCCAGCGCCTCCTCGGCGCGTTTGGCGCTGGCGGCATTGACGCCGATCAGGCGGCGCTCGCTGTCCCACCACAGGTCGGTGCGGGTGGTGCGGGTAAAGGCGCGCGGCAGCAGCTCTTCGATAATGCGCTCCTTGAGCACCTGCTTTTCGCGCCGTCCGGGCGGGTAGCCCTGCTGCGCGGTCTGCGCCTCGACGCGCTGTTCGAGGGTCTCGCGAATCACTGCCGGAGGCAGCAGGCGCTCCTGGCGCTGCAGGGTCAAAAGGCGCTGGCCGCGAATCTCGTGGGCCAGCTGCTCGCCGTTGCGGCCGGCCGGTGGCGCCCAGCCGACACGACGCGCCTGACTTTCGCCGACCGGCTGAAAACGTTGTGTCTCCAGCGCGTCGATGAGCTGATCGAAGTCCGGCGACTGCTCGTCGAGCAGCCGATAGAGTTGCAGGTTTTTAAACCACATAAGCATCCTGTCCGTGAAGGCGCACATTATGTCGAATGGCGCGCGCCGGTGCCAGCATCATGGTTGGTGGCGCCCGTCCCGCAACACTGGCCGATGGTGGGCGCCGGGCACGATCAAGGAGTGCGCTGGCGGTGAACAGCCTTCTGACCGAAGGGCCGCTGGCGTGGTACAATCCTTCGCCTTCAGCATGGCTTCTTGAACAGTACCAGGATTGGACGACCCATGGGTGAGATCGCCAGAGAGATTCTGCCAGTCAACATCGAGGACGAGCTGAAACAGTCGTACCTCGACTACGCGATGAGCGTCATCATCGGCCGCGCACTCCCCGATGTCAGAGATGGGTTGAAACCGGTTCATCGCCGCGTTCTTTATGCCATGCACGAGCTGCGCAACGACTGGAACAGGCCCTATCTGAAGTCGGCGCGCGTGGTGGGCGATGTGATCGGTAAGTACCATCCCCACGGCGACAGCGCCGTCTACGACACCATCGTGCGCATGGCGCAGTCGTTTTCGATGCGCTACGTGCTGGTCGACGGTCAGGGCAACTTCGGCTCGATCGACGGCGATAACGCCGCCGCCATGCGCTATACCGAGGTGCGTATGTCGCGCCTCGCCCACGAACTGCTCTCCGACCTTGAAAAGGACACCGTCGACTGGGTCGACAACTACGACGGCACCGAGCGCATTCCCGACGTACTGCCGACCCGGGTGCCCAACCTGCTGGTCAACGGTGCTTCCGGCATCGCGGTGGGGATGGCCACCAACATTCCGCCCCATAACCTGGGCGAGGTGATCGACGCCGCCCTGGCGCTGACCGCCGATCATACCCTGACCGTCGATGACCTGATGGAATATGTGCCGGGGCCCGACTTTCCCACTGCCGGTATTATCAACGGCCGCGCCGGTATTCTCGATGCCTACCGCACCGGGCGCGGTCGCGTCTATGTTCGCGCGCGCCATACCGTCGAGCATGATGACCGCACCGGCCGCGATCATATCGTGGTGACCGAGCTGCCTTACCAGGTCAACAAGTCGCGGCTGATCGAGAAGATCGCCGAGCTGGTCAAGGAAAAGCGTATCGACGGCATCGCCGAGCTGCGCGACGAGTCCGACAAGGATGGGCTGCGGGTCGTGATCGAAACCCGTCGCGGCGAGTCCGGCGACGTAGTGGTCAATAACCTCTTCGCCCAGACCCAGCTGGAGACGGTGTTCGGTATCAATATCGTGGCGCTCGAGGGCGGCCAGCCGCGCATCCACAACCTCAAACAGCTGCTGGAAGCCTTTGTGCGTCATCGCCGCGAGGTGGTTACCCGGCGCACCCTGTTCGAGCTGAAAAAGGCAAAGGAGCGCGGCCACATTCTGGAGGGCCTGACCGTTGCCATCTCCAGCATCGACGAGGTGATCGAGCTGATCAAGGCGTCGCCCACTCCTGCCGATGCCCGCGAACAGCTGATCGCCCGCGACTGGGCGCCGGGGCAGGTGATCGGCATGCTCGACCGCGCCGGGGCGACCTCCTGTCAGCCGGAGGATCTCGAAGAGGTGTGCGGTATCTCCGAGGACCGCAGCCGCTATCAGCTCTCCAGCCGCCAGGCACAGGCAATTCTGGAACTGCGCCTGCACCGCCTGACGGGACTCGAGACCGACAAGCTGCTCGACGAGTACAAGGGCATTCTCGAGACCATCGCCGAGCTGACCCATATTCTCTCCTCCGCCGACCGCCTGATGGAGGTGATCCGCGAGGAGCTGGAGGCGGTGCGCGATCAGTACCGCGATGAGCGCCGTACCGAGATTCAGGCCAGCCGCCAGGATCTCACCATGGAGGACCTGATCGCCGAGGAGGATATGGTGGTCACCATCTCCCGCTCGGGCTACGCCAAGAGCCAGCCGCTCTCCGACTACCAGGCGCAGAAGCGCGGCGGGCGCGGCAAGTCGGCGACCAGCATGAAGGACGAGGATGTCATCGAGCACCTGCTGGTGGCCTCGACCCACGACACCGTGCTGCTGTTCTCCGACCGCGGCAAGGTCTACTGGCTCAAGGTCTACGAGGTGCCGCAGGCCAGCCGCGGCTCGCGCGGCCGGCCGATGGTCAACCTGCTCTCTCTCGACGAAGGCGAGTGGATCACCGCCATTCTGCCGGTGCGCGACTACTGCGCGGAGAGCTATATTTTCTTTGCCACCGCCAACGGCACGGTCAAGCGCACCAGCCTCGATCAGTTCTCGCGGCCGCGCAGCGCCGGCCTGATCGCGCTTGACCTTGACGAGGGCGACCGGCTGGTGGGGGCGGCTGTCACTTCCGGTCACGACCACGCCATCCTGCTCTCCTCCAACGGCAAGGCGATCCGCTTTAACGAGGCCGATGTGCGCGCCATGGGCCGTACCGCCCGCGGCGTACGCGGCATGCGCCTGCTGGGAGATGCCAGGGTCATCAGTCTGATCATTCCCGACAGCACCACCATCGATGACGCCGCCGACGACGACAGCGAGGTGGTCGATGGCCACATCAACGAGGGCCAGCGCTACATTCTGACCGCCTCGGAAAACGGCTACGGCAAGCGCACCCGCCTCGAGGAGTTCCCGCTGCGCGGCCGCGGTGGCCAGGGGGTAATCGCCATGCAGACCACCGCGCGCAACGGCGCACTGGTGACGGCCATCCAAGTGAGCGACAGCGACGAAATGATGATGATCTCCGATCGCGGTACCCTGGTGCGCACCCGTGTCGGCGAGGTGTCGATCAGCTCGCGCAACACCCAGGGGGTTACCCTGATTCGCACCGGCAAGGGCGAGCGGCTGGTCTCCACCGTGCGCCTTGACGAAGTGGTCGCCGAAGACGTGCCGGTTGACGAAGAGGCGCCTGCCGACGACGACACGGGGATGGCGAGTGACGGCGCCGACAGCGAATAAATGCCGAGGCGCCCGTTCATCGGGCGCCGATTCCCTATAGCCAGAGTTCGATCATGACCCGACACTTCAATTTCTGCTCCGGTCCCGCCACCCTGCCCACCGCGGTGCTCGAACGTGCCCGCGACGAGATGCTCGACTATCAGGGGCGCGGGCTGTCGGTGATGGAGATGAGCCACCGCAGCGATACCTTTATTGACATCGCCGAGCGCGCCGAGGCCGACTTTCGCCAACTGATGGGCGTGCCGGACAACTACAGCGTGCTGTTCATGCAGGGCGGTGCGACCCAGCAGTTTGCCTGCGTGCCGCTCAATCTGCTGGGCGCTGGCGGCAGTGGCAGCTATCTGGATACCGGCATCTGGTCGCAGAAAGCGCTCAAGGAGGGCCGTCACCTGGCCACGGCGAGCGTGGCGGCCAGCGCCGAGGACAACGGCTATACCGCTGCGCCTGCACCCCGGGCGATCCTGCCGGCCAGTGATGCCGCCTACCTGCACTACTGCGACAACGAGACCATCGGCGGCCTGCAGATGGACCGCGTGCCCGAGGCCGATCTGCCGCTGGTGTGCGATATGTCGTCGTCGATCCTGTCGAAGTCGGTGGACGTATCGAAATTCGGCGTCATCTACGCCGGTGCGCAGAAAAATATCGGCCCGGCGGGCATTACGGTGGTGATCGTGCGCGACGACCTGCTCGAGCGCGCCCGTGCCGACACGCCGACGATGCTCAACTGGAAGGCCTTTGCCGATGAAGGCTCGATGCTCAACACCCCGGCCACCTACGCCTGGTATCTGGCCGGGCTGGTGTTTGACTGGCTCGGGGAGCAGGGCGGCGTGGCGGCCATCGAGCGCCTCAACCGGCGCAAGGCGGCGAAGCTCTATGATGCCATCGATGCCAGCGGCTTCTACCGCAACCCGATTGCCGCCGCCAACCGCTCGCTGACCAATGTGCCCTTCGTGCTGCACGATGCGTCGCTCAACGCGACGTTTCTCGAGGAGTCGGAGGCGGCCGGACTGTTGACGCTGAAGGGCCATCGCAGCGTTGGCGGCATGCGCGCCAGTATTTATAACGCCATGCCGGAAGAGGGCGTCGATCGGCTGGTCGACTTCATGGGCGATTTCGAGCGCCGCTACGGTTGAGAGCGCCTTTCTCGCAGCATTTCAGGGGGTAGCCATGAAGGACGACAAGTATGCGCCGCACAATGAAGACGGCAGTGATGAAGACCTGAACGCGCTGCGCGAGCGTATCGACGATCTCGACCACCGCATCATGGCGCTGATCAGCGAGCGCGCCGAGTGCGCTTCGACGGTGGCGCGGGTCAAGCTGGCGGAGAGCCCGGAGGCGATTTTCTACCGCCCCGAGCGCGAGGCTCAGGTGCTCAAGCGCATCATGGCGCTCAACCCCGGACCGCTGGCCAACGAAGAGATGGCGCGGCTGTTTCGCGAGATCATGTCGGCCTGCCTGGCGCTGGAGAAACCGCTGCGCGTCGCCTACCTGGGGCCGGAGGGGACCTTCACCCAGCAGGCCGCGCTCAAGCACTTCGGCGACAGCGCCATCTGTACGCCGCTGCCGGCGATCGACGAGGTGTTTCGTGAAGTCGAGGCCGGCGCGGTCAACTACGGCGTGGTGCCGGTGGAGAACTCCACCGAGGGGATCGTCAACCACACCCTCGACTCCTTCATGGACAGCTCGCTGCGCATCTGCGGCGAGGTAGTGCTGCGCATTCACCATCATCTGCTGGTGGGCGAGAACACCCGTCGCGACAAGGTGTCGCGCATCTATTCGCACTCCCAGTCGCTGGCCCAGTGCCGCAAGTGGCTGGATGCGCACTATCCCCATGCCGAGCGGGTGGCGGTCTCCTCCAACGCCGAGGCGGCGCGGCGGGTCAAAAGCGAGTGGCACACCGCGGCGATCGCCGGCGATATGGCGGCGCGTCTCTACGCTCTTGAGCGCCTCGATGAGAAGATCGAGGACCAGCCCGATAACGCCACCCGTTTTCTGATTATCGGCAATCACGATGTGCCGCCCAGCGGCGAGGACCGCACCTCGCTGGTAGCGGCGATGCGCAACCAGCCCGGTGCGCTGCACGATCTGATCGAGCCCTTTCAGCGCCACGAGATCGACATGACCCGGCTGGAGACGCGGCCGTCACGTCACGGCGCCTGGAACTACGTCTTTTTCATCGATTTTCGCGGTCACCTGGAGGACCCGCGCGTGCGCGCCGCGCTGGACGAAGTACACCAGCGCGCCAGCGACGTGCGCCTGCTGGGCTCCTATCCGATGGGCGTGCTTTGAGTGGGGCGCCGCTGAACGCCGCCGTCAGCGAACGCGGGGTGCTGGTGATCGGCCTGGGGCTGATCGGCGGGTCGCTGCTGGCGGCGTTGGCAGAGAACGGCTTTGCCGGGCGGCGCTACGGTGTCGACCTTGACCCTCAAGAAGTCGCCCGGGCGCGCCTGATGGGGCTGATCGAGGAGGGCGGCAGCGACCCGGCGCCTTTCATGTCGCAGGTGTCGATGATCGTGCTGGCGGTGCCGGTGCTGGCGGTGGCACCGCTGGTGGCTCGGCTGGCGCCGCTGCTGACGCCCGATCAGGTGGTCACCGATGTGGGCAGTACCAAGGTGGCGATCCGCGACGCCGTGGTCGCGGCGCTGGGTGCGCTGCCCGAATGGCTGGTGCTGGGCCACCCCATTGCCGGCGCCGAGAAGAGTGGTGTGGCGGCGGCAAAAGCGACGCTCTTTCGTCATCACACCGTGATTGTCACGTCCGCGGTGCACACTGACGCTGCGGCACTGGCGCGCGTCGAGCGGCTGTGGCAGGCCTGCGGCGCGCAGCTGGAGCGCATGAGTGTCGAACGCCACGACCAGGTGCTGGCGCGCACCAGCCATCTGCCCCATCTGCTGGCGTTTTCGCTGGTCGATACGCTGGCGCGCCAGGACCAGCGTCTCGAGATCTTTCGCTACGCCGCCGGCGGTTTTCGCGACTTCACCCGCATCGCCGGCAGCGACCCGGTGATGTGGCGCGATATCTATCTCGCCAACCGCGATGCCGTGCTCGCCTCGCTGGATGAGTTCGAAAACGGCATTCAGGCGCTGCGCCGGGCGGTCGAGGCGGGCGACGGCGACGCCATGCTGGCCACCTTTGCGCGCGCCAGCCATGCACGCCACTATTTCGACAGACTACTGACGCAGAAGAGCTATCAGGTCATGGAAAGTACAAGCATTATCTATCGTGCCCGTGCCGGCGGTGATGTCAGCGGTCGCATCCGGGTGCCGGGCGACAAGTCGATGTCGCATCGCGCCATCATGCTGGGCGCGCTGGCCGAGGGGGTCACCACCGTCGAGGGTTTTCTGGAGGGCGAGGACAGCCTGGCCACCCTGCAGGCCTTTCGTGAGATGGGCGTGGCGATCGAAGGGCCGCACGGCGGCCGGGTGGTGATTCATGGGGTTGGCCTGCACGGCCTGCAAAAGCCTGCCGGCCCGCTCTATCTGGGCAACTCCGGTACCGCCATGCGCCTGTTTGCCGGCCTGATGGCGGGTCAGGCGTTTGATACCACCCTGACCGGCGATGCCTCCCTCAACCGCCGTCCCATGGGGCGGGTGGCCGAGCCGCTGCGGCTGATGGGGGCGGTGATCGAGACCGCCGAAGGCGGCCGCCCGCCGCTTACTCTCCGCGGCGGCCAGCGGCTGGCCGGTATCGACTATCAACTGCCGATGGCCAGCGCCCAGGTGAAGTCCTGCCTGCTGCTGGCAGGCATGTACGCCAGCGGCGATACCCGAGTGCGAGAACCGGCGCCTACCCGCGATCATACCGAGCGTATGCTGAGCGGCTTCGGCTATCTCGTCACGCGTCATGGCGATCTCGCCCATATCGCCGGCGGTGGGGCGCTCACCGCCGGGCCGATCGACGTGCCGGCGGATATCTCCTCGGCGGCCTTCTTTCTGGTCGCCGCTTCGATCACCCCGGGCGCCGACCTGGTGCTCGAACACGTGGGGATCAACCCCACCCGTATCGGGGTGATCAATATTCTCAAGCAGATGGGCGCCAACATCGAACTGCTCGAGGAGCGCGAGGTGGGCGGCGAACCGGTGGCCGATATTCGCGTGCGCCACGCCGAACTGCAGGGCATCGACATTCCCGCCGACCAGGTGCCGCTGGCGATCGACGAATTTCCGGTGCTGTTCGTGGCGGCGGCCAACGCCCATGGCACGACCCGGCTGCGCGATGCGCTCGAGCTGCGGGTCAAGGAGTCCGATCGCATCAAGGCGATGGCCGACGGCTTCGATGCGCTGGGTATCGTCAACCAGGTGGTCGAGGATGGTATCGACATCGCCGGTGGCCGCTACGGCGGCGGCGAGGTGGACAGCCTTGGCGATCACCGCATCGCCATGGCCTTTGCGGTGGCGGCGCTGCGCGCTCATGATGATATCGTGATCGGCGACTGCGCCAATGTCGCCACCTCCTTCCCCGGTTTTATCGAACTGGCCTCCCGGGTGGGACTGCAGGTGAGTGCCGAGGAGGTCTCATGAGCGACACCCATTACCCGCCGGTGGTGGCCATCGACGGTCCCGGCGGCGCCGGCAAGGGCACTGTCAGCCAGCTGGTGGCGCATCGCCTGGGCTGGCATCTGCTCGACTCCGGCGCGCTCTACCGGCTTACCGCACTGGCCGCCGAGCGCCAGGGCGTGGCGAGCGACGACGAAGCGGCGCTGGAGCGGGTGGCGCGTCATCTCGATGTCGCTTTTATCAGCGAAGGTGAGGGCGCGCGCGTGCTGCTGGCGGGCGACGATGTCAGCAGCGAGATTCGCACCGAGCGGGTGGGCGCGCTGGCTTCCGAGGTGGCCGCGCTGGGGAGCGTGCGTAGCGCACTGCTGTCGCGCCAGCGCGATTTCGCCTGCGCGCCCGGGCTGGTAGCCGACGGCCGCGATATGGGTACCGAGGTGTTTCCTGACGCCGCGCTCAAGATTTTTCTCACCGCCAGCGCCGAGGAGCGGGCGCGCCGGCGCCATGAACAGTTGCGACAGGCCGGCCACTATGCTAGCCTTTCGGGCCTTTTGAAGGAGATAGAGGCTCGGGACGCGCGTGATAGTCAGCGTGCAGTGGCGCCGCTGAGACCCGCTGACGATGCGGTCACTATCGACACTACCGAGCTTTCCATACCGGATGTCGTGGCACGCATTGAAGCGCTTCTGGCCCGTCGCGGATTCGATCCGCGGGCCTGAAAGGGTCCTGATGAGCGCCTGAGTTTCCGGAGTCCCCGGTCAGACGTCACGATATGGCAGCGGTACTCAACTGAAAACCCTGTCATGTCCAACCAGCGTTAACGTCCCCGGGGAGTTTTGTCATTGGCCCGCGCTTGCTGGTGGCGTGGAGAGGGCGGCCGCCCGGTCGCCGTTCGTTGATCACTATAGGAATACCATGAGCGAAAGCTTTGCTGAACTGTTCGAGCAGTCTCTTCAGGACATCAACATGGAGCCCGGTGCCATTGTCATGGCCACCGTGGTGGACATTGAAGGTGACTGGATCACTGTCAACGCCGGCCTGAAGTCCGAAGGGCAGATTCCTGCGGCACAGTTTCGTGGCGAAAATGGCGAGCTGACCATTGGCGTCGGCGACGAAGTCAAGGTAGCGCTGGAGGCCGTCGAGGACGGTTTCGGTGAGACCCGCCTGTCTCGTGAAAAGGCCAAGCGTGCCGAAGCCTGGAAGGAGCTGGAAGCGGCCTTCGAGGAAGACGAGGTCGTCAAGGGCGTGATCAACGGCAAGGTCAAGGGCGGCTTTACCGTCGATGTCAACTCCATCCGCGCCTTCCTGCCGGGCTCGCTGGTCGATGTGCGGCCGGTACGCGACACCGCGCATCTGGAGAACAAGGAGCTGGACTTCAAGGTCATCAAGCTCGATCCCAAGCGCAACAACGTGGTGGTCTCGCGCCGCGCCGTGCTGGAAGCCGAGAACAGCGCCGAGCGTGAAGCGCTGCTCGCCACCCTGCAGGAAGGCCAGCAGATCAACGGTATCGTCAAGAACCTGACCGACTACGGCGCCTTCGTCGATCTGGGCGGCGTTGACGGCCTGCTGCACATTACCGACATGGCCTGGAAGCGCATCAAGCACCCCAGTGAGATCGTCGCCGTGGGTGATGAGATCAACGTCAAGGTGCTCAAGTTCGACCGCGAGCGCAATCGTGTCTCGCTGGGCCTGAAGCAGCTGGGCGAGGATCCCTGGGTCAACATCAAGGATCGTTACCCCGAGGGCATGAAGGTCAACGCCCAGGTCACCAATCTGACCGACTACGGCTGCTTCGCCGAGCTGGAAGAGGGCGTCGAGGGTCTGGTTCACGTCTCCGAAATGGACTGGACCAACAAGAATATTCACCCCTCCAAGGTGGTTCAGGTCGGGGACGATGTTCAGGTCATGGTGCTGGATATCGACGAGGAGCGTCGCCGCATCTCGCTGGGTATCAAGCAGTGCACCTCCAATCCCTGGGAAGACTTCAGCTCGCGCTTCAACAAGGGCGATCGTGTTGCCGGCACCATCAAGTCGATCACCGACTTTGGTATCTTCATCGGCCTGGAAGGCAACATCGACGGTCTGGTGCACCTCTCCGACATCTCCTGGGCGGAGAGCGGCGAGGAAGCGGTACGCGGCTACCGCAAGGGCGAGGAAGCCGAGGCGGTCATCCTGTCGATCGACCCCGAGCGTGAGCGCATCTCGCTGGGCATCAAGCAGCTTGAAAGCGACCCGATGTCCGAGTTCCTGGCGGTCAACGACAAGGGCGCTGTGGTTTCCGGTCGCGTCACCGAGGTGGATGCCCGTGAAGCCTACGTCGAGCTGGCCACCGACGTGATTGCCGTCCTCAAGGCCTCCGAAATCAGCGCCGACCGCGTCGAAGACGCCCGCAGCGTGCTGAGCGAGGGGGACAGCGTCGAGGGTCGTATCGTCGGCGTCGATCGCAAGAACCGCGTGATCAACCTGTCGGTTCGCGCCAAGGATCAGGACGATACGCGTCAGAACATGCGCAACATTCGCGAGCAGGAAGCCGAAACCTCATCGCCGACCACTATCGGCGACCTGATCAAGCAGCAGATGAATCAGGACTGATCGGCCATTGCCGGTGCTTCGGCACCGGCCTTGCTCTGGCGTATGATGCGGTGCTGCCGCGTCGCATCATCAATTGGAATTTATCGCCCTCCGGTTTTCGGAGGAGAGGGAGTTACCATGCAGGTTGTCAGCTCACTGAAGTCGGCCAAGAACCGACACAAGGATTGCCAGGTCGTCAAGCGCCGCGGTCGCGTTTACGTCATCTGCAAATCCAATCCGCGCTTCAAGGCCGTTCAGGGCCGCCCGAAGCCCAAGCGTCGCGGCTGATTATGCCGTGACAGGCGCCTTGCAAAAAGGCAAGACGCCCCCCCAAAAAGCCCCGGTCCGCATGGACCGGGGCTTTATTTGATACCGCGGGCTACACTGAAATGCACAAAAGGGCTGCGCTCGACAATACAGCGTTAAAATTGACCTCGTACGCGAACCCGGTAAAATGCTCATGTTTACCCATGTAAACTTCGCGTTTTCGGTCAATTTTGCCTTGCCTTGCCTTGCCTTGCCTTCGCTCGCCTGATTTGTAAACACCTTTTTAGAGGACATATCGCAACTGATAATTTTTGCCCCCTTCTATCGCGATAAAGGCTTCGATATCGACAAGCCCCTCCAGTTTTAATATCTCTTCCATAATAAAATTCTGTAGCGTAAAGGAATCATTGAAGAGCACAATGGCCATAGCATCATAGCTTCCCGATACTAGTGCACTGATCACTACGCCTCGCAGGTTTTCAATTCTTTTGGCGCCCTGATGGATCTTTCCGGGCTCGAACTTGAAGCTTATAAAGGCTGAGGAGTGCCCCTGAATCAGAAATGGATCCACCAGGCAGATAATCTGAATCGCATTGTCGTTAAGCATGCGTTGAACGTGGCGTCGAGTTGTGCTGAGCGGCAGCCCAACCTCTTCTGCGATCTCGGCCATCGGCCGACGGCCGTTTTTCAACGCCTTGATGATTTTGAGATCCATCGCACCGAGATGAATATGCCTTTTCGCATCTTCTTGTGTTTCAATTCGATTAGTCAAGCAGATACCTCAATTGAAAGTTTTGGCTGCCGAAGGCGATAAACGTCTCCATGTCCTTTATTCCTGGTATCTTACATACTTCGACTTCGATGAAAGCGTCATAGGTAAACGCTCCGTTAAAACTGACAATCGCCATGATGTCAAATTTGCCTGTCACGATGGCCGCCATAATAACGCCCTTTAGGTCATCGATAATCGCTAGTGCGGCCTTGCGGTATTCAGGCAGAATGCGAAAACCTACGAACGCTGCGCCATGGTCATGAAGTTTAAAAGGATCAATGAGACAGGTGATATCAGCGGCGCTACTGTCGGTCATCACCTTGACACGTTTTCCGATTGTTTTTGTACTCACTTGTAGTGTTTTCGAAACATCTGAATAGGATGCTCTCCCATTCCAGAGTTGGCGAATAATTTCCAGGTCAATGTCATCCAGGTGAACCATGGGACTCCCTTCAAGTATATCTCATTTATGCTTTGAGGTTAGAAAATATAATTTTAACAACTTTCAGTAACCTGCCTAACGTGATTGGTGAGGAAATGATAGTCCGAAATATTTTTGTAAACCATGTCTATCGCCGAGAGAAGGTTTCCGTATGGTGCTCAGGAATACATGTTGCATTACTGATCGGAGAAAAGCTACAAGGGCGGAGTAAAAAGGGTTGGGTTGAAAATTTTATGGGCTAATACAATGATGAGAGCAGTGCGCGAGGTCGATAGCATTGCTGCTATGCTCCTCGTTGTCGCACCACTCCTTGATTCGCCGAGAGATCAGATTGCTTGTATCCTAAGAGGGTGTTTACAAAAGGGCTGCGCTCGACGATATAACGTTAAGATTGGCCTCGTGCGCGGGCCCGGTCAAATGCTCATTTACCCTAGGTAAACTCCGCGTCTTCGGCCAATTTTGCCTCGTCTTGCCTTCACTCGTCTGATTTGTAAAGACCCTCTAATGGCCCAGACATCGCGCTAAATCAACCAATTCCGGCGCAATCACCTTGCCATCTTCTATAATAGCACGGCCATCCAGATAGACGGTGCAGTCCATGCAAATGCCGTCGATATGGCTTTTCGCTTCACGCGCCTTGCCTCCACTATAATTTGGTCCCTGGTAGCCAAAGCCCCATTCCGTTGATCCCCAGACCCGCTCATCCTCGGTCGTTGTGCCTTCCAGGCGCGCATTTGGGTTGAAGCCATAGCAGACATGGGCTGCTATATACATGTTTGAATCATTCAGGTTTGCAAACCAGTCGCGGATGATAGCAGCTTTTTTACCACCAGTAATGTCGACGATACGACCTTTCTTGACGTGATAGTTAATGGTTTCGTCGAGAACACCCAGTTCGGCATCGCCGCCACCGCTGATGGCGCCATCAAAGGCGATTGTTCCATTGATGCTCTCCTCAAGTGGAGCCCATCCAATCTGACCGATCAAAAAGTTGGCACCCGGCTTGTCATATAGTGCTTCGCTGTTTATTGGTCTTGTCGGCTCATTGCAGAACTCTACATCTGTACCTGCCCTATTGGTAATGCGCATTTGACTGGCTTTTTGGGTCATCTCTACAATGCGGGATTGAAATTCGGCCTGTATGTCGATATCCACCATGCCAATGCAACGTACCATTTGCTCGACGGAGAGCCCTCCAAGCATCACCTGGCGTGTGCGACCATTGGTTACTGCTCGGTTCCAGAAACTGCTATAAAGCAGCCACTGATTGTTCAGCTCAATCCAGACGTCGGCTTTGTCGGCACCGGCTATCAGAGGATCAGGAAGATAGGGTAGAGTGACTTCGCCGTAGCCCCTGGGCGTGCTGTGCCATGCCAACATCACCTTCCCACCGAGTGCGTCGGCCATCTTTGCGATCTCTTCGGCAACACGGAATTCACTTATCGAGTCAGTGGTGATCAGAACGCTTTCACCTTTTTTCAGTTTGATCTGATCATGCAGAAGTTTGTAAGCTGTCTTTGTTAATTCCATGTCGAGATATGTAGGCATGGTAATCACCTTTTTGGGTTTTTGGTTGATGCTTGGCTTGGCTTGGCTTGGTTAGAGTTCCGCTTGCTGACTATCAGAGCGTAATTTAAAAGCCTGTTGAGTCCTCGTAGTATTCCCCAATGTTGCCCATTGTCCTAAAGAGCTCGACTCTGGACAGGACGATATAGATTACAAAGCTTAGAGCAAGTGCATTGATGGCTCCGGATCCCCATTCTATGTTGTAGGCCGCAATAGACGCGATGAGCCAGGATACAAAAGTAGTAAGGTTCCACTGGTTGTAGCGAACGCCGGGTCCGAAAGAATATTTACCGCGATTGATGACGTAGTAATCTGCGATAAGAATACCAGCCATTGGCGGGATCGTGATGCCCAGAACAATTAGCCAGTCAATAAAGTAACTCGCCATGCCGAAGAATCCGGCAATGGTCGCTACCACGCCACTTATCAGTACGATCGTAGACTTTTTTAATTTCACCAGGGCCGAAAGACCGAGTGAGGAGGTGTAAAGATTATTGTCGTTTGTTGTCCACTGGGCGGCGATTAGAACGATCAAGGCAGGAGCGCCCAGGCCAAGCCCTACCATGGCCGCTGGCAGGTCACCGGTGCCGGTGGAGACGCTTGTCAGGAAGCCTGCCAGGATGACAAAGGTGTTGGCGCACATATAACCGAAAATCGTGGATATCCAGGCGGCCCTTTCATCTTTTGCATAGCGGGTAATATCTGCCTGTGCAGATGCACCTGCTGCGAATGAGCCGACGACCATGACGATTCCGCTCCCCAGACCAAAACTCTCCTCGGGTTTAATAGAAGCGATATTGTTCCAGCCCCCGTGACTATTGACCGCTACGATGGCGCCCCAGGTAGCAGTAATGATGACGGCGGGAATGGCGATGCGACTGACTATTGAGAGCCCTTTGTACCCCAGATACGCTGTTGCGATCATCAAACCGCCGCCCCAAAGGGCCGCTATATGTGATTGTGCAAGGAAGCCACCATCGGGAAAAAGAGCGTTGATGGTGTTACCGAAAAATCCCACTTGTACGGCGAACCATCCGAGCATCGTTATTGCCAGCACAAGGCCGACGACTTTGGAACCCTGACGACCAAAGGCATGGCGAGAAAGCATGGCGGTTCCCAGTCCTTCACGTGCACCGGCCGCTCCTACCAAACCACCATAAAGGGCGAGAATAGTATTACCCATCAAGGCGGATAGAATGACCTCGTTCAGGGTCAATCCCGCCATTAGCGCGGCTCCGGTAAAAAGGCCTGACATGGCAATACAGTAACCGGCTGCGACGATAGACACGTCCCAGGTTTTTCGCCGCTGTGACTTCGGCACTATCGTTCTGGCGTTGTCCTCGCCAGTGATATCGACTTCGGAAGCTTTGTCAGGCATCAATGGTCTCCCCGGTAAGGAATTGTTTTTGGTTGAGAATTTGATGGTTTGGCGAAAAACGCAATTCTTTCATTCGTTTTATCCCAAAAAGTTCATTTTTATTTTTCCATTGAACAAAATGGGAATTTTAATTTTCTACCTCAGTCTTCCCATGATTGCAAGATCGGTTAGTGGCTGAATCCTTTTTTATTCTCTAACATATTGATATTAATGTTAAAATTATGATCCTCCATGGTCGGCGCAAGCTGCGAAAAAATGAAGTGCAGCCAGCAGACGACGGGTGAAGTGATTGCCAACCGTTCTTTGAAGTCGGCCAAGGGCCGACACAAGGATTGTCAGATCGTCAAGCGCCGCGCCAAAAATGGCAGGGCACAAAAAATCACCGGGAATGATTTTTGACGCCGCAGGCGCCCTATGCGTCAGCGTAGTTGTCACCCAAGCGGATTGAGAGGTGATCAACGTGCGTTATCCCGCAGAGCGTAAGGAAGCCATCCTCCGGAAGATGGCGCCGCCCATGAGCATGACCATCCCGGAACTGGCCGAGCAGGAAGGCATCACCGCGACAACCCTCTACAATTGGCGGAAACAGGCCAGAGCACGAGGACAGGTTTTGCCATCACGATCCAACCAGCCCGATCAGTGGACCAGCCAGGAGAAGTTCCAGATCGTCCTGGAGACGGCCC
>NZ_KB907880.1 GCF_000382245.1 Kushneria aurantia DSM 21353
GCGAGCCGGACGCCCACACAAATTGCCTGATCGACTTGTTAAAGAGCGCTCCTGAAGCACCGGCCCGAATGGGCGCCGCTTCGAGAGAGTGGGCATTCTACAGCCCGTCATCGAAATGTCAACCGTTGTGCGCTGCGCTGACCGTCGATGATGAAGTGAAACAGGGCTTTTTAAAAACCGCCTTCGACCGGAAAAACAAGCCGAAACAATCACCTGCTGCACTTCCCGCTGCCGCCGTGGCCTCTTGCCCCGTGACAGCGGATGCGCACTTTACCGCCCGTGGCGCCACCATGCAACCCCGCTGTCATAAAAAATTCACGTCAGGAGGCGGGATCAGTGTCGTCACCAGCAGTACTCCCGGTTTTTTTCTCCTCAGTGTCAGTCTGACCCGACCTGGCCAACTCCTCATCGACATAGGGCGAGGGAATCGGGGTGGCACGACCGGTGCGCCGCAGAATGGCCATGACCGGCCCGGAAAGACCATAGCTGCCAAACAGCAGCAGCAGCATGACGGCCGGCTCCAGCGATATCAGCACGAAGGCCAGTACGATGGCCAGCAGGGCGACAAAGGGCACCGGGCTTTTGAAATCGAGCTCCTTGAAGCTGTGGTAGCGAATATTGCTGACCATCAAAATACCGGCGGCGGCTACTACGACGGCCATTAATACCTTGAAAATGAAGGCGGTCGCTTCGAGGCTGTGAAAGGTCCACACACAACCGGCGACAATGGCCGCGGCAGAAGGGCTGGGCAGGCCGATGAACCAGCGTTTGTCGGTGCTGCCGATCTGCACGTTGAAACGCGCCAGCCGCAGGGCGGCACCGGCGACATAAACAAAGGCGGCAATCCAGCCCAGGTTGCCCACGTCCTGCAATATCCAGGCAAAGGCGACCACCGCCGGCGCCACACCGAAGGAGAGCATATCGGCAAGGCTGTCGTACTCCTCGCCAAACTTGCTCTGAGTGTTGGTCAGGCGCGCCACACGACCGTCAAAACCGTCCAGCACCATGGAAACGAAGATGGCCACAGCGGCGGAGGCAAAATCGCCGTTGAGCGCCGCCACCACGGCAAAAAAGCCGGAAAAAAGCGCGGCGGTGGTAAACAGGTTGGGCAGCAGGTAGATACCGCGGCGCCTTATCCGCTTGCCGTCGTGCAGTACGTCCTCGACTACTTCGGTATCATCCTTGAATTCGGAAAAGGGATCGCGGGGCGGCCGATTGTCGGGTGGGGGCGTCTGCGTCATGGCAATGAATATCCTTTTGAAAATCGCAACCATCAAAGCATAGACGAAGCGTCGCTGTTAATAAGACGCACGCATGGAGAAGAGACCGAGCGCAGGCGATGACAACACCATGCGCGATCCAGCAGCGTGCGCGCCATGCCTGGCGCACACGAAAAAAGAGCGGACGCGATAATTCGCGCCCGCTCGATCACAACAGGTCCGGAAGAACGGTCAGTTCTTCGACTTGTCGACCATCTTGTTGGCGGCGATCCACGGCATCATGCCGCGCAGCCGACTGCCGACCTCTTCGATCTGATGCTCACCGCCGCGGCGACGCTTGGCCTTGAGAGTCGGGAAGCCCGCCTGGTGATCAAGGATGAAGTCCTTGGCAAAAGTGCCCTCCTGAATGTCCTTGAGGACCTGGCGCATGGCGTCTTTCGTTTCGTCGGTGATGATCTTCGGCCCGGTCACGTAGTCACCGTACTCGGCGGTGTTGGAGATCGAGTAGCGCATGTCGGCCAGACCGCCTTCATACATCAGATCGACGATCAGCTTGAGCTCATGCAGGCACTCGAAGTAGGCCATCTCCGGGGCGTAGCCCGCCTCGACAAGGGTTTCGAAACCGGCCTGCACCAGCGCCGCGGTACCGCCGCAGAGCACCGCCTGCTCGCCGAACAGATCGGTCTCGGTCTCTTCCTGGAAGGTGGTGTGGATAATACCGGCGCGACCGGCACCGTTGGCCGCCGCATAGGAGAGCGCCAGTTCGCGGGCACGGCCGCTGCTGTCCTGATGGATGGCGATCAGGCTGGGAACACCGCCGCCCTGGCTGTAGGTCGAGCGCACGGTGTGGCCGGGCGCCTTGGGCGCGATCATGATGACATCGAGGTCGGCACGCGGCTCGATCTGCTGAAAATGGACGTTGAAGCCGTGGGCGAATGCCAGCGCCGCACCCTCTTTCAGATTTGGCTCGATGTCGCGATAGTAGATCTGTTTCTGGTGCTCGTCGGGAGCCAGCACCATGACCACGTCGGCGCCGGAGACCGCTTCGGTCACCTCGGCGACCTTCAGCCCGGCACCTTCGGCCTTCTGCCAGGATCCCGACCCTTTGCGCAGCGCCACGGTGACGTCGACGCCGGACTCCTTGAGGTTATTGGCGTGAGCGTGCCCCTGTGAGCCGTAGCCGAGAATGGTCACACGGCTGTTCTGGATCAGGGAGAGATCGCAATCCTTGTCGTAATACACCTGCATCGTTATCACCTTATAGGGAGGGCGGCCCGGGGCCGCCGATAGAAAAAATTTTCCGGGCGGCGCTCAGAGACTCAGCACCTTGTCGCCACGCGCAATACCCGAAACGCCGGTGCGCGCCACTTCCAGCACGCCGACAGGCGCCATTGCCTGCAGAAAGGCGTCAAGCTTGGGCGCGTCACCGGTGATCTGCACCGTATAGACGCTGGGCGTAACGTCGACGATATGGGCACGGAAAATATCCGCCGTGCGCTTGACCTCTTCACGGGCACCGCCCTGCGCCTTGACCTTGACCAGCATCAACTCGCGTTCGATGTGCGCCCCTTCGGTCAGGTCGACCAGCTTGACCACATCGATCAGACGATTGAGGTGCTTGGTAATCTGCTCGATCACCCGCTCGTCGCCGTTGGTGGTCACCGTCAGACGCGACAACGTCGGGTCGTCGGTGGGCGCCACGTTGAGCGTTTCGATATTGAAATTGCGCTGCGAAAACAGCCCCACCACGCGCGACAGCGCGCCCGGCTCATTCTCAAGCAGCATCGAGATGATATGGCGCATCAGGTTCGCTCCGTCTTCGAAAGCAGCATGTCGCACATGGCCCCCTGCGGCACCTGCATGGGGTAGACGTGCTCGCGCGGATCGACATGAACGTCCAGAAACACCAGTTCATCCTTTGAACGGAACGTCTCTTCAAGCGCGGCGTCCAGCTCTTCAGGCGTATGCACGGTGATCGCCCGGAAGCCGTAGGCCTCGATCAGCTTTTCGAAGTCCGGCAGCGACTCCATGTAGGAGTGCGCATGACGCGACTTGTAGTTGAGATCCTGCCACTGACGCACCATGCCCAGCGAAGCGTTGTTGAGATTGACGATCTTGACCGGAATGCCGAACTGCTTACAGGTCGACAGCTCCTGCATCATCATCTGAAAACTGCCCTCGCCGGTGAACAGCACCACATGCTCGTCGGGGTAACTCAGCTTGATGCCCATCGCCGCCGGGAAGCCGTAGCCCATCGTTCCCAGACCGCTGGAGGAGATCCAGCGATTGGGCTGATTGAACCTGTAGTACTGGGCGGCAAACATCTGGTGCTGGCCTACGTCGGTCACCACATAGGCATCGCCATGGGTGATGCGATGTACCGCCTCGACCACCTGCTGAGGCTTGAGCGGCTCGCCGGGAGCGGCCGGCTCGTAGAGCTTGCCACGGCGCTCGTCGCGCCAGCCGTCGATCTTCGCCCACCAGTCGTCCAGCGACACCGGCTCCGCCGGCTGGCGCTGCCCCAGCTGATTGAGCATCTCGTTAAGCACGCTGTCGGCGGCGCCGACGATGGGGACATCGGCGTGCACCGTCTTGGAGATCGAACTGGGGTCGACATCAATGTGAATAATGCGCGCGTGGGGACAGAACTTGCTGACGTTATTGGTCACCCGATCATCGAAGCGCACTCCCACGCCGAGTACCAGATCGCTCTCGTGCATGGCCATGTTGGACTCATAGGAGCCGTGCATGCCGGGCCAGCCGAGCGACCTGGGGTCGTTCTGCGGAAAGGCGCCGATGCCCATCAGCGAGGTGATAACGGGCAGATTGAGACGATGCGCCAGATCGGTCAGCGCCTCGGAAGCGCGGCCGGTGATCACCCCGCCGCCGGCGAAGATCACCGGGCGTTCGGCACTGGTCAGCAGATCCACCGCCTTGCGAATCTGACCGGTATGGCCACGACCGGCGGGATTGTAGGAGCGCAGCCTGACCTTGCGCGGATAGCTGTACTCGTAGCGCTCGGTGGGCGCGGTCATGTCCTTGGGAATATCCACCACCACCGGGCCGGGACGGCCGGACGAGGCGATATAGAACGCCTTTTTGAGTACCGTGGGGATATCGGAGGGGTGGCGAATCGAGAAGCTGTGCTTCACTATCGGACGCGTCACACCGACAATGTCGGTCTCCTGAAAGGCGTCCTCGCCGATCAGGGAACTCATCACCTGGCCGCACAGCACTACCATGGGAATGGAGTCCATGTAGGCGGTGGCGATGCCGGTGACCGCATTGGTTGCGCCGGGGCCGGAGGTAACCAGCACCACGCCGGGTTTACCGGAAGCGCGGGCATAGCCGTCGGCCATGTGGGTAGCCGCCTGTTCATGGCGGACAAGAATATGTTTGACATCTTCCTGGCGAAACAGCGCATCGTAGATGTGCAGCGCTGCGCCGCCGGGGTAGCCGTAGATATATTCGACCCCTTCATCCTTGAGGAAGCGGGCGATCATATCGGCGCCGGAAAGCAGTTCCACTTTGGGATTCCCCTTGAGTCATAGGTCTCGATGACAGGTCCGATGCGATGCGCACCGGCGTTCGAGGACGGCTGTGCCGCCTGCCGCGGCCCGAGGCCAGCGACACCTGATGTTGCACGCTGATCAATCGATGCAACGAGGACCTGCTCAATCTCATGTCGGGTCGACATGTCGGGGCGTTGATCAGGCGGTGGGTGGGACCGGCCTGTTCAGGTCCGTGGGCAGGCAGACAGCGATATGGGCCGTCCATCATGACATCGAGGGTCGCCCGATGGGTTCATGCCTGCTATCAGGAACGGCCAAGATTCTAACAGCAGTGACGCGCTGTCAACCGCCGGGGCGTTACAGAGCACTAAAATCGGGCGCCAGCAGCAGAATTGCACCAACCTGCAGCACCGTTGCGACACAGCCCCGGGCGTCACGACAAGAGGGTCGCATGAACTAAGCTGTCTATTTAATGTCGTCCGATAAACTCGTCAAGGAAATGTCGCCTTACTGCAAAACGGCTGGATGTGGCGGCACCTTTCACCTGTATCCTGTGTGGATCAGGCGTGCATTTTTTGTTTCAGGAATGACTTATCATGACAACGAGCGCCGCTGCATCGATGCCGGGCATGCCGGACACCCGGGAGGTCGCCGAGCTTCCGCCGCTTCCCGAGCACCTCTGGGGGCAGCTGTTTCACGATGTGCAGAGCCGCGGCCTGTTCAGCGACAGCAAGACCTTTGTCGATATGGTGCCGACCCGCCCCGCCGAGGAGATCATGGCCGATTACGCCGAGCTGTGTGAGCGCCACGGCGGCTGCGACGACGTCCCCTGCATCGACAATGATGCGCTGCGCGATTTCATCGAGGCACGCTTTGAACGTATCGAAACACGCGCCGGTGTCGAGCCCGACCAGAAGCAGACCCACATTAGCGATCATATCGATATCCTCTGGGACCTGCTGACCCGCGAACCGCGACCGCGCTATAACGGCTGCTCGTCGCGGCTGCCTCTACCTCGCCCCTACATCGTGCCCGGGGGCCGCTTCAACGAGATCTACTACTGGGACAGTTACTTCACCATGCTGGGGCTGCGCGAGAGCGGGCGCGAGGATCTGATGTGGGACATGGTCGACAACACCGCCTTTCTCATCGGTGCCTACGGTCACGTCCCCAATGGCAACCGCACCTACTACCTGTCGCGCTCACAACCGCCGTTTTTCTGCGCCATGGTCGGCCTGCTGGCCGAGCTCGAGGACAGCAGCGTCTTTCAACGCTATCTGCCGCAGATGGAGACCGAATACCACTACTGGATGGACGGTGACGACGGGCTGCATCCCGGCGAAGCCTTCAGACGCTGTGTGCGGTTAAGCGATGGCACACTGCTCAACCGCCACTGGGATGACCTCAATACGCCGCGCGAGGAAGCCTTTCGCGAAGACATGGAGACCGCCGGCAAGGACGGTCGCGACCATATCGAGATATGGCGCAACATCCGCGCCGGCGCCGAGAGCGGCTGGGATTTCAGCTCTCGCTGGCTGGTCGACCCGCACAACCTGGCGACCATTCGCACCGTCGATATTCTGCCGCTCGACCTCAACTGCCTGATGCACCACATGGCGACTACTATCGCCAGCACCCATCGCCACATGGGTCACAGAGAGCAGGCCGAGCGCTGGCAGCAGACCGCCGATGCCCGACTTGAGGCCTTCCATCGTATCTTCTGGTCGGAAGAGGAGCAGCGTTTCGGCGACTACCTGTGGCATGAAGATCGCCTGACCGACAGCATCAACGCCGTCGTGGTATTTCCGCTCTACTTCGGCATTGCCCGTGACGACCAGGCCCGTCATGTCGCCAGTATGATAGAGCGCAAGCTGCTCAAACCGGGCGGCCTGATGACTTCCAACATCGATACGGTGCAGCAGTGGGACGCCCCCAACGGCTGGGCGCCACTACAGTGGATGGCGATCATGGGCCTCAAGCGCTACGGTCATCATGAACTGGCCGACACCATCGCCCGGCGCTGGATACACACCAATGTGCGCCGCTTCGAGGTGGCCCACAAGCTGCTGGAAAAGTACAACGTGGTGGATATCGACGACGCCCCGGACGGCGGCGAATATCCCTCTCAGGACGGTTTCGGCTGGACCAATGGCGTGCTGCGCGCGCTGATGGCGCGCTACCCGGACGCCGGCTGATAATCCCGTCAGGCGATGCCCAGCGCTTCCAGTACCGGCAGACGCACGGCCTCGAAGTGCTGCGCCTGACGCTGTAACTCATCAAGATTATCTGCCGCACTGTGCAGCGTCTCGCCATCCCTGATCACCCGCTGCTGCTGCGCCTCGATAAGTTGCCAGGCAAAGGATGCCCACTGCACCGAGGACGCCGCCCCCTCGCTGCGGGCAAGCAGGAAAAGCTGGTCGAAGCGCGCCACATTGAGCGCACCGCCGGTCAGCGGGCTGACCAGCCAGGGCGTGTCCTGGCGGCTGCGGGACATCTTCAGGAGCGCGGCGTTGAGCCGCTGACAGCTCGGCCGCACCTGCTCGATGGTCGACGCCTCCTGTACGGCACCCAGATGACCGGCGCCGGCCAACAGCACCACCGTATATTCGAGCTGTTCACGCCGCACCTGCCCCGCGACGCGCTGCGTCAGCTCGCCAATGCTTACTGGTTGATGATCGGAGAGTGCCGCCAGCACCGGGTGGTAGATCGCCTCGCTCATGGTCGCCTCGCCGAGGCTGCCACGCACTGTCAGCGATACCTCCTCGACCGGCGCGGTCAGCACTACCCGGATCGCATCCAGTGCCTCGTGGCGCTCCAGCGGCGCCAGCGGCCGGGCGCCGCGCACCCAGTAGTCGCGGCGAAAACTCTGGTTAACCAGAAAGTCGCGCACCGTCTGGCGAAAGTGCGGCTCATCGATCTCGGCCAGCAGCTGTTGATGCGCCGCAGTCAGATTGATGGCATCGAAATGATCCGCCAGATGCGCTGAACAGGCGAACTCGAGCCGCGCCGACTGCAGCGACTCGGCCAGCCGTGAGAACGGCATGGGGTGCCAATCGCGATTGAGGTACTCATGCGCCACGTAGCCCGGATCCTGCTGGGCAATGGTGTCTAGACGCTCGTTGACACCCGGATTGACCTCGGCGTAGCCGGGCTGAGCCGCCATCAAACGCTCGGCAAAAGCCAGAGCGTCGCGGGCCTGCCTCTCGGTGCCCTGCCCCGGCGCCCCCATCGTCTCGGTGTGAGCGCGCAAAATCTCACGCATGGGTGAAAACGTCGCCCAGCCGGGCGTGGTGTTGTAGCTGATGTAGACCACCCCGCCGGTTCTGAGCTTGCGACGCAGGAAGTCGGTCAGTATTTCGCGGTTGGCCTCACTGACCCAACTCCAGACCCCGTGCAGGGCGATAAAATCGAAATCGGGCAGATCGTCGCGGGCACAGAAGGTCGCGAAATCCTCATCAAAGAGCTGCGCCTCGCTGCCGGACTGTTCAGCAAGCGACTGGGCGCCGGACGTCTGGGCGGAAATGAAATCGTTGCCGTACCAGCGGGTGACCGACGCCGCCGCGTGAGCGTTGAGCGACAACCCGTGACCGAAGCCCAGCTCACAGGCCGTCGTCACCTGCGGCGCAGCGAGGCCGCTGCGTGCCAGTGCCAGCTGCATCTGCAGCGGATTGAGGGCGCCGTAGTAGCCCCGCGTATACAGAATGTCGGTGACGTAGCCGCCGCTCCAGTCGCTCATCGATACTCCGGCCGGTTGGGTTGGGTGACAGCGCCATGATGGCAGTTTTGCCTCCCTTCCGGCAGTACCCGCAGCGGCGAGTATAAAAACCCGGCCGAAGCCGGGTCAGCAGAGAGAACTGCGGCAGCACCGAAGTCAGCCGTTATCTTTTGAACACCAGCTTATCGCCGTCCATGTCGACATGGAGGGTATCCCCGGCGCCAAAATCGCCGGCCAGCAGCGCCTGCGCCAGCGGATTCTCGAGCCGGCTCTGGATCGCCCGACGCAGCGGACGAGCCCCGAAGACCGGATCGAAGCCCGCCTCGGCCAGCGTCGCCATCGCCTGTGGTGCCACTTCGAGGTGGATATCGCGATCGGCCAGCCGCTTGCGCAACTGATCGAGCTGAATACTGGCGATCGCCTCGATCTGCGCCTGACCAAGGGCGTGGAACACCACCACCTCGTCGATGCGGTTGATCAACTCGGGGCGGAAGTGATTGCCGACCTCGTCCATCACCGCCGCGCGCATGCGCTCATAGCCCGCCTCATCCTGCTCGCCGGCGTAGTTCTGGATAATGTGCGAGCCCAGATTGGAGGTCATCACCACCACGGTGTTGCGGAAATCCACCGTGCGTCCCTGGCCGTCGGTCAGGCGGCCGTCCTCAAGCACCTGCAGCAGAATGTTGAAGACATCCGGGTGGGCCTTCTCCACCTCGTCGAGCAGCAGCACCGAGTAGGGCTTGCGGCGCACCGCCTCGGTCAGATAACCGCCCTGCTCGTAGCCCACATAGCCGGGAGGGGCACCGATCAGCCGCGCCACGGAGTGTTTCTCCATGAATTCCGACATATCGATGCGCACCATCGCCTCTTCGGTGTCGAACAGGAAGTTCGCCAGCGACTTGCACAGCTCGGTCTTGCCCACCCCGGTGGGGCCGAGGAACAGAAAGGAGCCGTTGGGTCGGTTGGGGTCGCTGATGCCGGCACGCGAGCGGCGCACCGCATTGGCCACCGCGGTAACCGCCTCGTCCTGACCGATCACCCGCTCATGCAGCGCCTGCTCCATGCGTAGCAGCTTGTCGCGCTCGCCCTCCAGCATCTTCGCCACCGGAATACCGGTCCAGCGCGACACCACCTCGGCAATCTCCTCCTCGCTGACCACCGAGCGCAGCAGCCTGAGCGGGGTGTTTTCGGCCTCGCTCGCTTCGCTGATCCGGCGCTCCAGCTGCGGAATAAGGCCGTGCTGCAGCTCCGACATGCGGCCCAGATCGCCCTGGCGGCGCGCCGCCTCGAGATCGGTACGGGCCTGATCGAGCTCGGCCTTGAACTGCGCCGCGCCCTGCAAAATGGCCTTCTCGGAGGTCCACACCTCCTCCAGATCGGCATACTCGCGCTCCATCTCGCCGATCTGCTCCTCGAGCGATTCAAGCCGCCTGCGGGTCGCCTCGTCGGTCTCCTTCCTGAGCGCTTCGCGCTCGATCTTGAGCTGGATCAGGCGTCGCTCGAGACGGTCCATCTCTTCCGGTTTGGAGTCCATCTCCATGCGGATGCGCGAGGCCGCCTCGTCGATCAGGTCGATCGCCTTGTCGGGCAACTGACGATCGGTGATATAGCGGGTCGACAGCCGCGCGGCGGCGATGATCGCCGGATCGGTGATATCGACGCCGTGGTGAACCTCATAGCGCTCCTTGAGACCGCGCAGGATGGCGATGGTGTCCTCCTCGGAGGGCTCATCGACCAGCACCTTCTGAAAGCGGCGCTCCAGGGCGGCATCCTTTTCGATATCCTGGCGGTACTCATCCAGAGTCGTGGCACCCACGCAGTGCAGTTCGCCGCGCGCCAGCGCCGGCTTGAGCATGTTGCCGGCATCCAGCGACCCTTCGGTCTTGCCGGCGCCGACCATGGTGTGCAGCTCGTCAATGAAGAGGATAACGCGCCCCTCTTCCTTCGCCAGCTCGTTGAGCACCGCCTTGAGGCGCTCCTCGAAGTCGCCGCGATATTTGGCCCCGGCCAGCAGCGCGCCCAGGTCCAGGGAGAGCACACGCTTGTCCTTGAGCCCCTCGGGCACTTCGCCGTTGACGATACGGCTGGCCAGCCCCTCGACGATGGCGGTCTTGCCCACCCCGGGCTCGCCGATCAGCACCGGATTGTTCTTGGTGCGCCGCTGCAGCACCTGGATGGTGCGGCGAATCTCCTCGTCGCGGCCGATCACCGGGTCGAGCTTGCCGCTGGCGGCGCGCTCGGTGAGATCAGTAGTGTACTTTTCCAGCGCCTCGCGCTTCTCCTCGGCCTCGGCATCCTGCACGCTGTCACCGCCGCGCAGGCTGTCGATCGCCGCGCGCAAGCTCTTCTCGTTGAGTCCCGCCCCGTTCAGGGCGCGCGCGATGCCCTTGCCGCCCTGCAGCGCCGCCAGCAGCACCAGTTCAGTAGCGATGAACTGGTCATTGCGCTTTTGCGCCTCGCGGTCGGCGAGATTGAGCAACTGGCCCAGCTCCTGCCCCATACTCACATTGCCGTCGAAGTTGCTGACGCGGGGCAGTTCATCGACATTTTTTACCAGCGCCTCGCGCACCCGTGTGGCGTCACCGCCGGCCTTCTGAATCAGGCCGCGAAAGCCGCTGTCACGAGCATCCAGCAGTGCCAGCAGCAGGTGGCCGGGCTGCAGCTGATTGTGACCGCGCCCCACCGCCAGCGACTGGGCGTCCGAGAGCGCGCTCTGTACGCGGCTGGTCAGTTTATCCATTCGCATCTGTCTATCCTCGCTTGCACCCGGTCGTCAGCTGCCAATCGACAGTGCGTCTCGGGCGCTCTGATATCGGTTCTGATACAAAGATGGGGACAGCGCGTCAACTTTCAAGCCAACAAGGGTTGACAAAATGCAGGAGATCGGCAGGGCGTTCAGCGCAGCCAGATGACACTGGTCATGCGCCCGGTGCGACCGTCGTCACGGCGGTATGAATAGAAGCGCGGGTCGGAAGCGGTACAGAAGTGGCCGCCGCCGATTTCGGTGATGCCCAGCGCCTCAAGGCGCAGCCGTGCCAGCCGGTAGAGATCGCCCATATAGTGCCCCAGCTTGTAGGGGCTGGTCTCGAAGGCGGTGGCGGCCTGCGGCTGAACGTTGACGAAGGCGTCATACACCTCGCGACCCACCTCGTACTGCATGTTGGAGATCGCCGGCCCCAGCCACGCGATCACCTCCTCTCCGGGACAACCCAACGCCGCGACCGCGGCTTCCAGTACACCACCGGCCAGACCGCGCCAGCCGGCGTGGGCGGCCGCCACGCGTGTTCCGCGGCGGTCGCAGAACAGCACCGGCAGGCAGTCGGCAGTCTGAATCACACAGGCGTAGCTGCGGTCGACGGCCACCGACGCATCGGCGCTCGGCGGCGGCGTCCGGTAGTGCTGCTGCACGCGCGCGCCGTGCACCTGATCGAGCCATAAAAGCGGCCGATGGTCGCCGATGCGGGCGCTCAAAAGCTGGCGCGCATGCGCCACCACGACCGGGTCATCGCCGACGTGAGCGGCAGCGTTGAAGGCGGCGAAGTCGCCCTGGCTGGGGCCACGGGTACGGGTCGTGACAAAGGCGCCCACGCTTTCCGGCGCCAGCCACTCGGGCAGAATCAGGCTCGGCTGTTCGCTGTTCGGCGGTGTCATGCTCAGTGGCTCTCCCGGTCCTCGCGCAGCACATCCAGCAGCATATAGATCTCATCGGGCAACTCGCTGCTGAAGGCGAGGGTTTCACCGCTGACGGGATGGTCGAAAGCGAGCCGACGGGCGTGCAGCGCCTGGCGCGGAAACTCGCGCAGCACCTCCTTGAGCGCCTCGGTGGCGCCGGGTGGCAGCCTGGGGCGGCCGCCATAGAGCGGGTCACCGATCAGCGGCAGCCGCTGATGGGCCATGTGAACGCGAATCTGGTGGGTGCGGCCGGTTTCGAGCCGGCAGCGCACGTGGGTGTGACCGCGAAAGCGCTCCAGCACCCGGTAGTGGGTGACCGCCGGCTTACCGCCATGGGCGACCACGGCCTGCCGCTTGCGATCGCTCGGGTGGCGGCCAATGGGCGCCTCGATGCGGCCGCCGGCGATCGGGGTGCCGGTAACGACCGCATCGTATTCGCGCTTGACGCTGCGTGCCTGCAACTGCTCGACCAGCGCAGTCTGTGCCGCCAGAGTTCGCGCCACCACCATCAGCCCGCTGGTATCCTTGTCGAGACGATGGACGATGCCGGCGCGCGGCAGCGTGGCAAGCGTCGCGTCGTAATGCAAAAGCGCATTGAGCAGCGTACCGCTCTCGTTACCGGCGGCGGGATGCACCACCAGCCCGGCCGGCTTGTTGATCACCAGCAACTGGTCATCCGCGAACACGATCTCCAGCTCGATCGCCTCCGGCTGCCAGCTGTCACGCTCCTCCAGCACCACGTGCAGCGCCAGGGTGGCACCGCTCGGCACCGGCGACTTCGGCTGCGCGCGCTGGCCGTCGAGTGTCAGCGCCCCCTCGCGAATCCAGCTCTTGAGACGCTCGCGGGAGAAGTCGTCGAAAAGCGCCGCCGCCGCCTGGTCAAGGCGCAGGCCGATCATGGCATCGGGGACGATATGGGCTTGCTCGATGGTCTGTGAGATGGTCTGTGACATGGCGTTTCCGTAACGCGCAGCCCCCAAACGTTTCGCCGAGGCTGTGCAATGCTTTATAGTGCAGAGCCACTGTCGCCGGGCCGATTCGCATTGGCCGCCGCAGGCCTGTACCATTTCATGTGTCGCTGATCGGCGGATTCTAGCACGCCGCCGCGGTATGTTTGAGACGAGGAAGACGATGCGTGCCATCTCCCTGAGCGCCCTTGCGCTGGCGGCGGTTCTGCTGGTCGGCTGTGCCGGCAACCAGAGCCGGGAAGAGGATTCACAGCTCAGCGAGCAGCAGCTCTATCAGAACATTCAGCAGGCGCTGGATGACGGACGCTACTCGCGAGCGGTAACGCTGCTGGAAACGCTGGACAGCCGCTTTCCGTTCGGTGAATACGCCGAGCAGTCGCAGCTCGAGCTGATCTACGGCTACTACCAGGTCAATAACTGGGAAGCGACCCGCGCTGCCGCGAGTCGCTTCATTCGCCTGCACCCCGACAATCCCCAGGTGGATTACGCCTACTATATGCGCGGCCTGGCCGCCTGGCAGTCGGGGCGTTTCAGCCTTGAAACCCTCGAGCTGATCGATATCTCCAAACGCGATCTGGGGGCTACCCGTGACGCCTACGTCGACTTCGGCGAAGTAGCGCGTCGCTTCCCGGACAGCCCCTATGCCGCGGACGCCCGCCAGCGCATTATCTACCTGCGCAACGTGCTGGCGCGTCATGAGCTGCAGGTGGCCGACTTCTACCTGCGCAAGGAGGCCTATGTGGCCGCCGTCAATCGCGGTCAGTGGGTGATTGATTACTATCCGCAGACGCCGGCTTCCCGCGATGCCCTGGCGGTTATCGTGGAGGGCTACATGGGGCTCAACATGCCGGCCGAGGCGCGCGAGGCGCTGGCTCAGCTGATCAACAACGATCCTGACAACGCCCGTCTCGACGGCGACACCTTCGACCCTCGCTATGTAGGCGGCTCGCTGTCACTCAAGGGTTCATGAGCCGGCGGCCGAACCCGGCGCTTTTGATATCACGACAAACCCGGCGACGGTGTCGCCGGGTTTGTCGTATCAATCGCCCGGCTGCCAGCCGTTGACGATCGGATAGCGTCGGTCACGGCCGAAGCCGCGCAGGGTGGCACGCACACCCGGAGGCGCCTGGCGTCGCTTGTACTCGGTGCGGTCGACCAGTTTGACCACCTTCTCCACCGCGTCGCGATCGAAGCCGGCGGCGATGATCGCCTCCTGACTCTGATCGCCTTCGATGTAGCGCTCGAGAATCTCGTCCAGCACGTCGTAATCCGGCAGCGAGTCGCTGTCGAGCTGATCCTCGGAGAGCTCCGCCGAGGGGGGCCGCTCGATCACCCGAGCGGGCACACACTCTGCCTCGCCCTCCTCGAGCGCCTGGCGGTTGCGCCAGCGCGCCAGGCGGTAGACCCATGTCTTGTAGACATCCTTGAGGGCGTTATAGCCGCCGACCATATCGCCGTAGAGCGTGGCGTAGCCCACCGCCATCTCGCTCTTGTTGCCGGTGGTCAGCACCATCAGCCCCTTCTTGTTGGAGAGCGCCATCAACAGCGTGCCGCGGATGCGCGACTGCAGGTTCTCCTCGGTGGTATCCGCTGCGCTGCCCTCGAAGCTGGCTGCCAGGGTGGCGGTGAAGGCCTCGACCATGGGCGCGATCTCCAGCACCTCGTAGTGCACGCCCAGCGTTCGAGCCTGCTCGGCGGCGTCCTCGCGCGAAATCTCGGCGGTGTAGTGATAGGGCATCATCACCGCCTGCACCCGGTCGGGGCCCAGCGCGTCCACCGCGATCGCCAGCGACAGCGCCGAATCGATGCCGCCGGAGAGACCCAGCACCACGCCGTGGAAACCGCTCTTGTTGACGTAGTCGCGCACCCCGGTCACCAATGCGCAGTAGAGCGACTCCTCCGCTGTCGCCGGCAGCGGCATCAGCTCGCCGTCGACGATATCGACCCCACCGTCGTCGTTGCGGGTCAGTCGAATCGGCATCAGCCCCGGCTGCCAGGCCAGCGCCTGCACGCGACACTCGCCGCCGGCATCGAGGGCGAAGGAGGCGCCGTCGAATACCAGTTCGTCCTGCCCACCGATCTGATTGACGTAGATCAGTGGACACTGTGCCCGGCGGGCGCTTTCGGCGAACAGCTCGACCCGCTCGGTGGATTTACCGCGATGCCAGGGAGAGGCATTGAGCGAGACGATCACCTCGGCGCCGGCCGCCACGGTATCGGCGATCGGCTCATCGACCCACAGGTCCTCACAGATCAGCACACCCAGCCGTATGCCGCGATGTTCGATCACGCAGCTGCGATCGCCCACCTCGAAATAGCGCTTCTCATCGAACACCCGGTAGTTGGGCAGCGCACGCTTGGCGTACTCATCGCGCCATTCACCGTTGAGCAGTGCCCCGGCCATGTTGAAGCGGCGGCCGTCACGCTCGGCGGGATAGCCCACCAGCACCAGCACGTCGCGCACCGTCTTCTCCGCCATACGCTGGCGCGCCTGCTCGATTCGCGCGGCCATCGACTCGCGCAGCAGCAGGTCTTCCGGCGGGTAGCCGGCAAGGAAGAGCTCGGGCAGCACCACTACATCGGCGCCGTGTTCGATCTTCGCCTCGCGCACCGCTTCGATAGCGCGCTCCGCGTTACCCGGAATGTCGCCCGTCAGCGGATCGAGCTGGGCCATGACCAGGGTTAGCTCTTGCATGAAAAAGGCTCTTTGAACGGGAATGGATAAAAACCGACAGCGGCGCCGGATTCGGCGGCCCGACGCCACAGCGATAATTATCCATGACCCGCGCCCTCGTGGCGAGTCAGCGCCCCGAGCCTGCGGTCAGACCGCTGACCAGATACTTCTGGGTGAAACCAAAGACCACCGCCACCGGCAGTACGATCAGCACCGCTGCCGACATCAGGCTGCCCCAGTTTACCGTCCACAGACCCATGAAGCTGAAAACGCCGGTCGACAGGGTGCGCATCGAATCGTCGGAAATCAGGGTGAAGGCAAGCACGAATTCGCTCCAGGCGAGAATCAGCGCGTAGATCGCCGCGGCCATGATCGCCGGTGTCGACAGCGGCAGAATGATACGCAGCACGATATAGAGACGACTACAGCCATCAAGGCGCGCCGCCTCCTCGATCTCGATCGGCACAGTGTCGAAAAAGCCCTTCATCATCCAGGTGATGATGGGGATCGCAAATACCGTGTAGGTCATGATCAGGGCGATATAGGTATTCAACAGCCCGGTCGCCTGCATGAACTGATAGAGCGGCATGATCAGCAACACCACCGGTACCATCTGCCCCACCAGCATGGCAACGCCGATGGCCCTGATGCCCGGTGTACGATCCAGCCGGCTGATGGCGTAGGCCGCAAAGATGCCAACCGCCAGCGACACCACCACGGTGGCGAGGGAGACAATCACGCTGTTGACGAAATAGGTGGGAAAGGCCGTCTCGAACAGCACCTCACGGAAATGCGCAAGGGTGGGATGGGCGGTGAAGAAGGTCGGCGTATCGCTGAGAATCTCGCCGCTCGGCTTGAGCGCGGTAGCCAGCGCCCACGCCAGCGGAAAAAGCGCATAGACGCTGGCGACGAGCAGACCGGCATAGGTCAGCAGATGGCGCATTCGGCGGCGACTAGCCCTTGTTCGCAGTATACGCATCGATCCTCCTCGCCCGGCGGCGCTGAATGTAGAAGTAGAGGCCGATAGCCACCAGCAGCATCAGCAGCATGATCACTGCCACTGCGGAAGCCTCGCCGAAACGGTACTGCTCGAAGGCCAGCAGATAGGTCTGGATCGCCAGCGTTTCGGTGGCGTTGAGGGGGCCGCCCTGGGTCATCAGCCAGATAAAGTCGAAGTTGTTGAATACCCAGATCACATTGAGGATGCTCAGAATCAGGGTGATCCCCTTGAGCTTGGGCAGCACGATGTACCACAGCCGCTGTAGCGCATTGGCACCGTCAAGCTCGGCGGCCTCCAGCTCGGCGCGGTCGATGGTCTGCAGCACCGCCAGATAGGAGAGCGTCCAGAACGGAAAGCTGCGCCAGACATTGGTGTTGATGACCGCCAGCATCGCAGTCCATTTATTGCCCAGCCAGCTGACGTTGTCGGAGATGATCCCCAGCTCCCTGAGAATGGCATTGAGAATGCCGTACTCACCGTTGAGTATCCAGCTCCAGGTCATGGCGGCCACCACGATCGGCACCACCCAGGGCGTAATCATGATGGCGCGAAACAGGGCACGGCCGCGCACCTGCTGGTTGAGCAGCAGCGCCGTGGCGAGACCCACGACGAACTCACCGAACACCGAGCCGACCGTCCACACCACCCCGTTCCAGACGTTGGACCAGAACAGCGGCTCGGAGACCGCCCGCACGAAATTGTCGAGGCCGACGAAACCATTGGCATCCGGTCGCAGCAGATTGACGTTAAAGAAACTGTCGACGATAACGTTGACGATTGGAATGAGCAGCAGCCCGACCAGAAACACCACCGCAGGCAATACAAACAGATAAGAGATCCAGTGCCGTTTCAGAAAGCGCATTACCGGCGTGCCGCGCCGCGAGCGGGCAGCGGCTGCTGGCTGCAAGGCGCCGGCCGAGTCGACACTCTTGTACTCACTGTCGCGGCGGCGAATGGAGTCGTGGAAATGGGCCATCAGGAGACTCGCGCATGTTGTTGGTTGAACACATGGAGATGTTGCACATCAACGCGAAGCTGTAGCCGATCGCCGACAGCCCCCCTGAAATCGCTGGCACAGATGGCATTGAGCGCGCCTCCCGAGGGGGTGACGGTTTCAACGATACGTGAATTGCCCACGTTCTCGATCAGCTCGATATGTACCGGCACTTCGATCGCGGACGTCGTCGAGGGCGACGATGACGAGCAGAGATGCACGTGCTCGGGGCGAAAGCCAAGCTCGATCGGCCCGGACGCCACATCGGCGCGCAGTCTGGCGGCGCGCGCCGATTCCAGCGGCACCGGCTCACCCCAGAGCCGCAGCTCGTCATGCTCCGCCGCCCACTCGCCGCTGGCAAAGTTCATCGGCGGCGTACCGATGAACTCGGCAACGAAACGGTTGGCGGGCCGGTCGTAGATCTGTTCGGGGGTGCCGATCTGCTGCACCACGCCATCCTTCATGACCACGATGCGATGGCCCATGGTCATCGCCTCGACCTGATCATGGGTGACATAAACGGTGGTAATCCCCAGTTGACGCTGCAGTTTGACGATCTCGGCGCGCATTGCCACGCGTAGTTTGGCGTCGAGATTGGACAGCGGCTCGTCCATCAGAAACAGCTTCGGCTGGCGCACGATGGCGCGCCCCAGCGCCACCCGCTGCCGCTGGCCGCCCGACAGCTCACGCGGCTTGCGCCCCAGCAGATGGCTGATGCCCAGCAGTTCGGCGACATCGCGGGCCTGGTGCTCACGCGCGTCGCGCGATACGCCGCGCATCTTGAGACTGAAGGCGATGTTGTCGAGCACCGACATATGGGGATAGAGGGCGTAGTTCTGAAACACCATGGCGACATCGCGGTCGCGGGCCGGTACCTCGGTGATATCAAGGTCGCCGAGCGCAATAGTGCCGGCGGTGACGTCCTCCAGCCCGGCAATCATGCGCATGGTGGTGGTCTTGCCGCAGCCCGAAGGGCCGACCAGCACGATGAACTCGCCCGGCTCGGCCTCGAGGCAGAAATCCTCGACGGCCAGGGTGCCACCAAACCCTTTCGATACATGACTCAGATTCAGATCCGTCATGACATGACTCCAGAGTGGCGGCGAACGCTCCTGCCCGGGGCGTCGCCGACAACGACTTTCAGGAACCGGATTCGGCGAACAGGCCGTTATCCTTCAGCGACTGATTGATCTGATCGGAAAGCCAGATGGCAGTATCGCGCGGCGAGCTGTCGCCAATCAGGACACGCTGGATGGCTTCCGACATCGCCTTGTTGATGGCGCCGAGCGGCACCGGCGGCCAGCTGCGGCCGTACTGAATCAGTGCCGAGAAGCCTTTTCCCCACTGATCGTCGACCACCACGTCTCGCCGCGGCGATCGATTGGCGGCGTAAAGGCGCTGCGCTTCGGCGCTATCGGCCCACTTGAGAAACTCGACGGCGGCCTCGTGGTGAGGTGACTTGCGGAAGGTGATGCCCGGCCGCACTTCGAGGAAGGTGACCGGCGTGCGGTTGTAGACCGGCACCCCACCGACGCGCAGATCGGCCATGCTGTCCGGGTTGGTCTGGGTATATTCACTGATCCAGCTGCCGTCCTGGGTGATGGCGACGTTGCCGAGCGCCAGATTCTGGTCCAGGTCCTGGTAGCTCCAGTTGGCCTGCACCCGGCCGATGGCGCCGCTGTCGAGCAGGTCGCGGTAAAAACCGAACACTTCACTGGCACGCGCCAGCGTCGCGGGGTCGTCCTGCCAGTCGTTGCGATACCGCCCCTCCCCCTTGCGCGTGGCGATCGACAGGTCATTGCCCCACAGATAGATCGCCAGCTCCTGCGGACCGCGCGCGGCATCAGTGGAGATGCCATAGGGATATTTCACGCCGCTCTCTTTCAACTGCGGCGCCATCGTCAGCAGCTGCTGCCAGGTCTCGGGCGGCGCCTCGATGCCGGCCCGGTCGAGATCGTCGTGATGGTAGAGGGTGGCACGCAGGCCCACATAGAGCGGGAAAGCGATGATCTCCTGGTTGATGGTCAGCGCCGACCATACCGAGTCGTAAATCTGTTTGGACTCCGGCCACTGGGCGATGTCACTGCTCAGATCGGGCAGTGCGTTCATGCGATAGAGATCGGGCAGCCACGAGTCCAGCCCGATGACAACATCCGGCGGATTGCCCGCCATCACCGCATTGGTCATTTTCTGGCGCATCTGGTCATAGGGCAGCGACTGGGTATCGAAACTGACCTCGGGATGCAGCTGCTGATAGCGGTCGAGCAGCCTGTACCAGCCGGCATAGAGGGGGTCGTCGCGGCCGCCGGCCACGTCCCACCACAGCGAGATCACCGTTTTACTGTCGGCGGACGGCTTATCGCCGGTGTCGCTGGCGGTCTGCTGATCCTCACTGCCTCCCGAGCAGCCGCTCAGCATCAGCAGGCTGCCCAGCACCAGAGGGGTCAGATATTTCATTGAAGGATATCGCATTGTAAGTACCTCCCCACGCTCAATCGTCCGCTTACGGCGGCTCCTTGTGATAATCGACAGGCTATTCGATGCCCTGACCCAGCGGCCGCTGCTGGCCGCTACGCTCGCGACGCAGGGTCTCGACATCGCGTACCGGCAGCCGCGCCGCGCCCTGCCAGTCGCGCGTTGCCACCTTCGAGTGGCGCATGCGCTCGCGCGCGGCATCGATCTCGCCGGCATACTGCGGCAGCCACTGCGCCTGGGCGACCACCATCTCGTCGACCATCGCCCACACCTCGTCAGGCGTGCACAGCGCGCCCACCAGCGGGTCGTGCAGCACGGCCAGCTTGAGCTTGTCGATATCGCCGGATATCGCCGCCTCCACCGCCAGCCGCTGCACGTTGATCGATGCCGTACAGCTCGCCGCACAGGCGCCGGGCAGGGTCACGTCGGCGACCATGTTGATGCCGAAACGATCGACAAAACCGGGCGACTCGATGATGGCGTCGTCGGCGAGATTGGTAATCACGCCGCGATTTCTGACGTTGAAATGGCCGCGGTAGACACGTCCGGTCTCCAGCGCTTCGATGATGTGACTGGCGTGCTCATCGGTACGTCGGGCGGGGTCGAGAGGCTGACCGGCGCGCTCCAGAAATTCGGGGAAGGTCTCCTCGAACCAGTGCTGATTCTCGGTGCAGTAGCGCAGATAGCCGCCGGTTTCGCCGTGAATCCAGTCCGACAGATCGATCCAGCGGCGAATGTTGTCCTCACCCTTGCGATACCAGGGGAGATACTCCGAAAGGTGGCCGTTCGATTCGGTGGAGTAGTAGCCAAAGCGCTTGAGCACATCGATGCGCACCTTCTCCTCGCGGGAAAACTGCGGATGGCGCTCGAACGCCTCGATCAGCTCGTCACGGCCGACACGCCGGCCGCGCAGGCGGATATCCGTGTACCAGGTCTGGTGGTTGATGCCGGTGCAGAAGATATCCACCTCGTCCTTCGTCGTGCCCAGCGCCTCGGCGATCTGACGCCAGCCGTTCTGCACCCCGTGACACAGCCCCACGGTATTGACGCGGCCGTACTCGAGCGCCACCCAGGTATTGATTGCCATCGGGTTGGCGTAGTTGAGCAGCAGCGCATCGCTTTCCGCGACTTCGTTGATATCGCGACAGAAATCGAGCAGCGCCGGCACATTGCGCTGCCCGTAGAGAAGTCCGCCGGCGCAGATGGTATCGCCGACGCACTGATCGACACCGTACTTCAGCGGAATTTCGATATCGCTGCGGTAGGCCTCCAGACCGCCGATGCGTGAGCAGTTGATGACATAGCGCGCGTCCGCCAGCGCCACTCGACGGTCGGTACTGGCTGTGACCCGAGTGGGCAGGCGGTTGGCCTCGACGATACGGTCGAGCAGTTCGCGCACCTGCTCCAGTTTGTGCGCATCGATATCGGTGAGGGCAAACTCGATATTGTGCAGCTCGGGGACCGCCAGGATGTCGGCGAAAAGCTTGCGCGTAAAGCCCAGGCTGCCGCCGCCAATAACGGCTATCTTGAATGTTGTGCTCATACATTTGTCTCCATTGCGATATCGCCAAAGCCCATGCAGGGCAATTTATGGAGGTCCATGAGCGCCGAATAGAGGATATTTGTGCCGGCAGGAGTATTTTTGTGCTATCGCGACTAAAGGCTATATCGCCCGCCATGAAAACCATCTCGCTACCGCGCGGGCGCCATCGATTGCACGTCATGCCCACCAGCGCCGGCTGCGAGAGGCGCGATGACAGCGGCTATTACTGGGACGGACTGAAACGCGGGCGGCTGCCGTTCACGGTGCTGCAGTACAGCCTGGCAGGGACGGGCTACCTGAATTTCGAACATCGCGACTACAGTCTGCCGGCGGGTACCCTGATGATCGTTGATATCCCCGGCAATCATCGCTACTGGGCCGAAGCGGGGCAGCCCTGGCACTTTTTCTGGCTGGCCACCGCAGGCCAGGAGGCGCTGCGCCTGCAGCGCATGCTGCAGCGAGCGGTCGGACCGGCCTATCGCCCCGCGCAAGGCACTGTCGACGCCCTGGCAGGCTGCTGTCTATCACTGCTCGAGGGTGAGGCCCGTGCCAGCGGTCACGCCTCCGCACTGGTCTATCATGCCCTGATGGTGCTTTATGACGATGTCATGGGGGCCAACGGCCGGGACCGTGAAGGTCTCGATGACAAACTGCAGCAGGTGCTCGACTACATCCGTGAACACCTCGACCGGCCCATCTCGGTGGAAGCGCTGGCCTCGCTGGCCGGTATGAGCCGGGCACACTTCACACGCTATTTCACCACCTGCAGGGGACAGCCCCCCGGCGAATTCATCATGCACAAGCGCATGCGGCGAGCGAGTCGTCTACTGGCCGAGCAGGAGTCCAGCGTGCGCGAGATCGCACGCCAGTGTGGCTTCGCCGATGCCAACTATTTTGCCAAGGCGTTCAAACGCTACTTCGGTATTACCCCGACAGAGTTCCGCACCACCGGGATGTATCTCTCCACCACGGCGAACTGAAACGTCTCGGGCAAGGCGCGACAAACTCAGCGGAACGGACAGGTTACTGTGACATCAGGACTTTCAGCGCCTCGGGGTGGCAGCAAAGTCTTCTCACCGCCACCGATAAAGCATCTCCGGCGACTGAAGGTTCTACCTCTCCCTGCCGTTGGGTACCTTGTCACCACAAAACAAAACGGGCGGGAGGAAGGTCATGCAGTCACAAAAAGGGGTAAGCCTGGCCGAGATGCTGGTCGCCGTCATGCTTGTCGCGCTGCTGGCAACGTTCGGGCTGCCGGCGCTGCAGCGGTGGCAGCTCAACGCCCGCATCAATCAGCAGTCGCATGCCCTGACGGGGTTGGTCCAGCAGGCACGCAGTGGGGCGCTGGAGAGCGGGCGACACTGGACGCTATGTGGCAGTGGCGACGGCCAGCGCTGCGGTAAAAATCGTGATGCCGATTGGCGCTACGCACTGCTGCTCAACGCCAGTGGCAACATCGTACAGCGCCTCAGGGTCGACAACCGCCTTGCCGTCTACTGGCACGGTTTCAGAAACAGACTGCACTTCTCACCGCGGCTGGCCAGCGCCATGCTCAACGGCTCCTTTTACGTCTGCGCCGACCGTGCCGACAGAGCGAAGCGCATCGTCATCAACCGGCTGGGCCGCATCCGCCACGAAAGCGTCGCCGCCGGCGTCTACTGCGGTACTTGACGGTGGCAGTCACTGCTGCCCCTGCCGCCACCATACCGACTCACTGATCCGGCAGGAGCTGAAGCGCCCCTCCTCGGCATCATAGTCACCGCAGCTGCGGCCATCCTCGCTGCCGCCGTCTTTCAGCACACTGTTGACGGCATCGATGGCGCTGTTACCGAGCACGCTGACGCCTTCGTCACGTACCAGCAGGGAGGGTGTGTCCTGAATATAGCGCCCCATCCCGGTCTGGTTGACCTCCCCCGCCTGCTGAACGCGGACACCCTGCTCGTTGACGACGAAGCGGGGCAGCCGGAAGCCGAACAGGGTGCTGCGCCCGGCGGCCACTTCGCACATACTCGCCGCACTGGTGGGGGTGTAGGTGGTAAAGAGCGTACTGCCACCCACGGTGGAAGCGTCGGAAAACACCTTGTCGCCGGGCGGCAGCGTCAGCCGCCAGCCCTTGAAGCCCCGGGCATCCTCATCGCTGAAGCGCTCATTGCCCCGGGCATCTTCACTGCTGGGCACCCTCAGCAGCGGCCGGGCATCATTGGCGACCACATTTGTCAGCTTATCGTCGCTGAGTGGCGGCGGCGCTGCGGTGCCGTTCAGCCAGGGTGACACTTCGAGAATATAAAAGGCGTTCTGTGTCGACGGCACGAGCGGCGCGGCGCGGTTGCCGCTGCCGATCAGCAAAAGATCCACCGGCCGACGGTCGATGTAGGTGCGTACCAGGTTGGCACGATTGAAAAAACGCCGGTCGGCGGCACCGCTACCGGCGTGGCGTCCGAGAGTTGCGACCCGGCGCAGCGTCCAATTGTCGCTGTCGGCGAGATCGGCAAACCAGACGTTACCCCCCACATCGCCGAAAAAGGCGCCATCCGGGCGGCCGTCGAAGTCGCGGTCTACCGGCGTAATATCAGCGGCGACGCTGTCGACCAGTTCGTTATGGGTCAGCTGGCTGACGATTTCGCCGCTGCGGGCATTCAACACGTTAAAACTCGCGCCCAGTGCGCTGGCGGCCGGCAGGCCGCTGTCGTAGGCGATATCGTAGCCGCCACCGAACATGAAAACAGGCGTTTCAACAGTATTTGTCTCATTCAGACGGCGACGCTCGATCCTGAGCTGCGCCGCTACCGGCGTCGACCAGCTCTGCCCCCAGTGCTTCTCCATGGCGCGCCACTTGAGCTGCGGGCGATCCATCTGCGTGACATCGAGACCGTAATAGCCGCGCCCGCCGCGACGAAAGCCAAAGGTGAGGATCGCCTCCTCCAGCCGGCGGCGGCGCTGGCCGCTGTCGTTGACCTCCTCACGGTAGTCAAGCCAGGCAACCGGGCTGCCATCAATGCCATAGCGGGCCGACTGCTCGATATAGCGGGTGTCGTCGTCCCCGTCCGGCCAGGGGTAAACCGCATCGGCATTGAGCATGCGATAGACCGCCATGGCGGCGCTCTCCTGCGGCCAGAAGGCCCACTGTTCTATACCGCTGCTGTCATCGAAGGCGTGCAGCACGCCTTCATTGGTGCCCACGAAAACCCGCAGGCGCTGATCGCTTTCGCCACAATTGTCGAGGCTCCCGGCGCAGCCGTAGTTGATCGCCAGCGGCCGCGAATGCAGGATATCGCCCATCATCCAGGCGCGCGCTTCGGTCTCGCTGGCATCGGTCACATCGAACCCCATCAGCCAGTCACCCAGGTTGCGCATATCGATATCCCAGCGACCGTAGGGGGCCTCGGCAAGCGTCTGTGCGGCGCGGGGGTGAAGCGCTTCAAACAGGGTCTGCAACGTCTGCCAGCGCTGATCGTCAGCGCCTATGGCGTGCAGATCGAGCAGGCCGTCAGGCCCCATATCAGTATAGAAGTTGGTTCGGTTACCAAGATAACCGCCCGAGTCACTCACTACCTTGTCGAGCAGCCGCGCACCGGCGCCGCCCTGCATCACAGCGCCCGGCGCCTGCTGTTCGGTCGTTCCGCGACTCCATAGATCGCGCTCGCTGATATTGTCTTTCTCGCTGCTACCGTCGCTCTCGAAAGCAAACTTCTTGAGATTGCCCGTCCAGGGCAGGTAGCTGCGGGGCAGAAAAAGCGAGCGGTAAACGCCCTCGAGATTGCGCGTCCCGGCCACATTGGAAGCGGCGGAGTAGTTCTCCTGACGTATCTCGTTGTCGATGATATCGCCCAGAATATCGCCGAAGGCTCTGGTGAGCTGTTCGCTGTTGCGAGCGGTATAGTAGCCCCTTTCGATCCCGTCCGGCGGTTGAGCGGCATCCAGCAGCAGCTGCTGATCGGTATTGAAGCCGAGGGTAAAGGTATAGGCGCGCTGGTCGCCGGCAAGCTGCGGTCGACCGTTTTCACCGTCGGCGAGATCGTGATTGGCCATGAAAGCCGTCAGCTGCGGCAGGCAGTTTTCGATCCGCTCATCAAAAGCGGCCTCGTAGATATCGCATGACGCGCCGGGCCCCAACAGGTTTTTGACATACTCATTGGCGCGGGTATCAAACTGCGGTAGACCATCCGTCATGTAGATGACGTAAACGTTTTCGCAGGGGCGCAGGGGCGACACATAACGCCCGCTTTGTTCGACGCTGGGCGACTGATCCCGCTCGGGCGGCACGCCGCCTGACTCAAGGCCGTATTGCACCTCTTCACCGATGAAATAGCGATACACCTCGGACATGGTTTCGCATAGCGGTGTCGAGGCATTGTTTTGCAGCGCCGCAACCATTGACAGCAGCTGCTGGCGCTCATCGCCACTCTGGATCGCGCTGGCGGGGAAGCCCTGCACAACGCGGCCACCGTTATTGATCTCTACACAGCCTTGCGGAGTGCAGTCGCTGATGTAATTGTCGTTGAACGCCGTTAATGCAAAATTGACCCCCGGATACTGACGCACAAGATCGGAGACGATATCGCGGGCAATGGCGATGCGCGTTCTCGATCCGCTGTCGGTCGGCTCCTCCTGGCCCATACTGAAGGACGTATCGAAAATCACCATCACCTGCGGCTGGCCGCCCAGCCCCTCGGCCTGGTATTCGGGCAGATAAATATCGACGTCGTCGGCCCACCCCGAAGCGGGCAGCAGCACCAGCAGCAGTGCCCGCCGCATGAACTGGCGAATTCTCACGAGGCGCCTCCCGTTCCCAGGCTGAGAATGCCCTGATAGAGATTGTCGTTGCCGCCGCTATTGCCGCCGTCAGCCGCCGGCGGCTCGGCGCGCAGCTCGAAGTAGCGGAAGTTACTCAGCCCCTGGTTGTCGCGGGCGCCAAAGCTGGTGGAATAGCGACGCTCGAGATGCTCGCGTATTTCAGCCGGGGGCGTCGGCATGCGCGCCGTGTCGCACAGCTGGCGCATCTCGAGGCGCTCACTGCCGGTGGCGGCATACTGCTGACCACAGGCCAGGTCCAGGTGATCGCGTACCAGCTCATCGATATCGCCGCGCCGGCTCTCGAGGCTGCCCTCCTGCTGTTGAAAATCGGTGGTACCCTCCATCGCCCGATAGGCGAAGCGGGTATCCAGCAGGCCACGCTGCACCAACGACAGCGCCAGCAGCGTCATGCCGGAGAGCAGTATCAGGCCGATCAGCAGCGCAAAGCCGCCCTGGCGCCGGATCTCAGTAGCCATTGCCCTGTTGCCTCAAACGGTTGTTGCGGATCGTCACGGTGGTGGTGAACAGGCGACGCAGATAGCCGTCATCACGGGTGACAGACTGCCCGCCGATCATGAAGTCACGCGCCGGTGCATTGAGTACCGGGCGCTCGCTGCGTACCAGCACATAAAGACGCGCCGCCACCACCTGCCGCCAGGCGTTTATCGACCAGCTGCGCGCTTCGACGCCGTTGCCGGAAAAGAAATGATCGGCGCTGCCGTCCCGGTTGCTGTCGATCCCCCACTCCACCTCGAGACGTTCCACATAGCGCACCACCTCACTCGTCTCCGAGGCATTGCCACTGCCGCGGCGGGTGACATAGAGCGCCGGCGCACCGCCGTCGACCCGGCGCAGATGATAAAGCGCCTGGGCCAGCCGCCAGTGCGTGCAGCTGCCGGTCGAGACCGTCAGCCTGCGATTGTCATCGACATCAAGGCAGGGCCCTCGGCTTTCGTTGGCATAGCGCACGCCCACGGCCTGCGATCCCGGTATCATGCTGTCCGCCATCGGCAGCCCGATTCTGCCCGCCTCCTCGGCGTTGCCTCCCCATACCGGCAGGGCGTTTTCGATAGCGAACAGATCAAAGCCGGCATTGGCAGGGAAGTCGTCGTTGGCGATGTCATCGGGTACTTCGGGAGCAATGACCTCGCCCCAGAAACCGCTCTGACGCAGGTCGCCGGCGATCAGCTGGGTCGCGAGCCGCCCGCGCGCCTGTAGATCGGCCATCGCCTGCTGCTGCACGAAGGCCCGGCTGGTCTGCATGTAAAGCATCACCATGCCGGCGACTACCACGGCGCCGATGGCCATGGCGATCATCAGCTCCAGCAGGGTGGCGCCCCCCTGGCGATGCCGGTCGAGGGACGCGCGCCTCATGACGTCTCCTCTTCCACGAAAAAGCGGCTACTGATGGCGACACCCTGGCGAGCGTTGGCAATATCACTGCTGCCGCAGTTATTCGACGCGGCGCCGGGGCCGGTACCCTGCCACACCAGGCTGACCGTCACCTGGCTGACCGGGGTCGCGCCGTCGCTGCTGATACAGGCGCGGGCGTCGGGCAGGCCGTCATTGTTGGCCGGCGAGATCTGGCGCTCCCAGTCCTCGAGATCGGAGCGTGCCATTTCGATGCTGCTGCAGGGCTCCCAACGGCCGCGGCAATCGATACCTCCCGCCTGTTGACCGCCGCCGATGGGCGCACTGGCACCCTCGCCAACGGCGTAGACCGCCAGCGCTTCGCTGGTGGCATTGGCGCGGATGCGCTCCAGCATATCGTTGACCAGCAGAGTGGCGCGCCCGCGCTGCAGCGCCTGCTCGTTGCTCTGCTGGGCGCTCACCACCAGCCCGATGACACCCAGCGCCCCCACGCTGAGCACCACCAGTGCGACCAGCGCTTCCAGCAGTGAGAAGCCGTGCTGCCTGTCTTTAACGGGATAACGAAACATGGCGATGCCGATTGGGAGAGTCGATAGAGAAATCGATATCTATCGTTTTATCGGCATTGCGAAGGAGAACTGAAGCGCAGGCAGAGGGCAGAGTGGCAGGGCAGAAAGCAGACGCCGTTTCAGCGTCGCCGGCGTGATGCCAGCTCCTGTTTCAGCTTCGACACGGGGCGCACCAGCAGAAAACCGAAGGAGACCGCGCCCTCTCTGGTCTCCACCGCGTGGTGCAGGCGGTGGGCCTGAATGCGCTTTTTCCAGAAGGCGCGCTGACGGTCGAAGGGCACCGGAAAGCGCCGGTGCACCAGGCCATCGTGGAACATGAAGTAAACCAGCCCGTAGGCGGCAATTCCCAGCCCCAGTGCCAACAGCAGCGGATAGCCGTTGAGACCGAAATAGATCAGCACCACCGACGGCAGCGCGAACACCACGGCAAAGAGGTCGTTGAGTTCGAAGGCGCCGTGGCGCTCGCTGTGGTGCGACTTGTGCCAGCACCACAAAAAACCGTGCATGACGTAGCGATGGGTCAGCCAGGCGACGACCTCCATGCCGCCAAGGCCGACCAGAAACAGCGCTATCCACAGCAGCAGATCCAGCATCACTCTCTCCCGGGTATTTCACGCCGCTCGCCGGCGGCGCGGCTCAGGCGCTGGCGATCACCTTTTCGCGCAGCTCGCGCGGCATGGTGAAGGTAATCGTCTCCTCGCGCCCGGCGATCTCTTCCGGCGCACTGCCGCCCAGCTCGCGCAGCCGGGCAATCACGCCCTCGACCAGCACCTCGGGAGCGCTGGCACCGGCGGTAACGCCTACGGTAGCGCAGTTCTCGAACCACTCGGCCTGCATCGTTTCAGCGTTGTCGATCAGCCAGGCGGGGGTACCCATGCGCTGCGAAAGCTCGGCCAGCCGGTTGGAGTTGGAGCTGTTGGCACTGCCCACCACCAGCACCACATCGCACTGCTCGGCGAGTATCCGCACCGCATCCTGACGGTTCTGGGTGGCATAGCAGATATCGTCCTTGCGCGGCCCCTGGATCGCCGGAAAGGTCTCGCGCAGGGCATCGATCACCTTCGAGGTGTCATCCATCGACAGCGTCGTCTGGGTCACGAAGGAGAGATTGGCAGGATCCTTCACCTGCAGCTGGCGGGCATCCTCTTCATCCTCGACCAGATAGATGGCACCGCCGTAGCTGGCGTCATAGCGCCCCATGGTGCCTTCCACCTCGGGGTGGCCGGCATGGCCGATCAGGATGCACTCACGGCCGCGTTTGGCGTAGCGCAACACCTCCATGTGCACCTTGGTCACCAGCGGACAGGTGGCATCGAAGATACGCAGGCCGCGCCGCTCGGCCTCCTGCTGCACCGCCCTGGAAACACCGTGGGCGGAGAAGATCACGATGTTGTCGTCGGGAATCTCGTCGAGCTCCTCGACGAAGATGGCGCCGCGATCGCGCAGCGTGTCGACTACGTAGCGGTTATGTACCACTTCATGGCGCACATAGATGGGCGCGCCGAACACATCGATCGCCCGGTCGACGATATCGATGGCGCGGTCGACGCCGGCGCAGAAACCACGTGGATTGGCCAGCCTGATCTGCATGGGCCACCTCACTGTTGAAAAACTGGCGGAAAGGGATGAGTCAGTGTCGCACACTGCGACGGTCGCGGGCGAATAGCGCGCGATGCGATGCGTCAGTGGGTGGCGGCAGGCGCCACCTCCAGCACCTCGACCTCGAAAGTGAGAGTGCGCCCGGCCAGTGGATGATTGAAGTCCACCTCCACGCCCTGCTCATCCATGGCGCGCACCACGCCGGGCAGCTCGCCGCCGCCGGCAGGGTCGGCAAAGGACATCACCACACCCTCCTCCAGCTCGTCCTGATTGCTGAAATCGCTGCGCTTGAGCCTCTGCACGTTGTGCGGATTCCAGGGGCCGAAGGCGTGCTCGGGAGCCACCTCGACCGTGCGGGTGTCACCGGCGCGCATGCCGCGAATCGGCTTTTCGAATCCCGGCGGCAGGTTGCCGTCGCCGAACGCGAACTCGGCGGCGCGCTTGCCACGGGTGGTATCCACTTCGCTGCCGTCCTCGAGTCGTAGCGTGAAGTGAATAGTCACCGTCGTATGGTCGCCTGCCGGCAGTTCACCCGATTCACTTTTCATATGACCCTCACCGCTCATGGTGTTGCTCCGTCTGCGCGCGCTCTCTTCTGCCGGCGCGGAAGGATTCGATGATGATGCCGATCGCGCCGACGGTGATCGCTGCATCCGCCAGATTGAAGGCCGGGTAGTACCAGCCCTGCCAGTGGAAGGAGAGATAGTCGATGACATAGCCGTGCACCAGGCGATCGAACAGGTTGCCCAGCGCGCCGCCGATGATCAGCGCGATCGAGATCGGCATCAGCCGCTCGTAACGCGACAGCCGCGCCAGCCAGATCGTCAGCGCCGTGACCGCGACCATCGCCACGAGGGCAAACAACCAGCGCTGCCAGCCGGCATGCTCGGCGAGAAAACTGAAGGCCGCGCCGGTGTTGTGCAGAAGCGTCAGATTGAAAAAGGGCGTCACCTCCAGCGGCCGGGCATAGATTAACGCGGCGCTGGCCCAGGCCTTGAGCGCCAGGTCGAGCGCAATCACCAGCACCGACAGCAAAAGCCAGCGCAGGGTGTAGCGCGCATGGGCGTAGCGACTAACCTGCCCGCGCTCAGGCATAGCGACGCACCTCGCCCGGGCCGCCGGGCAGGTTGGCGATGGAGCGGGCCGACAGCGTCGGATGCGCAGGATCGGCCCCCACATCGGCACGCCGCTCCCAACTGCGCTCATCCTTCTCATATGGGCTCAGGCGCACCGCCAGCTTGAGCCCCTCAAGCTCGGTCGGCTGGGCATCAGCGCCCTCATTCAGTGGTCTGAGCGTCGCTTCGGAGGTGATCAGTACAAAGCGCAGCTCATCACCGAGCTTTTCCAGCAGCGCACGCTGGGCCTCGTCAACGAACAGGGTCACCTCACTATCCAGCGCGCCCTTGATCAGCCCGTCGTTGCGCGCCTCTTCGAGACGTTTGTTGACCGCGTGCTTGACCGCCAGCACCGTCTCCCAGAAGTCGCGCCCCATTTCGGCATCCGCCGGCAGCCTGGCCAGACCGTCGTAGAAGGTTTCCAGAAAGATGGAGTCGCTGCGCGCACCGGGGATATGCTCGTGAATCTCCTCGGCGGTAAACGACAGGATCGGTGCGATCCAGCGCGACAGCGCTTCGATGACGTGATAGAGCGCGCTCTGGCAGCTTCTGCGCGCCAGCGAGTCGGGCTGGGTGGTGTACTGACGATCCTTGATCACATCCAGGTAGAAGCCGCCGAGATCGCGGGCACAGAAGTCATGCACCTGCTGGTAGATGTCACGGAAGCGATACTCGGCGTAAGCCGCCTCGACGCTCTCCTGCAGCAGGGCGGCGCGGTCCACCACCCAGCGATCCAACGCAATCATCTCCTCGAACGCCACCATGTCACGCGCCGGCTCGAAACCGGTCAGGTTGCCGAGCAGAAAGCGCGAGGTGTTGCGAATGCGGCGATACACATCGGCCGTACGCTTCAATATCTCATCGGAAACGGCCATTTCGCCGGAATAGTCGGTCGAGGCGACCCACAGGCGCAGAATATCGGCGCCCAGGGTATCGATGACCTTTTGTGGCGCCACCACATTGCCCAGCGACTTGGACTGCTTGCGACCCTTCTCGTCGACCGTGAAACCATGGGTCAAAAGCGCCCTGTAGGGGGCATGGCCGTCGATCGCGCAGCCGGTCAGCAAAGACGAGTGGAACCAGCCGCGGTGCTGATCCGACCCCTCGAGATAGAGATCCGCACGCGGCCCCTCCGCGTGACCGAGCGGGTGCGAGCCACGCAGCACATGAAAGTGGGTGGTTCCCGAGTCGAACCAAACATCAAGGGTATCGGTGACCTTCTCGTACTGATCGGCCTCGTCGCCCAGCAGCTCGCTGGGGTCGAGCTTGAACCAGGCCTCGATCCCTTCGACCTCGACGCGGCTTGCCACCGCCTCCATCAGCTCGACGGTGCGCGGATGCAGCTCGCCGCTGGCCTTGTGCAGGAAGAACGGGATCGGCACCCCCCAGCTGCGCTGGCGCGAGATGCACCAGTCGGGGCGATTGGCGATCATGCTGTGCAGCCGCGCCTTGCCCCAGCTCGGCGTGAACTGCGTGGCCTCGATACCCGCCAGCGCCTGCTCGCGAAGCGTTTTACCTTCCCGGCCGCGGATATCCATGCCGACGAACCACTGCGCCGTGGCGCGATAGATCACCGGCGTCTTGTGGCGCCAGCAGTGCATATAACTGTGAGTGATCTCGTCGTGCGCCAGCAGCGCTCCAGCCTCTTCCAGGGCGGTGACGATCTGCGGATTGGCCTTCCAGATCATCATGCCGCCGAACAGCGCGAGATCATCGACATAGACACCGTTGCCCTGCACCGGATTGAGGATCTCGTCGAAGCTCATGCCGTAACGGCGGCAGGAGTGGAAGTCATCCTCGCCGTAGGCCGGCGCCGAGTGCACGATGCCGGTACCCGCGCCCAGCTCGACGTAGTCGGCCAGATAGAGCGGCGAGCGCCGCGCATAGCCTGCGTCGACCGTGGCCAGCGGATGCTCGAAGGCGATGTGTTCCAGGCTCGCGCCGGGCGCGGTGGCAAGCGTCTCGCCCTCAAGTCCGTAACGCGCAAGGCAGCTCTCCACCAGCGCCTCGGCCAGCAGCAGCAGGCGCTCGCCGGTATCGACCAGGGCGTAGGTGAACTCCGGGTGCACGTTCATCGCCTGGTTGGCCGGAATGGTCCAGGGGGTGGTGGTCCAGATCACCGCGCTGGCCGACCCGGGCAGCGTGTCAAGGCCGAAGGCCGCGGCCAGCGCCTCGGGCTGGGCGCAGGGGAAGGCGACGTCGATCGCATCGGACTGCTTGTCCTGATACTCGACCTCCGCCTCGGCCAGCGCCGAGCCGCAGTCGAAGCACCAGTTGACCGGCTTGAGCCCCTTGAACACATAGCCCCCCTTGACCATCTCGGCCAGGGCGCGAATCTCGCCCGCCTCGTTGGCGAAGTTCATGGTCAGATAGGGGTGGTCCCAGTCGCCCTGGACGCCAAGACGCACGAAGCCCTCTTTCTGCACCTCGACCTGGGCGGCGGCATACTCGCGGCACAGCGCGCGGGCCTGGTCGGCGGGCAGGTGCTTGCCGTGGGTGGTCTCGACCTTGTGCTCGATAGGCAGGCCGTGGCAGTCCCAACCCGGCACATAGGGGGCATCGAAACCGGCCAGGGTTTTCGACTTGACCACGATATCCTTGAGGATCTTGTCGAGCGCATGACCGATATGAATGCTGCCATTGGCGTAGGGCGGGCCATCGTGCAGCACAAACAGTGGGGCACCGGCGCGCGCTTCACGCAGGCGCTGGTACAGATTCATGTCCTGCCACCGCGAGACCCGGCCCGGCTCCTGTTTGGGCAGCATGCCACGCATGGGGAAATCGGTATGGGGCAGATTCAACGTGTGCTTGTAGTCGCTCATAGCCTGATTGGTCAGCCGTCACTGTGGATGTCGGGGGCACTGCCCGAATGGGTGTGGGTGCTGCGTCCGCCGGCGCTGTCGCCATGCGGCGAAGTCAGCGGCGCCGAGGCGAGCGCAGGACGCTGCGCCGCCGACGCCGGGTGGCGGCGAAAGTAGTCGCGCGCCTGGTCAAGATCGAGATGGATGCGTCGCTTGAGCGCCTCGATGGAGTCGAAGGTCTCCTCGCCGCGCAGGCGAGCGCAGGGCATCACCGACAGCCGCTGACCGTAGAGCGATTCATCGAAATCGAAAAGATGCACCTCCAGCACCGGCCGATGCGAGCCCACCGTGGGCCGCCAGCCGATGTTGAGCACGCCCTTGATCTCGCGGCCATCTTCCAGCCGGGTCACGGCAGCCAGTACGCCGCGCAGCATCAACGGTCTGTTCAGCAGCGGGATGTTGGCGGTCGGTACGCCGATGGTACGCCCCAGCTGGCGATCCTGCACCACCCGGCCGGCTATCGCGAAGGGGCGGCCCAGCAGCCGCGCCGCCTGCTCGAAGTTACCCGACGCCAGCAGGGTGCGCACCCGGCTGCTGGAGACGCGCTCGCCGGAAAGCATGAAGGTGCGCGTATGCTCGACCTCGAAGCCGCGCTGCGCACCGATGTCGCGCAGCAGATCGAAATCGCCGGCGCGGTCGCAGCCAAAACGGAAGTCGTCACCGACCACCAGGTGGCGCACTCCCAGCCCCTCGATCAGTACCCGCTCGATGAAATCCCGCGCCGACAGCTCGCGCAGCCGACGGTTGAACGGCAGGCAGAGCACCCGGTCGGCACCGTAATCGGCCAGCAGCCGTACCTTGTCGGCCAGCCGGGTGAGCCGCGGCGGGGCCTGTTCGCCGGCGAAATATTCACGCGGCTGCGGCTCGAACACCACTACCACGGCGGGCAGCCCGAGGCGGCGGGCGTGGGCGCCAAGCTGGTCGAGAATCGCCTGGTGGCCGCGATGCACGCCGTCAAAATTGCCGATGGTAACGACGCTGCCCCGGTGTCGGGGGCGCAGGTTGTGCAAGCCTCTGATCAGTTCCATGGGCCCTCACCGGCATCAAAGGGGGCATTATAGCGAAGCCGGCGAGGCTTATCAGCCGGATAAGCGTGCCGCAGTGCCGGTACCGGCCACGCCAGCGGCATGGCCGGGGTGTTGTGATACGACCGCGCTCAGACGCTCTGCGCCAATGAGAAACACGGCGCTGTCGCCGAGGCCAGCAGCCAGTCGCCGCGCCCGCGCGACTTGACCGCATAGAGCGCCCCGTCGGCGGCGCCATAGGCCCTTGTCAGCGCCTCGTGGCTGGCCTCGAAAAGCGTGGCGCCCACGCTCACCGTGACCCGATCGCTGTCGGGATGGGCGGGATGCGGGCAGGGAGGCGCCGCCACCGTCTCCATCAGCTGCCTGCAGTAGTCGGCAACGCCGCTGTCGTCTCGGCAGGGCAAAAGTACGGCGAACTCATCGCCGCCCAGCCGAAACGGCATGGCCCTCTGATCGCACTGTCTCAGCCGCTCCACAAGGGTTTTCAACAGCACATCACCGGCGGGATGGCTCTGCTGCAGCGCAGCGCGAATCTCGCGGACGGCATTCTGGCGCCCGGCCAACAAACCATCGAGCTGCACATAGCGGTCCATATCCGCCCGCGTATCCCCCTGCTGATGAACCAGCAGCAGCAACAACAGCAGCAACAGCACAAGATTGGTCGTACAGAAGGCCAGCAGAAATATTCGCCCTCGACGGCGCTGGCGACGTATGTCGGGTGGCGGGTCTGGAAGCATATCCACGCCGAGTCTCCGGAGGTAATGATCTGCCGGGGTATGGCCGATATACGGTATGTTGCCCGGCAAAAGTTGCCCATAGTCCATCAGGACTGCTTGCCCGACATGCCGGAAGGCGCTTTGATAGCGCCATGAAGACCATCCTGCTGATAGACGACCACGCCCTCTTTCGCTGCGGCATCGCCATGATGCTGTCGGCCGGGCTGGAACACGTCGATATTCTGCAGACCGCCTCGCTTGAAGAGACCCTGAGCCTGCAGGTCGCCGCCCCCCATCTGCTGCTGCTGGATATCAGACTGCAGGGATTGAGCGGGCTTGAAGGCATTACTCTGCTGAAACAGAAATGGCCGACCGCGCGAATCGCCATGCTCTCCGCCTTCGACCTGCCCGCCACCATAAGCGAAGCGGTCGAGCGAGGCGCGCTGGCCTTTATTGCCAAGACCGAAACCCCCGAGCGCCTGCTGTTGCAGGTGGGCACCCTGCTGAACAGCAATCCTCCCGCAAGCGCCGTTTCCGGTGAGATCGGTGCACGACCGAAACTGACACCCCGCCAGCGCGATGTGCTGACGCTGCTTTGCCAGGGGCTGTCGAACAAGGCGATCGGCCGCCATATGGGCCTCTCGGAGCACACGGTACGCGGTCACGTGCAGGCCATTCTGGCAGCCCTGCAGGTCTCCAGCCGCTCGGAGGCGATTTTTGCCTCGCACCGCCTGGGGCTGACGCTTTGACCGGCGACCAGAGGGTCGACATCGAACGCCTGCAGCTGGTGCTGGGCGGCATCGGTCAGTCGCTGCCGATCGGTCTGTTACTGTCGACGCTGCTGCTGGGAGTCTTCTGGTTTTCCATTAACAATCCCGAGGCGCCCCTGTGGCGCCACTATCATCTGGCGCTGCTGCTCTGGTATCCGGCCTTCATGGCGCTGCGCGTCACAGTGGTTGTGTTTTCGCGCTACTGGCTGCAGCGAGGGTTCAGCGCTGAGCGTGTCATGGCCCTGCTTCACTGGCTGCTGCTCTTCAAGGGGCTCGAAGGCGTGATGTGGGGGGCCCTGAGCTGGATCGTGCTGCGCGATGGTGTCAGTCCTGCTGCCTTTGCCCTGCTGCTGGCGCTGATGGCGGCCATCAGCAGCAACGCGGTGGCGATGCTCTCGCCCTTCATGACGCTCTATCTGACGTTTATCGCCCCCAACCTGGTACTGACCACGAGCGGTTTTTTATGGTTGGATGGGCTGGCCTACAAGGCCATGGGCATCTGCTGTCTGATCTATGTACTCGGCCAATACTGGCAGGCCAGGCTGGTAGGACGAGGTCTCAACGATTCGATCACGCTGCGTTTTGCCAATCTCGATCTGGTCGCGCGGCTGGAGACCGAAAAAGCAACGGCCAGCGCCGCCCGTGAACAGGCCGAGCAGGCCAATCGAGCCAAATCGCGCTTTCTCGCCGCCGCCAGCCACGACCTGCGCCAGCCGATCCATGCCCTCGGACTGTTTCTGGAAACGCTCTCCTTCAGTGCCCTGAACGTCACCCAGCATCATGTGCTCGACAGTGCCAGAAGCGCCCATCAAGGCTCGGCGGAGATGCTCAACACCCTGCTCGACTTTTCACGCATCGAGGCCGGAGTCATCAAACCGCGGCGACGCTTCTGTGCGCTGCAGCCGCTGCTCTACAAGCTGGAGAGCGAACTGGCCCCCCAGGCCGACGCCCGCGGACTGGTCTATCGTACGCGTGAGACGCGACTTGCCGTCATCTCCGACCCGGCGCTGCTGGAGCTTATCCTGCGCAATCTGATTGCCAACGCCATTCGCTACACCGAAAGCGGCGGCCTGCTGGTCGCCTGTCGCAGGCGCACCGGGTGTGTATCGATCGAGGTGATCGATACCGGTATCGGCATCGCCCCCGATCAGCATCAGGATATTTTTCGCGAGTTCCACCAGCTGGGCAATCCGGAGCGCGACCGCAGCAAGGGGCTGGGACTGGGGCTGGCGATCGCCCGAGGGCTGGCGCACTCGCTGGGCCACACGCTGACGCTGCGCTCACGGCCGGGGCGCGGCAGTCTTTTTCGACTGATGGTGGCGTGCGCCACCGAAGGGCCGGCGCCGGATATCGATGGCGAATCGGCTGGCAGCCTGGAGCAGTCGCTGGTCGGACGTCGGCTGCTGGTGTTGGACGATGACAGCGCCGTGCGGCTGGGCATGCACCTGCTGCTGAGCGGCTGGGGCTGCAATACCCGCGAGGCCGGCTCCCTCGACGAAGCGCTGGCCCTCGACTGGCCGACACCGCCGGAAGCGATCATCTGCGACTACCGCCTGCGTGAAGAACAGAACGGCGTGAGTGTCATTCGACATCTGCGCGAGCATTTCCATGCCGATGTACCGGCGCTCCTGATTACCGGCGACACGGCCCCCGAACGGCTGCGCGAGGCGGCATCCAGCGAACTGCCGCTGCTGCACAAACCGGTCTCGGCAGCCGCCCTGCAGCAGACACTGAAAACAATGCTGCCGGAACGGACACCTTCTCTCAGCCCCTCAGCCGAAAGTGACGCACCCTGACGCCGGCCAGCCCCAGCCATCCGAAATAGACCACCACGGAGGCCGCAATCAGACCACCCAGCACCCCCAGCCGGCCGGCGATACCCCACTCAAGCCACTGCTGCCAGCCGGGTGATACCAGCAGCAACAGTGCGCCCAGTAGCGCACAGCCCACCGTCAACTGCAGCGCAAGTCGCCCCCAACCGGGCTGGAACCGCAGTACGCCGCGGCGGATCAGCCCGCGGGCCAGCAGACCGGCGTTGAGCCAGGCCGACAGCGCGGTAGCCAACGCCAGCCCGGCATGGGCCAGCGGCCACATCAGGATCAGGTTGAAGACCATATTGGCGACCATGGCGATAATGCCGATGGTGACCGGCGTTTTGGTGTCCTGGCGGGCGTAGTAGCCCGGTGCCAGCACCTTGATCAGCATGAAGGCGATCAGTCCCAGCGCATAGGCGCGCAGGCTCATCGCCGCCATATTGATGTCATGATCGGTCATCGCGCCGTAGTGGAACAGCGTGATCAAAAGCGGCTCGGCCAGCACGATCAGCGCCAACGCCGCCGGCACGCCGATCAGCAGCACGGCGCGAATGCCCCAGTCGATCATGCGCGCAAAGTGGGTCGGATCGTCGGTGGCGTGCTGGCGCGACAGCGCCGGCAGTATCACGGTGCCGATGGCCACGCCGAACACGCCCAGCGGCAGCTCCACCAGCCGGTCGGAGTAGTAGAGCCAGGAGACGCTGCCGCCCACCAGCAGTGAGGCGAGCACGGTATCCAGCAGCAGATTGATCTGCGACACCGACACGCCGAACATCGCCGGCCCCATCAGGCGCAGAATGCGGCGCACCCCCTCGTGGCGAAAGGCAGGGCGAAAGCGCGGCAGCAGGCCGATGCGGGTCAGGAAGGGAATCTGGAACAGCAGCTGGGCGATGCCGGCGATCAGCACGCCCCAGGCAAGCGACATGATCGGCACCTCGAGCAGCGGCGCCAGCCACAGCGCCGCGCCGATCATCGACAGGTTGAGCAGCACCGGCGTGAAGGCCGGCACCGCGAAGCGCCCGTAGCTGTTGAGCACGCTGCCGCTGAAGGCGGTCAGCGAAATCAGCAGCAGATAGGGAAAGGTGATCTGCAGCATTTCGGCGGTCAGCGCCAGTTTGCCGGGCTCGTCGCTGTGAAAGCCGGGGGCGAACAGCCACACCAGCCAGGGGGCACCGGCGATGGCGATTGCGGTGATCGCCACCAGCACCACGGCCAGGCTTCCGGCGGTGGCGTCGAGCAGCTCGCGCACCTCGCACCGCTCGCGCTGGCTGGCGTACTCGGAAAGAATCGGCACAAAGGCCTGGTTGAAGGCGCCCTCGGCGAACAGACGACGCAGAAAGTTGGGAATGCGAAAGGCAATGAAGAAGGCATCGGCGCCGCTGCCGGCGCCGAACAGCGTAGCGATCACCACATCCCGCGCCAGTCCCAGCACGCGCGACATCATGGTCATCACCCCCACCACCAGGCCGGAGCGCAAAAGCCCGGTACCCCTGCGAATCACCTCGTCACTCATGGCTCATTCACCTTTATAAGACGAAAAAACCGGCCTAAGCCGGTTTTTTCGTTCCCTCGGGCAGGCATCCGAAGTCAGGCTGCCAGCGCCTTGATGCGCGCGTTGAGGCGGCTCTTGACGCGAGCGGCCCGTTTTTTGTCAAAAGCGGGCTTGTCGGCAATGCGGTCGATGACGCGCTGCGCGGTACGGAACTCGGCCATGGCAGCGGCGTGGTCGCCGGTGTTGATCGCCTTGATCACGCGCTTGACGTGAGTGCGCACCATGGAACGCTGCGAGGCGTTGTGGCGGCGGCGCTGTTCGGCCTGAAGCGCGCGCTTACGCGCCTGACGGGTATTGGCCATCGTCTACTCCCTGGAGTCTGGACGTTGAGAATTATCAAAAAGCGCCTCTTGAGCGGGCACCTTCATCACAAGGGTGCAGCATTCTATCAGCGCCGACACGGCAATGCCAGTCGCCAGCGTACGCTGAACGATCAATCAGCGCCGATGATCACCATATTGTCGCGGTGGATCAGCTCCGGCGCCTCGATGTAGCCCAGCTGAGCGGCGATATCACGACTCGCGACGCCCTGAATACGGCGAGCGTCGAAGGCATCGTAGTTGACCAGCCCCTTGGCGACCGGCTCGCCGACGCTATCGACGCAGAGTACCATATCGCCGCGGCGAAACTCGCCCTCGACGGCGACCACCCCCACCGCCAGCAGGCTGGATCCCTGGCGGCGCAGCTGGCGCACCGCGCCGTCATCCAGCGTCAACCGCCCGCGCACCTGAAGCTGCCCTGCCAACCAGCGCTTGCGCGCGGTTATCGGGGCGTGATCCGGGGTCAGCAGCGTGCCGACCGACTCCCCGTCGAGCAGCCGTGACAGTACGTGCGGTTGATGGCCGCTGGCGATCAGGGTCAGCGCCCCGGAGCGCGCCGCCAGTCGCGCCGCCCGCACCTTGGTGGCCATGCCGCCACGCCCCAGCCGGCCGCCGTCACCGGCCACCACCGCCCAGCGTGGATCGTCGGCCTTGCCCTCGCCGATCAGCGCGGCTTCCGGATTGCTGCGCGGGTCGGCATCGTATAGCCCCTCCTGATCGGTCAGGATAACCAGCGCATCCGCCTCCAGCAGATTGACCACCAGCGCACCGAGGGTGTCATTGTCGCCGAAGCGAATCTCGTCGGTGACCACGGTGTCGTTTTCGTTGACGATCGGCACCACGCCGAGGCCGAGCAGGGTGCGCAGCGCCGAGCGAGCGTTGAGGTAGCGCTTGCGATTGGAAAGATCGTCATGCGTCAGCAGAATCTGGGCGGTGCGCACGCCGTGGCGAGCAAAGTGATCCTCGTAGCTGCGCACCAGCCCGGTCTGCCCCACCGCGGCGGCGGCCTGTAGATCGTGCAGCGCCGAAGGGCGCACCTGCCAGCCCAGGCGCACCATACCCTCGGCCACCGCGCCGGAGGAGACCAGCACCACCTCGACACCACGCGCGTGAAGTTCGGCAAGCTGATCGACCCATTCGCCGATCGCGCGCTCATCGAGGCCGCGACCGTCATCGGTCAGCAGCGAACTGCCGATCTTGACCACTACCCGGCGCGCACCGCTCACGGCGTCGCGGGCGGCAGCGGGTCGAGTCACCGTGGCATCCGTCATGGCGGTAGTTACTCCTGCTCGCTCAGGGGCGGTACTCGACCTCGACGTCGTGATCGTCGTCGAAGTCGTCATCATCGTCTTCATCGCGGCGCTTGCGCCCGGCCATGAAGGCCAATCGCGCCTCGGTGCGCGCCACCGCTTCCTCCTCCATCCGGCTGCGCACAGCACGCATGCGCTCGGCGAAGGCCTCGTCTTCCTGCTCCAGCCGGCGCTGCTCGGTCAGCCAGCGGTGCACCGCCTGCACCAGTTCGTCAGTGCCCTGACCGGCAATGGCGGCGATGCGAAAGATCGGCCCCTGCCAGTCGAGGCGCTCGACGATACGCATCTCGATCGCCGCGCACTGTTCGTCGTCGAGCAGGTCGCACTTGTTGAGTACCAGCCAGCGGGGACTGTCGGCCAGCGCCGGCGAGAAACGCGCCAGTTCGTGAATGATCTTCTCCGCCGCCTCGGCCGGATCGCTCTCGTCGAAGGGCGCCAGATCGATGACATGCAGCAGCAGCCGGGTGCGGGTGAGGTGCTTGAGAAAGCGCAGGCCAAGCCCGGCGCCGTCGGCGGCGCCCTCGATCAGGCCGGGAATATCGGCCATCACGAAGTGCTCGTGGCGCCCCAGCTGCACCACACCGAGATTGGGCACCAGGGTGGTAAAGGGGTAGTCCGCTACCTTCGGCTTCGCCGCCGACACGGCACGAATCAGGGTCGACTTGCCGGCGTTGGGCATGCCCAATAGCCCCACATCGGCCATCACCTTCATTTCAAGGCGCAGTTGACGCCGATCACCCTCGCCCGCCGGCACGCTCTGACGCGGTGCGCGGTTGGTGGAGGACTTGAAGTGGACATTGCCCATACCACGGCGCCCTCCCTGGGCGACCTTGAGCTGCTGCCCCACCTCGGTGATATCACCAATCACCTCCAGGGTATCGACATCGATCACGGTAGTGCCCACCGGCACCTGAACCAGCAGATCCTCCCCCTGACGACCGTTCATCTGGCTGCCGCGACCGGGCTGGCCGTTGGCCGCCTTGTAAAAGCGCTGAAACTTGAAATCGACCAGGGTGTTGAGCGACTCATCACCGATCAGCACAACACTGCCGCCGTGGCCACCGTCGCCGCCATCGGGGCCACCGCGCGGCACGTACTTCTCGCGGCGAAAGCTGACGCAGCCGCTGCCCCCGTTACCTGCCTCGACCGTAATCGAGGCCTCATCGACGAACTGCATGCCACTACTCCCGGCGCTGGCCGCCCTGGCAGATCATGGATATAAAAAAGCCCCGCCTGAGCGGGGCCCTTTCATCACGGTCAAGCGCGCTCAGGCAGAGACGATGCTGACGTGCTTGCGCTTTTTCGGTCCCTTGACCTCGAACTTCACCGCGCCATCGCGCAGGGCGAAGAGGGTGTAGTCACGACCGACACCAACGCCTTCACCGGCGTGGAAGCGAGTGCCGCGCTGACGCACGATGATGCTGCCGGCAGACGCCTGCTGACCACCGAAGAGCTTGACGCCAAGGCGCTTGGACTGTGAGTCGCGACCGTTACGGGTACTACCTGCGGCCTTTTTATGTGCCATGAGGCTGCCTCCTGAAAATGCGGAAAATTGCCGGGAAAGTCCGGCGACGCCGAAAGAGCGTCCTGCTTATGCAGAGATTCCGGTGATTTTGACTTCAGTGTACCACTGACGGTGGCCCTGACGCTTCATATGATGCTTGCGGCGGCGGAACTTGAGGATATGTACCTTCTCGCCGCGACCGTGCGACACCACCTCGGCACTGACCTTCGCACCGTCGACCAGCGGCGCACCGATCTGAACATCGTCGCCGCCAACCATCAGTACCTGGTCGAAATCGAGGCTGTCGCCGGTGGCCACATCCAGCTTTTCGAGCCTGACGCGCTGGCCTTCCTGGACGCGGTACTGCTTGCCGCCGCTCTTGATAACTGCGTACATGACTGTCTCCAACTACTCATCCAATGGGCTGCTTCATCGACCTGTGGCAAATGGCAAACCGCAACGCGCAGGATACCGATACGGGTTCCATGCCTGCGCGCGTGCCATCTTACAGGGAGCACGATGAGTCAAGGGCGCGGATTATAAACCCGTTGCCGGCCCGGGCTCAAGCGCCGATGTCGTGTCCTTCTGTCGGCCATCTCCCTCGCCGCGAGCAGTCGCCGCAAAACCGGTGTGGCCTGCAACGCCAACCTTGAACCCCATCTCGACAGGCCCTAGCATACCGGACAACGCCAACGATCAACGCCCAGCGGGGGCCGGCCAGCACTGCCCGGCCATTCCGGCTCCCTCTCTCCTGCCGGTCCGGGCGCCCGCCTGCAGGGATAAAACCCGAGGTTCATCGTGAACAGCCAAGCCGTTCCATCTGCCGTCGCCAGGCCCCATGACCCTGTCATGGAGGACTTTGCCGCGGTTGATCGCACTATCCGCGCTCAACTCGCCTCTCGGGTACCGCTGATCGAGACCATCGGCCACTACATTATCGACAGCGGCGGCAAGCGCGTGCGGCCGCTGCTGTCGCTGCTCTGCGCCCGCGCGCTGGGCTATCAGGGCGACAGGCATATTCTGCTGGCGGCACTGATCGAATTCATGCACACCTCGACGCTGCTACACGATGACGTCGTCGACGAATCCCACCTGCGCCGTGGCAGACCCACCGCCAACGACACCTGGGGCAACGCGCCCTCGGTGCTGGTGGGCGACTTCCTCTATTCGCGCTCGTTCGAAATGATGGTCGACGTCGGCTCGATGCCGATCATGGCGATTCTCTCCCACGCCACCTCGGTAATCGCCGAGGGCGAAGTGCTGCAGCTGACCAATATCGGCAATGCCGATATCGACGAAGAGGCCTACTTCGCTACCATTCGCGGCAAGACCGCCATGCTGTTCGAGGCCGCGTCCCACACCGGCGCGGTGGTGGCCGAAGGCAGCGATGAACAGGTCGAGGCGCTGCGCCGCTACGGCAGCTACCTGGGGCTCGCCTTTCAGTTGATCGACGATCTGCTCGACTACCAGGGCAACGCCGGCGAAATGGGCAAGAACGTCGGTGACGACCTCGCCGAGGGCAAGCCGACCCTGCCACTGATTTACGCCATGGCGGTCGGCACCCCGGCTCAGGCGGAGACCGTACGCAGCGCGATCAGTGAAGGCGGCCTGTCGCGATTGGAGGAAGTGCTGGCCATCGTGCGCGATACCGGCGCACTCGACTACACCCGCCGGCGCGCCGTCGAGATGGTCGACCAGGCGCTGCAACAACTGACCTGCCTGCCGCCCTCCCCCTATCGCGAGAGCCTTGAAATGCTGGTGCGTCAGGCGGTCGACCGCCACGCCTGAGAGCCTTGCATTACAGCGCACAGGCCGTATAATGCGCCCCGTCAATCAGGCACGCCAAACGGCGTTGCCATAGTAAACGGAATATAGCTCAGCTTGGTAGAGCGCTGCCTTCGGGAGGCAGAGGTCGCAGGTTCGAATCCTGCTATTCCGACCAGATTTGAAAACGGCCACTCTGCGAAAGCAGCGGTGGCCGTTTTTTGTGTGCCTTCAATCAGGAACCCCGGGGGCAGCGTGATGCAACAGAAGCGGCGATACCCGTGAAACGCGACCTCGAGAGGCGGTCGATCTTCATTGTTTACCTCGCGATCGCTCTCATCCTCGGCGTCCGGTTCGCTTTTCGCCACCCTGAAACCCATCCATTAAAAGAGATACCCGCGCGCTGCATCGGATGAAAGCAGGGGATCGAGGAGAGACCAGGTCCGGCATCGTTACGGTGCCTCATCCGAAAAAGGATCTAAACAAGGGCCTGGCACAAGCAATCAGGAAAAGCGCCGGCCTCAAATGAGACCGGACACTGCTGCCCCACTACAGGAGAGAGCCATGTTGTTTCCCATTGCCATCGAACGCGGTGACGAAGATCACGCCTACGGCGTTGCCGTGCCGGATCTGCCCGGCTGCTTCTCGGCGGGTGGCACCTTCGAGGAAGCGCTGGCCAATGTTCGAGAAGCCATTGACGGCTGGCTGACGGTCGCGGTCGAGCACGGCGATCCCATCCCCGAAGCGACCAACATCGAGAACCATGTCGACGATCCCGACTACGCCGGCTGGATCTGGGCAATCGTCGACATCGACGTGACCCCCTACCTGGGCAAGAGCCACAAGATCAACGTCACCCTCCCCGACCTGCTGCTCAAGCAGATCGACGACTTCGTGGCGACCCACGCCAGCGACAGGACCCGTTCCGGCTTTCTGTCTCGGGTCGCCATGCAAGAGCTGGCGCGGTCGAAAAAAATCGCATAACTCAAAGCGAGCCGTTACCACGAGGGCGGCTCGCTGTTTTTGACGGGTAAACGCCGCGCTTTCTGCTCATGTCAATACCTGAGTGGCGGCAAAAGCGCCGGGCGTAGCGAAAGCGGACACGTCACCCCTCCTCCACCGGCGCCACATCCACCGACACTTCCAGTTGATGACTGCTGCCGCCGTTCATCACCCCCTTCAGCGGCGGCACGTCACCGTAGTCGCGTCCCCAGCCCAGCACCAGATGGCGAGTGCCCGGCAGCGAGCCGTTGGTGGGGTCGAGCTCCAGCCAGCCCCAGCCGGGCAGATAGAGCGCCACCCAGGCGTGAGAGGCGTCGGCTCCCACCAACCGCGGCTGGCCCGGCGGCGGCAGGGTTTCGAGGTAGCCGCTGACGTAGCGCGCCGCCAGGCCCATAGAGCGCAGCGCGCCGATCATCAGATGGGCGAAGTCCTGACAGACGCCGCGCCGCTCGACAAGTACCTCATGGATCGGCGTGGCCAGCGTCGAGAAACCGGGAGCGTAGGTGAACTCTTCGAAAATGCGGCGGTTGAGATCGCATACCGCATCGAACAGGGCACGGCCCGGCGGAAAGCTCGGCAGGGCAAAATCGCGCAGGGCGTCGCTGCGCGCCACAAAGGGAGAGTCGAGCTGGAACTGACGCAGCTCGGGCGAATGCCGCGCCTCCTCCACCGCTGCTTCACGGGTCGGCCGATAGCTCTCCGGCGGGTCGGGGCGCGGCAGGGTTTCCACTTCGCTGACGGCGGTGACCGTCATGCTGTGGTGAATTTTCTGAATGCTGAAGGCCGTCACGCCGTTGCCGAAAAAATCCGGCCGCTGCTGACGAACCGCCGGGCGCGGCACGATATCGATCCGACTGCCGGTAATCTGCTGCCAGTCGAGCTGACGCAGTGCCAGGCGCGCTTCGTTATGGCACAGCGAGACCGGCGCGGCGTAGTCGTAACGGGTCATATGACGAACGCGATAGCGCATGTAAGACCTCCCCCTCAGGGCGCCTGCATGGGAATCAGCTGACGCGGCGGTTCGGCATGACTGAAGTGGTTGAGCTCGATCGCCCGCGGCAACGCCGCTATCGGCGTCAGCAGGGCATCGAGTAGCGCCGCCAGCGCCGCACGGGCGCCATCATCCTCGTCCACCCGCACCAGCGTCGCCAGGTCCGCCAGATGCAGCGTCGAGCGAGCGCGAATCAAAAGCTGCGTCTCCTCGCTGCGGTAGGGGGTGTTGCCGGGCTGCGGCAGATGCTCGATCTGACGCGCCAGCCGCTTGCACATGTACCCCACCGAGCGCGGGTTGCCTTCGTCGAACAGCAGCAGATCGAGGATCGCCGCCGGATGCAGCGCGCTGCGATAGCGGCGCCGATAAGCGGTGGCGTTGTCGGTGCTGGCCAGCATGATTTCACATAGCGGATCGCGCACGAGACAGGCATCGACCAGCGCGAAGCGCAGTAGGCCAAGGGTGGTCAGAGTGCGTTCGATAAAGCGGCCGATATCCATGAAGCGCCAGCCATAGTGGTGCGGCATGGTCTCGTTGCAGAGGCCGAAAAAGGCCGCCAGCCGCGACACCATGGTCTCGGTGGCGCGGCGCGCCCCGGCGACATCGAGCCGGGCAAGGCCTGTCGCCTCCTGACGCATGCGGTTGAATACCCACCAGGCGTCGTCACCGAGGTAGTCGCGCACGGCGCGGCCATTGCTGATCATGCGATGAACCAGCGTCGGCAGGGCGTCCTCCGGCCCCTCCCGCAGCAGTGCCAGCAGCCGCTGCTGATCGCTGCCGACGGGCGCAACGCCGGCGGCCGTGGCCGCATCCTCGCCCTCCAGAAGCTTCAGGAGCTCGGCCAGACTCTCATCCCGGAACGCCTCCTGATCCTGCTCCATCAGCCGGTAGAAGCCTTCGCGCAGCAGCCGCGTACGACCGTCGAGACGCTCACCGTAGCGCCCCAGCCAGAACAGGCTGTCCGCCACCCGGCTGGGCAGATCATCGCCATCACGGGTGACCACCAGCGGCTGCCGCGAGCGCCGCAGACGGCTGACGTGAGGCTGCGGCGTCTCGGCGGTGACCCATACATCGCGCACGCACTGGCTGGCCTGCAGTGCCGTGCCGGGAGCGCCCCGCCACGCCAGGCCACCGGGCATCACCTCGTGGTGGGAGAACTGCGCCTGATCGTCGAACAGGGCCTGGCTGAAGCAGCGCATATTGAAAGGCGCGGGATGCAGGGAAGCACTGTCGGCACCGACAAAGGGTGCGGTGGCGCCGGCCACCGGCCGCGACGCCACGAAACGCTCCGGCTCGGCCTCGACGGCGCGGCGCAGGGCACGCGCCTGTGCCTCATCGAGCGCCGACGGCCTCGGCTCGGCCGTGTCGCCATCGAGGCGCTGAAAGTGCAGCGCGTCGAAATCGTCGAGCGCCCACTCGCGGCCCGCTTCGCTGCCGCACCAGTGGCGCTCGACACCGTCGATCATGAGGCTCTCGCCCAGCAGTCTCTCGCACAGAATGGGCAGATGAGCGGCGATCAGCGGATGCTCCAGCGCCCCTACGCCGGGCAGGTTGGTGACGCTGACGCCGCCGGCGCGAATCGCCTGCAGAAGCCCCGGCACGCCAATCAGGGAGTCACCTCGCAGCTCCAGCGGGTCGCACCAGGCGTCGCCAATGCGGCGCGTCAGCACGTCGATGGGCTCGAGCCCGCCCAGGGTGCGCATCCACAGGCGGTTATCGCGCACCACCAGGTCGCTCCCCTCGACCAGCACGAGGTTGAGATAATGCGCCAGGTAGGCGTGCTCGAAGTGACCGTCGCGGGCATGGCCGGGGGCCAGCAGGGCAATAACGGGATGGTCGAGATTGAGCTTCGACAGCGCCGACAGTGATTCATGGCGCCGGCCCAGGAAGGGAGCAAGGCGCTTGAGCGGGGCATCGCGATAGATATCCGGCAGCACCCGCGCCATCACGATCCGGTTTTCCAGCGCATAGCCCATACCGGCCGGGGTCTGCAGATGGTCGGCGAGCACCCGCCAGCGGCCGTCGGCGTCGAGGGTGAGATCGACGCCGTGCAGCGTCAGGGCGCTCTCCTCATCGCCCACCAGCGGCGCGCAGGGCAGCCAGAAGGCGGGGTTGGCGAACAGCGCGTCGGCCGGCAGCACGGCCTGGTTCAGCATCCGCCGCGGGCCGTACAGGTCGGCCAGCAGCGCCTTCATCAGGCGGGAGCGCTGCACCAGCCCCTTTTCCAGCTCGCGCCACTGCGCCGGCGCCATCATCAGCGGCAGCGGGTCGATCTGCCACGGCCGGCCGCTCTCGGCGTCCTCGGTGAGCGGCCCGTGGGTAACACCGTTTTCGAACAGCAGACGCTGAATCTCGTCGCGCCGGCGCCCCAGTTCCTCCCGGCCCAGGCCTTCCAGCGCGGTCAGCAGCGGCTGCCAGCGCGCCTCCGGCGCGGCGGTCATGAGATCAAGACCACTGCCGACGACATAGCGCTCGGCCCAGGCATTCATCAGCGCATCGCTCACCTGTCGTTCATCTCCGGGTTACCGAGCGACTCATCCACGCACCGACATGCGTCGCAGATCAAGGGTAAAGGGGTAGTCGCGGGTGACCGCCGCCGCCGGCAGCTCGGTGCTGCCCTGGCGGTGGCCGTAAGCTTCGAAACGCGCCAGCCGTCGTCCCTCGGCCTCGTTGGCATTGACCGGGAAAGTATCGAAATTACGCCCGCCCGGATGCGCCACGTGATAGGTGCAGCCGCCGATCGAGCGGCCGTTCCATGTATCAAGGATATCGAAGACCAGCGGCGCATGCACCGCAATCAGCGGATGCAGCGCCGAACTCGGCTGCCAGGCGCGAAAGCGCACCCCGGCGACCCGCTCGCCGTTGCGATCGGTCTCGCGCAGCGGCACCCGGTGCCCGTTGCAGGTCACCACGTAGCGGTCACCGCTCATGCCGGTCACGCGCACCTGAACGCGCTCCAGCGAGGCGTCGACGTAGCGCGAGGTACCGCCACCGCTGGCCTCCTCGCCGAGCACGTGCCAGGGTTCCAGCGCCTGGCGCAGCTCCAGCTCGACGCCCTGGTAGTGCACCCGCCCCAGTACCGGACAGCGGAACTCCAGAAAGGGCGCGAACCACTCGGGCTCGAAGTGCATGCCATCGGCATCGAGATCGGCCAGTACCTCCTCGAGATCCTGCCAGAGGTAGTGCGGCAGCATCCAGCGATCGTGCAGCGCCGTGCCCCAGCGCACCAGCCCGGTAGGCGCCGGGCGCTCCCAGAAACGTACCACCAGGGCGCGTATCAGCAGCCCCTGCATCAGGCTCATGCGCGGATGAGGCGGCATCTCGAGGCCGCGCAGTTCGAGCAGCCCCAACCGGCCGCTGTCGCTGTCCGGCGAGTAGAGCTTGTCGATACAGAACTCGGCGCGGTGGGTGTTGCCGGTCAGATCGGTGAGCAAATGGCGAAACAGCCGGTCGACCTGCCACGGTGCCGCTGTCGCCCCGTCGGGCAGCTGGGCAAGCGCCAGCTCCAGTTCGTGAAGCGACTCGTGGCGCGCCTCGTCGACGCGCGGCGCCTGGCTGGTCGGGCCGATGAAAAGCCCCGAAAAAAGATACGAGAGTGCCGGATGACGCTGCCAGTAGCTGATCATGCCGGCCAGCAGCGACGGGCGGCGCAAAAAGGGCGAGTCGGCCGGCGTGGCGCCGCCGAGGGTGACGTGGCTACCGCCGCCGGTCCCGGTGTGGCGGCCGTCGAGCATGAACTTCTCCGCCCCCAGCCGGGTCAGCCGCGCCTGCTCATAGAGGGTCTGCGTCTGCGCCACCAGCGCCGGCCAGCTCTCCGCCGGCATGATGTTGACCTCGATCACGCCCGGGTCGGGGGTAATCATGAACTGCCTGAGACGTGCATCCGCCGGCGGCGGATAGCCCTCGATGAACACCGGCATCGAGAGTTCGGCGGCGCTCGCTTCCACCGCCGCGATCAGCTCGAGATAGTGTGCCAGCTGCGTCAGCGGCGGTACGAAGACATAGAGCTGGCCGTCGCGGGTTTCAAGGCAGAGGCTGGTCACAATGGTCTCGGCATGGCCCGTGCGCTCGTTCACCGCGGCGTGGTGGGCGCCGCTGCCCTCTCCGTCGCCGGCATGGCGCGTTCTGCTTGCGCCCAGGGCGTTATAGGGCAGACTCTCGGCGTTCTCGACGCGCTCGCCACCATGCGATCGGTCCTGCGCCGCCCCTGACATCTGACGCACCGCGTGATAGCGGCGGGTGACGGTGTCGTGGGGGTCGGGCAACGCCGTCGGCGGTGCCCAGAGTGAATGCGGCTGATCGGGGTCGAGAAACCCGGCCTGTGGCAGCGACGAAAGCGGTAGCCGCAGCCCCATCGGCGAGTCGCCGGGAATCAGATAGAGATGATCGCGCCGCAGCGGCCAGTCACCGCTCTCCCAACCCTGACGTTCAGCGTCGAAGCGCAGCGGCAGCGCATAGCCCACCACGCTGCCCAGCCCCTGCTCCAGCAACCGCGCCAGCCGGCGGCGCTCCTCGTCGTCATCGAGGTTATGCTGGCGCGGGTCGATATCAACGGCCAGGCTGCGCTCGCGCCATAAATAGTAGAAGGCGTCCTCGTAACCGGGCAGCAGATGATCCGCCTCGACGCCCAGGTGCGCGGCCAGCACCCGGCCAAAGCGCAGCGCCTCGTCGGCGCCGAAGCCGGGGTTGTCGCCCTCGCGCGCCAGCCAGCGCTCGTCGCGCCACAGCGGTACGCCGTCACGGCGCCAGTAGCAGGCCAGCGCCCAGCGCGGCAGCGGCTCGCCCGGGTACCACTTGCCCTGGCGATAGTGCAAAAGCCCATGCGGGGCGAAAGCATGGCGCAGCCGCCCCAGCAATTCGCCCGCCAGCCGGCGCTTGTTGGCCCCCTGAGCCGCGGTATTCCACTCCGGCGCCTCCATGTCGTCGATCGACACGAAGGTCGGCTCGCCGCCCATGGTAAGGCGCACATCACCCGCCGCCAGACGCTGGTCGACCTGTGCGCCGAGGCGCTCGATCGCCGCCCACTGCGTCTCGCTGTAAGGCAGCGTGACACGCGGCGTCTCGTGAATGCGGGTCACGCTCATGGCGAAATCGAAGCTCACCTCGCACTCGTCGGACATCCCCTCGATGGGGGCCGCGCCGGAGGGTTCCGGAGTGGCGGCCAGCGGAATATGGCCCTCGCCGGCCAGCAGACCTGAAGTGGGATCGAGGCCGATCCAGCCGGCACCGGGAATATAGACCTCGGTCCAGGCATGCAGGTCGGTGAAGTCGGACTCGCTGCCGGAGGGGCCATCAAGCGCTTTTACATCGGCGGTGAGCTGGATCAGATAGCCCGACACGAAGCGCGCTGCCAGCCCCAGCCGGCGCAGCGCCTGTACCAGCAACCAGGCGGAGTCGCGGCACGAGCCGCTGCCTTTTTCCAGCGTCTGCTCGGCGCTCTGCACGCCCGGCGCCATACGCACCAGATAGTTGATATCGTCCTGCACCCGGCGGTTAAGCATGACCAGAAAGTCGGTAATCGGCTGCGACTCGCGCGGCACCTCGGCAAGCCAGGCCTCCAACCGTGCGCTCTCTTCACTGATCACCAGACAGGGTGCCAGCTCGTCGGCCAGCGCCGGCGGATAGCTGAAGGGGAAGTGGTCGGCATACGCCTCGACGAAGAAGTCGAAGGGGTTGATCACCGTCATCGCCGCGATCACCTCGACCGCGATATCCAGCCGCGTCACCGGTTCGGGAAAGACCACCCGCGCGACGAAGTTGCCAAACGGATCCTGCTGCCAGTTGATAAAATGCGGACGGGCAGAGATATCCAGTGACCACGCCTCGATCGGCGTGCGCGTATGAGGCGCCGGGCGCAGGCGAATCAGATGGGGCGAAAGCCTGACCGGACGGTCGAAGATGTAGGCGGTGCGATGAGACAGGGCAACGCTAAGCGTCATGACGACCTCCCGGGGCGAACAGCATACGGTAATGACCTGAAACGGCAGGGGCAGGGCGACCCGAACACAGAACCTGCCCATTTTACTATACTGATTGATAGTGGCTCGTGACGTTTATAACCCTACCTATCGTCACAGGCTTTATAGATAAAGAACAGATAGCAGTTGTATTCCTTCTCACAGGGAGTCTTTCGAGATGGGCAATGTGGACTGGACGCAATATCCCAGCGCGGCGTTCTACGATGAACTGCTCGCTACCGGCGGCGCCCCACGCACTGCCGCCCGGCCATTATGCGACATGCTCGCCGGTTTTACGCCACAGGAGCTGCAGGAGCGCAAGAACGCCGCCGAAATCGCCATTCGCACCATGGGCATTACCTTCACGGTCTACTCCGAAGGCAGCATGATCGACCGCGCCTGGCCCTTCGACATCGTCCCGCGCATCATTCCCGCCGGTGAGTGGCGCACCATCGAGGCGGGCCTCAAGCAGCGCGTCGATGCCCTCAATCTCTTTATCGACGACCTCTATCACGACCAGAAGGTCATCCGTGACGGCATATTGCCGCGTGAAATCCTCGATCAGTCGGTCAATTTCCGCCCCCAGTGCATGGGCATCAGCCCGCCCCATGGAGTCTGGGCACACATCTGCGGCTCCGACCTGGTGCGCGGCGGCGACGGTACCGTCTACGTGCTGGAGGACAACCTGCGGGTGCCCTCGGGTGTCTCCTACATGCTGGAGAATCGCAACGTCACCAAGCGGGTGCTGCCGGAGCTGTTTCAGACCGGCCGCATTCTGCCGGTGGACGACTATCCGGCGCAGCTCTACGACATGCTGGCCAGCATGTCGCCGCGCCCCGGCGATGACCCGCGCATCGTGGTACTGACACCCGGTATCTACAACTCGGCCTACTACGAGCACGCCTATCTGGCACAGCAGATCGGCGCCGAACTGGTGCAGGGTTCCGACCTGGTGGTCGACGACAACGACATCGTCTACATGCATACCGTGGAAGGACTGGAACGGGTCGACGTGATCTACCGTCGAGTCGACGATCTGTTCCTCGACCCGGAGACCTTCCGGGCCGACTCGATGCTGGGCACGCCGGGACTGATGCGCGCCTGGCGCGCCGGCAAAGTAGCACTGGCCAACGCCCCCGGTGCCGGCGTCGCCGATGACAAGGTGGTCTACGCCTTCGTGCCCCAACTGATCCGCTACTATCTCGATCAGGAAGCGCTGCTGCCCAACGTGCCGAGCTATCTGTGCATGTTCGAGGAGGACCGCCGCTATGTGCTCGACCATCTCGACGAGCTGGTGGTCAAGCCGGCCAACGAGTCCGGCGGCTACGGCATGCTGATCGGCCCGCGCGCCAGTGCCGAGGAGCGTGCCGAGTTCGCCCGCCGTATCGAGCACGATCCGCGCAACTACATGGCACAGCCGACGCTGGCACTCTCCACCGCACCCACCCTGTTCGACGGCAGCCCCGAGCCGCGCCACGTCGATCTGCGCCCCTTCATCCTCTCCGGCCCCGACACCCAGGTCACCATGGGCGGTCTGACCCGCGTGGCGCTGGTCAAGAACTCGCTGGTGGTCAACTCTTCCCAGGGGGGTGGCAGCAAGGACACCTGGATCGTCGAAACGGAGGAGGACTAAGCCATGCTGTCACGTGTTGCCGAAAACCTGTACTGGATGGCGCGCTACGTCGAGCGTGCCGAGGACACCGCCCGGCTGGTGAGCGTCAACGCCAATCTGCTGCTCGATATGCCCAGCCGAGCGGCGTTGAGCTGGTCGACGCTGATCGACATTACCGGTAACGGCGAGCAGTTCGACTCGCTCTACGAGCGCCGCAGCGAAGCGAACGTTGTCGAATTTTTGTGCGTGTCGCCGCAAAACGGCGGCTCGATCCTGTCGTCGCTGGCTGCCGCGCGCGAGAATCTGCGCACTACCCGCGACGTGGTACCGCGCGAAATCTGGGAAGAGATCAACCTGTGCTATCTGGAGCTCGGCGAGCAGAGCCGCAAGAGCTTCGGCACCCGCCAGCGCGATGATTTTCTCAAACGGGTCGTGCGCGCCTGCCAGCACCTGACCGGGCTGATCGAGGGCACCCTGAGCTACTCCGAGGCGCGTACCTTCATGTCACTGGGGCGCTATCTGGAGCGCGCCGACATGACCACCCGCATTATCGACGTGCGCTCCGAGAATCTGCTGCCGCGCAGCCCGGGCGAACTGATCCCCTTCGAGCACCTGCAGTGGATGAGCGTGCTCAAGTCGCTGACCGCTTATCAGATGTACCGTCAGGAGGTGCGGCTGCGGGTGCGCGGACCGGACGTGCTGCACTTTGTGCTGCAGAGCCGCACTCTGCCGCGCTCGGTGCTGTGCAGCCTGGAGGAGGCGAGCCTGGAACTTCAGCACCTGCCTCACCACGACCGCCCGCTGGCGATGGCCACCCTGGTGCGCGCCGAGGTCGCCGAAGCCGACGTACAGAAGCTGGCCCACTCACCGGACGAGCTGCATCAACTGATCGACGACTTCCAGATCGGTTTCAACAACCTTCATGAAGCGATCGCCAGCACCTGGTTTGCCGTGCCGGAGCGGCCGCTGCGCGCCTCGCCGGCTCAGGCGCAGGACAACAGCGCCGAACACGACCCGGACGAAGACTGAGCCACTCCCGGCGCGGCGATCCGCCGCGCCGGGACTTTTACCTGTTACGCCGCAGCCACCTCCTGCGCCGTCGGCGGCGTGGCGTGACGCCCCACCAGCTCGTGTACCCAGCGCAGCTTGTCGAGAATCGCCGGTGTAATCACTTCCGGTACCACGTCCATCAGCCCCATCTCGCGATTGAGCTCATTGAGCGCCATGCCGACCTGCTGGTAGGCCTTCAGCATGCCTTCGATGGTGCCGTTATGGCGCGCCCGCCACATGCCCAGGTGGCTACCGGTATCCAGCACCGCGACAGTATCCTGATAGGCGGCGAAGGTTTCGGCGAAATCCTCCCAGGGGTGCATGGTGGCGTAGGCCGAGATGTAGCTCTCATTCCAGTCGACCGCCGGCCCCTGCGCGTAATAGCGCTCCAGCGCCTCGCTGTAGGTGGGATTGTCGTGGTCGCCGAACATCTCGCGGCTGCCCTGCTCCTCCTCCGGCCGGCCGCGTACCAGCAGCTCCCAGTAGTAGTGGCCGATCTCATGGCGAAAATGGCCGATCAGGGTACGCTGCGCCTCGTTGAGATCGACTCGCAACCGCTCGCGCTCGACGTCGTCGGTCTCCATTAAATTGATGGTGATCAGGCCGTTGGCGTGACCGGTATAGACCTTCTGGCGGTTGCCGGTGGCGCGCCACAGGCCGTTGTCGGGCAGGGCATCGGCCATGAAGGAGAAGGCGAGCGGCAGCGCCGCGCTGTTATCCTGCGGCGCCGGATGGGGCAGGCCAATCAGATCGAGGGTATAGAACAGCCGCCGTTTGGCAGCTTCCAGCGCCGCCCAGCGCTCGCGATGCCCTTCGATGGAAAGATCGGGGATTACGCTGTTGTGGCGGCAGCAGTCACACAGGCCGCCGTACTCGGCGTGCTCTTCGGGCGGCAACATGCGATTGCAGACCGCTTCGACGGCATAGTTGTGGCATTTTTTGAGCACCGCACCGCAGTCGGAATTGGCGCAGCGATACTGGTCATCGCCCTCCGGCAGCATCGCTTCGATACTGTGACATCGCGGACACCAGCCCACCTCGGACTGGCAGCCCAGGCAGAGGGTATTATCGAAAAAGAGCCGACTGGTCGGCTCGCAGTGATGGCATTCGAAAGTCTGCATGGCCCTGCTCCTGAACTCATCAGGGGGTGAGTCGATCACCCCGTCATCCTGACAACATCGCCAGCAAGATTAGCAGAACCACGGCGCTGCAAGAGGGTTTCAAAAGGCCTGACGACACGGCTTTTTCAATCGGCGCTGTTCAGGCTCGCCTCGATGTAGAGGCGACGCAGCTCGCGGGCAAAGGGGCCGGGCGTGCCATCACCGACGGGTCGCTCATCGATGGCCACCACCGGATGCACCAGCGCCGTGGAAGAGGTCACAAAGGCCTCACGGGCGTTTTGCGCCTCCTTGATGGTAAAACCGCGCTCCTCGACCTTCATGTCGTGGGAGTTGGCCAACGCCATGACGGTGGCACGGGTAATGCCGTGCAGCAGTGCCCGGGAGAGCTCGCGGGTCACCAGGGTATTGTCGTTATCGACAATCCAGGCGTTGCTGGACGTGCCCTCGGTCACCAGCCCCGACTCCACCAGCCAGGCGTCATCGGCGCCGCGCTTTTTGGCCTCCATCTTGGCCATCGAGGGGTAGAGCAGCTGCACCGTCTTGATATCCCGACGGCTCCAGCGCATATCCGGCAGCGAGGCGATCTTCAGGCCGCGCTCGGCCACCGGCGAGTCGATAATCGACTTCTCCTGAGTGAACATCACCAGGCTGGCAGGCGTGCCGGGTGCCGGATAGGCGAAGTCGCGATCCGCCGCGCCACGGCTTACCTGCATATAAACCAGACCCTCCTGAAGCGCGTTTTTGTCGATCAGCTCAAGGTGAATCTCGCGCAGGCGCTGGTCGCTGGTCGGCAGTCCCATTTCGAGCTCGCGCAGCGAACGGCGCAGGCGCGCCATATGGCCGTCAAAACCGACCATGCGACCGTTGAGCACGGCAGTGACCTCATAGATGGCATCAGCAAACAGAAAGCCGCGGTCGAATACCGAAATTTCGGCTTCGTTTTCCGGCACGAAGTGGCCGTTGACATACACAGTGCGTGACATAAGCGTTTCCGTTACGTTGGAAATAGCCTGATTCTACTCTCTTATCGACGCGTAACCGAATCCTTTGCAGGTGAACCCATTACGCCACTTGAGTTGCCGACGATCGCCAAATGGATGATGTCCAGTTACCTGTTCGATCGCCCTATAATCACCGGGTCAACCCAGGGAGAAACCTTCATGCAATCACTCCATATGGCCACTCTGAACCATCTCGACGCGGCCGTAGCGGTTCCGGCCTACGACCGCCGCCAACTCAAGCCCGGCATCGCCCACTTCGGGGTCGGCGGCTTCCATCGCGCGCATCAGGCCATGTATCTCGATGAACTGATGAATCGCGGCGAGGCGCTGGACTGGGGTATTCTGGGCATCGGGGTAATGCCGGGCGATCGCCGCATGCAGGAAGCGCTCAGCGCCCAGGATCATCTCTACACACTGGTGGTCAAGCATCCCGACGGCGATTATCAGGCACGCGTCATCGGCTCGATCGTCGACTATCTGTTTGCTCCCGACGATGTCGAGAAGGTTCTGGAAACGCTGGCCGATGCGCAGATTCGCATCGTATCGCTCACGGTGACCGAAGGCGGCTATAACTTTCATCACGTCACCGGTGAGTTCAACCTGGAAAACCCCGATGTGCGCCACGACCTGACGTCGCCGGAGAGCCCCCGAACCACTTTCGGCATTATCGTTGAAGCGCTGGCGCGCCGCCGCAAACGCGGCATCGAGCCCTTCACGGTGATGTCCTGCGACAATATCCAGGGCAATGGCGAAATCGCTCATCAGACATTCACCGCCTACGCCCGCGCCCGGGATGAAGAGTTGGGCGCCTGGATCGACGCCCATGTGTTATTCCCCAACTCCATGGTTGATCGCATCACACCGGTGACCACCGAGGACGATATCGAGGAGATTCGTCAACGCTTCGCCCTCGATGATCGCTGGCCGGTGGTGTGTGAACCCTTCACACAGTGGGTACTGGAGGATCACTTCAAACTCGGTCGTCCCGCTTACGACAGGGTCGGCGTGCAGGTGGTCGAGGACGTCCTGCCCTACGAACTGATGAAGCTGAGGCTGCTCAATGCCAGCCATCAGGCGCTGACGTACTTCGGCTACCTGGCCGGCTACCGCTATGCTCACGAAGTATGCCAGGACACGTTGTTCGTGGCCTTTCTGCGCGATTTCATGGACAGGGAGAGTACGCCCACTCTGCGCCCGGTACCGGGCGTCGATCTCGACGACTACAAGCGCACGCTCATCAAGCGGTTCGCCAACCCGGAGATCCGGGATACCCTGGCGAGACTGTGCGCCGAGAGTTCGGACCGTATTCCCAAATGGCTACTGCCAGTGGTCCGCGAGCAGCTGCAACAGGGTGGCGAAATACAGCGCAGCGCCGCCATCGTCGCCAGTTGGGCACGCTACGCCGAGGGTAGCGATGAACAGGGCGAGCCGATCAGGGTGGTCGACCGGCTCGCCGATGAACTGACGGCGATTGCCGCTCGCAATCGTAGCGATCCCACGGCATTCATCGACAATCGACAGCTGTTCGGCGACCTGATCGACGATGACCGTTTTCGTACCGCCTATCTCGATGCCCTGACGCGGCTTCACCGCGATGGCGCCCGCGCCTGTGTCGAACATCTGGTGAAGGATTGAGGATGTCTCCTGCCGCGAAGGCCGGGCAGCACCACGACGCTTTCACTCCCACGCAAACCACTACGACAACGGCGGTCAAGGGCGAATGACCCATGGATAAACATGAACAGAAACTGGACCAGGCGGCGCGCGCGGCCTGGCTCTCCTACGTGGGCGGACGTACCCAGGACGAAATCGCCGCACACCTCGGGGTCTCCCGTCCCGGCGTACAGCGCCTGCTGGCACTGGCGCGCCAGGAGGGGCTGGTGCGCCTCGAAATCGATCACCCCATCGCCGGCTGCATGGCCATGTCACAGGCTATTGCGGAACGCTTCGGCCTCGAGTTCTGCGACGTAGTGCCTGCCATGCCGCAGGATAGCGGCAGCGAAGAAGATGTCACCCGACTGATTGGCCAGGCCGGCGCCAAAAGGCTTTTGCACTACCTCAAAGGCAAAACGTCACTGACGCTGTCACTGGGCTCCGGACGCACGATGCGCGCTACCGTGGAGGCACTGGAACGCATTGAGCGGCCCCAGCACCGCTTCGTCTCGCTGGTGGGCAATATTGCCCGCGACGGTTCGGCCAATCGCCATGACGGGATGATGGTGCTGGCCGACAAGACTGGCGGCACGCGCTTTCTGCTACCGGCGCCGATCTTTGCCGCCACCGAAGCCGAGAAGGAAGCGCTGCTTTCCCAGCATCTGCTCAAGGTAGTCGAACGGGTCGCCCTGGAGGCCGAGGCAGGGTTTCTCGGCATCGGCCGCATCGATCGACAGGCTACCCTGTTTCAGAATCACTTCATCAGCGAAGCCGAACGCGACGAGCTTTTGAGGGCCGGCGCGGTGGGCGAGCTGCTGGGCTGGCCACTGAATGACCGGGGACAGCTGGTCGACACGCCCATTACCCAGCGCCTGACCAGCCTGCCGCTGCCGCGACTTGAGCGCCAGCTGCTGATCGGTCTCGCCGGCGGCAGCAGCAAGGGGCCGGCGGTTCTGGCGGCGCTGCGCGGCGGCTGGCTCGGCGGGCTGGTCACCGACGAAACCGCGGCACGCTACATCCTGCACAAGGAAGGGAGCCAGCATGGCTGAACCAGGCCAAAATATTAGGGCCCGGCAGTTGCTTTTTCAGGGCCACAAAATGATCATTCGCATTCAGTATGAATCAATTGATCAAAATCAAATCATAACGCCGGGAGATTCACCATGCGCTTACATCACGGGCTTTCTCTGTTCGGCATGCTCGCGCTGGCTTCAGCCTCTGTGCAGGCCGAAACCATTACGGTGGCAACGGTCAACAACAACGACATGATCGTCATGCAGAGCCTGACCGATGCCTTCGAGAAGTCGCATCCGGACATCAAGGTCAACTGGGTGGTGCTCGAAGAGAACGTGCTGCGCCAGCGTCTGACAACCGACATCGCGACCAACGGCGGCCAGTACGACGTGATGACCATCGGTAATTATGAAGTTCCCATCTGGGCGCGCCAGAACTGGCTGGAGCCGCTGAACGACCTTCCCGCCAATTACAGGGTCGATGACCTGCTCAAGCCCGTGCGCGACGCTCTGACCGTCAATGACACGCTCTACGCCCTGCCCTTTTACGCCGAAAGCTCGATGACCTACTACCGCACCGACCTTTTCGACAAGGCGGGCATCAGGATGTCCGAGCATCCGACCTGGGATGAGGTGCGCGGCTGGGCGGAAAAGATCAATGATCCGCAAAATGAGGTCTATGGCATCTGTCTGCGCGGCAAGCCGGGCTGGGGCGAGAACATGGCCTTCCTGTCGACACTGGTGAACACCTACGGCGGCCGCTGGTTCGATACCGACTGGCATCCCGAGATCAACTCCCGGGCGTGGCAGGATGCCGTCAGCTTTTACGTTGACCTGATGAACCAATATGGGCCGCCGGGGGCCTCCTCCAACGGCTACAATGAAAACCAGGCCCTGTTTGCCAGCGGTAAATGCGGCATGTGGGTCGACTCTACGGCCGCTGCCGGACGTCTTTTCAATCCGCAGGAGTCGCAGGTCGCCGACAAGCTCGGCTTCGCTCCGGCACCGGTGGCCAAAACGCCAAAAGGCGCCAACTGGCTATGGTCGTGGAACCTTGCTATTCCCGCCTCTTCGGATGCCAAAGACGCCGCCAGACAGTTCGTTACCTGGGCCACCTCAGAGGAATACGTCGATCTGGTGGGCAAGGACAAGGGCTGGACCAGTGTACCGCCGGGCACTCGCACCTCGACCTATGACAACAAGCAGTATCAGCAGGCAGCGCCCTTCGCCAGCTTCGTACTCAATGCGATCGAGTCCGCCACCCCCAACGACCCTACCCAGCCGCCGGTACCCTACACGGGCGTACAGTTCGTCTCGATTCCGGAGTTTCAGTCTATCGGCACTCAGACCGGGCAGATGATCGCCGCCGCCCTGTCCGGACAGCGCAGTGTCAAGGACGCGCTGGACGAGGCGCAAAGAAGCGCTGAAAGAACCATGCGTCAGGCCGGCTACTACTGAGTCGCGCCGCACGCTCTCGATCGCAGGCCGGGACCAGGTGTCCCGGTTTCACCTGATGGATGGACGTAACCCATGCAACGAAGAGCTTCCGGTCGAACCGTTGGCGGCATGCGTGCGCTGCTCCTGCAGGCCCCAGCCGTTTCCCTGTTACTGGTCTGGATGCTGATCCCGCTGGGCATGACCCTCTGGTTCTCCTTTCAGCGCTATAACCTGCTCAACCCGATGATCTCCGGCTTCGCCGGCTGGAATAACTACACCTTTCTGTTGACCGACCCGGCGCTCTGGATAGCGATAGGCAACACGCTTTTAATGGTCTGCTGGGTGCTGGGCATTACCGTTATCGGCGGCGTTCTGCTGGCAGTGCTCTTTCATCAGGAGTTCTTCGGTCGTGGTATTGCCCGACTGCTGGTCATCTCCCCCTTTTTCATCATGCCGACCGTCAGTGCGCTGGTGTGGAAAAACATGATGATGCACCCGGTCAATGGTATCTTCGCCTGGCTTTTCAAACTGGCAGGGCTGCAACCCATCGACTGGTTCTCCTCCTATCCACTCACCTCGATCGTCATCATTGTGTCGTGGGAGTGGCTGCCCTTTGCCCTCCTTATTCTGTTAACCGCCATTCAGTCGCTGGATGACGATCAGATCGAAGCGGCACGCATGGATGGCGCAGGACCACTGGCGATTTTCTGGTTTATTACGCTGCCGCACCTCAAGCGCGCCATTAGCGTCGTGGTCATGATCGAAATGATCTTTCTGCTGACTATCTTCGCCGAGATATTCGTAACCACTTCCGGCGGACCGGGACTTGCCTCGACGACGCTGGCCTATCTCATTTATCTGCGCGCCCTGCTTGACTTCAATATCGGTATCGCCTCCGCGGGCGGGGTAATCGCCATCATTCTGGCCAATCTGGTCGCGATCTTTTTGATTCGTACCGTTGCCAGAAATCTCGAGACCTGAGGCGAGGGCCGTCATGTATACATCGCTATCCAGAAAACTGCTTTTGACCCTGCTGGCATGGCTGATCGCATTGATCATCTTCTTCCCCATCTTCTGGATGATACTGACCAGCTTCAAGACCGAATTCGAGGCGATATCCACACCGCCTACCCTCTTTTTCGAACCGACCCTGGCCGGCTACCGCGAGGTGATGGCACGCGCCGACTACAACACCTTCGCCTTCAACAGCTTTGCGGTGTCGGTCGGTTCGACGCTGCTGGCGCTGTTGGTGGGTCTTCCGGCCGCCTACTCGATGGCCTTTCTGCCCACCAAACGCACCCGCGGCACGCTGCTATGGATGCTCTCGACCAAAATGTTGCCGCCAGTGGGCGTGTTGATGCCGATCTATCTGATCTTCCGTGACCTCGGCCTGCTCGACAGCCTGACGGGGCTGATCGTGATCTATATGCTGATGAACCTGCCGATCGTGGTATGGATGCTCTATACCTTCTTTCGTGATGTGCCGCGCGAAATTCTGGAAGCGGCGCGCATGGATGGCGCCGGTACGCTACAGGAGGTGCTCTATCTGCTGGTACCGCTGACTCTTCCCGGCATCGCCTCAACCGGCCTTCTTTCCGTCATATTGAGCTGGAACGAAGCGTTCTGGAGCATCAATCTCACCACCTCGGATGCTGCCCCCCTGACCGCTTTCATCGCTTCCTTCTCGAGCCCCGAAGGGCTTTTCTGGGCCAGGCTCTCGGCCGCTTCGACCATGGCCGTTGCACCGATTCTGCTCTTCGGCTGGATGACACAGAAACAAATGGTGCGCGGCCTGACTTTCGGCGCCGTCAAATAAGGAGTCCGATATGGCAACCCTGAAACTCGATCACATCGTCAAGGAATTCGACGGCGCCGAGGTTATCAAGGGCGTCGATCTTATCGTGGAGGATCGCGAATTCGTGGTTTTCGTGGGGCCCTCGGGCTGCGGTAAATCGACCCTTCTGCGCATGATCGCAGGCCTCGAGAGCGTTTCCGACGGCGATATCCTGATCGACGGCAAAAAGGTCAACCAGATCGGGCCGGCACAGCGCGATCTGGCCATGGTATTTCAGAGCTACGCGCTCTATCCGCATATGACGGTTGCCAACAATATGGGCTTCAGCATGCGCCTGGCCGGGGTACCGAAAGCCGATCGCGATGCCCGCGTGCGCGAAGCGGCGCGCATTCTCAAGCTCGAAGAGCTTCTCGATCGCAAACCGGGAGCGCTCTCCGGTGGCCAGCGTCAGCGCGTGGCGATCGGCCGCGCCATTGTCCGAAACCCCGGCATTTTCCTTTTCGACGAGCCTCTTTCCAACCTCGACGCGGCGCTGAGGGTGCAGATGCGCATCGAGTTGGCACGGCTGCACAATGAGCTGGAAGCAACCATGATCTACGTCACCCACGACCAGGTGGAAGCGATGACCATGGCCGACAAGATCGTGGTCCTGCAGGGCGGTGTCGTCGAACAGGTGGGCTCGCCGATGGCGCTCTACCACCATCCGCGCAACCGTTTCGTCGCCGGTTTTATCGGCTCACCGACGATGAACTTCACCGAGGTCGAAGTGACCGAGACCAGCCCCGCTGGAGTTCAGGTGACGCTACCCGGCGGCGATAGCCGCCTGATCCCGGTAGAGTCCGGCAACTGTCAGCGCGGTGAGCGACTCACGCTGGGCGTGCGCCCCGAGCATCTGACCATCGAAGACAACGGCCCTATGGGCGGTACCGTGACGGTCATCGAGCGCCTCGGCGGTGCCACCTCGCTCTATATCGCCACCGAGGACGGCGAGTGGGTGGTCATGGCCGACGGTGAAGTGCAAAAACGCGTGAACAATGCGGTACGCTTCGGCTTCGATCCCGGGCGAGCCCATCTTTTCATGGAAAACGGTGATGCGTTGCCCAGCCTGAACCGGCATCCGCTGGTCAATATCGAACGCCGTGAGAATCGCATCGACACCATGGATCAGCAGTAAGTCAACATCCTGTGCCGCCGATCAGCCGATGCCTCTCCCTGTCCTGTGGCTAACGCGGAGAAATGGTCCATGCAACTCGCAGAATAGATGGCAGTAACGGTCGACGCGGCGCTTTGCTCAGCGCTCGACGCCGGTCTGTGAAGTGATGCGCCCGTAGTGCTCGATGCGGCGATGGCGGGCAAAGTCGAAGATGGTGGTCTTGCCGAACTGACAGCGGTCCATGTCGCAGCGGGCGGTGATCAGTTCGTCGCTCGTCGCTTTCGATATTATCGATGGCGACATGGCAACGGCACATCAATTGACGAACCGGAGCCTCAACCCGGTCGGCGGAGGCTATTAGGCCTCTGGCCGGGCAATGGTTACATCATGCTCTGTGGCAGCCACAGCGTAATGGCGGGAAAGGCAAGCAGCAGCAGCAATATGAAAAGATCGCAGGCCACGAACGGCCATACGCCGGAGAACACCTCACTGATGCGTACCTCCTTTCCCGCCGCGCCGGCCAGTGCAAAGGCGTTCAGTCCGACCGGCGGCGTGACTCCGGCTATTTCGCACATTTTCATGGCAACGATACAAAACCAGATCGGCTCGTAACCCAGTTCGACAACGATCGGAAATACAATCGGCAACGTCAGAGCAAATGCTGCAGCTGGTACCACAACCATTCCCATCAGAAACCAGATGACAAGAATCAGACCCAGCACCATCCATGAAGGCGCATCCCAGGAGGTCATGAAACTGGTAATTTCGAAGGGAATGCGAGTCAGCCCGAGGAAGCGACTGAAGAACAGCGCGGCAATAATGATAAAGAAAAGCGTTGTCGTAATCCCCGCCGATTCACGTAGCGCGCCTCGCAGTCGTGGCAGCGAGCGCAGCGGCCCGGCGCCGGCTCCCAGCAGCATAGCCCCCATTGCGCCCACTGCACCGGCTTCGGTGGCCGTGAACAGTCCACCGTAAAGACCACCGATGACCACTCCACCCAGTAGCAGGATCTGCCATAAATCGAGCAACCCATGCAGCCGATCACGCAACATGATGCGCTGCTCCGCCTCCATACGCGGAGCCAATGACGGGTCGCGCGAGGCACGCCAGACGATCGACCCGGCATAGACCAGTGCGGTCAGAATGCCGGGCACGATACCGGCAATAAAAAGCTGGCCGACCGGCACACCGGTAAAAATGGAAAACAGAATAAACATGCCGCTGGGCGGAATCATCGCCGCAAAGGAGCCAGCACAGGCGATGCTGCCCAGAGCAAAGCGTTTGTCATAGTGATAACGACGCATTTCCGGATAAGCAATACGCCCGAAGACGCTGGCAGTGGCCAGTGACGAACCACACACCGTCGCAAAGGCGGCACTGCCAAATGCCGTCGCCACCGCAAGCGATCCCGGAAGCTGCGCCGATAGCCGATACAACCCCTTGTAGGCCCGCTCTGCGAAGCCGCTGGCGGCAGCCAGTGCTCCCATTAATACAAACAGTGGCAGCACCGTAAAGGTCGGCGAGGCGATCGCCGTATACATGGTATCGCCCAGCAGCGAAACGGCACTGCCTGGTGTCAGAAGCACAGCGATACCAATGAAGGCGACCAGCAAAAAATTTATCGCCAGTGGCACGCCCATCACGAGCAATGTGAGCAGCGTAACCACGCCGATGATGCCTACCAGCGTGAAGTCCATGGGGTTATCCGTTGTAATGTCATTCAAGAGAGCAGAGTGCTGTCGACACATGACCAGGGGCAATCTGCTGAAGCCTGACTGCGTATCGCAGCAGCACCGTCTCAGCTCAGTGTTTGGCGCTGTCGCCTCGCCAAAGGCCCCATAAATGGCGCGCCAGCTGCAGGGCATAAAGCACCAGTGCCGCAAACATCACGAACTTGATCGGGTAGATCTCGATAGGCTGCGGCCCGGCGATCGCCTGGCCGCTTTTCAGGGCTGCAAGAGCACTTTTCCACACAGCCCACGACACGATACCTACCGTCACAAGCGAAACCAGCGTGATAAAGCCGCGCAGCCATCGTGCCGGCTCTCCAGAGAGCCTTTCGGTCAGAAATTCCACCCGGATATGCGCATCCTGCTCTTCGGCATGGGAAAGTCCCAGATAGACGACCGCGATCATGGTAAACATGGCCAGTTCGGAAACACCGTAGAGGGGACGCGAGAAGCCTCGCGCCATAAGGTCAACAACCATGAACAGCACGACCACGAGCAAAAGCCATCCACAGGTTTCGGCGAGCCCTCTGTTGAGCTGCGTCATGAGGCGCGTCCAAACAGAGGGCGAAGGCGCACTCATGAGTCGCCCGCCCTGTCGATAAGGGTCTTCATCTGATCGAGGATGGCCCCCGGCTCCTCCGCACCGGCCTGCTCGGCACTGTCAATCCAGAGTTCGCGGTTGCGCTCTATCGCCGGCAGCTCGGCAAAGCGATCTACCTCCTCGGTGGAAGCAGCGGTAACGGTATAGCCAGCATCTCGCTGCTTCTCGGCAATACGCTCGAACTCATTGGCGTAGTATCTGCCGAAAACCTGCTCTGCCTGTTGCGCCGCCTCACTGAACCACGACCTTTCCTGTTCGGAAAGCGAATTCCATATATTCTGATTGATAGTAATAACCATCGGCGTGCCGATCCACAGACGCTGAGTGGTAAAAATGTTGGGAGCGATCGCATCCATGCCGGTACGACTGAGGCTGTCGTAGTTGGTAAATACTCCGTCGATTGCGCCGGATTGTAGCGACTGATAGGTGTCGCTCCAGGGTACCGACACTGGTGTAGCATCAAGATCGGCAAGCAGATTTAGCATCCACTGACTCGAGGCTCGAATGCGTAGCCCCTCGAAATCGTCAAAGGAGGTGACCGATTCGTTGAACACGCCTGCATAAGGCAGATAGGGATAGAGATAGACGATGCGCTGGCCGTATTGCGCAAACTCTTCGCGCAGTGGAGCGACCTCATCGTAAATCGTATGGTAGGCCGACATCTTGCCGTTGAAGGTTTCCGGCCCCAGCGGAAAGAGCTGGAAAGCGCTGTTCAGCAACAGCTGATTGGGATAGTAGTTGATGTTGATAAATCCCATATCGGCAACGCCGCTTTCGACGCCATTCAGAGTCTCATCGCCGTTGAGTACAGAGGCTCCCCAATAGGGCACGACCTGCAGCTCGCCGTCGGAAATATCGACGAGTGCGTCAAGAAAACCCTGCTCGGCCTCGCCACGCAAGTCTGTAGGTGCCGTATTGGTGGCATAGGTCAGCGTCCTTTCCGCTAGTGCCTCGCCGGTATATAGTCGCCCCTGCTAAACCCCGATTTTTTCCGGGGAGTCGAATTCGGCTCTCCTTATACTGGCCAATGAGCACAAAAAATTGAAGATCATTGACCGGACATAACGCCAAAATAGACCTGAAAAGCGGAAAAAGTAACAGACAAAAAGAAGCTCCCTGAGCTTCTTCATGACTTTCCTCAAATTCATGCCGACACCACACAGCAGCGCATGAATCCGATCGCCCTTGCGCCCTTTCAGATAACAGCGTGACAGCAATCCTTCGCTTTTC
>NZ_KB907881.1 GCF_000382245.1 Kushneria aurantia DSM 21353
CGGGTCTACCGTTGTTGCTGGTGTAGTCTGATGCAAAAATGTTCTCGCAATCGGACCAGTCGATTCTCTGACTCATTTGCACCAACTCGTGGCGCATGTTGATGACGTCATCAAGGTAGATGTTGAGCAGGTCACGCTGTGGATTCTGGCGCTGATCGCGGGGAGTCATGTCGATTTCTCACGATTTTGGCGAGGATAGACCAGATTTTACGCCGAAAAGGGAGCATCATCCAGGCGCATAATCATGATTTCACGGTGATTTTTGGTTTTTCAGGACCGACTAATTACTCAAATCGACGGAGTGGCGATGAAGCGGGTTGTGAGGTCGGCACCGCTTTCGAGGTAGCCGCACTCGTTGGCGTCACTCTGTTCGATGTCGGCGACCGAATACTTGCGCTGCGTCGCGGCCTGATCTAACCGGCCACCGACCTGTCAATGGCCGTCTGCCTGTGTAACGGCTCACCCGACGCCCGGGGCCGCAGAGTCGTCTGATGAGCGCCAGCGCCGCCGAGACCGAAACCGGCGACATCACCGAACTCGGCTATCTGCTCGAGTCGGGGTCGGACCGGATCGGGGCACTCGATTTTCAGCATTCCGCCACGGAATACCTTTCCCGCCCTTGCTGCTGACACCGTAGGTCACATGAGACATGGGAAAACGCTCTCACCCAAAATGCTAATGGAGCGCACGATTAACAAGAGGTCGCCTTGTCACTCTCCATTTGACGCCACTACCCATCATTTTCCATGGCGTGCAGCTTTTCCACGCGCCGACGAAACGCTTCGTCCGTGGAAAACTCGGCATCCAGGTAGGCTTTGATCAAGTCGTTGGCCAGCCAGGAACCGACGATCTGTGCCCCGATGCACATCACGTTGACGTCGTCATGTTCGACACACTGATGGGCCGAGTGGATATCGTGGCACACCGCTGCGCGGATGCCCCTGACCTTGTTGGCGGCAATGGCAGCCCCCACGCCGGTGCCACACACCATCAGCCCTCGGGAGGCCTCGCAACTCGTCACTTTGCTCGTCAGTGCTTTCGCGATGTCTGGAAAATCCACCGGGACGTCGTCATGTGAACCCACGTCGATCACCTCATGCCCAAGCGATTCAACAAAGGCCACCACTGACGCCTTGAGCCGATAGCCTGCGTGGTCCGAGCCAATCACTATCTTCATTGGTTTACTCCTGGGGTTTGTTTAGCGAAGCATGCCGGGCAGCCAGAGCACCAGGTCCGAGGCAAACGTGATGATCGCCAGGGTGGTCAGCAATGGTATATAAAAGGGAAGCAGTGCCCAAAGTAGCTGACGCAGGGAAATTCTGGCAATGGAGGCAATCAGATACAGGGAGAGCCCCATGGGCGGTGTCAAAAGACCGATCATCAGATTGAAGATCGCCACGATACCCAGATGCACGGGATCCACCCCCGCCAGCACCATCGGCGGTGCGATCACGGGAACGACCAGCAGCGTAGCCGTCGTGGAATCCAGAAACATGCCGACCACAAAGAAAATCAGATTGGCGATCAGCAGCAGCATCAACGGGTCCTTCGAAACCTGAAGTATCCAGCCGGCGAAGGCCTGCGGAATCTGTTCAACGGCCAGAATCCAGCCAAACAGCGAGGCGGCGGCCACAATGATCAGAATGGCGCTGGTGCTGCGCAAGGTAACCATCATGGCGCTCCAGAGGTGTGCCCAGGTCAATTCGCGATACACCAGCCCACTGATCAACAGGACATAGCCGGCGGTTACTGCCGCCGCTTCGGTCGGCGTGAACAGGCCACTCATCATCCCGGCGATCATGAGTACCGGTGCCAGAAGTGCCGGCAGTGCCGGCATCAGCGATGCAGTGATCTCGCCCAGAGTGGGTCGGCGTGGCGCCCGCGGCATATTGTGACGCAGCGCCAGAATGGCCGCCGTGATCATCAGCAGCGCAATACAGATCAGGGCCGGAACGATGCCCGCAATCAACAGCTGCACGATTGAGACACTGGTCACCGAGCCATAGACGATCAACGGAATGCTGGGCGGAAAGATGGGGCCCACCACCGCCGAAGAAGCCGTGATGGCACCGGCAAATGGTGCTGAAAATCCGCGCTTGCGCATGGCCTCGATCTCGATCTTGCCCAGCCCACCGACATCGGCCAGCGCCGCCCCGGACATGCCTGAAAAGATCAGACTGGAGAAGATATTCACCTGAGCCAGCCCGCCCGGTACGCGTCCGACCAGCGTGTCAGCAAACCGAAAGATACGCTCCGTGACGCCGGCCAGATTCATGATGTTGCCCACAAAGATGAAAATCGGCACGGCGACCAGCGGAAAGCTGTCGAGCGCGTAGGTGATGCGCTGAGCCAATAACCCATTGGGAAAGCCTTCGATCAGGACATAGCCAATGGAGGGAATCAGAATGGAATAAACGACCGGAAAACCGAGAACGAACAGGGCCAGAAAGCCGATGATCAAGGCAATACCCATGATTCCCCCTTATTGGTTGGGTCCGACTTCCGAGGCAGGCGGGTGAACACCGTGAACCAGATGCAGCAGGCACGCGCCACTAAACCCCAGCAGGGTCGATCCCAAAAACAGCCAGAAGGGAATCTTGAGCGTCGGTGTGGTATTGCCAAGATTGGTCTGCACCGTCATGAACGTGGCATAGGCGATAAAACCGCTGGTCAGGATCGCGCAAACCACAATCAACAGCTTCAACGGTTTGCGTAGCGCCGTCGGCAGTGATTCGCGCAGCTCGGTCATGACAATGTTCTCGCCGTTGTCGACCACCAGCGGATAGGCCATGAACACCAGGCAGACCAGCAGAAAGCGGGTAAACTCTTCCGCCCCCACCATCGGGCTGACGAAGACTTCCCGTAAAACGACCTGGAGCAGTGGCACCAGCACTATGCCGGCCAGCAACAGGGCACATATTCCTTCCAGCAGCCGCCTGATCAGATGCATGCCCGCTTCTCCTTTCGCGACGATTTCACCGCCTGCCGTGCGCCACTATTTGTTAGCGACGCTTTTATCGTGAGCCGTGAGCCACGGATATGGTGGCTCATGGCGATCGATTACTCGACCTCGGCGATCATCTCGATATAGGGCTTGAAGTCCGGGAAGTCCTTGTCGATCTGCGCCCGCACCTGGTCGCGGAAGGCGGCCACATCCAAACCATCTTCTTCGCCAAGAATGGTCATGCCCTTGTCCTGCAGGGTCTGGATCAGTTCGCTCTCTGATGTCTGCGCCCACTGCAGCGACTGCTCGGCCTTGTCATCAAGCACCGTTTCAATGGCCTGTCGGTCCGATTCCTCCAGCGACTGCCACTTGCGCTCGTTCATGAAGATCGCCAGCACCGAATCCATGTGGCCGGTAAGCGACACATGCGACTGGACTTCATAGAGTTGGTTGGCATTGATCATGGTCAGCGGGTTTTCCTGGCCGACCACCAGCCCGGTCATCAGTGCCGTGGGCAGCTCCGAGACCGCGACTGGCGTCGGAGTAGCCCCAAACCCCTTGACCATGGAGACCCAGAGATCCAGCGGCACAGCGCGGAAAGGCTCTCTGGAGAGGTCATCAGGAGATTTGACCGCAAAATTAGAGGAAATATGGCGTTTACCTCGATAAATTCTGCCAATAATCCGTACGCCACCCTTCTCGATAAGCTGCTGATTGATTTTTTGTACTGCCGGCGAATCCGGCGCGGTAGCATGCAGGGCGTGCTCAGCGTTGCGATAGATATAAGGCGCATTGAATACGGCGGCCTCTGGCACGACTCTCGCCAACGAAGCAAAATCATGATGGCCTAGATCAATGGAGCCCATACGGACGCCATCCACCATTTCCGCCACCCCGCCCAACTGGCTGGCAGGAAAAACCTGGACATTAATGTTGCCATCGGTGGCCTCCTGGATGGCTTGTGCCGCCTCCGAAGCGTATCGAGTCTGTAGATCACCTTCTGCCCCCACGTGGGCATAGCGCAAGGTTTCAGCCAATGCAGAGGTACTCAGACCCAGCGACAGTACTGCCATCGCCAACCCCATACCGATTTTAGTAAACATATGCGCCTCACTTTTCATTATCGATTGAGCAAATGCTGGAGCCACTCTTTCGATGAGCGGCAATGATGCTTCGCCGACGCAGTTCATCACCGATGGCGAAGTGTTCGCGGAGCCGTTGATGCGCCATCTCGCCGTCGCCTTCAACGATGGCGAGAAAGACCTGGCGGTGGGAGTCGATATGGCTTTCGACGATCTCGGGCGAGTTGGCCGTTGTTCTGCGCCGCTCGACGTGGCTTTTCAACAGCATCGTGGAGATGGCGTGGTAGAGCGCGATCAACGTTTTGCTGTGACTCGCCTCCACAATGGCGATATGAAACTCGTAGTCCGAGAGACCGCCACGCTCCGGGTCGTCCACGGTCTGCGTCAATTGCGTGAAACATGTCTCGATGCAGGAAATATCGGCATCCGTGGCTCTGTCACAGGCCAGCCGAATGGCCTGACATTCAATGGCGATACGCGCCTGCATCACGTCATCCAGCGCGCTTTTTTCCTGAGCCAGGTACAGGGTGAAAAAGTCCGACAACATTCCAAAATTGGCACGCGCCACGAAGGCGCCTTTGCCGTGGCGAATATCCAGCACGCCCAGCATGTCCAGCGAACGCATCACTTCGCGCAGCAGCGGCCGCCCTACCCCCAGCGACAGTGCCAGCTCCCGCTCACTGGGCAACCGATCATCGGGCGCCAGAGCACCTGACAGAATCTGATCGCGAAAATAACCAAACACCTTTTCAGCACCGCGTGGTGTGTCGTTGCCTTCTTCGTCTGCCCACTCAGCCATTTATCTCTCCACTGGTCTTACCAATTAGCGTGCTTCTTTAATCGAAAAATTATTTTTAAAGGGGCTACAAACAAAAGCTTTAAATAAAAATCTCCCCTTTCGACCATGGAATAAAGCTAAGGCGATTCATTTATCGCCACAATTGGACTTTAGTCGTCATTACTGGTCTTACCTCTTTAGCGTGTTGTTGATGCCACCGAGAGCCGAGCCTTGGTCTCGACACCCTTTCTCACATAACACGGGCTATCGATTTTGGCGCACGTGACCGATCTGAGCGAGGAGTTTCAGCATAATGCTACGCCGATCGGGGTCGTAGAGAGAAACCAGCAAAAGGGAGCGGGCGCTGCTAATCGGCGCCGGTCTGGCGCTGCAGTGTCGCGCAAATGTGGGACTGCCGTAACGTGAAACACTTCCTGCAGGGCAGTGGTATTGAGGCGCCAACGTTCGACCGCGATTATTCTGGCGCGTTATCTAAAACGTTCCATACACTACGATGTGCCGATATAAGGCAGGCCTGTCCGGGTGGCATATGCTGATGCCGCACAGCAGCCTCGGTGGACATTGCCCTTGAAAGCCTGCCAATGAGAATGGCCCCATCAGGGGCCATTCAGGGTTGGTACGTCAACGAGGATCATCCGTCGCTGCCGTCACTCCCGTCCTGTCCTCCATCCGGGCCGCCGGAACCGCCCTGACCACCTTCACCTCCGGGTCCAGCATCGCCGCCGTCACCTCCGTCACCCGACCCACTGCCGTTACCACCATTACCCCCGTTGCCGCCTCCGCTACCGCCGTTGCCGCCATCACCACCATCCCCGTTGCTGCCGGCCCCGGCATCGCCGCCATTACCTCCATTGCCACTGCCGCTGGCATCTCCTCCACTCCCCCCATCACTGGCATGAGCTTGTGAACTTCCGGCATCCAGCACTGGCGCCAGAAGCGCTGGTGCCATGTGAAGAGATACGGCCAGCAAGGACGCTGACAACAGCTGCTTTTTTGACACCTTCAAGATCATGATTGCCGACTCCCGTGATCGTTGTCACCCCGTTGAGCTACCGCCATTCCCGCCGTCACCACCATTGCCACCATCGCCCCCGCTGGCCCCGTCTCCTGAACCACCGTCGCCACCGTCACCGCCATCAGCACCGTCGCCAGCGCTGCCGCCGCCACTGCCAGCACCAGAGGCACCGCTATCGCCACCGTTGCCGCCATTGCCACCATCGGCATTGCTGCCGGAGCCGGCATCACCGCCATCGCCACCGTCACCGCCCGCATCACCAGCCCCGCCATTGCCGCCATTACCTCCGTTGGCCGCCAGGGTAATCGTGGTGTGTGGCGCAGGATCGGCCTGCGACACTGCGGGCAGGACTGAAAGGGCCACCAGTGGAACTATCAGCAAACCTTGCCAGGGGAGCGTTGGTTTTTTCATGGTTTTAGCCATCCTTGCCGTCAGCAGCGGCGCCACCGTTACCACCGTCGCCGCCATCCCCGCCATTGGCGCCGTCACCACCATCACCACCATCGCCGCCATCCTGACCCGCCTGACCGTCGCCACCATGGCCACCATCCGGGCAGTCGACGGTCCCATTGGCACCATCCTGACCGGCGGAACCATCCAGATAGGTGCAATCGGTATTGCTGCCGTCACTGGCCAATGCGATGCCTGAGCCACTCAGAATGCAGGCGCTCAAGCCCAGCATGACAATTTTCAAAGGCTTCATGCGTTGTCTCCATGTTCGCTCGAGGCGAAAACGTTAACCTATTCCGTTGCCGTTCCCGGTGCCGTTACCATTGCCCGAGCCGTTGCCACTGCCATTGCCGTTGCCGCCGTCGCTATTACCGCTGCCACCGGATGAGCCATCGCCCCCATCCCCACCAGCAGCACCATTGCCCCCATCGCCGCCGCTTGACCCGGCACCATCACCGCCGTCGCCACCATCACCACCGGCGGAGCCGTCACCACCATCTCCACCATCCCCTCCATCACTGGACGCGACCAGCAAATGACTGGAAGACTGGGTAATATCAGTGCCTCCGTGATCGGATATCGAAGGATGTTCATCGACGATTGGGGTGCTGGCCTGAGCAGCAGTGGAAATACCGGCTGAGAGGATGACTGCGGGGAGGAAAAACTTGAGACGAGTCTGCATGGCTATAACCCTCAAGAATGTTTTAGAAAACCCTCAAGTGCATTAGTGAGCCGGTATGAAGTTAAAGTCGATGGGAGTTATTCAGCTTTAATTTAACCTTCTTTGATTTAGGTAATTCAGGAACAGACGGGTAATGCTTGTCTTCATCTTGTTACTTGAGTTACCTATATTTACTGGTCCTAATTTTTCTTATTGGACGATGATCGTAGCCGTTTAGGCGCAGCAGGCAGGGATAGGTTTCATTGAGAGTAGAGTCAGATAGCTGGCAACGTCACTCTCGTACTTCATTGAGGATTCCCAGTTTCAGCCACTCGACGACCGTCGCGTCGCTGATGTCGTAATCCTTCATCAGTGCTTTGAGCTGGACTCGGAACGGCGGTCTCAATGACCAAGTGCAACACATGATCCATCAGGTACGGTGTTGCCATGAACTACTGCTATCGCCATCTTTCTGCTGAAGATCGGGCCGCCATCGTGATGATGCGAGCCACGCACTCGATCCGGGCCATTGCCACTCATCTGGGGCGTGCGCCGAGCACCGTGTCGCGAGAAATGGCTCGCCATTCGGTCGATCCTATCAAGGGCTACGATGCCAGCCTGGCCGGCTATCGGGCTCGTCTGACACGACATCGGCCACGTCGACGTCCCAGGCTGCACCCAGACGGGGAACTCTTCGAGGTGGTGGTTTACCTGCTGCGCAAGTACTGGTCACCGCAGCAGATAGCCCGCACACTGAAGCGCATGTCTCCCAACGATTCACATCGGCAGGTCTCGCATGAGGCCATCTACAACGCGCTCTACGTGATGCCCCGCGGCAGTCTCAAGAAAGAGCTCATCGCCTGCCTGCGGCAGGGCAACGGCAAGCGTCGCTCACGCAGTCGTGGCAAGGATCGACGCCAGCAGATTCCCGATTTGGTCAGCATCCACATGCGCCCGCCTGAGATCAAAGACCTCTTGATGCCTGGCCACTGGGAGGGCGACCTCATCATGGGGGCCAACAATCGCTCCGCTGTCGGTACGCTGGTGGAGCGCACCACACGCCTGGTGATCCTGGCGAAAGTGGATGGCACCACGGCCACGGCGGCGGCCGTTGGCTTCAGCGATAAGCTCAATGAGGTGCCGCGAGCCCTACGGCTGTCCATGACCTACGACCAGGGTAGAGAGATGGTGAAGCATGCCGAGATCTCGCAGAAAACCGGCACGGCGATCTACTTCGCTGACCCGCATAGCCCGTGGCAAAGAGGTGCCAAGCGGATGGCCGCCCCCTCAATATCAATGGGCTCATACGGCAGTACTTGCCCAGGGGAACAGATCTATCGGTCTACAGCCAGCAAGAACTGGATGAGATAGCGCTTGAGCTCAACATGCGCCCGCGGAAGCGGTTCGATTTCAAATGTCCCATTGAAATGATGAGTGAACTGATGGTGCAGTACCATGAGGCTCCGTCATCAACGCATTAACGGTGTTGCATTCAGAGGCTGCATCCGCCCCCATTCATCAATCATATCAGCCCAGTCCTGCAACATCGCTGTACGCTGATCACGATATTCGGCTTTGTTATAGATTGCCCTCACGCCTTTTTGCTCATGCGCTAGACATTTCTCTATCCAGTCGGTGTTGTAGCCAGCTTCATGGAGCAAGGTACTGGCTGTGCGCCTCAGGTCATGGGGTCCAAATTTGGCAAGGGGCTGCCCTTCCTTCTGGGCCAGCTTGTAAGTCATCGTCATCACCCGGTTCAGCGTGGCACTGCTCATGGGTACGTCAGAATCGTAACGCGACGGCAGAACATACTCCGACCCACCAGAGAACGTCTTCAAAGCGATGAGGATGTCCATGGCCTGCCTGGATAGAAACACCAGGTGAGGGTTTCGCCGCTTCATCCGTTCTTTGGGGATCGTCCAGAGCGCTTCGCTGAAGTTGATCTCACTCCAGGTGGCATTCGTCAGCTCGCTTTTACGAACCATCGTCAACAACAGCAGCTTAACCGCTGCCCGAATCGATGGCGATGTACCAATACGCCCCATGTACTGGTACATAATCTTGATTTCTTCGGGCGTTAGGGTTCGATCTCGCGGCTCAAACCTGGCAATGCTTGCTGGCCTAACCAGGTCTGCCGGATTCTCAACCTTCTGGCCTCGCTCAGTGGCCCAGCGGTATACCTGGAGTACAATCTCGCGCGCATGAACCGCCGTAGCAGGCGCGCCTCGCTCCACAATGGCGTCGGTTAGCGCCCGCAAATCTTCGTGGGTGATTTCTGTCAGCTTCTGATTGCCGAATTTCGTTTCCAGCTCTCTCGCATAAACTGAGCGGCGCATATCACGGGTAGAGTCGGCCATCTGGTAGCCACGTAACCACTTTTCCGCCCAGGCACCAAAGGTTTCAGCCCCTTTCACGCGCGCCTTGTCACGGGCCTTCTCCTTAGCTGGCGACTTCCCATCTGCGACCATCCGTTTGGCCTCTCCTAGCCGCTCACGGGCTTCTGCCAGAGTGATACCCCCAACGCCATAGCGGCCAAAGGTGATTGTCTCTTGCCTGCCATGGATCGAGTAGTTGTAACGGAATGAGATGGAACCGGCAGGGGTGGCAGCCACATAGAGGCCATCCCGGTCATTCACCTTGTAGAGTTTATCCCTCGGCTTGAGGTTGCGCAGCTTGGTATCGGTCAGCAAGAGTCTTATCCTTCTTCGATTCCGATACCATGCTGAAAGATCACCCAAAAATCAGGCCATAAGATCAATTAAAACAGTAAGTTAAATAATTTTGATACCATGAACACACAGGATCAAGCAGCATGGTATCGGCTATCACTCATGGCATCATGTCTCGATAATACCACCTTGGATACCACGCTCAAGCGGTGCTTCCCGCTGCTATCAGTTGCCAAATACTGCCAGACACAAAAACAAAAAAGCCCATGTAAACATGGGCTTAAGTGTCATTTAATGCCAGTTAGTACCAGCTAGTGCCTAACGTGTGATCATTCCCACTCGATCGTCGCGGGCGGCTTGCTGCTCACGTCGTAGGTCACCCGCGACACGCCGCTGATCTCGTTGATGATGCGACCGGAGACCTTCTCCAGCAAGTCGTAGGGCAGGTGGGCCCAGCGTGCGGTCATGAAGTCGATGGTCTCGACGGCGCGCAGGGCGATGACCCATTCGTAGCGGCGGCCGTCGCCGACCACGCCGACCGATTTCACCGGCAGGAAGACGGCAAAGGCCTGGCTGGTCTTGTGGTACCACTCAAAGTTGTGCAGTTCCTCGATGAAGATGGCGTCGGCTTCACGCAGGATGTCGGCGTACTCTTTCTTCACTTCGCCGAGGATGCGCACGCCGAGGCCCGGTCCCGGGAAGGGATGACGGTAAACCATGTCGTAGGGCAGGCCGAGTTCGAGGCCGAGCTTGCGCACTTCGTCCTTGAACAGTTCGCGCAGCGGTTCGACCAGCTTGAGCTTCATGGTCTCGGGCAGGCCGCCGACGTTGTGGTGCGACTTGATCACGTGGGCCTTGCCGGTCTTGCTGGCGGCGGATTCGATCACGTCCGGGTAGATGGTGCCCTGGGCGAGGAAGTCGACGCCGTCGATCTTCATCGCTTCGCGGTCGAACACGTCGATGAAGGTGTTGCCGATCAGCTTGCGCTTCTGCTCCGGATCATCAATGCCCTTGAGCCTGCCGAGGAATTCATCCTCGGCGTCGATGCGGATGACGCGCACGCCCATGTGCTGAGAGAAAGTGTCCATGACCTGGGCGCCTTCGTCCTTGCGCAGCAGGCCGTTGTCGACGAACACGCAGGTGAGCTGGTCGCCGATCGCCTTGTGCAGCAGCGCTGCCACTACCGAGGAGTCGACGCCGCCGGAGAGGCCGAGCAGCACGTGGCGATCGCCCACCTGCTCGCGGACGCGCTCGGCAAGGTCCTCGATGATGCGCGCCGGGGTCCAGAGTTTTTCGCAGCCGCAGAGTTCCGCCACGAAACGCTCGAGGATGCGCTGCCCCTGGGGGGTGTGGGTCACTTCCGGATGGAACTGCACCGCGTAGAGCCGGCGTTCCTCGCAGCTCATGGCCGCGATCGGGCAGCTCTCCGTGGAGGCGGTGACCGCGAAGCCCTCGGGCACATGAGCGACCTTGTCGCCATGGCTCATCCAGACATCCAGCAGGGCGTCGCCACGCTCGCCGATATGATCCTTGATGCCGCCCAGCAGGGTGTCTTCGCCGGCCACGCTGATGCGCGCGTAGCCGAATTCACGCTTGTCGGAGCCTTCGGTGGCGCCGCCCAGCTGCGCCGCCATGGTCTGCATGCCGTAGCAGATGCCCAGTACCGGCAGGCCCATGGTGAACACGCACTCGGGGGCGCGCGGCGAGTCCAGCTCGGCAACCGACTCCGGCCCGCCGGAGAGGATGATGCCGTTGGGGTTGTAGTCGCGAATCTCCGCCTCGGTGATGTCAAAGGCGCGCACTTCCGAGTAGACGCCGATCTCGCGGATGCGCCGCGCGATCAGCTGGGTGTACTGCGAGCCGAAGTCGAGGATCAGGATCTTGTGGGCGTGAATGTCGGTCATGGCGAGCTCTTTTTTGCGGGCATTGGGCCTTTAAAACAGCGAGCGGGAAGCTCTCGCCTCCCGCTCCGACAGGGGTTGGACGGCAGCGACGCCATCAACTCCTGTAGTTGGGCGCTTCCTTGGTGATCTGCACGTCGTGCACGTGGGACTCGGCAAAACCGGCGCCGGTGATGCGCACGAACTCCGGCACGGTGCGCATCTCGTCGACGCTGTGCGCGCCGGTGTAGCCCATCGAGGAGCGTACGCCGCCCATCAGTTGGTGCACGATGGCGCTCATCAGCCCCTTGTAGGGCACGCGACCCTCGATGCCCTCCGGCACCAGCTTCTCGACGCCCTCGTTCTTGTCCTGGAAGTAACGGTCCGAGGAGCCCTGGGTCTGCGACATGGCGCCCATCGAGCCCATGCCCCGGTACGCCTTGTAGGTGCGCCCCTGGTAGAGTTCGACCTCGCCCGGCGCCTCCTCGGTACCGGCCAGCAGGCCGCCGACCATCACGCAGTGGGCGCCGGCAACGATCGCCTTGGCGATATCGCCGGAGAAGCGGATGCCACCGTCGGCGATCAGCGGCAGGTCGAAGGGCTTGAGCGCCTCGGCGACGTCGGCCACCGCGGTGATCTGTGGCACGCCAACGCCTGCCACAATGCGGGTGGTGCAGATCGAGCCGGGGCCGATACCCACCTTGACGGCGTCCGCCCCCGCCTCGGCCAGCGCCCTGGCGGCGGCGGCGGTGGCGATATTGCCGGCGATCACCTGCAGATCGGGATAGTGCTGCTTGGTCCAGCGCACCCGGTCGATCACCCCGGCGCTGTGGCCGTGAGCGGTGTCGATGACGATGACATCGACGCCGGCGTCATGCAGTGCCTGGATGCGCTCCGGGGTCTCCTCGCCGGTCCCCACGGCGGCACCCACCAGCAGGCGGCCGTCGCTGTCCTTGGCGGCATTGGGGTAGGTGCGCGCCTTTTCGATGTCGCGCACGGTGACCAGCCCGCGCAGCTGAAAGTCGTCGCCGACGATCAGAATCTTCTCGATGCGGTGCTCCTGCAGCTGGCGCTTGATCTCCTCCAGCGGCGTGCCCTCGCGGGCGGTCACCAGTTTTTCGCGCGGCGTCATGATGGCCGACACCGAGTCGCTGTAGTTGGGCTGGAAACGCATGTCGCGGCCGGTGACGATGCCCACCAGGCGATCGCCGTCGACCACCGGGAAACCGGAGTAGCCGTACTCATCGGCCATCGCCAGCAGGTCATTGAGCTTGGTCTCCGGGCTGACGGTCACCGGGTCCTTGACGATCACGCTCTCGTGTTTTTTGACCTTGCGCACCTCGGCGGCCTGAGCGCTGATGCTCATGCTCTTGTGCACAATGCCGATACCACCCTCCTGCGCCATGGCGATCGCCAGCCGACCTTCGGTCACGGTATCCATCGCCGAGGAGACGAGCGGAATGTTGAGCACGAGCTTGTGGGTCAGGCGGGTCTGGAGGGAGACGTTTTTGGGGAGAACATCGGAGTAACCGGGAACGAGTAATACGTCGTCAAACGTAAGCGCTTCCTGGGCTATACGCAGCATAACGGGCGTCCACTGAAACAGGTTGTACTATTGCGCGGCGGCGGGAAATTAATCGCACATTATAACGCCCGAGGCCCTCGCTTTTCCAGACAAAAAACCGCGCCGTTCGGCAACGCCCTGCCACCCTCGCCTCACCCTACCCGAATGGCGCATCATAAAGCGCCTCGTTTTCACCTGCGGAGTTGCCATGTCGTCCCGACCCGATCCAACCACCCCGCCGCTCTCCGTCAGCGAACTCAATCGCCGCGCCCGCGGCGCGCTGGAGCAGAACTTCGGCGAGGTGTGGGTCGAAGGCGAGCTCTCGCGGGTATCGCGCCCCGCCTCGGGGCACATCTACTTCACCCTCAAGGATGATCGCGCCCAGGTGAACTGTGCGCTGTTTCGCAATCGGGCACGCTTTGTTGCCGCGCCGCTGCGCGAGGGTGACAGCGTACGGCTGCGGGCGAAGGTATCGCTGTTCGAGCCGCGTGGCGATTTTCAGCTGATTGTCGAGGCGGTGCAGGAAGCCGGCCGCGGCGCCCTGCTGGCGGCGCTGGAGCGGTTGAAGACGACGCTCGACGGTGAAGGGATATTCGCCAATGCCCGCCAGCTGCCCTTCCCACCGCGGCGGCTGGGAGTGATCACCTCCGCTTCCGGCGCGGCGCTGCAGGATGTGCTGGCGGTGCTGAACACGCGCTGGCCGCCACTCGAGGTGTGTCTGCTGCCCGTGCCGGTGCAGGGCGAGCAGGCGGCGCCAGCGATACGGGCGGCGCTCGAGACCGCCGTGCGCCATGGCCGCTTCGATGCCTTGTTGATCACCCGCGGCGGCGGCAGCCTGGAGGATCTCTGGTGTTTCAACGACGAGCGGCTGGCGCGCGCCATCCACGCCTGCCCGCTGCCGGTGATGAGCGCGGTGGGCCACGAAATCGACACCACCCTGGCCGATCTGGCCGCCGATGCACGGGCGCCCACCCCTTCTGCCGCCGCCGAACGGCTGGTGCCGGATCGCCGCGACCTGCTGGCGCAGCTTGACGCGCTCGGACGGCAGCTGCGCAGCGCCCAACAAAGGCTGATCGAGCAGTACGGCCAGCGCCTCGACCACGCCGCCGCCCGCCTGCGCCACCCCGGTGAGCAGCTCGCCACCCAGCGCCGCAGCCTGGAGGGGCTGGAAGCACGACTGGCGCGCGCCTGCGATCAGCAGCAGGCCTGGCAGCGCCAGCGGCTGGCAGCGCTGGCGCAGCGCCTGCAGCAGGCCTCGCCGGCACGCGCTCTGCCCGCCCTGCGCGACCGCCTCGAGACACTGGATCAGCGTCTGCACGCTGCGCCGCAGCGTCTCCTGACGCAGCGTCGCCAGCAGCTCGAAGGCCTCGCGCGCGAGCTCAACGCGGTCAGCCCGCTGGCGGTGCTGGGGCGCGGTTACGCCATTATAGAGTCGTCACAGGGCGTGGTGCGCAACGCCCACGACGTCCAGCCGGGCGATCAACTGACCGCCCGGCTGGGCGAGGGGTGCCTGAAGGTGGAAGTGAAGCGGCGGTTGAAGCGCTGACGCCTCCCTTGACGAGGCTTGGGTTACCGATCGGTAATTATTGGCCAGGAAAAGTTTCTTGCTCCTATATTATTACCGAACGGTAACCCAGGGAGACCTTATGACCAGCAAAGACGTCTCATCGCACCACTGGCCTCGCAACATTCGCTCCACTGCGGACATAGGCGACGTCATCAGGCAGATGAGGCAGCAGCAGAGCCTGCTACAGATGGACCTTGCCGGGCTGGCGGGCACGGGTAACCGCTTCATTGTTGACCTTGAGCGAGGCAAACCAACGCTTCAGATGCAAAAGGTACTCGATGTGCTGGACCTGATGGGCCTGGAGGTCACGATCAGCCCCAGGCACAAGCCGCAATGAGCTCGCGCTGTCTCGATCTCTATGCCCTTGATCAGCAGGTAGGCACGCTGTTCGATGAACATCCCCTGCGCTTTTGATACGCCATATTTCGCGTCAGGCCCGCCGAATGCAGACACGATGGTCAAAGTGACCGACGACAGACACCCGCACCTGCCTATCGAACTTCGCGCACCCACACCCGCATTTCACCCTCGCCGCGGTTGGCCCAGGCGAAGTAGGGAATGAAGGTGGCCGTGCATTCGCTCTTCATCGGCGCGCTGTCGAAACGGTAGAGGCTGTCGCTGTCGGCTTCGGCGTCGCGCACCGCCGCGGCGCGAATCAGCGTCATACCCTCCAGCTCGTCGCTGCCCTCGGCGGTTTCCAGTGTGCCGCCCTGGTAGAGCGCCATATTGTGCAGCTGCTCGCCGTTGTCGGCCTGCTCCATGCAGTAGACCAGCGGGCCGCGCTGCAGCGCCACTCGGCCGGCGTCGTGGCGCACGGCGCGATGCGGATAGACGCGACGTATCGGCATCTCGAAGCTGAGCGAGATACGGTCGCCATCGACCCACTGGCGCTCGATGCTGAGATAGCCGTTATCACCGGGGCTGATATCGCTCGCCTCGCCGTTGATATCGAGGCTGAACCCGGCCGCCCAGGCGGGGATACGCAGCGCCAGGGTGGCGTTCACCGCGTTGTCGGCCTGTACCGTCATGCTCACGTTACTTCCCCACGGTAGCTCGCTCTGCTGGTGCAGCCTCAGTGTACCGTCCGCCAGCGGCAGCGCGTAGTCGCCGCCGATATAGAGATGCACGAAGGCGGTATTGTCGGCACAGCCCACCACGTAGCGGTCCAGCGACGCGATCAGTCGCGCCAGATTGGGCGGGCAGCAGGCGCAGGTGAACCAGCGTTGACGCACCGGTTTGACGTGCTGGAGGACCAGATTGTCACCCAGAACCTTCGGGTCGACCTCCAGCGGATTGACGTAGAAGAAGTGTTGCCCATCCAGCGCCATGCCCGCCAGCACGTTGTTGTAGAGCGAGCGTTCCATCACGTCAGCATAGCGTCGGTCGGTCTCCACCATCAGCATCTGCCGGGCGAGAAACATCAGCCCGATGGCGGCGCAGGTTTCGCCGTAGATGGCATCGTTGGGCAGGTCGAAGTCGCAGGTAAAGGACTCCCGCGGCGCCTGGGCGCCGATCCCACCGGTCACATAGAGCTGGCGGGTGGCCATGTTGTCCCATAGCCGCCGGCAGGCCGCCATCAGCCTCTCGTCGCCGCTGTGCTGCGCCAGCTGGGCCATGCCGGTACAGAGATAGACGAAACGCACCGCGTGACCGACGGCGCGGTCCTGCTCGTAGACCGGCAGATGCGCCTGACTGTAGCCCTTGTCGTGCAGCATGAAAGGCTGCACGCCGTCGCCTCCGGCGCCGAAGTCGTGGTGGGTGCCGCCGCGCTTTTCCCACTCGCGGTCGTAGAAGTGCGGCTGCCGGCCGCGCTCGTCGACGAAAAAGCGGCACAGTGCCAGGTGACGCTCGTTGCCGGTCACCTCATAGAGCCGCATCAGCGCCAGTTCGATCTCCGGGTGGCCGTCATAGCCGGCGATCTGCCCCGCCTCATGACCGAACACCGCGTCGATATGTTCGACGAAACGGCACATCACCTCCAGCAAACGGCGCTTGCCGGTGGCCTCGAAATAGGCCACTGCAGCCTCAATCATGTGGCCGGCGCAGTAGAGCTCATGACACTCGCAGAGGTTGCTCCAGCGCGGCTCCGCCGTATTGCAGATATAGTAGGTATTGAGATAACCGTCGGGCTGCTGGGCGCGGGCGATCAGTTCGATGGTGTCGTCGGCCTGGCGCTCCAGGGTCGCATCGGGCTGGCGGCGCAGCAGGTAGGCCACCGCCTCCAGCCACTTGGCGACGTCGCTGTCCTGAAACACCATGCCGTAGTAGTCGCCCTGCTTCTCGCCGGCGGCGATGCGAAAGTTGTCGATCGCGTGGCTGGGCGCGGCATCGGGCACGCGATCATTGAGCACCTCCCACTGGTAGGGCACCACCACATCGCGCACCAGTTCGATATAGCGTGACCAGAAACCGTCGGTGATATAGCCCTCGGTGCGTACGTCGCCTGTTCTGTCCTGATTCATGCTGACTCCTCGCGAGCTGTATTGCCGTTAAAAGTGAATGTATTCCGTTGAGAATCGATGGCGGATGGCGACACGATCAGGCCCGCTGACCTTCGCCTTCCTCACCGTCGGCCGACCTGTCATGACGCTTTTCAAGATCGCGCTTGATGGTCTCGAGAAAGGGTTCGTTAACCTTGAAAAGACAGGTGATCAGCGCCAGTAGAAAATGCAGGACACCGGGGATGACCGTGGCAAGCAGCGCGATACCATTGAGAGACGAGGCCGTCTGGTTATCCATACCCGACTGATAGCTGACCAGGGCGAGGGTAAAGCTGACGATAGCGCCGCCGGTCGCCCAGGCCAGCTTGATAAAAAAGAGGTTGAAGGCAAAGGTCATACCCGAAGTGCGCTTGCCGGTTTTCCACTCACCGTACTCATCGGTAAAGGCCATCATGGAGAAGGAGAGCGGCAGCAGAAATCCCAGAATCATGCAGCCTACCAGGTTGAGTCCAACCCAGATAATATGATATTCACCGGGTACGAAATAGGCCAGGCAGGAGCCCACCCCCAGCACCACATTGGTCAGAATAAAGAGCCTGACCGTCTCCATACGTTTGGCAAGGTAGTTGACGACAATGCTGCCGACGATGCCGGACAGCGTCGCCACGGCAAAAAAGAACGACACGAAAGACGGTGAACCTTCAAGGTAGTATTGAATGAAGTAGATCGCCGACCCGCCCTTGACGTTGAAAATATTCATGACCACAAAGGTGATCAAAAACATCAGCACCAGCTGATCGTTTTTGAGCGTGTTGGCGATCAGAGTCTTCAGCCCGTACTGCATATCGCGAGTGTCAATGCGCTCCCTGACGGTGGCAAAACAGACAAGAAAGGCCACCACTGCCAGCACCGCCAGCAGTGCCACGCCGTACTGATAGCCAAAGGCCCGGTTGCCCTGCCCCAACCACTCCGCCAGCAGCGGCAACCCGACCATCACACAAAAGGCCGCCACGCCGTTCAGTGCGAAGCGATACGACTGACAGGAGACCACCTCGCGCGAACTTTTGGTCATCACATTGATCAGCGCGCAGTAGGGTACGTTAATGGCGGTATAGGTCAGCGACAGCAGGAAATAGGTCATCACCGCATAGGCGATCAGCGCGGTACCGTCGAGCGCGGGAGAATAGAAGGCCAGAAAAACGATCACTCCCATCGGCAGTGCCATCCACAGCTGCCAGGGGCGATATTTGCCCCAGCGGGTGCGGGTCCTGTCGGCCAGCATGCCCATCATGGGATCGGTAAAGGCATCCAGAATGCGCAGCACCATGAACATGGTGCCAACCACGGCCGGCGCCAGACCGAAGATGTCGGTATAGAAAAAGGTCAGAAAGTTGCCGATCAGCGCGGTAACGATGGTGCCCCCGGCATCACCCAGGCCGTAACCGATCTTTTCACGGCGCGACACGCGATCGGCTTCGGCCACCTCCTGTTTATCCTTCATGACGGAAGACACACGGGACTGCATACCCCCTCCTCCAGCGGATGTCGCAATCCGCTGCGTTACTTCGACATCGAATCCTTTCCGCAAGCCGGCGTTCACCGATCTGCACTGCGCGCCTGTGTTGATATCACGGCAGGCTTCGCGCTCTTTTATCGAAATCGAAGCTATTACGTCTGAGGAGAAGCGCCTAATATTACTTTTGTTATACTTCCATACCATTTCATTGAAAAATAAAACAATAGAGTTGCAATACAGATGGTTACAGCATCACAACGAATACCCTTGCACGACCAAGGTAGCGGAAAAGAAAAAGCGCAATTATGCGCAAATCAGCGCCATTTTGCGCAAACGAATAAAACAATATCAGTCGTTTGCGAGAAAGAGCAGGTGCATGCTGGTGTCGGTCGGTTCATAGCACCGGCCAACAGCAGCGCTACGACGTCGGTGCCGGCTTGAAGGTGGCAGGGTCGAGCTCATGGCGGGCCAAAAGCTTGTAGAAATCGGTACGGTTGCGCCCGGCGATGCGCGCCGCCTGGCTGACGTTGCCCTCGGTGATCTTGAGCACCTTGACCAGATAGCCATGCTCGAAACCTGACCGCGCTTCGTTGAACGACGGCAGGCTGCTCTCCTCGGAAGCCAGCGCCCGGGCGACCAGCGCATGGGGAATCACTGCAGCACTGGAGAGCGCCACGCACTGCTCCACCACGTTGATCAGCTGGCGCACGTTGCCCGGCCAGCTGTGGGAAGCCAACAGGTTCAATGCCTGCGGCGAAAACCGCCGCACCGAGGGGCGATGGCGCCGGGCGGCCAGCTCGAGATGATGGCGCGCCAACAGGGGGATATCCTCGGGGCGCTCGGCCAGTGACGGCAGGCGTAGATTGACGACGTTGAGGCGGTAGAAAAGGTCTTCGCGAAAGTCGCCCTGCGTCATCGCCGTCTGCAGGTCGCGGTGAGTGGCCGAGACCACCCGTACATCCACCTCGATACTTTGCGTACTGCCCAGCGGACGAATGCAGCGCTCCTGCAGCACGCGCAGCAGTTTGACCTGCAGGGCGAGCGGCATATCGCCGATCTCGTCGAGAAACAGAGTGCCGCCATCGGCGGCGCGAAACAGGCCGTCGTGGGCACTGACCGCACCAGTGAAGGCGCCTCGGGTGTGGCCGAAAAGTTCGCTCTCCAGAAGTTGGTCGGGCAGCGCACCGCAGTTGATCGCCACAAAGGGCTGCGCGGCACGCGAGCTGGCGCGATGCAGGGCGCGGGCGAGCAGCTCCTTGCCGGAGCCGGAAGGCCCGGAAATCAATACGCTGACGTCGCTGTCGGCCACGCGCCCGGCCTGCTCCAGCACCTCTTCCATCGCCGGGCTGCGGGTAATGATCGGCTGGCGCCAGTCGCTTTCCAGGTGGCTTTCACCGCCCGGCGAGGCCTCGGCAAGCGCCTGACGCACGGCGGCGAACAGCTCGTCACGGTCGATCGGTTTGGTGAGAAAGCTGAACACGCCCTGGCGAGTGGCGCTGACCGCTTCGGGAATCGAGCCGTGGGCGGTCAGGATGATCACCGGCAGGCCGGGATGACGCGACTGTATCTCGCCAAACAGCGCCATGCCGTCCATGCCATCCATGCGCAGATCGCTGAGCACCAGGTCGGGGCGCTGACGTTCGATCAGGGCCAGCGCCCGGTCACCGCTCTCTGCAGTCGTCACCCGGTAGCCGCTGCTCTCCAGCCGCATGCCCAGGAGTTTGAGCAGGCTGGGATCGTCGTCCACCAACAGCAGATGGGCCATCTTGACTCCGCTCCCCGCTTCATACTGCAGGGTATCCACTTCAAAGGAATTCATCGCCAGCGCCTGCCGGTGCCGGCCATGCAGGGGTGACCGTTGCAACGTCTTGACTAGCGCTGATTCATGCTCTGCTCGATCGCCGTCAGGGCGTCCAGCTTTCGGCGCAGTTCGGCGTTTTGCGCCTCCAGCTCACGAATGCGTCCGCGCTGGCGGCTGTTGCCGGCACTGCTGCGGCTCTGCTGCTCATCGAGGCGCGCATTCAGCGCAATGCGCTGCTCAACGTCATGGCGCCACTGCTGCAGCAGCGGCTGAATGGAGGATGGTGCCTCGGCGCTGTAGCGGCGCAGCAGTGCCACACTCTGCGACCACTGCGCCGGCTGTTGGTAGGCATAAACCAGAGCGCGCACCAGCCCTGCGCGCGGCGAGTCGTCCTGCATGTAATGCAGTACCTCATCGCGCCACTGGGCGCTGCCGGTCTGGGCGGTACGGCCAAAGGCCACCCAGGTGGGCAGCAGGCACTCGTCGTCCACGAGGCTTGGAATGCCGTGGGTCACACAGTGCTGCTCGGTCGTACCGGAAAGGCGGCTATCGGTGAGCGAGCAGCCGCCCAGCAACAGCGTCAGGCCGAGCAGGCCTGCAGCGTATCGGTTGTGCCTGATCATCATGTTCCTGCCAGCGTTTCTTGAGATGTATCCATCGCTGATGAAGCAATATTGTCACCCGAAGAATTGTCGCCCGAAGAGGCGTCGTCGATCCAGGGCAGTACCAGCCGGAAACAGACCTCGCAGCGCTGTGCCGGGTCATCGATCAGGGCCAGGTTGCCGTGCTGGGCACGAGCGCTTTCGGCCGCCACCGAAAGGCCGATACCGGAGCCCTTGAGCGGCCCCTTGCGCTGGCTGGCGCCCTGATAGAAGGGCTCGAAGAGATGAGCCCGGTCCTGCGCGGCGATCGGCGTGCCGGTGTTGGCCACTTCCACGGTCAAATGCTGCTGATCGGCGCTGGCCGACAGGTAGAGCTCTCCGTTATCGGCACCGTAGGCCACCGCATTGGACACCAGGTTGTCGATAATGCGCATGGTGCGGGCACGGTCCGCCTGCCAGTAAAGCGGCGCGCGGCGCTCGACCACGCTGATGCCCTTCTGCTCCAGCGCCAGCCGATGCTTGGCCAGGGCGTCGCGGATGACGCCGGCCACATCGAAGCTGCTGACATTGAGGCGCCGATTGTGCTGCAGCAGGTTGTAATCGAGCAGCTGTTCGATCAGCGTCTGAAGCTCCTGACCACTGTCGTCGATCAGCAGCACGATCTCTCGCTGGCGCTGGCTCAGTTCCCCTACCACCCCATCGGCCAGCAACCCCGAGCCTTCGCGGATGCTGGCCAGCGGCGTCTTGAGTTCATGAGACATATGGCGCAGAAACTGCTGTTTCTGCTCCTCCAGCTCACGCAGCCGCTGCGACAGCCAGTCGAGCCGGGTTTCCAGATTGACCAGCTCCAGAGGCCCCTTGATCGATTTGCGGTACTGCGACTCGGGCTCGCCGCCAATGCTCTGTATGCGGGCTTCGAGCTGGCGAATAGGACGGATAATGCGCCAGGTGAAAAACAGAATCAGCAGCAGGCTAAGCGACACCAGCACCAGCGTCGTCTGCCAGAGTCTGCTCGAGACGCGCTCAGCGCGAGCGCGAATACTGTCGATACGCGCATCCACCAGCTGCTGCGTCTGATCGGCGAGCTGCTCGGTTTGTTCGGAGAAGCGCTGAAAACGCGCCAGTTGATCGCTCAGACCGGCACTGTCGCCTTCGACCGCGTCTTCTGCCGGCGGCCGCAAAGCGTCCAGTTGACGCCTGAGGGAATCGATCAGTGGCGTGTCACCGAGGAAGGCGGCGTGATCGCCCAGCAGCTCACGATAGCGCTGCTGGCGGTCGTCATAGATATCCAGAATGCTCCGGTCGCCCAGCACCGCATACTGGCGGGCGCTGCGCTCCATGTCGGTGGCCAGGTTGTTGAGCTGGCGAGCGCGGCGCGTCTGATCGACGGCTTCCCGGGCGCTGATGTCGGCCAGTTGGGAAATCTCGGAAAAACTCTGGCTGGCCAGATGGATCAGCACGCCGATCGGTACCATCACCAGCAAAAAGGCGGTCAGCACCTGCTGTAACAAGGAGCGAGGGCGCCACAGACGCTTTTCACTTGAGGCCATTGGCGAGCGGTCTCCGATAGGCGGGTCAAACGATACAAAATATACCTGCAGACAAAGAATAACCGATAAACCCAACGCTCGATAACGCAACGATACTGTATTACACCCTTCGAGCCTGTCGGATGAGCGCCCGAATGGGCTTCGGAAACAACATGCACAACATCGCCCAACAAAAAATCGCCGGGAGCGATTTTTGACGCCGCAGGCGGCCCGTCGGGTACCCGCCAGGGATGGCCGGGTACAAAAAAAAGACCGACGATAGCCGGCCATAAGTACGCAGGGAACTGAAAAATCACAATGACAAACGGCGTCGGTCGGAGGCGTTGCCGCTGGTGTCGTGCAATGTCGGGGGCATCCATGCCCGGCTATCCATGCCGTAGCGTCCCTTCAATGAGCCTCATCGAAAGCCGATCGCGCCGCCCTGGCGGCGGAAACTTTACCGACACTTCACCAGTCGAATAGCCAGAACCGTGCCACAATCAAAATAATATTTTTAATTCAAAAGCATACGGGTAAAAAGCAGGCCCGGATGCGCCCATCCAGGACACTGGCGGCCAGAAGAGAGCGCAAAGCGTCGCTGATCGGCGACAGCGTGAAGTTGTTTTTTGATCAAGCCATTGACCAGGAAGGCGTTTATGCTGTCTCTCCACGGCGACAGCCTGCCGCGGGCTGTCGGCAAAAAGCGACAGATGCCACCCGTCACGCCGCCGCCAGCGCCTTGATGAGCACGCGAGAATTGCGCTGAAGGTTGTAGCATTCGCGCCGCCGCCGGGGCAGCGCCTCAAGGTCGGCAAGCGTAAAGTCGTGCTCGAGAAACCAGTGCAGCGTATGCGTGGTAAGAGCAAAAAGCTGCTCAAGCCCTGCCGCCCTGGCGCGCTTTTCAACCTCTGCCAGCAGAGTGCTGCCGCGGTCACTGCCGCGATAGCTGCCGTGCACCGCCACGCAGGCCAGTTCGCCACAGGCCGCTTCCGGGTAGGCGTATAGCGCCGCACAGCCGATCACCATGCCGTCGCGCTCGATCACCACGTAGTCGTCGATCTCCTGCTCGAGGCGCTCACGGGAGCGCGCTACCAACATGCCGCGCTCCTCCAGCGGGCGCAGCAGCTCCTGCAGGCCGCCGATATCGTCAATGCGTGCGGTGCGCAGCTGCTCGTAGCGTTCGCGGGTGATCATGGTGCCCACCCCGTCGCGAGTGAACAGCTCGGCCAGCAGCGCATCGCGGTCGCGCCACGACAGCAGGTGGGTGCGTGCTACACCCTGACGAGCGGCCGTGCAGGCGATATGTACGTGCTCGGCCAGCTCGCCGTCGTCGTCACATACCAGTCCCTGCGCCTCGCCGGGGCTCAACTGCCGCAGCAGACCGCCCTGGGCGTCATACAGGCCGCGGGCATGGCCGAGAATGATGAGCTTGTCGGCGACCAGTGAAACGGCGGCGTGGCGCGCGATATCAGCGGCGTCGATATCGAACACCTCACCGGTACTCGAATAGCCCAGCGGCGGCAGTACCACCAGTGAACGCTGGTCGAGCAGGTTGCGGATCGCTGCGGTGCGAACCCGGCGCACCTCACCGCCGCGCAGGAAATCGACCCCCTCGCGAATGCCCAGCGGACGCGCCATGACCAGGTTGCCGCTGATGGCGTTGATCTCGACACCGTGCAGCGGCGTGTTGGAAAGTCCCGGCGACAGCCGCGCCTCGATCGCCAGTCGCAACGCCGAGATTTCGCGCTCGATAATCGTCATGGCCTGCTCGTCGACCACGAACCGCCCCTGATGGCGGCGCGGCTCGACCCGAGCCTGCGCCAGCGCGCGGCGCACCTGGGTCCTGGCACCGAACACCAGCACCAGCCGCACGCCCAGGGTGTGCAAAAGCGCCAGATCCTGAATCAGCGGCGCTCGGCGCTCCGCCTCCAATCCCTCGCCCTCGATCAGCACCACGAAGGTACGACCACGGTGCGCGTCGATGTAGGTCGATGAGCTGCGAAACCAGTCGGCGAAGGGAAATGACGTGTCCAAGGCGACTCCGGGCGCGGGCAGGGGGATAGCGGTCGGCGACGCAATGCCGACCGAGCGGAAGATGCCGATCCACTATATCACTGCACGAGCAGTGTTCATCACCGGCCGCGACAGCGCCCGCGGTGGGCCGCTCAGCCGAACATGCCCTTGAACATGAAAAAGAACATGATCGACAGACCCGCGCCGGCCGGTAGCGTCACCAGCCAGGAGATGACGATGGTGCCCAGCACGCGCAGATTGAGCGCGCGCATGCCGCGCGCCAGGCCGACGCCCAGCACTGCACCCACCAACGTATGGGTGGTGGAGATCGGCAGGCCGGTGCCGGAAGCGATCACCACCGTGGTCGCTGCCGCCAGGGTGGCCGCAAAGCCACGCGACGGCGTCAGTTCGGTAATGCCGGTGCCGACGGTGGCGATCACCCGATGGCCATAGGTGACCAGCCCCACCACGATACCGCCGCCGCCGAGAATCAGAATCCACCAGGGCAGTACCGCGCTGCCGCCGATCTCGCCGTGATGCGACACCACACTGACCACCGCCGCCAACGGACCTACCGCATTGGCGACGTCGTTGGAGCCGTGGGCAAAGGCCATTGCACAGGCGGTGAACATCATCAGCACGCCGAAAATGCGCTCCACCCCGGAGAAGTGGAAACGATCCCTGCCATTGTGCGTGTCGACGCTGATACGCTGCTCCAGCAAAATACCCAGCACAGTGATGGTGGCGCCGATTCCCAGCGACCACAGCAGGGCATCGGTGAAGCTCAGCTCGAGCCCCACATGGCTCAGCCCCTTGAGCAGCGTCACCATGGCGATAATGAAGCCGACCATGAACATGTAGGCCGGTACGTAGCGCCTGGCGGCGGCAAAGGGGTCCTGATTTTCGAAAATCAGCGCCTGAATCGAGCGAAACAGCAAAAAGGCCAGCACCCCGGCCACCAGCGGCGACGTGATCCAGCTGGAAGCGATCATGCCGACCGCGCCCCACTGCACCGAGGCGGGCCCCAGCCCGGCGATGGCAAAACCGACGATAGCGCCCACCACCGAGTGGGTGGTGGAAACGGGCCAGCCCTTGCGCGAGGCGATCAGCAGCCAGATAGCCGCCGCCAACAGCGATGAGAGCATGCCGTAGATCAGAAACTGTGGCGTTTCATCCAGCAACCCGGGGTCGATAATGCCTCGCCGAATGGTCGAGGTAACCTCGCCACCGGCCAGCCAGGCGCCGAGAAATTCGAAGATGACGGCGATGATAATCGCCTGACGGATGGTGATGGCCTTTGAGCCCACCGAGGTTCCCATGGCGTTGGCGACGTCATTGGCCCCCACCCCCCAGGCCATGAAAAAACCAAAAAGACAGGCGAGCAGAATGAAGAGCCCGCCATGCTGTGCGATGATATCCATGGTCGATCAGAAGTCCAGCCAGGGCCCGGCCACCTGTACCTAGCGGGCAAGAAGAATTTGCAGGCGGCTGCCCGCGCGTTCGGCACGATCGGAAACTTCGCCGATCCAGTCGATGATCCTGTAGAGAAACATGACGTCTACCGGCGGCAGTGTCTTTTCCAGTTCGAACAGCCGACGGCGAATCATCACCTGCTGCTCGTCGGCCTGATGCTCAAGATCATGCAGCTTGCGAATCTGATCGGTGAGAAGCTCGGAGACGTTGCGCCCGAAGCCCGACTCCAGCATATCGTCCATCTCCGCCATCGCCTCGCGGGTCTGGTGGACCGAGGCCACGGCGGTGCCCAGGTATTCGCTGAAAGTCTCCACCATCGCTGCGGGGATCTGCATCTGCCGGCCCAGCATAATGCCGGCGATATCCTTGATCTTGTTGGCGATCTTGTCCTGAACACTGATCAGTTCAAGCAGATCGGAGCGTGACACGGGTAGAAAGATGCTGCTGGGCAGACTCATACGGATGCGCGTTTTAAGCTCATCGGCATCGCGCTCGCCGTTGCTGATGCGATCACGCAGCTCGCTCGCCCGCTGCCAGTCGCCGGCCAGAGTGGCCTCGAAAAAGGGTGGCAGCAGATCGGCGCACTCGACGGTCTTGTCGATATGCTCGATCAGTGGCTGGAACGGCGAACGTCCAAACAGTGCGGAAAAAGGGTTGGATGACACCATGGCTCTATCTTGCGGTGTAAATGACGCCGCCATGGTACGCGCCCGTCATCCTGTCGTCATGAAAATTTGCATCAACGGATCCGATCAACATGTCACAAGGCCTATCATCGGCGAGCGCCGCCCCGCAGGAAGTGGAACTCAAGATGGCGCTGGGCACCGGCGCCGCAGAGGCGCTGGCGTCTCATCCGCCACTGGCCGGGCTGGCGCCGCAGCGTCAGCGGCTGGCCAACGTCTATTTCGATACGCCCGAACGATCGCTGGAGCGCCACCGCATCGCGCTGCGCCTGCGCGCTGACGGCGAGCGCTGCGTACAAACGGTCAAGACCGCCGGCAGTGGCCGGGGCGGCCTTCACAGCCGCGGCGAATGGGAAGTCGAGCGCGAGCGCGAATGTCTTGATACCCACTGGTTGGCCCGGCTGGGTATCGCGCCCTTCGACGATGCGGCGCTGCGTGAGTCACTGATGCCGGTCTATCGTACCGATTTCGACCGGCGTAGCTGGCAAGTCGCGTTCAAAAGCAGCCACATCGAGCTGGCACTGGATGAAGGAGAGATCGTCGCGGGCGAGCGTCGCACCTCGATTTTCGAGCTGGAGCTGGAGCTCAAGTCAGGAGAAGAGGCCGATCTCTGGGCACTGGTGGAAACGCTGGCCGAGCACTGCCCGATGCGTCCCGCCAACGCCAGCAAGGCTGCGCGAGCGGTAGCACTGCGCGACGGTCAACCGGCACTGCCTGGCGGTGACTCGGCCGAGCTCGAGGCCGAGGCGTGCCTGGAGCGCGCCATTGCAGCGCTCGATGCTTTTCAGGACAGTGGCGACAATGACTATCTGCTGGCGGCGCGCCGGGCGCTGACCCTGCTGAGCCACCACGACGACGCGGTGGTCGCGGGGGCAGCGTCACGGCTGGTGCAGGCATTGACCGGCAGCAACTGGCTCGACCAGCGCTTCGGGCAGTACTGGCTGGTGCTGATGCGGGCGCTGCGTGGCCGCTGAGGGCGGCTCACATCATCGGCCGTGGCAGCGGCTGCAGGTTGGACTGCAGCCGTGACAGCACATCCGGTGAGGACATCGGCCGGGCATAGATAAAGCCCTGAATCTGCTCCGCCCCCATGCGACGCACCGCTTCCAGGGTGCCGGCTTCCTCGACCCCCTCGACCACCACGTCGAACGACAGCCGGCGACAGAGATCCAGCACCGCCGTCATGACATGACGTTTGCGCGAATCGTGTTCGAGATCCATCACAAAGCGTCGGTCGATCTTGACGCAGTCCAGCGGCAGCTCGCAGAGCTGCGACAGCGACGAGTAGCCGCTGCCGAAATCGTCCAGCGCCACGCATACCCCCGCCTCGCGCAGCCGGGTCAGATGACGCTGGGCGAGTGTCGGCTCGGCCAGCACCGCCGATTCGGTGATTTCAAGGCTGACCCGTCTGGGGTCCACCTCATGGTGGCCGATCATGCCCATGATGTTATCGACCAGCGCCGGGTCCTTGAGCTGCTGACGGGAAAGATTGATGTTGATGACGAAATCACTGCCGAAGCGCTCGGCGAAGGCGTCATCCTTGAGCAGCAGTAGTGCCTTGTCGATCAGCTGCTGGCTGAGCATGTGAATCAGCCCGGTAGACTCCGCTGCCTCGATGAAGACACCCGGATTGGCAATATTGCCCTCGCCGTCGGCGAGGCGCATCAGCGCTTCGAAGGCGACCACCCGGCCCTGCCTGGAGAGGCTGACGATCGGCTGTAAAAAACACAGCACCCCGTCGTTGGCGAGCGCGGCGCGAATCAGCTGCTCACCGCGGCTGGCGCGGTTGACACGCTCCTGAAGGAGCTCGTCATAGTGATGCACGCTGCCCACGCCGGCGTCTCTGGCGCTGTGCAGTGCCATTCTGGCACGCTTGCGCACTTCCTCGATGCTCAGCCCGCAGTCGGCGGCGAATCTCACCACCCCGATCACATGCGACAGCCATACCCGCCCCATGCGGGTCTCGAGGGGACGGTTCAGTGCCCGGGTCAGCGGGTCAAGATACTGCTCGAGGGTGTCAGGGGTGCTTACCCGCAGCACCAGCGCATAGTTGAAATCCGGCAGCGCGATCAGCTCGGCATCCGGCAACAGGCCGCGCAGCATGGCGGCGATATGACGCTGCAGATCGCAGGTCGTGGCGAAGTGATTGGACTCCACCAGCATCAGCGCATTGACCATGCTGATCTTGATCAGCGCATGCTGCTGGTGCGGCTCGGCCAGCAGACCGTCTTCGATCAGCTGTTCGAGCAGCTCGGCATTACCGAAACCGGTCTGCGAATCGCGAAACTGCTGATCGGTAATGTCATTCAAAACGCCAACCACTATCGGCCTGCCGGACTTCTCACCGCGCACACCGAGGGCGCGCAGCGCCACACAGCGCCAGCTGCCGTTGCCGTCGCGCAGTCGCAGCGCCACGCACTGCAACCCCTCACCGCTCAGAGCGTTATGACACAGCCGGCGCACCAGGTGGCTGTCCGCCGGATAGACGCGCTCACACCACTGCTCGATGGTCTGCTCCAGGGCATCATTATCGTAGTGATAGAGCGCGCACCACTGGGGTGACATGACCAGCCTGTCGTGGCGAGGATTCCACTCCCAGCTGACATCGCTTTCGCCGACCAGCAGACGCTCGAGGGTATCACTGCCGGCGGGCTCGTCAGGGGGGTGGCCGTCGGCCTGCTCGAGCCGATCCAGCAGCGAGCTACAGCGCACCAGCATGGCCGTCAGCTCTGTGCGGGCGTCATTGCTATCGCTTTCAAGTACTGCTGTCAGCTCGTCGGTCAAGCGACGAACCTCCTGCCGCAGTGCTGGTTGCGAAGGACTCATGCTCTACCCCATTAACTCTATAATGTCCGGCCACAGGTAAACGTCTTCGGACGGCTCACGATCAAGAGGCTATCCTGTTAGCGGCCTCGACCCAGGGCTGACCTGCCTACCGGTTTATCAGCCATATTGTGTAACGGCCGTTCGGACAAAAACTTGAAGCCTGCATCTCATGACATTGCGTTTTTGCCTGAAGCGTCTACGCGGATGCAGGTAAACGCCTGCAGGCAAGCGCCAACGGAGAGAGCGTGAACGAAACCTCACAAAAGAAACGACCTTCCCTGCGCGACCGCCTCTTTCATGTCATCTTCGAATCGGATACGCCGATGGCGCGGGGCTTCGATATCGTGCTGATCGTGCTGATACTGCTCAGTGTCACGGTGGTCATGCTCGACAGCGTGGCCGCGTGGCGGGCGCGGTACGGCACGCTTTTCCATACCCTCGAGTGGGGCTTTACGCTGATTTTCACACTCGAATACGCACTGCGCCTTTACTGTCTCGAAAGACCGCTGCGCTATGCCCGCAGTCCCTATGGGCTGATCGACCTGATCAGCATTCTGCCCTCCTGGTTGAGCCTGATCATACCCGGCGCCAACTCGCTGCTGGTGGTACGCGTACTGCGCATCATGCGGCTTTTCCGTGTCTTGCGGCTGATGGAGTTCGTCGGCGAGGGGCATCTGCTGATGGAAGCGCTCAGGCGCAGCCACGCCAAGATTTTGATGTTCTTTCTGACCGTAATGGCGCTGGTCATCGTGTTCGGCGCCATGATTTATCTGATCGAGCCGATCGAAGCGGGTTTCACCAGCATTCCGCGCTCCATCTACTGGGCAATCGTCACCATGACCACGGTCGGCTATGGCGATATCGCGCCGATCACGCCGCTGGGGCAGTTCATCTCGGCGATGATGATGATTCTTGGCTACTCGATTCTCGCCGTCCCCACCGGGGTCTTCTCCGCCGAGGTGATGCGTTCGATTCGCCAGAACCGCTACTCCGAGGAGGCCTGCCCGGGCTGCGGCCACGAAGGCCACGAAAAGGACGCCCAATACTGCCGGCTGTGCGGCACCTGGCTGGACGAGGACAGCGACGACCCCAACCGCGAGGCGCTGGAGCGCGAAAAGGAGAAACTGCGCGAGGAGCGCGAGGCGTTCAAGGAAGAAACCGCGAAGGTCGAGCGCGAACGTAGCGAAGCGGAAGAGCGCGACAATGAGAGCGGTGCAGAGGGGGACGACGCCGATGAGGACAAGCCCCCCGAAGACAACAGCGACGAGCGCCGCTGAAGGCTCTCGGGGGACCGCTGCCGTCAGGTGAAGGGGGCGAGATCTCCCCTGCCCTCGCGCAGCACCTCGGGCGGCAGGGTGCGCATATCCAGCACCGTGGTCGGCTCCATGGGACAGGCGCCGCCATCGATCACCGCCTCCAGATGGGCGCCGAAGCGCTCACGCACCGTTTCGGCCTCGGTCATTGCCAACTCCTCACCGGGAGGAATCAGGGTCACGCTCATCAAGGGGGCGCCGGCCGCCTCGACGATGGCGCGGGCGATGCGGTGATCCGGCACGCGAATACCGATGGTGCGTCTTTTGGGATGCAACAGCAGCCTCGGCACCTCGCTGGTGGCATCCAGGATGAAGGTATAGGCGCCCGGGGTGTGCGCCTTCAGCAGGCGAAACACCGGGCTGTCCATACGGGCGTAGCTGCCGATCTCGTTGAGATCGGGAAACACCAGGGTGAAGTTGTGACGGTCGTCCAGGCCGCGCAGCCACTTGATCTTCTCCACCCCTTTCTTGTTGCCGGGCAGACAGCCCAGCGCATAGCCGGAGTCGGTCGGGTAAGCGATCACCCCGCCCTGCTCGAGAATATCGCGGGTGCGGTCCAGCAGCCGCTTCTGCGGCGTTTCCGGGTGAAGGGCAAAGAACTGGCTCATGGTGTCTCTCCTGACAGGGTGTCGGCAGCGCCAGTGCGCTCGGCCGCTGTAAAAGCGCTCACCAGCCGTGAATGCTGCCAGATGGGGGCCAGCGCGCTGCGCGGCGGCGGTGAAAAGGTGCCCGGCGCCAGCGCCCCGCCGGGATAATGAAAGTCGCTTCCCAGCGAAGCGTAAAGCTCCCTTTTGGCCAACAGCGAGGCGAGATCGCGGCTGCGATCATCATTCTGAAAACCGTTGACCAGCTCGCCGGCTTCGCCACCGGCGGCGACGAAGTCATCCAGCAGCATGCTCAGCTTGCGACGCGTCAGGCGGTAGCGAAGCGGATGCGCCAGTACCGCCACACCACCGCCGTCGGCGATCGCCGTCAGCGTCTCGCCCAAATCCGGCCAGTGCAGCTTCACATCGCCGGGCCGGCCGGCCCCCAGGTAGCGCTTGAAGGCGGCTTGTATATCGGGCACCAGCCCGGCTTCGACCAGCGCGCGGGCGAAATCGGGGCGGCCCAGCAGACGCGCGCCGTCGCTCTGCTCGCGGGCCCGGGCCATGGCGTTATCCAGCCCGATCTTCTCCAGCCGCGCGGCGATCTCCTCGGCGCGCACCTCGCGCGCCTGCGCCTGGCGCGCCAGCAATGCCCCCAGCGCAGCCCCGGGCGCGCCGCACCACAGCGCCACCACGTGAATACCCACGCCCTGCCAGCGGGTCGACAGCTCCACCCCCGGCACCAGCGTCAGCCCCAGTTCGGCGGCGCGCTGCCCTGCCTCATCGACGCCGTCAATGGTATCGTGATCGGTCAGCGCCACGCAGGAGAGACCGCGCCGCTGACACAGCTCGATCAGCGCCGCCGGCGCAAGCCGGCCGTCGGAGGCGGTGGAGTGCATGTGCAGATCGAGATGGCGCGTCTCGCCGAGCGACATCCGCGTAGAGAAAACGTCGATAGCCGGGCTCCTCGAATTCGATGGGGCGCACGCCCCGAATAGCGTCATGTTGCGGGCGCTATCGAGGAGAATCAATCTCACCGTCATACAGGGAGTCCTGAAGACACCGCCATGAAAATGCTGCTCGATTTTCTCCCCATCGCGATCTTCGTGGTGGTCTATCACGTCACTCACAATATTGTCCTGGCCACGGCCGTGCTGATTCCGGCCACCGTGCTCCAGGTGCTGGTAAGCTGGTGGTGCTGGCAGCGGCTGGAGAAGATGCACCTGGTCACCCTGGCGCTGGTAGTGGTTATGGGCGGCGCTACCGTGCTGCTGGGCGACGGCGATTTCATCAAGTGGAAACCGACCGTGGTCAACTGGCTATTCGCGGTGGCCTTTCTCGTCTCGCCGCTGTTTGGCGGCCGAGTGCTGCTGGAGCGCATGATGGGTCAGACGCTGAGCCTGCCACAGGCCGTTTGGCGACGACTCAACCTCGCCTGGGTGCTGTTCTTTATTGCCATGGGCGCGGTCAACATCGCCGTTTTCATGCAGTTCAGCGAGGAGACCTGGGTCAACTTCAAGCTGTTCGGCATGATGGGGCTGACGCTGCTGTTCGTGCTCGCCCAGGGCGCCTATATGGCCCGCTACCTGCCTCGTGACGAGCGCAGTGACTGATCACCTGTTTTCAACCACGGAGGAAGCACAACATGCTCTACGCCATTATCGGTGAGGATGTGGACGACAGCCTCGAGGCGCGCCACCGCGCACGCCCCGACCACCTGGCGCGCATCGAGGCACTGCGCGACGAGGGGCGCCTGCTGCTGGCCGGCCCCTTTCCCGCAGTGGATGGCAGCGACCCGGGCGAGGCGGGCTTCACCGGCAGCCTGATCGTGGCCGAGTTCGAATCGCTGGCGCAGGCGCGCGAATGGGCCGATGCCGACCCCTACATGGGCGCCGGCGTTTATTCACAGGTCAGCGTCAAACCCTTCAAAAAGGTGCTGCCCTGAAGGCGTTCGCCTGACATGGCGACCCCTTCGTACCGCCATTCATCCAAAGGATATGCGTTATGCACACCGGCGGTGGATAACACTGTGACAACGCTGTGCGGGGCCGGCGAACAGATTGCGCCAGCCGTTATCAGCGCCGGCCCTGTCATAATTGTTTAATTATTGAGCAATCGGAAGCGCGTTGTGGATACTCCACCCCCCGAACCCTTCGCCCTCGAGCACGCGCACCTCGGCTGGGGCGAGCACAACGCCCCCGAGGCGCTCGACTACGGCGATATCTACTTCTCTCGCGAGAGCGGGCGGCAGGAGACGCAGCACGTTTTCATCAACGGCAACGACCTGCCGGCGCGCTTTTCACAGTGGCAGCGGGCGCGTCCCTTTGTGGTCGGTGAGAGCGGCTTCGGCAGCGGGCTCAACATGCTGTGCGTGGCACGCTGTTTTCTCGACTGCGCCCCCGAGCGCGCGCGTCTTCACCTCGTTTCCAGCGAACGCCACCCCTTCAGCGCCGCCGATCTGGCCCGCGCGCTGAGTGCACAGGAGGATCTTGCCGACCTGCGTGAAGCGCTGATCGAGCAGTGGCCGCCGCCGCAGGTGGGGGTGCATCGGCTGCTGCTGCATCCGCGCATCACCCTCGATCTGCACTTCGGCGACGCCGCCGAACGCCTGACACAGCTGGTCGGCCGGATCGACGCCTGGTGTCTCGACGGCTTCGCGCCGGCCAAAAATCCGCAGATGTGGCGCCCCGAACTGTTCGCGGCACTGGCACAGGCAAGCCGCCCCGGGGCCACCTTTGCTACCTTCACCTGCGCCGGGGTGGTCAAGCGCGGTCTCAAGGCAGTGGGATTTCAAATCGGCAAGCGCCCGGGCTTCGGCCGCAAGCGGGAGATGCTGTGCGGCCATTTTGCCGCGTCGCCGCTGGCGTACCATCGCGCGCCCTGGCGCTTCGGCGCTGTCCACCGGGCTGTCGGACAGGATGCCCATATTGTCGTGGTCGGCGCCGGTATCGCCGGCAGCGCCACCGCCCACGCCCTGGCCCGGCGCGGCCGACGGGTCACGCTTGTCGACGCCGCGGCGCCCGGCGCCGGTGCTTCCGGCAATCACCAGGGCGCGCTCTATATTCGCCTTGCCGCCGAGCGTAATCCGCAGAGTCGCTTCTATCTCGCCGCACTGGGCTGGACGCTGCGCTGGCTGGCGCAGCTGGACCCGGCGCAGCGGCTGTGGCAGCCCTGCGGCGTGCTGCAGCTGGCCGGCGGCCCGCGCGAGGCCGAGCGCCAACGGCGCACCCTGGCCCACTGGCAGCTGCCGGCCGAGCTGGTGCGCGGTGTCGACCGCAGGGAAGCCGAGCAGCTGGCCGGCCAGCCGCTGGCCGACGCCGTGGCAGGCGCGCTTTACTATCCCACCGCCGGCTGGGTGCGCCCGGCACGGCTCTGTGAACGGCTCGCCGATACCCCGGGAGTGACGTTCCGGCGCGCCGCCGTCACCCGGATTGGCCACGACGACGCCGAACGGCCGCTGGTAACCCTCGACGGCAGCGAGTCGCTGTCGGCGGATCGCGTCGTGGTGGCCTGCGCCGGCGGCGCGGCGGCACTGTTTGACGACGCCTTTCTGCCGCTACAGGCGGTGCGCGGTCAGGTGAGCCATTTTCGTCTGAATGACAGCAGCATGGCACTGTCGCCGCGCTGTGTGGTGTGCGCCGGCGGCTATGTACCGCCGGCGCTCGACGGCGTGCAGAGCCTGGGCGCCTCCTTCGTACCCAACGACGCCGACAGCGGCCTGCGCGCGGCGGAGGACAGCGCCAACCGGGCGGAGCTGGCACGCGCCCTGCCGGCGCTTGACGAAGCGCTCGAGAGCTGCAAGCCGCTCGCCTCGCGCAGCGCCGTGCGCTGCGCCAGCCCTGACAAGTCCCCCTGGGTGGGGCCGCTGCCGGCGGCGAACGCCTGGCGTCACGACTACGCGGCGCTGGCTTTTGACGCCACGCGCATGCCGTTTCGCCACGGCCGCTATCTGCCGGGGGTATGGGTCAATCTCGCCCACGGCTCGCGCGGGCTGGTGAGCGCGCCGCTGAGCGCCGAACTGATCGCCTCGCAGCTGTGCGACGAGGCGCTGCCGCTGGAGGACGAACTGGTCGAGCACCTGCATCCGGGGCGGCGTTTGATCAGGGCGATGATCAGAAGGACGCTATAGCGCCGCTTGCCGTTTTGCCAGCATCTTGCGGGGACGCCGATCTGCGTCAACCTCGCCGACATCACTGCGCCCCTGCAGCCGGGCCCCTTCACGGCAATCGAGGCGAGCGGCATCCAGTTGCCCTTCACAGCAGGCGCCGGCCAGCAGGCTGGCGCGCTCGGTTACCACCGCTCTGCCGCTGAGGTGCCCCGCAGCGATCAGTTGACGAGCGTGCAGGAAAGGGCCGGTGCTGGCCCCCTGAAGCAGCGTAACGACCTGCCCGTCGGCTTCGATCCGGCCCTCGACCCGACCCGCTACCACCAGCGACTCCGCCGTTTCGATATGACCGACCACCCTCAGACGGGGACCGATACGGCTACACGCGAGCGGCAGTGAGTCGGAGTCGGCGGCCACAACCGGCGCTGCCGGCTCGTCCGCCACGCGGTGCGGAACAGCAGGCATTGCGGCGTCTTCGCCGAACGCCGTGCGGTCATGCTTTTGCTGCTCGTCGCGGACGGTGCGGCGCGCGCGGCGCAGGCCATCGGCCAGGATCAGCACGCCGGCTACCGCCGCCAACAGTATCAACCACTGCACGGGTTCCATGCTTACTCCTGCTGGTCTACAGGGCATCAGGGCATTCGTGGCGCCGGGAAACCATTCAGCCCATCGGCTGAATGGGAGTACGCTGAAGTCGGCACCTGGCCGAGCGATGTTCGCACGCCGATACCCGGCTCGCTTGCGTTGACCAGTATCGACCTGTTCGCACCGAAACTGAAGTGTCGATAACGGTGGATAAATGGCGGCAAATTTCGCCGGCAATGCCCTGAAGTCATCCGCCCCGATGTCGATCATGACAGTAGCGGGCACCGCTATATCGCCGCCATGACCCTCTCACAGCGGTTACCACTCGCCGGCATGAGACGATTGTGAGAACGTAAAAGGGTCGACTCGGCACCGTCCAACCCGAACCAGGAGACACAGCGCATGTTCCAAAAATCGGCCAGCGAGGCCAACAGGCCGCGAAGCACGGCATCGAGCAATGTCGAGCCCCTGCCCCACACTGCCGGCGATGCCGCCTCCAGGGGCTCCCTGATCGGCAGCGCCACCCGGGTGGTGGGCGATATCATCGGCGACGAGGATCTGCGCATCGAGGGCCAGGTCGAGGGCAACGTCTGGTGTCGCGACTGTAGCGTCAGCATCGGCCCGGAGGGGCAGGTGCTGGGAGATCTGTACGCCGAAACGCTGGCGGTAGCCGGCCACGTCAAGGGACGCCTGATCGCCGCCCGACGCATCACCATCCACGCCGGTGCCGATGTCGAGGGCGAGCTGCACACGCCCGGGTTGATACTGGAAGAGGGAGCGGCCTTCCACGGCAGCGTCGACATGAACGAGGATAATCCCCTGCTTGACGAGGTCGCCGAGCACAAGCACCGGATTGCCGAGAGCGACGAACCCGACGTCACTTCAGCGGCGCGAAATACCGCGGACCGTGACGATACGCAGGAGGAAGTCGACGAGCGCCGCGATTGAGCGTTTTGACACAGGGGCAGCGCCTATACCAGCCTAGCCAGCGCCTCGCGGTCAACGCAGCGGTAGGAAAAGGAGGGACGCCCCACCTGACCGTAGCTGAAGGACTCGCTCAGAATGTCACGATCGGAGAGGTACTTGAGATACTTGCGGATCGACACCCGCGACATGCCGGCCGCCTCCGCCAATTGCTCGGTGGAAAACTCCTCCGCCGTCAGTGACAGGATCGTCTGGCACACCTGGGCGAGGCTGTGCGCGGTCAGCCCCTTGGGCAGCCCGCTGATGCGCCCGGCGCGCTGACTGTCGGCGCGAAACAGGTTATCCAGCGCCTGCTGATCCACCTGCGTGCCCAGCACCTCCAGCGTACGGCGCCGCTGCCGGCAGGTTTCCAGCGCCTCGCGAAAGCGCCGAAACTCGAACGGCTTGATCAGAAAGTCGGTGACCCCCAGGCGCCGCGCCTCGCGCACCGTATCGCCCTCCGAGGCGGCGGTAATCAGCACCACATCGGTGTCGATTTCTCGCTCGCGCAGCCAGCCGGCAATCTCGAGACCGCTGCGCCGCCCCAGATAGATATCCAGCAGCACCACATCCACCGGCTCGCGCTCGAGTACCACCAACGCGGTAGTGACATCGCTGCAGCGCCCCACCAGGGTCATATCTCCCAGTCGCGCCAAATAGTCGACGTTGAGCTTCATGACCATGGGGTCATCTTCGACGATCAGTACTCTCATGGCTCCTCGATTCGTCAGCGCCCTTCCCGGCCGGAGCGACCGCGAGGCACTCCGTCGCCGGCAACGCGATAAGGATAGCTCACCTCGATCAGAGTGCCCTCGCCCGGGGATGAGTAGAGCGACAGGCTGCCCTCGACCGCATCGAGTTGCTCTCGCACCAGCCACAGCCCCAGGCCGCGCTGCTCTCCCTTGCTGGAAAACCCCTTGTCGAAAATGCGCGCCTCCTGTTCGGGCGCCATACCGCCACCGTTGTCCTGCACCTGCAGTGACAGCACACCCGCCTCCAGCGCCATATGGATCGCTACCCGGCCCTGCGGTCGGTCGCCGATCGCCTCGAAGGCATTTTCCAGCAGATTGCCAATAATACTGACCAGCGCGTGCAGTGTCGTGCTCTCGTCGGCGGGCGGAATCGCGGTCTCGGCGACTACCTCGAGGATGATTCCCTTCTCGCGCGCCTCGCTCTGCTTGCCGATCAGAAAACCGGCCAGCAGCGGCTCGCGCACCTGCTCGATGATCGGCGTCGATACCGCATCACGGTAGTCGACCAGCTCGTGAAGATAACGCTCCAGCGTCTCCATGTCGCGCAACCGGGTAAGCCCCAGAATAACGTGCAGCTTGTTCTTGAACTCGTGGGTCGAGGCACGCAGTGCCTCGGCGTAGCGGCGCACGCCGGTCAGTTCCTCGGCCAGCGTCTGCATCTCGCCGCTGTCGCGGAAGGTGATCACTGCACCAACCGGCACAGGCTCGGCCAGTATCGGCTGGTAGTTACACAGAAAGGAGCGCCCGCCCAGCGGCAGACGGCGGTTGATCATCGGCCCGGCGGTCAATCGCGGCGGTTCGTGTTCGGCATTGACCCGCAGCGTATCGAGCGCTCTTCCCGGCAAAATCTCCTCGGCGCCGCTGTCGGCCAGCAGTGCCTGCGCCGCCGGATTGACCAGCGTCACCCGACCCTCGGCGTCAACCGCGATCACCCCTTCGTGGATGGCATCCAGGGTGGCGCGCCGCTCCGCCACCAGCCGCGCGATCTCGTCCGGTTCCATGCCCATCAGTCGACGTCGGATGGTACGCGCCAGCCAGGCAGCCCCCAGCCCGCCGATGGCCAGAATGACCAAAAGCAGCAGCAGTAGCCGATCCCGCGAGGCCTGCAGCAGCAGCTCCAGATGCGACAGGGTGACGCCCACCGATACGGCACCGATCACGTTGCCGTCGGCGTTATGGACCGGCGCAAAACCGCGGATACTGGTGCCCAGCGTACCGACCGCCTGCGAGCTGTAGCGCTGCCCGGCAAGCGCCGCCTGTTCGTCGCCGCCGCGGAAGTGCTGCCCGATCCACTGCGGGTCGGGATGCGTCAGGCGATTGGCATGGCGGTCGATGATGACGATAAAGTTGACGTCGAGTTGCTGTCGAAGCGCGCTCATGCGCGTCTGAATGGCGCTGTCAGCGGCGGGTGCAGTATCGCTTTCGAGTGCCGCGATGACCGCTTCGCTCTGCGCCAGCACGGTGGCCACATTGACCACCCGCTGCGCCTGGGCGCTGGCGGTACTGCGCCACAGCTGGTTACTGAACACCGCCCAGGCGACCAGCAGCGACACCGCGATCATGGCAAAGGCCAGCAGCGCCGCCAGCGCATTGAGACGTATCGGCGACCGCGCCGGCCAGGCATACTGTTGTGCCCGCTGTGACATCAAAATCTCCTGCCTGAATTGACGATGGGGAAGTACAACCGAAGGCGTATCGACCATGGTGGTATTTCTCCCCGAGCCACAATATGGCGGTCGGCGCCATTTTGTTTTTAATAGCTACGCAAAGGTTTTTTTAGTTTCAAAACCTTGGTTGAACGGCAGCACCTCGTATCCTCGCCGCTTGCAACGACACACCATCTGCTCCGTCCTGCAGATCTCCATGCTTGCCGAACGCTCCGCTCGGGAGCGTACAGGGACCGAGGTTATCCACCATGTCACAAAGTGAAACGGCCACGTCCGTCTCCTCATCGAAGCAGGGCAGCTTTTTGAGCGAGACGACAATTTTTGGTCTGCCGCTGCCCCTTTTCGCTATCGCCACCCTGGTGCTGATCGCCGCCATGTCGCTGGGTGCGCTACCCGCCGGCATGATCGGCGCCCTGCTGGTGATGATGGTGCTGGGCGAGCTTTTAGGCTTTATCGGTGACCGTACGCCGATTCTCAAGAGCTATCTGGGCGGCGGTGCCATTCTCGCCATCTTCGGCGCCGCAGCGCTGGTCTATCTGGGCTGGCTGCCGCAGAGCGTCAACGAAACGGTCACCCAGTTCATGAAGGGCGGCGGCTTTCTCAACTTCTACATTGCCGCCCTGATCACCGGCAGTATCCTGGGTATGGACTCGAAGGTGCTGGTCAAGGTGGGGTCGCGCTTCGCGCTGCCGCTGATCTGCGCGGTCGCCTGTGCTGCCCTGTTCGCCGTCATTGTCGGTCTGATCATGGGCTTCTCGCCACAGGATGCGGTAGTGGTAATCACTCTGCCGATCATGGGTGGCGGCATGGGCGCCGGCGCGGTGCCGCTGAGCCAGATCTACGAAGAGCTGCTGGGCCAGCCGGCGAGCTATTACATCTCGATTCTGGTGCCGGCTCTGGCGCTGGGTAACGTCTTCGCCATCATCATCGCCGGACTGCTCAACGGCCTTGGCAACCGCTTCAAGGGGCTGACCGGCGACGGCCAGATGATGCCGGGCGTTCAGATCGAGGAGAAGGCGGAGCGCCCCGATCTCGGCAAGCTGGGTATCGGCCTGGTGGCCGCCCTGACCTTCTTCGTCTGCGGCGAGATTCTGGGCAGCTTCATTCCGCTGCACCCCTACGCCCTGATGATCATTCTGGTAGCGCTGGTCAAGGTCGCGGGCCTGATGCCGGAGTCGATCAACGAGGCCGCCTCGCAGTGGTTCAAGTTCGTCGCCAAAAACTGGACCTTCGCCCTGCTGTTCGGTATCGGCATCGCCTACACCGATCTCGGTCAGGTGATCGACGCCATCTCCATCACCTACGTACTGATCGTTTTTGCCGTCGTGGCGGGCGCCGCCTTCGGTGCCGGCCTGGTCGGCAAGCTGGTAGGCTTTTACCCGATCGAGTCGGCGATTACTGCGGGCCTGTGCATGGCCAACATGGGCGGCACCGGCGACGTGGCGGTGCTCTCTGCGGCGCGGCGCATGCAGCTGATGCCCTTTGCCCAGATCTCCTCGCGCCTTGGCGGGGCACTGATCCTGCTGCTCTCGAGCATTATCGTGCCGCTGCTGTTTGGCTGACGGCCCATACCGATGCCCGCAAAACCGCCGCCGGCGTCGCTCCGGCGGCGGTTTTTATTGGGGCTTACCTTTTCGTACAGAGGGCAGGACAAGCGCCTGCCATCAAGGTGATACGCACATTTTTGCTCAAAATACCCATTTCTATTCTATTTTTGAGTAATGATTTGCGCATAAGTCACCTTTGCCGTAATAATTGAGCGCATTCTTGCTCAGAATCTCGCCATGACCCTGACGCTGCAGATCCACCACCACGGCCAGTGGCACGACGCCGCCGAGCTGACGTTCAGTGACCCCGAAAGCGGCCGACGCGCTGCGGTTAGTCTCGGCTATTGCAGTCGCTACGCTATCGACTGGATGGCGCGCGACGACGAGCACGCCTGCAGCCTGAACATGCCGGTGGAACTGAGGGTACGCTACCATGAGTGAACTATCCCCGCAGCAGCGCGAAACGCTGCTGTTTGAACTGCTTGACCAGCTGTTCGACGAGCAGATCACACCCGGGCAGTTGCTCAAACGCCTGCGCCGCGAGGTACTGAGCATGAATCAGACGGAGTACGCTGCCCTCGCCTCGATCAGCCGCCGCACGCTGTCGGCGATCGAGACCGACCGCAATCAGCACACGCTGGACACCTTCAACCGTGCCTTTCGCCCCTTCGGGCTGAGCATCGGCCTGCTGCCGCGCGATCGACACATGCGCCGAAAGCTGCTGACGCGGGCGTCCTGACGTCGGCGCGGCAATCCAATGCCTCCATCCGACACCTATTGATACAGTTCGATATCCAGAGCGTTGAGCAGCGCTATCGCCTGCGGCAGCGCGAATTTCGCGCCCTTGAGGTCATTTTCGAAGATATCGATGTTGTAATTGATGGCGTCGACAAAATTGGCGCCGCGCAGAGAGGTACGGCGAAATGCGGCGCCTTCGAGGTCGCTGTCGGAGAAGTCGACCTCCTCGCAGTCGGCCTCGTTGAAATCGACCCGATGTATCCGACAGCCGACCATCTTCGCGCCGGCCAGGTAGAGTGAGAAGAAAGAGCTGTCGTTGAGCACGCACTCCTCGAATGACAGCGCATCCGGAATGTTGATCGAGGGCCAGCGCGCCCGGGTCCAGTCGATACCGATCAGTTTGCAACGCTGAAAATCGACGTTGCTCAAAAGGGTGCCATCGAACTGCGCCATGCTGAAATTGCAGTCGCTGAAACAGCACTCCACGAATCGACAGCTTTTGAATAGCGACTCGGCAAAGTGACAGGCGGTGAAAGAGCAGCTGTCGAAACGGCTGTTCTCGAGAGTCCGGCCCTCCAGCACTTCCTCGCTGAAGGCAATATTGTCGTAGTCCCCGTTGCTGTCGATCATGATGCGCTCCCTCTCAACGCCTGCGGCAGTCGTTTAGCCGGCCGCGGCCGGCGGCTACCCCTCTTCGTCGTCACCGAGCTGGCGACCGAAGGCGTGCCACTGCGTCAGCGTCATCACCTCGGTCAGCTCGGTCTGCAGATCGTGAACGATCAGCAGCTCACCGCGCTCGAGCTGGGCTCGCAGGCTGTCGGTCCAGCCGCGCTCGCCCGCGCCGGTGTCGGTGGTGTCGTAGCCCTGGCGGGTGACGAATTCGGCCAGCAGACGCTGCAGCGTGTCAGCCGGCAGCATGCGGTGGGGCACTTCGATAAAACGGCCGTCGCTCATTCGCTCTCTCCCTGCTCCAGGCGCTCCAGGCGTGCAATGAAAGCAGCTTCCGCCAGCACCTCGACGCCCAGCTGCTGTGCCTTCTCCAGCTTGCTGCCGGCGGCCTCGCCAGCGACCACGGCGTGGGTCTTTTTCGACACGCTGCCGGTCACCTTCGCCCCCAGTGCCGCAAGGCGCGCCTTCGCCTGATCACGGGTCATCGCCTCCATGGTGCCGGTCAGCACCCAGCTCTGGCCGGTCAGCGGCTGCGGCCTATCCTCGATTTCGACCTCTTCCCAGCTCACCCCGACCGCGATCAGCGCCTCGATGGTCTCGCGGTTATGGGGCTGGGCGAAGAAGGTGTGAATGTGCTCGGCCACCACCGGGCCGATATCGGCAACCCGCTCCAGGGCGTCACGCTCGGCGTTCATCAGCTTTTCAAGTTCACCGAAGTGGTTGGTCAGCGCCAGAGCCGTGGCCTCACCCACTTCGCTGATACCGAGGGCGTAGATAAAGCGCGCCAGGCTGGTCTGCTTCGAGCGCGCCAGCGCATCCACGAGGTTGTTGGCGGACTTCTCGGCAAGCCGCGGCAGTTCGGCCAGCCGCTCGGCCTCGAGGCGATAGAGATCGGCCGGCGTGCGCACCCACTCACGCGCCACCAGAGCGTCGATCAGCTTGTCACCAAGGCCGTCGATATCCAGCGCGCGGCGCGAGGCAAAGTGCTTGAGCGCCTCCTTGCGCTGCGCCGGACAGTAGAGACCGCCGGCGCAGCGGGCGTCGACTTCCTCGCCGATACGCTCGACCCGTGCGCCGCATACCGGGCAGTGTTCGGGCAGCTCGATGGTGCGCGCATCGGCAGGACGGCGCTCAACGATCACGCTGACGATCTGCGGAATCACGTCGCCGGCGCGGCGCACGATGACGCTGTCACCGATGCGGGCGTCGAGGCGGGCGATCTCGTCCATGTTGTGCAGGCTGGCGTTGGCCACCGTGACGCCCGCGACCTGCACCGGTTCGAGCCGCGCCACCGGCGTCAGCCGACCGGTACGCCCGACCTGAAATTCGACGTCGCGAATAGTGGTGGTCTGCTCCTGGGCGGGAAACTTCCAGGCCATCGCCCAGCGCGGGGCGCGCGAGACGAAGCCCAGTTCACGCTGGGCGCGCAGGTCATCGACCTTCATCACCGCGCCGTCGATATCGTAATCGAGCGTGTCGCGCTTCTCCCCCATGCGCCGGCAGAAGTCGAGCAATCCCTCGGTACCGCGCACGGCATCAAGCTCGGGGCTGACGCGAAAGCCGAACTCGCGCAGGCGCGCCATCAGTGCCGAGTGAGTAGCTTCGAGACGGTCGGCGTCGATATCCGCCACCTGGTAGGCGCAGAACTCCAGCGGCCGCGCGGCGGCAATACCCGGATCGAGCTGGCGCAGGCTGCCGGCGGCGGCATTGCGCGGGTTGGCGAATACCTTGCCGCCCAGCCTGCGGGCCTGGTCGTTAAGACGTTCGAAGCCGGAGTGGCTGATATAGACCTCGCCACGCACCTCAAGGCGCTCGGGAGGCGATTCACCGCGCAGGCGCAGTGGAATCGAGCGCAGCGTGCGCAGATTGGCGGTGATACCTTCGCCGCTGCGGCCATCGCCGCGCGTTGCGCCCTGCACCAGCAGGCCGTTTTCATACACCAGCGATACCGCCAGGCCGTCGAGCTTGGGTTCGCAGCAGAAGTCGATGTCAGCCTCGTCGCGCTCCAGCCGCTCGGCGACGCGGCGGGCGAAGGCGCGCACCTCGTCCTCGTCGAAGGCGTTGTCCAGCGACAGCATGGCGATAGCGTGCCTCACCTCGGGAAAGCCCTCGGCAGGCGGTGCGCCAACGCGCTGCGCCGGCGAGTCGGCGGTGGCCAGCTCGGGATGCGCCGCTTCCAGATCCTGCAGGCGCCTCAGCAGACGGTCGTATTCGGCATCCGTAATCGACGGTGCGTCCTCGACGTAGTAGCGGTAGTTGGCCTCCTCGAGACGACCACGCAGCTCGCGGGCCTCATCGGCGGGTTCGGGGTGGCGGGTGGCACACATGGCGGCAAGCGTTTCCGTTACAAAAGGGGGGGCAGCACCGCACGGGGAATTTATCGGCAGCGCCCGGAGTGCGAGCGATGCCGAATCCCGCGGCCTGCGATTGGCATGGCGGCGGTCAGTTGGCCTGGTGGCGATGCAGCCGCCAGCGGCGCTCGAATTCGTGCACGCGCTGGCGGGCGAACTCGACCGTCTGCGCCGTCATCACGCTGTGGTTTTCATCCTTGAGTTCGCCGCCCAGGTTGCGTACCAGCACCATGGCGGTTTCAAACATCGCCTCGAAGGCATCACGCGAGGAGTCGGCACTGGGCAGCGGCATCAAAAAGGTCACACCGGGCACCCCCTCCTCCTCGATGTCAGCGAGGTCGAAAACCCCGGGTTTGAGCACGTTGACCATCGAGAACTGCAGCGGACTGCGACCGGATTCGGCCTCGAAGCGGTGGAACACGCCGCGCTCGTCGAGGCGCAGGCCGCAGGCCAGCACCAGCTGCAGCAGATCGGGCCCGCGAAAACCTTCGTCATCACGCGACATGACGCTGATAACGACAACCTCTTCGGCGTCGCTCAGCACCTGCCAGGCTTTCTCACCGTTGACCCGACTGCGTGCGGCGCGCTCCACCGCCGGGTGGCGCGGCGCCTCTTCGGGGGGCGCGTCGGTAGGCGCGTCAAACGCCGCACGGCGGTGAACGCCGGCGGGCTGATGAGCAACATCATCCGCTGGCGGTGGGGCGTCATCGCGCGGCGCGGAGGTTTTCAGGCGCGGCTCTTCACGCTCGAACAGCGGGTCGGGCTCATGCGACGGTTCAATCGACGGTGCGCTGCGATCGGTGTCCTCTTCGCTTTCATCGTGACGACCACGTCCGAACGGCAGTACCGATTTGAAACGCCGCGCCATGTCGTGACGTCGCCGCGGCGGCTCATCCTCGAAGTGTGGTTCATCGCGGCGATCGTCATTTGCGAAACGGTCGTCATCGTCGGGCTCGATATCATCGTCAAGCGACGGCGTGGTAAAACGCGGCGCCTCGGTACGGCCACGCCGGGTTTCACGGCGCCGATCGTCAGGATGATCGTCGAAGCGATCATCATCGAAGTGGTCGCTTTCGAAGCGGCCGTCGTCGAAACGATCATCGTCGAAAGGTTCCTCATCGAAAGCGGCAGTGCGGCGCGCGCCCGCTTCGGGCTCAGGTCGTTCGTCATCATGGCGGGAGACAACCCGCGCGCCGCCGTTGGGCAGCTCCCAGCTCATCTGCCGTTCGCGCTCGATGTCCTGCTGGTCCCGCGGCGGATCGTCGGCATTGATATCCCTGGAGAGATCCATGCGCAGACCGCGTCGCTGGCGCTGCAGTCGCCGTACGCCATCCACCAGAATAATGGCGACGAGAACCAGCCCCAGAATGATGAGCCACTCTCTCAATTCCATGTCCGCCTGCCCGTTGTTGGCACCATACTGTCCCTGGATAGTGCGATCGTTTAATCCCTTGAGCGGTCAACCCGGGTGGGTCATGCCGCCCGATATCTGCAAATATGACGCGATCAGGCCATATAGCGCAATTATGGCGTCAGTATAGGCCCGTGTAACCGCCGCCGACCAGACGGTGAGTGCACGGCATCAGACTTCGACAAGCTCGGCCGCCTGTTCAACGCCCACCGACACCAGCCGCGACACGCCGGGTTCCTGCATGGTGACCCCCATCAGGCGATCGGCAGCCTCCATCGCCACCTTGTTATGCGTAATATAAATAAATTGCACGTCCTGCGACATCTCGCGCACCAATTTTGCATAACGCCCCACGTTGGCGTCGTCGAGCGGTGCGTCCACTTCGTCCAGCATGCAGAAAGGGGCCGGATTGAGCTGAAAGATGGCAAACACCAGCGACAGCGCGGTGAGCGTCTTTTCGCCACCGGAGAGCAGGTGAATGGTGCTGTTTTTCTTGCCCGGCGGGGTGGCCATGATCGCCACGCCGGTCTCCAGCAGATCGTCGCCGGTCAGCGACAGCCACGCCGAGCCGCCACCGAACACGCGCGGGAAAAGCTCGCCGAGGCGACGGTTGATGTCGTCGAACACTTCACGAAAGCGCGTGCGGGTCTCCTGATCGATGCGCCGGATCGCCCGCGTCAGGGTCTCCAGCGCCTCGGTCAGCTCATCGTGCTGGCCCTGTAGATAGTCGCGCCGCTCGAGCTGCTGGTCGTACTCCTCGATCGCCGCCAGATTGATCGCCCCCAGCCGACGAATTTTGTCGCTGACCGACTCCAGCTCACTCTGCCAGCCGGCCTCCTCGGCATCCTCGCGCAGCTGTTCGCCCAGCGCGGCGGCATCATGGCCCAGTTCGACGAGCTGCTGCTCCTGGGTTTCGGCCTTGAGGCGCAGCGCCTGCACCTCCATACGCTCGCCCTCGAGGCGCTCGCGCAGCGACGCCAGCTCACGCTCGTGAGTCTGGCGGGTCTGCTCCAGTTCGCGCAGGGTATTGGCGACCTCGCCGGCACTGTCGCGGCACTCGTTGAGACGGCGCTCCTCGTCGCTGCGCTGCGACAGCGCCTCCTCCAGCGACTGCTCGAAGGTTTCGATCGGCTCGTCGACCTCTTCACGCTGCTCGCGCAGCGTCGCCAGTTTCTCCTCCAGCCGCTGACGCTGCTCGTGGGCACGCTGTCGCTGGGCTCCGAGTCCTTCGCGCTCGGTGGTCAGCCGCTGGCGCTCGAGCGTCAGGGCGTTGAGCCGCTCGCGCGCCGGCGCCAGCCGCTCGCTCTGCGCCTGACGCGCCTCCGACGCCTCGCGGCGCTGGCGCTCCAGCGTCTCGCGCCGCGCACTGTTGTCCTCCACGGCGGCCAGCGCGCGGTCCCACTGCTCACGAGCGCTCTCCAGTTCCAGACGGCGCTCCTCCAGCCGCTCGCGCAGTTCCTCGAGCTCCTCGGTCAGTTCGGTGTCACGTCCGCGCAGGTGCTCGAGCCGGGTGGCCAGTTGCGACGCCTCCAGCGCCAGCTGTTCACGGCCGCGCTGGTGTTCGCGCTGCTCACCGAGCAGTGTCTCCAGCCGCTCGGCCTGCTGCGTGCGATGCTCCCTGAGCGCCTCGATATCCGTTTCGATCTGCACCAGCCGCTCGTCGAGCTCGCCCAGTTCGTCATTGATACGGTCGCGCCGCTGACGGTTGGCAATCACGCTGCCGCCGCCGCTCTCCTCCAGCCGGCGCTGCCCCCAGTGGCGCGAAAGCCAGAGTCCCGAGGGGGCAATGACGCTGTCGCCGACGTCGAGGCGCGCGCTCAATGCCCAGGCCCGGTCGTCATCGGCCGCGGTATGAATGCGTTCGAGCAGCGGCGCCAGCGCACCGGCACCCTCGACCCGGGCAGCCAGCGTGTCGGGGGGAGCCACGGCGGCGGGCGCCGCAGCGTCGAGCAGGGTCAGCGCGCCGCCGGGCAGCGGGTCGAGCGCGGCGCGGAAGGCGTCGGCGTCGACCAGCCGCGCCGACAGCCAGGGAGCGAGTACAATGTCCACCGCTGTCTCCCAGCCCTCGGCGACCTTCAATCGCTCCGCCAACGGCGGCGCATCCGCCAGTCCACTGTTGGCAAGATGATCGGCCAGGCTGTCGTCGTCGCTCTCCAGTGCGGCGCGCAGCAGCGCCTCCAGCGAGGCGCGCTCGCCTTCCAGCACGCTGCGCCGGCCGGCGAGATGTTCGCGCTCGCCGGAAAGCCGTTCCAGTTCGCTTTCGTGCTGCTGCTGGGCCTCGCGCAGTTCGAGACGCTGCGATTCGATCCCTTCGAGTTCAAGGTCGCGCTCGGCAAGGCGCTCGGCGGCCTGCTCGCGCTCTTCTTCGAGCGCGGTGCGCGACGGCAGCTCGGCGCGCTGGCTCTCCAGTCTGGCGATGCGGGCATTGAGGTCATTGATCGCCTCCTCCAGCCGCTGCACTTCACTGCGGCTGCGCTCGGCGCCGTGCTTCGCTTCGCTGTCGCTGTCGTTGAACGCCTGCCACTGCTCCTGTGCCTGCTGCTCGCGCTCGCGGGCGTCCTCGAGGCTCGCCTCGGCCACTTCGAGCGCCTCGCCGGCCTCCTCCAGCTGCGGCGTCAGCGCTTCGAGGTGGCGGTCGATCTCACCAAAACGGCGGTCATCGTCGCCGCTCATCTCGGCCAGTTCGTTCAGGTCACGCTCGGCGCTGGCGATATCCGCCTCGCCCTGCTGACGCCGGGCGCGGGCGCTCTCCAGCTGCTGTTCAAGGCGGGCGATGGTGGCGGCGGTGTCGTAGAAGGCGCGCTGGCGCGCTTCCAGTTTTTCGCTCAGTTCATCGTGGCGTTCGCGGGACTGTTCCAGCTGGTTCTCGCATTCACGCAGCCCCAGCAGGTTGCGCTCGACGCCGTTTTCCAGCTCGCGCTGCTGGCTTTCGCGAGCGTGTTGACGGGCACGCAGGGCACGGGCGCGAATCAGCGCCAGCTCGCCTTTCAACTGGTGCTCGCGATTTTTCAGCTCGCGATAGCGGCGCGCCGCTTCGGCCTGACGCTTGAGCCGTTCGAGCTGCTTGTCGAGCTCCTCGCGCAGGTCGTCGAGCCTTTCGAGGTTTTCGCTGGTGCGCCGCATGCGGTTTTCGGTTTCGCGGCGGCGCTCCTTGTAGCGCGAGATGCCGGCGGCCTCTTCGAGGGTGGCGCGCAACTCCTCGGGGCGCGCCTCGATCAGCCGCGAGATCATGCCCTGACCAATAATGGCGTAGGAGCGCGGCCCCAGCCCGGTGCCCATGAACAGATCGGCGATATCGCGGCGGCGGCACTTCTGGCCGTTGAAGAAGTACTGCGACTGGCCGTCGCGCGTCACCAGCCGGCGCACGGCGATCTCGGCGTACTGCGCCCAGGCACCGCCCAGCCGCCCCTCGCGGTTGTCGAAGGTCAGCTCGATGGAAGCCTGCCCCACCGGTTTGCGTGCGGTGGAGCCATTGAAGATGACATCCGCCATCGACTCGCCGCGCAGGTATTTGGCCGAGGACTCGCCCATCACCCAGCGCACGGCGTCGATCACATTGGACTTGCCGCAGCCGTTGGGCCCGACAATCGCCGTCATATCGGTATCGAACGGCACCGTCACGGGGTCGACGAAGGACTTGAATCCGACCAGCTTGATGGATGTCAGGCGCATGCCGGCGGTCTGCTCCGGGAAAGGGCGATCAAACGCGCCACTTTACACCCTACGGCGGATGCGCTCTACGTTGAGACTCAACCCACATGACACCCGCAGAAGTAGATCAGAGCTGCTCGACATCAAAAACCGAGGCGTCCGGTGGCATACGGTTATTCACCAGCGTGACCACCCAGGGCTCGAGCTCGGACGGATCGAACATGCCGCACTGGGCCAGTGCCCGTCGAAAGTCCACGTTTTGCCCGAGATAGTCGAGCAGAACCCGTGAGGCCGCCGGCTTGCGACCGCGCTTCAGGGGGCCGCCGGTCTGAATGCCCAGCAGGTAATCAACGCCGGTGTGATAGGAGGGGTAGAGCGTCATTTGCGTAATCGACGAGGAGAGTACGCATTCGTTCTCGACCACGGTGATACGCTCCCCCAGCAGAAACGCAATGCCCTCGTATCTGGAGACCACCCGGGCGCCGTGCGCGCCCGGCGGGCCTCGTTCGATATTTTTCCACAGATAGTGGCCGTCACGGTGCCCCAGAACCGCCAGCGAGCGGACAATCAGACCGGGATGGCTATAGGAATAAAAGTAACGGAAATAGGCGCCGCAGTAGCGGTCAAGCGGTGCCGAGGCGTTGCACAGACGCCTGAAGGTAGGGCCAAGAATATCGGCTTTTTCGCTGAGCCCGGGGCGGCGGCGCAGTGACACAAGTTCGGCAAAGCGAGACGGCTCCATGAGGAGTTCGGCCTCGGTAACGCCGAAGAAATCGCAGATCCGACGCATGTTGTAGCGCGACGGATGGACGCTGCCGGCAAGATATTTGTTGAACTGCTGACGGTTGATGCCGACGCGCCGGCAGACTTCGGCGATCGAAGGCAGCACGCTGCAGGCGCAGGCCAGATTAAGCGCAAGATTGTCGTCACTCATCCTGCTTAAGCTAACTGAAGCACAAACAAAGTCAACTTGCGAAAGGCAGCGAAATGGTGGGCTTGAGATACCCATGACAATCTTTCAGGGCTTCGGATTGGAGAGCCCTGTCATCATGAAACATTCTACCGCCCGGCAAGAGGTCATCGAACAGCGACACGTCGAAATCAGACTGGCCGATGGCTGTCGCCTTGCCGCCCGAATCTGGCGTCCGCGCAACACGATACCGGTTCCCGCCATCGTCGAGTATCTCCCCTATCGCAAGGGCGACCATACCCTGCCCAGAGATGCGGTACGCGCGCCGTGGATAGCTGCTCACGGCTACGCCTATGTACGCGTCGATATCCGCGGCAGCGGCGAGTCCGAGGGCATCATGACAGACGAGTACACTCATCGTGAGCTACAGGATGGCTGCGAAGTCATCGCCTGGCTGGCCGAACAGGTCTGGTGCGATGGCAACGTCGGCATGGTGGGAATCTCGTGGGGCGGTTTCAACGGTTTGCAGATTGCTGCGCTGCAGCCGCCGGCACTGAAAGCGGTCGTCTCGATCGCCTCTACCGATGACCGCTACGCCGATGATGTCCACTATATGGGCGGCACCATGGTGATCGACCAGATCTCGTGGGCATCGCACATGTTCGCCATCAATACCCTGCCTCCCGATCCCGAACTGGTCGGCGACCGCTGGCGCGATATGTGGTTGGACCGCCTGCGTGGTTCCGGCCTATGGCTGAAAAACTGGCTGGAGCATCAGCGCCGCGACGACTTCTGGAAACACGGCTCGGTTTGCGAGGATATTACGCAGATCAAGGTGCCGGTCTATGCGGTAAGCGGCTGGGCCGATGGCTATACCCGTACCGTATTTCGCCTTATGGAAACCCTGCAGGGCCCCAGAAAAGGCCTTGTCGGACCCTGGGCCCACAAGTATCCGCATATCGGCGTGCCCGGTCCGGCCATCGACTGGCTACAGGAAGAACTGCGCTGGTGGGACCAGTGGCTCAAGGGTATTGATACCGGCATTATGTCGGAGCCACCGCTGCGCCTGTACATGCAGGATCACGCCCGGCCGGCCAGTTACTATGCCCATCGCGACGGTCGCTGGATCGAAGAGCCGGCGTGGCCATCGCCCAACGTTGATCGCGTGTTTTACGCCCCGGGAGCGGATGCCAGTCTGGTCGAAGGCGTGGCATCGCATCAGGCAGGCAGACTTGCCCTCCACTCGCCACTTTCCACGGGAATCGCCGGCGGCAAATGGTGCTCCTATGCCCGCCCGGGCGATCAGCCGGTCGACCAGCGCCGCGACGACGCTGGCAGCCTTGTGTTTCAGACCGCACCATTGACGTCTGACCTCGAGATTCTTGGCGATGCTCGCCTCGATCTCACCTTCAGCGTTGACCAGCCGGTGGCGCAGCTTGCCGCCAGGTTGGTGGATATCGCCCCCGACGGCGCGGCGACAAGGGTGAGCTATGGACTGCTCAACCTGACTCATCGCCATGGCCATGAAACTCCCGAGGCACTGGTGCCCGGCGAAACCTGTCGTGCCAGCCTGGCATTCAAGCATATCGCTCAACGCTTGCGTCGCGGCCACCGCCTGCGCCTCTCACTGTCCACCAGTTACTTCCCGGTGGCCTGGCCATCGCCGCAGCCGGTCACTCTCACCCTCGATACCGGTGCGACCCTGCTTGAGCTGCCGGTACGACATGCAGGGGATGATCGCCCCTCTGCGTATCCGGACACACCTCAGGGCGCACCGCCGCTGGCAGTGGAAACCCTGCGCTCGCCGCATAGCGACTGGGTGGTGCACGAAAGCCTCGCCAGTGGTGAAACCCGGGTGGTAGTGACCAACGACAGCGGCGCCCAGCGCATTATCGACAATGGTGTCATCAGCGATGCCACTACCGTAGAGAGCTACTCCTTTAACGCTACCGACTGGCGCTCCTGCCGCGGCCATGTGGTCAGTGAGCTGGCTTTTGGACGCGAGGGATGGGGCATTACCAGCCATACCGAGACCGAAGTGACGGCCAGCGCCACTCACTTTCGGATTCGCGCCCATCTGCGCGCCTGCGAAAGCGACGAAGTCGCTCATGAAGAGCGCTGGGATCTGGAAATACCCCGCGATCTCGCCTGAGTCTGTCAAGCAGATTGCGCAATATGACGCTCAATATGCGTCAATTTGCGAAAATTGCGAAATTGGCGTGATCGATTCAGGGGATCATGATGAAACGCAACATGGCGTGCATCGTGCGCCCTGAAGCCAACAACAAAGTGTCCCGTTACAAGGACCATGGGAGAGCCCCTATGCCGCATCACCCCTCTTTCATACCCGGGATCGGCCGCCGCAGCTTTCTGAAAGGTGTCGCGGCCACCGGCATCGCTGCTGCCATGCCGATCAGCGCACGGATCTGGGCGCAGCAGGGACAGACCCTGCGGGTCAGTGCCTACGCCGACATCGATGAACTCGATCCGGGGTTTTATCAGAACGGCTACAACGTCGATGTGATGAACTGCATCTATACCAAACTGATCCGCTACAAGCCCGGGCGCGAATGGGACTGGGAACTGGAGGCGGCAGAGACGATCGAGCAGGTCGACGACACCCACATTCATTTCAGACTCAAACCGGGTCTCATGTTTACCGGCGGCTACGGCGAAATTACCGCCGAGGATGTCAAATTCTCCTTCGAGCGAGTGCTGCTCCACGACAGCCCGGTAAAAAGCGACTGGGGGCCGCTGGACCATGTCGAGGTGACCGGCAGGTACGAGGGCACCATCGTGCTCAAGAAGCCTTTCGTGCCGCTGTGGACTATCGCTCTGCCCTACGGTACCGGACATATCGTCTCCCAAAAGGCAGTGCTGGAAGCCGGCGACGGTGGCGATTTTGGCATGAATCCGCCCTGCTTCTCCGGTCCCTATATTCTCGAGCAGTGGAAACCCAACCAATCTATTTATCTGGTCCGCAATCCCGACTGGAACGGAGAGGCTCCGGGGTTCGACAACATTCGTATTCTGCCCATGGATGATACCAAGACCGCCGAGCGTGCCTATGAGGCCGGTGATCTGGACTTCACCCGAATCACGCTATCGTCACTGGCCCAGTTCCGAGACAACAGGCCCGCCAACACCGTGATCGAGGAATACCCCTCTCTCTATTATGTGTGGCTGGGCATGAATATCGATAATCCGGCGCTGAGCGATATCAACCTGCGGCGGGCGATCCAGTACGCCATCAATGTCGACCAGATCATCGACGCCGCCTATTTCGGCGAGGCCAAACCGGCGAACGGGCTGATCGCACCGGGCCTGCCGGGACATCGTGAGAAGCCGACGGTGCCGATTGATGGCAACCTCGACAAGGCACGCGAATTTCTCGCCGCCGGCGGCGGCCCACCTCGCGAGCCGCTGACCATTGACGCACTCAACGCCACGGTGTGGAAGACCATGGCCGAAGTCATCCAGGCACAGCTGATGCAGATCGGTATCCAGACACGCATCAATGTCCAGGATAGCGGCTCTTTCTGGACCATTGGCATGGAGAGCGAAGGCGATCGCTGGAAAAAAATGCAGCTGGTGCTCAACCGCTTCTCGATGCTGCCGGATCCCTATTACGCCACCAGCTGGTTTACCAGCGACCAGGTGGGGATCTGGAACTGGGAGCGCTTTTCCAACCCGGAGTTCGACAGGCTCCAGCAGCAGGCCCTCAGCGAGACCGACCCCGACAAGCGTGCGGCCATGTATCGCCGCATGCAGGATCTCATGGAGGCCAGCGGTGCCTACAAGTTCATCACGCATGAAGGCACGCCGGTGATGTATCGCAAGGGGCTCGAGCCGGCACTGCGCCCCGACGGCCAGCCGCTTTACCCCGAGTTTTCCGGCACGCTCTAGCCCCGGGAGGTCAACCACCTTGCTACGCTACGCTCTGCAACGCTTCGCCCTGTCGGTGGTGATCGTCATGGTTGCGATCGCTATCCTTATTGTGATGCTGCATGTGGTGCCCGGGGATCCCGCCGTCATGATTCTCGGTCCCCGCGCCACTCCCGAACTGATCGCGCAGACGCGACAGTCGATGGGGCTCGACCAGCCGTTGCCGATCCAGATTCTGACCTTTTTCGGCAATATCCTGCACGGCGATCTGGGGCGGGATGTGTTCACCAACCGCTCGGTGGCACAGATCGTCTTCGAGCAGTTGCCCTATACCCTGGTGCTCATCTCGGTCGCCATCCTCTGGTCGGCCGCGCTGGGTATCGCACTGGGCTGCTATTCGGCGCTGCGGCGTAACACCTGGCTCGACACCCTGAGCGGCATTCTATCGGTCGGCACCATTTCGATTCCCTCTTTCGTGATGGCCCTCTACGCCGTGCTGGTGTTCGCCGTGTGGCTGGGCTGGCTACCCTCGATCGGTGCCGGCGAAGGATTGGGCGGCAGCATTATCCATCTGATCCTGCCGGCATTCGCGATCGGTATCTCGTGGGTGGGCTATGTCGCGCGCATGGTGCGCGCCTCGATGCTCGAAGTGATGAGCTATGCCCATGTGCGCATGGCCCGCGCCTTCGGCCTGCGCGAGCGGCTTATCACCACCTCGCACATTCTCCGTATCGCAGTGCAGCCGGCCGTCACCCTGATCGGCACTGGCGTGGCGCATCTTTTCTCGGCCGCCGTCTTTGTCGAGGTCATCTTCGCTCGTCCCGGGATCGGCGCGCTGATCGTGCAGTCGGTGAACGAACGCAACTATCCGATCGTGCTGGGTGCGGTGCTGGTTACCACCGCCATCATCGTATTGGCCACCCTGATCTCGGACCTTGTCATCGCCTGGCTCGACCCGCGTCAGCGTGAGGAGCTATAACCATGAACGAGACCTCGGCCACCTCCCCCACAGCGCCGGATGCCGACGACAGGCTGTTGTCGGAACCCTCATTGCTCACGCGCAGCCTGCGCCTTGTTGGCGGCAACCGCAGCGGTGCGATCGGCTTTGTATTGGTTGCGCTGATCGTCTTCGCCGCCATTTTTGCCCCCTGGCTTGCTCCCTACGACCCCACCGCCATCATGACCGGTCCGCGTATGGCGCCCCCTTCGCCAGAACACTGGCTGGGGACCGACAATCTCGGTCGCGACCTGCTGAGTCGCGTCATTGCTGGCGGCCGCGTCGCCATGCTGGTTGCCGCTGCCGCCCTTGGTGCAGCACTTACCGGTGGTCTGTCGCTGGGTCTGATAGCAGGACTGGGGCCGCGCTGGCTGGACAATACCCTGCTGCTGATCTTCGACGCCCTGCGCTCCTTTCCAACCATCGTCTTCGGCCTTGCTGTAGTGACCATTATCGGCCCCAGCCTGTTCACCGTCATTCTGGTCGTGGCGATCACCTCGATACCCATCTATGCCCGCATCGTGCGCACCCAGACGCTGGCACTGAAAAACGTCGAATTCATTCTCGCCGAGCGCGCCATGGGAGCCGGCATAGCACGCATTCTTTTCGTACACGTACTACCCAATGTGCTGGGACCACTGCTGATTCTTGCCTCCATGGATGTCCCCCTGGTGATTGCCACCGAGGCAGGACTGAGCTTTCTGGGTATGGGAGTACGCCCGCCAACGCCTTCATGGGGCGTCATCCTCAACGATGGCTACAACTTCATCCGCAATTCGCCATGGCCGGTCATCAGCGGGTCGATTCCGATTATTCTGGTTACCCTGGGATTCACTTTCATGGGCGAAGCGCTGCGTGACATCTTTGACCCCAGACTGAGGAGAACCCACTAATGGCGCTCACCGGGAATACGACGGCGGCTGACGCCGGGCCGCTGGTGGCCATCGATTCGCTGTCGGTGGACTTCGACACCGCCGGCGGTACCGTTCATGCGCTGCGCGATGTCTCCCTCGAGGTACAGAAAGGGCGCGTGCTGGGCCTTGTGGGAGAGAGCGGCTGCGGCAAGTCCACCCTCGCCTACTCACTGATCGGCCTGTTGGCCGATAACGCCCGGGTGGTCAATGGAGCGATCCGCATGGGGGACAGAGATCTGGCCGGTCTGAACGCCGCCGGCTGGCGCGATCTGCGCGGCCGACGCATCGCGATGATTTTCCAGGATCCGATGACCGCGCTTAATCCGGTGCTCAACATCGGGCGGCAAATGATCGACATCCAGTACCGCGAGTCACTCTCGAAAGCCGAAAAACGTGCGCGCGCGATCGAATTTCTGGGTCAGGTACAGATTCCCGATCCGGCCGCCAGACTCGACGTCTATCCACACCAGCTATCGGGCGGCATGCGGCAGCGCGTCTGTATCGCCATGGCCCTGTTGACCCGCCCCGACCTGCTGATCGCCGATGAGCCCACAACGGCTCTCGATGCCACGCTCGAGATGCAGATCGTCGATCTCCTGCGCGAGCTCCAGCAGCGCTTTGGCTGCGCGGTGCTGTTTGTCTCGCACCACCTCGGCACGGTGGCCGAGCTCTGCGACGACGTGGCGGTGATGTACGCCGGTGAGATGGTCGAGAAGGGAAGCGCCAGGCAGATTTTTCACCACCCGCAGCACCCCTATACCCAGGCGCTGCTGGCGTGCGACCCGGCCCGTATTGGCATCGCTACCCGACAGCTGCCGACCATTCCGGGCAGCCTGCCCGACCTGCGTCGCCCACCTGTCGGCTGTGCCTTCCGCGCGCGCTGCCCGCAGGCGTGGGGGCGCTGCGCCAGCGACCATCCGCCGCTTTACGTCGCACAGACGCATCACGGCGCACGCTGTCATCTGCTGAATCCCGAGGAGGGCAAAACGTGAGCCTGCTGGAGGTCGACAAGCTATACATTCGTTACCCGCGCCAGGGGCGCATCGCTGCAGCACTGCGCGGCGAGCCACACGATTTCGAGGCCGTGCGTGACGTCTCCTTCACCCTCGAAGCCGGCCGGACGCTGGGCCTGGTCGGTGAAAGCGGCTCCGGCAAGTCCACTGTCGCCCGTACACTTCTGGGCCTCAAGAGGGCACACAGCGGGTCCATCGTCTTCGCCGGCAGCGACATGGTACGCGCTTCAGGCCGCGAGTGGGCGCGCCTGCGGCGGCAGATGTCGATGATGTGGCAGGATCCTGTCGGCTCACTTTCACCGCGGCTGACGGTAAAGTCGTTGGTGACCGAGCCGTTGCGTATCCATGGCCGGCGCGGCGGCCGCGCCGAGGCCGAACGACTGCTGGAGATGGCAGGACTACCCAAAGAGTTCGTCGGCCGCTATCCGCATCAGCTTTCGGGCGGCCAGGCGCGACGCGTGGGAGTGGCCCGGGCACTGGCGCTCGACCCTGTGCTGCTGGTCGCCGATGAGCCCACCGCGGGGCTCGACATGTCAGTGCAGGGCGAGGTACTCAACCTGCTCAACGACGTGCAACGTCGCACGGGCGTCGCCATGCTGATCATTACCCACAACCTTAATCTTGTCCGTCATGTCACTGATAGCATGGCCATCATGTATCTCGGCCGCTTCGTCGAGCAGGGGCCGACCGACGCTATCTTTGCGCATCCGCGGCACCCCTATACCGAAGCGCTGCTGGCTGCCAACCCCGAGCCGGATCCCGACAAGCGCCATGACAGCCCTTCCCTGACCGGTGAGGTCCCCAGCCCGTTGAATCGGCCAACGGGCTGTGAATTTCATCCTCGCTGCCCCCATGCCCATCCCGACTGCGCCAGTCAGATACCACAGTGGGCCCGCGGGGATGAACGTCGCTATAGATGCCACTATCCGTTGAACGTCTCTATCGGCGCCGAAGTCTGACTCTCCTCCGAGCGGCGATGCCCATTACCCGGCACGCGTTTTTTGTGCGAGGATGGAGGAAAAACCGGATCCCGTTTGAGCGCCGGACAGCCTGCTACCCTCGAGGGAACTGCACCATGTCGAGTCACGCCGAGCCCCGTTTTCTGCACCGCACCCCCAATATTCCATTGGCCGAAGAAGCCTGGGAGGAGATCGACCCCGACGAGCTGGTCGATATCCCACTGTTGGGCACCGTCTCCGCCGGCATGCCGATCGAGGCCTGCGCCGACAGCGAGACGGTACAGGTCCCCTCGCGCATGGTGCGGCGCAACACCTATGCCCTGCGGGTGCGCGGCGATTCGATGATCGACTGCAATATCCACGATGGCGATATCATCATCATCGAGAAACTGGAGTCGGCGGAGAACGGCGAGACTGCGGTGGTGATGATCAACAACCAGGAGGTTACCCTGAAGAAGGTCTATATCGACCACTCCGGTGTCAGGCTACAGCCCGCCAACGAGACGATGCCGCCGATCTATCTGAAAAACGATGATGTGCAGGTGCTGGGGCTGGTGATGGGCGTGGCCCGCCGGCCCGCGCCTACCGCGGCCTGATTCACCCGTCGAGATGCAACAACGCTATCCGATTCCCGACGTCGCCGAAGGCAGCTGGCACGAGGGCGAGCTGGAAGTACAGAAAAGCCGCTTTATCACCCGCGTGGGCTACGCCGCTACGGTGGAGGCCGTCCAGCAGTTGATCGACGCCGCGCGGCGCGACCACCCCGACGCCAGCCACCACTGTTCGGCCTTCATCGCCGGCGCGCCCGACGAGCAGAACGCCATCGGTTTCGCCGACGACGGTGAGCCCGGCGGCACCGCCGGACGGCCCATGTACCAGGTGCTGGCCGGCAGCGGGCTGGGCCGGATCGCGGCGGTGGTGATCCGCTACTTCGGCGGCACCAGGCTGGGCACCGGTGGACTGGCACGGGCCTACTCAAAGGCGCTGGCGCAGACGCTGGAGACGCTGCCGAGGGTCGAGTTCATACCCCGCCTAACGCTGGTGCTGACCACCGACTTCGCCCTCGAACACGAGCTGCGCCGCTGGGCCGAGGAGCACGACGCCACCATCGCCGCGGCTGACCACGACGCCCGCGGCGTCACCCTGAGCATCGCCTGGCCGGCCGATCGCGAGCCGCATCTGGATGCCCTCGAAGTGCGTCTGCGCGGACGACTGGGTATCGTCGACGCTGCCACAACCAACGCCTGATCCGGCGACAGGGTAAAGTGGGAGTGGTGACGTCGCGCCCTTTTGCCATTATCGTTATCGATAATCAGCCCTGCCTGACGACGGCACTGCCCCACTTCTTGCCATAACCCTGCACAGGAGATACTTCGCGCCATGCGTCTGCCCTTCTCGCGCCACAATCCTTACCCCTCGATCCGCAGCGCCACCTACGCCACCGGCGGTATGGTTGCCGCCTCCCAGCCGCAGGCCGCGCAGGTCGGCCGCGATATGCTGGCGCGCGGCGGCAATGCGGTGGATGCCGCCATCGCCACCGCCGCAGCGCTGACGGTAGTCGAGCCCACCGCCAACGGCATCGGCGGCGATGTTTTCGCCCAGGTGTGGATGCGGGATGAAAAGCGGCTGCACGGTCTTAACGCCAGCGGCCACTCCCCCGCCACCCTGACGCGCGAGGCGGTTCAGCAGGCAGGCCACGAGAAAATGCCGCTGTACGGCTGGACGCCGGTCAACGTACCCGGCGCCCCCTCGGCGTGGGCAGCGCTGTCGGAGCGCTTCGGCCGACTGCCGTTCGCCGAACTGCTGGCACCGGCAGTTCGTCTGGCGCGCGACGGTTTTCCGGTGTCACCGGAGATCAGCGAGCAGTGGAAGCGCGCCGTGCAGCGCTTTCGCCCCGAGTTCACCGAGGAGTCGACGCTGGGCTGGTTCGATCTCTTCGCGCCGCAGGGCCGCGCCCCCGAACCGGGCGAGGTGTTTGCCAGCGAGCGCCACGCCACCACCCTCGAGTCGCTCGCCGCAACCCACTGCGAGAGCTTCTACCGCGGTGAACTGGCAGATAGGATCGATGCCTTTTCGCGCGCGACCGGCGGCTATCTGCGCAAGGAGGATCTCGCCGCTCACGAGGTAGAGTGGGTCGAGCCGATCAGCGTCAACTATCGCGGCGTGGATGTATGGGAGATTCCCCCCAATGGCCAGGGCATCGTCGCCCTGATGGCGCTCAACATGCTGCGAAGCGATCACGATCTGCATTCACGTGACGATATCAGCGTGCTGCACCGCCAGTGCGAAGCGATGAAACTCGCCTACACCGACGGCCACCAGTTCGTCACTCAGCCCGACTACATGAAGGTCGGCGTCGAGACGCTGCTCAGCGAGGCCTACGGCGCCGCGCGCCGTGCCGAGATCGGCAGCCGCGCCCTCGACCCCACACCGGGCAAACCCCGGGCCGGCGGCACGGTCTATCTCGCCACCGCCGACGGCGAGGGCAACATGGTGTCGTTCATCCAGAGCAACTACCACAACTTCGGCTCCGGGGTGGTGATTCCCGGCACCGGTATCGCGCTGCACAACCGTGGCCACGGTTTCAGCATGGACCCCGATCACATCAACGTGGTGGCACCGCGACGCAAGACCTTTCACACCATTATTCCCGGCTTTCTGACCCGTGACGGCGAGGCGCTCGGCCCCTTCGGCGTGATGGGCGGTTTCATGCAGCCCCAGGGCCATATGCAGGTGGTGATGAACCTGGTCGACTTCGGTCTCAATCCGCAGGCGGCGCTCGATGCGCCGCGCTGGCAGTGGACCGGTGGCCGCCAGATCGCCATCGAGCACGGCTACCCGCCCCATCTGCTGCGTCAGATGGCCGAGCGCGGCCACCAGATCAGCTACGCCTTCGACTATGCAAGCTTCGGCCGCGGCCAGATGATCATTCGCGATCCGCGCAGCGGCGTGCTGTGTGGCGGTACCGAGCCGCGCACCGACGCGGCCATCGCAGTGCTCTGATCATGGCCGACAAGCGCTATACGAAACGTCAGCTGGGCCTGTGCCTTGCCTTTACCCGCATCGGGCTGCTCGGTTTTGGCGGCGGGCCGTCGATGATTCCGCTGGTACACGCCGAGGCGGTCAAGCGCTACGGGTGGATGAGCGACGACGAGTTCTCCGACGTGCTCGCCATCGGCAATACTCTGCCCGGACCCATTGCCACCAAGATGGCCGGCACCATCGGTTACCGGGTGGCCGGCACGATGGGGGCAATCAACGCCGTGCTGGCGGTCACACTGCCCTGCATTATCGCCATGATCGCGCTGCTGGGCCTCTACATGGCCTACCGCGATCAGCGCTGGATTGCCGGCATGGGCCAGGGGGTGGTGCCGGTGGTGATGATCATGATGGTGCAGCTGACGTGGGATTTCTGGCAGAAATCGCGCCAGACGCTGGGCTGGTGGATCGCCGCCCTGATGGGGCTGGTGGCCGCGGGGCTGATCTACGCACTCGGCATCCACCCGGGCATCGTGATCGCAGCGCTGCTGGTCGCTGCCCTGTTGCGTCCCGAGAAAGGCTGGAAAAAGCGCTGGAAGCAGCGTTGGCAAAGGCGTCGCAAGGGTCATAACGAGGAGTCCGGGACATGATCTACTGGCAGCTGTTTCTCGCCTTCTTCATTCCCAACATGATCGGTTACGGCGGCGGCCCGGCGATTATCCCGCTGATCGAAAATGAGGTCGTGGGCCGCTACGGCTGGATGACCTCGCAGCACTTCGCCGAGACGCTGGCGCTGGGCAACTCACTGCCCAGCCCCATCGCCACCAAAATGGCGGGCTATATCGGCTATGATGTCGCAGGCCCTTTCGGTGCGGTGATCGCGGTATTGGCCACTGTCACGCCCTCGCTTTTGCTGATGCTGTGCGCGCTGGGGCTGCTGACCCGCTATCGCGACTCGATCAAGGTCAAGTCGATGAGCCAGTGGGTGCGTCCGGTGATCATGGTGCTGATGGGCGCACTGGTGTGGTCGTTTTTCAGCGAGGGCGTATCCAGCGCCGGGCTGTGGAGCACGCTGGGCATTGGCGCAGTGGCCGCGGCGCTGTTGATGGGCACCAGGATTCATCCGGCGCTGGTGGTCTGCCTGGGGCTGGGCTACGGCGCGCTCTTTCTGGGCGGCTGAGCGCCGCTCGCAGGCGTGTTCAGCGCGGTGTGGTGGCCTCTACCAGGCCCCGCAGCCCGGCCTGCCAGACGGTGCGGATATGGTCGTCGATCACCTCCTGCGCCTGCTCGTCGCTGCCCTCGCGCAGGGCATCGACGATCATGCTGTGGCGCGCCACCGAGACGAGCATCGCGTCACGGTGTTCGTCGTCGTTGCGCAGTCGGTGGCTGGCACTGAGCGACAGCCGATGTATGTGCAGCATGCAGCGTGACAGCACCGGCGCCAGCAGCGGCAGCTCGGCGTGGCGAAAAAGCGTCAGGTGAAAGTCGTGGTCGCGCTGCACCAGCGCGTAGTCGTTGCCGGCCAGCACCTGCTCGCGCATGGCGTCGATCAGCGCCGCCAGTTCGTCGATCCCGTCGCTGTCGATGACCGCCCGCGCGCGGACGATACCGCGACGCTCCAGCTGCAGCCGCAGCGCCAGCAGCGCCTCGGCCTCATCGACGGAGATGGTCGCCACATGGGTGCCACGGTAGCCGTCACGCACCACCAGACCATCCTCGGCAAGACGCATCAGCGCCTCGCGCACCGTGCCCTGACTGGCGTCGAACTCGCGCGCCAGCGCGATCTCGGTCACTGCCGTGCCGGCCTCACGCGCGCCAAGCATGATCTGCTCGCGCAGGCCGTGATAGATCCGTACCGCACGGGATCCCTTCGTCATCCTGCTGCTCCTTCCGGCCACTGCCCCAACGGTTATCGATATCGATAGCGTCACATCCTATCATCTCGAGCGCCAACCCTTGCCAAAACGGCGGCGCTCATCATTATGGAAGCGCTACAACCGCTGTACGATTATGGAATTGTCATGAGCGCGCCTCTGCCCACCTGCCCCAACGACCTGCCGTACGCACGCACCGGCGCCATAGGCCTTGCTCCCATGGAGGGGGTCATCGACTCACGTACCCGCGCCCTGCTGACCGGGCTGGGCGGTTTCGACTGGGGCGTGACCGAGTTCGTGCGGGTCACCGACACCCGACTGCCCGGGCGGGTCTTTCAGCGCTTCTGTCCGGAGCTGGCCCACGGCGCCCGTACGGCTTCCGGTGTCCCCATACACCTGCAGCTTCTGGGCTCACGCGCCGATATGCTGGGCGAAAACGCCCGTGTCGCCGCGGCACTGGGCGCAACGGCGGTGGACATGAATTTTGGCTGCCCGGCCAGAACGGTCAATCGCCACGACGGCGGGGCTTCGCTTCTGAAAACACCGCAGCGCGTTTTCGAGGCGGTCGATGGCGTATCGCGAGCCCTGGCGGGCAGCGGTGTGCCGGTAACCGCCAAGCTGCGGCTCGGCTTTGACGACAAGACGCTGGCGCTGGAGTGCGCCCGTGCCGCGGAGGATGGCGGGGCGGCGCGTTTGGTGGTGCACGCACGTACCCGCCGAGAAGGCTACCGGCCGCCGGCTCACTGGGCGTGGGTGGCACGCATCCGCGAGCGAGCCGGCGTCCCGGTGGTGGTCAACGGCGATATCTGGACGCTGGAGGCCTGGCACAGTGCCCGCGAGGTAAGCGGCTGCCGCGATGTAATGCTGGGCCGAGCGGCGCTGGCCGACCCCTGGCTGGCGGCACGCATTCGCCACTGGCAGTACAGCGGCGAAACGCTGCCCGCCACGCGCTGGAGCGACCGCGTCGGCGTGCTGCTGGACTATGTGGCACAGCTCGGCGGCGAGACTGGCCCCGGGGTGGTGCTGTCACTTCTCAAGCAGTGGCTCAGCATCATGAGCCAGCATGATAGCGAGGCGGCGGCGCATTTTGCGCATCTCAAACGCATCCGCGACCTGGCGACGTTTTTGGCGGCGCTGCGCGAAAGTCGCGAAGCGCCGCAGTCCGCGACACCATAACATCGAGTAGGGTGAGGCGTTACCGCCTCATCCCTCTCACAGAACCGTACATACGGGCCACGTATACGGCTCATGCCATTAACTTACCCCGAACTCG
>NZ_KB907882.1 GCF_000382245.1 Kushneria aurantia DSM 21353
GCCACCACCTGGGGTGAGACGCCGGGCAGTACACTGTCAACCCAACGGCGAAAGGCGGCTTCGAACTCTCCGGGGTTCATCAGTCCAAAGAGGCGCGCGAAGGTATCGTGCGAGGGAATTCCGTTGGGCAGGGTAAGGTACTGGCGCAACCATGGCAGCTTCTCCCTGGCCCAGAACTCGATCTCCTCGAACGTGTCAGTGCCGACCAGAATGCCGCAGGCCGCCACGGTCAGCACCTCCGGCAAGGAGTGCTGAACCTTGCTGGACTGGCGGGGATCGGTGACGGCGACGAAAACATCCATGATGGGCTTTGGGGACTGGGGCATGAGGGAACTCCGAACAAATGCCTCAGCTATACCGATTCACACGTGATTCTTCAAATGCGATCGATTATCGACGTGCGATCGCCCTGGGTCCCCACATTGCGCCCCATCCCCACCGCCACGATAGTGCCGTCCTCCAGGGTACGTGTCAGATGGTCGGCCACCAGACTCGATACGGCGTGGCGCTGCACCTCGGCGTCAACATGATCGAGAGCGATCAGCGCGCGGCGAATACCGAAGCGCTGTATCAGCGCCTGCTCGATCTCGGCCGAGACCGCAGGGTGCTGGCGCACCCTGACATCGACGATGCCCTCTGCCTGGGCACGTTTGAGCATCCGCCCGACCTTGATGCGCGACATCCCCAGCCGACCGGCGATCGCCTCCTGGGTTTCGCCCTGCACATAGTAGAGAGTGGCGATCTCGGTCATCATCTCGATGTCGGGGTCGATGCGCTCGTTCATTACTGCCACTCCGCTGGCGAAACATCCAGGGGATGATGCCGAATATCTGTTGAACCGGTATAAAAACGGCGCATCACCCGGATGCGCCGCGGCGCCGCATCGCGCCGGCACGGCTCAACGCGACGTTAATGGCACCAAAGCCCTACCGGCCGGTACCCTGCTCCCGCTCGTACGCCTTGATACGGTCGACCTTGGCCTGCGAACCGCCGCCGCTGAAGTCGCTTTCAAGGAATGACTCGGCGATCTTTTTGGCCAGCTCGATGCCGATCACGCGCGCGCCCATTGTCACGATCTGGGCGTCGTTGCTCTTGCGCGCACGCTCGGCAGAATAAGTGTCGTGCGCCTGAGCGGCGCGAATGCCCGGCACCTTGTTGGCCGAGATCGCCACGCCGATACCGGTACCGCAGATCAGGATGCCGCGATCGAAGCGACCATCATTGATGGCTTGCGCCACGGCGAAGGCAATGTCGGGATAGAGCACCGGCTCGGCATCATGGGTACCGAAATCCTCTACCTCGTAGCCCAGCGAGCGCACATGCTCGACCATTACCTGCTTCATCTCATAGGCCGCTTCATCACAGCCCAGCGCCACGCGCAATGTTTTACCCGCTGCTGTCATGTCTATCTCCCGGTGTGAAACACACCCTGTTGAGTGCTCCGCAACAGGTTACGCCAGCCGGATCATATGAACAAAGACAATTCAAATGAAAGTATCATCGCGCTTTGGCCGAACGGGATGACAATGGAATAAAAAATACAAAACAATCAATACATTACAAAAACATCCTGCTTTATCGCACCAGAGACGCCGCTCCTTTAAACCAAAGTCGCATGCGTCTGTCGCCTGCATAGCGCTAATATGGCCCCATTGGATCTAACAAATGAACAAACCGGGATCATATTATCGTTAACGACCGGCGCACAGCGCGCCAACGACGATATTGCGATCCCGTTGCCATCAGGAGTAAGTCTGCCATGACGCGCCTTTATAATGATCCTGCTGCTTTCGTCGATGAGGCGACCGAGGGCTTCGTCGCCGCCTACCCGCTGCGGGTGCGTCAGGTGCCCGGCGGCGTGATCCGCAGTACGCGCAGCGAACCGGACACGGTGGCGGTGGTGATCGGCGGTGGCTCCGGCCACTATCCGGCCTTCGCCGGCCTGGTCGGCCAGGGGCTGGCCCACGGCGCTGCCATGGGCAATCTGTTCGCCTCGCCCTCCGCTCAGCAGATCTACTCGGTGGCGCGTGCCGCCAACAACGGCGCTGGCGTGCTGCTGAGCTACGGCAACTACGCCGGTGACGTGCTGCACTTCGGCCAGGCGCGCGACCGGCTGATCAACGACGGCATTCCCTGCGAGATGGTCAAGGTCATCGACGACGTCTCCAGCGCCGAGATTGACGAAATCGACAAGCGCCGCGGCATCGCCGGCGACCTCACCGTGTTCAAGATCGCCGCCGCCGCCGCCGAGGCGGGCTACTCGCTTGACGAGGTCGTGCGTGTCGCCGAACACGCCAACCTGCGTACCCGCTCCTTCGGTGTCGCCTTCGACGGCTGCACCCTGCCCGGCGCCGATGACGCCCTCTTCCACGTTCCCGAAGGCAAAATGGCGGTGGGGCTGGGCATCCACGGTGAGCCCGGCATCAGCGAGCAGGCGATCCCCAGCGCCGACGAGCTGGCCGAGCTGCTGGTCGAAAAACTGCTTGGCGAGCTGCCGGAGGGCGTCGACAGAGCCGAGGGCGCACGCGCCTCGGTGCTGCTCAACGGTCTGGGCACCATCAAGTATGAAGAGCTTTTCGTGGTCTATCGCCGCGTCAATCAGCTGATCGAGGAGGCCGGCATCACCATCGTCGAGCCCGAAGTGGGCGAGCTGGTGACCAGCCTCGATATGGCCGGCGCCTCCCTGACCCTGTTCTGGCTCGACGACGAGCTGGAAAAATTCTGGGCCGCACCGGCGGATACTCCCGCTTACCGCAAAGGCAGCGTTACCACCAGCGAGCAGCTCGACGCTACCGAGCTGGACATTCCCGACCCGGACGACCTGCCAAAGGCGAGCAGCGAATCGCGTGAGGCCGCAGAAAAAGTGCTGGCGGCACTGGAAGCCACGGCCAGGGTGGTCGAAGAGAACGCCGAGGAGTTCGGCCGTATCGACGCCGTGGCCGGCGACGGCGATCACGGCATCGGCATGCAGCGCGGCAGTCAGGCCGCGCTGGAGAAAGCGCGCGAGCTGAAGGAGCGCGACGCCGGCGCCGGCAGTCTGCTGCGCATCGCCGGCGACGCCTGGGCCGACCGCGCCGGCGGCACCTCCGGCGCCATCTGGGGCGCGCTGCTGCACTCGCTGGCGATGGCCATGGGCGACGACAAAAAGCCTGATGCCGCCACCATCGCACGCGGCGTCGAGGAGGCACTCGACAACATCATGACCTTCGGCAAGGCGAAAGTCGGTGACAAGACGCTGGTCGATGTGCTCTCGCCCTTCAGCGACACCCTGAGTGAGCGGGTCGAGGCCGGCGACGCCCTGGCACAGGCCTGGCAGAAAGCCGCCGAACGCGCCGACGAAGCCGCGCAGGCGACCGCCGACCTCAGGCCGAAGATCGGTCGCGCCCGGCCGCTGGCGGAGAAGAGCCTGGGCACACCGGATGCCGGTGCCGTATCGCTCGCCATGATCGTCAGGGCGGTGCAGGATGTGCTCTAGCAGCCTGTCGGGTGGCATCATATGCCGCCCGGCATGTTCACTGCGGAAAAGGAGCCTCTGCCCATGAGCCACGAACCGATTCTGATCGGCACCAGCCTCAAGATGTATTTCGGCTATCATCGCACCCTGGAGTGGTGTCGCCGGGTGGCGGATGTCGCCGGCCGCCATCGAGCAGTCACCGAAGGGCATGTCGAACTCTTCGTACTGCCCTCCTTTCCGACGCTGGCGCCGGTACTGGAGATCTTCGCCGCAACGCCGGTGGCGGTGGGCGCCCAGCACGTTGCCGCTCAGGCTTCAGGCGCCTATACCGGTGAGGTCAGCGCGCAGATGCTCGCCGAGATGGGCTGTCGCTACGCCGAAGTGGGCCACGCCGAGCGCCGCCGCCTGTTTCACGAGGATGATGCCGACATCGCCGCCCGCACCGGCGCCGCCCTGGCTCAGGGCCTGACCCCGGTGCTGTGCGTCGGCGAGGCCGAGCGCGGCGACCCCGCGGCAGCGGCCAGTGAATGCATTCGCCAGGTCGATGCGGCGCTTTCGGGCTACGGCCAAAAACCCGACTCACTGGTGGTGGCCTACGAGCCGCACTGGGCGATCGGCGCCGCCGAACCCGCCTCCAGTGCCCACATCAGCGCGGTCTGCGCCGAACTACAGCGCCATCTCGATGCGCACTATGGCGGCGCGGTAATCTATGGCGGCAGCGCCGGTCCCGGGCTTCTGACCCAGCTGGCCGGGGCCACTCGCGGCATGTTCCTGGGCCGCTTCGTTCACGACGCCACCGCCTTCGAGACCATTTTCGACGAGGCGTTGAAACTGCGTGGTGTCCTCTGAACCCAACGTTGTCGGCCCGGAAAGCAGCCGGGGGGCGACATCATCGCCGCATGACGCTACTCTTTTCAGGACACGTCTTTCAGACAACGTAGCGCTGAACCACCGGTCGCCGGGCCGATATGGCATGGCCCGACGACCCTTTCTCGACATCCACCACCAGGGCAGGGAGTCCAACGAAATATGAGCTCGCGTCGCCACCTCGCCAATGCCATTCGCGCCCTCTCGATGGACGCCGTACAGAAGGCCAATTCCGGTCACCCCGGGATGCCGATGGGCATGGCCGACATCGCCGAAGTGCTGTGGAACGACCATCTCAAGCACAATCCGGCCAATCCCGACTGGGCAGATCGTGACCGTTTCATTCTCTCCAACGGCCATGGCTCGATGCTGCACTACTCGCTTTTGCATCTGACCGGCTATGACCTGCCGATGGAGGAGCTCAAGAACTTCCGCCAGGTCGGCTCGAAAACGCCGGGCCACCCGGAGCACGGCCACACCGCCGGTATCGAGACCACTACCGGCCCGCTCGGTCAGGGCCTGGCCAACGGTGTCGGCATGGCGGTCGCCGAACGTACCCTCGCCGCTCAGTTCAACCGCGACGGCTTTGATATCGTCAACCATCGCACCTGGGTATTCGCCGGCGATGGCTGCCTGATGGAGGGCATCAGCCATGAAGCCTGCTCGCTGGCCGGCCACCTGGGACTGGGCAACCTGATCGTCTTCTACGACGACAACGGCATCTCCATCGACGGCGAGGTCAAGGGCTGGTTCTCCGACGACAGCGCCGCCCGCTTCGAGGCCTACCACTGGCACGTGCTGCGCGACGTCGACGGCCATGACGCCGAGCAGATCAACGCCGCCATTCGTGAGGCAAAGGAAGTCACCGACAAACCCACCCTGATCATCTGCAAGACGGTGATCGGCTTTGGCTCGCCCAACAAGGCGGGCAAGGAAGAGAGCCACGGCGCCGCGCTGGGCGAAGACGAAGTCGCGGCCTCGCGCAAGGAACTGGGCTGGGACTACCCCGCCTTCGAGATTCCCGACGACGTTTACAAGGCGTGGGACGCCCGCGACGAAGGCAAAAAGCGCGAAGACGCCTACAAGGAGAAGCTCGCCGCCTATGAGAAGGCGCATCCGGAACTCGCCAGGGAGCTCAAGCGCCGCTACAGCGGCGAGCTGCCGGCCGACTTCGACGGCGACGCCCTGATTCAGCGCGCCCAGGAGAAGATGGAGACCACCGCCTCGCGCAAGGCATCGCTGGGCGTGCTCAACGAGCTGGCCCCCGAACTGCCGGAGCTGTTCGGCGGCAGCGCCGACCTCGCGCCCTCCAACCTGACGCTGTGGGAAGGCGCCCAGGCGGTCAGCAAGGAGAACTTCAAGGGCAACTACCTGCACTACGGCGTGCGCGAGTTCGGCATGGGCGGCATCGCCAACGGCATCGCCACCCATGGCGGCTTCATTCCCTTCGATGCCACCTTCCTGGTGTTCATGGAGTACATGCACAACGCCGTACGCATGTCGGCGCTGTCGCACACGCGCCTTATTCACGTCTTCACCCACGACTCCATCGGCCTGGGCGAGGATGGCCCCACCCACCAGCCGATCGAGCAGATGTCGGATCTGCGCAACCTGCCCGGACTGGCCACCTGGCGCCCCTGCGACGCCACCGAAACGGCCGCCAGCTGGGTCGAGGGCATCAAGCGCGAGCACGGCCCCACCGCGCTGATCTTCTCGCGCCAGAACCTGCCGGCGCAGAAGCGTGACCATGAGCAGGTGAAAAATATTCGCCGCGGCGGCTACATCCTGCGCGACTGCGACGGTCAGCCGGAGCTGATTCTGATCGGCACCGGCTCGGAGGTCGACCTCGCCATGCAGGCCGCCGAGCAGCTCGACGGCAAGGGCCACAGGGTGCGCGTCGTCTCCATGCCGTGCACCAGCCAGTTCGACGAGCAGGACCAGGGCTATCGCGATTCGGTGCTGCCACCCTCGGTGCGCAAGCGCCTGGCGATCGAAGCGGCCATTCCCACAAGCTGGTACAAGTACGTGGGCCTGGACGGCGACGTCTTCGGCATGACCACCTACGGTGAGTCCGGCAAGGGCCCGGATCTCTTCAAGCACTTCGGCTTCACCCCCGAAAAGGTGGTCGAGCGCGCCGTGGAGCTTTTGAAAAGCTGATATCGAAGACGAGCCGCTGTACGTCATTGACGTACAGCGGCCGATAAAAAAAGGGCCCGGCGGTATACCGCCGGGCCCTTTCTTTTGATCCAGAATTCCCTCAGGCGACGCTGACGCTGTCGTCCAGATAGACATCCTGGATGGCGTTGATCAGCTCGACGCCCTCTTTCATCGGCTTCTGGAACGCCTTGCGACCGGCAATCAGCCCCATGCCACCGGCACGCTTGTTGATCACCGCGGTACGGACCGCCTCGCCAAGATCGGAGTGGCCCTTGGAACCGCCGCCGGAGTTGATCAGCCCGGCGCGGCCCATGAAGCAGTTGACCACCTGGTAACGGGTCCAGTCGATCGGATTGTCGGTCAGCAGCTCGTCATAGATGCGGTCATGAGTATGACCGAAACCGATCGCCCGGTAGCCGCCGTTGTTCTCCGGCAGCTTCTGCTTGACGATGTCGGCCTTGATGGTGGCCGCCAGATGGATCGCCTGGCTGGTGAGGTCGGAGGAGACGTGATAGTCGGTGCCGTCCTTCTTGAATTCGGGGTTGCGCAGGTAGGACCACAGCACGGTCACCATGCCCAGCTCGTGGGCACGCTCGAACGCCTCGCTGATCTCCTGGATCTGGCGGCGGCAGTCCGGCGAACCGAAGTAGATCGTCGCGCCCACCGCAATGCAGCCCATATCGAAGGCCTGCTCGACCTGGGCGAACAGCGTCTGATCGTAGATCGGCGGATAGGTCAGCGTCTCGTTGTGGTTGAGCTTGACCATCATGGGGATGCGATGCGCATAGCGCCGCGCCACCGAGGAGAGCACCCCGAGGGTGGAAGCGACGCAGTTACAACCCGCCTCGACGGCCAGCTCGACGATATTTTTGGGATCGAAATACTGCGGATTGGGCGCAAAGGAGGCACCGGCGGAGTGCTCGATCCCCTGGTCGACCGGCAGAATGCTCACGTAGCCCGTGCCACCCAGTCGGCCATGATCGAAAAGCGTCTGCATGTTGCGCAGCACGACCGGCGAGCGATCGCTCTCCGTCATCACCCGATCGATAAAGTCGGGGCCCGGCAGATAGAGATCCTGTTTGGGGAAACCGGCACAGGTATGGCCCAGCAGACTATCCGCTTCCTTGCCCAGCAGGCTGGCGATATCAGTCATTTACATCATCCTCTCTTCAAATATCCCGCGAAAACCCCTTCCACTATAAAGCGCCGGGCGCGGCGACGCATCCATCGCCGTGGCGAGGGCGACACCATCGCGCAGACACCACCAGGGGCTGCCCTGCTATGATGAAAGCCGGTTTTGTCGAGCCACGTAGCGTACGACCCACGGCTCGTTTTTCGTCAAAGGGTGTTTTCATCAAAGGAGAGTTCACATGAACGTGCGCAAGATGTCCGAACTGGAGCTCGGCGGTCAGCGTGTGCTGATTCGTCAGGACCTCAACGTGCCGATCAAGCACGGCCGGGTCACCTCGGATGCCCGCATCCGCGCCAGCCTGCCCACCATCCGCACGGCACTGGAGCACAATGCCCGAGTGATGCTGATGAGCCACCTCGGCCGCCCTACCGAAGGCGAGCCCAACGATGAAGAGTCGCTGGCGCCGGTGGCCCACCATCTCGGCGAACTGCTGGGCATGAAGGTGCGGCTGGTGAGCGACTATCTCGAGCAGGACCCGCAGGTGCAGGAAGGTGAGGTCGTGCTGCTGGAGAACGTGCGCTTCAACGTCGGCGAGAAAAAGGATGACGAGGCGCTGGCGAAGAAGTACGCCAGCCTCTGCGATGTCTACGTGATGGACGCCTTCGGCACCGCCCACCGCGCCCAGGCCTCCACTCATGGCGTGGCGCGCTTCGCGCCTGCCGCCTGCGCCGGACCGCTGCTCTCCTCCGAACTGGAGGCACTGGAGAAGGCGCTGTCGACGCCCAAACGTCCCATGGTCGCGGTGGTCGGCGGCTCCAAGGTGTCGAGCAAACTGGAAGTGCTCAACGCCCTCTCCGAGAAGTGCGATCAGCTGATCGTCGGCGGCGGCATCGCCAATACCTTCATCGCCGCCGCCGGGTACAACGTCGGCAAATCGCTTTATGAAGCCGACCTGGTCGATCAGGCGAAGGCGCTGATGGAGAAGGTCAAGGTGCCGCTGCCGATCGACGTCATCGTCGCCAACGAACTCTCCGAGGAGGCCACCCCGGTGACCCGCCACCTCGACGAGGTGAAAGACGACGAGATGATCCTCGACGTCGGCCCGCAGACCGCACAGAGCTACGGCGCCGCCCTGCGCGAGGCCGGTACTATCCTCTGGAACGGCCCGGTGGGCGTATTCGAGATCGACCAGTTCGGCGGCGGCACCCACGCCATGGCACAGGCCATCGCCGACAGCGACGGCTTCTCGATTGCCGGCGGCGGCGATACCCTGGCGGCGATCGACAAGTACGGCGTGACTGACGACATCTCCTATATCTCCACCGGCGGCGGCGCCTTCCTCGAGTATGTCGAGGGCAAGACGCTGCCCGCGGTCAGCGCCCTGCGTGACGCCGCCAAACACGGCTAGTCGCCTTTTGCAGGCCATTGCATCCGCGCCCGTCGCCCGTGGCGGCGGGCGCGGTAATTTTTGGCGCTGCCGGCTCGCGGCGGGTACACTCGCCGAAACTGCTGACAATGGCCAATAATGAGCCAACCTTCCTTTCGCATTGGCGCCCTGCCCAATACCGCTGCCCTCGTAGAGGGCGCGGTATGGGTCGGCTACGCCTGGAGCGCGCAGTGGACCCTGACTCGCGGCGACAGTCTCGTCTTTCTGATCGCCTCCCTGCTGCTGCTGTGCGGCGCCCTGACATCGCTGATGTGGCGGCCCATGCGGCTGACGCTGGCGCGCTACAGGGCACGCAAGCGACGCACTGAAATGTGGATGCATATCCTCTACCCACCGCTATTGCTGGCACCGCCGCTGTGGTGGCTGCTGGAGCGACTGGTCGGCGACCTGCCCGCCGTCCAGCAGTGGACGCTCGCCTGCCTTTTGATGACCACCGGCTGGATGGTGTTTCTGATCTCGGTGGTGATCAAACAGCTGATCGGCTACTACCGTCGCTCGCTGGACAACTACAGCGCCGAGGAGTAGCGCGGCGCCGCCCGCCAACATCGCTCCGCGGGCGATGCGCGCATGGTGACTGCTGCCCCCTTACCCCTGCACCTCGTTGGCCTCGGCCGAGGCCCAGTGGCGGCACTTGCTGGTATGCCCGATGCCCGGGTTGAGCGCGTTGCAGGGATCCAGCTCGCGATAGAAACGCTTCAACTGCGGCTTGGCGTCATAGAGATGGCCGACATTGTGCTCGGCGGGATACTCCGCACCGCGCTCATCAAGCAGCGCCCACATGCGGTGCTCCAGCGCCTCGACGTCGTTGCCCCGCGCCACGATGTAGTCCTGATGCAGGACATGGCAGAGAAAGTGCCCGTAGTAGAGCTTTTTGACCAGCTTGCTGTCGATCTCCTCGGGCAGTGTCTCCATCCACTCCCGCTCGTCGCGCCGCAGCGCGATATCCAGCGCCAGGATATCCTCGACGCTGTCGCGGTGCATGATGCGGTAACGCACCGCCGCCCCCGCCGCTGCGAAGCGGTGCAGGAAGGCTTTCGCACCGTCCTCGGCACTGCACTGGAAATAGTCGCCCTCATGGCTTTCAAAATGCGACGCCAGCAGCGCGCGCGTCGGCTCGGCGATATCCGCCGAGACCTTGAGCAGCAGATGGTGTTCGAAGCGGTCGCGATAGCCTCTCAGACTGGCCGGCAGATGCGAAGGGAAGAGCTGACTCAGGCGCTGCAGCAGACGGTCGGAGAAGTGATCGGGCAGCAAGCCGACGCGCTCGCAGAGCGCGTCCAGACGGCTCTTGAGGGCGAAAAAGCGCGGCAGACGCGCCGTCCCCAGAAGCCGTACGGCCAGAAAGGTATCCTTGCCGTAGACCTCGGCCACATCGAAGGCCTCGCGGTGCATGTATTCACCGGATATCGGCAGCGTGTCGAGCTCGACCAGCAGGCGTCGCCGCAGCTCGGTCAGCGCCTGAGTGTCGTTGGTACCGATATAAAAGACCTGCGGGTCCCTTTCGCGTTCGAAGGTATCCAGCCGCAGGGCAAAGACCATCAGCCGCCCCGCCGAACCGGACGCCTCATAAAGCCGCCGTTCGTCGGCGTTGAAGCGGGCCGGCGTAGGGGCATCGACGTCACGCACGTGGTGGTCATAGTCGGGGTCGGAGGCGGCGGCCCCGCAGTGCTGGATATCCGCGTCGGTAAAATCACCGCGCTCCAGTCGCCCAAGGATCTCCTCGGGCGAATCGCCCAGCGCGATGCCCAGATGATTGACCAGCCGCAGCTGGCCGTCGGCCTCCAGCCGGGCGTGCACCGAAAGCTCGGTATAGGCCGGACCTCGCTTGACCAGCGCGCCACCGGAATTATTGCACACGCCGCCGAACACCGAGGCGCCGAGACAGGAAGAGCCGATGACCGAGTGCGGTTCACGCCCCAGCGGCGCCAGCGCCTTCTCCAGCTGATCGAGAGTGGCTCCCGGCAGGCAGAGCGCCTGGCGCCCCTCCTCGATCAGCCGGATATGGGCAAGGCGCAGCGTATTGACGATCACGATGTCGCGGTCATAGTCGTCACCATCCGGCGTCGAACCACCGGTCAAGCCGGTATTGGCGGCCTGAGTGATGACGATGCAATCGCCCTCGATACAGGCCTTGAGCACCTGCCACTGCTCAATGAGCGAACCCGGCCGTACCACCGCCAGCACGCTGCCACCGCCAAAGCGGTAGCCGTTTTGAAAGCGCCGCGTACGCGACGCCCCGGTGAGAACGTGATGACTGCCGACGATATGCCCCAGCGTTTCGAGAAGACGCTGCCTGTCAGCAGTTTCCGTGTGTCGAAGATGGTTCATGATGGTGATCCCGCTATAGACCGATATCACAATCCCGAGCGGTACGCTTTCACCGCTCACTCCACCCCATACTGCGCCATCACCAGCTGCGGGTCGATGCGCGTATCGAACCCGTTAGCAGCCCTTGTCACCGGCAGCAGACGCAGAAGGGATACGGGCATGACGGGTTCCTTGTTCATCCGTTGGCCAGCCAGAAGGGCAGATAGACGATCAGCGCGATAATCGCGAGGTGGCCGGGATACCAGCCCAGCCACAGCCAGCGCGGCATTTTCAGCGCCCGCGGCAGGCGTGGCGTCACGCTCGCCAGCCCCGCTGCCAGCAGCAGCACCGCCAGACTGGTGGCGAAAGCGATGCTCTTGCTGACGCTATAGTAGTTGAGCTGGGCGGTAATCCACAGCACCGGCAACCCGGCAAGCCAGGCCCAGATACGCACCACGCCGCTGTCGAAATGGCGATAGCAGGCCATCGCCAGCATGAAGGTGGGCACCATCAGCACACCGAAGAAGCCGTACTCGAGGCGCATGTTGTAGCGCTCCAGCAGCGGCACCAGCAGATAGAGCGCCAGCAGCAGGGCAGACGCACCGGCGGTATGAACAAGGCGACGGCGCAGCTCACCGGCCGGCAGACGGTAGACATGGCAGAACCAGCTTCCCAGCAGCAGACCGAGGGTGAGGGTAAAGCAGACGTTGATCATGATGACGCTGGTAAAGCGCGGCATCATCACATAGGGCAGCTGGGCGATCACGCCGATCACCAGAATACGGCGGGCATAGCGCAGCGGGTTGCGGGTGTCGAACAGGCCGTGCCATGCCACCATGGCAGCAAACAGCGGAAACGCCACCCGGCCGATGGTGCTGCTGGCCCAGCTCAGCTGCCACGACAGCTCGTTGGAGAGCGCATAGCGCACCACATGGTCGGTGGTCATCGAGATCAGCGCCAGCCACTTGCCCCAGTCGGTCCAGTGCGAAGGTGCCCTTGCCATCCTGTTATGGTGCGATGACGTGGCGGTGGCAGTATCGGTCATGGGCTCTCCACTTCGATTGGATCCGGCTGACGTCGGCACTTTACACCATAGGGCGGCGCGACCCGCATCGAAAGCTGCCCGGCCTGAAGAAGAGAGGAAAATCATGGCCTTCCCATCTCCGGTTGATACCATCAATGTCCTGCTGGTCGGCTACGGCATGATCGGCCGGCTGATGCATGCCCCGCTGATCGACAGCGTCGCCGGCCTTGAACTCCACGCCGTGGTATCGAGCCGGCCACAGGCGGTACACGCCGACCACCCGCAGTTGCGAGTATTCCAGACCCTCGACGAGGCGCTGCGTGACGCCGATATCGCGCTGGTGGTGATCGCCACCCCCAACGACAGCCACGCGCCGCTGGCGCACAGGGCGCTGGCCGCGGGGTGTCATGTCATCGTCGACAAGCCCGCCACTCTGGATGCCGATGAGGCACGGGCGCTGGCCACGGCCGCCGCATCACGCGGGCTGATGTTCAGCGTCTTCCACAACCGCCGCTGGGACGCCGACTTTCTTACCCTCAAGCGGCTGATCGCCGACGATGCGCTGGGCGAGATCGGCCGCTGCCATATGCACTACGACCGCTTCCGACCCGAAGTGCAGGACCGCTGGCGCGAACGTCCCGGTCCGGGCAGCGGCAGCTGGTACGACCTCGGCTCACACCTGGTGGATCAGACGCTGGTCCTGTTCGGCCGGCCGCAGGCGGTGTGGGCCGAGCTGGCGGCGCTGCGCCCGGGCGGCGACACGGTAGACTTCTTTCACGTCGTGCTGCACTACCCGCGCCACCGGGTAGTGCTCGAAAGCCATGCGATGAGCGCCAGTAATGCCCTGCGCTACGCCGTCGACGGCCGCCGTGCCAGCTACCGCAAAAGCGGACTCGACAGCCAGGAGCAGAGCATGCGCGACGGCGGCTACCCCGGTCAGCCGCAGTGGGGCCTGGACCGCGAGCGCGGCACGCTGACCCACGGCGACGGCACTATCGAGTCGGTGGAAAACGCAACCGGCGACTACCGCTGCTTCTACGCCAACGTCGCCGCTCACCTGCGTCACGGCGAGGCGCTGGCGGTTACGCCGGCCCAGGTGATCGACGTCATGCGCGTCATCGACGCCGCCATCGAGAGCAGCCGCAAGCGGCGCGAGGTGGTGCTGAGCGGTTAGGTCCCACAGAAGGTCCGAAACACCCTCTCATCCGGCGCTGCCGGAAGCGTCCAGGCCTCGCGCCCGGGCTGCGCCTCGAAGGGCCGGGCAAGCACTTCGCGCAGCGTCTCGAAGGGGCCGAAGTCACCGTCGACGGCCGCCGACAGCGCCCGCTCGACCTGATGATTGCGCGCAATATAGAGCGGATTGACGGCCTGCATGCCCGCCGCGATCGTTTCACTGTCGCCCGCTTCACGCGCCAGCCGCGCCCGCCAGTCGTCAAGCCACGCCTCGATACCGCTGCCGGCATCGAACAGCGAGAGCAGCTCGCGCTCCGCCGCGCGGTCGCGGGCCACCTCACCGAGCTGGCGAAAGGTGAGCGTAAAGTCGGCGCGGCCGGCCTTCATCGCCGCCAGCAGGGCGTCGACGAGATCATGATCGCCCTCTTCTTCAGGGCCCGTCAGCCCCAGTTTGGCGCGCATCAACACCAGCCACTCGTCGGCGTAGATCGCGCTGAAGTCCTGTACCACCTCGGTGGCCCGTTCGATGGCGCGCTCTTCGGAGTCATCGATCAGCGGCAGCAGCGTCTCCGCCAGCCGCGCCATGTTCCACTGAATGAGAGTCGGCTGATTGCCATAGGCATAGCGGCCGCGCTCGTCGATGGAGCTGAACACCGTGGCCGGGTCGTAGCGCTCCATGAAGGCACAGGGGCCGTAGTCGATGGTCTCGCCGGAAAGCGTGGTGTTGTCGGTATTCATCACCCCATGAATGAAGCCCAGACTCATCCAGCGCGCCACCAGCGCCGCCTGACGCCGCTGTATCGCTTCGAGCAGCGCAAGATAGCGCTCGCCCTCGGGCCGTTCGGCGGCTTCCGGCAGCAGTTCGGGATAGTGACGCTCGATAACGTGATCGGCCAGCAGCCGGATCGCCTCGGCGTCGTGGCGAGCGCCGAAGTATTGAAAGGTGCCCACGCGAATGTGGCTGGCCGCCACCCGGGTCAGCACTGCCCCCGGCTCCAGCGTGCGGCGCATCATCCGCTCGCCGCTGGTCACCGCCGCCAGCGAGCGGGTAGTGGGCACGCCAAGGGCGTGCATCGCCTCGCTGACGAGGTATTCACGCAGCACCGGCCCCAGCGGGGCGCGACCGTCGCCACCGCGCGAGAAGGGAGTCCGCCCGGCGCCCTTGAGCTGAATGTCACGCAGCCGCCCGTGGCGGTCGGTGACCTCGCCCAGCAGCACCGCGCGGCCATCGCCAAGACGCGGCACAAAATTGCCGAACTGGTGGCCGGCGTAGGCCTGCGCAATCGGCTCGGCTCCCTCGGGCAGCTCATTGCCGGCCAGCAGTGCAGCCAGCCGCTCATCATCCAGACCGCTGCGGTCGATGCCCAGCTCCTCGGCCAGCGCGTCGTTGAAGGCGATCAGCCCGGGAGCCGCCACCGGGTCGGGGCGGAAGGGTTCGAAAAAGCGCGCCGGCAGGCGAGCGTAATGAAGGGTGAAATCGGCAAACATGGTGAGCACTCCGCGGGCTGCTGCCCCTGTACGAAACATCTACCCGCAGAGTAGTTCAGACCCCGCCCGGCGGACCAGGCGGGGCACGCGACGATCTTCAGTCGTCGCCTTTCATGCCACTGACCAGCTGCTCGATGTTGTAGTGAAACATCTGCAGATAGGTCGGCGCCGGGCCATCCGGCTCGGAGAGCGCGCCGGCATAGAGCGTACCGCCGGGACGCACACCGGTGGCACTGGCGATCTGCTCGACCAGCCGCGGGCTGGTGGCATTTTCGAAAAAGTAGCTGTGTACGTTATCGGTGCGAATCTGCTCGATGATACGCGCAACATCCTGCGCCGAGGCCTCGCTGGCAGTGGTAATGCCCTGCGGCGCGAGAAACTCGATGCCGTAGCGCGCGCCGAGATAGCCAAAGGCGTCATGGGAGGTGAGCACCTTGCGCTGGTCCGCCGGCACGCTGTCGACCTGTCCGCGCGCCCACTGATCGGCCTGTTCAAGCTCTTCACGATAGGCCTCGCCGTTGGCGCGATAGGTGTCAGCGCCGGCAGGGTCGACCTGCGACAGCGCCGCCACGATATTGTCGACCCACACCTCGACGTTGACCGGATCGTTCCAGACATGAGGATCGGCACCATCATGGTGATGGTGGCCCTCATCGCCGCCGTGGTCGTGACCCTCGTGCGCATGGCCTTCATCGCCATGGCCGTGATCGTGACCCTCGCCGCCGTGGTCGTGGCCCTCGTGCGCCTGACCTTCATCGCCGTGATCATGGCCTTGAGCTTCACTGCCATGGTCGTGGTCATGGCCACCCGCCATCTCGCGGGGCTCGATGCCCTCGGAGACTACTACCGGCTCGCCGTCGTAGCCAGAGGCCGCGATCATGCGATCCATCCAGCCCTCCAGCCCCAGGCCGCTCATGAACACGATATCCGCGCTGCGCAGCGCCTGCACATCCTGCGGCGTGGGTTCGAAAACATGGGGGTCGCCGTTGGGACCCACCAGGCTGGTCACCTCGACACGCTCACCGCCGACCTCCTTCACCACATCGGCCAGCACCGTAAAGGTGGCCACCGCCTTCACCTCGGCGGCCTGCGCCACCGCCGCCGCCAGCGGCGTCATCGCCAGTACCGCGCCCAGGCTCCATGCTTTGATGTTCATCGCCACTCTCCTTATTCAAGGTTGAAAGAAACCGCACCGCTCAGCCGGCCAGATGAGGGCGCAGACGCCGCTGGCGCAGCACCCCCAAACGACCGAACAGAAACGACAGCAGATAGATACCGCTGGCCGACAGCACGATCGCCGGCCCCGAGGCCACCCCCAGGTGGAAGGAGACGATCAGACCGATCAGACCGGCGACGAAGGCGACCAGCATGGCGGTCAGCATCATGCCCGGCAGGCTGACCGCCCAGAAGCGCGCGGCGATCGCCGGCAGCATCATCAGCCCCACCGCCATCAGGGTGCCCAGCGACTGAAAACCGGCCACCAGATTGAGCACCACCAGCAGCAGAAACAGCACATGGTAGAGATAACCGCGACCGCCCACCGCGCGCAGATAGCCGGGGTCGAAGCACTCCATCACCAGCGGCCGGTAGATCAGCGCCAGCAGCACCAGGGTGAGCGAAGCGATGCCGGCGATCAGATAAAGCGCACTCGGATCGATCGCCAGAATGGTGCCGAACAGCACGTGCAGCAGATCGACACTGGAACCCCTGAGCGACACCAGCAGCACGCCGGCCGCCAGCGAAGTGAGATAGAAACCGGCGAAGCTGGCGTCCTCGCGCACCAGGGTGGTACGGCTGACCAACCCCGACAGCAGCGCCACCGCCAGCCCTACCACCAGTCCGCCCAGCCCCATCGCCGGCAGCGACAGGCCGGCGACCAGAAAGCCGACCGCCGCGCCCGGCAGCACCGCGTGGCTCATGGCGTCGCCCACCAGACTCATGCGCCGCAGCATCAGCAGCACGCCCACCGGCCCGGCGCCCAGACCCAGCGCCAGACAGGCCACCAGCGCGCGGCGCATGAAGCCGAAGTCGACAAAGGGTGCCAGCAGCCAGGTGTAAAGCGTCTCCAGCATCAAATCGGCTCCTGTGCAGCCAGGGCGGCACAGGAGGGGGCGTTCTCCTGCCAGTGCTCGGTCATCATATTGGCGCGCGACAGCGCGTCATCGTCGATCACCCACGCGGTCTCTCCCCAGGCGATCGGCTCGCGCGCCAGCAGCAGCGTCTGCGGAAAGTGGCGGCGCACCTGGCGCAGATCGTGGAGCACCGCAATCAGGGTGCGCCCCTGGCCATGCCAGCGCTGAATCAGTTGCAGCAGGTCCTGGGTGGTACGTTCGTCGATGGCGTTGAAGGGTTCATCGAGCAGGATCACCGGCGCGTCCTGCAGCATCAGGCGGGCAAACAGCACGCGCTGGAACTGGCCGGCGGAGAGTTCACTGATACGCCGCTGCTCGAAGCCGGCCAATCCCACGTCATCCAGCGCCGCCAGTACACGCGCCACGTCGCCTTTTTTCATGCCGCCGAACAGACCCAGCCGGTGCCAGTCGCCCATCGCCACGGTGTCGAACACGCTGAGCGGAAAGCTGCGGTCCACCTCGGCAGCCTGCGGCAGATAGCCGTAGTGGCGCGGTGACAGACCGCCACGATCGATATGGCCCTCGCCGACCACCATGCTGCCGGCCAGCGCCTTGATCAGGGTCGACTTGCCGGCACCGTTGGGGCCAATGACGGCCGTCAGGCTGCCCGGCTCGAAGCAGCCGGAGAGATGATGCACCGCCGGGTGGCGCTGATAGGTGAGGGTGACGTTATCCAGCCGGATGGGCGCCGGAGCGCTGTTGCCCCGCACGGACCGGGTAGGGTGATGGCTCATGGGGTTGCCACCGCCCAGCCCACCGCCAGCCACAGCAGGGCGATACCCGCCAGCGCCAGCAGCAGACGCCACCACACCGGCGCTGTCAGCAGCGAACGGCGGCAGCGCTTCAGGCGCAGATCGGAAGAGGCGGGAGGCGGGTTATCGCGGGAAGAAACAGGCATGGCAGAGGCGTCATCGATAAAGTGTTATACAATATCATTTCACGAACGCCGTGAGTTGTAAATTGCCCGTATGGCCTCTCCCCGCGACGCCGCGATCAATCCTCGATGCGCGCCAGCAGCCGCTGCCCGCGTCGCGTACGACGCACGCGGCGCATACCGCTGGAGGCCGCCTTCCAGCCCAGAATACGCGCCATGCCCACCGTCACCCCCGAGGCAGCGCCCCACAGCAGTGCATCGCGCCAGCGCACACCGGGCTCGTCGGGATTGACCGGCGGGGCGAGCAGGTGGCGGCGCGAGGTGCGCTTGAGCAGCTGACGGGTCGCCACGCCGGTGACGATCGCCGTAGAGGTGCCGACCAGCGTCCAGAGCGTTTCGGGTTTCATCTTTGCACTCCTCGGGGTTATGTTCTCCCCAGCATGGTCGAAGGCGGGCCATACCACCAGTTATTGCCAGGGGCGCCCCATGACCGATCAGCCACCCATTGTCATCGAACCCGCCGGCACGCCCAGCGCCGTGGTCATCATGCTGCACGGCCTGGGCGCCGGCGGCAGCGACTTCGAACCGCTGGTGCCGGCGCTCGACCTGCCCGATGCATCGGGGGTGCGCTTTATTCTCCCCCACGCGCCGGTACTGCCGGTAACCCTCAACGGCGGCATGACCATGCCGGCCTGGTACGATATCAGGCGTGCCGACCTGGACCGCGAGATCGACGAGGCGCAACTGAGGGACTCGGCGCGCTACGTGCAGCGCCTGATCGACGAGCAGATCGCCGCCGGCATCGACAGCGAGCAGATCGTCGTCGCCGGTTTCTCGCAGGGCGGCGCGGTCGCCTACGAGGCGGCGCTCTCCTGTCCCGAACCGCTGGCCGGAGTACTGGCACTGTCGACCTACTTCGCCACCGCCGACTCGATTACCCTCAGCGACGCCAACCGCGGCCTGCCGATCGCTATTCACCACGGCAGCCAGGACCCCATCGTCGATGAGCGCCTCGGCCAGCGCGCCGCCGAGCGGCTGGAGGCACTGGGCTACAGCGTCGAGTACCACAGCTGGCCAATGGCGCACACCCTGATCCCCGACCAGCTCCCGGTACTGCGCGAATGGCTGCTGAAACGGCTGGGCGACGGGCGGGCGCGGTAGTGCCACCGGCGAGGGACCACAGTATGAGACGTGCCAGGCCGGCAGAGGGATAACCGGGCGAACACGAACGTCGCCAGCAGCTTAAAACGCTAGACCAAAGAGCGCATTTTCACTATTGCGTACTGGAAAGTCCTGGGCGCTGCGTCATGCTGAGGGTATTCGTCCATCTCATGAGGCGACTGCCATGTCTCTTGCCCGCTCCTCGGTCATTGAACCTGCCGGTGCCGCCGACGCCTGCGTTATCTTCCTGCACGGCCAGGGCAGCAGCGGCTACGGCTTCGAGCCGCTGATCCACGCGCTGGCCCTGCCACCGGGTAGTCAGGTGCGCTTCGTACTGCCCGGCGCGCCGATTCGACCGCTCGACTGCCGCGGCGGCGAAGCCGCTGCCGCCTGGTACGACGCCAGTGTCGGCGAGACTGTCGGCAGCATCGCCGCGGCGCAGATCGATGCCGCCGTTGCCGAGGTCCAGGCACTGATCGGTGAGGCGCTCGAAGCCGGCATCGATGCCGGGCGCATTATCGTCGGCGGCTTCGGTCAGGGGGCGGATATCGCCGCCCGCGCGGCACTGGCCTACCGCAAGGGGCTGGGCGGACTGATGCTGCTGTCGCCGGAGCTCTCCTGCCCGCTCGGTGAATGTCACAGCGCCAACCGCTATCTGCAGATCACCCTGCACCATGGCCGGCGCGACCGCCTGATGGCAGAGGCCAGCGTGCGTCGCTACGCCGACCGGCTCGGCCGGCTTGGCTACAACGTCGACTACACCGCTCACGACATGGGCAATCAGTTCTGCGCCGAAGAGCTTAAGCACCTGCGCGCCTGGCTGATCGCAAGACTGGTGCGCACCCGGCTGGTGGCCTGATCCCTATCGCCCGGGGCGACGGCCGGCGATGCGAATGAAGGTTTCGGCCTCGGCGGGCGCGCGCCCCGCCAGGCTGACCGCCACGAACAGTAACACCGCCAGCGGCAGCCCCCAGATGCCCGCCGGCAGCCCCAGCGGCCGGTAACCGCTGACAAAGCTCAACACCACCAGCGCCCCGGCGCCGATCACGCTGACCAGCACGCCGGCCGCCGTGCCACGGCGCCAGAAGAAAGCGCCGACGATTGCCGGCACGATCACCACCAGCCCGGCTGACGAGGCCACCGACAGCACCGCGATCAGATCGAGGCGCAGCTCGGCAAAGGCCAGCGCCAGCAGTGCAATCAGCGGCATCACCCACTTGCCGGCGGCCAGTTGGCGCTGTTCGCTGCGCTCACCGCCACCCTGCACGTCGCGCGCCACCATTGAGGCGAGCGTCAGCATGATGGAGTCGATGGTCGACACCGCCGCCGCCAGAATGCCCACCATTACGATCACCCCCAGCAGCGGCGGTACATAGTCAGAGGCCAAAAGCGTCGGCGTGGCGCGATCAGCGGCGGTCAGGTCAGGAAAGGCGACCAGCGCCGAGAAGCCCCACAGCACCGACACCAGGGTGTAGATAAAGCCGAATATCAGAAAGCCCAGCAGCATGCGGCGCATGGCACCGAGGCTTTTGGGCATGAACAGACGCTGGCTCACCTGAGGGTTGGAGAGGCTGAAAAAGAACCAGGGAATGGTCAGCGACAGAAAGGTCACCAGACTGAAGGTGTCACTGCCGGGCACCGCAAGCGACTGCGGATGCTCGGCGGCCAGCCGCGCGAAGAGCCCACCGAAACCGCCCAGTTCAATCACCACCAGCAGCGCCACCAGCGTCGAGGCAACGATCATGAAAAGCGCCTGCAGGGCGTCGGTCCACATCACCGAGCGAATACCGGCGATCCCGACGAACACCAGCGCCAGCACGGTCGCCACCAGTACCCCGGTGGTGAAGGAGATGGCGCCACCGCTCATACCGGAGAGCAGATAGCCCACCCCGGCCAGCTGTACCGAGGCGTAGGGGATCAGAAACAGGCAGCTGGCGAGCGTTACCGCGACGGCCACCGGCCGACTCGCGTAGCGCCTGCCCAGCATCTCGCCGGGCGAGACAAAGCCGTAGTGGCGCCCCACCGCCCAGAAGCGCGGGCCGAACACCGCTACCAGCGACACCCCGGCGAAGTAGATGATCTCGAAGCCCAGCGCGCCCACCCCGCCGGCGTAGGTCAACCCCGCCAACCCGACCATCATGAAGGCGCTGTAGGTGGTCGCGCTGTAGCTCAGCGCCGACACCACGCCTCCCACCCGCCGACCGCCGAGAAAGAACTCCGTCATGCTGGTGGCGCGCCCGGCGCGGGAAGCCCAGGCAACCGCCAGTGCCGCGACCAGATAGAGCGCCACCGCACTCCAGATCAGCGTCTCACTCATGATCGCTCTCCCGCTCGTCGGCATCGACGAAGCGCCGAGTGATCAGCACATTGGCGACGATGACCAGCACGCCCATCAGCGTCCACAGCAGAAAGCTGCCATACCAGGCCTGCACGCCGGAGAGCGGCCCGAAGGGCAGCACCACCCCCAGCAGCACCAGCACCCATACCGACCAGATCCAGCGACTCGTTGTCATCCGTTGCGTGCCTCGGAGCGTCTATTGAAAAGAGGCACAGCATAGCGCGATGGGGTTATGTTCGAAACAAGCAAAAGAAGGTGAGCACCATTCGCCTCGGCCGGCGGCGCGTGTCGCTCCTGCTTTTGATAGAGAGGCTGCCCCGCGCCCGCGGGGATCGACTGCGGCGGTTTTTTTGTGCCTCGCCATCCCTGGCGAGCACCCTTCGGGCCGCCTGCGGCGTCAACAATCACTCCCGGCGGTTTTTTGCGCCCAACCCTTATTTTGACACCTGTAACTTTACACTATACAATAAAGGAAAAATAACAACGCAAGAGGTAGAAATGGATGATCGTTAATTTCAAACACAAGGGGTTGAAAGATTTATACAAAAAGGGGACGACAAAGGGAGTACAGCAAAGCCACATAAAGAAGCTTCGGCGCATATTGGCAAATCTGGATGAGGCAAAAGCACCGCCCGACATGGATTTTCCGAGCTACAAACTCCATGAACTGGAAGGAAAAAGAAAAGGAATCTGGTCAGTTTGGGTCAATGGAAATTAGCGAGTGACGTGGAAGTTTTCAGGCAGCGACGTGGATATTGTCAATTATGAGGACTACCACGGGAAGAAAAAGTAAAGGTAGTCCCGAAAGGGGCCGATCTGGCCGACATCATGAATTGTGAGAGGTAATTTAGTCATGGCCATGTTTAATCCGCCGCATCCTGGTGAGATATTGCGCGAAGATGTACTCGAAGCGCTGGATCTGAGTGTCAGCGAAGCCGCCAGGCATCTCGGTATGACTCGCGTCCAGCTCTCCCGGGTCGTCAATGAACACGCCGGCATCAGCCCCGATCTGGCAGTGCGTCTTGAACGTGCAGGTATCAGTACCGCAAGGCAGTGGATGGCGCTGCAGTCGGCCTACGAGCTGTGGCAGGCCGATCACCGCGAACAGCCTGAAATAGGGAAGCTCGCCGCTACGGCTTGATCAACAGTCATTCCTCGCCGTATCTACTCCACCGCCAACGGCGGTGGGCTTTTTTGTGCCCTGCCATCCCTGGCGGGCACCCTTCGGGCCGCCTGCGGCGTCAAAAACCGCTCCCGGCGGTTTTTTGTGCCCTGCCATCCCTGGCGGGCACCCTTCGGGCCGCCTGCGGCGTCAAAAATCACTCCCGGTGATTTTTTGTGCCCTGCCATCCCTGGCGGGCACCCTTCGGGCCGCCTGCGGCGTCAAAAACCGCTCCCGGCGGTTTTTTGTGCCCTGCCATCCCTGGCGGGCACCCTTCGGGCCGCCTGCGGCGTCAAAAACCGCTCCCGGCGGTTTTTTTGTGTTTCCGCGTCAATCGAGCGCCATTAACCAATGACCGACCATGATAAGCACGATAGTCACGACAACAGGCGCAGGCGCAGGCGCAGGCGCAGGAGGTTATAATAGCAGCAGTTCATCCACAGGAAGCTTCCTATGTCCCGCGAAACAGTGTCCCGCGAAATGGCCTCCTATGCCGACGTCAGGCTTTTCATCGACGGTGAGTGGCGCGATGGCCGCGACGGTCACCATATCAAGGTAATCGAGCCGGCGACCGGCAACATCCTCGGCCGAGTGGCGCACGCCACGTGCGCCGATCTCGACGATGCGCTGGCAGCTACCGAGCGCGGCTTTAATATCTGGCGCACAACCCCGGCGTTCGAACGCTATAAAATCATGCGCCGGGCGGCGGAACTGCTGCGCGAGCGTGCCGACAACATCGCCCGTCTGATGACTCTGGAACAGGGCAAGCCGCTGGCCGAAGCGCGCGGCGAAACCCTGGCGGCCGCCGATACCATCGACTGGCTGGCCGAAGAGGGTCGGCGTACCTATGGACGCATCGTGCCGTCCCGCGCCGCCGGCGTCGAGCAGCGCGTGGTGCGTCAACCGGTGGGCCCGGTGGCCGCCTTCACACCGTGGAACTTCCCGATCAACCAGGTCGTGCGCAAGCTCTCCTCGGCGCTGGCCACCGGCTGTTCGATTATCGTCAAGGCGCCGGAAGAGACTCCCGCCTCCCCCGCCGAGTTGATTCGCGCTTTCGCCGATGCCGGCGTGCCAGCCGGTGTCATCGGTCTGGTCTACGGCATTCCGGCGGAGATCTCCGCATATCTGATTCCTCATCCCACCATCCGCAAGGTGACCTTCACCGGCTCTACCGCCGTCGGTAAACAGTTGGCGGCGCTGGCCGGGGAGCACATGAAACTCGCCACCATGGAGCTCGGCGGACATGCACCGGCACTGGTCTTCGACGATGCCGATGTCGAGCAGGCCGCTCGTCTGCTCGCCGGATCGAAATTTCGTAACGCCGGTCAGGTCTGTGTGTCACCAACCCGCTTTCTCATTCAACGCAGCGTGTTCGACACCTTCCGCCAGCACTTCGTCGCTCAGGCCCGCGAGATCAGAGTCGGCAACGGGCTCGATCCCGCAACCACCATGGGGCCACTGGCCAACGAACGTCGCCGCCCGGCGCTGGAGGCACTGATCGAAGATGCCTGCCGTCAGGGCGCGACCCTCGAGCTCGGCGGCAAGGGCATCGAGGGGCCGGGTTACTTCTTCGAGCCAACCGTACTGAGTGGATTGACGCCGGCGATGAAAGTCATGAACGAGGAACCCTTCGGGCCGCTGGCGCTGCTGATTCCCTTCGATGAACTCGATGACGCTCTGAACGAGGCCAACCGCCTGCCCTACGGGTTGGCCGCCTACGCCTTCACCGCCTCCTCGAAGACCGCTCAGGCGCTCAGCGACCGACTGCAGGCCGGCATGCTGACCATCAATCACCTGGGCATCGCGTTGCCCGAACTGCCGTTCGGCGGCATCAAGGATTCCGGTTACGGCTCCGAAGGGGGCAGCGAAGCGCTGGAAGCCTATCTCACCACCAAACTGGTGACTCATCTGGGATAAGCCGAGTCCGCGAGGAAAGCGCTCGCCACTCAACGCCTCAACGCAGTTGACTGTCCTTGCTGGCGCGGCGATTGACGCCCGAGCCTTTCGCCGCACGCCGGTCCTCCTCTTGCTGACACTGCACGCACAGCCGTACGCCGGGCAGCGCCTCGCGGCGGCGCTCGGGAATCGGCGCCTCGCACTCCTCGCAGAACTCGAGGCTCTCGCCGCTGACGAGCCGGCTGCGCGCCCGCGCCACGCCCTCCTCCACGGTGTCGTCGATCTGCTCCTGTACCGCGCCGTCTCTTGCCCAACCGTTGGCCATGAGAAACCTCCAGAAGTCTCGGATATGACATAGCATGGCACCGTATCAGTCGTTTGCGAAGCCGATGATCATGCGCCCTGCTCACCGTCGGGCTGCCCCCTGGACGCTGCCTGCAACAGCGCCACAAAGGCGCTGGCGGCGGGCGACGCCAGCTTCGGCCAGACCGCATGAAGCACCCGCACCGGGGCATCCTCTATGCCGATCGCCACGACCCCCGGCTGCGCATCCGCCATGGATTCAGGCACCAGGCCGACCGCCATCCCGGATGCGACGAACTGCACGATCAACGCCAGGTGATTGACCTCGAAGCGAATTCGGTAGTCGATATCGGCGGCGGCAAAGGCCTTGTCGGTCTGCAGGCGTGCGCTGCTGCCACGCGGGTAGCCCACCAGCGGCAGCGCGGCCAGTTGCGCCAATGTCAGCCGCCGGCAGCCCGCCAACGGATGCCCTACCGGCAGCAGTGCCACCAGCCGCTCACGCGCTATCGGCAGGTGCGGCAGGGTCTCGATGCGCGCTCCCGGCCACAGCCCCACCAGCGCAACGTCCAGCCGGTCCTGATGCAGCCATGCCAGCAGTTCGTCGCTGCCACTCTGGTGCAGATGCACCTCGACCTGCGGATGGCGCTCATGAAAGGCCGCGATCAGTGCCACGATATCGACACTGCCGGGGGCACTGATGGCACCGATCGACAGCTGGCCGCGCACCTCCCCGATCGCCGCGGCCACCGCCTGCGGAATGCGGCGCACCGCTTCCAGCGCCGTATAGGCCTGACGTACGAAGGCCTCACCCGCCGATGTCAGGCACACGCGCCGCGAGGTGCGCGCGAACAGAGGCGTACCCAGTTCCTCTTCCAGCCGCGCCACCTGATGGCTCAGCGCCGACTGCACCGTATGGCAACGGCGCGCGGCGCCTGTAAAGCTGCGCTCCTCGGCCACCGCCAGCGCGAACTCGATCTGTTTGAGGTTCATCATGTATCTCGTTTCGAGATGAATCGAATGACAACAATACATTGGCGATATGAATAGACAAGCATGACACTTGGGCCACATCCACGGAGCCTTGCACCATGACAACCGTCTCCTCGACAGACGCGACCTACCGCCTCTCCACACCGCTGCTGGGGCTAATGGCCACCGCCACCGGCCTTGCCGTCGCCAGCAATTACTATGCGCAGCCACTACTGGCCACCATTGCCACACAGCTCGATATCTCCTCGGCGGCGGCGGCGAGTCTCATCACCGTGGCCCAGCTCAGCTACGGCGCGGGGCTGCTGTTGCTGGTGCCCGTCGCCGATCTGTGCGAGCGCAAGCGGCTGATCATTATCCTCATGCTGCTGGCCAGCGCGGGTCTGGCGCTCAGCGCGGCAGCCCCCGGACTCCCCCTGCTGCTGGTCGGCACCGCCCTCACCGGCGTGTGCTCGGCGGTGGCCCAGGTGCTGGTCCCGTTCGCCGCGACCCTGGCAGCGCCGCAACATCGCGGCCGCGCGGTGGGTGCCGTCATGAGCGGACTGCTGCTGGGGATCCTGCTGGCGCGCAGCGTCGCAGGTGGGCTCTCGTCGCTGCTGACGTGGCGGGCGATCTATGCGCTGGCGGCCATCGCCATGGTGCTCTGCACGCTGGCGCTAGCACGCGCCCTGCCCCGTTATCGGGAGGATGTCGGCATGCGCTATACGGCGCTGCTGACCTCGGTAGTACGGCTATTTGTCGATGAGCCGGTGCTGCGCGTGCGCGCCCTGCTGGGCATGATCTCGTTTGCCCTGTTCAGCCTGTTCTGGACACCGCTGGCCTTTCTGCTCTCGGCACCGCCCTACGGCTACGCGGATGCGCAAATCGGCCTGTTCGGGCTGGCCGGTGCCGCCGGCGCGCTGGCGGCCAACGGCGCGGGGCGGCTGGCCGACCGTGGCAAGGGGATCGCCGCGACACGACTGGGGCTTGCGGTGCTACTGCTGTGCTGGCTGCCTCTGGGCTTCGCCCCGACCTCTCTGGTGGCACTGCTGGCCGGCGTGCTGCTGCTCGATCTGGCCGTACAGCTGGTACACGTCAGCAACCAGAACGCTATCTATGCGCTGCGCCCGCAGGCGCGCAACCGCCTCAATGCCGGCTACATGACCTGCTACTTTCTGGGTGGTGCGCTGGGGTCGTGGCTGGCTGCCTGGCTCTACCCATTCGCGGGGTGGTCAGGCATCGTCGCGATGGCAGTCGCCCTCGCCGGGCTGGGCCTCGTCGTCGGCGCGGTGGGCCTGAAAAACCACAGTTGCACCATATCGTAAGCCGCCATACTATATGGCGACATCACGACAAGGCGGCGACGATGCAACTCGAACAGAAATATCTGGCGCTGATTCAGGAGGCGCAGCAGCGGGGCATGACGGAGGCTGAGGTGGAGAACATCCGCCTGTGTTTTCAGACGCTCTCGCTGGCGGCCGCGATCGACCGCGATTGCGCTGCCCTGCTGGCCCCTCATGGTCTCTCCGAAGGGCGCTTCGTCATGCTGTTTCTGCTCGACGCCACCGCTGACGGGCTGGCCCCCAACGAACTCGCCGAGCGCGCCGGCGTCACTCGCGCCACGGTGACGGGGCTGCTCGATGGGCTGGAGCGCGCGAGGCTGATCGAGCGTCATGCTGCGGCCGGCGACCGCCGCGCCCAGCGCATCCGGTTGACGCCAGAGGGCAGCGAGGTGGCGAAACGGGTCTTCGAGGCGCATGGCCGCTGGATCGCAGGCCTGTTCGGCACGCTCGCGCCGGAGGAACAACGCCAGTTCGCGGCCTTGTTGCGCAAGGTGGCACGCAATACCGGCGGGCGCCCATCATGACCGCCGCAACCTCTCACCAACCGCCACGCAAGGGCGCGTCCCGCGCCGCCGACATTCCCGCCGAAGTGTTGCAGGCCCTGTCCCGCGGCGAGCTGGAGAGCGCCACCCTGACGGAGGGCCTGGCACTCGACCAGGCACTGCTGCTGCGCGCCACCTTCCCCGAACTGTCGCCGGCGGCGCTGAAGGCCGCCGAGAGCGCCTGCCAGCTCGGTATCCTCAAGCGCATGAGCGCCATCGGCGCGCTTATGCTCGACGAAAGAGGTACCGCCGCTATCGAACAGTGCCGCAGCCACGGCGCGGACACGGTACGCGGCTGGGCCTGCTTCATGATCGGCGCGCAGACTGAGTTGACCCTGGCGGCACGGCTGGCGGCGATCCGGCCGCTGGCCGCAGATCCCCACTTCGCCGTGCGCGAATGGGCCTGGCTGGCGGTGCGTCCCCAGTTGGTGCAGGAGCTGGAGGCAGCCATCAACCAGTTGGCCGTCTGGACGACGGCGCCCTGCGAATCGCTGCGCCGCTTCGCCAGCGAGGCGCTACGCCCCCGCGGCGTCTGGTGTCGCCATATCGACGCACTCAAGCGCCACCCGGAGCGGGGGTTGCCCCTCCTCTCTCCACTGCGCGCCGACCCTTCCCGATACGTGCAGGACTCGGTGGCCAACTGGCTCAACGATGCTGCCAAAGATCATCCCGACTGGGTGAATGAGCTCTGCATCCAATGGTTACAACACGACCCCTGCCCCGCCACCCGGCGCATCTGTCAACGCGCACGGCGCAATCTCAAATAATGGAGGTACTTGATGGCACACTATCTCGTCGAACTCTATACGCCCAACATCGCCTGGCGAGCGCTGCTCGTCGAGCGTCGCCGCAGCAGTGTGCTCACCGGCACTCCCGCGAACGCCGCCAGGCAGCTGGCGTGCCGCGCTCGAAACGTTGCCACACCCGCCTGAGCTGGCGGTCGTCGCCAAGGCCGCAGTGCTCGGCGATGCGCGCCAGCGGCCAGTCGCTTTCGCGCATCAGCTGGCGCGCCAGCTGAAGCCTGAGGCGGGCCAGGTAGTCGGGCAGCGATAGCCCGGTTAGGGCGGTGAAGCGTCGCCGCAGCTGACGCTCGCTCATTGCTGCCCGGCGTGCCATGTTGGCCAGCGTCCAGGGATGGGATGGGTCGGCGGCAAGCGCATCCTGCAGGCGGTGAATGCGCTCGTCGACGTGATTACGACCCTCCAGCCAGATGCCCAACTGTGGCTCCAGACCGCTGCGCCGCCAGTAGAGCACCAACTCCCGCGCGACCTGCTGGGCCAAGCGCTGTCCCTGGGTCCGCGCCAGCCAGTGCAGCATGGTATCGATACCGGTGGAGATGCCGGCGCTGGTGAGATAGTGGCCATCCTCGACGAAGATACAGTCGCCGCGCACCCGGGCGTTCGGTGCAAGGGCGCATAGTTCATCGAGCAGAGCGTGGTGGGTGGTGCAGCGTCGTCCGTCAAGCAGACCCGCCTGGCCCAGCAACAGCGCTCCGGAGCAGACCGCCATCAGGGTGTGGCTGGCCGGCGCCTGGCGCTGTAGCCAGGCGATAGCCTGCTGCTGAGCGTCGAGGTTGGTTCGAGCGCGATACTGCCCCGGCACCAGCAGCAGTTCGAGCGGCAGCGGTGCTGCGGGCAGCGGCTCGATGCCGGAGAGGCTCAGGGGCCCCAGCCAGGCAAGCGTTGTCTGCGGGCCGAAAAAGCGCAGTTCGAGCGGCGCGCCCAGTTGCACGGCGCTGGTCAACACCTGCAGCGGTCCGGCCAGGTCCAGCGGCACCTGACCGGGCAGCATCAGCACGCCGATCCGCTGTGGCGCCCGTGTCGAACTCTCGATCAAGCCGCCTCACTCCCCGCGTGCCACTCTCGCGCCAGGGTATCGATGGTGACGATGCGCGCGAAGCGGTCTTCCAGCACCAGCTCGGTACGAGCGCGGATCTCCTCGGCGCTCCAGGTGCGCCCGGCGCGGGTCATGGCAAAGGTCAACGTCGCCTCGCTGACGAAGTCGATGGCGAAGCCCAGATCCGAGCCGACCCGCGCGGTAGTTTCACAGCACTGTTCGGTACGGATGCCGCTGATCGCCAGCCGTTCGATGTGGTTGAGCCGCAGCCAGCGCTCCAGCCCGGTATCGCTGAAAGCGTTATGGGCAGTCTTGTGAAAGGTGACGGCGGCGTCATCCTCGAAACCCACCAGCGGACGAATCAGGCCGTTGGCGGGGTCGAAGGGAGTATGGCTGCCCGGCGCCTCGTGCAGGATACGCACCACCGGCACATCGGTATCGCGGGCCAGATCGAGCAGGCGGCGCTGACGGGGGCGCCATGAACTCGCCAGGTTTTCATCCCAGTAGTCGCGGGCCGGAAAAGAGGCCTGAACGTCGATCAGCAGCAGGGCGGTAGCGGACATGGTGAACATCTCGAGTGGCAGGAGAGGTTTCAGCGTATACTCCCCCCGAGCGTCTCACGAGGGCGGGGGGGGGCAAAAAGCGGACGATTTCGGCCATCATTTCCTGAGGAAGAAAATGTCACCACTCGATGACTATCTGCCGGTCTATCAGTTCAGTGAACGACACTCCTGCCGCGTGGCGGCGGATGCGGCGACCATTCTCGACGCCGTGATGGTCTGGCGCATGGAGAGCGATGCCCTTGTGCGTGCGATGATCGCACTACGCGAAGGGCCGATGCGTCTGTGGCAGCGTCACGAGCCGGCGCCCGCGCCATTTGGGCTACACCGTTTTACGCTGCTCGAGCGTACCGATCATGCCGTGATCTATGCGCTGGCCGGTCGATTCTGGCAGATGGATTACGGGCTGCAACCGCTGCCCGATGCACAGGCATTCAGAGCGCTGCCGTCAGAGGGCATCGCCAGGCTGGTACTCGGTTTTCAGGTGGCGGGGACGGAAAACGGAGCCCGTCGGTTGACGACCGAGACGCGGGTTTTCTGCCCGGATCGCGCCTCGCGGCGGCAGTTCACGCCTTACTGGTGGTTGATTCGCCCCGTCAGCGGCCTGCTGCGTCGGCGCATGCTGTCATCGATAAAAGCGCACAGCGAAGGGCGCGAATGAGATGTTCCCACCATCAGGAGAGCTGGCACATTAATTGCCAGGAACGGTGTAAAGCCATCCGCGGGCGGCCTGTTCGATCAGGCCAGTTTCACATGAAGTGCGAAGGACCTATAAAAACTGCCCCGCTGCAATCACCAGCCCACCGACGGTAGTAATAAAACCGATCAGCCACAGAAAATGGCGGTCGTGGCGACGCGTCATTTCATCGAAACGCCTGTCGACCTGTTCGAAGCGGGCCAGCATGTCCTGGCGCTGCTCTTCGAAGCGTTTGTCGACCTGCTCGAAGCGTTTGTCGACCTGCTCGGAGCGCGCCAGCATGTCCTGGCGCTGCTCTTCGAAGCGCCGGTCCATCTGCGCAAAGCCTTCACGCATCAGTTCGCGCTGGTGCCTGAGTTCCTCCTCGACACGTACCATGCGCTCGCGCAGCTCAATCTCGTAGACAGCCGGCGGCTTGCCCAGACTCTGCTCGGCCAGCCACTCGCCAAGATGGGCCTTGAGGTAGGCGATGTCCTCTTCGGTCAGGGTCATGGGCAAATTCCTGATCAGCGGGTCGAGAGCAGTCTAACACAGCGGACGAGTTCGGCCCCGGATGGCGCTACCCGTCAGCGGCGTAAATCGAGCACCCTCGCTTCGCGCCACATCCACTCGAAGTCGTAGCCGGCCATGGGGTCGTCATGGCGCAAACGCCCGGCGCTCTCATTGTCGAGATACCTGAACCGCTCGGCTACCTTTTCTCGCGTCCGCCGGACGATGCGGTAGCGCAGGCAGATCGGACACCCGTCGCGGGAGATGAATTTCATCAGCCCCTTGAGTTCATGGGCATTGGCCATGGACACTCCCTGGCCGGTAAAAAAATGGGCAGCCGCAATCATGGCAGTGAAATCATGACATGGGGCTGTCGCCACGTAGTTCAGGCGAAATATCGACTGGCATGTTCCCATTTTTGGTGCCCTGCGCTGCCATGGCCAGCAGATGCACGCCAACCTGCCTCATGCCCGCTGCAGGCAGCCGCGCAACTGCGCTGCGAAGCGCACCGCATCCGCCGGTTCGAGCGTCGACGCCGTGATCCGCAGGGCGGACCGGGTCGACGCAATCGCAAAGGGCTCGCCGCTGCGTACGCTCCAGCCCAGTTGTGCCAGGGCATGCACGATGCCAGTCGCGTCGCTGCCCGGCGGTAGCGGTACCCAGACATTGAAGCCATCGCAGGGCTGCTGCGCCTCGATGCCTTCGCCATGCAGCGCCCACAGTAGCGCCCCGCGCCGCGCCGCGTAGGCATCACCGGCAGCACGCAGGTGCGCCATGACGCTCTGCGCGCCGAGCAATTCGCGCACTGCGGCCTGCAACAGGTGGCTGACCCAGCAGGTGCCCGGCGCCAGCCGCATGGCAAGCCGCCTGGCAGTGCCCGCATCGCAGGCGATAAAGGCCAGCCGCAGGTCCGGGCCGAGACCCTTGGAAACCGAGCGGACCAGCGCCCGCCGCGTGGTGGTGACCGCCGCGATGGAGAAATAGGGCGTTCGGGCCAGCAGCGCAAAGTGGTCATCCTCGATCAACAGCACATGCGGATAACGGGCCAGCACGCCGCGCAGTTCGGTCGCACGCCGTTCATCGAAGCCACAACCGGTCGGGTTGTGCGCCCGCGGCGTACACAGCAGCGCCTGAGCACCCTCGGCCAGCACTGTCTCCAGCGCCTCCGGGCGCATGCCTTGCGCATCCATCGCCACCGGCGCCGGCGTCAACCCGGCGCTGCGCAGGGTATTGAGGCTACCGAGAAAACAGGGGTCCTCCACCGCCACTTTGTCGCCGGCCACCAGATAGGCGACAAGCAGGCGTTCGATGGCATCCACCGCGCCGTGAGCCAGCACCAGACCGTCGTTCTCGCGGCAATCCGACCCGAACCAGCGACGCGCCAGCGCCTCCAACACCGGGTCGAACACCGGCTCCCCATAGAGTGTCGGCTGATAGCCACTACGGGACAGCACCGCCAGTGGGTCGGGCAGCCAGCAGGGGTCCGGGTTGCCGCCAGCCAGATCCGCCAGCACCGCGTCGGGTGACTGTCCCTCCTGCTCCCCCGCGCATGCCGGCTCGCGCATCACCGTGCCGTTGCGGCCCCGCGTCTCGGCAATACCGGCCGCGACCAGCTTCCTGTAGGCGGCAGCGACAGTGTTGCGATTGACATTGAGCTGTCCGGCCAGTTCACGCACCGGAGGGAGCGCCTGACCGGCAACCAGCCGCCCCGACTGCGCCTCGCGACGAATGCTCTCGAAGATTCCCGCCGCGGTGTTGGCACTGATTTCCATGTTTAATACTTTCCATTTTGTCATAGGACAATATATATTCTGTCCTGTGACTAAATATAGCTGCTCGGAGAGAAGCCGTCGATGTCCCTGCCCACACCTTGCTGGCCGACTGCCTATAGCGTCGAGAATTTCCGCCACAACCTGGCGGCGGTACACGCGCGCATCGCCGCTGCCTGCGCTCGCGCGGGGCGCGATCCAGCCGAAGTGCGCCTGCTGCCGGTGAGCAAGACCGTCCCCGAGGCGCACATTCGCCTGGCCTATGCCGCCGGCTGTAGAGAACTGGGCGAGAATCGATTGCAGGAAGCACAGCGCAAGGCCGCAGCGATGGCGGACCTCGACGATCTGCGTTGGTCGGTGATCGGCCACCTGCAGACCAACAAGGCGCGGGCCGTGGCGCGGTTCGCCAGCGAGTTCCAGGCGCTGGACAGCCTGCGCCAACAGGCGCCGGCCGGCATCACCCTGCAAGCACTGTCGATGGGCATGTCCGGCGATTTCGAGCTGGCCATCGAGGAGGGCGCCACCATCGTGCGCGTCGGCCAGGCGATTTTCGGCGCCCGCGCCACCCCCAACAGCGTTTACTGGCCCGACGGCGACCCAACTGACAATCCATCGGAGCATACCGCATGAAGACTGCGCTGGCCCTGCGCCACGTTCACTTCGAAGACCTCGGCACGCTGGAGCCGCTGCTGCACCAGCGCGGCTTCGAGGTGCGCTATCTCGACCCCGCCGTGGAAGAGCTGTCGGAAATAGAGGCGACCGCCTGCGATCTGCTCATCGTACTGGGCGGGCCGATCGGTGCCCTTGATGAGGCGATCTATCCCTTTTTGAGCGATGAACTTCGCCTGCTCGAACGGCGCCTGGCCAGCGGTCGCCCGCTGCTCGGCATCTGCCTGGGGGCGCAGTTGATCGCCCGCCTGCTGGGCGCGGCGGTAGTGCCCATGGGGTTCAAGGAGATCGGCTTCAGCGCACTGATACTGACCGACGAGGGCGACCACTCAGTACTGGCCCCGCTGGCCGGCGTGCCGGTGCTACACTGGCATGGCGACCGTTTCGAGCAGCCTGCGGGCAGCCGCCTGCTGGCCGGCACGGATCGCTGTGCGCAGCAGGCCTTCGCCGCCGGCGATGCCGTATCGGGATTGCAGTTCCACCTGGAAGCCGACGCCGATCGCATTGAACGCTGGCTGGTCGGCCACTGCTGCGAACTGGCCCGGGCCGGCATCGATCCGCGCACGCTGCGCGCCGATGCGCAACGCCATGGCGCCGCTCTGAGGGAGGCGGCGCACCAGGTCATCGGGGCGTGGCTGGACCAGCAGCCATCATCGAGCGAGGAACAGATGGAAACACGAGCAGCCTCGATAGACGACGCCGAAGCAATGAGCCTGGTGCTCCGGGAGATCATTGCGCACACCAAGCGGCAACGCGCCAGCGATGTGGCTTTTGTCATTGACCGCTATATCGCCGATCCGGCGGGCATCGCCTGCACCCTTGCCGTCGATGCCACAGGGAGGGTCGTTGGCTTCCAGTCGCTGAAAAGAGCCGTCGCCGACAATCCGTACAATGCCCCTCAAGGCTGGGGCATTATCGGCACGCATATCAGCCCGCGCGCCCAGCGGCAGGGCGTCGGCAAACGGCTGTTTGCCTGCAGTACCGCAGCCGCGCGACAAGCCGGGCTGGAAAAAATTGACGCCTGCATTGGCGCGGACAACCCCTCCGGCCTGCAATATTATGAGGCGATGGGCTTTCGCACCTATCGAACGCTGAATGACACCGTTCAAAAGGTATATGACCTGTCATAACGGCTCATCCTGACCGCAACCACGCCTTCGCCAGCCACTCACCGGCGCGTGCGATCTCCGCCTCGGGGCTGCCGGCATAGCCCAGTACCAGCCCGGGCTCGGCCGCGCCGCCGAGAAAATAGTGCGACAGCGGCGACAGTTCGATACCCGCCTCCCGCGCCGATTCGACCAGCGCGCGCTCCTGTTCGATACCTGCCAGTCCGGCCAGCAGATGCATGCCGGCGTGCCCCTCGGAGAGCGCAAGCCCTTTGGCGGTGGCCGGTGCCAGCGCCTCGCGCAGCGCCGTCTGTCGCGCGCGGTAGGCGCGGCGCATGCGCGCCACGTGACGGGAGAAGTGGCCGGCGTCGATAAACTCGGCCAGTGCCGACTGCACCACGTACTGCCCCTCGCGATGCAGCCGCGCGTTGGCGCGCCGAAAGGGATCGACCAGCCCCTCGGGCAGCACCAGATAGCCCAGCCGCAACCCCGGATAGAGCACCTTGCTGAAGGTGCCCACGTAAATCACCCGCGCCTCCTCGCTCAGCCCCTGCAGCGCGGCCAGCGGCGGCGAGGCGTAGCGAAATTCGCTGTCGTAGTCGTCTTCGATGATCCAGCCGCCGCTGCGCTCAACGGTCTCGATCAGCGCCAGTCGCCGCGTCATGGAGAGCGTCACCCCGCACGGATACTGGTGCGACGGAGTGACATAGACCAGCTGCGGCGACGCGCCCGACGGCGCCCGCTGCGGGTCGATGCCCTCGCCATCGACCGGTACCGGCGCCAGTGTCAGGCCGGCGGCCGCCAGTGCTGCCCGGGCACCGCCATAGCCGGGCTCCTCGATCCAGGCACAGTCGCCGGGATCGGCCAACAGACGGGCGATCAGCTCGAAGCCCTGCTGCGCCCCCTGGGTGATCAGAATCTGCGCCGGCGTGCAGCGCACCGAACGCGACAGGCGCAGATAGTCGCAAAGCGCCGCCTTCAGAGCCGCCACACCGCCCTCGCTGCGATAGGCCAGCCACTGCTCGGGGGCGCGCTGACGATGCCGGCGCAGCAACCGCTGCCACTGCTCGCGGGGAAAGAGATCGAGCGCCGGCACGCCGGGTGCGAAGGCGCGATGGGTGATATTCAGGGTAGTGCAGTCATCGAGCAGCGCCGAACCGCGCTGCGACAGCGCCGTCGCCCCGCGCTCGGCCGAGAGCGGGGTATCAGCTGCCGGCATCGACAGCTCGACAACGAACAGCCCCGCGCCCGATCTGGCATGCACAAAGCCCTCGGCGACCAACCGGTCGAGCGCCGCCAGGGCGGTATTGCGCCCCACCCGCAGCGCCCGCGCCAGCCGCCGCGACGAAGGCAGCGCACTGCCGGGGGCCAGCTCGCCGCTCTGAATCAGCTCGCGCAGGGCACCGTAAAGTGTCCTGCTCAGCGTTGACCCCTTGCGTTGTGCCAGGCGCATCGCCAGCGCCTCGATAATCCAGTCGCTGCGTTTATGCCGGTTCACCGGCCGCTGCGACTTTGCCATCGCCGATGCCGATAAGCAGCACTCGTTTCGATCAGCTGGCGTCATGCAGAGCGTCGATCACTGCATCGGGAGCGCGGGCGATAACACGCATATAACTTAGCACCGCAGCTTCGGGGGTACGGCGCCCCTGCTCCCAGTCACGCAGTGAGCCGAGGGGGATACCGAACCGCTCGGCAAAGACGCGCTGCGACAATCCGGTGGCGGCTCGGGCGCGACGCGCCAGGAGGGCGCTACGCCCCCGTTCGAACTCCTCATCGGTGAGCGGTGTATCAACATCCGCTTCAGCGCCGGGCGTTATGATAGCGCCGTGTTTCACGTTCATTGGCTTTCCTCACGCTGATGATGCGATGAATCTGCTCTCGCATGGTAAATACGCAGACCCATACCCGTTCACCGACTTTCCCATAGGCAATCAAGCGCTCCTCGATATGGGTAAAACGGATATCGAGCATCTCCAGCCGTTCCGGATCGGCAAGCACCGCAGCGCCTTTGGTGAGAGAGACGCCATGCTTGTCACGATTGTTACCGTCCTTGACCGGATCAAAGTCAATCTTCATCATCCTAAAGTACGGCAATCCCGCACTCTCAGCAAGATTTACCCTGACCGCTACTGCTGATTCACCGGCTCCCCCGTTTTGATTGAAACCGGCCCTTACAGGCGAACCGGCGCCTGGCCATGATAGTGACACATGAGCCACTCGCGGGAGCCCCTGATGACCGATATTCGCACTGCCACCCTTGATGATCTGGACGCCCTGGTACCGCTGCTCGACGGCTATCGGGTCTTCTACGGTCAGAACAGCCATCAGGCCGCCGCACGTGAGTTCCTGCATCAGCGGCTGACACAAGGCGATTCACATCTTTTGGTACACGACAGCGGTGCCGGGCCGGATGGCTTCGTGCAGCTCTACCCGCTGCTCTCCACCGTCAGTCTTGCCCCGCGCTGGCTGCTCAACGATCTGTTTGTCGACCCCGAAGCGCGCGGGCGAGGCACCGGCCGCGCGCTGATGAACGCCGCCGCCGAACTGGCCAACGCGCACGGCGTACCGGGACTGATGCTGCGCACCCAGACCCACAACCACACCGCGAAGGCGCTCTACGCCTCGCTGGGCTGGCAGTGCGACAGGGCATTCGAAAACTGGACGCTAAAGGTCTGAGTCATGTATCTACCCCGTCACTTCCGGCTCGACGAGCCCGAAGCGCAGCGCTCGCTGATGCGGCGCTACCCTTTCGCCACTCTAGTGACCGTCACCGGCGAGGGCCGCCCGGAGGCCAACCCGTTGCCGCTGCTGCTGCATGCCGAAGAGGGTGCAAAGGGCGTGCTGCGCGGCCATATTGCCCGCGCCAATCCGCTCTGCCGGCAGTCACCGGCGCACGCCATGGCGCTCTTCCACGGACCCAACGCCTACATCACACCGAGCTGGTATCCGGCCAGGGGCGAGCACGGCAAAGTGGTGCCCACCTGGCACTATCTGGCGCTCGAGGCCCACGGCCGGCTGCGCCTGATAGATGACGCCCACTGGCTGCGGGCGCACGTCGCGGCGCTGACGACACGCTTCGAACACGACCGCGCAGCGCCCTGGTCGATCGACGACGCCCCGGCGGATTACATCGACGGCATGTGCCGCGCCATCGTCGGTATCGAACTGACCATCGAACGGCTGGTGGGCAAGCAGAAGGCGGCGCAGCACAAGGACAGCGCCACCCAGCGCAGCGTCAGGGACGGACTGATGGCAGAGGGCATGGCGCAACAGAGCGCCGGCTGGCTGAGCGGCGCCATTTTTGAATAATCCCGACCAAACGGCGCCGCCGGCGCATTATCCGCATAGCGCAGCGCGAGCGGGTTATCCTTCAAAAGGCCCGCGCAACGACCTCATCACGCCCGGGTCAGCTGACGACGCGTATCGAGCGCCTGCAATCTCACTGGCTGGCGGCTGGCCTGTTCATCAGACGGCGTCTCGCCATCCTGCGACGTCAACGCCCGGTACCCGCCGGCCTTTTCCGCGCTACTACCGGGCAGGCGGAACACGGCGATCGACTGAGTCAGATGTTCGACGCTGGCGCGCAGGTCGCCAGCGGAGTCGGCGGTTGTCTGCACCTGTTCGGCGTTGTGGCGGGTCACTTCATCGATCTGTGCCACCGCCTGGCTGATCTGCTCGATACCGCTGGTCTGCTCGCCGGAAGCGGCAGATATCTCCCTGATGATGTCGTTGACCCGGGTGACCGCATCGACCACCTCGCCGATCGAAACCTCGGCGCGGTGCACCAGCTCGGCACCCTGTGATACCTGCTGACCGGAGCCATCGATCAGCTCGCGAATTTCCCGCGCGGCCTCCGCACTGCGGCCGGCCAGGTTGCGCACCTCACCGGCCACCACGGCAAAACCACGCCCCTGCTCGCCGGCGCGTGCCGCCTCGACCGAGGCGTTGAGCGCCAGCAGGTTGGTCTGGAAAGCGATCGAGTCGATCACCCCGACGATATCTGCCATGCGCTTCGAGCCCTCGGTGATGTTGTGCATGGTATCGACCACCTGGTTCATCACCTCGCCGCTGCGACGCACCGACGCGGTCGCGCCGTCGGCGAGTTCGCTGGCCTGCCGGGCGTTGTCGGCGTTCTGCTTCACCGTTGCGGTCATCTCCTCCATGCTGCTCGCCGTCTGCGCCAGCGAATTCGACTGCTGCTCGGTGCGTCGCGAGATATCGCCATTGCCGCTGGCGATGTCATGGGTCGCCGGCCTGACGACCGCAACGTTGCCGTTCACGTCTTCGACGATAGTCACCAGGCTGCGCTTCATGCGATCGAGAGCGCCGATGAGGCGGCCCACATCATCGTTACGGCGCTGCTGTAGATTGGCAGCGAGGTTGCCGCTGGCGATCTGCAGCGTGAAGTCGAGCGCTTCGCGCAGGGGTTTCAGCACCGCGCGTATCGTCATCAGGCCCAGTAAAAGCAGTACGGCCAGTCCGGCAGTGAAAAGTCCCGCCAGGAGAACGAACGCCGTCTGCTGGCGCTGTGACGCCTGCGTCGCCAGCTCGATGGCACTGTCACGCTGCTGCTGTACGAGCGCGTTGAGATGCTGGCTGATCTCATCCCGGTGGCCGACCAGCACATCGTTATAGGTCATCAGCGCGTCGTAGTAGTCATCATTGCCAAGTGCGGTCACCACCGCTTCAATTCCGTTATCGAGATAATTGGCGATGTCGGCGTTGAGAATCCCGGCGGCCGGCGTGCGGTTGGCCTGGCGATCATGGTAGCCCTGCCAGGCAGTGCGTATCTCATTGGCCAACTGCTCGGCCTGCGCCTCGATCGGTGCCATCTCGGTGCCCACCGGGTTATTCACCGGGTCACCGAGCAGGTTGACGCCACGCCCCATCAACTGATCGATCTGCTGCAGGCGCGCTATATCCTCGACGCCATTTTGGCTCAGCTGCTGCAGGCTCTGCTGGCTGCCCTGCTGCATGGACAGAGAGAGGCCGCCGCCCAGCGCCACTACCGCCAGCGCTACCGCCACCAGGGTGATCAGCCTTCCCTTGAGCGAGCGCAGCGAAAGCCGCTGCAGCCAGCCGATGGTGCCGCGCCGGCGCAGCTCGCCGTGATCCAGCCGGTAACGGCTTTTCTGGCCGGCCCGCATCTGCGGATAGACGCGCTCGGCCAGTCGTCGCGCCTGATCCGATGGCCTGACCCGCACCGAGGTGTAGCCGACCACTCGGCCCGCTTCAAAAATCGGCGTCACGGTGGACTGCACCCAGTAAAAGCCGCCATCCTTGCGACGATTCTTGATGATGCCGCTCCAGGCCTCGCCCTTTTTGAGCGTTTTCCAGAGGTTCTCGAAGGCTGCCGCCGGCATGTCGGGATGACGCACCAGATTATGAGGTGCTCCGATCAACTCTTCGCGAGGAAAACCGCTGGCTTTCACAAAAGCCGGGTTGGCGTAGGCAATCTGTCCACTGGCGTCGGTTCTCGAGATCAGATAGTCGTCGTCAGTAAGAACAAACTCCTGATTATAAACGGGCTGGTTATTTCGCATGATGTTATCCCGGTGCCGCTGTTAAACCAGTGGTGGCTTTTTGTGCAACAAAAGCTGACGAATATCTTCAGTACCATTTAATCGGCGGCAATGGATCACAGCTTGAGTTGACGCAATGTCGCACCGCACCAGGAAATGTCCGAATCGGTGGGGCACAGGTCGTTGTCGACGCATCGAAAGTCGCCGCAGACTGCGTCTATCACCTTCTGCGGAGTCAGCCGCCCATGCACCGCCTCGACCTGCTGATCTACCCCGACTGTCAGATGCTCGATGTCAGCGGCCCCTGGCAGGTATTTGCCACCGCCAATGTCCTCAACGAAACGCCGCTCTACAGCCTTCGGCTACTGGCCCCGAGGGCCGGTACAGTAGCGACCAACGGCGGCCTGGTGCTGCACGCCCCCCATGCACTGGCGGACACGCCGCCCGGCGACACCCTGCTGATCGCGGGGGGCTCGGGGGTTCACGGCCTGGACGACGCTCTGATCGCCGCCATCGCTCGTCGCGCCGCAAGGACGCCGCGCGTCGGTTCGGTCTGTACCGGCGCCTTTGCACTGGCTCGCGCCGGGCTGCTCGACGGCCGCCACGCCACCACCCACTGGCGCCACGCCGAAGCGCTGGCGCGGGCTTTCCCGGCAGTGCATGTGGACGCCGATGCCCTCTACTGCGAAAGCGGCGGCATCCATACCAGTGCCGGCATTACCGCCGGTATCGACCTGGCCCTGTCGCTGCTGGCCAGCGATCACGGATCGGCGCTGGCCGGCCGGGTAGCGCGCGAACTGGTGATGTTTCTGCACCGCCCCGGTAACCAGGCGCAGTTCAGCGAAGCGCTGCGCTGCCAGCTCGGCAGCCGCGGCCGGCTGCGCCAGTTGGTCGATCGCGTTACCGCCGACCCGCTCGGCGACTGGACGCTGGAGACCATGGCAGCGTCGATGGCGGTCTCGCCCCGCCATCTGACCCGGCTGTTTCAACGTGAACTGCAGCTCTCGCCGGCGGCGCTGGTCAGCCGCCTGCGGCTGGAGCACGCCCGCCGTCTGCTGCTGGAGAGCGATGTACCGCTGAGCCGGATCGCCACCCACTGCCGGCTCGGCGGCGCCGAACAGCTGCGGCGCCTTTTTCAGCGCCGCTTCGGCCTGCCGCCGTCACTCTATCGTCAACGCTTTGGTCCATCGGGAGCCACCCCATGAACACGCCCTCCACAACCGCCAGTCAGCGACTGCCCGCTACCGTATGGGGGCTGGCACTGTGCCAGGCACTGCTGGTCAGCGGCAACATTTTACTGATCACCATCAACCCGCTGATCGGTGCCCGGCTGGCGCCGGGCGCGGCGCTGAGCACGCTGCCGGTGGCCGCCCAGATGCTGGGCGTCACGCTCGCCACCCTGCCCGCCGGCGGGTTGACGGCACGACTGGGGCGGCGACGCACCTTCATCGTCGCCAATCTGGTGGGGCTTGCGGGCATTGCCGTGGCGCTGGCGGCGCTGCTGGCGGAGAGCTTCATCGGCTTCAACCTGGGCACCCTGGCCATTGGGGCCAGCGTCGGCGCCGGCATGCTCTACCGTTTTGCCGCCGTCGATGCCGCCCCGGACAAGCGCGATCGAGCACTGTCGCTGGTGATGGCCGGCGGCGTACTGGCCGCGCTGTTCGGCCCCTGGCTGGCAACCGCGACCCGGGATCTGCTGGCAGTGCCCTTCGCCGGCAGCCTGCTGGGTTTGGGAGTGCTCTATCTTGTCGCGCTGGCGCTGGTCAGCCGGCTGGCGCTGCGCAACCCGGTCACACCGGGGCAGGCGCGGCGCACGCCCACCATGGCACTGCTGCGGCGGCCGGTGCTGATCGCGGCAGTCGCCGCGGCGGCGCTCGGCTATACGGTGATGAACCTGGCGATGACCGCCACGCCGCTGGCCATGGCACATCAGGGACACAGCTTCGAGGCCACTTCGGGAGTCATCAGCGCCCATGTGCTGGCGATGTTCGCACCCTCCTTTATTACCGGCCACCTGACCCGACGCTTCGGCCATGTGGCGATGATTGTCACGGGAGCCGCCCTGCTGGCGCTGAGCGCGCTGTGCGCGCTGCTGACGCCTTCCCTCTACGCCTTCGGCGTCGGTCTGGTACTGCTGGGGCTGGGCTGGAACTTCACCTTCCTGCCCGCCAGCGGCTGGCTGACCACCGCCCATCGGCCCGAGGAAGCGCCCGGCGTTCAGGCACTCAACGACTGCCTGGTGTTCGGCCTGGTGACCCTCTCGGCACTGCTGGCGGGGCCGCTCAACGCCTGGCTGGGGTGGTCACGGCTCAATCTGTGGCTGCTGCTGCCGGTGGTCGTGCTGACCGCGCTGGTGCTGCGCGGCGCGGCACAGAGCACCAGGCGTTGTGGCTGACGCCATCCTTGCGGTACTCCTTCGCCGCTGGCGTTGCGTCTTGTTCATCGTGACGCGGGCAGGTACTGTGCCGGAATGACAAAAAGAAACATTCTCATTTCGGCCATCTCCCGCGAAGGGATCCCAGGGAACAGACATCATGAGCCCATACAACTTCTCACGCGGCTTCGGGCTGACGCTGGGCGCCGGCGTGCTGCTGAGCGCCGCACCGCTGCAGGCCGCCGAAGAGCGTCCGTCCGACGCATCGCTCGCAGCCACTGCACCACCCGCAGCAACCTCGACGACGACCACGGCCGCCAATACCGCCGCGGCGCAGGAAGACATGGTGGTCGTCGGCTCACGCACCCCGGCCTCGCCGGACCGCATTCCCGGCGCGGTATGGATCGTCGATGCCGAGCAGATCGAGAGCCGCACCCAGGCTGGCGAGGATCTCAAGACAGCGCTGGGCAAGCTGATTCCGGGAATGGACTTCGCCCCCGAGGGGCGCACCGAATACGGTCAGAACCTGCGCGGTCGCAGTCCGCAGATCCTGATCGACGGCGTACCGATGACCAGTTCGCGTGGCCTGTCGCGCCAGTTCGACTCGATCGACCCGTTCAATGTCGAGCGTGTCGAGGTGCTCTCCGGTGCCAACAGCCTCTACGGCGGCAACGCTACCGGCGGCACCATCAACATCGTCACCAAAGCGCCGCAGGCGGGTGGCCCCCACTTCGAGACGCAGGTGAGCACCACCTCGGGTTTTGATAACCATCGCGACTTCGACCGCCGGGTGGCGCAGTCGGTCAGCGGCGGCAACGAACGCCTGCGCGGTCGGCTGGGGGTGGCCTACGCCGAGAACGGGCGCTTCTACGATGGCCATAACGAGGAGATCTTCCCCGACCTGGCGCAGACCGACCTGCAGGACAACCGCTCGGTGGATCTGCTCAGCACGATGGAGATCGATCTCGCCGAGCAGCAGCGTCTCGAACTGCTGGCGCAGTATTACGACTCCGGCTTCGAGGGCGAGCGCGGCGTCTATTTCCCCGAGCTCGAGCAGGGCAGTCTGGGCAACGCCGGGATTCGCGGCGGCTATGCCTCGGACCGCGACCCCGGCACCGAACGCCAGCTCTATAATGCCAACTATCACCACGCCGATCTGCTGGGGCAGGATTTCTACCTGCAGGGCTACTATCGCGAAGAGACCAGCACCTTCTCGCCCTTCCCCTACTACGTGGACGACCGCGCTGCCGTCGAGTTTCGCGCCTCCGAGCAGCGCACCGATCTGGGCGGCGCCCGGGCGCTGTTCGTGGCGCCGCTGCGCGACGACCTGGAACTAACCTATGGCGTGGATTACTACCACGAGCGCTTCGGCTCCGATCAGGCCTACTTCGACCGCGCCACCTCCGATGCCAGCGGCGGCCTCGAGCTGGATATCGACCGCATCGGGCCGCGCTATCCCGGCTACTCGGTGGACGGCTTCGCCGGCTACGCCCAGTTGGAGTGGCAGGCCACCGAGCGGCTGAGCGTGCAGGGCGGGGTGCGTCAGGAGCACGCCGATGTCGATGTCGACGCCTTCAGCGTAGGCAGCGCCACCAATCCCGGCGGCCGCAACGACTACGACACCACGCTGTTCAACCTCGGCGTGGTGCAGGAGTACGACAGCGGCCACCGCTTCTGGTCGAGCTACAGCCAGGGCTTCGAGCTGCCCAACGTCGCCAGCGTCTACAGCGGCGCGCAGTTCGATATCGGCCGCAACCCGGTCGACGGCATCCAGACCGACCAGGTCGAACTGGGCTGGGGATATCGCAGCCAGGCCTGGGACAGCCAGCTGGCGCTCTATTATTCATGGTCCGACCGGGCGCTGGAAAACGACCGCCAGCTGGGCACCGAAATCGTCGATGACAAGCGCCGCGACTACGGCATCGAGGCCGCCACCTCGCGCTATATCGGCCGCCACTGGGAAGTGGGCGGCACCGCCCATCTGACCCGCTCCGAACAGCTGGCCGACGACGGCGAATGGTACCGCCGCGATGCCCGTTACGCCTCGCTCTCCAGCGCCACCGCCTTCGTCGAATGGGACGATAACCAGCGCTCGCTGCGCCTGCAGGGCAACCACGCCTTCGACCTGTCCGACGACGCCAGTGAGCTGGGTTCGGCCAGCGACAACGAAATCGACGGCTTCACCACCTTCGATCTGATCGGCCGCCAGCGCACCGCGGATTACGGCACCTTCACACTGGGTATCGAAAACCTGCTGGATAAACGCTACGCCACCGTCTGGGGACAGCGCGCAGCAGTGTTCTATGCACCGACCTACGGCCCCGAGGCGCTCTACCGCTTCCAAGGGCGCGGACGCACCTTCTCGCTGGGCTGGAACATGAACTGGTAGTCGCGAGCATTATAAAAGCCGGGAGGCAGCGCGGCGGCTCGTCGTGGGCCGCCACGCTGCCTGCGTGCATCGAAAACGCGCTGCCTGCGTGCATCGAAAAATAGTGCCGGGCGTTTCACACAGGGCATTAAAATGGTAGTGGTAATAGCCACATTGCCACTGAACCGAAGACTGAATTCTCAAGTCTGCCGTGCGAGACACGCTGTGATGCCGACACACCTCGATCAAGATTTTTGCTCCCGCCGCACCACTTTACGGCAGCGCTACTGGCAGTGGCTGGTACTGCTGTGTCTCTGCGTCCTGCTTTCCGGCTGCGGTATCAACAACATCCCGACGCTGGATGAAAGAGTGAAATCGGCCTGGGCGCAGGTTCAGAATCAATACCAGCGCCGCGCCGACCTGATCCCCAACCTGGTCGAGACCGTGAAGGGCTTCGCCACCCAGGAGCGCGAGACGCTAACGGCGGTGGTCGAGGCGCGCGCCCGGGCGAGTTCGATTCAGGTCGATGCGCAGACGCTCAACAACCCCGAGCGACTACAGCAGTTCCAGCAGGCGCAGAGCCAGCTGGGCAGCGCCCTGAGCCGCCTGATGGCGGTCTCCGAACGCTACCCCGAGCTGCGCTCCAATCAGAACTTTCTGGCCCTGCAGTCCCAGCTCGAGGGCACGGAGAACCGTATTGCCGTCGCTCGACGCGACTTCATCCAGGCGGTCGAGGCCTACAACACCGAAATCCGCACCTTCCCGGGCACGATCTGGCACAGCCTGCTGTACAGCGATATGCCGCTGCGCGAGAACTTCGAGGCGACGGCGTCGAATGCCGACCAGCCGCCGCAGGTGAATTTCTGATCTCCCTGGACCTTTGCGACCACAGGTGAACTCGTCATGCGCTTGAGAGGGTGTTTATAAAACAGGCGAGCGAAGGCAAGACAGGGCAAAATTGACCGAAAACGCGGAGTTTACATGGGGATAAATGAGCATTTGAGGTCAATTTTAATGCCGTATTGTCGAGCGCAGCCCTTTTGTCAACACCCTCTGAGCCGCTCGCTCATTATCGGCCTCTGGCTTTTGCTGTGCGCCACCGCCGTCCAGGCCGCAGCCGATTTTCCCGAGCTGACCGGGCGTGTGGTGGACAACGCCAACCTGCTCGACAGCACCGCCGAAAGGCAGCTCACCGAGAGCCTGGCCGCGCACGAACAGGCGACCGGTGAGCAGATCGTGGTGGTCACGCTACCCGACCTGCAGGGCGACACCATCGAGCAGTATGGCTATCAACTCGGTCGCCACTGGGGCATCGGCCAGGCCGAGGAGAACAACGGCGCCCTGCTGATCGTTGCCCGCGACGAGCGCCGGGTACGCATCGAGGTGGGCTATGGGCTGGAGGGGCGCCTGACCGATGCCCAATCCTCGATCATCATCAACCAGCGCATCCTCCCCGCCTTTCGCGAAGGCGACTTCTCCCGCGGCATCGTCGCCGGCAGCGAAGCGATGATCGAAGTACTCGGCGGCGACCCGCTGGCACAGCCCGAGCAGCGCAATCAGCGCGACGCCGCCCCTGTCGGCCGTGCCGGCATCTGGTTTTTCATTCTCCTCGCCATCGTCATGATCATCGTCCGCAGCGGGGGCGGCGGCGGCGGCGGCGGCTTCGGCGGCGGTTTCATGGGCGGCAGCAGCGGGGGTGGCTTCGGTGGCGGCGGTTTTGGCGGTGGCGGCGGCGGTTTTGGCGGCGGCGGTGCCTCAGGCGGCTGGTAATCAGGCAGGCGATGAACAAGGATCGAACGTCATGTCCCTATTGAGCGAAAGCGAACAGCGCGAGGTCGGCGAGGCCATTGCGCGTATCGAGCGGGAGACCGATGCAGAGATCGTTACGGTGCTGGCGGCACAGGCGGACGACTATGCCTACATTCCGCTGCTCTGGGCGGGGCTCCTGGCGCTGATCGCGCCCGGCGCGCTGGCGGTTATCGCCAGCTGGATCGGTCTTGTCGTGGGCCCCTGGAGCGTGCTGCTGGTGCAGTGGGTCTGCTTTGTGGTACTGGCCCTGCTGTTTCGCACCCCGCGAGTGACCACGCGCCTGATCCCGCGCCATGTGCGCTTCTGGCGCGCCTCCAACCTCGCTCGACGGCAGTTTCTGGAGCAGAACCTGCACCACACCGAAGCCGGTACCGGGGTGCTGATCTTCGTCTCGCAGGCGGAGCGCTACGTCGAGATCCTGGTCGACCGGGGCATCTCCGCACGGCTGGATGACGCGGCGTGGGCCTCCATCGTTGCCGATTTCACCCACAAGGTAGGCGCAGGGCACACTCGGCAGGGCTTTCTCGACTGCATCGAGGCCTGCGGCGAGCTCCTGAAAACGCACTTCCCCGCCACGCACGAGCGTAACGAGCTGCCCGATCGGCTGGTGGTGCTCGACTAGCTGGCTCACGCCGAGCCGCCGCCCAGCCAGCCGATGGCCTTGTAGATCAGATAGCCGGCCACCGCCACGATCAGCAGCTTCGTCATGGCGCGCTCGTTGCGCTTCCAAAGCCTGAGCGCCCGGTCGCCGACAAAGTGCACCAGCAGCGCCAACCCGAAGTAGCGCGCGCCGCGTGCCAGCACCGCGGCCAGCATAAAGAGCGGGAAGGGATAGCCGGTGCTGCCCGCCACCAGCATGGCGATCTGAAAGGGAATGGGAATAACGCCGATCGACAGTACTGCCACAAAACCGTTGTCGGCAAAGCGCTGATCGAAGGCGTCGAAGGCCTGCTGGCCGCCGAACAGCGCGATCAGCTGGTCACCGAAGTGGCCCATTGCCCAGACTCCCAGCCCGTAACCAATGGCCGCCGCCAGCAGGTTGCCGGCCAGCGCTACCGTGGCCAGCCACCAGCGCTTTTGCGGGCGCAGCACCATCCAGGGAATCAGAATCGTCTCGATGGGGATGGGCACGATCAGGGTTTCCAGCATCGAGGCGAAAAACAGCAGCCACACCGCGCGACGGTGATCCATCAGCTCGGAGAGCCTCGCACCGATGCGCTGCCTGTAGTGCGCCGGATACCACGCCATATCGCCTCCCCAGTGTTCCGCGCCCGATTGCCGGGCAGGCCTTGAACAGCCGCATAGCCTAGCAGGCTCCCCGTCGCGCTGCGTTACCGGCGCCTTAATCAGCACGCCCTCTGCCGTCGGGCCGGCGGCTCATGCGCACCCCGGGGCGCGCTGTTATACTCGCGGGTCACCACGTTCGGATCAGAACCGCTGCCAGGAGGTCTCACACCGCATGTCCAATACGCCGAAGATCATCTACACCCTCACTGACGAAGCCCCTGCGCTGGCCACCCACTCGCTGCTGCCCATCATCGACGCCTTTACCGACTCCGCCGGCATTACCGTCGAGACCCGAGACATCTCGCTGGCCGGTCGTATCCTTGCGCAGTTTGCCGACCGCCTGAGCAGTGATCAGCAGATTGGTGACCATCTCGCCGAACTGGGCGAGCTGGCCGCAACGCCCGAGGCCAACATCATCAAGCTGCCCAACATCAGCGCCTCGGTGCCGCAGCTCAAGGCGGCGATCCGCGAACTGCAGAAGCAGGGCTTTGACCTCCCCGACTATCCGGAAGAACCCGCCAGCGACGCCGAGAAGGACGCCCGCGCCCGCTATGATCGGGTCAAGGGCAGCGCGGTCAATCCGGTGCTGCGCGAGGGCAACTCCGACCGGCGCGCGCCGCAGTCGGTCAAGAACTACGCGAAGAAGTACCCGCACCGCATGGGCCAGTGGTCGAGCGACTCGAAATCCCACGTGGCGCACATGAGCGAGGGCGACTTCTATGGCACCGAAAAATCCGCGGTAATCGACAGGGCCGGCAAGGTGAAGATCGAGCTGTTGCAGAAGGACGGTAGCCAGACCCTGCTCAAGGAGGTCGCGGTCACCGAGGGCGAGGTGATCGACGGCGCCTGCATGAGCAGCCGCCACCTGCGCCGCTTCATCGACGCAGAGATCAAGGACGCCCAAAAACAGGGCGTGCTCTTCTCGCTGCACCTCAAGGCGACCATGATGAAGGTCTCCGACCCGATCATCTTCGGCATGGTGGTCAGTGAGTTCTACAGGGAGGTGCTGGACAAGCACGCCGAGGTGCTGAAAAGCGCCGGCTTCAGCCCCAACAGCGGTATCGGCGATCTCTACGCCTCGATCGCCTCGCTGCCCACCGACAAGCAGGACGAAATCAAGGCCGATATCGACGCCCTCTACAAGGCACGCCCGTCGCTGGCGATGGTCGACTCGCACAAGGGCATCACCAACCTGCACGTGCCCAGCGATGTGATCATCGACGCCTCGATGCCGGCGATGATTCGCGACTCCGGCAAGATGTGGGGGGCCGATGACGACCGCCACGACGCCAAGGCGGTAATCCCCGACCGCTGCTACGCCGGTATCTATCAGGCCACCATCGAGGAGTGCCGCCAAAACGGCGCCTTCGACCCGACCACCATGGGCAGCGTGCCCAACGTCGGCTTGATGGCGCAGAAGGCGGAAGAGTACGGCTCTCACGACAAGACCTTCCAGATTCCCGCCGACGGCAGCGTGCGGGTCAGCGATGACAGCGGCCATGTGCTGTTCGAGCACGAGGTAGAGCGCGAGGACATCTGGCGCATGTGCCAGACAAAGGACGCACCGATCCGCGACTGGGTCAAGCTGGCGGTCAACCGTGCCCGCGACAGCCACACGCCGGCGATTTTCTGGCTGGACGCCGAGCGCGCCCACGATGCGACGCTGATCCAAAAGGTCGAAGCCTATCTCAAGGAGCACGACACCGACGGGCTGGATATCTCGATCATGGCACCGGTGGCGGCGATGGAGAAAACGCTGGCGCGTACCCGCCGCGGCGAGGACACCATCTCGGTTACCGGCAACGTGCTGCGTGACTACCTCACCGACCTGTTCCCGATCATGGAGCTGGGCACCAGCGCCAAGATGCTCTCCATCGTGCCGCTGATGAACGGCGGTGGCCTGTTCGAGACCGGCGCCGGCGGCTCGGCGCCCAAACATGTGCAGCAGCTTGTGGAGGAGAACCACCTGCGCTGGGATTCGCTGGGCGAATTCCTCGCCCTGGCGGCGTCACTCGAACACCTCGGCAAGACGTTCGACAACCAGCGCGCCCTCGTGCTGGCCAGCGCGCTGGATCGCGCCAACGGCGAGTTCCTCGACAGCGACAAGTCGCCCAAACGCAAGACCGGCGAGCTGGATAACCGCGGCAGCCACTTCTACCTGGCGCTCTACTGGGCGAAGGCGCTGGCCGAGCAGGACGACGACGCCGAGCTGAAAAAGCTGTTCGGCGAGCTGTACAAGACCCTCGCCGAGCGCGAACAGGAGATCGTTGGCGAGCTCAACGGCGTGCAGGGCAAGCCGGTCGAACTGGGCGGTTACTACCACCCCGATCACGACAAAGCGAGCCAGGCGATGCGCCCCAGCACCCTCCTCAACGAGGCGCTGGCAACGCTGTCCCGAAAGAGCTGATTCCGCAACACACGACACGTTGCGGTAACAGCGAAACCGGCGCCACAGGGGCGCCGGTTTTTTTGCCCTGCCTTCTCTGGTGGGCACCCTGCGAGCCGCCTGCGGCATCAAAAAATCGCTCCCGGCGATTTTTTATGTCTCAACGACGCTTTAAGGCGGCCCTATAGCGACGAGGAAAATAGCGTCACCGCCAGCGCGCGGGCTGCGAGCCAGATCAGCGCAAGATTAAACCGGATCATGAAAAAATAGTCTTGCAGAACTTGATTTTTGCGCCGAGCCCTTCGATAACTTTAAACGTAACTTAAAAAAATCCGGGCAGTCTCCTGCAAGGAGACCCCCTTTTGCGCAACACGCCACCTGAAGACGCATGTGCTCAAAGCCTGCAGGGTTGCGCTCGCCAACGGAGAGCTTAATGAGCGTATCGAACAAACGAAGCACTGGCACCCTCCTTGCCCTGATCGTCGGTATTCTTGTCGCCCTGAGCGGCATCGCCATTGCCGGCGGTGGACTCTATCTGGTGATCCTCGGCGGCTCCTGGTACTACCTGATCGCCGGTGTCGCCATGCTGATCGCCGCTATCCAGCTGATGCGCGGCCGCATGTCGGGGGCCTGGATCTTTGCACTGGTGCTGATCGGCACCTTTTTGTGGACCGCCTGGGAGTCCGGGCTCAACTACTGGCGCTGGATTCCAAGGTTGGACCTGGTGCTGATTCTCGCCATTTTGGTGGCGCTGGTAACACCGGCGCTGCGTGACGGCCCCTCGCAGCGCGCCGGTTTCAGCGCTGCGGGTGTCCTGTTTCTGGGCCTTGTGGTCGCCGGCGCGCTGGCCTTCGTGCCGGGTCGCGGCTACGACAAGCCCGGCAACCTGCCCGCCGTGGCCGATAACAGCTACGCCACCGACGTAGGCAGCGCGCAACCCGCCGATGTGCCAGAGCGCGGCGACTGGAGCGCCTACGGTCAGGACTCGGCCGCCACACGCTACTCATCGCTGGATCAGATCACGGCGCAGAACGTGGGCAATCTGCAGGTCGCCTGGCAGTATCAGACCGGCGATGTCGTCCAGAAGGGCTGGGGTACCGAAAACACCCCGCTCAAGGTCGGCGATGACGTTTTTGTCTGCACCGGGCACGATATTCTGATCTCGCTCGATGCCGCCAGCGGTAAGGAGAACTGGCGCTACGACCCGGGCGTCAGCGACAAGTCGATTCCCTATACCGCCGCCTGCCGCGGCCTCGTCTACTACCGGGTGCCCGACGACAACGCGAATAACGCAGCCTCGCAGAGCGCATCAGGTGACGGCGCGTCAAACGCTGCGGCGGACCAGAGCGGCGGCAATACCTCCTCTTCAAACGCCGCTGGCGCGCAGACTGTCGCCGACGACAACAGCATGTGTCGCGACCGCATCATCGTCGGCACCCTGGATGCGCGCCTGATCGAGGTCGACGCCCACAGTGGTGAGCCCTGCAGCGGCTTCGGCAACAATGGCCAGGTGAGCATCACCGATCACATGGGCGAGGTGCCACAGGGCTACGTGTCCATCTCCGGTGTGCCGGTGGTGGTGCGTAACGTGCTGATCACCGGCCATGAGGTCATTGACGGCCAGAGCAACCATGAGCCTTCGGGGGTGATCAAGGGCTTCGATGTGGTCACCGGCAAGGAACTGTGGGCCTGGGATGCCGCCAACCCCGACCACAGCGAGCCATTGACCGGCGACGCCACCTACCCCCGCGCCTCGCCCAATATGTGGACCACCGCAGTGGGCGACAGCAAACTGGGCATGGTCTATCTGCCTATGGGTAACGCCCTGCCCGACTACTGGAGCAGCAGCCGTACCGAGGCCGAAAAGACCTACTCCAGCGGACTGGTGGCGCTTAACGTGGAAACCGGCCTGCCTGCCTGGCACTTCCAGACGGCGCATAACGACGTATGGGATTACGACGAGGGTGCGCAGCCAACCCTGATCAACTTCCCCACCGGCAACGGTGAGCGGGTTCCCGCCTTGATTCTGCCCACCAAACAGGCGGAAATCTATGTCCTCGATCGGCGCACCGGCAAGCCTCTGGGCGGCGGCGCCGAAGAGCGCAAGGTGCCACAGGGCGGCGCCGAGCCCGACCAGCGCGCAGCAACCCAGCCCTTCTCACTGTATGCCAATCTGCGCTTTCCCGATCTGACCGCGCGCGACACCTGGGGCATGACGCCGTTCGACCAGCTCTACTGCCGCATTCAGTTCGAGCGCGCTCGCTACGACGGCCCCTACACACCGCCGATGGCCGACCAGCCCTACATCGAGTATCCCAGCTACAACGGCGGTTCCGACTGGGGGAGCGTTGCGGTCGACCCGCAGCGCGGCGTGATCATCGCCAACTACAACAACATGGCGATGTACGATCAATTGATCTCGCGGGGAGAAGTGAACCAACTGGGCTGGAAAACCCGCGCCGAGCTGAATCAGGGCGCTACCCCCATCGAGGGCGCAGGTGCGCCCCAGGTGGGGGCCCCCTACGGCGTCGAGATCAACGCCGGCTGGCGTAACCCCTACACCGGCCTGCTCTGCACCCAGCCGCCCTACGGCGGTATCCGCGCCATCGACCTGGCCAGCGGCAAAACCCTCTGGGATCGTCCGCTGGGTACCGCCCGCGCCAACGGCCCGTGGGGCATCGAGTCCGGCCTGCCGATCAATATCGGCACGCCCAATAACGGCGGTTCGGTGGTCACCGCCGGCGGCCTGATCTTCATCGCCGCCGCCACCGACAATCTCTTCCGCGCGATCGACATGGAGACCGGCAAGACGGTGTGGAGCGTGCCCCTGCCCGCCGGTGGCCAGGCCAGTCCCATCGTCTATGAAGCCAACGGACGTGAATACGTGATGATTCGTGCCGCCGGCCACCACTTCATGCACACGCCAAAAGGGGACTATGTGATCGCCTATGCCCTGCCGCAGTCCGGCTCGGGCGCCTGAGCGATCCATCGTTCACACGCCATATCGCCCCGGTCAGTTGGCCGGGGCGTTTTTTATGGTGTGTTCAGAGCACGCCGGCCGCCATATCCGTGTCATCGAGCGCTTCGATCAGCCGCCGGATCTCCGCATTGTCAAAAAACGCCGTCAGCTGTTCGGCGCGGACCTCCCCGATACCGTCAAAGCGCTGCCAGCGCGCGCTGTCGCGCCCGACCAACTCGGCCAGCGGCGCCTTCAGCGCCTCATCGCGTATTGCCTCGGGAATCGGCGGCAATCCCAGCGCCACCAGCCAGCGGGCCATCGGCTGCTGCTCGGCAGCGTCGAAGGCCGTCCGCCAGTTGGCCGCGCGCGTCTCGCCGACGCCGGGCAGAGCTGTCAGCTGCTCGATCTCCAGCTCACGCCAGTCAAGCAGTCCCTCGACCAGGCCGGCATCGACCAGCGCGCTCCAGCGGGCTTCGCCCAGACCGGCGATATCCAGCCCGTCGTCACTGCCCAGCCATACCAGCCGCGCCACGAACTGCTCGCGACAGCCCGGTGCAGGGCGCAGGCAGGAGAGCGCGTGGTAGCGCTCGGGGTCGGGAAGCACCAGCCGTGTCCGCGGCTCGGCGGCGACCGCCACCTGCTCGATTTGCGGGATGGTGGCGCCGGCCAGCGCCACGATAACTTCATCGCCGGGGCGCACATCCAGTTCGCGCCAGTGCGCAATGGAGCCCAGACTGGCAGCGCTCACCTCGCGGTCATCCAGCATCACTGGCGCCAACACGGCTACCGGGGTCAACCGCCCGCTGCGCCCCACCGTCACCTCAATGGCCTCGACCCGCGTCAGCGCCCGCACGGCGGGATACTTCCACGCCAGCGCCGCCGCCGACGCAGGCTGGCCCGCGGCGCGGTCGGCACGCTTGATGACGATGCCGTCACTGGCAAAGGGCAACGCCGCGCCATACCAGCGCTGTCGCCAGTCGGCCACGGCATCGATATCCTCGACCCGGCGGGTATAGTCGGCCGTCGCGGTAAAACCCAGCGCGCTCAGGCGCTCAAGGCGCGCCCGCCCCTCGATGGGTCCATCGGGCCAGGCCCAGGCGAAAAAGCCGATGCGCGCCGCCGCCTCGTCACTCAGTACGTCGCGCGCCATCAGACCGATCACCTCGGCGCGCGCGCCGGCACCGCCGTCACGACGCTGCACATGGGCGTCGAGCCGCCGATAGAGTTCACCCTGTAGCGTAATACTCACCTCTTCGGGCAGTTGCCGCGGCACCGCCGGCAGCGCAGCGACAGTGCGGGTCCAATCCTGGCCACGCTCGCCGTCGCCGCGGCTGATGGCGGCCACCAATTCGCCATGGCGGTAGCGCAGCGTCACCGCCACACCGTCGACCTTGGGCTGCACCCACAGCGGCCGTTCACCCTGCGCGCTCAGCCAGTCGATCACCGCGGCGCGGTCGGCGGCCTTCTCCAGCCCGCTCTGCGCTACCGGATGAGGCAGGCTGTTGCCCTCTGGCGCTGCGGCCGAGACGGCGCGAGACGGCTCACCGAGGCAGTCACGCCAGCGCGCGGCGCGGGCCCTGGCGCTGTCATACACGTCGTCGCCGACCAGCCGCTGGCCCTCTTCATAATAAGCCCGCTCCCAGACCGCGAGCTGGCGCTCCAGCAGCGTCAGAGCGCGACGCTGGTCGGCTTCGTTACCGGCCGGGCAGTCCTCGGCGGCGGCGACCGACAGGGTTGACGCCACCATCAGCAGCAGCAAAAGGGCGATGCGGATTGGAGGATGCATGGCGAGTGTCCGAGTGGGGGCGTTAACCGATTCAACGGCCAGCCTTCGCGCGGCTTTAGACAAGACGAACCGCCACGCCGCCTACCGGCTCAGCTCCACCTCGGTCGTACCGCCTTCGCGCACCCGTACCTGCTTGAGAATAAAGGGGCTGCGGCCGCCGCCCGGCAGCGTCAGGGCCATCAGGCCGACGCCGACAAGTTTTTGCCAGTCACTCATGGCCATCCTCCTGCCGCGCTCGGGCCTGCTGCAGCTCGGCCAGCTGCATCATGGCGTGGTCGAGCTTGTCGTGCAGCTGCAGAATCTCCAGCTCGGCCTTGAGATTGATACGGTAGTCGCTCTCCGCGCGGGCACGATCCTTCTCCTCCTGCCGACGCTGGCTCATCATGATCACCGGCGCCTGCAGCGCCGCCAGCGAGGAGAGCACCAGGTTGAGCAGAATAAAGGGGTAAGGGTCGAAGGGGTGCGCCAACAGGCCGATGGTGTTGAGCAGCATCCAGCCGATCAACACGACCGCGAAACTCAGAATGAACCCCCAACTGCCGCCGAACGTCGCCAGCCGATCCGCCGCCCGGTTGCCGAAACTTTCGCGCTCCGGCAGCACCTCCTCGGGGGGCCGGGTGACCGGTTCGCCGCGCTCGATGGCTTCGATCACCTGCTCGCCGAGTGTGCCGGTAGCGTGATGGCGATGCAGCCAACTGCGCAGGTGGCGTCGTCGCGCCCGCATCAGATCGCTGCGACACAGATAACACCCCTGCCCCCAGCCGGCAGCGAGCGCCTCGATTTCCGGGCTCAGCGAGGGGCGTACGGCGCCGAACGGTATCAGTTCGACATCGGGCGAGTGGCGGCCGCAGACGTGGCAAAAGGGCGTGGTGCCGGCGGGTTGCGCTTCGTGGGAGTGACCTTGTGGCATGGCGATAGAAGTGGCGTTTCCATGGATCGATGCGTTGCAATATCGCCTGGCGGCCAGGCGCGGTGCAACCAGCCGATAGCGCAGGGGTGAAGTGAAAACTGCATAAATGCCTGCACGAGCGAATGACTACGTTGCGCGGTACTGGTACGCCAGCCCGGTCGAAGGCTCATCTAACCCCATGTTATGTCTCGCGTGACGCGTTGCCTTCGGCAACTTGCCCTGACGGGCCGCCCTGCGGGCGTTCTCTACGCGTTGCTTCGAGTCTGCGTTCCGTGCGCCTTGCCCTTCATCTCGTTCGGCGATTTAGTCAGCGCTTCCTTAATGCCCGCTAACGGTGCAGGCTGTTTTACTCTGATGCCACTCTGGAGCCCTCGTGCCGCCACGTGATCTGCTGCTCGGCCTTTTCGTGATCGCCATCTGGGCGCTCAACATCATCGTCGTCAAGGTGGGCGTCACCGAGCTGCCACCGCTGCTGTTGATGACGCTACGCTTTGCGCTGGTCACGCTGCTGCTGGTGCCCTTTACCCGCATCAATCGCGCCCAGCTCCCCTGGCTGCTGGTGCTGTCGGTGACCCTCGGCGGCCTGCACTTTCCGCTGCTGTTCATCGGCCTGAGCCAGGCGGAGGCCGGCACCGGCGCACTGCTGGTGCAGATGGGCACGCCTTTCGCTGCCATTCTGGCCGCCATTTTTCTCGGCGACCGGCTCGATACCCGCCGCTGGCTGGGGCTTGTGATGTCGTTCGCCGGCGTGGTGGTGATCGCCGGCGGGCCGTCGCTGCCGGGACCGCTGGCCACCGCTCTGCTGCTGACCAGCGCTTTTTTCTGGGCGGTCTCCAACCTGATCATCAAATCCGCGCCCGCCATCCCCCCACTGACCATGGCGGGCTGGATCGCACTGTTCGCCACGCCCCAGGTGGCGCTGGCAAGCCTGCTGTTCGAAAGTGGCCAGTGGCAGGCGCTGCAGACCGCCGGCTGGAGAGGCTGGAGCGCAGTCTTCTACACCGCCGTGATGTCGTCGATACTGGCCTATGGGCTGTGGTACTGGCTGCTGCAGAAGCACCCGGTCAGCCGGGTGGTGCCGCTGTCGCTGTTAATGCCGGTGTTCGCGGTACTGCTCGGCATGTGGCTGCTGGGCGATCCGCTGGGTGCCAACAAGCTGATCGGCGGGCTGCTGGTGGTCGCCGGGCTGGCAGTGATCAACGTGCGCCTGCGGCGGCCGGCCCGGGCCGGGCCGCGTCAGCCGTAACCCGTCTACGCTGAGAAGATATTCTCGATCGCAGGAAGACAGCGCCCATGCCGACTCTTGATACCCTGATCGCCCAGCTGACGCTCGAAGAGAAAGCAAGCCTCTGCTCGGGGCACGACTTCTGGAGCACCAAAGCGATCGAACGGCTCGCCATCCCCGCGATGCGGCTATCGGACGGCCCCCACGGCCTGCGCGTGCCGGCCGGCGACGATCACCTGGGGCTGACCCACAGCAAGCCGGCCACCTGCTTTCCCACTGCCGCCGGGCTGGCCTGCTCGTGGAACCCGGCGCTGGTCGAGGAGATGGGCCGCGCGCTGGGCGATGAAGCCCGCGCCGAAGGCCTGCATGTGGTGCTCGGACCGGGCGCCAATATCAAACGCTCGCCGCTGTGCGGGCGCAATTTCGAGTACTTTTCCGAGGACCCGCTGCTCTCCTCGCGACTGGCTGCCGCTCATATTCGCGGCGTGCAGTCGCGCGGCGTGGGGGCGTCGCTCAAGCATTTCGCCGCCAACAATCAGGAGCACCGGCGCATGTCGGTCAACGCCGTGATCGACGAACGCAGCCTGCGCGAGATCTATCTGGCCAGCTTCGAGTCGGCGGTCAAGGAGGCGCAGCCGTGGACAGTCATGTGCGCCTACAATCGCCTTAACGGTGAGCTCTGCGCCGAACATCCGTATCTTTTGACCGACATTCTGCGCAACGAATGGGGCTTCGAGGGTTTCGTCGTCTCCGACTGGGGCGCGGTCAACGAGCGCGTGGCAGGGCTTGCCGCCGGCCTGGAGCTGGAGATGCCGCCCGGCGGCGAAGCGCGCGACCGGCAGATCGTCGCCGCAGTGCGCGAAGGAGCGCTCGATGAGGCGATACTGGATCGCGCCGTGGCACGTCTGCTCGCGGTCACGCTGCGCGTCCGCGACAACGAGGACGACAGCGTCGGCGTCGACCACGAGGCGCACCATCAGCTCGCCCGCCGCGTGGCGCGGGAGAGCATGGTACTGCTCAAGAACGACAACGCGCTGCTGCCGCTGGCCGCCAACGCCGAGGTGGCGCTGATCGGTGAATTCGCGAAACGGCCACGCTACCAGGGCGGCGGCAGCTCCCACGTCAATGCCACCCGGGTGGCGTCCCTTTACGAAGCGCTTGATAGCCGACTGGGAGAGCGCCTGCACTATGCACAGGGCTTTGCCATCGATCGCGACGATATCGACAGCGCCCTGCAGCAGGAAGCGGTGGCGCAGGCCCGCGAGGCCGGCGTGGCGGTGCTCTGCCTCGGCCTGCCGGAGCGTATCGAATCCGAGGGCTATGACCGCGAACACCTTGACCTGCCGCCCAATCAGATCGCGCTTATCGAGGCAGTACGCAGCGTGCAGACCAACACCCTGGTGGTCCTCGCCAGCGGCGCGCCCATTGTCATGCCCTGGGTCGAACACGCCGATGCCATTCTGGCGGGCTATCTCGGCGGCCAGGCCTGCGGTGAGGCGCTGGCCGACCTGCTGCTGGGCGACGTCTCGCCGTGCGGCAAGCTCGCCGAAACCTTTCCGCAGCGACTGGCGGATACCCCCTGCTATCTGAACTTCCCCGGCGAGGGCGACAGGGTGCGCTATGGCGAGGGTATTTTCGTCGGCTACCGCTACTACGACAGTGCCGAAGTCGCCCCGCTATTCCCCTTCGGCCACGGCCTGAGCTACAGCCGCTTCGACTACACCGACCTCGAACTTTCCCGGGACACTTTCAGCGGCGAAGACGAACTGACAGTTCGCCTGTCACTGACCAACAGCGGCGGCGTCGAGGCCAGCGAAGTGGTACAGCTCTATGTCAGCGACGCCACGCGCACCATACCGGTCGCCGAGCAAACACTGCGCGCCTTCGACAAGATCGCACTCAGGCCAGGCGCAACGCAGCACATCGCGTTCACCCTGCGCCGCCGCGATTTCTGCTTCTACGATGCGGCCCACGGCGACTGGCGCCTGCCCTCCGGTACCTTCGAGATCCGTATCGGCGCCTCGTCGCAGGATATTCGCCTCGTGGCACCGTTCGAGGTAGCAGGCGATCCGGTGATGCTGCCACCGCTCGATCGCAACACCCTGCTGGGCGATCTGCTGGTCAGTGATGCCGCTGTCGCCGTGCTGCGCGAACAGCTGGCCGATATCGCCGACGAGCTGCCCATGATTGATCCCATCATGGGGCGCGAGGGCGACGGCGGCATGATGGAGGCGATGAGCCGCTACCTGCCGCTGCGCGCGCTGGTCTCCTTCTCCAGCTTCACCGAAGCGCAGCTGGATCAGTTGCTGACAGCACTGCGCGCGGTGCGCTAGACGCCTTGGGTTCTCTCCCCGATAACTGTATATTTAAACAGCTACCAGGGAGAAACAGTATGACGGAAAGAGAACGCCCGCGCGGCCGGGGCGCCAGCCACAATCTGCATCACCGCTTCGAGCGCATTGCCGTCGAACAGATCGATGACGGCTGGTGGCAGGAGAGCGCCCCCGCCAGCCACGCCACCGAAGTCAGATGCGAGCAGAGCCGCAGCGCGATCTCGAAAAACCGCTCCCCCGATCTGCCCTTCGAGCGTTCTCTCAACCCCTATCGCGGCTGCGAACACGGCTGCATCTACTGCTTCGCGCGGCCTTCCCACGCCTACTGGGACTACTCGCCGGGGCTCGACTTCGAAACCCGATTGATCGCCCGTACCAACCTCCCCGAATTGCTGGAGAAGGAGCTGTCGCAACCCGGCTACGACTGCCAGCCAATCGCACTGGGCGCCAATACCGACCCCTATCAACCCATCGAGCGTGACTACCGCCTGAGCCGCGAAATACTGACGATCATGCTGCGCTATAGCCATCCGCTCACCGTCACCACCCGCAGCGCCCTGGTGCTGCGCGACATCGAGTTGCTCCACGCACTGGCACAGCAGCGGCTGGTGCGCGTTTTCATCAGCTTTACCACCCTGGACAACACGCTCAAGCGGTGCATGGAACCGCGCGCCGCTTCGCCCGCGGCACGGTTGAAAGTGATCCGCGAACTGCGCGCAGCAGGCGTACCGGTGGGCATTATCACCGCGCCGATGATCCCCATGATCAACGACATGGAGCTGGAAAAACTGCTTCAGGCCGGCCATGATGCCGGCGCCACCAGCGCCGGCTACACCTTCCTGCGTCTACCGCATGAGGTGAAACCACTGTTCGAGGCCTGGCTCGACGAGCACTTCCCCGAGCGCGCCGCCCACGTCATGAGCCTGGTACGCCAGTCGCGAGGCGGACGCGACTACGACAGCCGCTTCGGCCACCGACTGCGCGGTGAGGGCCATTTCGCCGACCTGCTGTCGCAGCGTTTTCGCCTCGCCGTGCGGCGTATCGGCCTCAACCGGCGCCGCCAGGAGTTTGCGCTGGATACCACGCAATTCGCGCCGCCGGGAGAGCAGATGACGCTGCTGTAGGCGGACAGCTACGGCACCGGAGAGTCACCCCTTGACCACCATCTCGAACATGGCACTGCGCTACCACCGTTTCGGCTCGCCGCCACAAGTGCTGCAACTGGAGTCGCAACCAATCCGGGAGCTGCCCGCAGACGGCATCCGGGTCACCATGCTGAGAGCGCCCCTCAATCCCTCCGACCTGATACCGATCAGCGGCGCCTATCGCCACCGCGTGGCGCTACCGCAGACTGCCGGCCATGAAGGAGTAGGCATGGTCAGCGAAGCGCCGCAGCGCTGGCGACATCTGCTGGGCCGACGGGTGCTGCCGCTGCGCGGTGCCGGAACCTGGTGCTGCGAACTTGTCTGCGACCCGGCGCTGGCTGTTCCGGTACCGAACGACATCAATGACGACCTGGCCGCGCGTGCCTTCATCAACCCCATGGCGGTGCTGACGATGCTCGACCGCTGGCCGGTAACCGGGAAGCGCTTGCTGCTGACGGCGGCGGGTTCAAACGGCGCCCGCCTACTGGCGCAGTGGGCACTGCATCGCGGCGCCCGTTCGGTGACCGGCATCGTACGCAGCGAAGTTCACCGCGAGCCCCTCACTGCGCTGGGACTGACCGTGCTCAACGCCACCGAACATGACGATATTCGGCGCGCCGCCGCCCACGCTGAACTGATCTTCGACGCCGTGGGCGGCCCGCTCGCCGAGCAACTGTTGATGCGAATGCCGGCCGACGCCCTGATGATCTCGTGGGGACTACTCAGTGGTGTGGCGCCGCGCCGCGAACTGCTCAACGCACAGGTATGCCGTTTTCACCTGCGCGACGTACTCATCGGATTGACAGCCGATGACTGGGTGTAGAACAAGCAGTCGTGTCACCAGCCGCCACTTCGATCACGACAAGTTGAGCCTGGTATTCATATCGAGGTCGAAGCGTCCGTACGGGTTGACATGTTCCCAGATCAACGGCGTCAAGGCGGCGTAGTCACGCGGCGTGAGCCTACCCTTCCAGTGCGGTTGTGCTAGAGAATGTCGTCATGAGATGTGGTTAAATGACTACTTTCGAGGCGGAACCTGGGATCACAATGACTAAAGCTCATCGGCGTCACGACCTCTCAGATAAGGATTGGGCCTTGCTGGAGCCCCACTTGCCGGGGCGAGCAGGTCAGTGGGGAGGCGTGGCCAGGGATAACCGACGCTTCATCAATGCGGTGTTCTGGATTTTGCGCACGGGCGCGCCATGGCGTGACCT
>NZ_KB907883.1 GCF_000382245.1 Kushneria aurantia DSM 21353
AAGAAACAGTATAGAACCCATCATCGGTCACATGAAAAGCGAAGGATTGCTGTCACGCTGTTATCTGAAAGGGCGCAAGGGCGATCGGATTCATGCGCTGCTGTGTGGTGTCGGCATGAATTTGAGGAAAGTCATGAAGAAGCTCAGGGAGCTTCTTTTTGTCTGTTACTTTTTCCGCTTTTCAGGTCTATTTTGGCGTTATGTCCGGTCAATGATCTTCAATTTTTTGTGCTCATTGGCCAGTATAAGGAGAGCCGAATTCGACTCCCCGGAAAAAATCGGGGTTTAGCAGGGGCGACTAAAGAGTGTCGAGGAAAGCTGCACCATCAAAATACAGGGTCTTTTCCTGACCTTCCGAACCGACTCGAGCGGTGTAGGGCCTGTCATCCAGTGCACGACGCGTACGATCAATCGCCAGAAACCATGCCGGTACCTGTTCCCGACATGCTTGGCTATCCTCAACGCACATGGCTAAAACATCGGTGAATTTTCCTTTTAATGTGTAAAATTCATCGAGCGGGGCTCGATTACGAAGGCTTGTATACCATGGCCAGCCAAGAATTGCGGATCTGACACTATCAGGATAATAGCGAATATAGGACAGCGCCGTACCACTTCCAGTCGAGGAGCCGTAAATGTCGACAGCATCGTAGTCAAGACGGCTGCGAATTTCCTCGATATCGCGTGCTGTTGCGCTTTCTGTATATTGAGAAACCTCAATGCCTTCGTTTTCAAGCTTTTGATAGCAGGAAGACACCTCGTTCGTAATGTGCTTCATCCGCCCCATGGGGTCGAGCGAGGCAGTGAGAGCCGGTGTGTGAACGATGTTGTGATAAGGAGACACCGAAGCATATGAAGGGCATGAAAGCGTGGGGTTGGCATGCTTGAAACCGCGCGGATCGAAAAGAACCAGAGTGCGGTTTCCGATATCCTTGCGTAGCTGTGCAATATAATCGGGAATACTGAGCGCCGAATGGCCCGGGCCGCCGGGGAAAAAGATCACTGGACTGCCACTTTCAGTACTGGCATCCGAATCGGGCGGAATAACGCCGACAGGGAGCTCTACGGTGTTTCCACTAGGCGCGCTCCAGTTTTCTTCACCATAAAAAGTATAGCAACTGGCATTTAAGTCCTTGAGTGCCTGCGTGGCGCAGCTGGTACTTTCAAGTCGTGGTATGGTTCTACTGCTCTCTGCTGCATGAGCATATGACGTGCTAAAGGCGAATAGCAGAAATAAGCTGCTGCACAGCGCTTTTGTATTCAAATGCATAAAATTCCCAATGGCTGTTGAAATTGTCATATAGAGGCTTTTCGTAAATCTGCCCTTGCCAGTGCAGTTTTTCACATTAATGTATTGATTAAAACCCCAGCCATTTCTTGCGCGAATTTTTTTAATTGGACGATCGTTTTAAAACACAAAGCGGCAAACCGTGAGGCGAGCCTCACGGTTCATAATGAAATGGCGTGCTTATTTCACGAAGAGCGGCATCCCCGACGAAGTCGAACCACTCCTGCTCGCTGACCCATAGGCCGCCCTGGCACTGAGCGACGTGTTCCTGGGGCAGTTCATCGGCCAGCAGCAACTCGATCTGGTGCTAACGTCGCGACGGCACAGGTACGCGGCTTCGAGGTACTGTTCACGGAACGTCTTCCGACGGACGCCTGGCGTGAGGGATATTACAAGCCATTGAGCGCAAGAGCGGATGAACTGTCACCAGGGGCATCCGCGGTCATGCGGATTGTTATCGAAGAGACCCGCCGTGAAATCGCACTCTTTGAGGAAGCCCTGGGCTCCTTCGGGTACACCTTCTACGGTTTGAAGGCGGTTTGATACTGTGGGCGATTGAAAGGGCGCGATTGGGGGCGGAGCGCTACGCTGGAAGCGAGTGATTTTGAGAGGAGGGTTGTCCTGCCAGCGCAACGCCAACTCGATATCGAGCCACAGTCAGGCGGTCTTGTTCGCCTGTCCAGAGGAGATACCGTCCGCGTCATTGATCCGCAAGGACAACAGGTGGCCGACCTATGGGCGTTCGCCGTTGACGGCGAAACCCTCGACTGGCTCAGCGTGTCGCAGACCCGCGACATGACTGAGCGCCTGTTCCCCAGAGTCGGTGAGCACTTCTACAGCGAGCGGGCGTACTCCCTTCTGACGCTGATCGAGGACAACTCGTCCTGTCCACATGACATGCTGTTTCCCGCCTGCAATCGCCTCCTCTACGAACGGGCAGGAACCCGAATCATCCAAACTGCCGGGACAATCTGTTAGCGGAGCTTCGTTGCGCCGGTATCGAAGCGCCGATCGTTCCCGATCCGGTGAATTTGTTTCAGCGATCCGAACCTCAAGCGGACGGTCGCCTGGAAGTTCTTGCCTCGGACAACCCGCCAGGCGGGAATGTGTTGCTAAAGGCGGAGACGGATATCCTTCTCGTCGTCACGGCCTGTGCTGTCGACTACCATCCGACGAACGGGGGACGATGTACGGGCATCCGGCTCGACATATCAGCGGGTGCTCGCCGCTCTCGCTGTCAGAATGGTGACCGAGGCGCGCCGCTGACAAGGCGATAACGGTAATGGACAGCGAAGGATATGGGTACGGTCATCGACACTACTGGACACCGGGTTGACGACTCTTTAGTCCACCGGATTCGCCTCGAACCCCGAGCTATTGGAGAGCGCAAACGTCACAATGACCATGTAGACTGAAATTGAGATTAACGCAGAGTGGAGGAAAAACCATGGATACCTTACCGCCCATCATTGTTCGCTATATCGCAGCCTATAACGACATGGACATTGCTTCCATGATCGACTGCCTTTCCGACGACGTTCGGTTTCTGAACAAGTTTGACGGACAGGTCACGAACGAGACGAATGGGCGTGCCGAGTTTCGAGCATTGGCGGAACAAGGTGTCGCGGCGTTTTCGGAACGTCGGCAAACCGTGAGCGCCTGCATCGCGATGGACGATCGTGCCGCATTGCGCATCGATTACAATGCTACTGTGCGATGCGACCTTCCCAATGGCTGGAAGACGGGTCAGGAGATCGCGATGAAGGGCACTTCCTTCTTTTCCATGGCCGGTGGAAAGATTACGGAAATCATCGACGCCAGTTGATAGGGCTTGAAAGCCAGATCAGATTGAACTGAACCGGGGCGTCGAGATGGTCGAGCAGCACGACGGCAAGCGCGCCCTCCTCGATCAGATCGACGATGCGGTCGGAAAAGTCGAGGTCGAGGCCCCCGCGCCTGCGCCTGATGCCAGGAAATCGCTATGGGCCAGATGGTCGCCTCTACGAGGCGTGGTGGTGAGCCAGGTGCGGCTCACTGCCGGGTGTCGTGGCGAGAGCATTCCCGTTCGCTCTGCATCTGATTGTCTGCTTGCCGGTTAGTAACGTATAAGTTACTATTGGTTCTATGAAGGTCGAGCTTCGAGAATTTCTACGTGATGACGGGTCCAACCCTTACCAGGAGTGGTTTGAAGGGCTCGATGCTCAGGCTGCGGCGAAGGTGGCTACCGCCGAGTACCGTATGTCGATGGGCAACACATCGAACATCAAATGGTTCGAGGGGATCGGTGAATATCGCATCGACTGGGGGCCGGGATATCGCATCTATTTGGCTCGCGATGGCGAACAACTGATCATCCTGTTCGGAGGTGGTACGAAAAAACGCCAGCAGGCTGATATCGACAATGCCAGGGCGCTACGCGACGAATACAGGCGGCGTAAACGCCAGGCAAAGAAGGGAGGGAAGTGAGATGGCACTGACCCGTGATTTCAAGGCGACGATTGCTGCGCGCGTCGAATGCGATCCAGCGTTTGCGAAAGCCATGCTGGATGAGGCCGTCACACTGTTTCTCAATGGCGAGCCCGACACCGCGCGCGCGATGCTCCGCGACCTGGTCAATGCAACCGTGGGTTTCAAGGCACTGGCCAACGAGACTGGCAAGCCCAGCAAGAGCCTCCACCGCATGTTGTCACCCTCGGGCAATCCCGGCATGGACAACCTGTCTGCGATCATCGGTGCGGTCCGTAAGACGCTGAAGGTTAACCTCGAGGTGCATACTGTCAGCGCGGCGTGATTCTGGCGCTGTACGCGAAAAATAGTGCACTCGGTGGGGCATTGCCCCGCCGATTTTGAATCTGGCCGCCTGTCGGGCTTGCCGCCGGCAGATGAGGCGTGCGATCTGCCTCGGCATATTTTTGCGCCATAATGGCGCATGATGACGTTTTTTCGCGCCTCATATCCCCGAAACGCGCTCCGTTGCTCGCTTTTCAGGCCCTTCGGGCGGATGTCGAGCGCGATACGTCCATGCGTTTCAGGTTCCACGCCAGGCCAACCAGTGTCCTATTTTGGGGGCAGCTCGGGCACCTTGAAACATAGGATCAACTCGCCACAGGTCTTGAGGCTTTTGCTGACATCGCGGCGGGAGATGTCGCGCTGCCAGTCGTAGTCCGCCTTGTGTCGCAGCCGTTTGATGGTGTTGAGCTGATTGCCATAGCGGGCCAGGTTCGGCCGCGCCAGCAGACTATTGATTACGCGCTCATGGCTTGCGCCGCTCTCCGGCGCGAACTGATGGTATTCGCAATAGGTGCGTGCGGTGAGAAACGCCGCGTAATAGGCGCGGTTGATGGCGGTACGCAAGCGAGGTTGATCGAGAGGTGTGGCGTCCAGCTGCTCGCTGGCGATGGACAGCAGACGATCCGGCATCAGCACGCCTCGGCGCGGGTTTCGAGTGAGTAGTCCCGGACCAACACACCGACCGCCATGTTCAACTCGGGATGGACCTGCTCGGGGTCGGAGAGCAGATTCAGAATTTCCTCGTCGATGGTATCCAGAGTGGTGTCATCGACGCCCAGGTCGAATTCGATCACCAGTTCCTGCTGACCGTCATCGAAGGTTTCCGGCGCAATATTGAATAGCACCTGCGCATCGATACGCCCTGCAAACAAGGCGCGAACCCGCTCGACTACCCGCTTTACATGGGCGTGATAAATCTCGAAGGTGAGGCCATGGCGAGAAAGAACTCGTTTTGCAACGCCGAAAGGTTCGGCCAACTGATCATGGTCATTGGCTTTGAGGCTCGACAATTTTGCGAGGGCACTTTCATAGGTCGCAAGATCCCCGCACATCCAGGCGTTGCGCAGCACGTGATTGAGAAACTCGGGCTCGTTTCGATTGGTTGCAAATGCCAGGTGGTTCAACTGGGTGCCGAGCGCCACGTTGAGGTTACGCAGGCTCATAAGCGAGAAGTTGACGTAAAGACTCTCTGGATGGCTCAGGCTCCTGGCATCGATCAGTCGTTCAATAGCAGTATCGGCGGCGAGAAAATCTCGACGCCAGATCGCATCGATCGCCGCGCGAGTGATGGCACTTTCGAGGCTATCATCCAGCTGGTCAAGCGCTCGTTTTAAGCGACGCTCATCCAATTGTGTAGTGTGACCACGCCGGTCATCCATGCGATTGAACTCATTCAAGGCATTGGAAATGACGTTGGTACGAAGCAATGGCAATGGCATGGGCGCACCTGCAAGGGCGTTTTTCGTTGAGCGTCTGTTATCTTGAGCAGTCCTGACGTCGGCGTCAAACTGTAGTGGCCAACTGTTTTGGCCACCGACCGTAGCGCCGTTCCTGTCATGACATGGAAGGAGTGACTGCCAGCGATGCCGACTGACATTGCGTTGCGAACAGCCGCTGGGCGAGAAAATCGACGAATACGCGCACCTTGGGGGAGAGATGGCGGCTTGAAGGCCAGATCAGATTGAACTGACCCGGGGCGTCGAGATGGTCGAGCAGCACGGCGACAAGCGCGCCCGAGGCGAGCGGATCGGCGGCGAGAAAATCCGGCATGCAGCCGATGCCCAGTCCGCGCGTCACCGCCCCACGCAGCGCTTCCATATTGTTGCAGGTCATGACGTAGTCGGGGCGCGGCTCAGGGTCCTGTTCGGGCTGGCACAGCGGCCATTGCTGGAGTTTGCCGGAGTTGGGGTAGCGGAAACCGATTGCACGGTGACCGCTGAGCTCGCGCGGGCAGCGCGGCGTGCCGTGGCGCTTCAGATAGCCCGGCGAGGCGCACAGCAGCAGGCGAAAGGGGCGCAGTGCGCGCGCCACCAGCCGGCTGTCGGGAAGTTGTCCGCTGCGAATGGCAACATCGACGCCTTCCTCGATCAGATCGACGATGCGGTCGGAAAAGTCGAGATCAAGGCCGATTTCCGGGTAGCGTGCCATGAATTCCGGTAGTACCGGCACCAGAAAATGGTAAGCGATGACCGGGCAGGAGACGCGAATGCGGCCGCGCGGCGTTTCGCGCGTGCGCAGGAGGCTCTCGTGGGCGTCATCGAGATCGTCGAGAATGCGCCGGCAGCGCTCGTGGAAGGCGCGCCCCTCGTCAGTCAGCCGCAGGCTGCGGGTAGAGCGCTGGATAAGCCGCACGCCGAGCTGGTTCTCCAGCTTCGTGACCGCCTTGCCAACGGCGGAAGGGGAGAGACCGAGAACACGCCCCGCCGCCACGAAGCTGCCGAGATCGGCGGTGCGGACGAAGGCGGAAAGACCTTTCAGATTCAGAGAGTCCATAATGATGCCATTCGAGCGTTTTATTCCACATTGCGCGGCAGGAATGCGATCTTAACCTTTATTCGAGCGACAATACACTGACCGGTATGGGAAGGCGCCTCCCTTTTCCCTCCATTGACCGGATCACGCCTCATGTCTCTCGATCACGATGCACCCCTGGACGTCACACAAGGACGACTTTCGCTGCTGGCGGTTTGCCTCGCCGCCGCCGCCATGCCGCTGACCTTCACCGGCACCGCCGTGGCACTGCCGGCGATCGGCAGTGCGCTTGGCGGCACGCCGGTGGCCATGGCCTGGGCCACCAACGCCTTCATGCTCACTTTCGGTTCCGCCCTGATGGTGGCCGGTGCGCTGGCCGACAGCTACGGACGCCGACGGGTCTTTCTGTCGGGGGCACTTGCCTTTGCGCTGTTTTCGCTGGCGCTGGTTTTCGCGCCGAACATTGTCATTTTCGATCTGCTGCGCGGCGCTCAGGGGCTGGCGGCCGCGGCAGCCTATGCGGGTGGCGCGGCGGCGCTGGCGCAGAACTTCCATGGTGCTGCGCGGCTGCGTGCCTTCAGCCTCGTCGGCACCAGCTTCGGCGTCGGTCTGTCGCTCGGTCCGGTGGCTTCCGGGTTGATGGCCGAGGCTTTCGGCTGGCGTTCGATCTTTCTCGCTGTCGTTGCCTTTACCGGGCTGGCCTTTCTGCTGGGCCGCCGCAGCCTGAACGAGAGCCGCGATCCTGCCGCCTCCGGTCTCGACTGGCGTGGTGCGCTCAGCTTTACCGCCATGCTCGTGCTTTTCACCTGCGCCATGCTGTGGGTGCCGGCACTGGGGATGCGCGCGCCTCTTGTCCTCACCCTGCTCGCCGGTTCGGTGGTCTGCCTTGCACTCTTCATTCATACCGAACGTCGCCTCGCGCGCCCAATGCTCGATCTGTCGCTGTTTCGCTATCCGCGTTTCATTGGCGTACAGCTGCTGGCCGCTGCTCCGGCCTATGGTTTCGTGGTGCTGCTTATCCTGCTGCCGGTGCGCTTCGTCGCTATCGAGGGAATGAGCGAGGCCGCGGCAGGTGCTTTAATGATCGCCATGTCGGCGCCGCTGCTGGTGCTGCCCGTGCTGGCCGGGATGGCAACGCGCTGGTTGCGCCCGGCGACGATCTGCGGGCTGGGCCTGCTGATATCGGCGGTCGGCCTGCTGTGGCTGGCGATGACGCCGGTCGGTGCGCCCGTGCTGTCCACGGCGCTGGCGATGCTGGTGATTGGTATCGGCATCGGCCTGCCCTGGGGACTGATGGATGGGCTCGCCGTCAGCGTGGTGCCGAAGGAGCGGGCCGGTATGGCCACCGGTATCTTCTCCACCGTTCGCGTTGCCGGTGAAGGGGTGGCGCTGGCCGTGGTCGGCGCGATCCTCGCCGGGCTGATCGCCACGCATATCAAGGCAAGTGGTGTTGCCGGCCCCGCCGGTGCAGTGGCGCAGCGGCTTGCCGGCGGCGACCCTGGTGGCGCGTTGACCCTGCTGACAGCAGGCGATAGTGCTGATCTTCTGAGCGCCTACAGTGCGGCTTTCGGCGGGCTGCTCCTGCTGCTGGCCGGCATCACGGCGGTTACCGCGCTGGTGGTTTTTCTGTTTCTCGGCAGGGAGGAGAGAGAGGCCGGCGCAGAGAAGGTGTGAGCGCGCATCGCAAGTGGCGGCGGAGAAGGTGGTCACCATGCGCTCCGGTGACCTCCATCCATGGTACAGCTCTGTGAGATGGCGGGTCTGCGTCGCCGCCGGACCATTGCCGCTTTCCAAATACGTTGACAGGCACTGAATGATTATCTACCGTTCTGGAAAATGCCAACAATATGTCTATACATTCCATGTCGATCAGCTATCGTTCCGCCAATCTTCTTTATGCTGGCTCTATCTCCAGTAGAGAGGGTGATGTCATGGCCCGCAAGCTCAAGCATGAATTGCTGCAGGTCGTGCACGAGCGCTACCCGTTAGAACAGCTCTTCGGGCGCATTGAGATCGACGACGATGCCTGCCCGAGCAGTGAGCGATCGGGAAAGCGAGGACGCGGCGCCGAGCGCAAATTCCCGTTTGTCGCTGCCGCGCAAACCGATGAAGAAGGCCATCCCATGCCGGTTTCTGCAGATGGCTGAGTCATATGCGTAATAAGAAAAGTATATTGATCAGCCTGTTTCAACGGGTATTCAGACATCGAAGGCTGGACCTTGAATTGTTCCGGTCGGGTACTCGAAGGCGCCTGGAAACTTTCGCACGAGTTCCTGGCACCTCTGGTTTCATGATGTTCCGTCAGTCAGGCAAGCAGTGCCATCGCACCACCCGCTTTGCAACCACCGCAACTGCGGGGCGGCGCTTCTGCACGCGGTCAGCCGGAAGTCTTTCAGCGAAGGTCGCGATCGCGTGCGGCGTTGTCGCGGGGTCTTTGTCGAGCACTGCGGCAAGAGCGGATTGTGCGCCTCCTCGCGTCACCGAGATGCTGGTCCAGGACGAGGCTCGGATGATCGATCCGACATCATTGCCATCGAGAGATTCATTTCGCCAGTTGATCGAAGATCTTGCCCCAGCGCTTCAAGCGGATGTCGAGTCCTCGAATGTCGGCGAGGTTCATCTGCGGTTTGTCCGCCGCAGGCTGGTGAGCGAAATGGCGGAAGCCGAGAATTCGACGCAGCCTGATCACTTTATCCTCCAGAGCCCATGGGTTTCCGTCAGCCCCATGCAGGGCACCGCATGCGGCCTGGATATTCGCATCGTCTGGAACGAGCGCCGGATTCTGCGCGATCAGGCATGGCTGCATGGTGCGGCGCCGGCGTTACCGGACGGGCAGGCAGCCTCGGTCAGCGCGGCGCAGATGTCACATTGGGTCGAGCAGTACATCGAAGCCTCGTTTCGCGCGCCATCGCCCGAGAAGCGTATCAGGCGGCTGGCCGACCTGAAGGGACAGATTCCCTTCGATCTCCTCTGGCTCTTCGAGAACGCAACGCAGTCGACACGGGGTCCCTTCGAAGGCTACGTCTCCGACGCTCTCGACAACCTGATGGAGCGTACCGAACCCGGATATCGAGACGTAATACAGTCGCTTGTTGCCACCGCCCTCTCGAATAGAACCGAGCAAGTCGAAATATCTTCCCTGGAAGATATTTCGAGCAAGGTCTTGACGCCCCCCGTCAAGAGGACACTACGGATTGAGAATATCCGATAAAAAAGCAGTCGGAATCCCCTTTGTCCGACTGCCGTTAACCAATTATAACTGAACGGAGAGTCATGCCGTATGTCGTACGAAGATATTTTCGAAGCCACCAATATCGACCCTGCATTCTCCGCCGAGGATCGGGCGGTCATTTTGGGTGTTATCAAGGAAGCCTACCAGGGTTCCACCATAGCGCGTGATATGTTCGACAACTGGATTGCCTCCGGGCGTGACATCACTTTCTACTATGGAGAGGGGCGTTTCGATGCCTGGGACGGTGTTGCCACTATCGATTTGAACGAGCTCGACAACGCTCACTATATCGATTTCTACGGCAATGCCGTACACGACACGCCTCTCGTCGCCATCATTCACGAACTCGGTCATGCCCTGACGGCTCGTACGGACGATTACAGCAAGGACCTTCCCGCCGGCGAAAACCAGGCCTTCGTCAACGAGATCATCGAGCAGATGGGCGGAGACTACGTCAAGCAGCTCGCCTATATGGCCTATGACGCCTCCGGCGATATCATCAAGGACGGATATGCCTATTCTGACGGCATCAAGCTCGACTATGCCTGGGTCAAGAAGTGGTCCTGGCTGCCCAACGACTACGATACGACCGAAGGCGGTACCTATCTGGAGCCACAGAAGGATCTGCTGATCGGTAGCGCCGACGCCAACGAGCTGAAGTCGGGTGCCGGTGACGATTTCGTCTATGGCCTCGAAGGTGACGACAGGCTGATCGGCGGATCGGGCGACGATCGGCTGAGCGGTGGGGCCGGAGCGGACATGCTTGATGGCGGGGACGGCTCGGATTTCGCAAGCTATGTCCATGCCGAGGCGGGCGTTACGATCAGCCTGGCCGACGTTGCCGGAAACACCGGCGATGCCGCAGGCGACATCTTCATCTCGATCGAGAACGTGATCGGGTCCGCCCACGACGACGTTATCACCGGCGATATCGGTGCCAATCGCCTCGAAGGCCGGGACGGCGACGACGTGCTGACGGGCGGGGGCGGCGACGACGTTCTGGTCGGCGGCGCCGGTAATGATCGGGCGGTCTACGCGAACGGCTTTTCGAGCTACACCATCGCCGCGTCCGGCGCTGGCCTGACGGTCACCGGTGAAGGCACCGACACGCTCGAGGGTATCGAGACGCTGAGCTTCGGCAACGGCACCTATGACGTGGCGAGCGGCACGTTCACGCCGAATATGTCGATTGCCAACAGCAGCCTGACGCAGGCTTTGGCGAGTGACGCTTTTTATGCGGTGATCGGTTCGGACGATCTTGCGACCGCGGGGGTCGAGGGTCAGGTGACCTACACCGTGACGCGCCTTCCTGCGGGCATGCTGCTGGTGAACGGCGAGCAAGCCTCGGTGGGCACAACCTTCACCCGGGCCGATATCGACGCCGGATCGGTGGTCCTGACGGCGGGCGCGGTGATGCCCGGTGCGAACGGTCCGGCGGACAGTTTCGCGTTCACCGTCGGTGATGGCGAGGGCGGTCTCGTCTCCGGAACCTTCACGGCCGACTATGCCTCGTTCGACACTGCCCGGACGGCGTCGAAGTGGGGCGGCTACTGGGGCACCGGTGGAGACGACTATCTCCTCGGCGGGTCCGGCAGCGACAAGATGATCGGCGGGTCCGGCAACGACCTGATGATCGGCGGGGCCGGCAAGGACCTGATGACCGGCGGTGCCGGCAACGACCGCCTGTTCGCGGGAGATGGCGACGATGTCATGATGGGCGGTTTCGGCTCCGACCTTCTCGATGGCGGGTTCGGCAACGACATGATCCATGGCGGCGAGGGCACGAACTGGATCATCGGCGGCGAAGGGCACGACACCATCACGGCGGGTTGGGGCGACGACGTGATCGATGGCGGTGCGGGCAATGACATCATCCATGCCGGCGGCGGCGACAATGTCGTCGATGCCGGCGCGGGCAATGATCGCCTGACGACGGGCTGGGGTGACGACCAGATCATTCCGGGGTCGGGCGACGACGCGCTTTACGACAGTGGCGGGTCGAACACGCTGTGGCTCGGCGGGATCGCGGGTGCGACCTCCGACGGCGATGACAGCTACTCGACGGGCCATGGTGCGGATCTGTTCGTACTGTCGTTCGAGGACGAGACGGGCGCTGCGGCGGGCTTCGGTTCGGACACGGTGAACGGGTTCCGCCTCGGCGAGGGCGATCGTCTGACCGGGTCGGACAATGTCGACTTTGCGCAGATGCTCGCCGATGGCGAGATCGGCGGGATGCGTTCGGCCAACGGCGGCGATCTGGTGCTGACGTTCGATCATCCGGACGAGAGCTCGTCGCTGACGCTGAAAGGGTTCTTCTGGAACAATGACAGCTATTTGTCGGAGGACGAGCGTGGTGCGGCCTTTGGCCAGGAGCTGGGTCGGGCGCAGCTCGCCGGCATTCTCGACGAGGCCGTCAACGACTTCGGTCCGGCCGCCTTCCAGGCGACATCTTCCACCAACGCACTCGTCTTCGCTTGAGGTCTAGAACGCGCCTGCGATCATGACAGTCGAGACGCAGTATCCGATCTGCTGACCATCTCTGAAGGGCCCCGGGTCCTTCAGAGAGAACGCGTAAGTATGCTCGTCTCGCTGCTCAAGGTGACAGCTCACTCCGCGCCTGCGCGTCTTCCTCGACTGGCTCTCCAGCTTGATGCTGGATAACCCGGGCCAGTGCCAGAATGCGCAGCAGTGATGCGCGGGCAACAGCGAGTTCAAGCCGTTACCGGCTCTGGCGCTTTGCATGACGCGCCCGCCATTGATGCAGCTTTTGGTAGCTCTCGATCAGCCGCTGATGCCGTTCGATGCCTTCCAGCGCCATGCTGGTGGGTGTCAGGCCGTGAAAGCGCACGTTGCCGTCGACCGAGCCGACTGCTGCCGCCGTCATCTCCTCGCCGTACATGCGTCGCAGGTTACGCAGGAAATCGTCCCGCACGAGGCTGTTGTCCAGTTCGATCTCCAGCAGGGCATGCACCGCGCGGTAGAAGAGTTCGCGAGCGACACTGTTGTCGTGGAACTGCAGAAACATCTCCACCCGATCCAGTGCGTCCTCCAGCTGGCCCAGCGCCAGCTGTATCAGCAGCTTGAGCTCCAGAAGGGTCAGCTCGGCCCAGACGCTGTTGTCGTCGAACTCGATGCCGATCAGGTTGAGGACTTTCATCTGCTCGTCGAGCTCGCTCTCCTCCAGCCGTTCGAGCAGGGCGCTCAGCTGGGCGTCGTCAAGGCGGTGCAGATCGAGAATATCCGCGCGGAAATCGAGCGCCATATTGGTGTTGTCCCACACCAGATCCTCGATCGGATAAACCTCGGAGTAGCCCGGCACCAGAATGCGACAGGCCGGCGCGCCCAGCTCCTCGTGTACCGCCACGTAGGCTTCCAGATTCATCGCTTGCAGAATGGCGAACAGGCGTTGCTGCTCCTCCTCGGTCGTAGCGGAGAAGTCCCAGTCGTAAAATTCGACGTCGGCGCGGTCGCTGAAAAAGCGCCACGACACCAGCCCGGAGGAGTCGATAAAGTGTTCGACGAAGTTGTTGGGCTCGGTCACCGCCTCGCTGCTGAAGGTGGGCTGGGGCAGGTCGTTGAGCCCCTCGAAGCTGCGCCCCTGCAGCAGCTCGGTGAGGCTGCGCTCCAGCGCCACGCCCATATTGGGATGGGCGCCAAAGGAGGCGAAGACGCCGCCGGTGCGCGGGTTCATCAGTGTGATACAGGCGACCGGAAAGCGCCCGCCGAGGGAGGCGTCGCGCACCAGCAGCGGGTAGCCCTGCGCCTCCAGCGCCTTTATCCCCTCGACCAAAGCGGGGTAGCGATCCAGCACCGCTGCGGGTACTTCGGGTAGCGCCAGCTCCTGTTCGATGATCTGTTTTTTCACCGCCCGTTCGAAAATCTCCGACAGGCACTGCACCTGCGCCTCGGCGACGCTGTTGCCGGCGCTCATGCCGTTGCTGAGGTAGAGGTTTTCGATCAGATTGGACGGAAACCACACCGTTTCGCCGTCGGAGTGGCGCACGAAGGGCAGGGCGACAATACCGCGGTCGCGGCGACCGGAGTTGGTGTCGATCAGGTGTGAACCGCGCAGTTCGCCGTCCGGGTCGAAGATCGCCCGGCAGTGATCGTCCAGTAGCCCCTCGGGCACGGCGTCGTCGGCGCCGGGCTTGAACCAGCGCTCATCGGGGTAGTGAACGAAGTCGCTGTTGGCGATCTCGCGGCCGAAGAACTGGTCGTTGTAGAAGAAGTTGCAGGAGAGACGCTCGATGAACTCGCCCAGCGCCGAACACAGCGCTGCTTCGCGGCTGGCGCCCTTGCCGTTGGTAAAGCACATTGGCGAGGCGGCATCGCGAATGTTGAGCGACCAGACGTTGGGCACGATGTTGCGCCACGAGGTCACCTCGATCTTCATCCCCAGCCGCTCGAGAATGGCGGTCATGTTGGCGACCGTCTGCTCCAGCGGCAGGTCCTTGCCTTCGATCCAGGTGGTGGCGTCCGCCACCGTGCTGGACATCAAAAGCGCTCCGGCATCCTCGTCGATGTGGTCGACTGCCTCGATCTGGAACGCCGGGTCGTTTTGTACCACGCGTTTGACGGTGCAGCGCTCGGCTGAGCGCAGAATGCCGGTGCGATCCCGGTCCGAAAGACCCTCCGGCAGCTCCACCTGGATTTTGAAGACCTGGTTGTAGCGGTTTTCCGGGTCGACGATGTTGTTTTGTGACAGGCGAATATTGTCGGTGGGAATATCCCGCGCGCTACAGTAGACGCGTATGAAATGTGCCGCGCAGAGCACCGAGGAGGCGAGGAAGTAGTCGAAGGGGCCGGGTGCCGAGCCGTCGCCCTTGTAGCGAATCGGCTGGTCGGTAATCACGCTGAAGTCGTCGAACTTCGCTTCCAGGCGCTGGTTTTCGAGAAAGTTGACCTTGATTTCCATAACGAAAGCCGGGTTGGTGAGTGTGGACGCCGCGGGCGAATGGCGCTCATTATGCGGATTTTGGCCGGCAACGTCCCGGTGGATGTCGAATCGATGGGGCGGCTTTCACGCCACGGTGCCCGTTGTCGCCACCGGCGCTCATACCAGGGATGGCGAGCTACCATTGCCGCCGCACCATCCGCTATCGTCTCAGCACCACCCGGCCGAGGAGCCCGCATGAACACCTTTACCCTGTCGAAGGGCCACCCGGATGTCGCCGGTTTTTTCGACCCGCGCACCTTCAGCGTGCAGTACGTGGTCAGCGACGGCGCCACGCGGCGCTGTGCCATCATCGATCCGGTACTCGACTACGACGAGAAATCCGGCGCTACCGCTACCCACCACGCCGATGAGCTGCTGGCCTATATCGAGCGCGAAGGGCTGACGCCGACGTGGATTCTCGATACCCATCCTCACGCCGATCATTTCTCAGCCGCCCGCTACCTGCATGAACAAACCGGCGCGCCCACCGCGATCGGTCGCTCCATAGTCGAGGTGCAAAAGCTCTGGAAGGAGCTCTATCACTGGCCCGAACTGGCCGTTGACGGCAGCCAGTGGCACCATCTGTTCGATGACGGCGAGCGCTTCGAGCTGGGCGAGATGGAGGTCAAGGTGATGCACTCGCCCGGCCATACGCTGGCCTCGGTCACCTACCTGATCGGTGATGCCGCCTTCGTTCATGACACGCTGTTTCAGCCTGATTTCGGCACCGCCCGCGCCGATTTCCCCGGTGGCAGCGCCCATCAGCTGTGGCACTCGATCCAGGCGATCCTGGCACTGCCGGACGACACTCGACTGTTCACCGGTCATGACTACATGCCCGACGGCCGCCAGCCGCAGTGGCAGAGCAGCGTCGCCGAGCAGCGCCGCGACAACAGGCATCGTCTCGGTGAGCTCAGCGAGGCGCAGTATGTCGAACTGCGCGAAGAGCGCGACCGCCAGCTGCCGATGCCGAAGCTGATTCTGCACGCTCTGCAGGTCAATATCATGGGCGGGCGTCTGCCGATGCCGGAGGCGAACGGCAAGCGCTATCTGAAAATTCCCCTCGACGCTCTGGAGGGCGCCCGCTGGTCAACAGGCGATGTTTCATAACAGGAGGAGCACACCATGCGTCATACCACACCAGCCCAACGCCACGACGTAGTGATCGTCGGTGGCGGTACCGGCGGTATCGCTACCGCCTCCAGTCTCAAAAAGCGCCAGCCTGAGCTGGATATCGCTGTCGTCGAGCCGCAGCAGGATCATTTCTATCAGCCCGGCTGGACGCTGGTCGGCGGCGGTGTGTTCAGCGCTGAACAGACGCGGCGCAGCATGGCATCGGTGATGCCGGGCTTTGTCGACTGGTATCAAAATCGTGTCGAAAGCCTCGACCCCGAGGCGCATCTCGTGGCGCTGGACGACGGCCGCTCGCTCGAATACCGCGCGCTGGTGATGGCGCCCGGGCTTGAATTGAACTGGCAGGCCATCGAAGGGTTGGAGCAGACGCTGGGTGACAACGGCGTGACCTCCAACTACCGCTTTGATCTGGCGCCCTACACCTGGCAACTGGTGCAGTCGCTACACAGGGGCCGTGCGCTTTTCAGCCAGCCGCCGATGCCGATCAAGTGCGCCGGTGCGCCGCAAAAGGCGATGTATCTCGCCTGCAGTGAGTGGGAGAAGCGGGACGCGCTGAAGGATATCGAAGTACAGTTTTGCAATGCCGGCAACGCCCTGTTCAGCGTGCCGGCCTATGTGCCGGCGCTGGAGCGCTATATCGAGCGCTACGGCATCGACAAGCAGTTTCAGCACAACCTGGTGGCGGTTGACGGCCCGGCGCAGAAGGCGCGTTTTCGCGTTGCCGGCGATGACGAGATCGAGATCGATTTCGACATGCTGCATGTGGTGCCGCCGCAGCGTGCCCCGGCGCTGGTGCGCGAATCGACGCTGGCCAATGACGCCGGCTGGCTCGATCTCGATCCCGAAACCCTGCAGCACAACCGCTTTGACGATGTCTTCGGGCTGGGCGACGCCAGCGCTACCGCCAACGCCAAGACCGCCGCGGCGATACGCAAGCAGGCACCGGTGGTGGCCGAAAACCTCGTGGCGCGACTCAATGACCGAGCGCTGAACGCCGCCTATCGCGGCTATGGTGCCTGCCCCCTGACGGTCGAGCGTGGCCGGGTGGTACTGGCCGAATTCGGCTACGGCGGCGAGCTGCAGCCCAGTTTTCCGCAGTGGCTCAATCGCGGTACCGCGCCCACGGCGCTTGCCTGGCATTTCAAGACCACGGCGCTGCCGATGGTGTACTGGCACATGCTGCTCAAGGGCCACGAGTGGCTGATCAGACCCGATTCGCGCCGCTGAAGCGCGGCGTCGGTTCCGCGCTGTCCCACTCACTGCCGGCGGGACTCTCCGGCGCTGAAGGGGGCAGACTGTCGCTCGGCGTCGTGGCGCTGTCGCTTGCTCTCCAGCAGCAGCGCATCGGCACGCTTGAAGGCCATCGTGATGTTTTCATGTTCTGCCACCGTGACCACGCCGAACGTCGCCGACAGGGACTGCTCGGTACCGGGAACGCAGGTAGCGGCAAGCAGCTCCTGAAGCCTCTCGATTCTGGTTTCGGCCGCTTCGGCGTTACCCAGCAGGAGAATGAATTCGTCGCCGCCGAAGCGGCCGAGCAGGTCGCCGTCATCGAGTGCCTTGCGCAGACGCTGGCATAGCTTCACCAGCGCCGCATCGCCGATGTCGTGACCATAGGTGTCATTGATCTGCTTGAAGTGATCCATGTCGGCCAGTACCAGTGACAGCGCTCGCCCCTGGTGCCGGGCAACAGTCAGCTGCTGTTCGGCGCGCTCGAAGAAATAGCGCTTGTTCAGGGTGCCGGTCAGGCCATCATGAAAGGCCAGCTCGGCGAGCTGGCGATTCTGCGCCATCAGCGCCGGTACAGTGAATCCGAAATAGCTGCTGGCGGCGATGACACAGATGGCGAACTGATAGGTCAGCGACTGCTCGACCAGCCCCAGCAGGGCCACCCAGAGGGCGGCTGCGGTACTGAAGAGGGCGAGACTCAGGGCACTGCGCAGGGCGCTTTCGGTGTAGATGATCCACATCTGGGGAATGATTAGAAAGAAAAGGGCGTAGGCCACTTCCTCGGTCCGGATGTGAGCGGCGACCAGCATGGTCAGGCTCAGCAGTGACAGCTGGATGGCGAGCTTGAGCACAAAGCGCCCGGGCGGCCCGTTCAAGAGGGTGAGGTCCATGCTGCCCAACCAGGGCTCGGGACGTGCATAGCGCCAGCTCAGAATACCCATGAACAGTGGTGTCAGTACGATAACGCCGGCCATGTCGCCGATCCACCAGGCCAGCCAGGACGCGCCGGCATCGCGGCTGTCGATAATGCCGGCACTCTCCAGCGCACCGGTTCCGGCCAGCGCTGCCCCGAGTGCCGAAAGGCAGCCCAGCAGCAGAAAGAGGGGAATAACGGCGAGTGCCGAGGCCATGATGCGCGTGTCGATCAGGCGTTTGAGCAGCCAGGCGCCCAGCCCATAGGCGCTGCAGTGTGCCACTGCAAACAGTGCTCCTGCGGTAAGCAGCTCTTGCCAGGGTGACCCGGTGTGATAGATATGGCCCATCCAGAAAGTGGCGCCGATAGCGCACAGCGCCAGCGCCGGCAGAGCGCGCCAGCCGAGCATCATCAGCGCGGCGAAAGTCAGGCCGGCAGGTGGGAACCACAGGCTGGCGTGGGGGGCATACTCCATCAGTGCGGAGAGGCGCCACAGCAGGAGCCAGACGAGCATCAGCAGCAGATAGTTCAGCCCGACAGCGCTGCTGCCCAGGGACCAGCGCCCCGACAGGTCGTTCAGCATTGATGGCATGGCTTACCATCACCTCTTGCAGGTCGGCTCGGGACCGATTGATTTATTCAAGTTGCCAATAGTATGCCGAACCATTGTCGCTGGCGCCAAAGGCGGCGGTGCCATTGGCATCGACCTGCATGGGCCAGTTCATCAGTGAGGTGGGATAGCACCATCGCAATGTGCCGTTGGCTCCCTCGAACAGGTAGAAATCGCCGGCGCTCTCCTGCCCATTGACAGCGGGTTGACCGTCGGTGGCACAGATATAACGCGCCTGACGATCCATGCCAATACCGGGATTGGGATCATGGTGAAGAAAATACTGCCATAGTGGCTGTGGCGCGCCGCCCTGAGGTGAGCAGGTCACAACGTAGAGCAGGCCATGGCCGTCATCGCTGCCGGTCAGATTGGCGCCACAGGCGAACTGAATATCAGCGTCATCACGTCTGGCCAGGGCGACACCATAGGCGACTGAAAGCGGCTGCCCGGGCGGTGTGAACGTCCACAGCGGTTTGCCGTCAGGCAGCGACGAGGCGGCATTGAAGGCCATCAGGCCGCCATCGTGGCGAGAAGCCGCCCACCACTGACCGTCGGCAAGCAGGTCGACATACATAATGGCGCAATCGACGCTGGTGCGCGCCTGCAGTTGTAACCGATCGCCGCTCAGATCGAAGACGGCGACATAGCCGCTGCTGTCGCTGCCGGCGTCGTTATGACGACTCGGGACGACGGTTTCGGTATCGACCGAGGCGCCTACCACCAGCCGCTGGCCATCGCCGCTGATCGCACAGCTGCGGCAGTATGCGCCGGGTAGCGAGGCCGTGGCGCACAGCCGGTAGTCGAGAGCGGGGCCGAGACGATAGGCGCTGATCGCAGCACCGCTTACCGCAACCAGCACCTCGCCGTCATCGCTCAGGGCGACCTGATTGACGCGTTCCGCGAAGGTCTGGTCGAGCAGCCGCCGACCGCTATCGGCGTCGTAGGCGCGTAGAAAACCCACCCGGCCGTTCTGTGTGCAGGTGCCGGCGGCTGCCGCATAGCGACCGTCGGCACTCATCGAGACCCAGAAGACGCCCTGGTAAGTGGTTTCACCCAGTGGGTCGCACCACAGTGACTGTCCGTTGCCGTTGTAGCCGTAGACGGCGAAGTCGCCGCTGGCGTATTCGCTCGATGTGCCCAGAACGCAACGCTGGCCATCGGCGCTAATGGCGGTAGAGTTGATCTGGTAGCCCGGATGCGGAGTGACACACCAGGTGGGGGTAGAGGGGATGCTCACGGGGGCTGCCTCGGTGATGTGCTACTGCTTTTTAACGGTAAAGCAGTGACAAACTTGAGGCAGGCGCACGCCTACCCCCCGATGGTATAACGCACCTTTTCAAGGTGCTCAAGAAAGGCCTTCGCGCTCAGCTCGCCGATAACACGCTGGTCGCGCCGCTCGACGCCATCGGCGCCGAACCACAGGAGCGTCGGTGGGCCGATCACGTTGAAGTGCTGCATGATGTTGCGGTCGGCAGTGCTGTAATCGGTCAAGTCGACACTCAAGCGCTGCACGTCGGCCAGCGCCCTTTTGACGTCGGGGGCGCTGAACACCTCATTTTCGATTACCCGGCAGGCGATACACCAGTCGGCGGTGAATTCCACCAGCGTGATCTGCCCCTTCTGCGCGGCATCGACAATTCTTGACTGCAGGGCGCCGAGGCTTTCCACCCGGTCGAACGCAACCGGCGCATCGTCACCGAACCGCGCTGTGGTTGTGCCGAGCGGCGCAGCCGTAAACACCGCCAGCGGCTGCAGCGGATCGCGGCTGCCACCGGCGCCGCCGGCCAGCATCAGCAGGCTCCAAACGCCGATAATGGCCGCCAGCGCCATGGCGATGTGCCTCGAAGCGCTACCGCGCCGCTGACGTGGCCACAGGGTGGTCGCAAGGGCGAGCCCCAGCGCGCCCCACAGCGCCAGCGCGACACTGGCCGGCACGACCCGAGCGACAAACCAGACCGCCATGCCCAGCAGTACGAAGCCGAACAGCACGCGAACGCGCACCATCCAGGCACCGGGGCGCGGCAGCAGATGGTTGCCCAGGGTGGCGATCAGCACCAGCGGGGCGCCCATGCCAAGGCCCAGCATCAAAAGCGCGGCGCCGCCCAGCCAGGGGTTACCGCTGTCGGCAATAAACAGCAGTGCCCCGGCCAGCGGTGCCGTCATGCAGGGGCCGACCAGCAGTGCCGAGAGGACCCCCATGGCGGCGGCACCTTTCAGGCGGCCGCCGCGCTGGCGCGACAGGCCGGCATCGAGGCGCTGGCGCAGGGCGCTCGGCAGCTGCAGTTCGAACAGACCGAACATGGCCAGTGACAGCAGCACGAACAGCGCCGCGAACGCCCCGATGAACCAGGCGTTCTGCAGCAGTAGGGTCAGATTGGCCCCCGCCAGCGCCGCTATCAGCCCCAGCAGCGCGTAGGTCACCGCCATTGGCAGTACGAAGGCGAGCGACAGCACCAGCCCCGCTGTGCGCCGCTGCTCGCCCTCGCGGCGCTGGCCGACGATCAGACTCGACAGGATCGGCACCATGGGCAGCACGCAGGGAGTGAAGGTGAGCAGCAGCCCCATGCCGAAAAACGCCGCCAGCGTCCACAGCCACGCGCTGCCGGCCAGCCGGGCGGCGAGGCGCTGATCCTCGGCAATGTCGGGACTCGCGGCGGCGCCCTGCGGCGCTGTGGCCTCGGTCGGCGCGCTGGCATCGAAGGCGTTCGTTGCATCAGACGCAGGAGAGGCGAGAGGAGAGGCCGCCGGCGCGGTGCTGTCGTCGAAGGGCGAACTGCTCGCGGTGAGGTTGTCGACATCGAAACTGCGCTGCTGCGGCGGATAGCACAGCCCGGCGTCGGCGCAGCCCTGCCAGTGCAGGGTTACCTGTGTGGCGCCATTCAGTGGGGCGCTCATGCTCAGGCCGAGGCGGTAGACCTCGGAACGGCCGAAGTACTCGTCCTCGATCGGCTCGCCGTCGGGCAGCTCGAGCGATAGCGCGCGCCCCTCGGCGTCGAGGGCGAAGGCGTGACGGTAGAGGTAGTAGCCGGGCGCGATGCGCCAGTCGATGACGAGGCTGTCGCCTACCACTTCGGGTCGGGGCTGAAAGGCCTGATCGGCGGGCAGTATCTGCGGCTGATCGTCGAAAAAGGAGGACTGCGCCAACGAGGTGACCGGCCACAGCGCCATCAGCGTCAGCAGCAGGGTCAGTATCCCGGTAAAAAGGCGCCATGAGTGTCGCGCGCGGCGCATGCTGTGGCTTCCCGTTCGAATAGTGCCCGGCCATTGTGCCTGAGTGCGACGAGCCGAGCATGAACACCTTTCGCCGTGCGCTTATTTGACTGCCTGATCGACACGCCGCTGGAGGCGCTCGAATGCGAAGCGATGGTCGACCCCTTCCCGCTCTGGTAGTGCACTTTTACACCGCAGTAACGATAGTGTTAGGGTGTAAATGTTATTTTATAACATACCAAAAATAGAGCATTCAGGGATAGTTCAATGTCTTCGGCATCACACAGCGCTTCACATGTAGTCTCCGGCGCGCTTTTTCTCACCCTGACGGCGGTGGGCGGCGAGGCCACCGCCGCGCAGCAGACCGCCACGGCGGCGAGCGATGAGTCGCTCTCTACCATCACCGTGACCGGTACGCCGCTGCCGGGCAGCCCGCTGTCGCAGGCCGCCGAGGTCGACGTGGTCGATTCCGACAGCATGGAGGCCGAGGGCGCCACCAACCTCGGCGAGGCGCTGGCGCCGCTGGCCGGCGTCGATTCGATCAGCACCGGCAACAGCGTCGGCAAGCCGGTGATCCGTGGCCTGTCGGGGGATCGCATCCGCATGCTCTCCGACGGCATGGGCGTTGACTCCCAACAGTACGGCGTGCGTCACATGCCCACCACCGATACCTTTCTGCTCGACCGCGTCGAAGTGGTGCGCGGCGCCTCCAGCGTGCTCTATGGCTCCAGCGCGCTGGGCGGGGCCGTCAATCTGCTGCCGCGGGAGATCGCCTGGGACAGCCCGGTCGAGGGTGAGGCGCTGACGCGCTACTCGAGCAACAACGGCCAATGGGACACTGGCGTCAAGGCGAGCGGCGGCGACGGTCGTTTTGGCTACGCCTTCGGCATCATTCGCCGCGATGCCGGCAATATCGAGACCCCCGACGAGACCACCTATTTTCCGCCGCCGCCCGCGCCGCAGCATCGCGACGCCCCGGCCTACAGCGGCGAGCTGGACTACACCGACTTCAATCAGGTCAATGGCGATCTCGCCTTCGGCTATCGCGATGACGAGGGCGGTGAGTGGACGGCGCGCTATGCGCGCTTCAACGATCAGCACAACTTCCTGCTGCCGCCGCCGGCCGGCCAACTGCCGCCGCCGGCAGGCGAGGAGGGGGTGGGCCAGTACATCGACAATCATCAGCTGGAACTGGCCGGCGACAAGCGTGTCGACGGCATCCGCTGGCAGCCCAAACTGATGTGGCAGAACAACCGGCGCCGCTCCAACGCCGCCGGACGGCCGCGCTCGGCGGGCTTCGATGACGCTATCGACGTCGAGTTCGATCAGTACACCGCGCGGCTGACCGGTCAGCACGGTCCGGTGGGTTTCACCGACGGCGGCACCCTGGGGGTGGAGTACAGCGACAAGGATCAGGTGTCGCGTGGCGGCACCCAGCTCTCGCCCGGCGGCACGGTGAGCAATTTCGCTACCTTCGCCTTCGAGGAACGTCGCTTCGGCGATCTGCTGCTGCAGACGGGGCTGCGCTATGACCACCACCGCATCGAGGGCGAGGCGTCGAAAACCGCCAACCCCTCGACCAGCGTGAGCAACGCCGAAAGTCACAGCTACGATGTCGTGACCGGCTCGCTGGGCGGTATCTACAGCTTCACCGATAACCTGTCGCTGGCCGGTAACGTCGGCCGCGGCTTCCGCGCGCCGGGGCTTTTCGAGCTGTATGTGGCCGGTCAGCACGGCGGGGTGGCGGCCTTTCAGCAGGGCAATCCGGACCTCGACCCGGAGACCTCGCTGAATACCGACCTGTCGCTGCGCTGGGCCTCCGACACGCTGCGCGCCAGTGCCACGCTCTATCGCAACGCCATCGACGACTACATCTATCCGCGCGATACCGGCACCAGCCGCGGCGGTCTGCCGGTGTTTGCCTACGATCAGACCGACGCCCTGCTGACCGGCGTCGAGCTGTCGGTGGAGAAGGATATCAACCGCTGGCTGACCCTGTCGGCCGCTGCCGAGACGGTCGACGGCGAACGCCGCGACAACGGCGACGAGCTGCCGCTGCTGCCGGCCGACAATCTGCGCCTCGGCGCGCGCGTCACCCCCGATGACCGTGGCGGCTGGCTGCGCGACCCCTACGCCTCGCTGACGCTGCGTCACTATGCGTCGAAGGACGCCGCGCCCGGCGAGCCCTTCAGCCAGTTCGACGGTGCTCCCTTCGGCAGCGCTTCTACCGACGGCTATACGCTGGTCGATATCGGCGCCGGTATCTCGCCGCGCTTCGGCAATCAGGTGGTGCACTTCGACCTGGCGGTTCACAACCTGCTCGACGAGACCTATCGCGGCTTTCTCGACACCTACAAGGGCTATGCGCTGTCGCCGGGGCGCGATATTCGGCTGACCGCACGGCTGCCCTTTGGCGGTTGAAGGTCGCGTTTTCGATCCAGCAGGGAGGCCCATTCATGCCCCTTTATCGCTATGCCCTCGCGGCACTGCTCGGCTTTGCCGTCAACAGTGCGGCGTCCGAGTCGCGTGAGGCGACCCACTACCCCTTGATGCTGGAAAATTGCGGCGTCGAGCTGAGCTTCGACGCCGCGCCGCAGCGTACCGTGAGCGTCGGCCAGGCGGCCACCGAGATACTCTATGCACTGGGCCTGGCGGACCGCGTGGTGGGCACCTCGGTGTGGTTCACGCCGGTACTGCCGCAGTTTCGCGAGGTCAATGCCGGCATCGAGCGCCTTGCCGACAACGACCCCAGTTTCGAGGCGGTGGTCAACCGGCGGCCCGACCTGGTGGCGGCCCAGTATGAGTGGCATATCGGCCCTGCCGGCAGCGTCGGCAGCCGCGAACAGTTCAGCGAGCTGGGCATCGCGACCTACATCATGCCCGCCGACTGCGATACCAAGGACAACAGCACCGGCGGCGATGGCACCCGCGTGGCGGCTTTCTCCATCGACTCGGTGTACAAGGGCATCGGCGAGCTGGCGGCCATCTTCGATGTCCAGCCCGCCGGTACGGCGCTGATAGAGGATTTGCAACAGCGCGAGGCGCGGGCGGTCGAGGCGGCCCGGAAACTCGATCTGCCGCAGGATTTGAGCGCCCTGTTCTGGTTTTCATCTCCCGACGAGGGGGCTGCACCCTATGTCGCCGGCCGGCTGGGGGCGCCGGGCTATATGATGCGCCAGCTCGGTATTCGCAATGTTATCGGCTCCAGCGAGGAGTGGCCGACCGTCGACTGGGAGACCATCGCTCGTGCCGACCCGGACATCATCGTGCTGGCGCGCATGGATCGGCGCCGCTATCCGATGGATGATATCGCCGGCAAGCGCGAATTTCTGCAAAGCGACCCGGTAGCCAGCCAGATGAGCGCCGTGCAGCAGAATCACATCGTCGAGATGGATGCCCATGCCATGAGTGCCACCATGCGCACGATCTTCGGCCTCGAAAGCCTGGTCGCGGCGCTCGAGTCGATGTCGTTCGACCCATGAGTGCTGTTACCGCGCTGCGCCTGCGACGCTATCGCGTCCCGGGCTGGTGGTGGACGGCGCCCGCGGTGCTGCTGGTGGCGCTGTTGGCCGGCGCCGCCATCGGTGAGACCGCCATCGCCCCCGATACCATCCTGAAGGTGATCGCCAATCGTCTGCTGGGCGCCGACTACGCCGTGGATCGCATTGAAGGCGGTATTATCTGGAGCTATCGGCTCAGTCGCGCCGTGGTTGCCGCCTGCTGCGGTGCCGGGCTGGCGCTCTCCGGGATGGTGCTGCAGGCGCTGCTGCGCAATCCGCTGGCCGACCCCTATCTGATGGGCATTTCCGCCGGCGCCTCGACCGGCGCCGTACTGGTGGCGGTCGCCGGCCTGGGGGGCGGTGTTATCAGCCTGTCGGCGGGGGCCATGATGGGGGCAATCGCCGCCTTTGCGCTGGTGGTGGCGCTGGCGCGTGCGGCGGTTAGCGGCGCGGGGGGCGGTGCCGGGCTGCCGGCGGCGGGGGCGATCATTCTCGCCGGTATCGCCGGGTCGAGCCTTTTCAATGCCCTGACCGCCTTTATCATCGCCCGCTCCGCCAGTGCCGAACAGGCGCGCGGCATCATGTTCTGGTTGATGGGCAATCTTTCCGGAGTGCGCTGGGGGGATGCCGGCCTGGCACTGCCTGCCGCCCTGGCGGCGGTGGCGATCTGCCTCTGGAACCGCCGCGCACTGGACGCCTTTGCCTTCGGGGCCGACAGCGCGGCCTCGATGGGCATCAATGTACGTCGCGTGCAGGGCGTGCTGATTGCGGCGGTCGCACTGGTGACTGCCGTGATGGTGTCGCGGGTCGGCGCCATTGGCTTCGTGGGGCTGGTGGTGCCCCACGCCATGCGGTTCATCGTGGGTAGCGGCCACACCCGGCTGGTACCGGCCACGGCACTGGCGGGCGCGGTGTTCATGATCGCCGCCGATGTGGTGTCACGTATTCTGGTCGCAGGGCAGGTACTGCCGATCGGCGTGATTACCGCTCTGATTGGGGCGCCGGCCTTTGCCCTGGTGCTGATTCGCGGCGGGCGGGTATGAGTCTGCGCGCCGAGAACCTCGGTTTTCAGATGGCGCGTCGCGCGCTGCTGGAGGCGGTCGATCTTGAGGTGATGCCTGCAGAGACGCTGGGGCTGGTCGGCCCCAACGGTTCGGGCAAGAGTACTCTGCTCCGCCTGCTGGCCGGGCTGTGGCGACCGACGTACGGGCGTGTATGGCTCGATGGGCGGGATATGCGAGGTATGCCGCGTCGCGAGATCGCCCGCACCATCGCCATGGTGGCGCAGCAGGCTGACACCGGCGAGCGGATCAGCGTGCGCCAGGCGGTCGCGCTGGGACGCACGCCCTTTCTGGGGCCGCTGCAAGACTGGTCGGCGCAGGATGATGCCATTGTCGCTGATGCGCTGGCGCGGGTCGGCATGACCGCGCTTGCCGAGCGCAGCTGGCACAGTCTCTCCGGTGGCGAACGCCAGCGTGCCCATATCGCCCGGGCACTGGCCCAGCAGCCGCGCATTCTGCTGCTCGATGAGCCCACCAATCACCTGGATATTCGTCACCAGCTGCGCATTCTGCAGTTGGTACGAGAACTGCCGATCACGGTGGTGATCGCGCTGCACGACCTCAATCAGGCGCTGAGCTGTGACCGCCTCGCCGTGATCGACGGCGGGCGGCTGATAGCGCTGGATACGCCTGAAAAAGTACTGAGCGTGGAGCAACTGCGCGACACTTTCGGCGTCCACGCCAGACTCCTGCGTGATCCGCAGGGCGGCGAGCCGGTGCTGCACTTTCGCCAGCTGCGGTGACTGACCGGCAAGGGCGTTGCGGTCGCCATATTGAATCGCCCGGCGCGGCAGGGGTTAAATAAGGCGTTCCAGAGCGTGCCGGTCGGCCATGCGCCTACCGGCACGCTTATTTTTCCCCTGCGGAGTTGCGCCTTGCCCGCCTCGACCGGCATTTCCACACCCGATAGCGCCACCTCCGGCACCCTGTCGGTCGGCTTCGTACTGCTGCCGCGCTTTACGCTGCTGCCCTTTGCCGCCTTCGTCGACTGCCTGCGCCTGGCCGGCGACGAAGGCGACATGAGCCGCCAGCTGCGCTGTCGCTGGCACTTCATGTCGGCCGACGGGGCGCCGGTGACCTCCAGCTGCGGCGCGGCGATCAGCCCCTGCATGCCCTACAGCGACCCGGCGCAGTTCGACTATCTGGTGGTGATTGCCGGCGTGCTGGAGGGAGAGGGCGGCGTCGATCGTCAGACCATCGACTATCTGGAGCGGGCGGCGGCCAGCGGCGTGCCGCTGGTGGGCATCTGCACCGGCGTGTTCGCCCTGCTGCAGGCCGGGCTGATGAACGGCCGGCGCTGCTGCGTCAGCTGGTATCACCATGACGATCTCAAGCGGCGCTTCCCCGAGGCGCTGTCGGTGCCGGATCAGCTCTACATCGACGACGGCGACCGCCTGACCTGCGCCGGTGGCATCGCCTCCGCCGATCTTGCCGCCTGGCTGATCGAGCGCCACCTGGGACGCACCTGGGCGCGCAAGAGCCTCTACATCATGCTGATCGACGAGGCGCGTCGGGGCAACGCGCCGCAGCCCCATCCGATGGTGTTGCAAAAGGTCGACAACCGCACGGTGCGGCGCGCCATCTCGGTACTCGAACAGCACCTGGGTGATATCGTCTCGATGGATGAACTGGCCGAACGCAGCGGCTGCTCGCGCCGCGCGCTGGAGCGTCATTTTCGTGAATCGCTGGGGGTCAGCCCGCAGAAGTTCGCCCGCGAACTGCGCCTGCGCTACGGGTTGTGGATGCTGAACTTCACCGCCCACAGCATTACCGAGATCGGCGAGCGCTGCGGTTTCGCCGACACCGCCCACTTCTCGCGCAGCTTCAAGGACACCTTCGGATTCACTCCTTCGGAGGTGCGGCGCAAGGAGGTCGGCGTGCAGGAGGCGCTGATCGACCCCTTCATCCTGCAGGTCGGCAAGGCGGATTCGCCGTAACCGGCGCTGCGCTTCCCGGCCTTCGAAACACACTCTTATCGTCACTTTTTTATTCAGAAACGACAGCGCAAACATCCTGTCGCATTTGTTCAATTTCCCTTCCCGGGGTCGCGGTAAAAAGAGTGTCACAAGCGCCGGCCAGTCCACTGTTTGCCGACCGACCTACAGGGAGCCCCCCATGTCCATGGAGCAGCTGCTTCAATCCGATCCGCGCGTGGCCAGCGCCATCGCCGACGAGATGACCCGTCAGGAAGCACATATCGAGCTGATCGCCTCGGAGAACTACGCCAGTCCCGCGGTGATGGCCGCCCAGGGGACGCACCTGACCAACAAGTACGCCGAGGGCTATCCCGGCAAGCGCTACTATGGCGGCTGTGAGCACGTCGACGTGGTCGAGGAGCTGGCCATTCGCCGCGCCTGCGATCTGTTCGGCGCCGACTACGCCAACGTGCAGCCCCACTCCGGCGCTCAGGCCAACGCGGCGGTGTTCATGGCGCTGGTCCAGCCCGGCGATACCGTGCTGGGCATGAGTCTCGCCCACGGCGGTCACCTGACCCACGGTGCGGCGCCCAACTTTTCCGGCAAGCACTACAACGCCGTACAGTACGGTCTCGATCCGGCTACCGGTGAGATCGACTACGACGAGGTGCGCCGACTGGCCCGGGAGCACCGGCCGAAGCTGATCATCGCCGGTTTCTCGGCCTACTCCCGCGTAATCGACTGGCGCCGTTTCCGCACTATCGCCGACGAGGTAGGCGCCTGGTTGCTGGTCGACATGGCGCATATCGCCGGGCTGGTGGCCGCCGGCCACTACCCCAGTCCGCTGCCCTGGGCGCACGTTGTCACCACCACCACCCACAAGACCCTGCGCGGCCCGCGTGGGGGCCTGATTCTCGCCGCAGGCGGCGACGAGTCGCTGTATAAAAAACTCAACGGCGCGGTGTTTCCGGGCCAGCAGGGCGGCCCGCTGATGCACGTTATCGCCGCCAAAGCGGTCGCCTTCAAGGAGGCGATGAACCAGGAGTTCGTGCGCTACCAGGAGCGCGTGATCGACAACGCCCGCGCCATGGCCGAGGTGTTCATCGAACGAGGCTATGAGGTGATCTCCGGCGGCACCGACAACCATCTTTTCCTGGTGTCGCTGATCTCCCGCGGGATTACCGGCAAGGACGCGGACGCTGCGCTGGGCCGCGCCCATATCACGGTCAACAAGAACGCCGTGCCCAACGACCCGCAGAGCCCCTTCGTTACTTCGGGGCTGCGTATCGGCACGCCGGCCATTACCACTCGCGGCTTCGACCGCAACGACTGCGAACAGCTCGCCGGCTGGATCTGCGATCTGCTCGATGCGCTGGCCGAGGGCGACAGCGCCGAGGCCGAAGCCGAGGTTCGCAGTCGCGTTACCGAGCTGTGCGCGCGCCATCCGGTCTATGCCGGCAGCGCCAGCAGCAGCGAAGTCGCTGAAACCGCCACCGCCTGACAGGAGCGCATTCATGGAACGTTATTCCGGATTCGGGTTGTTCAAGCACGCGCTGAGCCACCACGAAAACTGGCAGCGCCACTGGCGCAACCCCACGCCCAAAAAGCGCTACGACGTCATTATCGTCGGCGGCGGCGGCCACGGCCTGGCCACCGCCTGGTATCTGGCCAAAGAGTTCGGCATCACCAATGTCGCGGTGATCGAGAAGGGCTGGCTGGGCGGTGGCAACACCGCTCGCAACACCACCATCGTGCGCTCCAACTATCTGTGGGACGAGGCGGCGCAGCTCTACAACCACTCGCTGGATCTGTGGAAGGGGCTGTCGCAGGATCTCAACTACAACGTCATGTTCTCGCAGCGCGGCGTGCTCAATCTCGCCCACACCCTGCAGGACATGCGTGACGTGCAGCGCCGGGTCAACGCCAACCGCCTCAACGGTATCGACAGCGAGGTGGTCACCCCCGAGCGGATCAAGGAGATCGAGCCGGCGCTGGATACCTCGAAGCGCGCGCGCTATCCGATCATGGGCGCCTCCTGGCAGCAAAGCGCCGGTGTGGCCCGCCACGACGCGGTCGCCTGGGGCTTCGCCCGCGGCGCCGACTCGCTGGGCGTCGACCTTTTGCAGAACACCGAGGTGACCGGTTTTCGGATTCGCGACGGCAAGGTGCTGGGCGTGCACACCAACCGCGGCGATATCGAGGCCAACACCGTGGGCTGCGTGGCCGCCGGCAACTCCGGCGTGCTGGCCAACATGGCCGGTCTCAAGCTGCCGCTGGAGTCGCATCCGCTGCAGGCGCTGGTCTCCGAGCCGCTCAAGCCGATTCTCAACACCGTCACCATGTCGAACCATGTGCACGGTTACTGCAGCCAGTCCGACAAGGGCGATCTGGTCATCGGTGCCGGCATCGACGGCTACCTGGGCTACGGTCAGCGCGGCAGCTTCCCCACCGTCGAGCACACCCTGCAGGCGATCGTCGAGATGTTCCCGATGTTCTCGCGGGTGCGCATGAACCGTCAGTGGGGTGGCATCGTCGACACCTGCCCGGATGCCTGCCCGATCCTGTCGAAGACGAAGGTCAAGGGGCTCTACTTCAACTGCGGTTGGGGCACCGGCGGCTTCAAGGCCACGCCCGGTTCGGGGCATGTGTTCGCCGCCAGCCTGGCAAAGGGCGAGATGCACCCCATCGCCGCGCCCTTCTCGATCGACCGTTTCAATACCGGCGCATTGATCGACGAGCACGGTGCCGCCGGCGTCGCACACTGAGCGCATATTGCACAACGACATTATCGCCCGAGCGCCGGGGCTGGGTTGAAGCAAGGGTCTTTCGACAGGGAAGTCGAAAGCAGCGCCCATGGAGGGGGTCATAGCGCCCTTGCGCAAACCCGCATCCGGCGACGGCGGGATAAGTTCCGAGGCTCGGCCCAAGGAGAGAGCTCATGTTTTATATCTTCTGCCCCTACTGCGACGAAAGACGCGAGGAGGAGGAGTTTCACCCCAGTGGTCAGGCGCACATCACGCGGCCGGCCGACCCCGAGAACTGCAGTGACGAGGAGTGGGGTGACTACCTGTTTTTCCGCGACAACCCGCGCGGCATTCACCACGAGCTGTGGGTGCACCGGCTGGGCTGCCGCAAGTTTTTCAACATTACCCGCGACACCACGACCTACGAGATTCTTGAGACCTACCCCATGGGTGAGCGCCCGACGGTAACCGCCGAGCGCGCCGGCGTACGCCAGGAGCAGGGCGTGCAGACTGCCGATGGCGGTTGGCAGACCGTAGGGGCGCGGCCCGAGAACAGCAAGCTCAACGAGGAGACGCCGTCATGAGCCAGCACAACCGTCTCAATCAGGGCGGGCGCATCGACCGCTCGCGGTCGCTGTCGTTTACCTTCAACGGTCAGCGCTATCAGGGCTTCGCCGGCGATACGCTGGCCTCGGCGCTGCTGGCCAACGGCGTCGATATCGTCAACCGCAGCTTCAAGTACTCGCGGCCGCGCGGCATTATCGCCGCCGGCGCCGATGAACCCAGTGCGATCATGCAGCTGGGCGCCAGCGAGGCGGCCCAGGTGCCCAACGTGCGCGCCACCCAGCAGGCGCTCTACGACGGTCTGGTGGCGCGCAGCACCAACGGCTGGCCCAGCGTGCAGCGCGACGTGATGAGCTGGGTCGGGCGTCTGGGCGGCCATCTGATGCCGCCGGGCTTCTACTACAAGACCTTCATGGCTCCCGCCTCGATGTGGATGACCTATGAAAAGTGGATCCGCAAGGGCGCCGGCCTGGGCCGCTCCCCCGCAGCGTCCGACCCGGATATCTACGACCACCTCAATCAGCACTGCGACGTGCTGGTGATCGGCGCCGGTCCGGCCGGGCTCGGCGCGGCGCTCTCCGCGGCCCGTGCCGGGGCCCGCGTGATCCTGTGCGACGAGCAGGAGGAGATGGGCGGTTCGCTGCTGGACAGCCGTGAGTCACTGGACGATGCCCCCGCCGCCGACTGGGTGGCGAAGGCCGTCGCCGAGCTGGACGCGATGGAGAGCGTGACCCTGCTGCCGCGCACTACCGCCAACGGCTATCACGACCACAACTTCGTGACTCTGCACGAGCGGCGCACCGAGCACCTCGCCGACACCGCCGCCGGCGCCGGCCGCGAAGGGGAGGTGCGCTCGCGCCTGCACCGGGTCCGCGCCGAGCAGGTGGTGCTGGCCAGCGGTGCCCACGAGCGGCCGCTGGTCTACGCCAACAACGACGTGCCCGGCAACATGGTCGCCGGCGCGGTGTCGACCTATATCCGCCGCTACGGCGTGGTGCCCGGCCAGAAGCTGGTACTGACCACCAACAACGACCACGCCTACCGCGCCGCGCTGGACTGGCAGGAGGCCGGCCGCGATGTGGTCGCGGTGGTTGACTCGCGCGCCAACCCCGACGGCGAGCTGGTTCAGCAGGCTCGCGACAGCGGCATTCGCGTGATCACCGGCAGCGCCGTGATGGAAGGCAAGGGCAACCAGCGCGTCAGCGGCGCGCGGGTGGTGGCGATCGATACCCCCCGTTTCGTGGTGACCGGCAGCATCGAGGAGCTCGACTGCGACACCATCGCCAGCTCCGGTGGCTACAGCCCGGTGGTGCACCTGGCTTCGCACACCGGCAAGCGTCCGCAGTGGCGCGACGACCTGCTCGGCTTCGTGCCCGGCGAGGTCAAGGGCATGCACTACGCCGGCGGCGTTCAGGGCATCTACGCGCTGGACGAGAGTCTTGCCGACGGCGCTCGCGCCGGCGCCGAGGCGGCTCGCGCCGGCGGTTTCGAAGCAGCCGGGGCGATGACCCTGCCCGCCGCCGCGTCGCGCCGCGAGAGCGCTACCGAAGCGCTCTATCAGGTGCCGCACGAGAAGACCTCGCTGCGCGCGCCCAAACAGTTCGTCGATTTCCAGAACGACGTCACCGCGGCAGCGATCGAGCTGGCTACCCGCGAGGGCTTCGAGTCGATCGAGCACGTCAAGCGCTACACCGCGCTGGGCTTCGGTACCGATCAGGGCAAGCTCGGCAACATCAACGGCATGGCGATCGCCGCGCGCTGCCTGCATCGCTCGATTCCCGAGGTCGGCACCACGGTTTTTCGTCCCAACTACACGCCGGTCACTTTCGGCGCCATCGTCGGCCGCCACTGCCGCGAGCTGTTCGACCCCGAACGCTACACCGCGCTGCACCAGTGGCATGTCGAGAACGGCGCCGAGTTCGAGGATGTCGGCCAGTGGAAACGCCCCTGGTATTTTCCACAAAAACGCCGCGCCGACGGTCAAGAGCGTCTGGAGACGATGCATGAGGCAGTGGCGCGCGAGTGCCTGGCCGTGCGCCAGGGGGTGGGGATTCTCGACGCCTCGACGCTGGGCAAGATCGATATCCAGGGGCCGGATGCCCGCGAGTTCCTTGGCCGTGTCTACACCAACAAGTGGGCCAAACTGGCGCCCGGGCGTGTGCGCTACGGTGTGATGTGCAAGGACGACGGCATGGTGATGGATGACGGCACCACCAGCTGTCTGGGCGACAACCACTTCCTGATGACCACCACCACCGGCGGCGCCGCCAGCGTGCTGGAGTGGCTGGAGCTGTGGCATCAGACCGAGTGGCCGGAGTTGCAGGTCTACTTCAACTCGGTGACCGACCACTGGGCGACCATCACCGTGACCGGCCCGGAGGCGCGCAAGCTGTTCTCCGAAGTGACCGACATTGACCTGGACCGCGAGCAGTTCAAGTTCATGGACTGGCGCGAAGGCAGGGTAGCCGGGGTACCGGCGCGGGTGTTCCGTATCTCCTTCACCGGCGAACTGGCGTTCGAGATCAACGTTCAGGCCAACTACGCCCTGCACGTCTGGAAGACGCTGTTCGCGCACGGTGAAAAGTACGACCTGACCCCCTACGGCACCGAGACCATGCACGTGCTGCGCGCCGAGAAGGGGCTGATCATTGCCGGCCAGGACACCGACGGTTCGGTGACGCCCGAGGATCTTGGCATGCACTGGGCGGTGGGCTATGACAAGCCCTTCGCGTGGATCGGCAAGCGCGCCCTGAATCGTCCCGACACCGCCCGTGAGGACCGCAAGCAGCTGGTGGGGCTCAAACCGAAGGACCCGAAGGTGGTACTGGAGGAGGGCGCCCAGATCGTACTCGACCCCGATCAGGCGATTCCCATGACCATGATGGGCCATGTGACGTCGAGCTACTACAGTCCGGTGCTGGAGAGCGGCTTCGCGCTGGCGGTACTCAAGGGCGGTCGCAAGCGCATGGGCGAGACGGTCTATCTGCCCATGTCCAACGGCACGACCCACGAGGCCGAGGTCGTCAGCACCATTTTCGTTGACCCCAAGGGAGAGCGCCAGAATGTCTGAAGCCCGTTCTGAAAACAGTGCCAGCAATGTCGCCGTGTTCGACACTCATCCGAGCGATGCGATCGACGCCGAGTCGCCGCTGCACTGGAGTCGGCAGCGCGGCGTCATCGACGCCGCCGCCGGCGAGGGGCAGGTGACGGTGGTCGAACGCCCCTTCCTCGGTCATCTGATTCTGCGCGGCGGCGCTATCGTGCTGGATGAGGCGGTGCGCGAGACGCTGGGCGTGAGCCTGCCGGGCCAGCCGCTGGGCCTCAACCACGACGCCGACGGCAGCCGCTCGGTGCAGTGGCTGTCCCCCGATGAGTGGCTGGTGATCGTGCCCGCCGGCGAGGAGTTCGAGCTGGAGAACCGGCTGCGGGCGCAGCTTGGCGACGCCCACTTCGCCATCGTCAACGCAAGCGGCGGGCAGACGCTGCTGGAACTCTCCGGCGAGCACGCCCGCGAGGTACTGATGAAGTCGGTCACCTACGATGTGCACAGCCACGGACTGCCGGTGGGCAAGGGGGTCGGCACCGTCTTCGCCAAGACCAGTGTCAACCTGCGCCGGCCGCGTGAAGATCGTTTCGAACTGGTAGTACGGCGCAGTTTCGCCGACTACTGCGTGCGCTGGCTGTTGGACGCCGGTCGCGAGTACGGCCTGAGCGTCGAATGACTTTCACCATGACGACCGGGTGCCAGCGCTTTGGCGCCGGCACCCGTGGCTGGAGCCAACATGCCCACTGACAATAGCCACAGCGACAGCTGGATTCTCGCCGCCCAGTGTCCCAGCCGGCTGGGCACCGTGGATGTGGTGACGCGCTTTCTCAAGGAGCGTCACTGCTACATCACCGAGCTCAACTCCTTCGACGACGCGCTGTCGCAGCGTTTTTTCATTCGCGCCGTGTTTCGCCCCGAGCAGGGCTTCGACGAGCAGGCGTTTCAGCGTCACTTCGCCGAGCGCAGCGGCGAGTTCGACATGAGCTTCACGCTCAATGCCGCCAGTCGTCGCGTTCCCACCATCATCATGGTGTCGAAGGCCGACCACTGTCTGAACGATCTGCTCTATCGTTATCGTATCGGCCAGCTGCCGATCGATATCCGCGCGGTGATCTCCAATCATCCCGATCTCGAGGCGCTGACGGCCTGGCATCAGCTGCCGTATTACCATCTGCCGGTGACGGCGGAGACGCGCGCCGAGCAGGAGGCGCAGATCAGCGAGGTGATCGACGCCAGCGGCGCTGAACTGATCGTGCTGGCGCGCTATATGCAGGTGCTGACGCCGGCCTTCTGCGAGCGGGTCAGCGGTCGTGCGATCAATATCCACCATTCGCTGCTGCCCGGCTTTCGCGGGGCAAGACCCTATCACCAGGCCTGGGAGAAAGGCGTCAAGCTGGTGGGCGCCACGGCGCACTATATTAATGAAGACCTCGACGAGGGGCCGATCATCGCCCAGGGCGTAGAGGCGGTCGATCATACCCATTCGCCCGACGACATGGTGGCGCGCGGCCGCGATATCGAGTGTCTGACGCTGGCCCGGGCGGTGCGCTACCACGTGCAGCAACGCATCTTTCTGCACCAGGGCAAGACAGTGGTCTTTGCCGATTAGAGCAACGTCGATGACGCTTGTGCCGGGGCAGCACGGCGGACGACGAATGACAATGACGGGCAGCACAGTGGCGGTACGGCCCGGCGACAGGAGCCGCCGTTCTGCCCGATTATCGGATCGCAACAGAGAGGATGAACCGAATGGCCATCAGCATATTCGATCTTTTCAAGATCGGCATCGGCCCGTCGAGCTCCCATACCGTGGGCCCGATGCATGCCGCCTGGCTGTTTGTCGAAGCGCTGCGCGACAAGGGGCTGATCGACAGGGTCGAGCGGGTCGAGGTACAGCTTTTCGGTTCGCTGTCGGCCACCGGCATCGGCCACGGCACCGACAGCGCCGTCATCATGGGGCTGATGGGGCAGAAGCCGGCCACTATCGACCCCGCCATCGTGATACCCACCATCGAGACGCTGAAGGAGAGCGGCACGCTGCACCTCGATAGCCGCCGCGAGGTGACCTTCGACTGGTCGCGGGATATGCAACTGCATCCCGACAGCCTGCCGCGTCATCCCAACGCCATGCGCCTGATCGTTCACGCAGGGGAGCAGGTGCTCTATCAGAACACCTTCTACTCGGTGGGCGGTGGCTTCGTGATCGACGAGGCTCAGGCCGAGGCGGGGGAGCTGGATGTCGACAACACCCGGCTGCCCTACGACTTCAACAGCGCCGTCGAGCTGCTGGCGCTGTGCAAAGAGCACAACCTGCGTATTAGTGAGCTGGTGCTGGAAAACGAGAAGGCGTGGCGCAGTGAAGAGGAGATTCGCAGCGGCCTGTGGCGCATCTGGCAGGCGATGAGCGAATGCATCCAGAACGGTCTGAGTCATGAGGGTATTCTGCCCGGCGGGCTCAACGTCAAGCGCCGCGCGCGACGCAAGCATCAGCGCCTGCTGGCGATGGCCGAGCGCCCCGACCTGATCACCACCACGCTGTCGGCGATGAACTGGGTCAATATCTACGCGCTGGCGGTCAACGAGGAGAATGCCGCCGGTGGGCGCATGGTCACCGCGCCGACCAACGGCGCAGCAGGCATCATCCCGGCGGTGCTCTACTACTACATGAACTTCCAGGCCGGTGCCTGCGAACGCGACGCCGTCGAATTCCTGCTGGCGGCCGCCGCGGTGGGCATTCTGTGCAAGAAAAATGCCTCTATTTCCGGCGCCGAGGTAGGCTGCCAGGGCGAGGTCGGCTCGGCCTGCGCGATGGCTGCAGCGGGCCTGGCCGAAGTCATGGGCGGCACGCCCGAACAGGTCGAGAATGCCGCCGAGATCGGTCTTGAGCACAACCTCGGCCTGACCTGCGATCCGGTCGGCGGGCTGGTGCAGGTGCCCTGCATCGAGCGCAACGCCATCGCCTCGGTGAAGGCGATCAACGCCGCGCAGCTGGCACTCGAAGAGGACGGCGAGCATTTTATCTCGCTGGACAAGGTGATTCGCACCATGCGCGATACCGGTCGCGACATGCAGGACAAGTACAAGGAGACTTCGCGCGGCGGCCTGGCGGTTAACGCCATCGAGTGCTGAAGACGAGGAGAGCGGAAAGGAAATGGCGCACGAAAGAATCGCGCAAAAAGGGCCGGCGCGAGGGTAATCTTGCCGGCCCGAAAAGGCATTACCGGTAGGGCCGGCAACACTGATCCCTATTTTACATAAGTTATTATTTTTGTAACACCCTGTGATTACAAAGTCGTCCGGCATCTGCCTGTCGAGCATAGTCTTCACTCCTTTGTTAAACTTCACATTCAGTGGCATCGGAAGCCGGTCTGTATTCAGGACGTTCAAAAGGAGCCTTTACAGTGAAAATCGGAATCGTCGGTCTGGGTAAAATGGGTGGCAACATCGCACGCCGTCTGATGGATGCAGATCATGAGTGCGTTGTTTTCGACACCAACAGTGACACGGTGGCGGAGCTGCAAAAGGAGGGGGCCGAGGGTGCCGACTCGCTGCAGAAGCTGGTCGACAGCCTGTCGGCGCCGCGCACGATCTGGTTGATGCTGCCGGCCGGTGAGATTACCGACTCGACGATCACCACGCTCGGCGACATGCTGGAAGCCGATGATACCCTCATCGAGGGCGGCAACTCCTTTTTCAAGGAAGGGGTGCGCCACGCCCGCGAGCTGAGCGAGCGCGATATTCATTTCATCGACGTGGGCGTTTCCGGTGGCGTCTGGGGGCGCGAGCGCGGCTACTGCCTGATGATCGGTGGCGAAAAATCTGTCGTCGAGCGTCTCGATCCGATTTTCAGCACCCTGGCGCCGGGCAAGGGCGACATCGATGAAACCCCGGGTCGCCGCGAGGAGCATCTGGACGACCGCGCCGAGCAGGGCTATCTGCACTGCGGACCGGCGGGCTCCGGCCATTTCGTCAAGATGGTTCACAACGGCATCGAGTACGGCATGATGCAGTCCTATGCCGAGGGCTTCGATATTCTCAGAAATCGCAATAAGGAAGAACTTCCGGAGGATGAGCGTTTCGATCTCAACCTTGCGGATGTCGCCGAGGTGTGGCGTCGCGGCAGCGTGATCTCTTCCTGGCTGCTGGATTTGACCGCGATCGCGCTGGCAAAGGACGAAAAACTCGGCGATTACAACGGCAGGGTCGACGACTCCGGTGAGGGGCGATGGACCATCGAGGCGGCAATCGAGGAGGCGGTGTCGGCCAACGTGCTCAGCAGCGCACTTTTTGCCCGCTTCCGCTCGCGGCGCGACCACACCTACGGTGAGAAGCTGCTCTCTGCCATGCGTCAGCAGTTCGGCGGTCACGTCGAGGGTGGCGGTTGATACTCTCGCCCCTGACCGTCACGTGCCCCCGCCCTTGTCGGCGGGGGTATTGTTTTCAATTCGATATGAAGTGCCATGAACCACTGGGACGTTGTCGTCATCGGTGCCGGTGCCGCCGGCATGATGTGCGCCCTGCACGCCGGTTACCGCGGCCGTCGGGTGCTGTTGATCGAGCACACCAAACGCGCCGGCAGGAAAATACTGATGTCCGGCGGCGGGCGCTGCAACTTCACCAATATGGCGACCGGGCCGCAGCACTTCTATTCCGCCAACCCCCATTTTTGCAAGTCGGCGCTCAAACGCTACACGCCGGGTGATTTTGTCGAGATGGTCGAGCGTCACGGCATCGAGCCGGTAGAGAAGGCGCCGGGCCAGCTGTTCTGCGCCGACTCCAGCCAGCCGATCGTCGATATGCTGCTCACCGAGTGCAGCTGGGCGGGGGTCGAGCTGCGCCTGTCGACCCGCGTTGATGAAGTCGATGTGCATGAAGCGGGCGTGCGTCTGGCCACCTCCGGTGGCGAAGTTGTGGCCGACCGGCTGGTGGTAGCCACCGGCGGATTATCGATTCCCACCCTGGGGGCGACCGGTTTCGCCTTCGATCTCGCCCGCAGGCTGGGGCTTGCCGTGGTCACGCCGCGCCCGGCGCTGGTGCCGCTGACCCTGGGCGAGCCCTGGAAGGCGCGCATGGCAGCCCTTTCCGGTCTCGCCAGCGAGGTCGAGGTGCGCTGCCGTGATGGCCGCTACCGCGAGCCGCTGCTGCTGACTCACCGCGGGCTTTCCGGTCCGTCGATTCTCAAGGCCTCCAACCACTGGTGGCCCGGTGACGAGATCGCGATCGACTGGCTGCCGGCGGTCGAGGATATCGCCGCCTCGCTCAGGCAGGCACGAGCCGAAACACCGTCACGCACGCCGGCGGGATGGCTGGGGGAGCGGCTGCCCAAAAGGCTGTCGCAGGCGATGACAGAGTGGTTGGTCCCTGAAGCATCGTTCGATTGGCAGATGAGGCTATCGAATTGCAGCAATCGTCAAATCGAGGCGCTGGCTGCCGGGCTGAGCCATTTCAGGCTGAAACCGGCGGGTAGCGAAGGGTGGCGTACGGCCGAGGTCACCATGGGCGGCATTGACACCGCAGCGCTGTCTTCAAAGGACTTTTCGGTCAAAAGCCACCCGCGTTTGCACTTTGTCGGCGAGGCACTGGATGTCACCGGGCAGCTGGGCGGGCACAACTTGCAGTGGGCGTGGGCTTCGGGTGTGGCCTGCGCCGCTGCGCTTTAGAGCGCATTTCAAAACACAAACACTGCCATGTACCAATAGCCGAGGGGAGGTTGAAACAAGGGTCTATCGCCATGGCCGGAAAAAACTCCCTGAGTTTCCGGCATTGCCGCCATCCATGGCGGTCAGATAGCGATAGTAGCGCCCACGGAGGGGTTTATAGCGCCCTCGTGGCAACCTGCCCTCGGCGGTAAGAAGCCGGTTCTGAAACACCCTCCTGGGCAGCGATACAGGCAGTGCGGTCAGCGACGCATCAGCGTACGCGCGCGCCTGGCGAGCGTGTAAATGACAATACCGCGTTTGAGCCAGCGTCCGATACGGCGTGGGCGTCGCGACACGGCGGTGATCGCCATGCCGGAGCCCAGCAGCAACGGCCCACGGTAATAGGAGAGCTTCTGCCAGCCGCGATCGACCGGCGCCATGGCGCTATACCACTCACGGGTAGCCTCCAGCATCTCGAGGCGCTGCTGTATGACACGCTGTTCCAGTCGCTGGCGTCGCGCCGCCATTTCAGCGCTCTTCACGTGGCTCTCCCACCTTGTCGTGATCGATGCGGTACTCGTCCAGCAGCTGCTTGTCTTCACTAAAGCGCGCCAGAGTGGAGCGCAGCAGGCTGGGCTCGCGGGAGATGGCGCGTACCCGCAGCAGTACCAGCAGGCCGAGCAGCAGCAGTATTCCCGAAGCAATGCCGATAGCCAGCAACCGATGCTCCTGCCAGAAGGCGACAATCACCAACAGCATCAGCATGCCGATACCAAAGGCGACCAGCATGATCCCGATACCGGTCAGAATCAGCAGGGAAAAAAGCCGAGCGCGCTCTTCCTGCAGCTCGATAACTGCCAGACGCAAGCGCGTCTCGCCGGAATTGACCAGCGAGTGCAACAGCTTGCGCGCGGCCTGAATGACCTTTTCGGCCGGTCCGGTGGAAGACGACGACATCAGCCGCGACCGAGAATAAGGCCGACAATGACACCCGCCGCAGCGCTATAGCCGACGCTTTTCCAGGGGTTGCCGCGAATGTAGCTTTCGGTGCACTCGATCGAATCCTGGGTCTGGGTGCGCACGCGATCGCTCTGCTCGGAGAGACGCTGGCGAGTCTCCATCAGACGCGCTTCGGCGCGCTGGCGCAGATTGGCCACGTTTTCACGAGAGTCATCGGCAGTGGCCTGCATCAGCTCTTCGATGGTATGCGTGAGCTGGCGCAGGTCATCACGCAGCTGCTCCTTGCTGGCTTCACCGCTGCGTTTCGGGGCGTTGACGGGGTCCATTGCCATGATGCTCTCCTTGCGGAAAATGAGGGTTTAAAAAGGCCGATGCTTTTCAAGCATAGCAGTCCCGCTGCCGGCTTCAACGCGCGCTATACCCTGTGGCGAAAAAACTTTTATGCCTCTGCCTGTCAGATGGTATCGGGAATGCCCAGAAAAGCGGTGTTGAGGGAGAAACCAAAACCGATACGCCGGTTGTAGTGATTGTAGTCGATCAGGCTCTCGCCATACCCCTCGTAGTACTGTACAAAGCCTCTCACCTTGCCGTAGAGCGGGAAGGAGTAGTCGATCTGGTTGCCGTAATGCCCCTGGGCCGGGTTGCCGCGTGTCAGCCAGGTGATCTCGTGTTCGTTGTCGAACTGATAGCCCAGTGTGATATCGGCGTAGCCCATGTAATTCTCTATATCGGGATTATCGTCATCCTCGCTGGATTCGGGTACACGCCAGTAGGGCGCAACGGACAGCGTCCAGTCGTTCTGCTGCCAGATACTGTCCAGGTAAAAACGGTTCCAGCTGCGCGACATGGGATCGGAGCGGCCGTTGGACTGGTGCACGAAACCGATACGGTTGGCGGTGTTGGTCCAGCCCAGCAGTGACGTGGTGTTGTCGAAGGTGATGAACACCTCGGGCTCATAGTTGGTTTCGCGAAAGGGCGAAGAGGCGTCGGAGTTGTAGGCCTGCCACCAGGAGCGCTGGGTATAGCCGAAGTAAAGATCACCGTTGTTGCCGAAAAGGTTGTCGATCAGCCCCACCTTGATGCTGAACTGGAACTTTACTTCGCTTTTATCCATGCCGCTTTCGCTGTCGATATTGCGAAAGGCCGCTCTATTGGGGCGCATGTTCCACGTCCAGGGCATCAGGTAATTGCGCTTGTAGACGGTGATCGCCATCGGGTTGAGCATCGCCTCGCGCTCCAGCGCCTGACGCTGCTGCTGTTGCTGCTGAACGGCCTCTTCCGGCGAGGCTTCTTCGGCAAGCACCTGTGAGCCGGGCAGTGCCGCAGCGGTAGCCAGAAGCAGTGACGGAAAGTAACGAAATGCTGAGTGCATGGGCATCAATCCATGGGTGACAGTCTTGTGGATGAGCTTATCATGGCACCGTTCGCTTTAAACTGATGTTCTCGCTCCGGGTTGACCCGGAGGGCCGGTTGAGCTGGAGGTTGTCGAGGGTGAAAGGTGTTCGATCGCGCCGATCGCGACCGGCAGAGACAGTCAGCGAGCTGTCCGATCAGCAGCAACAGCCTGGCGATGTCAACCGCGCTTTGATCAGCGCCTGGACTCTACCCGTCGGCTGCTGCGGCGGCGCCGGAGCGCTGAAAACTCGCCTCAGGACAGGCGCTGCGCCAGCAGGCGGTCCAGCGACAGCCTCCCCGCGCCGCTGAAGATCAGCGAGACGCTGACGGCGAGCAGAGAGAGGGCGTACTCATAGCCGTTGTTGCTGATAAAAAGGCCGTTGGGCAGATGCACACTGAAGATGGCGACCAGCATGGTGAATGCCAGCAGGGCGGCGGCGGGGCGTACCAGCAGGCCCAGCAGCAGCGCCAGACCGCCGAAGAATTCGGCGCTGCCGGCGGCGAGCGCCAGCGGATAGCCGGGCTCGATACCTACCGAGGCCATCCACTGCGCGGTGCCGGCAAGACCATGGCCGCCGAACAGGCCGAACAGTTTCTGGCTGCCGTGTGCCATGAAAATCAAACCCACCGGCAGGCGCAGCGCCAGCGCCGCCAGACCGGCTCTGGAGGCGATAAGTCGGTGAATCAGTGTGCTGCCTGGGCTGTGTTCGGCTGTCGTGGCGGTCATTTAATCTCTCCGTGAAGGGTGGCTGAAACGATGGGAGAAGCTTATGTGACTGCCGCTGTGCGATGGGTGCAATATTCGGGGCATAATGATCGAATAATTCGATGATTAACGGCGTCAGTGGAGTGTCATGGCACAGGATATCCCCGCCATCAGTCTCGAGCAGTGGGTGGTGCTGCAGGCCCTGGTCGAGGAGGGTAGTTTCGCCGGCGCTGCCGAGCGCCTCGATCGCAGTCAGTCGTCGGTCAGCTATGCGCTCAGGGGGCTGCAGCAGCAGCTCCCGGTCCCTGTGCTGACGACGCAGGGGCGGCGTACGGTGATCACGCCGGCCGGCGAGGCGCTGCTGCGCCGCGCCAGCACTATCATCGAAGAGGCGCTGAGTCTCGAGCAGCAGGCGCGCAATCTGGCCGACGGTTGGGAGCCCGAAGTGCGGCTGGTGGTGGAGGAGATCTTTCCGCCCGCGCTGCTGAGTCACGTCCTTGCCAACTTCGCCCCGGCCAGCCGCGACTGTCGGGTGCAGCTGGTTGAAACCATGCTCTCCGGCACCCTGGAGGCGCTGTTCGACGCCCGCGCGGAGCTGGCGATCACCCACCAGACGCCCCCGGGTCTGCCGGCACAGCCGCTGCTGACGGTGGCGTTCGTGGCGGTCGCCAGCCCCGCTCATCCGCTGCATCGGCTCGGCCGTGAGGTCAGCAGTGACGATCTGCGCGGCTATCGCCAGTTCGTGGTCCGTGACTCGGGACTGCGGCGCCAGCGCGACGCCGGCCGCTTCGCCAGCGAACAGCGCTGGACGGTATCCCACCTGCACACCTCGATCCGACTGGTGTGCGACGGCCTGGGCTTTGCCTGGCTGCCAATTGATCACATCGGTGATGAGCTGGCGGCCGATCGGCTGCGCCGGCTGCCGCTGATCGACGGTGAGCATCGCAGCGCGGAGCTGTTTCTGGTACACAGCGACCGGCGCAGCGCGGGGCCGGCGACCACGGCGCTGGCCGACGCTCTGGTGGGCGCCTGTCGCCGCTATGCGAACGGTTAAAGCCGCCGTGCGTGGAGCAGGAACTCGCGGTTGCCGTCACCGCCGCTGATCGGGCTCGCCATCCACAGCAGTATTTCGAAGCCGCACTCGGCGCAGGCCGCTCGCAGGCGCGTTTCGACTTCGGCGTAGTGGCGCGTGTCGCGCACCAGGCCGCCGGCGGCGATCTTTGCGGGCGACAGTTCGAACTGCGGTTTGACCAGGCTCAGCAATCGCGCGCCGGGGCGCAGCAGGCGCGAAAGTTCGGGCAGTATCAGCGTCTGGGAGATAAAGGAGACGTCCATCACTACCGCCTCGATGCCTTCCGGGGCCAGCGCTACGAGCTCCTCGTCGGGGAGGCGGCGGGCGTTGACGCCCTCCAGCACGGTAACGCGCTCATCGGCTGCCAGGTCGACGTCGAGCTGGCCGTGGCCGACCTCGATGCCGATCACCCGTCGCGCGCCGTGGCGCAGCGCACAGTCGCTGAAACCGCCGGTCGACTGGCCTACATCCAGCACTGTCAGACCGTCGAGCCTGCCGCTGGCGGCGATCAGCGCCTCCAGCTTGAGGCCGGCGCGGGAGACGTAGCGCTCTTCGGGGTCGTCGAGAACCACAAGGTGGCTGTCGCCCGGCATCCTTTCGGCGGGGCGAGTCAGGGTGCGCGCGCCGTCAGGGGTTATCAGCTGCACCCGAGCGTTGCGGATCAGTCGCTGCGCGCGCGAGCGTGAGCGCACCAGCTGCTGTTCGACCAGCAGTTGATCAAGGCGTTTCAGGCCACTCATCGGTTCCTGCTCTCGACAGCATTGCCGTTGATGGCAGGAATACGAGGAGACTCGGTCGTCTCGCCCTGCGTCAATGATCGCCACTGCGCCACCAGCGAGGCTCGCTGGAGCGGATCGGTCAGTGTCAGCAGCGCCGGCCCCGGACGAATCGGTACCAGTGCGTCGTCGTCCGCCGCATCGCCCTCGGCATGTGGTGAGCTCAGGGTGGTCTCACGGGCCATTACCTGCTGACCGTCGGGGGAGGTGATAAAGGACAAAAAGCGCTGTGCCGCCTGCGGGTGGCGGGCACTATGGGGAATCATGGCCAGCCGCTGCAGGGCGAGGGCGTAGTCCCGAGGCATCTGTATGACCAGCTCGGGATGCAGCGCCGCTGCGCGGCGGGCGTAGGAGCCGATCAGATTGTAGCCGATCAGATAGCGTCCATCAGCCAGCCCTGAAAGCATCGATGTGGTGGTTTCGCGCCATTCGGCATTGGCCGCTCCCATGGCTTCGAACAGCGACCACGCTTCGGGGGAGCGCGCCACATCGCTGGCCATCGCCATGAAACCGGTAGCGCTGCTGGCGGGGTCATAGCTGACTACCCTGCCGTCGAGCGCCTCCCGGTGTTGGGTCAGCAGCGTCAGCAGTTCGCCGTGATCACGCGGCGGCGTGGCAATGTCGCGCAGCGCACGGTTATAGACCATCACCAGCGGCTCGCGGGTCAGGCCCACAAGTTCATTGCGCCAGCGGGCGTTGCGTGGCCAGTTCGGGTTGAGGGTGTCGGCGTCGAAGGGGCGCGCATAGCCTTCGTTGGCAAGGCGGTATTGATTGCCCATCGAGGAAGACATCAGTAGATCGATGTAGCCTTCGCGAATACTCGGCGGCCACTGCTGATGGGCCTGGTAGGAGCGTGAAACGTCCTGATAGGTAATATCGATCGTCGGATATCGGTCGTGAAAGGCGCGCAGTAGCGGATCGATCTCCGCTGGTTCGATGACGCCGGCGATCACCAGCGCCGCAGCGTCGCCCCGGGTGTTGCCGTCGCCGTGATAGTGCAGCCGGGTATCTGCTCGGGACGGCGTGGCGGTAATGATCAGGGCGGCCAGTAAAAGCGCCGCCGGCCTGTGGTATCCGGCTGTCAAAGGTGGTGCTCCTCGCTGCCTGCGTCGCTTGAGGTGTCCGGTTCGCCGTGCTCGCCCAGCTCCAGATAGATCGTGAAGTCGCCGTCGGCAGCCGTCATGGCCACTCGCCCGCCGTGGGCACGCGCTATGCTGTCGACGATCGCCAGCCCCAGGCCGCTGCCGCCGCTGCCCTCCTCGCGGCGGCGAAAGGGACGCAGCATATCGCTGTGCAGCTCGACCGGCACGCCCGGGCCGTCGTCGGCGACCCACAGCGCCGGCGGTGATTGTCTTACCCCGACAGTTACCCTTGAAGCTGCATGGCGCAGAGCGTTGTCGATCAGGTTGCCCAGTGCTTCCTCAAGCTGCCAGTCGCAGGCCGGCAGTTGTCGCGCCGGGCAGGGCTCCGCCAGGCCCAGATCGATGCCGCGCCGGTCGGCGGCATCCAGAAAGCGTAGCAACGCCTCGCGGGCGATCTCCTCCAGCGCCAGCGGACGCCGCTCCAGCGGCGCTTCCGGGGAGTTCAAACGGGTCAGTGACAGTAGCTGCTCGGCCAGCCTTGCAGCGCGTCTTGTGCCGCCCTGCAGTTGTATCAGCGCCTCGCGCCAGCGGACGCTGTCGTCGCTGCGCAGCGCCAGCTCGGCGCTGGCCGAGATGCCGGCGAGCGGGGTGCGTAGTTGGTGGGAGGCGTCGCCGATAAAGCGCTGCTGATGCATCTGCGCACGCCGCTGGCGCGCCAGCAGCAGGTTAAGGGCGTCGATCAGTTCGCCCAGTTCGCGCGGCGCTTTCATCTGTAGCGGCCTGAGGTCGTCGGCACGGCGACTGCGCAGATGACGGCGCAGCCGCTGCAGTGGTCGCAGCGCCATGCCCACAGCGAGCAGCAGGGCACCGGCAGCCAGCAGTAGCACCCCCACCAGCCGCAGCGCGCTGTCGCGAAACAGTCCCCATGCCATATCGTGGCGCGCTTCCGGCGTATGGGCCACCAGCACCGTGAAGGGCGCCCGGTTGCGCCAGCCGGTCAGCCGGCTGTGACGCGCCCCCACGCGCAGCTCGATGCCGTGCCAGTAGGCGGTGACAGTGGCAAAGTCGGTGCTCATTTGCGAAGGCGGCAACAGGGTCGTGAGATCGGCATTGCCCGTGATCATTGCGCCATTGGCATCAGCGAGGGTGTAGAACACCCGCTCGTCGCCGCGTGGCGCCAGCATCTCGAGGGCGGTGGTGGAAATATCGAACCACAGGCGATCATCCTGCCAGCTGACGCTTTCGGCCATAACGCCCGCTGCCGAGGCCAACAGACGGTCATAGGCGCGGTCGGCGCTGCGCTGAGCGCTCTGCCAGGCCTGTAAAAGCAGCATTGCGAGAGTGATCACCAGCGGCAGCAGCAGCCAGATCAGCAGGCGGCGATAGAGGCTGGCGCCGTGATGGGAAGACGACGCGCGCGACATCTTCAGCGCTGCTCCAGCCGGTAGCCCATGCCGCGTATGGTGCGAATCTGCACATCACTCTCCTCGAGGCGACGGCGCAGGCGGTGAATCTGCACTTCGAGGGCGTTGTCGCGCATCTCCTCGTCGCTGCCGAAGGCCTCCTCGATCAGTCGCATACGCGAGATGACCCGATTGCCGTGGCGCAGCAGGCAGGAGAGCAGGCGCTGTTCGCGGGGCGGTAGCGACAGCGGGGCGTCGCCGAGCTGCAGGCGCTGGGTGGGCAGGTGCAGGCTGAGCCCACCCATCGTGACATACTCCGCCACCGTGCTGCGCTGGCGCCGCAGCAGGGCACGCACACGCGCTTCGAACTCGGACAGCGAGAAGGGCTTGGTGAGGTAGTCATCGGCGCCGCCGTCGAGTCCGGCGACGCGATCCTCTACCGAGGCGCGGGCGGTCAGAATCAGTACCGGCGTTTTGCTGTCGTGTCGGCGCAGCGCCGCCAGCGCCTCCAGTCCGCTGCGTCCTGGCAGATTGAGATCGAGGATCACCAGCGCGCATGAGGTGGTTTGGGCCAGACGTTGGCAGGCGAGATGACCGTCGCCGATCACCTCGGTCTCGTCGTACTGACGCAGCAGTTTCTCCAGCGTGCGCGCCAGTAGTTCGTCATCCTCGATCAGCAGTAGTGACATGATGGTTGGAGATTCTCGCTCGCGATGGGGGCGGTGTTGCAACAAGAGTTGGCAGAAGGCATCTGCGCCACCACATTCTAACCGAAGTCGGCGGTATTGGTTGAGGGGGTGCCGGTCAGGCTTGACCCTTTGAAATCATGCTGCCAGTATACGCGCTCGGTTGATTGAAGCCCGCCCGTCGGCGGTTTCGCATCAACCTGTTATGGTGACCCTCGATGGTCCTCTCGCAACGCTATATCGCAAACCCCGCCAGGCCCGGAAGGGAGCAACGGTAGTGATGGCTGCGTGTGCCGGGATGTGGCTGTCGGGGGTTACCACCCTCTATCCTGGTGTTATCTCTCGCATCCTTTTCTTTCTTTCCGGCCTTTCCCCTTTTTGCTGTCGTCATCCCCCCGGGCTGTGATGCCGGCCGCTTCACGGTAATTGGCGCACCACCGGCAAGTCGATAGAATAAGGCCTTTGCGCAGCACGCCGGACGTTGCTGCGATCCGCTATTACGGCAGAGTTTTTCAGGGCTATCGCGCTGCATGAGCTATCAGGTACTGGCCCGCCAATGGCGGCCGCGCACGTTTCACGAGCTGGTGGGGCAGGAGCACGTCAGCCGCGCGCTGGTCAATGCGCTGGATCAGGGCAGGCTGCACCATGCCTATCTGTTTACCGGCACGCGCGGCGTCGGCAAGACCACCCTGGCGCGCATTCTGGCGCGCTGCCTCAACTGTGAAAGCGGCGTGACCTCGCGCCCCTGCGGCGTGTGTGAAACCTGCCGCGCGATCGACGAGGGGCGCTTTGTCGATCTGATCGAGGTCGATGCCGCGTCGCGCACAAAGGTCGAGGACACCCGCGAGCTGCTCGACAACGTGCAGTACGCGCCCACCCAGGGGCGCTACAAGGTGTACCTCATCGACGAAGTGCACATGCTGTCGACGCACAGCTTCAATGCCCTTTTGAAAACGCTGGAAGAGCCGCCGCCTCACGTACGCTTCCTGCTTGCCACTACCGACCCGCAGAAACTGCCGGCGACGGTGCTGTCGCGCTGTCTGCAGTTCGCGCTCAAGCGCATGACGCCGGAGCGTATTGTGGGGCACCTGCGCCATATCCTGGGTCATGAACGGACGCCCTTCGACGAGGCCGCGCTGTGGTTGCTGGGGCGCGCCGCCGACGGTTCGATGCGCGACGGCCTGTCGCTCACCGATCAGGCGATCGCCTTCGGTCACGGCGAGGTGCGCGAGGCCGATGTGATCGCCATGCTGGGCACCCTCGATCAGCGCCGCATTCTGGGCCTGGCCGAGGCGCTGGCGCGCGGTGACGCTGCCGCGGTACTCGCCGAGGTGGCGACGCTGGCCGAGCAGGGGCCCGATTTTGCCGGCGTGCTGGATGCGCTGGCAGGCGTGTTTCATCGCCTTGCCGTCGCCCAGATGGTGCCGGATGCGCTGGATAACGGCGAGGGCGACAGGGAGGCGCTGCTCGAACTGGCCGGGCGCTTCAGCGCCGAGGATGTGCAGCTCTACTATCAGATCGCCATTGCTGGGCGCGGTGATATGGACAGTGCACCGGAGGCGCGTACTGCGCTGGAGATGACGCTTCTGCGCATGCTCGCCTTTCGTCCTCAGGGCGCCCCGGCACCGGCTCCCGCCGAACTGCCGATTCGCGCAAGCGCACCACCGGCTGCGTCGTCGGAAGAGGCTTCGGCTACCGGGGGCGGCACTGGCGATTCTGCCGCCGTGTCGAGCCCGGACGCCACGGCCGATGGTTCGCCGGCGGCTGCGCCATCGTCGCAGTCGGTAGCCCCTGCGAGGTTCGAGGAGCCCATGGAGGCGCCCGTCGAGGAGTCTTCGGCGGTGCCCCCGGACGCACAGCAAGCGCCCTCGCCGGCACCGCCCTGGGACGACGACAGCGACGCTTCCTCGCTTCCCGCCAGCGAAGAGAGTGCGGCGCTTGCCGAAGCACTCGTCAACGAGGGGGCCGAACCGCCGGTGGCCGATACCACCGAACCCGGACTGGTGCCGGAGCCGCCGGCGGACGAGGATACCGCCGAGGCGTTCGGCATGCCCGAACCGCCGCAGGCCGACGAGGGCATGGATGAAAAGGCCGCCGACAGTGCCTTTGAGGCGTACTTCAGCCATGCCCCCGCCGCAGCCGTCGACACCGCAGCGCTCTCCGAGTCGCCGCCCGCTGGGCCACCACCGCTCGGCAGCGAGTCGCCCCCGGAGGTGGCCCCGGCGGATGCCGAGGCGGAGCCGGACGACCGCGGGCCGCTCGACAATACCCGCTGGCTGCGCCTCTTTCCGCGACTGGCGCTCTCCGGCATGACGGCCAATCTGGTCGCCAACTGCGTGGTCGACAGCGACGACGGCCGCGCGCTGACGCTGCGCCTCGATCCGTCGCAGAGCGCCATGAACGCCGATGTCCATCGCGAGCGACTCGCCGCGGCGCTGGAGGGCGCCGGTGAGTCGCGCCGCGTGATGATCGAGGTAAACGAGATCGACCCGCAGTTGGAGACCCCGGCGCGGCACCGCGAGCGTCTCGAGCAGCAGCGTCGTCAGCGCGCCGTTGAAGCGCTCGAGCATGATCCGCATATACAATCACTACAGCAGACCTTCGGCGCCCGGCTGCTGGAGCGTACGGTGACCTCTTTCGAGCAGGACAGTGGCACCGACCGGGGCTGATTCAACCAGGCGGGCGATAACCGCGGCCCGCAACAGCGAGAGGATTTCTGCAATGTTCAAGGGTGGCATGGGCAACATGATGAAGCAGGCCCAGGAGATGCAGGAGAAGATGCAGCAGGTGCAGGAGGAGATCGCCAAAACCGAAGTGCATGGCGAATCCGGCGCCGGCATGGTCAAGGTGACCATGAATGGCCGCCACGACGTTACCGCCATCAATCTCGATCAGGCCGTCATGGCGGAGGACAAGGAGTTTCTCGAGGATCTGCTGGCCGCTGCGGTCAACGATGCGGTGCGCAAGGTCGATGCCAACTCTCGCTCGCGCATGGAAGAGGTGACCGAGGGGATGAATCTGCCGCCCGGCTTCAAGATGCCGTTCTGAGCCTGCCGATATCATGGCGACCTTTTCTCCTCTGATCGATCGGCTGCTGGAAACTCTGCGCGTGCTGCCCGGTGTTGGTCCGCGCAGCGCGCAGCGCATGGCGTTTCATCTGCTGGAGCGTGACCGCGAGGGCGGCCAGCGGCTGGCGCAGGTGCTTTCCGAGGCGCTGGAGAAGGTGGGCTACTGCGAACGCTGCCGTAACCTGACCGAAAGCCGGCTGTGCAGCATCTGCGAACAGAGCCGCCGCGACGATCACAGCCTCTGTGTGGTGGAGTCGCCGGCCGATCTGCTGGCGATTGAGGAAGCCGGCGGTTTCAATGGCCGCTACTTCGTGCTTCACGGTCATCTGTCACCGATCGACGGCATTGGCCCCGAGGCGCTGGGGCTCGATCTGCTCGAGCGTATCGTCAGCGAGCGGCAGGTCTCCGAGCTGATTCTGGCCACCAATCCGACCGTCGAGGGCGAGGCCAGTGCGCACTACATTGCCGAGCAGCTGCGGTCGCTGGGCGTCAGGTGCTCGCGGTTGGCCTACGGTGTGCCGATGGGCGGCGAACTGGAGTACGTCGACGGCGGCACCCTGTCACGCGCTTTCATGGGCCGCCAGCCTTTCGAGTGAAGCAGGGTGGGCCGACGCCATCCTGTGGCGCGCGTCGTTTTTTTGAATATTCGCCTTTTGAATACGGTCGTACTGGCTGCGCGCCGGCCTGCGGCCCTCAATGGAATCTCTATGTCGAGCAATGCTCTGTCAGGCGGCAGCGAGTCTGATAGCGTCCGCTGGTATTTCGTTGACAGCGAAGCGGCGCTGGACAGCGCCTGCGAGGCGCTGTCCGGCTGCGATGTGATCGGTGTCGACACCGAGTTCATGCGCGAGACGACCTTCTACCCGCAGCCGGCGCTGATCCAGCTGGGCAGCAGCGAAGAGGCCTGGCTGATCGATCCCGTGGCGCTTTCTCCCACCCCCGCGCTACGGCGTTTGCTGGGTGAAGAAGGACCGCTCAAGATCTTTCATGCCTGCGGCGAGGATCTGGAAATCTTTCAGCGCTGGATGGGCGATGTGCCCTCACCGATGGTCGATACGCAGCTGGCGCACGCCCTGCTCTGCGACGAGATTTCGATCAGTTATCAGCGCCTTGTGGCGCACTGGATGCAGGTGCATCTGCCCAAGGACGAAACCCGCTCCAACTGGCTGCTGCGCCCGCTCAGCGCCGAGCAGTGCCGCTACGCGGCGCTCGATGTCTGCTGGCTGCCGGCGCTGTGGCGACGTCAGTCGGCGCAGCTGGGCGCCGACCGGCGCCTCGGCTGGCTGCATGAAGAGTGCGCGGCGCTGTTGGATAGCGCCCGCGGCGAGCGCGACCCGGATCTGTGGTATCTGCGCCACCGTAACGCCTGGCGTCTGACGCCGCGCCAGTTGGCTGCCTTTCAGCGCCTGTGCGGCTGGCGTGAACAGGCGGTGCGCCATCGCGACTTGCCGCGCGGCTGGCTGGCCAGCGATGCGCTGCTGATGGAGATCGCCGCGGCCATGCCGACCAACCGTCATGAGCTGGCCGCCATTGACGGCGTCAAGCCGGGCTTTATCAAGCGCGACGGTGACGCCGTGCTGGCGCTGGTGGCGCAGGCCGCACAGTTTGATGACCAGGAGCTGCCCCATGCGCTGCCATCGCCGCTGGACGCCACCTACAAGCGGCGCATGAAAGCGCTCAAGCAGCAGGTACGCGAGCGCGCCGAGGCGCTGTCGCTGCCGCCCGAGCTGCTGGCGACACGTCGCGATCTGGAAAAATGGATCGCGGCCGATCTGCACGCCGCGCCCTGGCCGTTTTTCGGCGGCTGGCGCGGTGAGATACTCAACGCCATCCTGGTCGATACCCTCGAAAGCTTCGAGTGAGCCCGGCACCGTTGGAGACCGTCATGTACCCGATGCTCTGTCAGATCTTCAGCAGTCCGCGCTTTGAGGAGATGTTTCTCTACGTCGACCGCGCCCGCGGCCTCGAGGACGTTCCCCAAGCGCTGCTCGAACACTTCGGCACGCCGCGACCGGTGATGATTATTCCTCTCGATGAACGACGGCGGCTGGCGCGGGTGGAGATACAGGCGGTGATCGAGGCGCTGCGCGACAAGGGCTACTACCTGCAGATGCCGCCCGGTGGCGACGTCCTGAGCCGCGATCGGGCCTTTTCTGTCGAAGGCGACGAGGCAGGGGTGCCCGGTGGAGAGTGACGACCGACCGTTGCGCGGAGGGCGCGATGCGTGAACGTTTTTGGGAGCGGTTTGCCCTCGAGGAGCTCGACGAGCACGAGTGGGAGGCACTCTGCGATGGCTGCGGTCAGTGCTGTCTGGTGCGGCTGGAAGACGAGGAGAGCGGCGATATCGCGACACTGTCGCTCGCCTGTCGGCTGCTGGACAGCGACGCGGTGCGCTGCCGCGATTACCCGAACCGGCTCAGCCGCGCCGAGGGCTGCCTGCAGCTCACCCCGGAACGGGTGCGGCGTTTTTACTGGTTGCCGCAGACCTGCGGCTATCGCCGGGTGGCGCGCGGCGAGACGCTGCCCGCCTGGCATCCGCTGATCAGCGGCGACCCGATGAGCGTTCATCGTGCCGGCATCAGTGTGCGCGGCATGACGATCAGCGAGGACGCCGTCGACGAGCAGGACTATGAGGATTACATCATCGCCGTGCTGCCGATCGAGGGGTAGGGCGGTGCCTCCGGTTTATGGCGCATCGCCGCCCTGGTGCGCCCTCTCTCTTTCCGCCATTCCCAGCGCCCAAAGGATGAAGGCGTCCTGCTGCGCGACGTCGCGCCAGGCGTGAAAACGTCCGGAGGCGCCGCCGTGGCCCGCGGTCATGTCGGTGTGCAGCAGTACCGGTCCGCGGGCACGGTTCATCTCCAGCAGGCGGGCGTAGAGCTTGGCCGGCTCCCAATAGGGCACGCGGGTGTCGTGCCAGCTGCCCTGCAGATAAACCGCCGGCCAGGAGACCGGGGCGAGATTGTCGAGCGGCGAGTAGCCCTGAATGCGCTGCTGCGCCTCGGGCTCGCGAGGATCGCCCCACTCGCTGTACTCGGCGGTGGTGAGCGGCAGCTCGGGGTTTTCCATGGTGCGTAGTACGTCGACGAAGGGGACATCGAGCACCACCGCGCAGAAGGCGTCGGGATCCAGGTTGACGCTGGCGGCAACCAGCAGGCCACCGGCGCTGGCGCCGTAGGCGGCGATGTGGCGCTCGTTGGCGAAGCCCTGCTCGACCAGCAGGTTGCGGGCTGCCAGGAAGTCGCGAAAGCTGTTCTCCTTGTGCGCCAGCTTGCCGGCCAGATACCAGGGCTCGCCGCGGTCGCCGCCGCCACGCACGTGCGCCACGGCAAAGGCGGCGCCGCGTGCCAGCAGCTCGAGGCGTGAGATCGAAAACCAGGGGTCGAGAGTCTGGCCGTAGGCACCGTAGCCGTAGAGCAGGGTGGGCAGTGTGCCGCTATCGATCAGATCGGCACGGGCGACAATCGACACCGGCACCCGCTCACCGTCGCAAGCGGTTGCCCAGAGGCGCCGGCAGGCGAGCTTTTCGGGGGCCAGGTCACCATGAACCGGCTGCTGGCGCAGTACCTGGCGCGCGCCGCTGTCCAGATCGATCTCCACCCAGCGCGGCGGAGTGGTAAAGGACTCCTCGTGCAGGCGCAGCCGGCGCTCATGGAAATGGGGGTTGTCGGCCAGCGCCAGGCTGCAGGGCATCTCGAAGATCGGTAGCCACTCGTCGCGCTGAAGGCTGTGAGCGGCGTCCGGCTCCAACAGGCGCAGATGCACCTGAGCGGTGGTGTGGTCGCGCTCGGTCAGCACCAGCCCCCAGGCGAAGGTGTCGATCTCCTCGATAGTGGTGTCGTCGCGGTGCTCGATCAGCACCTGCCAGTGGTCGAACGCATTCTCCGCGGCGATATCGACACGAAAATGCGGCCCGGCGCGGTTGTGCAGCACGTAGAAGGTGCCGGGACGGTGATCGATAGCGTACTCTACGCCGCTCTGTCGCGGCCTGAAACAGCGCGGCTCGGTGGCTGGCGCCGCGGCCGGAATCAGGTGGCTTTCGCTGGTGTCCCTGGACGCACTGGAGATCACCAGCCACTGTCGCGAGCGGGTCTTGCCCAGACCCACCCAGAATTCGGCGTCGCGCTCCTCGTAAAGCTGCACCGCGCTGGTTTCATCACGGTGGCGACGCCACACGGTGGCGGGACGCTGGGTGTCGTCGTAGCGGGTAAACAGCAGGGTGGCGTTGTCCTCGGCCCAGCACAGCTCCGGACCGATACCGCTTTCCAGCCGCCGCGCCTCGCCGTCGGGCAGGTGACGCAGCCACAGGTCGAAAAATTCGTCGCCGCGGGTGTCGAGCGTCCAGGCCATCCACTGCTCGTCCTCGGAAAAGACGATATCGCCCAGCTCGAGAAAGTCTTCATCACGGGCCAGCGCCTGCAGGTCGATCAGGCACTGATGGCCACACCGCTCGCTGTCGTGATGGTCCAGACCGGCGCCGAGAGGGTGTCGCCAGAGCACCGGATAGTCGGCGTCTGCGGCAGTTTCACTCCAGTAGGCGTAGTGATCGAGCGGCGTGGCAAGACCGGTTACCGCCAGCTCGCGCCGTGCCAGATGGCCCTGATAGAGTGCCTCGGAAAGCGATGACAGGGGCTTGAACCAGTGCTGGCAGTCAAGGTTGGCGGCGTTGAGAAAATCCTTGACCTGCACACTGTCACGCTCTTCGAGCCAGTGCCAGAGAGGATCGTCGGGGCGTCGGTAGCGCGCGACCGAGGGCGCTGATGGATGTGCTTTCATGCCACGCAGTGTAACATTGATCACCATCACTCACCCGGAGGTTTGTCGTCCGTGCTGATTTCCGATTCGATGCCGCTTTTGTGGCTCATCTGGTTTGTACTATCACTGATCGTGCTGGTTTTCGGCTACTTTGCCATTTCGTTCATACCGCGCCTGCCGCGCTGGCTGATCACTGCCATGGTGGCGGGGTGTTTGTGGATGCCGGCCCACTTTACCGTGCCGGGGCCGGAGTCGGAGCTGGGCTATTCCGGCTGGGCCCCGGCGCTGGTGGTGGCGGCTGTGGGCGTTTTGCAGCGCAACAGTGCCCAACTGTTCTATGCCGGTTCGCTGATGCTGGCCGGCGCAGCGCTGTGTATGCTGCTGGTCGCGCTGTGGTGCTATCGCCGCGGTGGCGACAACGATAATGATAACGACAAAGGCGCTTCTCGCGGTCGCCGCGATGCCGACCGGGAAGCCGGTACGTCGGCACGTCGGCGCAGCGGCGGCGGGCGTCAGGAGCCTTCGCTGGGGAGGTAGACATGATCGCGCGCTGGTTGACACTCTGGCTGACGCTATGGGTACTGTCGCTGAACGCGGTGCCTGCGTGGTCCGCCGACGACAGTGCGCCTGAAGCCGCCGACGTGCGGCTTGTGATCGATGTTTCCGGCAGCATGAAGGACAATGACAGCGCCAATCTGCGCGCCAGCGGCGTGCGCCTGCTGGTCGATCTGCTGCCGGACGGCACCCGCGCCGGTTTCTGGACCTTTGGCCAGCAGGTTACCAATCCGCTGGCGGATGCCGAGGTCAACGACCGCTGGCGCCAGCGCGCGCTGAATGTGCTGCCGCAGCTGACCCGCTATGAACAGTACACCGATCTCGAGTCGGCGCTCGAGCGGGTTACCGCTACGCTCGACCGCCACGTCACGACGCATCTGATCGTGCTGACCGACGGCATGGTCGACGTTCCCGCCGTGACCGACAGTGACGCCCGTAACAGGGAATCACGCCAGCGTATCCTCGATGAACTGGCACCCGAACTCGCCGACAGGAATGTGGTGGTGCATACCATTGCGCTGTCGGAGAATGCCGATATCGATCTGATGCGCGCCCTGTCGCAGCAGACCGGCGGTCTCGCCTCGGTGGCGCCCGACGCCAGCGAGCTTTTGCGCTCCTTCCTCGATGTGCTCAACCAGGTCGTACCGCGCCAGCAACTGCCGTTGGACAACGGCCGTTTCGAGGTCGATGAGCGGGTGCGTGAATTCACCGCGCTGGTTTTTCACGCTGCCGACGAGGGGCCGGTGACGCTTATCGCACCCAACGGTGAGCGCCTGAGTCGGGAGTCGCCGGGCGCAGCGCAGCGCTGGCGCCACGACGAGCGCTACGACCTGATTACAGTACCGCAGCCGGCAAGCGGTGAGTGGCGCGTCGAGGGGCCGGTTGGCGAAGGGTCGCGGGTGCTGATCGAGTCCGACCTTCAACTGCGCAGCGAAGCGCTGCCCGCCACGCTTTATCAGTATTTTCCGCTATCGCTGACGGTCTGGCTCGAAGGCCTGCGCGATGAAAGCGTCTCGGCGCTTATCGCCGAGCTTCGTGACGACCGCGGGATCATCACCACCGCCCGATTGACGGCTGCGGGACAGGGGCGCTATCGCGCCGAACTGACCGGTATCAGTCGCCTGGGCAATGCCGAACTGAGGCTGCTGGCGCGCGGTAATGGCTTTCGGCGTCTGCTGAGTCACGGCGTCAACGTGGTGCCGGCGCTGGACGCGCAGCTTGCTGCCGATCAGTCGCATATTATATTGAGTGCCGCGCGCGAAGGGCTGAACAGCGACAATACCCAGCCTCGGGCGGCGCTGCTGGGCGACCCGCTGACGGTAGGGCCGGTCGGCGAGCAGCGCTGGCGGGTCGTATTGCCGAGCCGGCTGCCGGAGCAGGCGGTTGCGGTCAGTCTTGCCGCTACCATCGACCTTGACGGCACCAGTCGCGATATCGAGCTGCCGCCGGTGTGGCTCAACAGCGATGCCGCCACTTCGTTGGCCGGGCTTGGCGACACGACGGCGCCGGTCGACAGCCAGCCCATGGCCGCCGAAGCGCCCGACGAGGCTGTCGATGAGCATCTGTCGCTCGACACTCTGTGGCCCTGGGTGAAGACGCAGTGGCCGCAGTGGCGCGAACAGGCCGAGCGCTGGGCGCTTAGCCCGGTGGCCTGGGGGGTGCTGGGCGCTCTGTTGCTGCTGTGGATGGTGTTGACGTTAATGAGTGGCCGTCGCCGCCGCCGTCGTGCGGCGCGGCGCAGAAGAAAAGAGCCGCGGGTATAGGCGGCAGGGATGAAGGAGAGGAGTGCATGAGCGAGACCGCTTCATGAGCAAGGAAGAAGTCGTGCCGGCCGTGCTGGAAGGGCCGCCACTGGTAGTACGTGACGATTACCGCTCGATCCTCGATGTCTTCGATGTCGCCTGTCGACAATACGCCAAAAGACCCGCCTTCAGCTGCATGGGGGCAACGCTTCGCTTTGACGAGCTGTGGCAGCTGGCAGACCGCTTCGCGCGCTGGGTCGTTGAGCACAGCGGCATGGCACCCGGCGAGCGGCTGGCGGTGGTATTGCCCAATCTGCTGCAGTATCCGGTGGTGGTATTCGGTGCGCTGCGGGCCGGCCTGGTGGTGGTCAACACCAACCCGCTGTATACCGCCGACGAGATGCGCCACCAGTTCGAGGATGCCGGCGTCAGCGGCGTGGTTATTTTCGCCCACATGCTGGACACCCTCGAAAAGGTGCGCGAATACGTTGCCATCGAGCACGTGATCGTCACCGAGGTGGGCGATCTACATCCGCTGCCGGCGCGCCTCAAGTACAACCTGGGGGCGCGCTGGGTGACCCGTCAGGCGCCGCGCCGCCACCCCGCGGGAGCGCTCGCGCTGCGCGACGCGCTGCACAAGGGGCGCGGTACGACGCCCGTCGAGCGCGGCGGTAGCGGTGACGACGTGGCTATCCTGCAGTATACCGGCGGCACGACCGGCACGCCCAAAGGCGCTATGCTGAGTCACGCCAACCTGGTCGCCAACATGCTGCAGACGGGTGAGGTGCTGGGCAGTGCGGTAAAGCGCGGCGAGGAGACCATCATCGCGCCGCTGCCGGTCTATCACATCTACACCTTTACGGTGAACTGCATGTTCGGGCTGGAGAGCGGCTGTCACAGCGTTTTCATTGGTGCGCCAGGCATGGCGCGCAGCGCCGACTAGGCGCTATCCGGTCCGCCGTGGTGGTTGGCTGGATGACTTGGGGGTGAAAGTCCCCTACGGACCCTGGTAGCGGGAACCGTTAGCCGAACAGCAAGGGTGTCCGTCGCGAGGCGGAATCTGAAGGAAGCTGCAGGCAAACTCCTGGCCCGACGAACAGGAACCGCATATGAGGCAGCCACATCCGGGCGAGAGGGCCAAGAAACTCGAAGCCCAATAGCTATCCGGAAGATGTGGAAGTAGATG
>NZ_KB907884.1 GCF_000382245.1 Kushneria aurantia DSM 21353
AGAGGCCATAGTAGGCTCTCTAACCAGGAGCTGAAGGGCTGAACCTGTCACGAGTGGACAGTTGACCGCTCTCTGATGTGTACGAGCAGAAGCCTCCCCGGAGGGCTCTCGATAACTGTATGGCGGGCCGGAAGCCCAAAGACTGTCGAAGCGCTCAGAGCGCACAGGTGGGCGAATTCAGCGGAACGAAGCTCAGCCCAACAATAATGGGGGACAGGAACCGCCGTGGTACGGATCCGTTTGCCCGGTGGTGTGAGAGGACGGGGGAGGCAACTCCCCCTCCTACTCGATCGCTTCGAATAATTTGCGCATTGGATAAGAGGCGCATTGCTTTTACTTCTGCGCTCGCCCGTGGCGCCTGCGGGGCAGCTCTTTATCGTCTGTATGATGTGCTCAGCGGCACATGGAGGCAGTAAAGCCGGTTTACACAAGGTGGGTGCCGTATCCCCATAGCAGCACGGTGACCGCCAATAGCGCTTCCAGTACCAGCACGCCGATGGCAAAAGTCAGGCTGGAGACATAAAAGCTTTCGCCGCGCGTGATATCCAGGAAACCGGGAACCCCCAGGTAAAGCAGCCAGGCCGAATAGCACAGCCCTATAATGCCCGCCAGCAGGCACAGCCAGATCAGCGGGTAAAGTGCCACGATGCCTGCCAGCATGATGGGAGTGGCTACATAGCCGGCGAAGATGATGCAGCGTTTTATCCCCGGCGGCGAGGTGTAGCGTTTCGCCATGCGGTAGATTACGTAGCCCATCAGTCCGACGGCGCCGATAATCGCCAGGTAAAACACTACGGCCAGCTGTAGCGCGCTGACCGCCGTCAACGGAATCCTCTCGTTGCCGCCGAAATGCCAGCCAACGGTAGTCGTGCCGATAAAGGCGCAGATCACGGGTACCGCTGCCAGTATCAGCACATGACGCATATACATTTGGGTGACGGTCTCTTCCTCGCCGTAGATTTCTCGCCACTCCTGACGAGGATGGGCAAGCAGTCCCCAGACGTGATGTAGCATGGTGATCTCCCTATCCGTACCAGTGCTATGGAAACGCTGCATAAATGCCTGCGCTAGCGAATCGCTGCGTTGCGTGGTACTCGAACACTCGCCTAACCCCATGTTATGTCTCGTGTTCTGTGTTCCATGCGCCTTGCGCTTCATCTCGCTCGGCGATTTATTCAGCGTTTTCCTATAGGCCGTTTTCCGATAACTGAAGTTATCTTTCAAGTCGTCTCATTGCAATGATAGACGTCTTTTCACGAGGTGTCGGTAGTGGTAATGGCGGTAGCCGATCAGGTGGCCTGGTGCTGAACAATGAACATAAAAAAGCCGCTGATGGATCAGCGGCCTTTGCGGGATGTGGTGGAGGCGGGGGGAGTTGAACCCCCGTCCGCCGGCACTCGTCCATCAGCTCTACATGCTTAGGTCCGTCTTCTGGTTTAGCCGCATCGGCTCCGACGGGCAGGATCCGATGCTGCGATTTCTCTTTGTTTTAGCGCACGATGCGAGAACAACACCGAACGCGATCCTGTCAGCTTTGGCTCGTCGCCCCGTTACGATGAACAGGCACATCGCTTCGGGGTAAGAAGGTTACCAGCAGGGTTTATGCTGCCAGCGCGCCCTCTTGAGCATAGTTTTCGTCGTTTGCGACTATTTTAAAGTAACGTGGTATTTACGAGATACGTTACGCTCTCGGCATGCACCTCAGGATCTGCAACCGGCGTCGAATCCATAACGCCCCCATAGCCTGTAGATTCTAGCAGTATGGCGCCGCAATACCAATCGCCGATGTCACACAACCTTCATTCAGGTGTTCAGGCGGGGCAGTCCCTGGCCGCGGCGGAGGTCTATCTAGCGCTGTTCGCGCATGACGCGCGCTTTCTGGCGCTCCCAGTCGCGGCGCTTCTCTGTCTCGCGCTTGTCGTGCTTCTGCTTACCGGTCACCAACGCCAGCTCACATTTGACCATGTGCTTCTTCCAGTAAAGGCGCAGTGGCACGCAGGTATGGCCCTTGTCCTGGGTGCGCGAGAAGATTTTGGCGATCTCCTTTTTGTGCAGCAGCAATTTGCGCGTGCGGTCGGGCTCCGCTATGGCATGTGTGCTGGCGGTGCTCAGCGGCGTGAAGTGCGAGCCCAGTAGCCAGGCCTCACCACGACGCACCAGAATATAGGTATCGGTCAACTGGGCCTTGCCGGCGCGCAGACTCTTGACCTCCCAGCCCGCCAGCGCCAGACCCGCTTCGAAGGTCTCCTCGATGTGATATTCGTGGCGCGCCTTGCGATTCTGAGCGATCAGATTGCCGGAGGGCTGCTGTTTCTTTTTGCCCATCGGGTTGCCGTCTCCTTGACTGTAGTGGTTACAGAGGCCGTTACATTCACTTGCGCTACTCGGGTACAGGGAGCAGCGTGTTATCATTCAGGGACTTGCAGGACAGGTCCACAGACAAAAGTAAACAGGGTAGCCGCCGCGGCTGCCGCTGTCATGGGAGATGGCAATGCCCACCGTTGATCGCAATGCGATGGTGCGCCACACCGATCGACAAATGTTCGATCTGGTTAATGACTTCGAGCGCTATCCGGAGTTTCTGCCCAACTGTCGACGGGCGCACACCGTAGAGCAGGGGGAAAGCTATCTTGTCGGCGAGTTGACACTGGGCAAGGGTGGGGTCGAACAGACCTTTCGTACCCGTAATGATCTGCATCCTCCCGATCGTATCGATCTTTCGCTGGCCAGCGGTCCCTTTCGCCGCTTTGAGGGCTACTGGCGTTTTGTGTCAGTGGATGAGGGTTCCTGCCGCGTCGAGCTGCACCTTGAGTTCGAGTTCTCCAGCCGCTTGCTGGGTATGGCGTTTGGCAAGCTGTTCAGCCAGATTGCCGGGCAGCTCGTCAGTGCCTTCGTCAAACGTGCCGACGAGGTGTATGGGCGCTGATGAGCGATCGGCGAAAGGTCGTCTGCGAGGTTGCCTGGGCTGACCCTGATTGCCAGCGTCTGGTTGAGGTCGTTTTGGATGACGGTGCCAGTGCCGTTCAGGCCATTGAAGCTTCCGGGTTGTGCAACGAGGTTACGGCATTGACGGGCATCGCGATCGAGGCGCTGTCAGTGGGCGTTTTCGGCACTCGATTGACGTCGCCTCGATGCTATCCGGTCAAGGACGGTGATCGTATCGAGATTTACCGCCCTCTGCAGATCGACCCCATGCAGGCGCGCCGAGCCAGAGCGCGGCGCGATTAGAGGTTTTATTCGCCAATGGGTTCGAAGTTGTTGTCCTCAAAGCCCGGAGGCGGCATGGCTCTGGCACCCGCCGAGGAGGGTGCGGCGCCGTCGGAGCCCTCGACCTGCGCCTCGATATTGCCCTGGGTGGCGATATTGGACAGGCGATCGCCCCGGAAAGTAAGCGATACCTGCTTTTCGGTAATATCGCCATCGGCTGCTTCGTGCCAATATACGTAGTCCCAGTTCGCCGCGTCGAAGGCATCTCTAAGAAGCGGGCTGCCCATGACGCCAACGACCTGCTGACGGCTCATGCCCGGCTGTAACTGCGACACCATATCTTCGGTGATCAGATTGCCCTGGGTCAGATCGCGTTTATAGACGCACGCGGCTAACAGGCTGAGCATAAAAGAAAAAATAATAAGCTTGAACGTGTTTTGCATTTGCCTGGGACTTTCCCTATCGTTTGCCTTGATCGATCATACCCGATACATCCAGAGACTGCGAAGAGCTACCATGGCCGATAGAAATCAGGAATTACGCAAGGCGGGGCTGAAAGTCACGCTGCCGCGCGTAAAAATCCTTCAGATCCTCGAGGCGACTCGCGAAGAGGATCTGCACATGAGCGCCGAGGATGTCTACAAGGCGCTGCTCGACTCCGGCGAGGATGTCGGTCTGGCCACGGTATATCGTGTGCTCACGCAGTTCGAATCAGCGGGCCTGGTGGTGCGCCACAACTTCGACGGTGGTCATGCGGTCTTCGAGATGTCGCAGGAGGAGCACCACGATCATATGCTCTGTCTGGAGAGCGGTGAAGTGGTGGAGTTTTTTGATCACGATATCGAGCGTCGTCAGCGCGAACTGGCCGAAGAGCGCGGTTTCGAGCTGGTCGATCACGCCCTGGTGCTTTATGTGCGCCCCAAGGGCTCGAATGCCACCCGCCAGGAGGGTGGTGGTGGCACAGGCGGCGGTAATGGTCGCCGCTGAAGGGTAAGCCAGCCCTCAGCTCTTCGGGGAATCGATATGACAGCGCCGCGGTCAGTGCCGCGGCGTTTTGCGTTGGGTACCCTGCCGCGAGAGCGCGTCAGTGCGGCGCGCGCTGGCTGGTATCCAGCATCTCCCTGGCATGTGCCAGGGTGCGTTCCGAGAGATGGACCCCGCCCAGCATGCGGGCCAGCTCGCGCACTCGGCCGCTCTCGTCGAGCAGCGCCATGCTGGTGTGCGTGGTCTCCTCGCCGGCCTGCTTTTCGATATGCAGGTGCTGATGCCCCTGTGCGGCCACCTGCGGCAGATGGGTGACGCACAGGATCTGGCCGTGGCCGCCCAGCTGACGCAGCAGCTGGCCGACAATCTCGGCGGTAGCGCCGGAGATGCCCACATCCACTTCGTCGAAAACGAGGGTGGGAATGGTGCTGTGCTGCGCCGCGACAACCTGAATGGCGAGACTGACGCGGGAGAGTTCGCCGCCGGAGGCGACCTTCGTCAGCGCCCGTGCCGGTTGTCCCGGGTTGGCGCTCATCAGGAAGCTGACCCGATCGGCGCCATCGGGCTGGGCGCTGTCGCGGCGCGCGACCTCGACGGTGAAACCGGCCTTGTCCATGCCCAGAAAGGCGAGCTGCGCCTGCACCTCGGCGCCCATGCGCGTTGCCGCTTCGGTGCGTCGCTGCGATACTTCGCGGGCCAGGGCGCGCCAGGCATCCCGCGCCTGCTCGGTTTCCCTGACCAGCATTTCGAGGCTCTCTTCGCCACCCTCCAGCTCGCTCAGCTCGTCACGCAGCCGGCGATGCAGCGCCGTGACCTCTTCGGGCAGCACATGATGCTTGCGCGCGATGCGGTGAACTTCCGCCAGCCGTGACTCGACCTGCTGCAGGCGTTCGGGGTCGAGTTCGGTGCCTTCGACATAATGGTGCAGCTCACGGCCCGCCTCCTCGAGTTGAATGCGTGCTTCGCCAAGCATCGCGAGGATATCGGCCAGTCGCCCGCTGTCACTGCCGGGTAGCTGTTCGAGACGCTGGCTGGCGCGGGCGAGACGGGTCAGGGCGCCCTCTTCGTCATGATCGCAGCAGTCGGCGGCAAACTGCGCCTCGCTGATCAGCTCTTCGGCGTTGGCCAGCCGGGTCTGCTCCTGTTCCAGCTCCTCCAGTTCCTCGTTGCCGAGCGCCAGGCTGTCGAGCTCTTCGACCTGATAGCGCAGCAGCTGGCGCCGCGCCTGCTGTTCGTCACCGCTGTCGCGCGCCTTTTTCAGGCGACGGCTGACCTGTTGCCACTGCCGGTAGAGGTCCATCAGCTGCGCCACGCTGTCGCTGTGGCCGGCGAAGTCATCCAGTAAGCGCAGATGCGTCTCTTCGCGCATCAGCGTCTGGTGGGCGTGCTGGCCGTGAATATCGATCAGGTGCTCGCTGAGCGCTTTCAGGTCGGCAAGGGTGACCGAGACACCGTTGATCCACGCCTTCGAGCGACCGCCGGCGCTCACCGAGCGGCGCACCAGGCATTCGCCGTTATCAATGTCACGGCTTTCCAGCCAGGCGCGCGCCTCGGGTAGATCGGCGACTTCGAAGCGTGCCGAAAGCTCGGCCCGTTTGGCACCGTGGCGCACGCTGTCGGCGTCGGCGCGCTCGCCGAGGCAGAGTGACAGGGCATCGAGCAGAATCGACTTGCCCGCTCCGGTCTCGCCGGTAATGGCGGTCATGCCCTGGCGGAAGTCGAGTTCGAGATGCTCGACGATGGCGTAGTTGCTGATGGCGAGTTGAGACAGCATGGCCACTCCCGTTGGCGTTGTGCGACAAAGTGGATCGAGTGGATAACAGACTGGCTTTTTATACAGGATGTGTCTTTTTATACAGTGCTCTTGCCGCCGCTTCAATACCTGTCGCCGTCAAATTGGTGACCTGGCGCCTTGAGATTGTGCCGTTGGTGCCCCATCTGGTTAGACAGTTATTCAGGCGGAGGAGCGTTGCCGGGTCGCGTTATGCCTGGCTCGCCACCGCTGCCATCGGAAACAGCCGACAGCACTGTCAGGAGTGGGATTATGGCCAACAAGCCGAACAATCCGATCGATGAAGAGCTCGAGCGCGCAGAGCGCGATGCCGAGCCGCAGCCCGTTGAAGGTGACGACGCTGACAACGTCGAGAATATCGGCGAGGCGCTGCAGGAGGACGATGAGGGTGTATTGAGCGCCGGCGATCCGGAGGCGGATGTGCTGGCCGCTCGGGTGGCTGAGCTCGAGCAGGAGCTGGAGCAGGCGAAAGAGCAGCAGATGCGTACCGCTGCCGAGGCGCAGAACGCCCGCCGCCGTGCCGAGCAGGATGCCGACAAGGCGAAGAAATTCGCCCTCGAGAAGTTCGTCAAGGAGCTGCTGCCGGTGGTCGACAGCCTTGAAAAGGGGCTCGAGAGCATGGAGGAGGTCAGCGAGACCCACCGTGAAGGGGTGTCGATGACCCTCAAGCTGCAGCTTGACGTGCTGGAAAAGTTCGGCGTCGAGCAGATCGATCCCCACGGCGAGACCTTCGACCCGCAGTATCACGAAGCGATGACGATGGTGCCCAACCCCGAGATGACGCCCAATACCGTCATGGAAGTGATGCAGAAGGGCTACACCCTCAACGGTCGACTGATACGTCCTGCCATGGTGGTGGTGACGAAGGCGTCCGAGTAGGGTCGCCATCCCGGGACAGTAAGCGGATATCGGTCGGGGCCTTGAAAAGCAGCGTTATGCCCACACATTAGCCGACATCCGCGCAGCGACATTGCTGAACAAAAGCGCTTTTCGATTCCTGAAAGAATTATCGAGGTGAGATTATGGGACGCATTATTGGTATTGACCTGGGGACGACCAACTCCTGTGTGGCCGTGCTCGATGGTGACAAGACTCGCGTGATCGAAAACGCCGAAGGCGCACGCACGACGCCTTCGATCATCGGCTATACCGATGATGGCGAAACCCTGGTGGGGCAGGCGGCCAAGCGTCAGGCGGTCACCAATCCTCACAACACGCTTTATGCGGTCAAGCGCCTGATCGGCCGCAAGTTCAAGGACGATGTCGTCCAGAAAGACATCAAGATGGTGCCCTACAGCATCGTTGAAGCCGACAACGGCGATGCCTGGGTGCAGGTCAACGACCAGAAGATGGCACCGCCGCAGGTCAGTGCCGAAGTTCTCAAAAAGATGAAAAAGACCGCCGAGGATTACCTCGGTGACGAAGTGACCGAAGCGGTTATCACCGTGCCGGCCTACTTCAACGATTCTCAGCGTCAGGCCACCAAGGATGCCGGTCGTATCGCCGGTCTCGAGGTCAAGCGCATCATCAACGAACCCACCGCGGCGGCGCTGGCCTATGGCATGGATCGCAGCGGCGGTGATCGTACCATCGCGGTCTATGACCTTGGCGGCGGCACTTTCGATATTTCCATCATTGAAGTGGCCGACGTCGACGGTGAGAAGCAGTTCGAGGTGCTGGCCACCAACGGTGACACCTTCCTGGGCGGTGAGGACTTCGACCTCAAGCTGATCGACTATCTCGTCCAGCAGTTCAAGAACGACTCGGGCATCGACCTGTCCGGCGACTCGCTGGCCATGCAGCGTCTCAAGGAAGCTGCCGAGAAGGCCAAGATCGAGCTCTCCTCGGCGCAGCAGACCGAAGTCAACCTGCCCTATATCACAGCGGATCAGGCCGGTCCCAAGCACATGGCCGTCAAGGTCACCCGCGCCAAGCTGGAGTCGCTGGTCGAGGATCTGGTGCAGCGTTCGCTGGGCCCCTGCAAGACCGCGATGGAGGATGCCGGTCTCTCCAACAACAAGATTGACGATGTCATTCTGGTGGGTGGTCAGACCCGCATGCCGCTGGTTCAGCAGAAGGTTTCCGAGTTCTTCGGCAAGGATGCGCGCAAGGACGTTAACCCGGATGAAGCTGTCGCCATGGGCGCGGCGATCCAGGGGGGCGTGCTGGGCGGCGACGTCAAGGACGTGCTGCTGCTCGACGTGACGCCGCTGACGCTGGGTATCGAAACCATGGGCGGGGTGATGACGCCGCTGATCGAGAAAAACACCACCATCCCGACCAAGAAGACGCAGACCTTCTCGACCGCCGAGGACAACCAGACGGCCGTGACCATTCACGTTCTTCAGGGGGAGCGAAAGCAGTCGGGTCAGAACAAGTCGCTGGGTCGTTTCGATCTTTCCGACATTCCGCCGGCGCCGCGCGGTGTGCCGCAGATCGAGGTGGCTTTCGACCTCGACGCCAACGGCATTCTCAACGTCTCGGCCAAGGACAAGGCGACCAACAAGGAGCAGTCGATCGAGATCAAGTCCTCCGGTGGCCTCTCCGACGAAGAGATCGATCAGATGGTCCAGGACGCCGAGGCGCACGAGGCCGAGGACAAGAAGTTCGAAGAGCTGGTGCAGCTGCGTAACCAGGCTGACGGCATGATCCACGCTACGCGCAAGACCCTCGAAGAGGCCGGCGACAAGGCCACCGACGAGGAGCGTCAGAGCATCGAGACGGCCATCAGCGAGCTCGAAGAGGCGAGCAAGGGTGACGATCAGGAGCTGATCCAGTCGAAGCTTGATGCCCTCACCGAGGCCTCTGGTAACCTGGCACAGAAGATGTACGCCGAGCAGAGCGAAGAGCAGCCGGGTCAGGAAGAGCAGCCGCAGAGCCAGAAAGGTGAGGACGATGTGGTCGATGCCGACTACGAGGAAGTCAACGACGACCGCAAAAAGCAGTAAGACGGCCACCGTCTGAAGCGCGCGACGCGGGGGCCCGGCTCCCGCGTCGTTTTTGCGGATGTTCGATGATCCGAGAGGAGGCCCGCCACCATGGCGAAAAAAGACTACTACGAGGTGCTGGGCGTCGACCGCAGCGCCGATGAAAAGGACATCAAGCGAGCCTACCGCCGGCTGGCCCAGAAATATCATCCTGACCGTAACCCGGACGACGACAGCGCGGCGGAAAAATTTCGTGAAGTTTCCGATGCCTACGAAGTACTGAGCGATCAGCAAAAGCGTGCCGCCTATGATCAGTTCGGCCACGCCGGCGTTGACGGCCAGGCCGGTGGCGGCGGCGGTTTCGGCGGTGGCGCCGGTGCCGGCGGCTTCAGCGATATTTTCGGCGACGTGTTCGGCGACATCTTCGGTGGCGCCGGCGGACGCCGCGGTCCCGGTGGTGCGATGCGCGGCAGTGACCTGCGCTATAACCTCGAGATCGAACTCGAGGAAGCCGTCGCCGGTACCAACGTCGATATTCGCGTGCCGCGGCTGGTCGAGTGTGACCGCTGCCACGGCGATAGCGCTGAGCCCGGCACCAGCAAACACACCTGTGCGACCTGTAACGGCATGGGCCAGGTGCGTATGCAGCAGGGCTTCTTTGCTGTTCAGCAGACCTGCCCGACCTGTCACGGCCAGGGCGAAACGGTCGACACTCCGTGTCGCAAGTGCCATGGCGAAGGCCGCGTGCAGGAGAGCCGCACCCTGTCGGTGAAGATTCCGGCCGGCGTCGATACCGGCGATCGCATTCGTCTCAACGGCGAGGGTGAAGCCGGCGTCAACGGCGGCCCGGCGGGCGATCTCTACGTGCAGGTGGCGATCAAGGCACACGCCATCTTCGAGCGTGACGGTCGCGATCTTTACTGCGAGGTGCCGATCAATTTCGTTGACGCCACCCTGGGCGGCGAGCTGGAAGTGCCGACGCTGGACGGTCGGGTCAAGCTGCGCATTCCCACCGAAACCCAGACCGGCAAGCTCTTTCGCCTGCGTGGCAAGGGCGTCAAGCCGGTGCGCGGCGGTGCGCCGGGCGATCTGATGTGCAAGGTGGTGCTGGAGACTCCGGTCAACCTCAACGAAGAGCAGAAGGAGCTGCTGCGTCGCTTCCAGCAGAGCCTTGACGATACCGGTACTCGTCATTCACCGCGCAAGAGCAACTGGTTCGACGGCGTGAAGAAGTTCTTCGACGACATGCGTCCCTGACCGGTGTGCCCACCGGTGCGCTTCAAAACCCTGCCGCGGCAGGGTTTTTTATGTTTTGAAGCCGCAGGTCCCGTTCCAGTGGCGACAGCCCGGCGCGCGACGTCTACGCTTGAGGCGAAGCAGACCCGCACAGGAGTGCAATATGTCAACCATGTATGAAACCACCGTTAACGTCTCCGGCGGTCGCCGCGGCCACGCCCGCAGCGATGACGGCGTGCTGGATCTCGAGCTGGCCATGCCCGGTGCCGGTAAGCGCGCTACCAACCCGGAACAGCTTTTCGCCGCCGGTTATGCCGCCTGCTTTGCCAGTGCCGCCATGGGCGTGGCAAAGCAGCAGGGCTATCAGCTCGATGATATTCCGGTGGCGGGTCACGTCGCGCTCGACGCCGAAAATCATGACTACAACCTGGTGGTGAAGCTGACCGCCGAAGTGGCCCTGCCGCAGAAAGAGGCGGAGGCGCTGATCGAAAATGCCCATCAGATGTGTCCTTACTCGAAGGCAGTGCGTGGCAACATCCGCGTCGATATCGAGGTGAAAGGACAGTAAAGCGGAGAGTGGCGTGGCGATGCACCTGTTCTTTCCGCGATCCTGGCGCTGGTGGAGGCGTTTCTGCGCGCTCGGGAGGGGTAAACCGAATGGCGCTCCGGCTACAAAAACCGGCGCAAGGCCGGTTTTTCATGCTCGGGTCTGTCGGATACCTACCACTTATCCCGCATCCGAGGTCTCTTCCCAGTCGCGCACTGTTCCCGACATCGTGGCCAACCGCGCCACCGCCAGTTGCGAGACGGGTGTCAGTTCACCGCCGTCGGCTTCCAGATAGGCGATGATCTGCTGCTTCATGCGGCGTGCCCAGAACTTGCGAAGATGGGTAGCGACGACTTCCGCCGCCGCTTCGTCGCTGGCGTGGTGAGCGTTGTTGAGGCTGATCTGGTTGACCATCTTGACCAGCGATGTCTTCTCGTCGTTCATGTCGATCTCTCCATGCAGGCCCGCCAGCGGCGCTCACTTGAGCGCCGCTGGCGACTCGTCGGCCCCTTCCAGATGACGCTGCTGCTGGGCGTCGAACCGATGGAAATGGCGCTGCCAGGCGGATGGCTGCGTCACCTTCTCCACCTGTACCGCCGTTACCTTGTACTCCGGGCAGTTGGTGGCCCAGTCGGAGTTGTCGGTGGTGATCACGTTGGCCCCGCTGCCGGGGTGGTGGAAGGTGGTGTAGACCACTCCCGGGGCCATGCGCTCGCTGACCCGGCAGCGTAGCACCGTGTGGCCCACCCGGCTGCGAATGCCCAGCCAGTCGCCGTCGCGCAGGCCGCGGTCGTCGGCATCGGCGGGATGAATCTCCAGCACATCCTCGGCGTGCCAGGCGCTGTTGGCGGTGCGCCGCGTCTGCGCGCCGACGTTGTACTGACTCAGAATGCGCCCGGTGGTCAAAAGCAGCGGATAGTGCCGGCTGGTGCGCTCCTCGGTGGCCACGTACTCGGTGATGGCGAAGTGCCCCTTGCCGATCGGGAAGTCGATCTCGTGCATGGTCGGGGTGCCGCCGGGAAAGGCGTCGTTGCAGGGCCACTGAATGCTGCCCAGCTGTTCGAGGCGCTGATAGCTGACCCCGGTGAAGCTGGGCGTCAGCTGTGCGATCTCGTCCATGATCTCGGATGGATGCTGATAATGCATCGGGTAGCCCAGCGCGTTGGCGAGATCCTGGGTGACCTCCCAGTCCTCCTTGCCGGCCACCGGCGGCATCACCCGGCGTACCCGATTGATGCGCCGTTCGGCGTTGGTGAAGGTGCCGTTTTTTTCGAGGAAGGTCGCGCCGGGCAGCAGCACATGGGCGTACTTGGCCGTCTCGTTGAGAAAGATATCCTGCACGATCAGGCAGTCCAGCGCCGACAGCGCCGCCTCCACATGCTGGGTATTGGGGTCGGACTGGGCGATGTCCTCGCCCTGCACATAGAGCGCCCGGAAGGTGCCGGCGACGGCGGCGTCGAACATGTTGGGAATGCGCAGCCCCGGCTCGTCGTCGAGGGTCGTATTCCATACCGCTTCGAAGCGCTGGCGCACGGCGGGGTCGGCGACGTGCTGATAGCCCGGCAGCTCGTGGGGAAAGGAGCCCATGTCGCAGGAGCCCTGAACGTTGTTTTGACCGCGCAGCGGATTGACGCCGACCCCTTCGCGGCCGATGTTGCCGGTGGCCATGGCGAGGTTGGCGATGCCCATCACCATGGTCGAGCCCTGGCTGTGCTCGGTGACGCCGAGGCCGTAGTAGATGGCGCCGTTAGCGGCGCTGGCGTAGGCGCGGGCGGCCTCGCGCAGCTGCTCGGCGGGCACGCCGGTGATCGCTTCCACCGCTTCCGGAGCGTGGCGTATCTCGCTGATGAAATCGCGCCATTTGTGATAGGCGTCGCCCTCGCAGCGCCGCGCGATGAAGTCGTGATCCTCCAGCCCTTCGCTGATCACCACATGGGCGAGGGCGTTGACCAGCGCCACGTTGGTGCCGGGCCTGAGCGGCAGATGCAGGGCCCGGCCGCCGTGGGGGGTGGCGAGCAGGTCGATACGGCGCGGATCGGCGACGATCAGGGTCGCTCCCTGGCGCAGACGACGCTTCATCTGCGAGGCGAATACCGGGTGGGCATCGGTGGGGTTGGCGCCGATCACCAGGATGGTGTCGGCCTTCATCACCGAGTCGAAGGTCTGGGTGCCGGCGGACTCGCCCAGGGTGGTCTTGAGACCGTAGCCGGTGGGCGAGTGGCAGACGCGCGCGCAGGTGTCGGTGTTGTTGTTGCCGAAGGCGGCGCGGATCAGCTTCTGGACCAGATAGGTCTCCTCGTTGGTGCAGCGCGACGAGGTGATACCGCCGATGCTGTCGCGGCCGTGCTCCGCCTGAATGCTCTTCAGGCGGCTGGCGGCGAAGTCGATCGCCTCCTGCCACGATACCGCCCGCCACGGCTGGTCGATGGCGTCGCGAATCATCGGCTCGCGAATGCGGTCCTTGTGGGTGGCGTAGCCGAAGGCGAAGCGACCCTTGACGCAGGAGTGGCCGTGATTGGCGTCGCCGCCCTTGTACGGCACCATGCGGATCAGCTTGTCGCCCTTCATCTGCGCCTCGAAAGAGCAGCCCACGCCGCAGTAGGCGCAGGTCGTCACCACGCTGTGCTCGGGTACACCCTCGTCGATGACGCTCTTCTCCATCAGCGTTGAGGTGGGGCAGGCCTGCACACAGGCGCCGCAGGAGACGCAGTCGGAGTCCATGAAGGGTTCGCTCTGGCCGGCGGCGACCTTCGATTCGAAGCCGCGCCCCTCGATGGTCAGCGCAAAGGTGCCCTGCACCTCGTTGCAGGCACGCACGCAGCGCGAGCAGACGATGCACTTGCTGGGGTCGAAACTGAAGTAGGGGTTGGAGTCGTCGATCTCGGCGTCCAGGTGGTTGGCGCCTTCGAAGCCGTAGCGCACCTCGCGCAGTCCCACTGCGCCAGCCATGTCCTGCAGCTCACAGTCGCCGTTGGCGGGGCAGGTCAGGCAGTCCAGCGGATGGTCGGAGATGTAGAGCTCCATGACGTTGCGGCGCAGTTTCGCAAGCCTTGCGTTCTGGGTGGTGACCGCCATGCCTTCGCCGACCGGCGTGGTGCAGGACGCCGGCAGGCCGCGCTTGCCCTCGATCTCCACCGCACAGAGACGGCAGGAGCCGAACGCTTCGAGGTTGTCCGAGGCGCACAGTTTGGGAATGGTAATGCCCGCCAGCGCCGCGGCGCGCATCACCGAGGTGCCGGCCGGCACGCGTACCTCGACGCCGTCGATGGTCAGCGCCACCGCGCTTTCGGACTCGCGCGCCGGGGTGCCCAGGTCGCGCTGATAAAGGGTCGGGTCGAAGCTTTTGGGATCGCTCGTTCTGGGGTCGAAAAAGTCCAGCATCAGCTGCCTCCCGCCGTGGCGGCTTGTCGAGGGGTCAGATCATCGGCGAAGTGCTGCATGACGCTCTGCACCGGGAAGGGCGCCATGCCCCCCATGGCGCACAGCGAGCCATCGACCATGGTATCGCACAGGTCGCTCAGCAGGGCGAGGTTTTGATCTGCCGCTTCGCCGGTGCGAATGCGGTCGATCACCTCCACTCCGCGTACCGCGCCGATGCGGCAGGGGGTGCACTTGCCGCACGACTCGACGGCACAGAACTCCATCGCGAAACGCGCCTGGTCGCCCATGTCGACGCTGTCGTCGAACATTACCACGCCACCGTGGCCGACCACGCCGCCGAAGGCGGCGAAGCCTTCGTAGTCGATGGGGTTGTCCCATTGGCTCTCCGGCAGATAGGCGCCCAGCGGACCGCCCACCTGTACCGCGCGCAGCGGTCGGCCGCTGCGGGTGCCGCCACCGAAGCCTTCCATCAGCTCGCGCAGGGTGGTGCCGAAGGCCAGCTCCACCAGTCCGCCGTACTTGACGTTGCCGGCCAGCTGGAGCGCCACCGTGCCGCGCGAGCGGCCCATGCCGTAGTCGGCGTAGGCGCTGCCGCCGCGGTCGAGAATGAAGGGCACGGCGGCCAGCGACAGCACGTTGTTGACCACCGTGGGGCGGCCGAAAAGCCCCTCGATGGCGGGCAGCGGCGGCTTGGCGCGCACCAGCCCGCGACGCCCCTCGAGGCTCTCCAGTAGCGAGGTCTCCTCGCCGCAGATGTAGGCACCGGCGCCGAGGCGCACTTCGAGATGAAAGTCGCGGCCGGAGCCGAGCATATTGTGGCCCAGATAGCCCGCCGCCACGGCACGCTCGATCGCCTCATCGAGAATGGCGTGGGCCAGTGGATACTCCGAGCGCAGGTAGATGTAGCCCTGAGTGGCGCCCACCGCGAGGCCGGCGATGGTCATCCCCTCGATCAGCATGAAGGGGTCGCACTCCATCACCAGCCGGTCGGCGAAGGTACCGGAGTCGCCCTCGTCGGCGTTGCAGACGATGTATTTCTGCCCCGGCGGCTGGTCGTGCACGGTCTGCCACTTGATGCCGGTGGGGAAGGCGGCGCCGCCGCGGCCGCGCAGCCCGGAGGCGGTGATCTCGTCGACGACCGCCTGGCCATCCAGCGCCAGCGCCTTCTGCAGCCCTTCGAAACCGCGCAGCGCGGTGTAGTCGTCAAGCGAGGTGGGGTCGGTGATGCCGATGCGTGCGAAGGTCAGGCGCTGCTGGCGGGCAAGATAGGGCATCGCCTCGGTGGGCCCCAGCGCCAGCGGATGATCGCTGCGCCCCTCGAACAGGCCGGCCTCGACCAGTGCGTCGACATCACCGGGCGTCACGGGGCCGTAGGCGAGGCGGCCCGCGGCGGTTTCCACCTCCACCAGCGGCTCCACGAAGAAGAGCCCGCGCGAGCCGTTGCGTACCAGTCTGATCTCCACCGAGCGAGCGGCGGCGGCGCGCTCCAGGCGCTGCGCAACCCGGTCGGCACCCAGCGACAGCGCGGTGGTATCGCGCGGTACATAAAGAGTGATCGCCATTACTGCACCTCCACCACGGTGGCGCTCAGTTCATCGGCCAGTTCGTCGAAGGCAGCCGGCGTCATGCGGCCGTGAATGTCGTCATCGACGCGAATCGACGGGCCGCAGGCGCAGTTGCCGAGGCAGTAGACCGGCTCGAGGGTAAATTCGCGATCCGTCGTGGTCTGATGATAGTCGATCCCCAGCGTCGATTTGACGTGGGCTTCGAGGCGGCGGCTGCCCACCGCCTGGCACGCCTCGGCGCGGCAGATCTGCAGCACGTGACGCCCCGGCGGATGGGTGCGAAAGTGGTGATAGAAGCTGATGATGCCGTGCACTTCGGCGCGGGTGTGGCGCAGCGCTTCGGCGACCTGCGGGATCGCCGCTGCGGGGATGAACCCGAAGCGCGCCTGGATGGCGTGCAGGGTCGGCAGCATGGCGCCCGGCCGTGAACGGTGGGCGTCGATCACGTCCTGTATCTGTGCCGGCGTCCAGCCGTCGGCGGCGTGCGGGGTGGCGTGTGACATGGCCCGGGGTCTCATCAGGTCGTTGGGTGTCAGCGCTGCTCGCGCGGCGAGTCAGTGGTTCTCGGCCAGGGGGCTTACAGGCATTCTGGTGCCTGACCTCTTCTTGTTGTGGACTGTTCGTGTTCAGGTCGAACAGTCGCTTTCTCGGTGGCGCATTTGACGCCAAACTAGCACTCTCGCTACGGTCACAAAATATGAACAGCCATGCTTAGTAGAAAGTTGAATATCATCCCGGTGTGGCTGTTTCGCAGCGAGGCCGGCGAGCTGCTCGACCCGACGCTCTTTCGGCTGCTGGCCCACCTGCGCGAGAGCGGCAAGCTGACCCGTGCCGCTCAGGCGGCCGGTGTCTCCTATCGCCATGCCTGGAATCTGCTTGATCGCGGCGAAAGGTTCTTCGAGCAGCCGCTGGTCGAGATGCGCCGCGGCCACGGCACCCGGCTCTCGGCGCTGGGCGAGACGCTGCTGTGGTCGGAGCAGCGCATGAAGGCGCGGCTGGGGCCGCAGATCGACAGCATGGCCTCCGAACTCAACCACCAGTTGCAGCAGCTGCTGGACGGTGAACACCGGGTGCTGCGACTGCATGCCAGCCACGGCTATGCGGTGGCCCTGCTGCCCGATTTTGCCGGTGAGCTGGATCTGCGCTACTGCCATCCGGGCGAGGCGCTCGACGCTCTCGAGCGCGGTGAGTGCGATCTGGCCAGCTTTCACGTGCCGACCTGCCCGCAGTTGGCCGAGCGGGTCATGCAGCGCTACCGGCGCCAGCTGGCGTATCGGGATCTGGCGGTCATCCGCTTCGTGACGCGGCGCCAGGGCTTGATGGTGCGCGCCGGTGAGGGGGAGCGCATCAGTGGGCTGGACGCCCTGACCCGCGCCGGCATTCGCTTTATCAACCGCGATGCGCATTCGGGAACGAGGGTGCTGTTCAATCTGCTGCTGGCCCGCCAGGGCATCGACGAGGCGCAGATTCAGGGGGCGCGTCAGGAGGAGTTTACTCACACCGCGGTGGCCGCCTATGTGGCGGCGGGCATGGCCGATGTGGGCTTTGGCCTTGAAGGGGCAGCGGCGCAGTTCGGGCTCGATTTCATCGACCTCTGTGGCGAGCACTATCTGCTGCTGTGCCGCGAGGAGCAGCTGTCGCAGGAGCGGGTTCAGGCGCTGCTGGCCTATATGACATCGAAGCAGCTCGCCGCCGGGATCGACGCACTCGACGGCTACGCAGCGGATCGCTGCGGCGAAGTGACGACCTTCGAGGCGCTGCTGGCGGAAGATCGCGAGCGTGCCGCGGGCACCCTATAGCGTGCTGTCGTCCGGCAGTTCGAAGCAGCCCAGCAGCGAGCGTTGCAGCAGGCTGAAGTTGTCGTCGCTGACCATCAGGTAGCGCCCGCCGCCGAGGTCGGTCAGACCCTCGAAGTTATCCAGCCGCCAGCCCTCGTCACTGGCCAGCCGCGCCAGCACCCGGCGCTTCAAACCGCCGCGCTCGAAGGTGGCCTGCGACAGCGTAATGAAAAGCGGCCGGCCGGGCCGGAAGTCGCGCTCCAGCATCAAAAGGCCGTCGCCCAGCGGTGCCATATCGGTCAGGCCGCTGCTGTCGCTGCCGCGCTGCCACTGCCACTCGTGGCCGTCGAGGTCGAACAGGCGGCTTTCGTCCGCGGCCATGCCCGGTGAGGCAAATTCCAGCCCGGCGATGACGCCGCGTACCGGATGATGGGTCATGGCTTCCAGTCCGCCGTTGTTCGAGGTGCCTGCCAGTGCCGCAGGCGAGAAGGGCGGCGCCAGCGCTCTGCCTTCGTTGTCAAAACGCTGTAGCCGGTGGTGCCGCTCAAAGCCGATCAGCAGCTCCGCTGTGCCGTCATCAGCGTTCACAAGTGCCAGCTGATTCGCTGTCCGCCATGGGCATCTCGAGGCGGCTGCCGTCGCGGTGGCGCAGCGCAAAACTGTCCAGCAGTTCGAGGTGCGTCAGCTCGCCGCCGGCATCGAAACGAGGGCGGGCGTGGTAGAGCCGACCGCGGTCGGAGAGCATATAGAGCCGCTCGTGCTCTGCGTCCCATGCGAGCGCCGACAGCCCGCCCAGCGCCGTGCCATCCGGCATGCTGTCGGGAAGTTCGAGCATGCCGCACCAGTCCAGTGTCAGCGGTCGGCTGCCGCCGGGCGGGCCGCCGGGGTCGAGCGGGCCGGCGACACTGCAGCCGGGCAGGGCGATCGGCAGCAGCAGGGCAGCGAGAAACCGGGCAGGAGGCCGCAGGGACATGGTGTCTCCGGTTACGATGGGGGATGCGCTATAGTGGCGCGCATGGCAGACGGAAAAAAGAGCGGAGAGGGCATGACACGCATTGCGGTAAGCGGCGCCGCCGGGCGCATGGGTAAAATGCTGCTCGAGGCGGTCGAGCGCGACGAGCAGGCCAGCCTGGCGGGCGGCGTGGTACGCCCCGACAGCTCGCTGGTAGGTGCCGACGCCGGCGAACTGGCAGGGCTGGGGCGGTTGGGGGTACCCCTGGTAGGCAAACTCGACGAGATCATCGACGACATCGATGTGCTGATCGACTTCACCACGCCAACGCTGACGCTGGCCAACCTGGCGCTGTGCGCCGAGCGCGGCAAGCGCATGGTGATCGGTACCACCGGCCTTGATGACGACCAGCAGGCGGCCCTTGCCGACTACGCCGGGCAGGTGCCGCTGGTATTTGCTGCCAACATGAGCACCGGGGTCAATCTGTCGCTCAATCTGCTTGCCACGGCGGCGCGGGCGCTGGGCGATGCCGGCTTCGATATCGAGGTCATCGAGGCCCACCATCGCCACAAGGTCGATGCCCCTTCCGGCACTGCGCTGATGATGGGGCGCGCGGTGGCCGAGGCGCTGGGGCGCGACCTGCAAAAGGACGGCGTTTTCCAGCGCGTGGGCCACACCGGCGCGCGCAGCGCCCGCGAAATCGGCTTTTCCACCGTGCGCGGCGGCGACATCGTCGGTGAACATACGGTCCTGTTTGCGGCCGAGGGAGAGCGTCTCGAGCTCAGCCACAAGGCCTCCAGCCGGCTCACCTTCGGCCGCGGCGCGGTGCGCGCCGCCCACTGGCTGATGACGCGCGATGCCGGGCAGTACGACATGCAGGATGTGCTGGGGCTCAAATAATGGCCCTGGTAGCGCTTCCTTGTCCGATTCGATCTACTTTGGAGCATAGCGACGATGACGTGGCCGCCGCTTGCGTGGTTGACCCTCAAGGGCCTGGCCTGTGGCTACCGCTGGCGCGGCCCCGCTTCCGATCACTTCGACGGTGAGCAGCGCCGGCGGCCAATAGCACGAAAGGACGAAATCGGGTATCATCGGCCCAATTTGGCCGGGTTGCACCCGCGCTCGCACGCCATATCTCGAACGCCCAGGCGGGATGAAACCCAGAGGATTTCGTCCCGCCTTTTTACGACCCGAGGTTTGATGGCGCGGCGACGCCGGCCTGCCGATCCGATCCAGTGCCGTCCCGCTGCGAACGGTGCTGGGCGCTCTTTATTGCCCTGTGGAGGACGTTGCATTGATCAAACCCGCGATACTGGCGCTCGAGGATGGCAGCGTATTTCACGGTGTCTCCATCGGCGCCGACGGCGAGACCAGCGGCGAGGTCGTGTTCAACACGGCCATGACGGGGTATCAGGAGATACTCACCGACCCCTCCTACTCCCGCCAGATCGTGACCCTCACCTACCCCCACATCGGCAACACCGGCGTCAACGAGGAGGATATCGAGTCCCATCGTATCCACGCTGCCGGGCTGGTGATTCGCGATCTGCCGCGGCTGGTCAGCAACTTTCGCAGCGTGAAAGCGCTGGATGAGTATCTGGCGGCGCACGGCATTATGGGTATCGCCGATATCGATACCCGTCGCCTGACCCGCCTGCTGCGCGACAAGGGAGCACAGAACGGCGCTATTTTCGCCGGCCCCGAGGCTCAGGGGGAGGAGGCGGTGGCGCAGGCACTGGCGGCGGCACGCGCCTTCCCCGGCCTCAAGGGCATGGATCTGGCGCGCGAGGCGAGCACCGGCGAGGTACACGAGTGGCACGACGGCGAGTGGACGCTGGCCGAAGGTTACGCCAGGTTGCGTGAAGGCGAGCGCCCCTGGCACGTGGTGGCCTACGACTTCGGTACCAAGCACAACATCCTGCGCATGCTGACCGGCCGCGGCTGCCGGCTCACCGTGGTGCCGGCGCAGACGCCGGCCAGCGAGGTGCTGGCGCTCAACCCCGACGGCGTCTTCCTCGCCAACGGGCCCGGCGACCCGGAGCCCTGCGACTACGCCATCCGCGCCATTCGCGAAATCGTCGACACCGGCCTGCCGGTATTTGGCATCTGCCTCGGCCACCAGCTGCTGGGACTGGCCAGCGGCGCCTCGACGGTCAAGATGAAGCTGGGCCACCACGGCGCCAACCACCCGGTGCTGGATATCGACTCGGGCCATGTGATGATCACCAGCCAGAATCACGGCTTCGCGGTCGATGAAGCGACCCTGCCCGGCAATGTACGCGCTACGCATCGTTCGCTGTTCGACGGCACCCTGCAGGGGATCGAGCGCACCGATCGACCGGCCTTCAGCTTCCAGGGACATCCGGAAGCGAGCCCCGGTCCCCATGATGTCTCACCGCTTTTCGACCGTTTCGTGGCGATGATGTCGGCGCGCCGTCAGGCGGCCTGACATTAGTCGAGAGGCCGGATGGCCGGGAGTGAGCGCATGACCGATATCGTGATCGAAGAGCTCAAGGGGGTGGGGCGGGTCGAACTGACCCTCGACGACAAGGCGCGCGTTTTTACTCTGTTCGGCAGCAACGGCGTGGGCAAGACCAAGTGCCTGGAGGCCCTTTATCAGATGTGGCTGTGCCGGCACCGACAGGCAGGCGAGCTGGTACAGCAAGGGCACTGGTCGGTGATGGCGTCGCTGTCGATCGATGGGGAGCCCGCCTTTGTAATGCGGCCACCTGTCAGGTCGGGCATAGCGGTAGATATTCGCCAACATGCAGACGCTGCCCCTCATGATCGTCCGGTGGTGATGGTCGGCGCGGTGGGACGTTCGTCACTGACGGCTGCGCAGTCGCGTAGCCAGCACTATCTGGGCTCCTTCGAGGAGCGTCAGCAGCGCTACTTCGCGCGGATTGGTGACACCCTGCAGTCGGGGGGGCTGGCACAGGCAGCCATGGAAGAGGATGTGGCGGCCTGGTTCGTACTGCGCGCCCAGTCGGTCAACCCTTATCAGAAGGGTGCGGACAATCGCCGGATCGAGATCGATACCGTGCTGGAGATGCTCCATGCCCTTGATGAGCGTATCGATGCGCACAGCTTGCAGGTGGATGGCAGCGGCCAGGTGTCACTGCAGATCGAGGGTGAATGGCGCCAGCTGGATGAGCTGAGCTCCGGTTTCGCTTCACTGCTCAGGCTGGTGCAGGCGATCGTGGCCGGTTATGCCGCCTTCAGCGATACGGCGAGTCTGCGTGAGCTGGCGGGTATCGTGTTGATCGACGAGATCGAGAGCCACCTGCATGTCAGCTGGCAGACGACAATTATTGCCGTGCTCAAGCATCTGTTGCCCCACACGACCTTTTATGTGGCGACCCATTCGCCGCTGGTGCTGACACAGCTGGAAGAGGGTGAGGCCTATCTGCTGGTGCGCGATGACGCTGGCGTCGTGCGCTCCACGCTGATCGATTCGCCGGACAAGCGCGCCTTTGTCGACGTGCTGGATTCGGCGCTGGGGGTCGATCTCAATGCGCTCAAGCGTGAGTCGTTGTCGAATGATGACCAGAGTGAAGCCAAGAGCAGACTGCTCGGCCTCCTGAAAGGGGAGGAGGGTTGATACCATGGCGCGTGCTTTCCTGCTGGACGCCAACCTGCTGATCGGCGCCTTTGATGGCGAGCCGGGTAATGAGGACCATGAGGCTGCAAAAAGCCGCCTGGCCGGGCTGCTTCGGGATCCGCAGGTCAGGCTGGCGATCACACCGCTGATTCGCTACGAGGTGCTGCGCGGTGCCAGACACGTCTCGCTGGATGAGCTGAGCGCCGCACTGGACGATTTTCAGGAGTTCGAGATTCGCGGCCGTGACGCTTACCGTGCCGCTCAAGTGTTTCAGCAGGCGGCGCGACACGGCAGACCTCTGGATAAACGCCGGTTCGATGTTTTCCACTGCGTCTGTGCCGAATCCAACGAACTCGAAATGCTTAGTCAGGATAGCGACATCGCCGCTATCCGTGAATTGATGGAATAACGACGTCACATGCCAAAACGTACCGACCTGCACAGCATCCTGATCATCGGCGCCGGGCCCATCGTTATCGGCCAGGCGTGCGAGTTTGACTACTCCGGCGCCCAGGCCTGCAAGGCGCTGCGCGAGGAGGGGTACCGGGTCATCCTGGTCAACTCCAATCCGGCCACCATCATGACCGATCCGGTGATGGCCGATGCCACCTACATCGAGCCGGTCACCTGGGAGACGGTGGCGCGCATCATCGAGCGCGAGCGCCCGGACGCGGTGCTGCCCACCATGGGCGGGCAGACCGCGCTCAACTGTGCGCTGGAGCTGGATCGTCGCGGCGTGCTGGCCGAATTCGGCGTCGAGCTGATCGGCGCCAACGCCGCCACCATCGAGAAGGCCGAGGATCGCGATCTGTTCGACAAGGCGATGCGCAATATCGGCCTCGAGTGTCCGCGGGCGCGGGTCGCTCATGCCATGGACGAGGCCCGCGAGATCCAGGCCGAGCTGGGCTTTCCCTGCATTATCCGCCCCTCCTACACCATGGGCGGCTCCGGCGGCGGCGTGGCCTATAACCGCGAGGAGTTCGAGGAGATCTGTCAGCGCGGCTTCGAGCTGTCGTCGAACCACGAGCTTCTGATCGACGAGTCGCTGCTGGGCTGGAAAGAGTACGAGATGGAGGTGGTGCGCGATAAGAGCGACAACTGCATCATCGTCTGTGCGATCGAGAACTTCGACCCCATGGGCGTGCACACCGGCGACTCGATCACCGTCGCACCGTCCCAGACGCTGACCGACAAGGAGTACCAGATCATGCGCAACGCCTCGCTGGCGGTGCTGCGCGAGATCGGCGTCGAGACCGGCGGCTCCAACGTTCAGTTCGGCGTCAACCCGGATACCGGGCGCATGGTGGTGATCGAGATGAACCCCAGGGTGTCGCGCTCCTCGGCGCTGGCCTCCAAGGCAACCGGCTTCCCGATCGCGAAAGTAGCCGCCAAGCTGGCGGTGGGCTATACCCTCGACGAGCTGCAAAACGAGATTACCGGCGGCGCTACGCCGGCCTCCTTCGAGCCGGCGATCGACTATGTGGTCACCAAGATTCCGCGCTTCACCTTCGAGAAATTCCCCCAGGCCAATGACCGCCTGACCACCCAGATGAAGTCGGTGGGCGAGGTGATGGCGATCGGCCGCACCTTTCAGGAGTCGCTGCAGAAGGCGCTGCGCGGTCTCGAGATCGGCGTCGATGGCCTCGACCCCAAAATCACCCGCTTTGACGAAGCCGCCGCGCAGCTGGTGCAGGGCGAGTTGCAGCGTCCCGGTGCGGATCGCATCTTCTATATCGCCGACGCCTTCCGCGCCGGCTGGAGCCTCGACGAGGTATTCGGCTATACCAACATCGACCGCTGGTTTTTGATCCAGCTGCAGGAGCTGATGATTCTCGAGGGACAGATCGCCCGTGCCTCGCTCAAGGAGCTCAGCCGTCAGCAGGTCTATTTCTACAAGCGCCGCGGCTTCAGCGACGCGCGCCTGGCGCGGCTGATCGGCGTCAGTGAAAAGGCCTTTCGCGAGCACCGCCAGTCGCTGGCGGTGCGCCCGGTCTTCAAGCGGGTCGATACCTGCGCCGCCGAGTTTCCCACCGCCACCGCCTATATGTACTCCACCTACGAGGAGGAGTGCGAGGCCGACCCCAGCGACCGGCAGAAAATCATGGTGCTGGGCGGTGGCCCCAACCGCATCGGCCAGGGCATCGAGTTCGACTACTGCTGCGTGCACGCCGCTCTCGCCATGCGCGAGGACGGCTATGAAACCATCATGGTCAACTGCAACCCGGAAACGGTATCGACCGATTACGACACCTCCGATCGGCTCTACTTCGAGCCGGTGACGCTGGAGGACGTGCTGGCGATCTTCGAAGTCGAGAAGCCGGTCGGCGTGATCGTGCAGTTCGGCGGTCAGACGCCGCTCAAGCTGGCGCGCGAGCTGGAGGCGGCCGGCGTGCCGATCATCGGCACCGCGCCGGATGCCATCGACCGCGCCGAGGATCGCGAGCGTTTTCAGCAGATGATCGACAAGCTGGGCCTCAAACAGCCCGACAATGCCACCGCACGCAGCTTCGAGGACGCCTTCGTCAAGGCCGAGCGGGTCGGCTATCCGCTGGTGGTGCGCCCCTCCTATGTGCTGGGCGGCCGGGCGATGGAGATCGTCTACTCCCCCGAGGAGCTGGAGAGCTACATGACCCACGCGGTCAAGGTTTCCAACGACTCGCCGGTGCTGCTGGATCACTTCCTCAATGCCGCCATCGAGGTGGATATCGACGCCGTCAGCGACGGTAAAAATGTGGTCATCGGCGGCATCATGCAACATATCGAGCAGGCCGGCGTGCACTCCGGCGACTCCGCCTGTTCGCTGCCGCCCTATGCGCTGCCTGCCGAGGTGCAGGACCATATGCGCGACCAGGTGCAGCGCATGGCGCTGGAGCTCAACGTGGTGGGGCTGATGAACGTGCAGCTCGCCTGGCAGGATGACGAGATCTACGTCATCGAGGTCAATCCGCGCGCCTCGCGCACCGTGCCCTTTGTCTCCAAGTGCATCGGCCGTTCGCTGGCGCAGGTCGCGGCACGGGTGATGGCCGGCAGCACGCTGCCCGAGCTCGATTTCATGGAAGAGCGTATCCCGACCTTCTACAGCGTCAAGGAGGCGGTCTTCCCGTTCAACAAGTTTCCCGGCGTCGACCCCATTCTGACCCCGGAGATGAAATCCACCGGCGAGGTGATGGGCAGCGGTACGACCTTCGCCGAGGCCTTCTACAAGGCGCAGCTGGGCGCCGGCGAAGCGATTCCGCCGCTGAGCGGCGAGCGCCGTGCCTTTCTGTCGGTGCGCGAGCCGGACAAGGCGGGCGTTATCGAGGTGGCCCGCTCTCTGTTAACATTGGGTTTCACACTGATCGCCACGCGCGGCACGGCCGCGGCGCTGGAAGCTGCCGGGCTGCCGGTGGCGCCGGTCAACAAGGTGTTCGAAGGGCGCCCTCATATCGTCGACATGATCAAGAACGACGAGATTGCCTATATCGTCAATACCACCGAGGGGCGCCAGGCGATCAACGACTCTTCCATGATTCGCCGCTCTGCGCTGGCGCACAAGGTACCCTACGCCACGACGCTGGCGGGGGCGCGTGCCGTCTGTATGGCGCTCGAATACGGTGACGAGATCACCGTGCGGCGACTTCAGGAACTCCATGCAGGAGTAATGACATGAACAAGGTTCCCATGACCGTGCAGGGCGAGCAGGCCCTGCGCGAAGAGCTCAATCATCTCAAGGGCGAAGAGCGTCCGCGGGTCATCGCGGCGATCGCCGAGGCGCGCGAGCACGGCGATCTCAAGGAGAACGCCGAGTACCATGCCGCCCGTGAGCAGCAGGGCTTCATCGAGGGGCGCATTCAGGAGATCGAATCGCGCCTGTCCAACGCCCAGGTGATCGACGTCACCAAAATGCCGCAGACCGGCAAGGTGATCTTTGGCACCACGGTGACGCTGATCAATCTCGATACCGACGAGGAGGTATGCTACCGCATCGTCGGTGAGGACGAGGCCGATATCAAGGCCGGCAAGATCTCGGTGGGCTCGCCCATCGCCCGTGCACTGGTGGGTCGCGCAGAGGGCGATGTGGTCAATGTCACCACGCCCGGTGGCGAGGTCGAATACGAGATCAGCGCGGTGGAGCACATCGGATGATGGCGCCGGCGTGAGGGGGGCGTGCCCCGAGAGTTCGTTGCGGCCGGATTCTGCCATCGGGGCAGGCGCGCTTGCCTACTCGGTATAGCGGGCGATATTGGAGAGCCTCGGATCGGCCTCGGGGTTATGGCGATAGAGCAGCGCGGTCTTGCCGATGCTCTGCACCAGCTCGGCGCCGGAGCGCTCGATCAGCCGCTGGATCAGTTTGGCGCGTTCATCGCGCTCGGCACCGGCAATCCTGATCTTGACCAGTTCGTGGTCGTTGAGGGCGCGCTCGAGCTCGCCCAGCACGCCCTCGGTCAGGCCGCGATCGCCGATCTGTACGACCGGGTCGAGGATGTGGCCCACGCTTTTCAGGGTTTTCTTTTGTGACGCTGTCAGGCTCATGTCGGATTGGTCGTCCTTGATCCCTGGTTGATTCACGCCCATCCTACCCGATAGCGTCGTTGCGGCGCCATGCTGGTAGCGCGGCGAGAGCCGCCAATGACCGCGACGAGGGCGTTGTCTCCTGCGCCCGCACGATCAATTACCGCCGGATGACAACGTGACACGCGCCAGAAATTCGCGACAATCGGGCCAGGGCAAAAAGAGTGCCGGCGACAGCAGCTGGATGAAGGAGCACTTTGACGATGTCTGGGTCAAGCGCCGCTGGGCCGATGGCTATCGCTCCCGCGCCAGCTACAAGCTGATCGAGATCGACGATCGCGACCGGCTGCTGAAAAAGGGCGCCGGTGTGGTCGATCTGGGCGCCGCACCCGGGGGCTGGAGCCAAGTAGCCGCAGCCCGGGTCGGCAGCAGCGGTCGAGTGGTAGCAACCGATATTCTGGAGATGGATCCTGTCGGCGGCGTCGACTTTATTCAGGGTGATTTCACTGAAGAGGCGACGCTGCATGCTATGCTCGAAGCGCTGGATGGTCAGCCGGTCGATCTGGTGCTGTCCGATATGGCGCCCAACATGAGCGGCCAGGCGGCGATCGACCAACCCGGTGCCATGTACCTGGTCGAGCTGGCGCTGGATATGGCGCAGCAGGTGCTGTCGCCGGGCGGCGACTTTCTCGCCAAGGTGTTTCAGGGCGAAGGTTTTGATGACTACCTCGCCGAATTGCGCCGGCACTTTGACAAGGTCCAGACTCGCAAGCCCGAAGCCTCACGCCCGCGCTCGCGGGAAGTTTATCTGCTGGGGCGCGGATTTCGCGCCTGAGCTTGCAATCATCACGCTGCGGCCCCATTGAGTGTCACCACAATTGCCACCATGAAAGGCCGCGCACGACAGGCTGAATGACGTAATGAGGGTGTCCCCTTGAACGATATGGCCAAGAATCTGATTCTCTGGTTGATCATCGCGGCGGTGCTGCTGACGGTGTTCAACAACTTCAGCGTCGACGAATCGCCGCATTCGATGAGTTACTCGCAGTTCGTTCAGCAGGTGCAGAACGACAAGGTGCAGCAGGTGACCATTGACGGCTACGAAATTCGCGGCCAGCGCAAGGATGGTACCAGCTTTCAGACCATTCGGCCGGCGACCGACGATCCGCAGCTGATGAACGACCTGCTCTCCAACAACGTCAATGTGGTGGGGCAGGAGCCCGATCAGCAGAGCATCTGGACGCGGCTTTTGATCGCCAGTTTCCCGATCCTGCTGATTCTGGCCATCTTTTTGTTCTTCATGCGTCAGATGCAGGGTGGCGGCTCCGGCAAGGGCGGGCCGATGGGGTTTGGCAAGTCGAAGGCCAAGCTGCTGTCGCATGAACAGGTCAAGACCACCTTCAAGGACGTTGCCGGCTGCGACGAGGCCAAGGAGGAGGTCGAGGAACTGGTCGACTTCCTCAAGGACCCCTCCAAGTTCCAGCGTCTCGGCGGTCAGATTCCCCGTGGCGTACTGATGGTGGGGCCACCGGGTACCGGTAAAACGCTGCTCGCCAAGGCGATCGCCGGCGAGGCGAAGGTACCCTTCTTTACCATCTCCGGTTCCGACTTCGTCGAAATGTTCGTCGGCGTGGGCGCCTCCCGCGTGCGTGACATGTTCGAGCAGGCCAAGAAGCAGGCGCCCTGCATCATCTTCATCGACGAGATCGACGCCGTGGGTCGTTCGCGCGGCTCCGGGATGGGGGGCGGTCACGACGAACGCGAGCAGACCCTCAACCAGCTGCTGGTCGAGATGGACGGCTTCGAGGCCAACGAGGGCATTATCGTCATTGCGGCCACCAACCGCCCCGATGTGCTCGACCCGGCGCTGCTGCGCCCGGGCCGTTTCGACCGCCAGGTCACGGTGGGGCTGCCGGACGTACGCGGCCGCGAGCATATTCTCGGCGTTCACCTGCGCAAGGTGCCGCTGGCCGACGACGTCAAGCCCGAGCTGATCGCTCGCGGCACGCCCGGCTTCTCCGGCGCCGAACTGGCCAACGTGGTCAACGAGGCGGCGCTGTTTGCAGCGCGCAAGAACCGCCGCCTGATCAGCATGAACGAGCTGGAAATGGCCAAGGACAAGATCATGATGGGCGCCGAGAAGCGCTCGATGGTGATGTCCGAGAAGGAGAAGCGCAACACCGCCTATCACGAATCGGGACATGCCATCATTGGTCTGCTGATGCCCGAGCACGATCCGGTCTACAAGGTCACCATCATTCCGCGCGGGCGGGCGCTGGGTGTCACCATGTTCCTGCCCAACGAGGACCGCTACAGTTTCACGCGTCAGCAGATCATCAGCCAGATCTGCTCGCTGTTCGGTGGTCGTATCGCCGAGGAGATGACGTTGGGGGCCAATGGTGTGACCACCGGTGCCTCCAACGACATCAAGCGGGCGACCGAGCTGGCTCATAACATGGTCGCCAAGTGGGGCCTCTCCGAGGAGATGGGACCGCTGATGTATGACGAGGACGAGTCGCATCAGTTCCTCGGCGGCCCGGGCAATGGCGGTGGCAAGTTCACTTCCGCCGAGACCTCCTCGCGGCTCGACAAGGAAATTCGTCGCATCATCGACGAGTGCTACAAGCAGTCCGAGCAGATTCTGCAGGACAATCGCGACAAGCTGGATGCCATGGCCGAGGCGCTGGTGCGCTTTGAAACCATCGATACCCAGCAGATTCAGGACATCATGGAAGGTCGTGATCCGCGCCCGCCGCGTGAGCCCGGCGATGACGGCCCGAGCAGCGGTCTCGGTGCCCCCGCCAGCGACGAGGACGTGCGGCCGGTGGATGACACCCCCGAAGGTGACGAAAGCGATGACACCCGTCGCCGTCCCTCCGATCCGCTGGGCGGTTCATCGGGACACTGAATCCTTTATTGCAGTATCATGACGACCGCCCTCCGGGGCGGTTTTTTACGCTCGGTTTTTCATGTCCATGGTTTTCGGGAGCAGCCACCTTGTCGCCAGCCGAGACGAGCAGCGAACTGCAGTGCGGCCGCCACCGGCTGGCGCGCAGCCGCCCGCAGGTGATGGGCATTCTCAATGTGACGCCCGACTCCTTCTCCGACGGTGGCCGCCACCATCGCCTCGACGGCGCGCTGCGCCGCGCCGAGCAGATGCTGGCCGAGGGGGCGGATATCATTGATGTTGGCGGGGAATCGACCCGCCCCGGTGCCACGCCGGTCAGTATCGACGAGGAGCTGGATCGGGTAGTGCCGGTGGTAGAGCGGCTGGCCGGCGAGCTGGGGGTGCCAGTGTCGGTAGACACCAGCGCTCCCGAAGTGATGGTCGAGGTGGCGGCATGCGGCGCGGCGCTGCTCAACGACGTGCGCTCGCTGCGCCGGCCGGGCGCGTTGGAAGCGGCTTGCGACAGTGGTCTGCCGGTGTGTCTGATGCACATGGTGGGCGAACCCGACACCATGCAGAACGACCCGCGCTACGCTCGCCCCATCGAGGAGGAGGTGCATGATTTTCTCCTCGAGCGTATGGAAGCCTGCCGCGCGGCCGGTATCGACGAGCGGCGGCTGATTCTTGATCCCGGTTTCGGCTTCGCCAAGACGCTGGTACACAATCTGCGGCTGATGAACCGTCTCGACTACCTCGAGCGGCTGGGCTGTCCGCTTTTGGTGGGCACCTCGCGCAAGGGCTTTATTGGCCGAACGCTCGGCCGCGAGGTGGACGAGCGCCTGCATGCCGGTCTGGCGCTGACCGCGCTGGCAGTCAGCAAGGGCGCCTGGATCATCCGAACCCACGATATCGCCGCCAGCGTCGATGCGATCCGCATGACGCAGGCGGTGCTCGAGGAAGGCGAATAACATGGCACGACGCTATTTCGGTACCGATGGTATTCGCGGCACGGTCGGCGAGGCGCCGATCACCGCTGATTTCATGCTGCGCCTGGGTTGGGCCGCAGGGCGCGTGGTGGCGCGCCGGCACAAGCGCCCGCGGGTGCTGATCGGCAAGGATACGCGCATCTCCGGCTACATGTTCGAGTCGGCGCTGGAGGCGGGATTTTCGGCCGCCGGCGTCGATGTTGCGCTGCTGGGGCCGATGCCGACGCCGGGTATCGCCTATCTCACCAGCACTTTCCGCGCCAGTGCCGGGGTGGTGATCAGCGCCTCGCACAACGCCTACCAGGACAACGGCGTCAAATTCTTCTCCGGCGAGGGCAGCAAACTCGCCGATGAGATCGAAGACGAGATTGAAAGTGAGCTCGACGGCGAACTCGACACTGTCGGTCCTGATCGGCTGGGCAAGGCGGTACGTATCGACGATGCCGCCGGACGCTACATCGAGTTCTGCAAATCGACCGTGCCCAATCGCTTCGGTCTGCACGGACTGAAAGTCGTGGTCGACTGTGCCAACGGCGCCACCTATCACATCGCGCCCAATGTCTTCCGCGAAATGGGTGCCGAGGTGGTGACGCTGGGTACCACCCCCGACGGGGTCAACATCAACCGTGAAGTGGGCTCGACCCACCCCGAAGCGATGCGCGACAGGGTATTGGAGAGCGGTGCCGATCTGGGCGTCGCCTTCGACGGCGACGGCGATCGGGTGATCATGGTCGACGGCGGCGGGCGTATCGTCGACGGCGACGACATCCTCTATATCATCGCCCGTGACCGCCATCACCGCGGCGTACTGGGCGGCGGCGTGGTCGGCACCCTGATGAGCAATTTCGGTCTGGCGGCAGCGCTGGAGGCGCTGGGCATCCCCTTCGAGCGGGCGAAAGTGGGTGACCGCTACGTGATTGAGCGCATGCGCCAGCGCGACTGGCAGCTGGGCGGTGAGTCCTCGGGTCATATCGTCTGCGGCCACGCCCAGACGACCGGCGATGGCATCGTCTCGGCGCTACAGGTATTGAGCATCATGGTGAGCCAGCAGCGCTCGCTGTCCGAACTGCTCGCCGACATGGAGAAAGCGCCCCAGGCGCTGGTCAACGTGAGGCTGGTGCCGGGTATCGACAGAGCCGGACTGCTCGAGGTCGCGGCGATCCGCGAGGCGGTGGACGGCGTCGAGGCGCAGCTGGGTGACGAGGGGCGGATACTGCTGCGCCCCTCGGGTACCGAGCCGCTGATGCGCGTCATGGTCGAGGGGCGCCCTCATCTGGACGTCGAGGCAATGGCGCAACGCATCGCCGCTGAAATAGAGACGGCGATGGCCTCCGGCGGCCTCTGAACTCGCCAGCTTGACCGCCGGCGCCGGTTGTGTTCCGGGCGCCGCTCCATTACCATCGCCCCTCCCGCGAGGGCACAGGGTGAGCCTGACCCACTGCGCCAGGCCGCCAACCGATCCAGGGAGAAGTCATCATGCGTACGCCACTGATCGCCGGTAACTGGAAGATGAACGGCTCGCTCGAGCTGATCGATGCCGTCACCGAGGCGCTGGCCGGTGCGCATCTCGACAGCAACGTCGAGGTGGCGCTGATACCGCCGTTTACGCTGCTGATGCGTGCGGGCCAGGCGCTGGCCGACTCTCCGGTCCGACTGGGGGCGCAGACGCTCAACCCCAACGCTCCGGGCGCGCATACCGGCGAAACCAGTGCTGCCCTGCTCAAGGAGTGCGGCGTTGAGCTGGTGCTGACAGGCCACTCCGAGCGGCGCACCCTCTACGGCGAAGACGACGCTGCCGTGCTGGCGCGCGTACGCGCCGCGCTGGAGGCCGGGCTGACGCCGCTGCTGTGCATCGGCGAAACCCTCGAGGAGCGCGAGGACGACCGTGTCGAGGCGGTGGTGCTGGGGCAGGTCGATGCCGTTATGGGCTCGCTCGAGCCCGCGCAGCGCGAGCGTCTGGTGATCGCCTATGAGCCGGTATGGGCCATCGGTACCGGGCGCACCGCCACGCCCGAGCAGGCGCAGCAGGTGCACGCCATGATCCGTGCCCGGCTGGCCGAACTGTCGCCGAGCCTGGCAGAGGGCATGCGGCTGCTTTATGGCGGCAGCATGAAAGCGGACAACGCTGCCGAGCTTCTGAAACAGCCGGATATCGACGGCGGCCTGATCGGCGGTGCCTCGCTCAAACCCGACGACTTTATCGCGATTTGTCACGCAGCAGGTTGATGTCATGTACGTTGCCACGATCCTGATTCACATTGTTCTCGCCGTCAGCCTGATTGCGCTGGTACTTCTCCAGCGCGGCAAGGGGGCGGAAGCCGGTGCCGCCTTTGGCGGCGGCGCCTCCCAGACGGTGCTGGGCTCGCAGGGCACCTCCAATACGCTGGCGCGACTGACCGGCGTACTGATAGCGCTCTTTTTTGCGACGTCGCTGGGGCTTGCCTGGATGGTCGATCGCGGCGGTAGCGGCGAGCAGAGCGGTATTCCCGATGCCAGTGTGATCGAGCAGCAGCGCTCCGGCGTGCCCCAGCTCGATCAGAACGACGACGCAGCGCAGAGCGGCAGCGAAAACGCCGGTAGCGCCGCTGAAGGTAGCGGTAGCGACGGTTTGAGCGTACCCGGCAGTGACGGCGGCAATCAGCAGGCCCCGAGTCTCGGCGAAGGCTCCTGACAAGATCTCGCTTGACGAAGGCGCGGCCGGTCGGCATAATATTGCGCCAGTATTGAGGCGGCAGCGGCGAGCGTCGCCTCTTTTCCGGGAAGTGATTCCCGGCGCGTGACAGCGTTATCTGTCAGCCCTGAAGCCGAAGTGGTGGAATTGGTAGACACGCTATCTTGAGGGGGTAGTGGCCTTACGGTCGTGCGGGTTCAAGTCCCGCCTTCGGCACCAAGGGGAGTTTGAAGGTCGCAGCAGAGAATCGACCCGATCCCGCGCGATCGCCCTGATTTGCAAGGTTATTGCTTCAGGATGAAAAGGTCTTTATACTGTCGGCGCATTCTGATGCGGGGTGGAGCAGCCTGGTAGCTCGTCGGGCTCATAACCCGAAGGTCGTCGGTTCAAATCCGGCCCCCGCTACCACTCATCGAGTGGACAGCTTTTTCTCGAAAAGCCCCTTCCTTCGAAGGGGCTTTTTGTTACAGCGCACCCCTTATTCTGCGCAACAGGAACGCCCATCAGTCACCTTGTCCGCTCTCCTGTCACTTGCTCTCGGGTGCCTGATGCCACTGCAGGAGGCCATGTCGTGCCGACCAGGCAAGAAACACTGCATACGCTGATCGAGCCCGCCGTCGCGGCGCTGGGCTTTGAGCTCTGGGGTATCGACTATCAGGCTCAGGGCAAGCATTCGAAGCTGGTGGTCTATATCGAGCACGATGACGGCGTCAACGTTGACGACTGTGCCGACGTCAGTCGTCAGGTCAGCGCGCTGCTTGATGTCGAAGATCCCATTCCCGGGCAGTATCAGCTGGAAGTGTCCTCTCCCGGCATGGATCGCCCGCTCTACACGCTGTCCCATTTCGCGCGTTTCGCCGGCCACACCATTACGCTGAGGCTGCGTGCGCCCTTCGAGGGGCAGCGGCGTTTCAAGGGGCTGCTGGCCGGCGTCGACGAAGAGGAAGTGCTCCTGCAGTTCGAGGGCGAAGAGTATGGTTTCCCGATCGAGACCATCGAACAGGCGCGCGTCGTGCCCGGTTTTGACTGATCGGCCACGGTGACAACAAGGAATTTTCTGGCGAGGCACATGACATGAGCAAAGACATTTTGCTGGTCGTCGATGCAATTTCGAATGAGAAGGGTGTTCCCCGCAACATCATCTTCGAGGCAGTCGAGGCGGCACTGGCCAGCGCTTCGCGCAAGCGTTTCGAGGGCAAGGAGGTCGATATCCGCGTGCGTATCGATCGCGAAAGCGGTGACTACGATACCTTTCGTCGCTGGACGGTAGTGCCCGACGAGGACTACACCACCTCGGCCAGTCAGATTCCGCTGGGCGCCGCCGAAGAGCGCGAGCCGCCGCTGGGCCTCGACGACGTGGTCGAGGAGCAGATCGAGTCCGCCGAGTTCGGACGTATCGCCGCCCAGACCGCCAAGCAGGTGATTGTGCAGAAGGTGCGCGAGGCGGAGCGCGCCGAGATCGTGCGCCACTACGCCGAGCGTGAGGGTGAACTGGTCGGCGGCACGGTCAAGAAAACGACACGTGACGGTCTGATCATCGATCTGGGCGAGAATGCCGAGGCCTTTCTGCCGCGCGGCGAGATGATCCCCGGCGAGCGCTACCGTCTTAACGAGCGGGTGCGCGCGCTTTTGTGGCGCGTCGACCCGGAGGCGAAGGGCGCTCAGCTTATCCTGTCGCGTACCCGGCCGGAGTTTCTGGTCGAGCTGTTCACCATTGAGGTACCGGAGATCTCCGAGCAACTGATCGAGATCAAGGGCGCCTCGCGCGATCCCGGCTCGCGCGCCAAGATCGCGGTCAAGACCAGCGATCGCCGCATCGATCCCGTAGGTGCCTGCGTGGGTATGCGCGGTTCGCGGGTGCAGGCGGTTTCCAATGAGCTGCGCAACGAGCGCGTCGATATCGTGATGTGGGACGACAATCCCGCTCAACTGGTGATCAACGCCATGGCGCCGGCGGATGTGGCCTCCATCCTGGTCGACGAGGACAGTCACTCGATGGACGTGGCGGTAGGAGAAGACAACCTCGCCCAGGCGATCGGCCGCAGCGGTCAGAACGTGCGGCTGGCCAGCGAGCTGACCGGCTGGACGCTCAACGTAATGACCGAGGACGAGGCCGAAGGCAAGCGTGAACAGGAGGTCGACAGTCACATCGAGTATTTCATCAACCATCTCGATGTCGACGACGAGCTGGCGCGTCTGCTGGTGGAAGAGGGCTTTACCTCGCTCGAGGAGGTGGCCTATGTACCGCTGGAGGAGATGCTGGAGATCGAGGGCTTCGACGAAACGATGGTCAATGAGCTGCGTGCCCGCGCCAAGGATGAGCTGCTCAACCTGGCGATCGCCACCGAGGAGGAGCTCGACGGCACGGCGCCAGCCGAGGATCTGCTGGCGATGGACGGCATGGATCAGCACCTGGCCTATCGGTTGGCAGGGCGCGGCATCATCACCATGGAAGATCTTGCCGAGCAGTCCATCGAAGACCTCAAGGATATCGAGGGAATGGACGAAGAGCGTGCTGCGGCACTGATCATGACGGCCCGGGCGCCGTGGTTCGAGTAGCAGTCATAGCGTGCGCCGTATCGCGTCAGGTCACGGGTTCAGGAGGTCATAATGGCAGAAACAACGGTTAAGGAATTTGCCGGCAAGGTAGGTCGCGATGTCGACCGCCTGCTGGAGCAGATGAGTGAAGCAGGCCTGCCGCACAAGAAGGAGAACGATGCGGTCTCCGAAGAGGACAAGCAGCGGCTGCTCGATCATCTCACCAAAAGTCACGGTGGCCCTGGGGCGCGCGGTAATCGCAATCGCATCACCATGACCCGCAAGACCCGCAGCAAGATTCGCTCCGGCGATGGTCGTAACAAGACCATCGAGGTGCAGGTGCGTAAAAAGCGCACTTACGTCAAGCGCGGCGAGTCGGAAGAGGGTGGTGAGGAACAGCCGGCAGCGAGCAGCGAGCAGAGCCCCGCCGAGCAGAGCCCCGCCGAGTCGCCACAGGTCGAGAGCGCGCCGTCGCATCCCCCCGAGCAGGTCGCCGTCGAACAGAGCGAGTCGCCCAATACCGCTTCCGACAAGGCCGCGCCGGTGGAGGAGACTGCCGCCGAAGAGATGCCCGTCGACGAGCCGGCATCGGCGCCGGCATCGGCGCCCGAGGCGCCCCCGCGAGAGGGGCGTGACAATCGCCGTGGTGCGCGCCGTGACGGTAACAAGTCATCTGGTGGTCGCCGCGATCAGCGTCGCGATGAAGACGACGAGCGCAGCGAGCGTAATGAGCGCAAGCGTGGCGGCAAGAAGGCCAGGCGCGCCGAGCAGCGCCGTGGCGGTCGTCGCGGCGGCGGACGCAGCGATAACCAGCACGGCTTCCAGAAGCCGGCGCAGCATATCGTGCGTGAAGTGGCAATTCCCGAATCGATCAGCGTGGCCGATCTTGCCGACAAGATGGCGATCAAGGCCAACGAGGTAATCAAGGCGATGTTCAAGATGGGGGCTGCGGTCACCATCAACCAGACCATCGACCAGGACACCGCCGCTATCGTGGTCGAGGAGATGGGCCACAGGCCGAAACTGGTCAAGGAAGATGCGCTCGAGACTGAAGTGATCGAGAACATCTCCTACGAGGGTGAAGAGATCACCCGTGCGCCGGTGGTGACCGTGATGGGCCACGTCGATCACGGCAAGACCTCGCTGCTCGACTACATTCGCCGTACCAGAGTGGCAACCGGCGAGGCGGGGGGCATCACCCAGCATATCGGTGCCTATCACGTCGAGGGCGATCACGGCGGCGTGACCTTCCTCGATACGCCCGGCCACGCTGCCTTTACCGCCATGCGCGCGCGCGGTGCCCAGGCGACCGACGTGGTCATTCTGGTGGTGGCCGCCGACGACGGCGTGATGCCGCAGACCATCGAGGCGATCGAACACGCCAAAGCGGCCCAGGTGCCGCTGGTGGTGGCGGTCAACAAGATCGACAAGGAAGGCGCCGACCCGGACCGCGTGCGTAACGAGCTTTCTCAGCACGGCGTCATTTCCGAAGAGTGGGGCGGCGAGACCCAGTTCGTGCACGTCTCGGCCAAGAGCGGCGAGAACATCGACGGCCTGTTGGAAGCGGTGCTGCTGGTCTCCGAAGTGCTGGAGCTGAAGGCGGTGCCGGAAGCGCCCGGCAAGGGTGTGGTGGTGGAGTCGCGTCTCGACCGCGGGCGCGGCCCGGTGGCCACCGTACTGGTTCAGAACGGTACGCTGAAGCGCGGTGATGTGGTGCTGGCCGGTCTGCACTACGGTCGCGTGCGTGCACTGGTCAACGAACTGGGCAAGCAGGTTGACGAGGCCGGTCCGGCGATGCCGGTGGAGATCCTCGGTCTCGACGGCACGCCCGAGGCGGGTGACGACTTCATGGTGGTGGCCGACGAGAAGAAGGCCCGTGAAGTGGCCAACTTCCGTCAGGGCAAGTATCGCGAGGTGCGTCTGGCGCGCCAGCAGAAGGCCAAGCTGGAAAACATGTTCAGCCAGATGGGCCAGGAGGAGACGGCGACCGTCAATATCGTCCTCAAGGCCGACGTGCAGGGGTCGCTGGAAGCGATCCGCGGCGCGCTGGAAGAGCTCTCCACCGACGAGGTGAAGGTGGCGGTGGTCTCCTCCGGGGTCGGCGGTATCACCGAGACCGACACCAACCTGGCGGTGGCTTCGGAGGCCATCATCATCGGCTTCAACGTTCGCGCTGATGCCACTTCGCGTGACATCGTCGAGCGCGAAGGGCTGGAGCTGCGCTACTACAGCGTCATCTACCAGTTGATCGACGAAGTACGCCAGGCGATGAGCGGCATGCTGGCGCCGGAGTGGAAGGAAGAGATCGTCGGTGTGGCCGAGGTTCGCGACGTCTTCCGCGCCCCGAAGATCGGGGCGGTGGCCGGCTGTATGGTGGTCGAGGGCACCGTGCATCGCAACAAGCGCATCCGTGTGCTGCGCGAGAACGTGGTGATCTACGAAGGCGAACTGGAGTCGCTGCGTCGCTACAAGGATGACGTCAACGAAGTGCGCAGCGGCGTCGAGTGCGGTATCGGCGTGCGCAACTACAACGACGTCCAGGTTGGCGACAAGATCGAGGTCTTCGATCAGAAACAGGTCGAGCGGACGCTGTAAGGCGCCGTGGGAGGCAAGCCATGCGTGAATTCAGTCGTACCGACCGCGTCGGCGAACAGCTGGCTCATGAGCTTGCGCTGCTGATACAGCGCGAGATCAAGGACCCGCGGCTGGGGATGGTGACGGTCAACAGTGCCCGCGTCAGTCGCGACCTGGGTTATGCCGACGTCTACATCACTCTGATGGGTGAAAACGACGAGCAGCGCATCGGCGAAAACCTTGCCGTGCTCAAGCGCGCCCGTGGCTTTCTGCGCTCGCGGGTGGCGCGCACCATGCAGCTGCGCCACGTCCCGGAGCTGCGCTTTCATTACGACGAGTCGGTCACCCGCGGCCATCAAATGGCCGAACTGATCGATCGCGCGGTGGAGAGCGACCGCGAACGTGGCGATGACGACGAAGGGACGCGTGACTGATGGCCAGAAGGCGGCGCGGCGAGCCCATTGACGGCGTGCTGCTGCTCGACAAGGGCGAGGGCATGACCTCCAACCGTGCGCTGCAGCAGGCGCGCGGTATTTTCGGGGCGCAAAAGGCCGGTCACACCGGCACGCTTGACCCGATGGCCACCGGTCTGCTGCCGCTTTGCTTCGGTGAAGCGACCAAGTTTTCCAGCTGGATGCTGGAGGCCGACAAGCGCTATCTGGCCAGTGTGCGGCTGGGTGCGGTGACCGATAGCGGCGACCGCGAAGGAGAAATACTGGAGAGTCGCGCCGTACCGGCGCTGGATGACGAGACATTGAAAGCAGTGCTGGATGAGTTCGTCGGTGACATCGATCAGGTGCCGCCGATGTATTCGGCGCTCAAGGTTGGCGGTCGGCCGCTCTATGAGCTGGCCCGCAGGGGTGAGCAGATCGAACGTGCAGCGCGACGCGTCAGCATTTATCATATCGGCCTGGTTGAGCGCCGCTCGGAGGGGTTCACCATCGAGGCGAGCGTCAGCAAGGGTACCTATGTGCGTACTCTTGCCGAGGATATCGGGGCACGGTTGGGCTGTGGTGCCCATCTCGATGGGCTGCGGCGGCTCGCCAGCGGCCCTTTCGACGACAGCGCCATGACAACGCTCGAAACGCTGGAGGCGCTTGACCCCGCTGCGCGCCGCGAGCGCCTGCTGCCGGTAGAGGTGCTGCTCGAGCACCTGCCGGCGTTGGCCGCCGATGACGAAGGTGCGCACCGTATCAGGATGGGGCAGACGATCGCCCTCGACGACGGTGGGCTGGCCATCGGCAGCGCTGCCAGGCTCTATCACGATCACACCCTGCTGGGTGTGGTTACCGTCAGCGCGCCGGGGCAGTGCAGCCCACGGCGACTGATCAACACCGCTTCACAGGGCGGTGTGTGCAACGCCGAGACCTGATCGGGGCTCGGTATGAGACTGCAGATATGCGCGGTCTCGGATATTCAAATGCTCAGGCATATTCACTGGAGAGAACGCAATGGCACTGACTGCCGAACGCAAGGCCGAAATCGTCAGAGAATTCGGCACCAACGACACCGATACCGGCTCGCCGGAAGTGCAGATCGCCCTGCTGACCGACAACATCGTCACCCTGCAGAGCCACTTCAAGGACCACAAGCAGGATCACCACTCCCGTCGTGGCCTGATCCGCATGGTCAACCAGCGCCGCAAGCTGCTGGACTATCTCAAGCGCAAGAACTTCGACCGCTACCAGCAGATCATTTCGCGTCTGGGACTGCGTCGCTGATTGCTGCTGTTCAGCATCACGATGCTGCGAGCGGGCGGCTCCCTTCGGGGGCCGCCTGTTTTGTTATGGGCCTGTCTGCAAGCCGTCAGTGACACCCGCCGGGATCGGTTTTAAGATGGCGCCGAGCCAAAAGACGAACGATAGACAGCAAAAGGACAGCGCATTGAACGCCGTAACCAGGACCTTTCAGTACGGTAATCACACCGTCACCCTCGAGACCGGTCGTGTGGCCCGCCAGGCCACCGGCAGCGTACTGGTGACCATGGACAACACTGTCGTGCTCTGCACGGTGGTGGCCAAAAACGAACCCAAACCCGGCCAGGGCTTCTTTCCCCTGTCGGTGCACTACCAGGAAAAGACCTACGCCGTGGGTAGCATCCCGGGCGGTTTTTTCAAGCGTGAGGGGCGTCCCAGCGAGAAGGAGACCCTCACCTCGCGGTTGATCGATCGCCCCATTCGCCCACTCTTCCCGAAGGGCTTTCTCAATGAGGTGCAGGTGGTCTGCACGGTGCTCTCCGCCGAACGCCATCAGGATCCCGATATCGCGGCCATGCTGGGAACCTCGGCGGCGCTGGCGATCTCCGGCGTGCCCTTCGCCGGTCCCATCGGCGCCGCCCGGGTGGCGTTCACCGATGAGCGTGGCTATTTCCTCAATCCTTCTCAGGATGAGCTCAAGAATTCCGAGCTGGATATGGTCGTGGCCGGCACCGACAAGGCCGTGCTGATGGTCGAATCGGAGGCGAAGGAGCTCTCCGAGGACGAGATGCTGGGCGCGGTACTGTTCGCCCATGAAGAGATGCAGGTCGCCATCAGCGCCATCAATGAGTTCGTCCGGGAAGGCGGCAAGGCGAAGTGGGACTGGCGCCCCGAGGCGGATAATGCCGCCCTCAAGGAGGCCGTGGCCGGCGGTTTCGAGGGCGGCATTGGTGAGGCCTACCGCATTACCGACAAAATGCAGCGTCAAAAGCGCCTCGACGAGCTGCGCAGCGAGGCCATCGCCCGGCTGGCCGACGGCGAGGCGCCACTCTACACCGGTGAAGAGGTCGGCGGCGCCTTTGCCGGGCTCGAGAAGCGCATCGTGCGCGAGCGGGTGCTGGGCGGTGAGCCGCGCATCGACGGCCGCGATCACAGCACCGTCCGTCCGCTGGATATCGCCGTCGGCGTACTGCCGCGCACCCATGGCTCGGCGCTTTTCACCCGCGGCGAGACTCAGGCGATCGTCACCACCACCCTGGGCACCTCGCGCGACGCGCAGCTGATCGAGGGGCTCGACGGCGAGCGTCACGACAGTTTTATGCTGCACTATAATTTCCCGCCCTATAGCGTCGGCGAAGCCGGTTTCATCGGCTCGCCCAAGCGCCGCGAGATCGGCCATGGCCGGCTGGCGCGGCGCGGCGTGGCGGCGGTTCTGCCGGACTCCGAGACATTCCCCTATACCATTCGGGTGGTTTCCGAGATCACCGAGTCCAACGGTTCCAGTTCGATGGCCTCGGTGTGCGGTTCATCGCTGTCGCTGATGGACGCCGGCGTGCCGCTCAAGGCGCCGGTGGCGGGTATCGCCATGGGCCTGGTCAAGGAAGACGAGCGCTTCGCCGTCCTGACCGACATCCTCGGTGACGAAGACCATCTTGGCGATATGGACTTCAAGGTAGCCGGTTCCGCAGAAGGCGTGACTGCCCTGCAGATGGACATCAAGATCGAGGGCATCAACGAAGAGATCATGGAGAAGGCGCTGGCCCAGGCACACCAGGCGCGTCAGCAGATCCTTGCCGAGATGAACCGCGTGATCGGCGCAAGCCGCACCGAAGTGGCCGAGCATGCGCCCACCATGACGCGGCTCAAGATCGATCCGGAGAAGATCCGCGACGTGATCGGCAAGGGCGGCGCCACCATTCGTCAGATCTGCGAGGACACTGGCGCCTCGATCGATATCGACGACGACGGCAGCGTGCGCATCTACGCGGAAAGCCGCGAAGGGGCGAAGCGTGCCGTCGACACCGTGCTGGCGATCACCGCCGAGGCCGAGATCGGCAAGCTGTATCGCGGCAAGGTGGTGCGCATTGCCGACTTCGGTGCCTTCGTCAACTTCATGCCGGGTACCGACGGTCTGGTGCACATCTCGCAGATCGTGCCGGAGCGGGTCAACGACGTGCGCGACTACCTGAGCGAAGGTCAGATGGTGACCGTCAAGGTGCTGGACATCGACAACCGCAATCGCGTCAAGCTCTCCATCAAGGAGATCGGTGAAGAAGAAAAGGCGGCGTTCGAGGCGACACTGGAAGAGGGCGAGTGATCGCGTTGTCCTCTCTCGGTAATGCAAAACCCCGCCGCGGCGGGGTTTTTACCGACAGCGCAGGTTGCGCTTTCTACCGCCCGCGTGGTGATATCGCCAGGCCGAGAAAAACCAGCATGGCCTGATTGAGGCGAAGCATCTCTTCATCATCCAGCCGTCCTGTTCTGTCGCCCAGCTTCGATTTTGCCACAGTGGTGATCTTGTCGACCATCAGGCATGAAGTGACTTGCAGGCCATTGCGCTCGTTGGGGGCGATAGGCAGCCGAAACAGCGGGGCCTCGGTGGTGTCGGAGGTGAAGGCGCAGAGGGTAAGCGAATCCGTGGCGTCGAAACTGTTATCCTGAACAATGACGGCTGGGCGTGGTTTGCCTGCATAATGTGGTCCTCCCGCCACTGTCCATATCTCGCCGCGCTTCATTCGCCGGGCCAATCGGATACTGACTCGATAAAGGCCTGATCATCGCTGGTACGATCACTTTGCGCGACAGCCAGCGACTGACGATGCGCTTCGGCCATGAAGGATGGTGCCCGTACATCCGGTACCCAGATCTGTATCGGGCGCAGCCCCCGCGCACGCAGTCTGGCGCGATATTCGCTGACTTTCCGGCTCGAGGAGCTTGAATCCGTTCGGGATGCCATGCTGACCCTCCTAGTGGTGAGACGGTGACATGTAATTTACCACTACCGAGGCCACCTGCCAATTGGCATCAGCTCCTGAGCCGCCGATTGTCGATCAGCCGCGTGCTGCCCAGTCGGGCGGCGACCAGCAGTACGCAGGGGCCGTTCCGGGGCAGGCAGGGGGCGAGCGTGTCGGCGTGGCGCAGTTCGAGATATTCCGGCTCGAAGCCGTCGGCTTCGAGTCTCGTCAGCGTCTCGGCCAGCACTCGTTGACGCTCTTCGCCATGGTTCAGGCGCGCCACCGCTTCCGTCAGGCGCTGATGCAGGCGCGGTGCGATGCGCCGCTGATCGGCGTCGAGATAGCCGTTGCGCGAGGAGAGTGCCAGACCGTCACGCTCACGGGTGGTCGGCACGCCGACGATCTCGATGGGGAAGTGTTGGTCGCGCACCAGCTTGCGAATGACCGCCAGCTGCTGGAAATCCTTCTCGCCGAAGCAGGCCAGATCGGGTCGGGTGATGTGGAACAGCAGGCTGACCACCGTGCTCACACCGTCGAAGTGGCCTGGCCGGTGAGCGCCGCACAGCCCTTCGGAGACGCCCGGCACCTGCACGCGGGTAAGGTCCTGTTGCCCATGCGGATAGAGCGTCTCGACCGCCGGGGCGAACAGAGCGTCGCAGCCGCGCGCTGTCAGTCGCTCGCAGTCGGCCTCGAGGGTGCGCGGATAGCGTTCCAGATCCTCGTCGGGACCGAACTGCAGCGGATTGACGAACAGGGTGGCGATCACCCGATCGGCCCGCGCTCGGGCGGCGTCGACCAGCGCCATGTGGCCCTCGTGGAGGTTGCCCATGGTGGGTACCAGTGCCAGTCGCTCGCCGGCGCGGCGCCACTGATCAAGCTGCTGCTGTAGCGCAGTGATGTGGTGAAAGAGCTGCATAGGGAGGTTTGAGTCCGTTTCGGAGCGACACACTGCCTTCGGCACATGAGTACTTTTAAAGGTGTCGCGAGGATTCAGAAACAGTGTTCGTCGGCAGGGAAGCGGCGCTCACGCACCGCCTCGTGGTAGGCGCGAAAGGCATCCTGGAGGCTGCCGCTGCCGGCAAGAAAGTTTCTGACGAAGCGCGGTACCCGGCCACTGGTGGCGCCCAGCATGTCGTGCATGACCAGAATCTGGCCGTCCACTTCGGGGCCGGCGCCGATGCCGATCACCGGCACGCTGACCGCCGCATGCAGGCGTTGAGCCAGTACGCGCGGCACGCACTCCAGCAGTATGACCGCCGCGCCCGCCGCCTCGAGTGTCTGCGCCGCCTCGATCAGGTGCTGCGCCTGCACCTCGTCGCGCCCCTGCACGCGGTAGCCACCGAAGGCGTGAACGCTCTGGGGCGTCAGGCCCATGTGCACGCAGACCGGAACGCCGCGGCGCGCCAACGCGGTAACGGCTTCGGCCAGCCAGGCCTCGCCCTCCAGTTTGACCATCTGTGCGCCAGCGCGCATCAGCGCCCCGGCACTGTGCAAAATCTGCTCGGTGGTGACGTTGGTCATGAAGGGCAGGTCGGCCATCAGCAGGCTGTGCTGACGGCCGCTGGCCACGCAGCGGGTGTGATAGATCATGTCGTCGAGGGTCACGGCGAGGGTATCGCTGTGGCCCTGCAGTACCATGCCGAGCGAGTCGCCGACCAGCAGCACGTCGACGCCGGCAGCGTCGGCGCAGCGCGCCAGGCTGGCATCGTAGGCGGTCAGGCAGCTGAAGGCGCTTGCGTTGGCGCGATGCTCAACGAGGGTGCGAAGCGTCACGGGTTTGGGCATAGGGCGTTCTCCGGCTAAGCGTGCCCGGCGTCAGTCGGCCAGGCGCTGCAGCCCTTCGGCGCGCTGTGTCGCCGCCAGCGCGTCGAGGCGGCGGCCGTCGGGCAGAATCATTTCGGGCGCTATCTCGCGCAGCGGCAGCAGCACGAAGGCGCGCTGATGCATCTGCGGGTGCGGCAGTGTCAGCCGCGGCGTCTTTAGTTGCCGGTCATTGTACAGCAGCAGGTCGAGATCCAGAGTGCGCGGTCCCCAGTGGCGATCGCGCACGCGGCGGTGGCGCTGCTCCAGCGCCTGCAATTGGTCAAGCAGCGCCAGCGGCGACAGGCCGGTTTCCAGCTCGGCCACGGCATTGATGAAATCCGGTTGATCCTGCGGGCCGAGCGGTCGGCTGGCATAGCAGGAGGAGGCGCCGGTGCGACGGGTCAGCGGCAGTTGATCGAGCTCTTCCAGGGCTGTTTCAACCTGGCGGCGTGGATCGTCGAGATTGCTGCCCAGACCGATCCAGGCGCGGTTCATTCGTTGCCCTGCGGCGGCCCGCGACGCCGGCGCCGGCGCCGTGGCTTGCGACGCGGCTGGGGAAGGCTTTCCGGCGCAGCCTGTTCGGCGTCATCGTCATCGCTGCCGGCGCCGCTTTCGACTTCTTTGACCATGTCGCGCTGGGTCTCTTCGCCGGCGTCCTGAAAGCGGGTCCACCAGTCGCCCAGGCCGGGGGCCAGTTCACCTGCGGATTCGCGCAGCAGCAGGAAGTCGTAGGCAGCGCGAAAGCGTTGATGGGCCAGCGTCTGGAAAGGGCGTTTGCCGCGTCGGCGCGGTAGTGTCAGCTGCATGTCCCAGATTTCACGCATGGGGAGGCTGAAGCGTTTGGGAATGGAGGTGTGCTGTAACTGGCGGCCGATCACCTGCTGTCCGGCCTGCTGCGCGGCGGGCACTGGCGGTATGCCGTCGGCAGTGAGGCGATTGGTGCTGTAGACCACGGCCGGCCACAGCAGCGCGCCGTAGAGAAAGGCCGGCGTGACCGGCTTATCGGCGCGGATGCGTGCGTCAGTGTTGGCCAGTGCCTGCTCGACCATCGGTAGCGCCCAGTCGAGCTGCTCGAAGGACTCCTCGGTAGCGGGAAAGAGCATGGCGAACAGCCCATAGCGTCGCAGACCGTGAAAGGTGTCGAGGGCGTACCCGGAGAGAAAGAGCTTGAGTACTTCCTCGAAAAGCCGTGCCGGCGGAATCTGCAACAGCAGATGGGCGTAGTCGTGCAGCGGCGCTTCGGTATCTTCGGCCAGTGCAAAATCGAACCTGGCGGCGAAGCGCACCGCACGCAGCATCCGTACCGGATCCTCACGATAGCGCTGCGCCGGAGCACCGATCAGGCGCAGCAGGCGGTGTTCGAGATCCTCGATACCGCCGGTCCAGTCATGGATGGCGAAATCGCGGATGCTGTAGTAGAGCGCATTGACGGTGAAGTCGCGGCGCATGGCGTCCTCGTCGACGCTGCCCCAGACGTTGTCGCGCAGTAGCAGGCCCTCCTGTGACTGCTGGGCGTGACGTTCGGCTTCCTCTCCCTCATGACCGCCGCGAAAGGTGGTGACCTCGATAATCTCGCGGCCGAAGCGCACATGGACGATACGAAAGCGGCGGCCGATGATACGGGCGTTACGAAAGACGCCACGCACCTGCTCGGGCGTTGCATTGGTAGCGACATCGAAGTCCTTGGGGACCTGACCGAGCAGCGAATCACGCACGCAGCCGCCTACAAGGTAGGCCTCGAAGCCGGCCTGGTCGAGACGATAGAGCACCTTCAGCGCGCTGTCGCTGAGCATTCGACGGGAGATGGGGTGCTGGTCGCGAGGGAGGATGGTGGGCGTCAAGGTGAAGCCATACTGACCTGTGGAAGTGTGGACGCCCGCACCGGAGCATCATGATCTGAGCGAGACATCGAAATGATCTGGAAATAGTCTAGCCGAGCGATGGGAGCTTGCATAGCACGCCGGCGATAGGCGTAAAAAACGGGGAGGCCGTTGGCCTCCCCGCGAATGAATGCCCTGTTTTATTTTCGTGATGGCTCATCGCCCTGAATACGTACCATGTTCATCAGCAAAGGGTTCAGCGCGCTGTTGTTGTTGTGATGTTTCGATAAACATCTCGTATTCAAAACGATCTTCCATGACGATAGCCATTGGCTGCTCCGATCTCTTGTTGTTGTTTCGGAGTGTCGTGAGGCGGCATTGTTGTTGTTGGACCGTCCTGCGTTGACATCGCATATCGACCCGGAGCGCTTTTGTTGTTGTCTGCTCCGTCTGGCGTTTTCAGGGAACAACCCCGACGCCCGAATGTCCGGCTGGGATATTGTTATTGTTCCGGGTTGCCGTAACCCTGCAGGTGTCTCTTTTTTGTTGTTATTGAAAAACGCCTGCCTGTGAAGCGCTGTTTGTTTTTGTTGCGCGTTCACTTTATAGAGAGCACAAGCTGTGCCAGTTTCTTGTTTTATCCTTTTATTTCAAAGGCTTTTAGGTTTTTTAAAGCAGCGTCTCGCAGCCTGCAGGGCTATTTTGATGCCTTTTTGCACGATTTTGGTGCTTTCTGTGTAACAAGGATGTGTGCTGGTGCAAGGCTGTGCTCAGCATACCCTGCACTCGGATCGGGAAAAGGCGACGATGGTCGATAGTTCAGCCGCCGTGGTGGCTGAGAGGCCCCGCCGGCAGGGCGTCGGGTCGCCAGCCTGCCAGGGCAGCGTCGAGCTGTTCACGGATTGGTGTGGCGGCCGACAGCGCCGGCTGCGCAAGCAGCGTCAGTGCCTCGAACAGCAGGGCGCGCGCGGCTGTGTCATCGGTTGGCAGCGCGGTTGCGAGGTTCTGTTTGGAGAGTTTCTGGCCGTTGTCGGCCACTGCCAGCGGCAGATGCAGGTAGTGCGGCGTGGGCCAGCCCAGCGAGCGCTGCAGCAGAATCTGCCACGCGGTGTTGTCGAGCAGATCGGCACCGCGCACTACATCGGTGATGCCCTGCTCGAAATCGTCGGCGACGACCGCCAGCTGGTAGGCCCACAGGCCGTCGCGCCGTCTCAGGATCACATCGCCCAGGGTGGCCAGCGACCAGTGCTGCAGGCCCAGACGGCGGTCGTGCCAGCTAACGATATCGTCGCCGCAGTCAGTACGCAGCCGCCAGGCGCAGTCGCGCCCGGGCTCGCTGACGCCGCTGCGGCACCAGCCGGGATAGACCCGATAGTCGCGCCACTGGCGACGTGAGCAGCTGCAGGGGTAGGCCAGCCCGGCATCGGCAAGGCGCGTCAGCGTATCGCGGTAGCGCCCTTCACAACGGCTCTGGTAGCGAATTTCGCCGTCGTGTTCGAGACCGAAGGTGGCCAGCTGCGCGATAATGGTGGCATCGGTACCGGCTGGGCAGCGCGGCGGATCGATATCCTCGATGCGCAGCAGCCAGCGCCCATCCCGGGCGCGTGCGTCAAGCCAGCTCGCCAGTGCCGCCAGCAGCGAGCCGAAATGCAGTGGCCCCGAAGGGGTCGGCGCAAAACGGCCGACCACCGCGGGGCCCGTGGGGGTCATGACGGCAGGCATTCAGCCTCCCAGCTGCTTTTCCTTGAGTTCGGAAAGCGTCTTGCAGTCGACGCACAGCGTCGCTGTGGGGCGCGCCTCAAGACGGCGGATGCCGATCTCGACGCCGCACGCCTCGCAGAAGCCATAGTCGTCTTCATCGATACTGTCGATGGTTTCGTTGATCTTCTTGAGCAGCTTGCGCTCACGGTCGCGGGTACGCAGTTCGAGGTTGAACCCTTCTTCCTGGGTGGCGCGATCGGCCGGATCGGCATAGTTATTGACGTCTTCCTGAAGGTGGCGAACGGTGCGGTCGACCTCCTCCATCAGCTCTTTCTTCCAGCTCAGCAGTATGTGGCGAAAGTGCGCCAGCTGCTGCTCGTTCATATACTCTTCGCCGGGCGCCGGCTCGTAGGGCTTGAAGGTGTCGAGAACGGATTCCTGCTTTTCGGCTACGGCCATTAAGGATGCCTCACGATAGTGGATGGCGATGCCGCGGGCCCGCGGCGGGGCTTGGCGAACGCCGCATCGTTCGCCTCGGGGCCATGTTATTTAAAGTAAACACGAGCCGATTGCAAGCCCGTGCAAGGGAAACGCTGCATAAATGCCTGCGCGAGCGAATCGCTGCGTTGCGTGGTACTCGAAAACTCGCCTAACCTCATGTTATGTCTCGTTTTCTGCGTTCCATGCGCCTCGCGCTTCATCTCGCTCGTCGATTTATTCAGCGCTTCCGGGGCCGAGATACAGCCGGGGCTGGTGTCATGCAAAATTCCGGGAACCAGGGAGAGAAGGGATGCTGTTGCCGCCACTCTATTGCGGCGTACTGCTGTCGCGCTATAAGCGTTTTCTGGCGGATATTCGCCTTGACGATGGGCGCGTGATTACCGCGCACTGCCCCAACACGGGGTCGATGCGCGCCGTCAATGTGCCCGGCTGCCGGGTATGGGTCTCTTTTCACGATAGCCCCAAACGGCGGCTTGCCTGGACCTGGGAGCTGATCGAGCTGCCCGGTGGCGCGCTGGCTTCGGTGCATACCGGACGTACCAATGCCATCGCCGAAGAGGCACTACGTGCCGGCCGGGTCATGGCTCTGTCCGCCGATGCCCGCATTGATCGCGAGGTGCGCTGCGGCGAGGCGCGGCTCGATTTCCGTATCGATGATACCCATGCGGTGCCGCTCTGGCTGGAAGTCAAGCAGGTGACGCTGCAGGAGGACGACGGGTCGGGCTACTTTCCTGATTCGGTCAGTGCTCGTGGGCGGCGTCATCTGGAAGCGCTGACGGCACTGGTCGAGGGCGGCGAGCGGGCGATGCTGCTGTTTATCGTCGCGCACACGCAGATCGAGCGAGTGCTCCCCGCCACGCATCTGGACCCTGGCTGGGCGGCGGCTTTCGAGCGCGCTCGTACGGCCGGCGTCGAGGTGCGGGCGCTGGGCTGTCGAATAGATGCAGGCCACATCGTTGCCGAGCGCCGCCTTGTCGTCGGTTGATATCAGGTCGCGCGGTCGGCGTCTTCCAGGTTGCGATCGCGCAGGTAGGTGATTTCGGTCTTGCCGTGGGGCGTCGGGCGGCCGTTCTCGTCCATGTTGACGAAAACGATCTCGTCGATCGTCAGGATATTTTTCTGAGTGAACTTGTTGCGCACCACGCAGTGCAGGGTCAGTGAGCTCTTGCCGAAGCGGGTGGCGGTGATGCCCAGTTCGATCACGTCCCCCTGGCGGGCGCTGGAGACGAAGTTGATCGACGACATGTATTTGGTCACCACCCGGTTATGCCCCAGCTGTATGACGGCGTAGATGGCGGCTTCCTCGTCGATCCACTTGAGCAGGCTGCCGCCGAACAGGGTGCCGTTGGGATTGAGGTCTTCGGGCTTGATCCATTTGCGAGTATGGAAGTTCATGCAGGCGCCTCACAGTAGCAGATATCGCTTTATACTATAGTATAAGCGCAGGACCCGTTTTCGGTGTCTATCAGCGCCGTACCCTGAAGATGGCGTTCTGACCGAAGAGGTTGGGCCAGCGACGGTGACGCCAGCGCCCCTCGCCGTTGCCGTTGCCCACCGCGCGATCGGCAATGGTATGCCCCTGGGCGCGGCACAGCTCGGCGAAGTCGCGAAAGGTCGAGAGGTGGATATTGGGGGTGTCGTACCAGGCATAGGGCAGCGAGCGCGATACCGGCATGCGACCGCGCAGGCCCAGCGCCAGGCGGTGGCGCCACCAGGCGAAGTTGGGAAAGGAGATGATGCATTCGTGTGCCACTCGCAGCATCTCTTCCAGGATCCGGTCGGGACGGCGTACCACCTGCAGCGACTGCGTCATGACCACCAGATCGAACATGTCGTCGGGGATGTTGGCCAGCCCCTGGTCGATGTCCTGTTCGATGACGTTGACGCCCTTTTTCAGACAGCTTGAGATGCCGTCAGCGTCGATCTCGAGGCCGTAACCGGTCACCCCCTTGTAACGATACAGTGCGGCCAGCAGCGTGCCGTCACCACAGCCCAGGTCGAGTACCCGAGCGCCCTGTGGAATCCAGTCGTAAATCAGTGCCAGATCGGCGCGCATCAGCCTGACTCCCTCTGATCGTTTGGCATCCGCTGCCGTGAGGTTTCGCCATGGTGAGCGCCATCGCCGCTCGGCCTGTTGGCGTCGATCGTTTCGATGTCGTTGGCGATACGTTGCATGAAACCGCCCAGTACCGCTGCGTAGCGTTCGTTGGGCAGCAGGAAGGCATCATGACCGTGGGAGGAGTCGATGTTGGCATAGCTGACGCCCTTGCCGGCGCGCAGCAGCGCGTCGACCATCTCTCGCGAGCGGGCGGGAGCGAAACGCCAGTCGGTGGAAAAACTGACCACCAGAAAGCGGCATTGCGCCGGTGACAGCGCACGAGCGAGGTCATCGTCGCTGTCGCCGGCGGGGTCGAAATAGTCCAGCGCCTTGGTCATCAGCAGATAGGTGTTGGCGTCGAAGCGCCTCGAGAAGCTGTCGCCCTGGTAGCGCAGGTAGGACTCGACCTCGAACTCGACGTCGTAGCCAAAATTGAGCCGGTCGGTGCGCAGGTCGCGGCCGAAGCGGGCGCCCATCGCGTGTTCGGAGAGGTAGGTAATATGGCCTACCATGCGCGCCAGTCGCAGCCCCTGGCGTGGTAACGCCTGATGTTCGGCGTACCAGCCGTCATGGAACTCGGGGTCGGAGCGAATCGCCTGACGAGCGACCTCGTTGAAGGCGATATTCTGCGCCGAGAGTTTGGGCGTGGCGGCGATCACGGCGGCGTTGGCGAGCCGCGCGGGGAAGGTGATGCTCCACTGCAGTGCCTGCATGCCGCCGAGGCTGCCGCCCACTACCGCAGCGAAGCGTTCGATGCCGAGGCGGTCGGCGAGCATGGCCTGGCTGTGCACCCAGTCCTCGACCGTCATCAGCGGAAAGTCGGGGCCCCATATCCGGCCGCTGTTCGGATCGATGCTCTGCGGCCCGGTGCTGCCGTGGCAGCCGCCGAGATTGTTGACCGAGATGACGAAAAAGCGTCGCGTATCGATGCTCTTGCCGGGGCCGATATGAGCGTCCCACCAGCCGGGCTTGCGGTCGTCAACGTGGTGATAGCCCGCAGCGTGATGATGACCGGTGAGGGCGTGGCAGATCAGTACGGCGTTGCTGCGATCGGCATTGAGCTCGCCGTAGGTCTCGTACACCAGCTCAAAGGCGGGCAGCTCGCGACCGCAGGCCAGTGGCAGCGGGGTGTCGAAGCGGGCCACCTGTGAGGTGACCAGGCCTGTCGACTGAAGCGGGGGGCTCTCTTCGGTCATCGATTCTCGGATTCGGTCGAGTGGTCGGGCGCAGGGGCCCAACGCAGGGCGCTCGGTGCGGTGTCTCGGCGGCCGGCGTTGTCGCGTGGCAACGCCGGCGGATCGTTCAGATCAGCGGTGCGAGCGGCCCGGCGGCGCGGCTCAGCGAGCCGACCAGGAAACTGTCGAGCACGTTGATCAGCAAAAAGACCACGATAGGTGACAGATCGATCATGCCCAGCGGCGGGATGATGCGCCGCACCGGTGCCATGATCGGCTCGGTGATCTGATACACCAGCAGGGCGCCCGGATGAGCAGACTGCGGTGCCACCCAGCTGAGAATGATCATGATGATCAGGGCGAAAAAGTAGATCTTGAGAATGGCGTTGACCACTCCGGCCAGTGCTGCGGTGAGCAGCAGCCCGATCGGCGGCATACCGAAGATCATCAGGCAGATGATCAGTATCCCCAGTGCCTTGAACAGCAGCGCCACTACCAGGGTGGCGATATCGACCGGCCCGGCGGGACGGATCAGGCGCTGCAATGGTGCCACCAGTGGTGAAGTGGCCTTGACCACCGCCTGGCTGATGGGGTTGTAGTAGTCGGCGCGCGAGGCGTGCAGCAGAAAGCGCAGCATCAGCACGAAGAGGTAAAGATTGATCAGGGTATTGACCAGCATGATGCCGGTGTTACCCAATTGGCTGCCCATCAAGGCTCTCCATTGCTTTTTCAGATAGATCGCGTCATCGGGTGAATGGCCGGCCATCTCGCTGTCGCCCGTCGCGTCATCGACGGCAGCTACTGATCGTCCAGCTCGCGCGCCAGGCTTTCGGCGCGCTTGAAGCAGGCCAGTGTGGCATTATCGATCATCTTTTCGAAGCCCGCGTTTTCAAGGCTTTTGATCGCCTCCTCGGTGGTGCCATGGGGTGACATCACCTGACGCTTGAGGGTCTGCGGGTCGAATTCGCTTTCGCGCGCCATGCGGGCGGCCCCGAAGGCGGTCTGCAGCGCCAGCCGGCGGGCGCTCTCCTGCGGCAGCCCGCGGGCCACGCCGGCCTGTTCGAGCGCCTCATACATATAGAAGAAGTAGGCCGGTGCGCTGCCGGCGATGGCGGTCACGGCGTTGAGCAGGCCCTCTTCCTCGACCCATTCGACCATGCCCACCGCCGACAGAATCTCGCCGGCCAGTTCGCGCTGCGCCTCGCTGACCGCCGCGGTGGCGTAGAGTCCCATCGCCCCTTCGCCGACCATGGCGGGGGTGTTGGGCATGCAGCGGATGATGGCGAGGCTGTCGTCGCCCAGCCAGCGGGTGAGGGTGTCGACGGTCAGGCCGGCGGCCACCGAGATCATCAGTGGGCGGCTGATCTGCAGCGCCTCCTGCAGCGGTTCGCACACTTCGCGCATGATCTGCGGCTTGACGGCCAGCACGACCACATCGGCCTCGCTGACGGCGGCGGCGTTGTCAGTCGTGATGTTAATGCCGTAGCGGGCGCGGTGACGCTCCAGCGCCTGCTGATGGGTGGCGGTGGCGGTGATGGCATCGGCGGGGTAGCCGCTGTCGACCAGCCCGGCGAAAATGGCGCCGGCCATGTTGCCGGCGCCGATGAAGGTCAGTTGACTTGCCATGGCGGTGTCCCTGCGAAAAGTGAGTGGGATATCATCGGCTCAGCGGCGTGCGCCGAAAAGGGCGGTGCCCAGTCTGACAATGGTAGCGCCTTCGGCGACGGCGGCTTCGAGGTCGCCGCTCATGCCCATCGACAGCGTGTCCAGTGGTGCTTCGGGGTGACGCTCGGCCAGTGACGCCAGCAGCCGGCGCAGCTCGGCGAAGGGCACGCGTTGGCGCTCTTCGTCCTCCTCCTGAGCCGGAATTGCCATCAGACCGCGCAGCTGCAGCCCGGGTAGCGCGATGACCTGTTCGGCCAGCGCCGCCAGCGCCTGCGGATCTACCCCTGATTTGGCCTCTTCGCGGCTGATATTGACCTGCAGGCAGATGTTCAGCGGACCGCGTTCGGCGGGGCGGGCATCGCTGAGCCGGCGAGCGATCTTCAGGCGGTCGACGGTGTGCACCCAGTCGAAATGACAGGCGACGTCGTGCGTCTTGTTGGACTGCAGGGCGCCGATAAAATGCCACTCGATGCCTTCGAGATCGGCCAGTGCCTGCTGTTTCTCCAGCGCTTCCTGCAAGTAGTTCTCGCCGAAGTGGCGCTGACCGGCGGCGAAAGCCTCGCGCAGCATCGCGACCGGTTTGGTCTTGCTGACCGCCAGCAGCAGGGCGCTGTCGTGCCCGCGCCCGGCTCGCTTCAATGCCTGCTCAAGTCGCCGGCGCGCGGCGACGATATTGTCCCGGACACCTGGGTCCTGAACGTCGGCCGCAGGCCGCTGCTGCTCGCTCATGAATGATCTCTCTCAATCGACACCGGGATGGCAACCGCATGGATATTACCGAACTGCTGGCATTTACAGCAAAACAGAACGCCTCCGACCTGCATCTCTCCGCCGGTTTGCCGCCCATGATGCGCGTCGACGGCGATATCCGTCGTCTCAACAGCGCTGCGCTGGATAATGCCGCGACGCGTGAGTTGCTCGACAGTGTGATGAACGAGGCACAGCGCGAAGAGTTCGAGCGTGAACTCGAGATCGATTTCTCTTATGAAGTGGCGGGGGTCTCGCGCTTTCGCGTCAATCTTTTTCACCAGGATCGTGGCGTGGCAGGCGTCTTTCGTACCATTGCGGCGAATGTTCCGAGCCTCGAGGAGCTGGAGCTGGGCGAGGTGTTCCGCCGACTCGCCTCCTGCTCTCACGGGCTGGTGTTGGTCACCGGGCCGACCGGCTCGGGCAAGTCGACCACGCTGGCGGCAATGCTCGATTACATTAACGCCACCCGTCACCAGCATGTGTTGACCATCGAGGACCCGATCGAGTTTGTGCACCATTCACGGCGTGCGCTGATCAACCAGCGCGAGGTCAGCCGCGACACCCATGCGGTCAACAATGCGCTGCGCTCGGCGCTGCGCGAGGACCCGGACGTGCTGCTGGTCGGTGAGCTGCGCGATCTGGAGACCATGCGGCTGGCGCTGACGGCAGCGGAGACCGGCCATCTGGTACTGGCCACGCTGCACACCACCTCGGCGGCCAAGACCGTCGACCGCGTGGTGGATGTCTTTCCCGGCGAGGAGAAGGCAATGATCCGCTCGATGCTGTCGGAGTCGCTGCGTGGGGTGATCTCGCAGCGGCTGATCAAGCGTATCGGTGGTGGCCGAATCGCGGCCCACGAGATCCTGATCGTCAACTCGGCGGTGCGTAATCTGATCCGCGAAGACAAGGTGGCGCAGATCTACTCTGCCATTCAGACCGGCGGCAGCCTGGGAATGCAGACCATGGAGTCGGCGCTGACGCGGCTGGCGTCGGAAGGCGTGATTCTGCACGACGATTACGGGCTGTAGCGAATTTCAGCGGTGGTAGAGCGCGCCCAGTATGCGTGGGCCGGCGGCACCGGTAACTTCCGGAAGGTTGCCGCTCAGCCCTTCCAGCCGGCGCCACGCGAGCCAGCCGAAGGCCCCCGCTTCCAGCCAGTCCGGTGACCAGCCGAAGGCTTCGCACGGCATCAGCTCGAGAGGCGCCAGACGCTGCTCCAGTCGACGCAGCAGATAGCCATTGTGGACGCCGCCGCCGCAGACGATCAGGCCGGCCGTAGCGCGCTGTTCGGACGTCAGCGCCTGCTCCAGCGCTCGCGCCACGCTTTCGACGGTCAATTCACTGAGCGTGGCCTGCACGTCGGCCGGCGTTTCATCGGCAAGGCGCGGTTGCAGCCAGTCGAGGTGAAAGTGTTCGCGGCCAGTGCTTTTGGGAGGCGAGCGATCAAAGAAGGGATCCTCCAGCAACCGCTTCAGGAGGTTGTTATCGACTCGGCCGCTGGCGGCCCACTGGCCGCCGCTGTCGAAATTCTCACCGCGATGGCGGGCATGCCAGCCATCGAGCAGGACGTTGGCCGGTCCGGTGTCGAAGCCGGTGACCGGCAGCGCGCTGTTATGCGGGGGTAGCAGGGTGAGATTGGCGAAGCCGCCGAGGTTGAGCAAAACGCGCCACTGCGTGTCGTGGCGGAAGAGGGCGTTGTGAAAGGCCGGCGCAAGCGGCGCGCCCTGCCCGCCGGCGGCCAGATCGCGGCGGCGAAAGTCGCCCACTACCGGGCAGCCGGTCAGTTCGGCCAGAAGGTTCGGATTGTCGAGCTGGCAGGTCCAGGGAAAGTTGCCGTCCGGGCGATGCTCGATCGTCTGGCCGTGGCTACCGATAGCGGCGATGTCGGTGGCGTTGACGCCGCTTTTTGCCAGCAGTGCGGCTACCGCCTGTGCCTGCAGGCGGCAGAACTGCGTCTCGATGCGGGCCAGCTCGGCAAAATCTATCCCCTCGGCGTGACATAGTGACCAAAGCGATTGTCGCAGCGGCGCCGGCATGTCAAACCCCAGCGCCTCGAGCAGCTGCGGGCGGCTGTCGGCTTGGCAGCGCAGTAGCGCCGCATCGATACCATCGAGACTGGTACCGGACATCAAACCCACTACAAGGCTCATCGCTCTCTCCTGTTGCCGGCAGGCGCCGCGCTGCGTCCATCATGCTATCATGGCCGCCATTTGAAATGCCCCATCGCCCGCGTGTCGGTCGCGGCGGTGTGGCCGTCTTGCCGAGGGAGAGAGTGACGATGACGGATGTCGCCGATGCGCTGGCGCTGATCAAGCGCGGTGTCCATGAAGTGCTGATCGAAGAGGACCTCGAGCGCAAGCTGGCGCTGGGGCGCCCGCTGCGTATCAAGGCGGGATTCGACCCCTCTGCGCCCGATCTGCATTTGGGTCATACCGTGCTGCTCAACAAGCTGCGCCAGTTTCAGGATCTGGGCCATCACGTTCTTTTTCTGATTGGCGACTTCACCGGCCGCATCGGCGACCCTACCGGCAAAAGCGCAACGCGCAGGTCGCTCACCGAGGAGGAGGTGCAGGCCAACGCCCGTACCTATCAGGAGCAGGTTTTCAAGGTGTTGCATCCGCAGCGCACCGAGGTAGTGTTCAACGCCGACTGGATGGGCAGGATGTCGGCCGCCGATCTGATCGGGCTGGCGGCACAGTCGACGGTGGCGCGCATGCTGGAGCGTGACGATTTCGAAAAGCGCTACCGCGCTAATCAGTCGATCGCCATTCATGAGTTTCTCTATCCGCTGATTCAGGGCTATGACTCGGTGGCTCTGGAGGCGGATGTCGAGATAGGCGGCACCGATCAGAAGTTCAATCTGCTGATGGGGCGCGAGCTGCAGAAGAGTCACGGCCAGGCGCCGCAGGTGGTGCTGACCATGCCGCTGCTCGAGGGCCTGGACGGTGTGCAGAAGATGTCCAAATCATTGAACAACTATGTCGGTATTACTGACCGCCCGGGCGAAATGTTCAACAAGATCGTGTCGATGCCCGACAGTCTGATGTGGCGCTATTTCGAACTGCTGTCGCTGAAACCGATGGATGACGTTCGCACGCTGATGGCTGAAGTCGATGCCGGTGCCAACCCCCGCGATATCAAGATGGTATTGGCACGTGAGCTGGTGGCCCGGTTTCACGGCGAGGAAGCCGCTGCCAATGCCCACCGCTCCAGCGGTAACCAATTGGCCGAAGGGGAGCTGCCCGACGATCTGCCCGAAGTTGAAGTGTCCATCGAGGGTATGGAGGCTGCGCCGATCGGCTTTGTGCTTAACCGCGCCGGGCTTGTCCAGAACAGTGCCCAGGCGAAGGATATGCTGAAAAGCGCGCGGGTATGGGTTGATGGTGAGCAGGTCTCCGGTGACGCCGCTCTGGCTCCCGGGCAGGCCTACATCATACAGGCAGGCAAGAAGCGTTATGCCCGGGTAAAACTCAAGATGTGAGTGTTTTTTCACAATTAATTGTACAGATAGGAAAGGTTTATCAATTTTCGTCAAATAAAGTTGGACAAGGGTGGTACGCCGGAGTATGGTTTTCATACGTTGGGGCAGGAGGCGCAGGGATAGCGCCGAACTACCTATGGAATGGGTGCCTTGGCGTAAAATCCTGAACATCGCTATGGAAGGCGGTGGTAGCCGATCAAGGAGGATCGGCAGCAAAAAGCCTGCTGTTGCCATGCAACAGCAGGCTTTTTGTTGATCTGGCGCTGTCAAAAATCGTTCCCGACGATTTGTTGTGTTCGCCCTCCCTTGCGAACCCCCTTCGGGCCGCCTTCGGCGTCAAAAATCGTTCCCGACGATTTTTTTATGACAGCGGGGTTGCATGGCGCCGCCACGGGCGGTAAAGTGCGCATCCGCTGTCACGGGGCAAGAGGCCACGGCGGCAGCGGGAAGTGCAGCAGGTGATTGTTTCGGCTTGTTTTTCCGGTCGAAAAGCGGTTTTTCAAAAGCCCTGTTTCACTTCATCATCGACGGTCAACGCAGCGCACAACGGTTGACATTTCGATGACGGGCTGTAGAATGCCCACTCTCTCGAAGCGGCGCCCATTCGGGCCGGTGCTTCAGGAGCGCTCTTTAACAAGTCGATCAGGCAATTTGTGTGGGCGTCCGGCTCGCGTGACACAGTCACATCGATAGTCGAGCAGGACGAACACTCGTCAAGAGATTCG
>NZ_KB907885.1 GCF_000382245.1 Kushneria aurantia DSM 21353
AAAACGTGAATTTCCTGGTCACTGGGAAGGCGACCTGATCAAGGGCAAGAGCAATGCATCGGCTGTCGGCACCCTCGTCGAACTCAAAAGCGGTTACCTGATTCTGGCGAAGATGAATGATGCGACTGCCACCTCGGCTGTAGAAGGCTTCAGCGCTGCGCTGAACCGAATGCCGCTGGCCGCACGGAAGAGCATGACGTATGACCAGGGACGTGAGATGACGCAGCATGCCCGGATCACCCAAAATACCGGTGTTGCTATCTATTTCTGTGACCCGCATAGCCCGTGGCAGAGAGGTGCCAACGAAAACATTAATGGGCTCATACGGCAGTACTTGCCCAGGGGAACGGATCTATCGGTCTACAGCCAGCAAGAACTGGATGAGATCGCACTTGAACTCAACATGTGCCCGCGGAAGCGCTTCGACATTCAAATGTCCCATTGAAATGATGAGCGAACTGATGGTGCAGTACCATGAGGCTCCGTCATCAACGCATTGACGGTGTTGCATTCAGAAGCTGCATCCGCCCCGTATTCTGTACATAACATGCTAAGCACCAAGGACTCACAATGCAGTCACAAGCCGACCAAAAATACTTCGATATATTTCTTGCCCCCATTTTAACTTGTAAAAACTATAAGCCAAAGCTTGGGGCTGGTGGGGCAGAAGGTGTCAATCTACAAAAATTCCACGAAATATACGGAGAAGATCCTTTCTATTCGTGGATAGGTGTTAATAGTGATTTAATGTATGCAGCTCACAAGGCCGCAGGCGGAATGACTTCTGTTTATAGGCAAATTGGCATTGGGTGTGAACGCTTATTTAGGGAAATTATTTTTGACCAAGCTGAGTATACAGACCGAGCCTTAGCTACTTGGTCTTATACTGCTCAAACAAGGTCAGGGAAGGCTAAAACACTTTCATTAGATGGGCGCTTAGAGCTTAATGAAATTGTTAACCAAGAAGTAAAAAACTCAACTGAAGAATGGTTGCGTAACTATTGTTCTGAGCTTGAAGTTCAATACCCTCAGAATGGTATAGTTTTTGAAGTAAGGCAAGGTTATAAAAGCAAGGATAGCAAACGCCAAAATGGCGACATAGATAATGCTACTGTAGCTTGGTCTAAAGGATATCTGCCTGTTTTTTCGGTATTTTCATCACAGATCGATAATGACATTGTGATGAGGTATCGAAACAATAGCTGTGGTATACTTATGGGCCTGAATAATGAAAACCCGAACATTTCTTTATTTGCTTTTTGTAGACAGGTTCTTGGATACGATATGGCAGCGTTTTTTGAGCGAAATTCCGCTGAATTACGAGAGCAAATAGAGGCCGTTTTAGAGAAATTGCTGAGAGCGGAATAATGCTATCTGTTAAGCAAAGGTCTGATTATACTTTCCGTTTCAACAAAAAAATGGGAAGGCATGGGTGGTTAAGGCTAACGCCTGCATACTCTGTAAAGCTTGTTCAAGAGCTTGTAGAAGAAACTCTAAAGGATGCTAGGATATTAGAACCCTTTTCTGGCACGGCGACTACGGGGCTTTGTGCTACGGAAAGCGGTATGATTTCTGATTCACTTGATATTAACCCTTTTCTAGTTTGGTTTGGTAATGTCAAGTGTGCTCATTTCGAAGAGAATGAGCTTAAAAAATTAGAACAGCGAATTGAAAAAGTTAACGAGCAACTTCCAAGCTTCTTGGAAGCAGACAACTGGGCACCAAAAATACACAACATTGAAAGGTGGTGGTGTGGGCATACATTGCCTTTGTTGTGTGCTTTAAGAGCATCTATTGTCGAAGAATTTGGCGAGCCTAGTGACGACCAATATAGCTCATTAGCATGGGTTGCTTTTTGTCGCTTAATGATTGAAACGTCCTCTGCTGATTTTAATCACGTTTCAATGTCTTTTAAAGAAGATGTGACGCGCTACGAAGTAAATCAAATAAAGTTGCTTTTCAAAGATATTGTTGAGGCTGTCGTTGATAGCACTAAAGAGAATCTTCTTGGAAATGCTGAAATTTTCCTTGGCGACTCAAGAACGCTTGATACTTTGAATGGTAAAAAATATGATCATGTTATAACCTCTCCACCTTATCCAAACCGGATGAGCTATATTCGTGAGCTTCGTCCATATATGTATTGGACTAAGTTTCTGAATGAGAAAAAAGAGGCGGGAGAGCTTGATTGGAAAGCGATAGGCGGAACGTGGGGGACAGCCACCAGTAAGCTTAAAGAGTGGGCTCCTGACGGTGTAGAACTTCCTGAAAGCCTATTAGTTGTGTGTGAGAAAATACTTCATGCAGAAAGCAAAAATGCTGACCTAATGGCTAGGTATGTTCATAAATATTTTTATGATATGCACAGCCATTTTGCAAGCCTTAGAAGTTTGCTTAATGCAGGGGCCAAGATTGATTATATAGTTGGCAACTCGTCTTTCTATGGAAATTTAGTTAATTCAGAAAAAATATTTGAGTCTTCGCTCGTTTCCCTTGGCTATAAGAATGTATCATCAAGAATAGTCAGGAAAAGGAACAGTAAAAAAGAGCTATTTGAGTTCTGTGTTACTGCCAAATGGAATGGATGATAATAAGCCAGCTTCATTGCTGGCTTTTTTGTTTGCCCCGCGAAGCCGGCAAACCCGGACACCTGAAAGAAGGTGTTGTCACCCCGACTGGGGGGAAGACAATCCGACTGGCAAGGGCGTCACTGGCCAACCGGAGCATGTCAACATAGTTGTCACATGAAATGACTTCGGCTCTTTAAAATTCTGCGGCTTGTGGCACCGGGTCCCACTCGGGGTTCAGGTGCACCACATCCGGCAGGCCGAGCTTGCGGATGTCGCCCGACCAGCGCTCCGGGTGATGCTCCTTTGCCGCCTCGAAGACCTCACGACGCTGCGCCAGGATGCCTTTGGCCTCGCCGTTATGGCGCTGGCTCGGTGTGACGTAGTGAAGCGCGCTGTACCGGTACTCGTGGTTGTACCACCGGGTAAATTGCTGAACCCACTCCTGAGCCTCGGCCAGAGTGGCGAAGCTGTCTGCGGGAAAGCCCGGCCGGTACTTCAGCGTCGGTGCAGGACGCCCGGCGTGACGGCGCTCGGCTGGCTAGGGCCGTAAGCGATCCACAAACCCATCTACCTAATCCAGTGAGGGCTGATCACACTGGTGATCTATTTGGTTTTGGAGATTGTCATGACCTGCGAACTCAACCCCACTCGCGCCTTTTGGCTGGGCTATCTTTACTGTGCCTCGACACTCAACATGCCGCTAAGTGATTACGCCGACTCACAGGCGTTACTCCTCACCGACCTGCTGACATGGGAGAAGCGCTTGAACGTGCAGGGCTTGCCGGTACCACCACGCTGCCGACCCTCGGCAAGGATGACGAACTCAATACGCTGCTCCCCTGGTGCTGGAAAGACACTCTACCGGTCGAACTCAGGTCGCAAAAGGTGGGGTTCGTGGACCGCTTACCCTTCGTCTACGAGAAGACGGTTATATGGATTTCGATACCTGGATGCTGGAATCAACCTCCATCAGAGCGACCCGGTCGGCCAGCGGTGCCGGCAAAAAGGGGGGCGATAGAACCATCCGACCACGCGCTCGGCCGCAGTCGGGGCGGGCTGACCACGAAAATACACCTGCTGTGCGATCGCCATGGGTTTCCAATCACCTTCTCTTTATCAGCAGGTCAGCGCGCCGACTCGACGCAATTGACCGGGCTATTGGAAAAGGTTCGATCGCCGGGGCGTTTGGGCTGTCCTCGCAAACGTAGCCGCTATATCGTGGCGGACAAGGGCTACGACAGCGATGCACTGCGACACTACTGCACTCGTTATGGCATGCGTCCGATCATTCCCCGACGCCGCATGTATCGATGCCCACGTCCGGGTCTGCCACATCAGTTTGATCGACCGAAATACCGTCAACGCAATGTGGTGGAACGACTTTTGGGCTGGCTGAAGGAAAAGCGGCGGTTAAATACACGTTACGACAAGCTGGCCAGCAGCTTCAAAGCCATGATGACGCTGGCCTGCATTGAGCGATGCATGAGAGCCGACTTTTCAGACAGAACCTAATAAAGCCGCGCCAGTAGCGCCACTACCGCTGTCTCGACGCGCAGAATGCGCGGGCCGAGATGAACCTGTTCGAAACCCGCCTGCCTGAGCTGTGCTATCTCGTAATCGACGAAACCGCCCTCCGGGCCGATCGCCAGTGTCAGCAGCGTGGCCATATCGAGTCCGCGCGGACATTCGCGCTCGCCGCCGGGGTGCGCGACCAGCGCACGGTGGCCTTCCAACAGTGCCGGTAGCTCGTCCTCGACGAAGGGGCGAAAACGCCGGCGCTGCTGGATAACCGGCAGCCGGGTGTCGCGCGCCTGTTCAAGGCCGAGGCGCAGGTGGGCGTCGATGCGCTCGTCGGCAAGCTCCGGCGACTGCCAGTAGCTCTTCTCGACCCGGGCGGTGTGCAGCAGGGTCAGCCGTTTGACCCCCAGCGCGGCAATGTTCTCCAGCGTGCGCGCCAGCATTCGCGGTCTGGGCAGGGCAAGTATCAGGTGTAGCGGCAGCGGGGGAGGCGGTGTTTCATCGAGCGGCCCCAGGTGAAACTCGGCGTGCTCGCCATCGAGCCGAACGAGGCGTGCGCGGCCGATGCCGCCGTTTTCCATGCCCACCGTCAACTCGTCGCCGGGCGCGGCGCGATGAACATCGACAAGGTGGCGCAGGCGCCGGCTGTCATGAATGCGGGCACGGCCGCTATCGAGCAGATCATGGGGAGTGAGCAGCAACAGGTTCATGGGGCCTCCGTCGGCAGCGGGGTGGCGATGATAGCGCAGCGCGTGCAGGCGGACGACCCGGCGCCTTTCTGACATAATGAGCGGCCCGGACAAGACTGTCCGGTGTGCGCCCGCACGCCGGATGCTGATGACAATCCTGAAACAGGACGGCGCATGAAGGTATTGATAATCGGCGGCGGCGGCCGCGAACATGCCCTGGCGTGGAAACTGATACAGTCGCCGCGCGTGGACGAGGTGCTGGTGGCGCCGGGCAACGCCGGAACGGCGCGCGAGCCGGGAGTGCGCAATCTCGATGTGGCGGTCGGCGATATCGAGGGGCTGGTGGCCGTGGCCCGCAACGAGGCGGTGGGGCTGACCCTGGTCGGTTCCGAGGCGCCGCTGGTTGCCGGCGTGGTGGATCGCTTCCAGCGCGAGGGGCTGGCGATTTTCGGTCCCACGGCGGCAGCAGCGCGGCTGGAGGGGTCGAAATCCTTCAGCAAGGATTTTCTCGCCCGTCACGCGATTCCTACCGCCCGCTATCAGAGCTTTACCGAGGTGGCGCCAGCGCTTGACTATCTCGATCGCTATCTCGAAGAGAGCGGGCTGCCGGTGGTGATCAAGGCCGACGGTCTGGCTTCCGGCAAGGGCGTGATCGTCGCCACCGAGGCCGATCAGGCGCGCGCCGCGGTGCGTGACATGCTGGAAGACAACGCCTTCGGCGATGCCGGGGCGCGAGTGGTGATCGAGGAGTATCTTGACGGCGAGGAGGCCAGCTTCATCGTCATGGCCGACGGCCGTCATGTGGTGGAGATGGCCACCAGCCAGGACCACAAGCGCGTTGGCGACGGCGACAGTGGCCCCAATACCGGCGGCATGGGAGCCTACTCGCCCGCGCCGGTAGTGACCGAGGCGGTGCGTCAGCGGGTCATGAACGACATCATTTATCCCACCATCGCCGGCATGGCGGCCGACGATCATCCTTATGTCGGCTTTCTTTATGCCGGCCTGATGATCGATAAAGAGGGCGCGCCGAAGGTGATCGAGTTCAACTGTCGACTCGGCGACCCCGAAACCCAACCGATTATGCTGCGTCTCGAGTCGGACCTGCTTGAGTTGTGCGAGGCGGCTATCGACGGCCGTCTCGACAGGCAGTCGTGTCGCTGGGACGCGCGCCCCGCGGTGGGCGTGGTGATGGCCGCCGACGGCTATCCCGGCAGCTACCGCAAGGGGGATGCGATCCGTGGTCTGGATAGTGCCGAGCGGCTGGGCTGCCGGGTATTTCACGCCGGTACGGCGGAGAGCGAGCAGGGCAATGTGGTGACCGCCGGCGGCCGTGTACTCTGCGTGACCGCGCCGGGCGAGGACGTGCGCCAGGCGCGCGATCTCGCCTATGCCGGGGTCGAGGCGATACAGTTCGAGGGCGGCTTCTATCGTCGCGATATCGCTGCCCGCGCTATCGACCGCCGTTCATAGCGCGCCGGGTATGGTTCGGTAGATAGAGCCCGGTATTCTCTACCGGACCATGGCCCGCGACGCGGCCGTGGTGTCGATCATTTCAGGCGGAGTGCGAGGAGCGCCATGTCACGCGAATATCCCGTGATTGCCATAACCGGTTCCTCGGGGGCGGGCACCACCACGGTGCGCCGCGCCTTCGAGCGGATGTTTGCGCGCAAGAACGTTCACGCCGCTTTCGTCGACGGCGACGCCTTTCACCGCTACAGCCGCGAGGATCTGGCGCGTATTTTTCGCGACGAGCCGGAGCGCAAGCATGAGCTGTCGCACTTTGCCGTCGAGGCCAATCTTCTCGATCGTCTGGAGCGGCTGTTCGCCGATTACGGCGAAGATGGCAGTGGCACCTGCCGCCACTATATCCACGCCGAGGACAAGCGCATGCTGGAGGCGGGCTACCGGGTCGGCACCTTCACCGAGTGGCAGCCGTTGCCGCGCGGCACCGACCTTTTGTTCTACGAGGGGCTGCACGGCGGGCTGGTCTCCGAGCAGCACGATCTGGCCCGTCACGTCGATCTGCTGATCGGCGTGACGCCCACGGTCAATCTGGAGTGGATTCAGAAGATCGACCGCGACATCAACATGCGCGGCCACTCCCACGAGGCGGTGGTGGACACCATCCTGGGGCGCATGCAGGACTATGTGCGCTACATCGTGCCGCAGTTCTCCCGCACCCATATCAACTTCCAGCGTGTGCCCACCGTCGATACCTCCAACCCCTTCGAGCCGCAGGCGATCCCCTCCGACGCCGAGTCCTTCGTGGTGATCCGCTTTCGCGACCGCGACAGCGCCGATTTCCCCTATCTGTTGACCATGCTGTCGGACGCTTTCATGACGCGCCCCAACACCCTGGTGGTGCCGGGTTCGCGCATGCCGCTGGCGATCGAGCTGATTCTGGAGCCCAAGATCGAGGCGCTGCTGGCACAGCGGCGCTTTCGCTGATTCAATTTCACTGTTGCCGCGCCGGCGTATCAGCCGTCGGCGCGATCCGAGCTACCGGGAGGCGCCATGTCCACGCTGTTTTCGAAAATCATCAATCGCGAGATCAAGGCCGATATCGTCTACGAGGACGACGAGCTGCTGGCCTTCAACGACATCAACCCTCAGGCGCCGGTGCATATCCTGATCATTCCCAAACGCGAGATCGCCACGCTCAACGATCTCGGCGAGGGTGACGCCGAGATCGTCGGCAGGCTGCACCTTGCCGCCGCGAAGCTGGCGAAGGAGAAGGGCATTGCCGAAGAGGGCTATCGGGTAGTGATGAACTGCAACGACATGGGGGGGCAGAGCGTTTACCACATTCACCTGCACCTGATGGGCGGGCGGCAGATGGGCTGGCCGGCGGGTTGAGTGCCGGCCAGCAGTGGCATTCTTCGCCACTATCTTCGCGACTATCCCGCCTCATACGTTTCAGGGCGTGAAGATGGCGTCGTCGAGAAAGCGGTCCGGCAGCATCCCGAGCGGGCCATGCGCCCCCTCGGTGTGCCAGGGCGCGCCGTGCCCACCTTCGCAGCGCCAGTCGGCAATGGGAGCATCAAGGCCCATTGAGTGTGCCGCGCGGCGATAAAGGTCGGGTCGTAGCGTATCCTCGATCTCCGCTTTCACTCTGTCCGGGTCCATTGCCAGATGGCCCCAGCGGCGCATCTGGGCGGCGTACCAGGCGGTCTGCGAACGCCACGGAAAGTTGGCCACGCCGTCAAAGAAGATGATGTCGCCACGCTGGCGATCAAGACTCGCCTCGATATCTTCCGGCGCGACGTTCAGGTAGCCCCCGTCGCTCAACCAGCGCGCTGTCTGCTGGCGATGGTTATTGTCCTCATCGAGCCAGCGGCAGGCGGCCAGCAGCGCGCGCAGCAGGGCGTGATAAGCCTCGCGGTGGGCCTCCTGCCAGTCGCGGCACACGCCGAATACCTTCTCCTGCGCCCCCTCCCAGATCGCCGCACCCTGTGCCACGATCTCGCCGATACCGCGCCGTGCGGCGATATCGTTCCAGGGGGCGCCTACGCAGTAGCCGTCGATACGCCCCTCGGCGAGCTGTTCGACCATCGCCGGTGGCGGTACCACGCGCAGCGACAGGTCGCGATCGGGGTCGAGACCGGCGCTCGCCAGCCAGTAGCGCAGCTGGTAGCGGTGCGATGAGAAAGGATAGACATTGGCCAGCCGCAGCGGCGGCAGGCCATCGGCACGTCGCGCCGCGATCAGCCGGGCAAGTGCTCTGGCGGCATCCAGGGCCTGTTCGCGAGCGCCGGCCCCGGCATCGCAACGGCGATAGTCGGCCATGGCGTCGGCCACCTCGCGGGAGAGCGTAATGGCGTTGCCGTTGCGACTCAGGGTCAGTGCCGAGAGCATGGGTGTGGTGCGGCCATCAAGCCCCAGCGAGCTCGCCAGCGGCATCAGCGGCAACAGCTGGGCGCCCTGAATGGCGCCGACCTGAAGTTTGTCGCGCAGACTGGCCCAGGAGCCCTCTACCTTCAGCCGGACGGCAAGCCCCTCGCGTTCGAAAAAGCCACCGTGCAGTGCCGCCACCAGCGGTGCGGCGTCGATCAGCGGCAGTATGCCCAGCGTCAGCGGCGCGAAGTTACCACCTGTCTTGTCAGCGCTCATGATTTTGTCTCCCGATCCAGCACCGTCAATACCTCGCCGGCCAGTTCGTGCATGCTCAGGCGGCGGTCCATGGCCAGCTTGCGCAGATACTGATAGGCCTCCTGCTCGTTCATGCCGCGTCGCTCCATGATCAGGGTCTTGGCGCGGTCGACGCGACGCCGCTGGTTGATGCTCTCGCGGGTGCGGGTGAGCTCATGGCGCAGGGCGCTGTGCTGCTCGAAACTGGCGATCGCCACGTTGATCATCGAGCGCACCAGCGCCGGCTGTAGCGAGGCGACCGCGTAGGTGGAAACGCCTGCCTCGGCGGCGCTGCGCGTCAGTTCCGGGGCATCCTGGTCGGCGAGCATGATCATCGGGCGCGGATAGCGCCGCCCTACATGGCCCAGGTACTCCAGCGTATCGCGACCCGGCAGCTCGGCATCGATGATGACGGCGTCGGGCTGCAGACGGTCGAGTTGATCGTGCAGATCGTCATCGCGGTGCACCGTCATGATCACCTCGAAGCCGGCCTCGATGAGCGCCTGTTCCAGGTGATGCGAGCGCGCCGGGCGATCATCGACGATCAATACGCGAACGCTCATGGGCGCCTCTCCGATGCTCCCGTCATAGAGGGTACTCCTGCCTTGGTGCTCGATCGAAGAGAGCCATTCTGCCGCTCTCGAAGGGCGCTGACCAGCCGTCTGTGCCAGCGCGCCAGCACTGTGCGACAGCCGTGTGAGTTGCACCGCTTGTGCGCGCCATGTGCCGCTTGCAGCCTCGCCTCTGATAGCTCAAATCGCGATGGCGCAATGATTTACGCCAAAATGGCACGGCCCTTGCTTGACGAAAAGCGACAATTGAGCAGAAGGCCGCAGCGCCTCTGCATCGACGTGGACCAGGCCCTGTGGGTACGAGTGCGTCGCCAGGCGATTCCGGTGCGCGTTCAGCGATACCGGAAGATTCGATAATGCTATGCCAGGGCGACGTCATGGAAATCAAAAACAAGGCTTCACGTATACGGCTTTTCAGCCTCAAAACGCCGCAGATGCGTGCGTTTCACCTCTCGTGGTTTGCTTTTCACGTCTGTTTTTTCGGCTGGTTCGGTATCGCCCCCATGATGGCGGTGGTGCGTGACGATCTGAACCTGACCAAAACCCAGATCGGTAACACCATCATCGCCTCGGTGGCGGTTACCGTGGTGGTGCGCCTGTTTATTGGTCTGCTTTGCGACCGCATCGGGCCGCGACGCACCTATACCTGGCTTTTGTGCCTCGGCGCACTGCCGGTAATGCTGATCGGTCTCGCCGACAGCTTCGAAACCTTTTTGCTCGCGCGGCTGGCGATCGGTGCGATCGGTGCCTCCTTTGTGATCACCCAGTACCACACCTCGGTCATGTTTGCGCCCAACGTGGTGGGTACTGCCAACGCCACTACCGCGGGCTGGGGCAACCTCGGTGGAGGGACCACCCAGATTCTGATGCCGCTGGTGCTCTCCGGGATTCTGATGCTGGGCGTCAGCGAAACCCTGGGCTGGCGGCTGGCCATGGTGGTGCCGGGGGTAGTGCTGTTTCTGACCGGGCTGGCCTATTGGCAATTCACTCAGGACGCCCCCAACGGCAACTTCGATGAGTTGCGTGAAAGCGGTGAGCTGGTGAAGGCCGAAAAGGAGTACGGCGCCGGTGCCAGCTTCGGCGCGGCGATCCGCGACGTACGAGTGTGGGCGCTGTTCGTGGTGTATGCCGCCTGCTTCGGCGTGGAGCTGACGATCAACAATATCGCCGCGCTCTACTATTTCGACAATTTCGAGCTGTCGCTTGAAGCGGCAGGCCTGATCGCCGGTCTGTTCGGCCTGATGAATCTGTTTGCCCGCGCGCTGGGCGGTTTTTTCTCCGACTTTTTCGCCCGTGTCAGCGGTCTCAATGGTCGCGTGCGCTGGCTCTTTCTGGCCCTGCTGCTGGAGGGCATCGCATTGATGCTTTTTTCTCGAATGGCGGTACTGGGCGTGGCGATCGCGTCCATGGTGGTTTTCAGCCTGTTTGTACAGATGGCCGAGGGCGCCACCTATGGCGTGGTGCCCTTCATCAATAAAAAGGCGCTGGGCGCGGTGGCCGGTATTGTCGGTGCCGGCGGCAATGTGGGCGCAGTGGCGGCCGGTTTTCTGTTCCGCTCGGAGTCGCTCAGCTATCAGCAGGGGCTCCTTTTTCTGGGCGTTGCGGTCACTGCGATCTCCTTTCTGGCGCTGACCGTGCGTTTCTCGAAAGAGACGCTGGACGAGGAGAATGCTGTGCTGAACGAGTCGGAGGAGCAAATCGATTCAGCAGTGGCGCTGCGCTGATGTGACAGGCAAGCCGACGAGCTGACCGAGCGCCGCACTCATTGCCGAGTGCGGCGCTTTTGCGTGGTGGCGATGGCGACTATAGTCAAGGCGGATGCCGACTACCCGGAGCGTCGCCATGACCCGCCGATTCACCGCCAGCGATCGCGTCGTCGATCAATTCGATACCCTGCTCAGAACCCTGGTGCCCGGCGCCAGCCGTGCCAGTCGCGCCTGTCCGGGAAGCGCTCGGGAAGATACGCCGATGAGCAGCGATGAGCGTCATCGCAGCGTCGAGGTGCTGCGCTATTACCACCGTGCCCGCATAGTCGGGCAGGGTATTTATCAGGGCCAGCGGCTTGCCAGCGCACCGGTCAGCCACTACCAGCCGATAGATGCACTGTCGGTGCGGGGGGTGGATCAACTGGCATGGTGTGAATTGCGCCTGGCAAGCCTTGATAGCGGGCCACCGCGGCTGGCACCGCTCTACTATCTGGGCGGGCTGGGGGTCGGCTTTGCCAGTGGCCGCCGCGGCGTTGCCAGCGGTCTGGGGCTGGTTCATCACAGCGAGCAGCAACTGGCCGACCTGCTGGCGCGTCAGATCGGCGAGGTGGCGTCGGCCGACCGCTCCAGCGCCGAGCTGTCGCGCCGGATGCTGGAGGACGACACGCGTCATGCACGCTGTGCGCTGGAGGGCGGTGGCAGGCAGTGGCCGCAGCCGCTGGGCTGGGCGCTATCGCTGGCTGGCCGCCTGCATCAGCGCATCAGGCTGCGACAGGGCGGCTCGCCGGTGGGGTGATTCACTCCTTGCCGCTGCGGGTAGTACCGGCCTTGCGCTCGCGCTGCTTGTCGACCTCGATCATTTCGCCCAGGCCGACATCGTCGCGCTCCTGGCAGAACAGGTCCCAGGCGGCGACGAACAGCGCGGCGATCAACGGGCCGATCACGAAGCCGTTAATACCAAAAAGCGCCAGACCGCCCAGCGTCGAGATCAGCACCACATAGTCGGGTAATTTGGTGTCCTTGCCGACCAGAATCGGGCGCAGAAAGTTGTCGGTCAGGCCGATGATCACGATGCCGACAAAGAACAGCACGCCGCTCTCGAAATAATTGCCGGTCACCATGTAGTAGATCGCCACCGGCGCCCAGATCAGCGCCGAGCCGATGGCCGGCAGCAGCGACAGGAAAGCCATGATCACGCCCCACAGGAGCGATGCTTCGATGCCGAGCGCCCAGAAGGTGAGGCCGCCGATGGTGCCCTGGGTGGCGGCGACGATGATATTGCCCTTCACCGTGGCACGAATGACGGCGATGAACTTGTTGAGCAGCTGATACTTGTAGTGCGGGCCCAGCGGTATCGCCTGGCGAATACGCCGCCCCAGCACCACCCCGTCGCGGAACAGAAAGAACAGCAGATAGAGCATGATGCCCAGACTGATGAAAAACTGCAGGGTGTTCTGGCCGATGCTCAGGGCCCGCGAGGCGATCAGCTGACTGCCCTGCATGGCGCCTTCGGAGAGTCGCTCGCGCAGCGCGGAAAGATCCCCCAGGCCGGCGTTTTGCAGCCACTGATCGGCGAAGGGCGGCAGGGCCTGACGTATCTGCTCAACGTAGCCGCCGATATTCAGTTGGCCGCTGCTGATACGTTGGTAGGCAACGCTGCCCTCCTGTACCAGCGAGCCGGCGATCAGCGTGACCGGAATGATGACGATGAAGATACAGATCAGGGTGTTGCACAGCGCAGCGATATTGCGCCGGCCACCGAAAAGCTTCAGTAACCGCCGCTGCAGCGGCATGAACAGCAGAGCCAGAATGACGCCCCAGAAAATGGCGCTGAAAAAGGGCAGCAGCAGCCATACGAAGGCGCACGACACTGCCACAAGCAGCAGCAGAAAGGCCCATTTGTCGATTTGACGTTCCATGATCTCTCCCGGTTGACGGCAGTCCGTCCCGTCACTATTTAAACCCCGGTTGACCGGGCGCTGAGTCGGTCTGCGATCCGCCGACCCGGCATGAACGAACGGCGACAGGCGTCGCTTCAGGCGTCGTCGCCGGCCTCCACGATCTCCCACGAGTGGGTAATCTCGACGCCGCCGGCGGCCAGCATGATGGAGGCGCTGCAGTACTTTTCGGCAGACAGCTCCACGGCGCGCTTGACCTGCGCCTCCTTGAGGGCCACGCCGGTTACCACGAAGTGCAGGTGAATACGGGTGAAAACCGCCGGGGTGGCGTCGGCGCGATCCGCCTCCAGCCGGGCCACGCAGTCGGTGACTCTGGCGCGACTCTTGTCGAGGATATTGAGCACATCATAGGCACTGCAGCCCCCCATGCCCATCAGCAGCATCTCCATCGGCCGCGGGCCGGTGTTGCGGCCGCCGTTGTCCGGGTTGCCGTCAATGATGGTGGCGTGGCCGCTGCCGGATTCAGCGACGAATTGACGGCCGTCGGTCCATTTGATGGTAGCCTGCATCGGAAATCTCTCCTGCAACCGGGGCCGCTCTGGCCCGTGTCAATGATCAATATAGTGCAGCGCCGGGGCGGCAATTGGTCAGCGCTTGCCGTGGCCCGTCTCGGACCGTGCCGCCAGAGCCGCCTCGAGCGCTGCCAGCCGTTCGGGCGTGCCGATATCCGACCACTCGCCGCGGTGGTGATAGCCGCCCAGCCGCTTGTCGGTTATGGCCCTTGAAAGGCAGGGGCTGAGTCTCATCGGCATGTTATCGGGCAGCGCGGCGACCAGTGCCGGGTCGATCAACGCCATGCCGGCATAGACCAGCTTCGGCGCGCCGTCGGCATGAAGACGTCCGGCGGCGTCGAGGTGAAAATCGCCGTCCGGATGGTGATCGGGTGGATCGACCATTACCAATCGCGCCAGATCGCCGTCGAGTTGCCGGCCGAGGCGAGCGGGGCAGAGGTCACACCAGATGTCGGCGTTGACCAGCCAGAAGGGCGCGCTGCCCAGCAGCGCCAGAGCGTGGCGGATGCCGCCGGCGGTCTCCAGCCGCGACGCTTCGCGACTGAAGGTCAAGGGGACGCCATAGCGTCGCTCCCCCAGTGCTGCGACGATCTGCTCGCCCAGATAGCTGACGTTGATCGCTATTTCATCGACGCCGGCATGAGCAAGGCGTTCGATGTGATAGTCGATCAGTGCTCGGCCGCCGACCTCGAGCAGCGGTTTGGGACGCTGCGCGGTCAGTTCCCCCATGCGCGAACCGCGTCCGGCGGCAAGAATCATCGCTTTCACGGTGTCATGGGCTCCTGCCGAGCAAGAGACTCGTGCCACGCCAGCAGCCGGGCGTTGAGCGCCGGCATCAGCTCACTGTCGAACCACTGCATGAAGTCCACGAAAGCCGGGTGGCCCGATAGCCCCTGGCGTACGTGTTCGGCAAAAAGCGGCAGCATGGCGAGATAGCGTGGCTTGTCATCGCGCAGGGCAAGGCGGCAGAACAGCCCCAGCACCTTGAGGCTACGCTGGGCGCCGGCAAGGTCGACCATGCGACGTAGCGCCTCGGACTCGAGCGGCTCACCCGGTTCGAGGCGGTCGATGGTACCGCGCTCGATCGCCAGTAGACGCCACTGCTCGATCCAGCGCTGCTGCTCGTCTTCCGACCAGGGGTGGTTGCGATCACGCAGCAGAGAGGCAAGGTCGTAGCCGAGCGGGCCACGCATGGCGCCCTGAAAATCGATCACCCACAGCTCGCCGTCATGAAGCATCAGATTCTGCGCGTGCAGGTCGCGGTGCACACAGACCTGCGGCTGAGCGGTCAGCGCCTCGATCAGGTGCTCGCGCACCTGCTGCCAGCTCGCGGGGCCTGCCATACCAAGCCAGCGCCCCAGACACCACTGTGGAAACAGATCCAGCTCGCTTCCCAGCCAGTCCCTGTCCATCACCGGTAGCCGGTCGCTGCACTGCCCGGCAATCTCCACCGACAGCGCCAGCGCCTGCGCCATCAGGGGCTCGCGGTCACTGCTGCTGCCCTGCATCAGCCGCTCCCTGAGCATGTCGTTACCCAGGTCCTGCAGCTCGATAAAGCCGGCGTCGAGGTCGCTGTGGTGAAGTTCAGGCACCCGCACACCATTGTCGCGCCAGCGTTGTGCGATCTCTACAAAGGAACGGCTATTTTCCTGCTCGGGGGGCGCATCCATCAGAATACGGGAGTCGCCATTATCAAAACGCAGGCGAAAATAGCGGCGAAAACTGGCATCATCGGCCACCACCTCGAGTTCGGGCAGGGGGTGGTCGGGATGATGGGCCGCAGCCCAGTGGCGCAGGGCCTCCAGCCGTGCTGTCATGGCAACTCCTGGTTGACGGTCCGTTTCCGGCACCGCATGCTGAGCGCTTGCGGGCGGCGCAGGCAAGCGCCGTCGACGCGCTATCCCCGAATGCCGCGTACCATACCGACTTTTATCGATAAGCACATCGCTTTTGCACTTCAGGGAAGCTTTTGCACTGTAGGGAAGTAAGGGAATCATGGGCCAGCGTTTCCTGTTGACGGTCGCTTCGATGACCGGTCTGCTGTCGAGCACCGCCTGGGCGGCGCCGCAACCGCTACCGGCCGATCGGCTCGACTGGCAGGCCTGGGGCAGTAACCGACCCGCCGGTTCGCTCTGTCGTGGGCGCTATGTCGTGCCGAACTACGAGATCGAGGCCGGCGACACGCCCGAGACGATCCGCAGCGAGTCCGATCGCGCGGGTTACGCCGGCGACGGCGTCACTACCCTGGCGGGAGAAGTCGTACTGCGGCGCGGCAACCAGCAGTTGCAGGCGCAGCAGGCAACCCTCAACGAGGCGCGTAGCAACGTTGCCCTCTCCGGCGGTGTTACCTACCGCCAGCCGGGACTGCTGGTGCGTGGCGATGACGGCGACGTATCGCTCGACAGCGATGCCGCCAGCATTGACCAGGCGCACTACGTGGCTCATGAGCAGCGCCTGCGCGGCGACGCTGCGCGGCTGGAGCGGCTGGAGGATGGCCGCTATCGCTTCAGCGACGCGACCTTTACCACCTGCGAGCCGCAGTCGCGTCTGTGGCGGCTGGCCGCCAGTGATATTACGCTGGACCGCGAAAACGGCTACGGCACCGCCACCCATGCGCGCATGGAGATCGAGGAGGTACCGGTCTTTTACTGGCCCTGGCTGCGCTTTCCCATTGATGACCGCCGCCTGTCGGGTTTTCTGTGGCCCTCGGTGAGCCACTCCAGTGACGGCGGCCTCGATTACGCTCAGCCCTACTATCTGAACCTCGCCCCCAACTACGATGCCACCGTCACGCCACGCTTCGTTACCGGTCGCGGCGCGGCACTGGGCGTCCAGACGCGTTATCTGTTCGAGGAGGACGCCGGACAGTTCGAGGGCAACTATCTGCCCGATGACAATGAGGAAGGCGGCGACAAGCGCTGGTTTGTGAACTATGCCCATGACGGTCGTTTCGATGCGCGCACCGACTATAATCTGCGTTACGGCGCGGCCAGCGACGCCGACTATTTCGACGACTTCGGACAGACGTTCGACGAGCAGCAGACCGATAACCTCGAGCGGCTGGCGCGGCTCAACTACAGTGGCACCACCTGGAATCTGCAGGCGCGGGCGCGAGGTTATCAGCGCCTGGACGATAACGACAGCGACAGTGACAAGCCCTTCTACGAGCTGCCGGCGCTGACCGCCAGCGCTCGCTGGGACCAGCCCGGCGGGCTTTATCAGGAGTTCGGCTCCAGCGCCACCTGGTTCTGGCGCGACGTCGATTACGACGATGGCTCGATCATTCCGGAAGAGTCGGTAACCGGGACGCGGCTGCATCTGTCGCCGGCAGCAGGCTATCGCCGCTCGCCGAGCTGGGGCTTTGTCGAGCCGCGCGCCCAACTGCTGGCGACCCAGTATGATCTCGACTGGCGCGGCGACAGCCGCACAGCGGGTTTTGACAGCACCCCCGGGCGCGCGCTGCCGGTACTGTCGGTGGACTCCGGGCTGGTGTTCGAGCGGGATGCCACGATTTTCGGCAGCGACTGGCGCCAGACGCTGGAGCCGCGTCTCTACTACGCCTATGTCCCCTATACCGATCAGTCGGAGTTGCCGCAGTTCGATACCCGCGAGCAGCCTATCTCCTGGTCACAGCTGTGGTCTCCCTATCGCTTCAGCGGCCCTGACCGCGTCGGCGACATCAACAAGGTCTCCTACGGCTTGACCAGCCGTTTTCTCGAGGATGACAGCGGCCGTCAACGGCTGGCGCTGTCGCTGGGGCAGAGCTACTACTTCGAGGATCGTGACGTGGTCGACGCACGCTTTGATGATCGTATCGACGAGCAGAGCAACCTCTACTATTTCCACCATCGCAATCGTTCACCGATCATTGCTCAGGCGGACTGGCAGGTGACCGACCGCTGGTCTGTGAGCCAGTCGCTGTTTTACGACGAGATCCGCAACCGCACCGAGAAGGCATCCAGCTATCTGTCGTATCGCGACGAGGATCAGCTGGTGCTCAATCTTGGTTACCGCTGGCAGGTGGCCGATTTCGACCCCTTTGGCGACGAGGACGAGCGCACCAGCTACAACCGCGAGGAGTTCGACAGCTCTTTCGCCTGGCGCGTCACCCCGGCCGTCTCGCTGCTGGGGCGCTATCTGTATGACCAGACCAACAGCCGTGCGCTGGAAAAGCTTGCCGGTGTCCGATTCAATGACTGCTGCTACGGCGTCCAGCTTGCCTGGCGGGAGTACATCGATGACCGCGACACGGCGCGCATCGGCGACGACGAGACCGAAAGGGGCATCTTTCTGAGTTTCATCTTCAAGGGCCTGGGCAGTGTTGGTTCGGGTGGCAGCAGCGGCTATTTCGCCGATGCCATTCCGGGCGTGCGCGATGAGGACTTCGGCGCCTGGCAGGGCCCGAACTACTGAGCAGTGTGGGGCCGGCCCCGTGCCGGCGCCATCGAACGCTATCGGTAACATCAAGAGAGCAGTCATGAAAGCAGCTACCAGGGAAAACCTGAATAACCCGGCGAGCGAGATGAAGCGCAAGGCGCACGGCGCGCAGCAGGTGAGACATAACATGGGGTCAGGCGAGTCTTCGAACACCGCGCGACGCAGCGATTCGCTCGCGCAGACGGTTATGCGGTGTTTCCCCGGGACTCTGGCCGCCATCGGCCTCGCACTGAGTCTGGCTATCGCCGCGCCGGCGCAGGCCGAGGTGCAGCAGCTCGACCGGGTGATTGCGGTCGTCAACGACGACGCCATCATGGCCGGTGACCTTAACGACCGCGTGCGACAGGTGCGCCAGCAGATCAGTTCGCGCGGTATCGCCGAACCGGATGACGAAGAGCTGCGCGAGCAGGTGCTGTCGCGCATGATCACCGAGCAGATTCAACTGCAGATGGCCGAGCGCGCCAACCTGAGCGTCAGCGACAGCGAGCTCAATCAGGCGATGCGTCAGGTGGCGTCGCGCAACAATATGACCCTCGAGCAGTTCGCCGACCGCCTGGAGCAGGAGCAGCTGAGCTATGCTGACGTGCGCGAGCAGATTCGCCGCGAGATTCTGATCAATCAGATTCAACAGCGCCGGGTGGCCAGCCAGGTCAGCGTCTCCGACCGCGAGGTCGATCAGTACCTGGAAACCGCCGGCAGCAATGCCGGGGTGCAGTACCATCTGGCCCATATTCTGATCTCGGTGCCGCAGGCGCCGACGCCGCAGCAGGCCGAGGCGGCGCGCAGTGAGATCGAACAGCTGCGTCAGTCGATCGTCTCCGGTCAGGTCGACTTCCAGCAGGCCGCCGCGGCCCGTTCCGACGGTCCCCGGGCGCTGGACGGTGGCGATCTGGGATGGCGCACCGGTGCCGAGATGCCGACCATCTTCGCCGATGTGGTGCCCGACCTGAGTGTCGGTGAGGTCAGCGAGCCGATCCGCAGTCCCAGCGGCTATCACCTGGTCAAGCTGCTCGATGAGCGTGGCGGCGGTAATGTCGAACAGCAGCGCGAACAGGTGCGACGCACCCTGTTTCAGCGCAAGGTCGACGAGGCGCTGGAGGCCTGGATTCAGGAAATTCGCGCTTCTGCCTGGATCGACAATCGCCTCGATCAGCCCGGCGTGCAGTAAGCACGGTCCGTGCCGATCCCCTTTCGGGCCGCGAATATACTCGCGGCCCTCTTGTCGCCGATAGCCCGCCTTCGCTATGAGCAGGAATTCCGATGACACGACAACCGGCGCCCATGCGGGCGCGCAAGCGTTTCGGCCAGAATTTCCTGACCGACGACAGCGTCATCGAGCGCATTGCCGGCGCGATTGCTCCCCGTGAGGGCGAGCGACTGATCGAGATCGGTCCGGGTCAGGGGGCGCTTACCGAAGCGCTGCTGGCGGCTCATGGCGCGCTTGATGTGATCGAGCTGGATCGCGATTTGATTCCGGGGCTGCGCGCCCGCTTTTTCAACTATCCGGACCTGCGCATTATCGAGGGCGATGCACTGGCCTTCGACTTTGCCGCTCTGCGCGGTGACGGGCCAGCGCTGCGGGTGGTGGGCAATCTGCCCTACAACATCTCGACGCCGCTGATCTTTCATCTGCTGGCCGCCGGCGACGCTATACGGGACATGCACTTCATGCTGCAAAAGGAGGTGGTGGCGCGGCTGGCGGCCGAGCCCGGCAGTGGCGACTGGGGGCGGCTGTCGGTGATGACGCGCTACTACTGCGACGTGATCTCGCTGTTCGATGTCCCGCCGAGTGCCTTCGTGCCGCAGCCCAAAGTCGACTCTGCGGTGGTCAGGCTGGTGCCACGCCGCGGCGATAGGCTACACGCACACGATGAACAGCGGCTCTCCGATCTGGTGCGTCGCGCTTTCGCCCAGCGCCGCAAGACGCTGCGTAACAATCTGCGCGGCGTAATTGACGCCGCCGAGCTGGAAGCGCTGGGTATCGACCCCGGCCGGCGTCCTGAGACGCTCGGCGTGGCGGCGTACGTTGCCATCGCCAACCACCTCCATGAGGCGGCGTCATGATCGACGCGGCGCAGCTGATCGCTGTCGAGGTGGAGAGTTTCTATTTGCCGGAGGAGTCGGAACCGGCGCAGCGGCGCTTTGTGTTCGGCTATCGGATCGCTATTCGCAACCAGAGCGACTATTCGATTCAACTGTTGGCGCGCTACTGGCGCATCTCCCAGGGCAGCGGCGAAATACGCGAGGTGCGCGGCGAGGGGGTGGTCGGCCGCCGACCGCTGATTGCACCCGGGTTGCCGTTCAATTACGCCAGCCGAGCGGTGCTCGACAGCGAGGTGGGGGTGATGGAGGGCAGCTACACTTTCATGGCGCCGGCAATAGGAGAGACCTTCGATGTCGCCATTGCGCCCTTTCGACTGGCGCGGCCGCTCTATCTGCACTGAGGGTTGCCGCTCGACCGTCTGGAGAAGCTCATGACCACCTGGGCCATCGGCGATCTGCATGGCTGCCTGCGGGAGTTCGAGACCCTGCTCGAACGGATCGACTTCACTCCCGGCCGTGATCGCCTGTGGATCGTCGGCGATATTGCCAATCGCGGCCCCGAGCCGCTCGAAACCCTGCGCCGGGTATACGCGCTGCGCGAGCACGCCGAGGTGGTGTTGGGCAACCACGACCTGCACATGCTGGCGGTGGCCTACGGCCACGGCAAGGCCAAACGCTCCGATACCCTGGCCTCGATTCTGGCTGCCGCGGATCGCGACGAACTGCTCGAATGGCTGCGGCGTCGGCCACTGCTGGTGACCAACGACGACGCCACGGTGGTGATGACCCACGCCGGGCTGCCACCGCAGTGGTCGGTCCGCGAGGCCGGCGGCTACGCCCGGGAAGCCGAGATGGTGCTGGGCGGCGCGGCGTTTTTCGACTTTCTGCCGCAGCTTTATGGCAATACGCCGGCGCGTTTCGAGCCGCAGCTGGAGGGCGATGACCGGCTGCGCGCGATCATCAACGTCTTTACCCGCATGCGCTTTATCAACGCCGACGGCGAGCTCGACTTCGCTGCCAAGGAGGGCCTCGACACTGCGCCCAACGACTTTTACCCCTGGTTCTGCTTTCGGCGCCCCGACAGTGCGCGGCTGGTATTCGGCCACTGGGCGGCGCTGGAGGGGCAGACGCCGGGCGCTCGTGCGGCGGTATACGCTACCGATACCGGCTGCGTCTGGGGCGGGGCGCTGAGCGCCCTGGCTATCGACAGCGGGCGCTGGGTCAGGGTGCCGAGCCGCAAGCCGCGGCGCGAATGAAGACGCCATTATGTTATCCAGCCGATCCGGCGGGAGTGCCACCATGAGCTTCAAACATCTCGATCACGCAACGCTTGAACGCTGGCTCGGGGAGGGCGGCGTCGAGATCGTCGACATCCGCGATCCACTCAGTTTCAGCAGCGGCCATATTCCGGGTAGCCGCCATCTCGACAATGCGTCGCTGGGGCAGTTTATCGATGCGACGCCGAGCGAGCGGCCGGTGGTGGTGGTCTGCTATCACGGCCACTCCAGCCAGCAGGCGGCGGACTGGCTGTGCGGCCAGGGCTATCAGGAAGTCTACAGCCTCGACGGCGGTTTTACGCACTGGCAGTACCATCATCCCGAGCGCTTCGAGCGCGATGATGGGGCCGGTGCGTCGTGATCCGCTTCGCGCACGACGCAGCGGTCGCCGGGCTTGCCTGCTACTGCGTGGGTGGCGCGGTGCGCGATGAGTTGCTGGGTATTCCCCACACCGATCGCGACTGGATCGTGGTGGGGGCTACCGCCGAGGACATGACGCGGCGCGGCTTTCGGCCGGTGGGGCGCGACTTTCCGGTTTTTCTGCATCCGTACAGTCACGAGGAGTACGCCCTGGCGCGCACCGAGCGCAAGTCGGGGCGCGGCTACACCGGGTTTGTCGTCCACGCCGAGCCGACGGTAACGCTGGAGGAGGATCTCGAGCGTCGCGATTTCACCATTAACGCCATGGCGCTGGATGCCGAAGGGCGAATCATCGACCCTTTCGGCGGTCGCGCCGACTGCGAGGCGCGCGTGCTGCGCCACGTGTCGCCGGCCTTCGCCGAGGATCCGCTGCGCATTCTGCGTGCCGCCCGCTTCGTGGCTCGCCTGCGCCCGTGCGGCTTTGCCGTGGCCGAGGCAACGCTGGATCTGATGAAAGCCATGGTCGCCGCCGGTGAGGTCGAGGCGCTGGTCGCCGAGCGGGTGTGGCAGGAGGTCGAGCGCGCCCTGAACGCGCCGGCAGCAGAGGCTTTTTTCGAACTGCTCGATGACTGTGGTGCGCTGACAGTGCTGATCCCCGAGCTGGAGGGGCGTCTCGCGGCAGGGCTTGAGCGCATGACGGCGGGTGCAGACGCCCCGGCACGGCTGGCGCTGCTGCTGGCCGATCTCGGTGTCGATGCGCTGAGTGCGTTGAGCGAGCGGTTGCGCCTGCCCAATACCTTTCGCGAACGGGCGCTGATGGTGGCTGACAGCCGTGCTCTGCTGGACAGCGCCCCCGATGCCGAGCAGGTGCTGCAGTGGTGCCGGGCGATGGACGCCTGGCGGCGTCCGCAGCGACTGGAGGCGCTGCTGGCCACTCTTGACGCGGGCGGTTTCGAGCTGCCGATTGCGCAGCTGGTCCGGGCAGTGGCAGCCGCGCGCGAAGTTTCGCCTCAGGGGCTGATGGGCGCAGGTTATCGGGGCGCCGAACTGGGGTTGATGATCGAGTCCGAGCGCGAGCGTCTTATCGCACAAGCGTTGCTGGCATCGTCGTAAACGCGGTCGGCGTGGCGCTCGAGAGGCGCTGGCCGCGCCACTCGAAGTCGACCGGCCACAGCGCCTGGCGGTCGGCGTCGAAGGCATGCCACATCGCGCGGTAGGGCTGGCCGCCGAGCGGATGGCGGCGCTCGCCGAAGCTCTCCGCCAGCGGCCTCAGCACGAAGGCGTTGAAGTCGATCTCGTCGCGGGGCAGGGTGACGCCGTCGATGGTGCCGGTCAGCGCGTCGACGGTGAGGATATCGATATCCAGTGAGCGGGCACTGAACTTCGGCGCGCTGTGGTCGCGGCCGTTGGCGCGCTCCACCGCCTTGCACCAGGCGCTGGTCTCGGCCACTGTCATATTGCAGTGCGCCCCTGCCACCAGGTTATAGAAGTTGTGCGGGCTGTTAAAGCCCACCGGGCGGCTTTCGAAAATGCGCGACAGCCACAGCGTGCCGAAAGCGTCATTGAGCGCCGTCAGTGCCGCGCCGATGCGCCTTTCGCGGTCGCTGTTGCTGCCCAGGCTGAAGAGCACGAAGGCCATCAGTGGCGCTCGCCGCGCTCGATGCGCACGCCGACGAAGGCGGCATCCGCCACCGCACCGGGTTTTTTCAGCGTCAGCCGCAGCCAGCCAATGGCGAACTCCTCGCGCAGCAGGGCGGCGATGCGTTCGGCGAAGGTCTCTACCAGCTCGAAGCGGTTGTCGGCGCAGAACTGCTTGAGCCGGGCGCTGATGGCGGCGTAGTCGAGGGTGGCATTGAGATCGTCACCTGCGGCGGCGGTGCCAATATCGCAGCCCAGCTCCAGCGTCAGCGACAGGCGCTGATGGATGCGCTTTTCCCACTCATAAACGCCGATCACCGCCTCCAGCCGGAGGTCTTCGATCAGTACGGTATCCAGAAAGCCTCCTGATGAGCGCAAGGCCGATGATTGTACTCTCCATGCCATCGACTGTCCCGGTGTGACCGAGTGCCCGGCGACGAAGAACCTGGTACTCTACTCTGGTCAGCCGTACGTAAAGGTTTTTCGCTAACGCCGCTGGAGGCATCAAATGATCAAGACGATTGAAGCCATCGTGGATGACGCCGGTCAACTTCGTCTGGCCGAGCCGCTCAAGGTGAAGGGTGTTCATCGCGCGTTGGTCACGATACTGGACGAACCGCCTTCGCAGGCGCTTGAAACGGCATTGTTGTCGGAGTCGGGCCTGTCGGACTGGGCGCGTCACGAGGAGGACGAGGCGTGGTCGCACCTGCAGTAGGCGCCGTGGTGCTGGTGCCTTTTCCGTTTTCCGATCTGTCAGCCTCGAAGTTGCGCCCGGCGCTGGTGCTGGCAAGCGCCGGGCGCGGTGACTGGGTCTGCGCGCAGATTACCAGTAACCCCTATGCCGATAGCAGTGCGATCGAACTCGGTAAAGCCGGTTACTCGCAGGGTAGTCTCGAGCGTGTCAGCTATATTCGACCCAACAAGCTGTTTACCGCCAGCGAAAGTCTCTTTCGCCGCAATGTGGCGCAGGTCACCCGCCCCATAATGAACGATACGGTAGAAGCGGTGGTGGGCCTGCTGCGTGGTTCAGTCTGACGTTTGCAAGCGTTATTTTATTGCGGCACCACCAGCTCCGCCAGCGGCCAGCGCGGCGTGGCGCGCAGGCTGGTGTCGTCGCGCTCGCCGGCGGCGAGGCGCTGGGCCCCCACATAGGCGATCATGGCGCCGTTATCGGTGCAGAAACGCCCGCGCGGATAAAAGGCGCGGGCCTCTCTTTTGGCGACCATCGCATCGAGGCGTTCGCGCAGGCGCCGGTTGGCGCTCACACCGCCGGCCACCACCAGCCGCTTGAGCCCGGTCTGATCCAGCGCGCGGCGACACTTGATGACCAGCGTATCGGCCACCGCCTCTTCGAAGGCGCGCGCGATATCGGCGCGTGCCTGCTCGTCCAGCTCGCCCGCAGCCTCGAGCTTGCGCACCGCGGTCAGGGTATGCGTCTTGAGGCCGGAGAAACTGAAGTCGAGTCCCGGTCGATCCGTCATGGGGCGCGGAAAGCGAAAGCGCTGCGGATTGCCGCGCTCGGCCAGACGAGCGATCTGCGGACCGCCGGGGTAGGGCAGCGACAGCATCCGCGCGGCCTTGTCGAAGGCCTCGCCGGCGGCGTCGTCGAGCGATTCGCCAAGCAGGTGGTAATCGCCCAGGGCGCGCACCTCGACCAGCTGGGTATGGCCGCCGGAGACCAGCAGCGCGATGAAGGGAAAGTCGGGATGCGCCTCTTCCAGCATGGGGGCGAGCAGGTGGCCCTCCATGTGGTGTACACCCAGCACCGGCACCTGCCAGGCGCGCGCCAGGCCGTGGGCGGTGGATGCTCCCACCATCAGCGCGCCGACCAGTCCGGGGCCGGCGGTGTAGGCGATACCGTCGACATCGCCGCGTTCGATACCGGCGTCGTGAAAGATCTGTTCGATCAGCGGTATCAGCCGCCTCACGTGATCGCGCGAGGCCAGTTCCGGTACCACGCCGCCGTGTTCGATATGCATCTCGATCTGGCTATAGAGCGCGTCGGCCAGCAGACCGCGTTCGCTGTCGTAGAGGGCGACGCCGGTTTCGTCGCAGGAGGTTTCAATCCCCAGTACGCGCATGCAGGTTCAGGTTCTCAGGTGGAGCGTGGCCGGCAGGGCATTGTTGCCACTGCGTAGCGTTTTCGACGGCCAGTCTACCCTGTCACGGCGAGCGCGTCAGCGAATCTTGCAAAACCGGTGGCCGAGCAGTAAAATTCCGGTCCCTGTAATAACGGGCTGTGCTTCTGGCCGTGAAAGCGGCAAACGCCGGGCATTCACGATGTCGTGCAATGATCGGCTGGTGCCGTTGCAACGGCATTGAGCACATTCAAACCTCATTGATCTCCTTAAGGTGGTGATTGCTTAATGCCTTCCGTCAAAGTACGTGACAACGAACCGTTCGACGTGGCGCTGCGTCGTTTCAAGCGCTCCTGTGAAAAGGCCGGCGTGCTCTCCGAAGTGCGTCGTCGTGAGCACTATGAAAAGCCCACTGCCGAGCGCAAGCGCAAGGCGGCTGCGGCGGTCAAGCGCCATGCCAAGAAGCTGCAGCGTGAGCGCAAGCGTTTCGAACGGATGTATTGATCACTGTACTCGAGCGTTTGCCCAGCGCTCGAGCGGGATGCCAAACGGCCGCCTCTGGCGGCCGTTTGTTTTTGCACCATTATGCTGTCGGTTCGATGCTCGCCAGCGGCGTCGATATGGCGGTTGCTCGAAAGCTATCGCGTCGGTACTGCACTTCGAGAGGTAGGCAGCCCACATGGCCGGTCTGATCCCCCAGCACTTCATCGATGATCTGCTGGCGCGCACCGACATCGTCGAGCTGGTCGGTTCGCGCATCCAGCTGAAAAAGGCCGGGCGCAATCATTCGGCGCTCTGCCCCTTCCATCAGGAGAAGACGCCCTCCTTTTCGGTCAACGCCGACCGGCAGTTCTATCACTGCTTCGGCTGCGGCGCGAGTGGCAACGCGCTTCGCTTCGTGATGGAGTTCGACCGCCTCACCTTTCCCGAGGCGGTAGAGACGCTGGCCGGCCGACTGGGCATGGAAGTGCCGCGCGAAAACGAAACGCCGGCGCAGCGTGAGCGTTCGCGAGAGCAGTCGCAGCGCCGTGAGGAGGCGGTCAACCTGCTGGAGCTGGGGGTACGTTTCTACCGCTCGCAGCTTGCCACGCCGGCCGCACAGTCCGCTCGCGACTATCTGCAGCGCCGTGGCCTCAGCGATGACATCTGTGAGCGCTTTGCCATCGGCTTCGCCCCCGACAGCTGGGATGCGCTCAAACGTCATCTTGGTGAGCACGGCGTCGACGAAAGTGTCCAGGTCGAGTACGGCATGCTGGTCGAAAAAGAGGAGAGCGGCCGGCGCTGGGATCGCTTTCGCAATCGGGTGGTCTTCCCGATTCGCGACTGGAAGGGGCGCGCTATCGGCTTCGGCGGCCGCGTACTGGGTGACGACAAGCCCAAATATCTCAACTCTCCCGAATCGCCGGTGTTTCACAAGGGTCGCGAGCTCTATGGCCTTTACGAAGCGCGTCAGTTCGGCAGCCGCCCGGAGCGGTTGCTGATTGTCGAAGGTTACATGGACGTGGTGGCGCTGGCCCAGTTCGGCGTCGACTATGCGGTCGCAACGCTCGGTACCGCCACCACCGAAGATCATCTCGGCCGGCTGTTTCGGCTGGTGGATGAGGTGGTGTTCTGTTTCGACGGTGATAATGCCGGGCGCCAGGCAGCGCGGCGGGCGCTGGAGACGACACTGCCACAGATGATCGACGGCCGCCGGGCGCGTTTTCTGTTTCTGCCCGAGGGCGAGGATCCGGATACGCTGGTGCGTCACGAGGGTCGTGAGGGGTTCGAGCAGCGCATCACCCGCGCCCGCTCGCTCTCGGAATATCTCTTCGATCAGGCGGGTGAGGGGCGGGACCTGCGCCGAATCGAGGATCGCGAACGTTTTGCCAGTGCAGTAGTGACCGCTATCCGGCGTCTGCCGGAAGGCATGCTCAAGTCGCTTTTGATGCGCGAACTGCAGGAGCGCACCGGGCTCGAGCACGCTACTCTGGAAGAGTTGGTCGTCGGCAACGGCACTGCCGTGGTGGCAGCGAAGGAGGTGCTGCCGGGCGCCGAGACGCGTCATGCTTCTGCAACGACGTCACGGCCACGCGCATCGAGTGCTGCGCTGACGCCGAACATGAGCGGCCGCATACTGCATTTGATCGTACACTCGCCGGGGCTGGTCGAGGCTCTGCCGGCGTCGGAGCAGTGGTGCCCGGAAGATGACGATGGCTGGCTGCTGGCCGAGGTGGTCAAGCTGATTCGCGCCGGTGGCTACCGTTCGCCGCAGGTGCTGCTGGCGCATTTTCACGGCAGCAGCGAAGGCAATCGCCTGCGGGCGCTGGTGCAGCGTCAGCCGCTGATGCCGGCCGAGGCGCGTCGTCGCGAGGTGGAAGCGCTGGTGGCGCATCTACAGCAGCAACAAGAGCGTCAAAGCCCGGGGCGTGAACTGGAGGCGCTACAGGCACGCGAGCGCAGCGGGGAAAGGCTGAGCCGCGAAGAGGCGACCAGGCTCTGGCAGCTGATCTGTGAGCTACGCCCTGAACGATAAGGGCTGAAGTGGGGTTGAAACCCCTTTGCTGGCCCCCATTTTGGAGGGACAGGTACGAATCGATCCGTTGATACAGGCTGCTGGCACACTGAGTCAGCGGGCTAAACAGCCGGGTGATGGCTTTTTCCGGTTGGTCTATAATGCATTTATTGCCTGATATGTGGGAGGAATCTGCAAACGGGTTGCGCATCTGTAGTGGCACAACGGTGTTGGTTGTCAGTTTTGACCGATGCCCGTCATGCGTTTTTTTACACTTTGATGTCAGCGACTCGTTCAGGGATTTCCAATAGCGCACTCAGGCGCTTCACTCTTCTTCGAGATAGGTTTCTATGGCTGGAAATACACCGCAGTCACGTCTGAAGGAGTTGATCGCGCGCGGCAAGGAACAGGGTTTCCTGACCTACGCCGAGGTCAATGATCACCTTCCGGAAGATATCGCCGATCCGGATCAGGTGGAAGACATCATCGGCATGATCAATGACATGGGAATCAATGTCGTTGAAGAGGCGCCCGATGAAGACACCCTGATGATGTCCGACCAGTCGGCCGACGAATCTGCTGCCGAAGAGGCTGTCGCGGCGCTGGCGGCGGTCGAGAGCGATGTCGGACGCACCACCGACCCGGTGCGCATGTACATGCGTGAAATGGGGACCGTGGAGCTGCTCACCCGTGAAGGCGAGATCGAGATCGCCAAGCGTATCGAGGAGGGCACCCGTGAGGTAATGTCGGCGCTGGCCCATCTGCCGGGCGCTGTGGACTCCATTCTGGAAGCCTACGACGGTACCCGTGACGAGGAGGCGCCCGGCCGTCTGTCCGATCTCTTCTCCGGTTTTATCGATCCTGACGAGGGCGTGCCCGGCGTCGCCGAAGTCGAGGAGCCCGAGCCCGAGCCTGTCGCGTCCGATAGCGACGATGAAGAGAGTGACGACGAGGACGATGACGACAGCGAGGACGACAACGCCAGCGAGGGCGGTCCCGATCCGGAGCTGGCGCGCGTGCGCTTTGAGCAGATCCGCGAGCAGAACGATCATGTCAAGGCGGTGATCGAGCAGCACGGCCTGCAGTCCGAAATGGCCCGCGCCGAGCAGAAGCGTCTTGCCGAGCTGTTCTCGCCGATCAAGCTCGTACCGCGCCACTTCGAGCGGCTTGTCGGTCAACTGCGCCTCAGCGTGGGTCAGGTCAGGGAGCAGGAAAAGAGCATCATGCAGCTGTGCGTCAAGCGCGGCAAGGTGCCCCGCAAGACGTTCATCGCCTCCTTCCCGGGCCGCGAGTCGGACACCACCTGGGTCGACGACTTCATGGCCAAAAATGCCAAACACGCCGGTAACATCGAGCCGCTGCGCGGCGATATCGAGCGTGCCCAGCGCAAGATCGCCTTCGAGGAGGAGCTGGCCATGCTGCCGGTGGCCGAGCTCAAGGAGATCAACCGCCGACTTTCCATCGGTGAGGCCAAGGCACGGCGCGCCAAGAAGGAGATGGTCGAGGCCAACCTGCGTCTCGTGATCTCGATTGCCAAGAAGTACACCAATCGCGGCCTGCAGTTTCTCGACCTGATTCAGGAGGGCAACATCGGCCTGATGAAGGCGGTCGACAAGTTCGAATATCGCCGCGGCTACAAGTTCTCGACCTACGCCACCTGGTGGATTCGTCAGGCGATTACCCGTTCGATCGCCGACCAGGCGCGCACCATCCGTATTCCGGTACACATGATCGAGACGATCAACAAGCTCAACCGCGTCTCCCGCCAGATGCTGCAGGAGATGGGTCGCGAGCCGACGCCGGAAGAGCTGGGTGAGCGCCTCGAAATGCCCGAGGACAAGGTACGCAAGGTGCTCAAGATCGCCAAGGAGCCGATCTCGATGGAGACGCCCATCGGCGATGATGACGACTCCCATCTGGGCGATTTTATCGAGGACTCGACCATGGTGTCGCCGATCGACTCCGCCACCGGCGAGGGGCTGATCGAGGCGACCCGCAACGTGCTGGGCGGGCTTACTGCGCGCGAGGCCAAGGTACTGCGCATGCGTTTCGGCATCGACATGAATACCGATCACACTCTCGAGGAGGTCGGTAAACAGTTCGACGTTACCCGTGAACGTATTCGCCAGATCGAGGCCAAGGCGCTGCGCAAACTGCGCCACCCGTCACGTTCGGAGTCGCTGCGCTCGTTTATCGATGAGTGATGTCGATTGCGGCGCCTGATGCGCCGCACCCTTTGCGCCTCATGAAAACGCCCGTTTCGAACGGGCGTTTTTTATTTCGGTGCCATAGCGCGCCGAGATTTATAGAAAAGCCCGAGGCTTCTCAACTGACAACCGGCAGGATGTGGAGGCGGTAACCGTGCGTTAGATGGCGTTGGCGAATCGGGTCGGTCAGCGTCATGTCAAAACGCTCGCTGAAGCGTATTGCCCCCGATACCGGGAGCGTGCCGCAAAATAGCGCCGTGCCGGGGCGCAGATGCTGCCCGGATTCATCGACAAGTTCCCCCGGTAGCTTCGAGATCAATGTATCGACATCGAGCAGGGCAGACAGTTGGCCATGCTGATAGACCACGCCGTCGTCGATCCGACTTTCGAGTATCAGACTGTCCCAGTGCTCGATAACCTCATCGAGCGCCCATATCTCGCGACCCAGCGGTTTGACGCAGAGCTGCTTGGAATGGGCAACGCTCCAGGCCTCGAGTTCCCGATCCGTGTAGTCCGAAGCGACGGTCAGCCACAGGCGTGAGGTTTCGTCGCTGATCAGGCATATCTCGATCTCGCCGGAGCCCTGTCGACCGAACACTTGCGTATGTTCGTCCTGCGTGAGCAGACCGACACTGCAGCGATAGAAAAGGGGTGTTTGCGAGGGTGGCGCCACTCCGATCGCGGCCAATTCCTCAATATGGTGCTGTACCGCCTCGCTGTCGCGTCCGGCCCAGCCGGCGATCGCCAGACGCGCTATGTCGATCGCTACCTCTTGATCACAATGCGTAAAGTTCATATCGAAACTCCACTTTAGAAACGGGTTCCGGGGTTAAAAAATGCAGGCATTAGAGAACACCGGGCAGCCAGAGCGCGATTGAAGGAAACAGAATCAGCAGCAGCGCCATGATCAGCATGATTGCGATATAGGGCAGGGCGCCGACGATGACATGAGAAAAGGGGCGGTCAGGGCGACTTGACTGAACGATGTAGAGATTGAGGCCGACGGGTGGCGTAATCAGCGCCAGCTCGACGAACAGTATCATCATGACGCCAAACCAGACCGGATCGAAGCCGGCCGTGAATAGCAACGGGGCGACGACCGGGATGGTAATGACCATCAGTGAGAGGGTCTCGATGAAAAAACCCAGCACAATCAGGATGGCCAGAACCATGAGCAGCAGGGTGATGGGGCTCGGGTTGTAAGCCTGCAGGAGCTCATCGATTCTGGTGGAAAGGCCCGCCGACGAGAGCGCAAAGTTAAGAAAAGAGGCGGCCAGGATGATAAAAACGATCATGCTGGAGGTGCGTACGGTATTGTCCAGCGCTGACAGCAGCATCTTTAATCCAAGCCGTCGATTGAATGCTGCCAGTACCAGCGATGAGGCCACGCCTATGGCGGCGGCTTCGGTCGGCGTGGCCCAGCCAAGATAGATCGAGGCCACAATGACCACAAAGAGTACCAGCAGCGGCAGCAGGAAAATAAGATGGCGCCATCTCTCACCCCAGCTGGCACGGTTGGATGGGCCGCCAAGCGATGGCCGCCATTGACAGATCAGCATGGATACCAGCATGAAAAGCATCGCCAGCAACAGTCCCGGAATCAGTCCGGCCATGAACAGCCTCGGGATAGAGGTTTCGGTCAGAAAGCCGTAGACGATCAGGTTTATCGAAGGCGGGATCAAAATGCCCAGCGTGCCGCCGGCAGCAATGGTGCCGCAGAAAAGGCGCGGGTCGTAACCCAGTTTTTCACCCTGTGGAATGGCCACCGTGGATACGGTAGCGGCCGTCGCCACCGATGAGCCTGAGGTGGCAGAAAATAGTGTCGAGGTCATGATGTTGGCGTGAAGCAGGCCGCCCGGTAGCCAGCACAGCCAGAGCTCCATGGCGCGATAGGCGCGCTCGGCGATGCCCGAGCGAACGATAATTTCCCCCATCAGAATGAAAAGTGGAATAGCGATCAGCAAAAAGGAGTTGCCTGCCGACCACAGGTTCTGTCCGAGTGCTCGTAGCAGCGGGAAAAAAGCGAAAAACTGATCGACACCAAATGCCAGCAGGAAGAGCGCTATCGCGATGGGAATGCCGGTCAGCAACAGCGCCAGCAGGCCTATGCCAAGAAAGGCGAGCATCAGTGCCTCCCTCGCTCATGAGCAGAGGTCGGGGCTATTGTTGTGGCTTCGGCGTTTTTGTCGCTATCCATACCGATGAGCGCCGAAAGCGTTGCCGAGTCGCCGGCCATGGCAGCGGCCAATGAACGCAGTGCCAGTATCGAAGCGGTAAAAGCGAACCAGCCATAGCCTGCCAGCCAGATCAGCTGTGGTATCCATAGCGGAGTTGAGAGCGGGGTATTGGCCAGGGAACCATTGTGTAGTGAGGTGGCCAATACCGGCCAGGCCTTGAGCAGAATGAGCCAGCCGACCAGGTTAACGGCTGCTATCGATATCAGATCGAGGGCGCACTGCAAACGCCGGGGCAGGCGGGAATAGCCTAGATCGATACGAATGTGGGCACGTTCGATCAGGGTCTGTGAAAGCCCCCATGAGGATAGAATGGCCAGCACGTAGCCGGCGTATTCGTGAACGCCCGGAAGCGTCCCCAGGCCGGCTTTACGGATCAGGATCTCAACCAGCAGAAAGGCCACTACCGCCAGCAGCATCAAACCGACAAGGCGGTTGGCGAGCGTCGAGACGAAGCGTGTGAACGTCATCAGACGCTCCACAGCAGGATTCATCGCCAGCATGCGAAAACTCCATCGATCGCTTTGGATTGTGCGAACTCTGCCAACAGTACAGGGCCGGGGCTAGCGTTCGACGGGCAGCCCGACCAGAGGTGCGACGTTTTCGTTCCAGAGTTCGATGGTTTCGTCATCCACTCGTGACGCCCAGGCAGGCAGTACCGTCTCCTCGAGAATCTGGTGAGCACGTTCGAGATCGCTTTCCGAGGTGGCGACCAGCTCGAGGTCTGCCGGTTCCCCCTGGCTGCATTCGCCATTGCCGGTCAGACAGGCGATACCCTCTTCGGCATCGGCGCCGATATGGCGCCAGACACCGGCGGCAAAGACCTCCTGTGTCTGCTGCTCGATAAGCTGTTTGTCGTCACTGGAAAGGCTGTCCCAGAAGTCGCCATTGGCAGCGGTAATGCTCGGGTCCCAGCCGCCGATCGGCAGTGGCATGACATAGGAAGCCACATCGCCCCAGCCGGCGTTATACGCTGACATCGAGCCGGTGACGGCACAGTCGATAACGCTGCGCTCCATGGCGCCCGGCACTTCGCTGAACGCCATGACAGTGCTGTTGGCGCCCAGGGCATTCAGAAATTCGGCGGTAGAGCGTCCGCTGGCCCGAATGGTCTTGCCGGCAAGATCCCCCATGCTGCTGATGGGGGTATTACAGAACACCACCTGAGGCGTGTTGGGGGCAACCGCCAATGCGTGGGCATTATAGCGCCGCTGCATGGCGCGCTGAATGATCGGGAAGTAGGCCTGGCTGACCTGCTCGGCCAGAGCCGGGTCGACGGCCAGCATGGGGAGGTCCAGCCCTTCCAGCTCTGGTGCATCGCTGACGACATAGTCCGACAATGTGATGCCGATATCGAACAGGCCATTGGACAGGTAGCGGAATACATCGCCGCTGGCGACGCCCATCTGATCGAAGGTTGTCATTTCGACGTTGATTTCACCGCCACTGGCTTGTGGCAGCGTCTGTGTCCAGAAAGGAGCTTCATAATCCTTGTGAAGTGATACCGAACTCCATGTGCCGACGACGTTGATATTGACGGCAGCATGCGCGATGGGCATCGAAAGTGTCAGGGCGGTTGCGGTTGTAACGGCGGCGATCAGGGTGTCTTTTGCGTTTTTCATGGTTGACCTCTTTGTTTTTGAAGTGAGGTATTGCCTGGAATGGGTCGTCGATACGCTATCGATATTTGAGCTTATGGTTGGGTATGTCGGTAATCAGCATATAACCCGGGGCGTGAGTGAGAGCAAAGGGAATTCTGGCCGACATCAGCGCCGCCTGTGGGGTCACGCCGCAGCCCCAGAAGACTGCTATGTCATTTTCTTCCATGGTCGGTGGGTCGCCAAAATCCGGCTGCATCAGATCGTCGATGCCGATCAGATCCGGTCTGGCGATATGCAGGGGAGCGCCATGAACGCTGGGCATGTCGCTGGTGATCTGTATGGCGCGAATAGCCGCTGCTGGCGGCATCGGGCGCATGGAAACGACCGCGCTGCCGCCGAATGGGCCTGATGCCACCAGTGGTATAGTGCTGCGATACATGGGAACCACGCTGCCCTGCTCAACGTGACGCAGCGGAACGCCATCGGCCAGTAGTGCCTCCTCGAAGGAGAAGGAGCAGCCGATGGAAAAACTGACCAGGTCGTCACGCCAGAAAGCGCTGACATCGGTGACTTCTTCGCTCATGAGACCGTCGATGTACACACGATAACGTGGCAGGTCAGTGCGTAGATCGATCCCCTTGCCGAGCGAGTGAGGTATGGGATCGCCCGGCTGAGTCACATCGAGTATCGGGCAGCAGGCGCGATTGGCCATACAAAACCGCAGAAAGTCATCTGCAAAGGCGGCGGGAATGGCCACCAGGTTGGTCTGCGCGAAACCATTGGCGAGCCCTGCGGTGGTGACAGACCAGTCGCCACTGCGGATATGCCGGCGCGCTTGTGCCGGCGACAGTGCACTCAACGGCCCTGGTTCTGAAAGGCGCACCGTAGCGTCAGGTTGCGCATATTGGCGGGTCATATGTGGCTACCATGGTGTTGTCATTGTTAACGCCCGGACGTGCCGGACTGACTTGTTGTCTTGACAACCAAAGCTATGGCGTTACATATGATCGGTCAAATCGTTTATTTTGATTCTTTTCTATCGGAAAAACCTTTCATCCGGGAAGTGACGTTTCGCCATGCAGCAGTGCCGTAGAGAGCGCCACCGACATCAGCTGATGCGCAAGGTCATCATCGGCGCGGTTCAGTCGGCAGGCGATAAAGTCGATACCCGGCAGTTCGAAGGGCAGGGCGACCACTTCTCCGGCAGCGATTGCCTGCTGCGCCATGTCCTGCGGTAGCGCTCCTATGCCGAGGCCTTGCCGAACCAGATGGATAATCATGCTCAGGGAGCTTGAGCCGTGTAGCGGGGCGCTATCCAGATCGTGTTCGACCATGAAATTTCTGACTGTGCGGTAGATCAGACTGTGGCGTGACGGGGCGATAAAATCGATGCCGGCAAGGTCGCTGGCGCTGCAGTTTGTGGGGTCTGCAATGATGCGGCTGGAGACAACCAGGCGGGTCGGATAGTGACACAGCGGCCGGCTGATGAGGTTGTCATTGCTGACCGGACCGACCATGAAGGCGAGATCGATATCGTGATTGAGCAGGCGCTCGAAGACCCGCGGTGTAATATCCAGTTCGAACTCGATAGTCAGCTCCGGGTAGTGTGTGGCGCATGTGCTGATAAAAGCCGGTAGCCAGCTCAGTGCCAGGCTTTCCACAATGCCCAGCCGCAGCCTGCCGCGATAGAGATCCGGCGATTGCATGGCGCCGAGCGCCAGTTGACGCGCCGCCAGCATCCTTTCGGCGTGATCAAGAAATTCCTGGCCGCGGCGGGTAGGGCGCATGGGACGACGGTGACGCTCGAGCAGCGTATGCCCGACGCTGCTTTCGAGCCTGCTGATACGATCGGAGATCGAGGGCTGAGTGAGATTGAGATGGCTGGCCGCCAGCCGAAAGGAGCCCAGCCGTACAATCCATACGAAAGCTTCCAGCTCCTTGAAATCGAACATGCCGTTCTCCTGTCGGATCGGGTCATAGCCGGGCGCGATATGCGGACACTATGACAGGATTATCACCACCACTCCGAAAACCGCGACGCCCGCTACCACCGGCCAGCCCAGGCTGCGCAGCCGCCACCACAAAGCCAGCGTTATCGCACTGCCTGCCAGGGTCGCCAGCCAGCCGGTGACGCTCTGCTCGGACGGCACCAGCGACACCCCCAGCACGGCAGCGATCATCATCGGTCCCAGCGCCGCCAGCCACTGCGGCAGTGCGCCGGTACGGTGGGGCGAGCGGCGCAGACGGCGCTGCATCCACAAAAGCGGCAGCGCACGCAGCAGCCAGGTGCCCAGGGCAGCGGCGATAACGCCCAGCCATAGCGCGCTGCTCATGAGTACCTCCCGCTGACGGCAGGCAGCAGATAGAAACAGAGCATGCCGCAGGCCGCTGCCAGCACGATGGCGAAATCGGCCGGGCCGGTCAGGGTCAGGACAAGGCCGGCGACGGTGCTTACCGTCAGCGCTGCGCTCCAGCGTAATGAGGTGAAGCGCGGCGCTACCAGTACCAGAAAGAGTGCCGGCAGCGCGAAGGGCATTACCCTGTCCAGCAGCGGCCAGCGCGCCGTCAGCCACTCGCCGGCCAGCGCGCCGAGCAGGGAGCCGCCAATCCAGACCAGCCACGCCAGTAGTGAGGCGGCGGCGAACCAACCGAGGCGCCGTTCGCTCTCAAGCTGCGGCAGGCGGGCGTGGGCGAGGGCGAAGACCTGATCGGTGAGGCCGTGCATCAGCCACGGCCAGCTGCGGCTGCGCGGCAACCACTCGGCGAGGTTGGGCGCGTAGGCAAGGTGGCGCAGGTTGATCACCAGCGTCATCACCACGGTGAGCCACAGCGGCGCGCCGGCGGCGGCCATGCCGACGAACAGGAACTGTGAGGCGCCGGCGTAGATGAGGGCCGAGATCAGTCCCACCTCCAGCGGCGAGAAGCCCGCCCGCGAGGCGATCACACCGAAGGAGATGGCGACCGGCAGATAGCCGCCCAGCAGCGGCAGGGTGTCGCGCAGGCCGCTGCGCCAGCCCGCTGGCGCCGTCGCGGTGGTCGTCATAAGGGCCTCTGCGGATAGACAATGGTGAGCAGAAAGGTGGCGCCCTCGTCGTCGCCGCGATAGAGGTGCCTCCGGTCGGCGGCGAAGTCGCAGTGCTCTCCCGGCCCCAGCTGACGCTCTTCTCCTTCGCTGCCCACGAGCAGACGGCCACTGATCACGCTGGCGTGCTCGCGTATCCCGGCACCGTGAGCCTCGGCGCGGCGGCAGGCGTGGGGCCGGCACTGCATCCACCAGGCTTCGACCACCGGTGTGCCGCGGCCACGCTCGATCAGGCGGGCGGTGACACCCCCTTCGTCGAGCGGTGCCGGATCGTCGATGATCAGCTCGGCGAAAGGCACTTCAAGCTGGATCGCCAGCCGCCACAGGGTGTCCAGAGTGGGGTTGGCATTCCCCTGTTCAAGGCGCGACAGACTGGATTTGGCCAGGCCGGCGCGTTCAGCGAGATGAGACAGCGACCAGTGGCGCTGGCGTCGCAGCTGGCCGATGCGCTGACCGAGCTGCTGCAGGGCTTCAGGGGTCATGAGATCCTTACCGTAGCGGTGTTCCTTTTATGGAACGCCTCGCGTTCTTTATATCGAACGATGCGATGAACGGCAACCCCTTGCGCCGAGCAGGCCATGGCCGAACTGATCATTGATTGTAATGATCACGACATCCTGGTGTAGGATCGTGACAATCGTCTCGACTGGTGGGGAGTTACGTGCTATGCGCCAACCCATGGTGTTACGCCTTCATGCTTCGGGGATTCCGATCGATTGGCTAACCCTCGAGGAGGCGGCGGTGTTGATGTCACGACCGTCCGAAGGCGGCGTGGTGTGGTCGGACGGCGATCGGGCCTTTCGTCTGCATGGCGGCACCAGCTCGCGCACCGGCCGACAGTCCTATATCGATATTCCCGAAGTGATCGGGGTTGCCCCACCGGCCAGCGCCATGCTGGCCTTCGAACATACCGGCTTCAACCGGGTGATCTGCAAGTACCGCGAGGGGCTGTGCTGCGCCTACTGCGGCAATACCGTGACCCGCCAGGCGCTGACCATCGACCATATTCTGCCGCGCTCGCGCGGTGGCCAGCTGTCGATGCTCAATGCGGTGGCCTGCTGTCAGCACTGTAATAGTCTGAAGGGGAGCCGCACGCCGGAAGAGGCGGGCATGGCGCTGCTGCTCAAGCCCTTTGTGCCGACCATGGCGGAGGTGCTTTATATGATGCGGCCCAAAACAATGAGCGACCGTCAGCTGTGGTATCTCAAGGCGCAGTTCAAAAACGCCTCGCTGCGCGATTATCTCAGTCGGGCACTGGCGGCCTGAAACAGGCGGTTTCTTCCCGTCTTCAAATAAAAGCTTCGGAGAGTACCTTGACTGAGCCCGCACGCTGCCGCTGGGCCGTGGGCAACGCCCTGCTGGCCGACTATCACGATCATGAATGGGGCGTGCCGGAGTACGATAGCCGTGCACTGTGGGAGAAGCTGATGCTGGATGGCTTTCAGGCCGGGCTGTCGTGGCTGACCATCCTCAAAAAGCGTGACGCCTTTCGTGAGGCCTTCGTCGGCTTCGAGCCGCAGCGGGTGGCGAATTTCGACAGCCGGGATGTCGACCGCCTGCTGGATAACGCCGCTATTGTGCGTTCGCGTGCCAAGATCGAGGCGACCATCGGCAACGCCCGCGCCTATTTGAATATGGAGGCGCAGGACGAGCCATTCGGCCCCTTCTGCTGGCAGATGGTGGGGGGCCGGCCGATTCAGGGCGCGCCGCCGGTGCCGACGCAGACGCCGCTGTCGGTCGAACTGTCGAAAGCATTGAAAAAGCGAGGTTTTCGCTTTGCCGGGCCGGTGATTGTCTACGCCTGGATGCAGGCCACCGGTATGGTCAACGACCACGCGCCCGACTGCTGGTGCCGCCGCACCGTGGCGGCGATGGGCTGAGGCGGGCAGGTTGCCCTGATGCAATACCGTCGTCGTCTCATCGGCAAAAACTGTCGCTGGTGCAACCGCGCCGGAACGTATTTTACGTTATGTTGTGAGGGCCTTGTGGACTTCAGGAGAGCTGACGTTGGCCATGACGTGACGTTGGCGGCATCCTTTTGAGTCCAGTCATAAATGTTTGTGAGGGAGAGAGTTGATGAAATCACGTGCCGCCATTGCCTGGGAGGCGGGCCAGCCGCTGGAGATCGACGAGATCGACGTGGAAGGACCGAAGGCCGGTGAGGTGCTGGTTCGCGTGGTCGCCACCGGCCTGTGCCATACCGACGCCTATACCCTGTCCGGCAAGGATCCGGAAGGCAATTTCCCGGCGATTCTGGGCCATGAAGGGGGCGCTGTGGTCGAGGAAGTGGGTGCCGGGGTGACCTCGCTGGTTCCCGGCGATCACGTCATTCCGCTCTATACCGCCGAATGCGGCAAGTGCAAGTTCTGCCTGTCGGGCAAAACCAACCTGTGCAGTTCGGTGCGCGCCACCCAGGGCAAGGGCGTGATGCCTGATGGCACTTCGCGTTTTTCCAAAAACGGCAAAATGTTGCACCACTACATGGGTACCTCGACCTTCTCCGAGTACACCGTAGTGCCCGAGGTATCGCTAGCGAAGGTAAGTCGTGATGCGCCGCTGGACAAGGTCTGCCTGCTGGGCTGCGGCATTACCACCGGTATCGGCGCGGTGCGTAACACGGCAAAGGTCGAGCCGGGCTCGACGGTAGCCGTATTCGGCATGGGCGCCATCGGGCTGTCGGTGGTGCAGGGTGCGCAGCTGGCACAGGCGAGCCGCATCATCGCTGTCGACATCAACCCCGACAAGTTCGAGTTCGCGCGTCAGCTGGGCGCTACCGACTGCATCAATCCCAACGACTACGATCGTCCCTTTCAGGAAGTGCTGGTCGACATGACCGACGGCGGCGTCGACTACTCCTTCGAGTGCATCGGCAACGTCAACGTCATGCGCACCGCGCTGGAGTGCTGCCACAAGGGCTGGGGTGAGTCGATCATCATCGGCGTCGCCGGTGCCGGCGAGGAGATTGCCACGCGGCCCTTTCAACTGGTCACCGGGCGTGTCTGGAAAGGCTCCGCCTTCGGCGGCGTCAAGGGGCGCACCGAGCTGCCGGGCTATGTCGAGAGCTACATGCGTGGCGAGATCAATATCGACGATTTCGTGACGCATACCATGAAAATCGACGAGATCAACCACGCCCTCGAACTGATGCACGAAGGCAAGAGCATCCGCTCGGTGCTGACCTTCTGATTCGCGCGGCGCCGGGATGCTCACTGTCCCGGCGCTGCGGATTGCATCCATATCACGCCATGCCATGAACAGTGCGGCGCGGGAGTCCGAAGCCCGCACCGCAGAGAGAGTGCGATCATGACCGACAAGCTCGAACAGAAAAGCGCCAACCGCTGCCATGGCGGCTGGGTGAAGCGTTTCAGCCACTACTCGAACACGCTCGACTGCGAGATGGTGTTCGGCATTTTTCTGCCGCCGCAGGTCGAGCAGGGTCCGGTACCGGTGCTGTGGTGGCTGTCGGGGCTGACCTGCAACGACGAGAATTTCATGCAGAAGGCCGGCGCGCAGAAAATGGCCGCGGAGCTGGGCATTGCCATCGTCTGTCCCGACACCAGCCCGCGCGGTACCGACCTGCCGGGCGAGCACGACAGCTTCGACTTCGGCTCCGGCGCCGGTTTTTATCTCAATGCCCGCCGCGCGCCCTGGTCGCAGCACTATAAAATGTACGACTACGTCACCGAGGAGCTGCCGGCGCTGGTGCGTGAACATTTCCCTGTCAGCGAGCGAGAGGCGATCAGCGGCCATTCGATGGGCGGTCACGGTGCGCTGGTCTGTGCGCTGCGCCAGCCCGGGCGCTACGCCAGCGTTTCAGCCTTTGCGCCGGTCACCAATCCGGTCGACTGCCCCTGGGGCGAGAAGGCGTTTTCGAACTACCTGGGCGACGATCGTAGCGAATGGGCCGAGTGGGACGCCTGTGAGCTGATTCTGGCTGGCAAATCGAAGCAGGGACTACTGGTCGACCAGGGCGAGGCGGACAACTTCCTCGACGAGCAGTTGAAGCCCGGCCATCTCGAAAAGGCGTGCCATCTGCAGGGCGTGCCGCTCGAGCTTCGTCGCCAGCCCGGCTATGATCACAGCTACTTCTTTATCGCGACCTTTATCGACGATCATCTGAAATATCACGCCGAGCATCTGTTCGCCTCCTGAGCGGCGAGACGGTCAGTCGGCGGACTGCCGCCGAGCATAGCGGGTGGGCAGCCACGGGCAGGGGAGAGCAATGAGAGAGTGGATCGGCTGGCTGGGCTATTGGGCGCTGCGCATTCTGCTGGGTGCCATGCTGGTCTCGATACTGCTGGTCGCGCTGTTTCGTTTCGTGCCGCTGCCCGGCTCGATGGTGATGCTGGAGCGCTGGGCCGGCGCCCGGCTGGCGGGTGAGCCCTTTGCGCTGCACTACCGCTGGACGCCCTGGCAGTCGCTTTCCGACGAAGCCAGGCTGGCGGTGATTGCCGCCGAGGATCAGAATTTCCCCAATCACTTCGGCTTCGACTTCGGTCAGATTCGCGATGCGATTCAGGCCTGGCGTGAAGGCAGAACGCTACGCGGTGCCAGCACCATCAGTCAGCAGACGGCCAAGAACGTTTTTCTGTGGAGCGATCGTAGCGTCCTGCGCAAGGGACTCGAGGTCTGGTTCACCTTCCTGATCGAGTTGATCTGGCCCAAGCAGCGTATTCTCGAGGTGTATCTCAATGTGGCGGAGTGGGATCGTGGCGTCTTCGGGCTGGATGCCGCTGCCGAGCACTACTTTGGCATCAGGGCGAGCCAGGTTAGTGCCGACCGGGCTGCCAGACTTGCCGCCGTATTACCCAACCCCCTTGAATGGAGTCCGCTGCATCCCAATGCTTATGTTCAGGGGCGCATCGCATGGATTCGCCAACAGATGCGTCAGCTGGGCGGTGTCGGCTATCTGCAGCGTCTGTGACCGGCGCCGGCTTGAAATACACCGACACTGCATTTACATATTGTAACAAGGTCGTCTGAACTTCATTGCCGTTCGGGCGTCATACCGAGTGGCACATACGCAACTGCAATAGAAGGTACTCACAGAATGTCGATGAAACGTTTCGCCGCCGTTGTATCCGCTTCGATGCTCGCGACCGGTTTTGCCGCAGCACCCGTGCTGGCTGCCGATCAATCGTCTTCCCAGAGCGGCCAGGCACAGCAGCAGGCGCAGAACTTCAGCGATGAGCAGCTGCAGAACTTCGCCGCCGCTTCGCAGGAAATTGCCGGCATTTCCCAGAACTATACCCAGCAGCTGCAGAACGCCGAAGGCTCTGAAGCCCAGCAGAGCATCCGCGAGGAAGCCAACCAGCAGATGGTGCAGGCCGTGCAGGATAACAACCTTGATGTCGAGGAGTTCAACCGCATCGGTCAGGCCGTGCAGAACAACCCGCAGATGATGCAGCGGGTCCAGCAGATGGCGCAGCAACAGTAAGCGCGACTGACTGATGCTCGGGTCGTCATCGGGCGGCCCTTGTCGTTGTTGTTAAGGGCCGCCACGATTGGCGGCCCTTCCTCGTTTGTGGGATGGGTCGTTCAGACCACCCAGATCAGCATGATGGGCAGGTAGATAAAGGAGAGCAGCGTGGAGGAGAGCACCAGGCTTGCGACGAATTCCGGCGAGCGCCCCGCCTTCTGGGCGAACAGGTAGTTATACACCGCTACCGGCATGCACAGCATGATGGTGAGGATATTACGTGTCTGATCGTCGAGGCTCAGCAGCAGCCCCACCCCCTGGGCGATGAACCCGGCCAGCACCACCCGGCCGACAGCGAAGCCCAGCGCCTTCGACAGACTGCGCGCGCGAATACTGGCCAGCGAAACGCCCAGTGTGATCAGCATGATGGGAATGGTCATGCCGGCCAGCAGTTCGATGCTGTTGGCCAACCAGGCGGGCAGTGTAATGCCGGAGGCCATCAGCACGATGGCGATCAGGCTGGCGTGAATGGTGGGGTTGGTCAGCATGCTGCGCAGCGGCCGCGAGCTGCTGGTGATGCTGCCGACCACGAACTGGCCGATCGACATGATGGTGAATACTGCGATCGCCAGCGAGAAGCCACTGCCCTGAAAGGCGTACATCGCCAGCGGTAGACCCATATTGCCGGTGTTGGGAAAGAGTACCGGCGGCACGATAACGCGCCAATCAATACGTGTCAGCCGCGACAGCAGCACGCCGGCGGCCAGCAGCAGCATCAGGCAGAGCAGGGTGGCGCCGGCCATGGTCGAAAAGGCTGACAGGGTGATCTGTGCCCCGGCCAGTGAATTGATGATCAGACAGGGGGTGCCGACATTGAATACCAGTTTGGTAACGAAACCGGTCGGGTAGGGCTGGCGGAAGCGCACCCAGAAATAGCCGACGCCTGCACCGGCGATGATGGGCGCCATGACGGCGAAAATTTGAGCAAACATGGCGGCGCCCTGCTGAAGAGTCGTCGGGTTGGCAGTTGCTGCTGGCCCGCTATTGTAGCATGGCTACATCGAATAGACTTTGGTCCTGTCTGCTTCTGTTTCGGCCTCTCGCCAGACTACTCGTCGCGCCTCGGTGCGGCAATGACACGCCCGTGCCTGCCCGCCAGGCGTCTGTCCTGCCCCGAACGACGCCCGCCGCGTCTGGCCTGACCGGCCAGCTCGGCAATCAGCGACTGCTCCGGCAGGTGCTGCCAGAAGCGTGCCGGCATGCTGCGCCGCATGCACTTCTCGTTGACCCGTGAGGGGTTGAAGGTGCTGGCGTAGTAGGCCAGCCATAGCGCTTCGCCCTCGTCCTCCAGGGTCAGCAGAGCGCGGTAATCGTCGTGACAGAATTGCCGCGCCGGCCGCTCGATGTGCCATGCCCGGCCGTCGCAGCTGATCGCCCCTCGGGGCGTCATGATCAGCCAGCTGTGCCGGCCCATACGCTGAATGAAGTGTTCGGCGGCGTCGGCCAGCACCTCATGACGCGGCTCGAACCAGGCGATGAACGCCGGGCCGCTGTCGGCATCCTCCTCTCGGTAGCGCCGCTGAAAGCGCAAAAAGGCGTGCATGTGATGGGCCTCGTGGTCGACCGCTCGCGCTCGCCGTGCCAGTTCGGCGCCGTCCGTGTCGCCGGCCAGCAGGGCTTCGCCTTCTCCCAGTGCCAGTCGCCAGACGACGCGATAAAGCAGCGACCAGCCACACTCCCGCTGTGGCTCGATACAGTAGCGCGAGGCGCGCTCCAGCTGCGCCAGCGCGCGGTGTGTCAGCCGCGGCTTGAGCGCGGCGCCAGAGGGATCGGGCAGGGGCGTGTCGGCATCGGCAAAGAGGTCGCGCTCACCAATGCCGTTTTCAAACAGCACCGCCTCCGGCGGCAGACGCCGTGCCAGCAACTGGCGTGCATGTTCGCGCCAGCAGTCGAAATGGGGGTGCTCGAGGCGCACGGTATACAGGGTCACGGCGGCTCCGTAGTTTTACTACAGGATTTTGTCGGTTACAGCAGCGGCATCTGCGCCGGCGGCGGTGCCAGCCTTGCGCGCAGGGCATGGTTGTCAAGGCCGGCGTCGCGTGGGCGGTAGTCGCCGGTGGTGATGAAGGGGGCGAGCTTTTTCATCGAGCAGCCCAGCCGAACCAGGTCGTCATAACGGATATGACGCTCGCGGCGCAGCGCCACGATGCGCTGGGCGCTGCGCAGGCCGATACCCGGCACCCGGGCGATCATGCGGGTCTCGGCGCGGTCGAGATCGACCGGGAAGTGCTCCCGGTGGCGCAGTGCCCAGCCGAGCTTGGGATCGATCTCCAGCGACAGATTGCCGGGGCCGTCGAGCAGCTCATCGGCGCGAAAGCCGTAGCTGCGCATCAGAAAATCGGCCTGATAGAGACGGTGCTCGCGCAGCAGTGGCGGGGCGCTGTGCGGCACCGTGCCCGGGCTTTCGGGGATCGGCGAGAAGGCAGAGTAGTAGACCCGTTTGAGGCGGTAGTCGCGGTAGAGACGCTGGACGTTGCCGAGAATGGTGTGGTCGTCGACCGTATCGGCGCCGACAATCATCTGGGTGCTCTGGCCGCTGGGCGAGAAACGCGGCGCGCGCGGCTCGGCATCGGCCTCGCCGAGGCCGTCGCGGATGGTGCCCATGGCGCCGTGGATGCGCGCCTCACTCTTCTCCGGGGCGAGCTTTTCAAGGCTCTGCACCGTGGGCAGCTCGACATTGACGCTCAGTCGGTCGGCGTAGAGGCCCGCCTGGCGGATCAGCTCCGGCGAGGCTTCGGCAATCGTCTTGAGGTGGATATAGCCGCGGAAGTTGTGTTCAAGGCGCAGGGTTTTCGCCACTCGTACCAGCGCCTCCATGGTGTAGTCGCTGGAGCGGATGATGCCGGAGCTCAAAAAGAGGCCGCTGATGGTGTTGCGGCGATAGAAGTCCAGCGTCAGCCGTATGATCTCGTCAACGCTGAAGCGCGCCCGCGGCACGTTGCTGGAGCGCCGGTTGATGCAGTACTGGCAGTCGTAAAGGCAGAAGTTGGTCATCAGAATCTTCAGCAGCGACACGCAGCGGCCATCCGGCGTGAAGCTGTGGCAGATGCCGGTGCCGTTGGTAGCACCGAGCCCTTCACGCCCCTTCGATGAGCGCCGCGGCGCGCCACTGCTGGCGCAGGAGGCGTCGTACTTGGCTGCATCGGCAAGGATGATCAGCTTGTCGGCAAGCTCCATGAACGGCTCCATTCGTAACTGTATTTATATACAGTAAATGGCGCGCAAGCTTTCGGCAATTGAAAGCTTTTCATTTCTGCGCTGGAGTTGCGGCGACCATTACTGCCGTCAGCGCCTGCTGACGGGCGTCGCAAAAATCTCCTGCGACTTCGCTGCCCGCCGGCCAGTCGGCATTCAGCGCGCTGCACAGCGCCAGCCGGCAGCGTCCCGGCAGGGCGAGCGGGTCGAGGTCGATAACGCGCGCATCATGGAAGTAAAAGCGTACCCCGGTCAGCGGGTAGAGCGCCTTGTAGAGGCTCTCCTTGAGTGAGAAGACGAGCGTGACGGCGCGGGCGAAGGCGTCCGGTGATAGACCGGTCAGCGCTTCCAGCTCCTCCCGGTGCAGAATCGAAGGGGCGAGATAGCGCGCCCGTTCGGCGCCCAGCCACTGCTCGGCGTCCAGCCCGAGGGCGCAGTACTCCGAACCCGGTGCGACCAGCGCACCGGCGAGGCTTCTGGAGTGGGTAATGGCGCCGCAGTAGCCCGGCGGCCAGTCGACGCGGCGGTCGGGCAGGCTTTCCAGCGCGCCGGGGGCAGCATCCAGCGCTGCCAGCGCCGCCCGGGCGCAGAGCCGGCCGGCGAGATATTCGGCGCGTCTTTTGGCCACCGCCCGCGCCAGCGCAGCGGGTAGCGATACGCCGTGGCGGCCGAAGGCGGCGTCGTCGAAAAGGCTGCTGTCGAAGGGCGCCAGCGCCAGCTGCGTGGCGCTTTGAGGAGTGTCGAACGGCCAGCAGCACTCGGCTGGTGCGATGAAATCCGTCATCGGTGGTTGCTCACAGCGTCAGCAGCCACATCACAATGCCGCCGAAGATCAGCCACTTGATAATGTAGTAAAGCGTTTTGTTCTTCTTCTTCAATCGCTTGCCCAGCTCGCGCACCTTATAGATGTACTTGAAGGCGCGATTGATGCCGCCGGTGTGGTCGCTTTCGTCGTTGGGCGAGGCCGCGGCAGCCATCACGTTGCGACTGAACCAGCGGTTGACCGCCCCGGCCCAGCGATACTTCATGGGGCGCTCGATATCGCAGAACAGAATCAGGCGGTCCTGCTCGCTGTCGTTCCGGGCATAGTGAATGAAGGTTTCATCGAACAGCACCGCCTCGCCGTCGCGCCAGCTGTAGTCGACCCCGTCGACATTGATGCGGCAGCGGTCGTCGTTGGGCGTGCGCAGACCAAGGTGATAGCGGATCGAGCCGGCATAGGGGTCGCGGTGCTTCATCAGCGTGCTGCCGGCGGGCAGCTCGGCAAACATTGCCGCCTTGACGCTCGGAATGCCGGCGAGAATCTCGGTGGTCCGCGGGCAGAGCTGACGGGCCGACTCATGGCTGTCGCTGTACCACTTGAGATAAAAACGCTTCCAGCCGCGGCGGAAGAAGGAGTTGAAGCCGGCATCATCCTTGCTGCTGGATCCCTTGATATGGCTCTCCAGCGCCAGCGCCTCGTCGCGAATCTCCTCCCAGTGCGCGGTGATCCCGGCGATGTCGGGGAAGTCCTCTTCGCGATGGTAGGGGCGGTCGGGCACCTTCGAGAAGAGATACATGAAGCCGTTGATCGGCGCCATGAAAGTGGAGTGATCCGACAGTTGGCGAAACGGCCTGTGGCGCACCCGGCCACGAAAATGCACATAGAGAATGCTGGCCACCACCAGTGCCACGATGGTCCATTTGATCATGCTGATTCGACTTCCGGCTGGCGACATCGCCCGCGGCGATGCCATGGCGTGTAATAGAGAACCGGCGGCGCGCAAGGGGGTGCGCGCCGCATTGGGCATGATGCCTGCTGCGGATGCCGCTGTCGATGTCATTTGCCCGCTAATGACCTTGCAGAGCGGCGCTTTCATGACCACGCTAAAGAATGAGTCTACACAGAGTGCGTCTGCGTATTTCGACGCCAAAGGAGGTTTTATGATTCCCGCTATTGGCCTGGGAACGTTTCGCCTGAAGGGGCAGGAGGTGATCGATTCGGTCACCAACGCGCTCGAACTGGGTTATCGCCATATCGATACCGCTCAGGTATACGACAATGAAAGCGAAGTCGGCCAGGCGATTGCCGACAGCGATGTGCCCCGCGAAGATATTTTTCTGACCACCAAGGTCTGGACCGACCGCTTCCGTCATACCGAACTGGTCGAGAGCGTGCGCGAAAGTCTCGACCGACTGGGTACCGACTATGTCGACCTGTTGCTGCTGCACTGGCCCTCGCCGGACGGTGTGCCCATCGAGGAGACCATCGGCGCACTGGCCGAAGCCAAACAGCTGGGGCTGACCCGTCAGATCGGCGTTTCCAACTTCACCATCGCTCAGCTCGACGAGGTGCTCTCGGTAGGCGGCGGTGACCAGATCGTGACCAACCAGATCGAGGTGCACCCCTTCCTTGCCAATCGCAAGCTGGCGGACCACTGTGCCGCCAGGGGCGTGAAAGTGACCGGTTATATGCCGCTGGCGGTCGGCAAGGTAATGGAGGACGACACCCTGAAAGCGATCGGCGAGGCGCACGGTGTGACCGCTGCCCAGATCGCGCTGGCCTGGGTGGCCCAGCGGGATATCATCGTGATTCCGTCGTCGACCAAACGCGAGCATCAGCAGGCCAATCTGGCGGCCATGAAGCTCTCGCTCAGCGACGAGGAGATGACGCGCATCGACGCCCTCGACCGCGGTGAGCGTATCGCCAACCCCTCCTTCGCCCCTGAATGGGACGAGTAACGCCAGGGGCATTGGGATAGCTGTCCGCGCGGCCCCCGGCTGACACAAAACGCCCCGCCGATCGGCGGGGCGTTTTGCGTGGGGCTTCGCCTCAGCGTTCGATCAGCCGCGCGTTGAAGTTGATCGGAATGGTATCGGCAAGGCTTCGATAGCCCAGCAGTGACAGAATGGTTTGAGCGTTATCCAGCTGCATCATCTGGCGGGTATCGATACTGATCGGCTCGGCCAGCGAAACCTGCCATGCCTGCTGGTTCAGGCGTTCGACCCGCATCGGCACCCGCTCGCTGCGCTCGAAGTGATTGCCGCGCGCGGTCAGCGTCAGGGTGCGGGTAAGGCTGTCGCCCACCGCCAGATTGTTAAGCCAGGCGGGCTCGATCTGCGTCGACAGCGTGACCATCGCCGAGTCCGACGAGAGCCCCGACAGCAGGGCGCCCATGCCGCCATCGCCCAGCAGATTGGTCTGCTCAAGGCGCAGCGGCATCTCGAAATAGCCGTTATCGCTGATGGTACCGTTAAGATTATCGACGCGGTAAGTGCGCTCGAGCGGGCCGTTCTGCCCCTGGCCTGCCACCTCGGCGGTAATCCGGCTATCGGCGGGCACCATCCGCCACGCGGCCTGCGCCTGGGCAGAAAGTGTAACGGCAAGGCCCGCAACCGCGAGCGCGCTGATAAAAGAGTGACGCATCCCTGTAACTCCCGTTGGCCGGCCCGCTGGTCGCGGGCCCATACGCTGATGTATCATACGCAACCGCACCGCAAGGGCCCATAGCTCAGTTGGTTAGAGCAGGGGACTCATAATCCCTTGGTCGCAGGTTCGAGTCCTGCTGGGCCCACCAATCTTTCGATTTCCCCTTCCTTGCAGTGTGAGACATCCGTTTCGGCGACGGGTTGCGTTTTTGCGTGCGGTGTCAGCTTTGCATCACTAACCGCTTTCAATCGATATGCCATGCCTGCTTCAGGCGCGCGACCGTGTGCTCCCATTTCGACGCGGTGGGTTTGCATACCGTGTTCTGGTTGCCGAATAGCCCCACCTCACTGAAGGCCTGTGGGGCAGGCACGGAAGCCATCCAGCGGACCGGTACGAGATATTCCGCTGCCTCCTCGTCGTCTTCATCGATCACACCATGGATCTGCGGATACTCGGTGGCCGTCGTGAGATCCTGGAGTCGCTGACTTCCTTGATCGGTCTGCACCGTGAAATGGTCGCCTCGGCAACGCTCCCCGGTCACCTCGGCCACGCCTACATAGCCGGTCTTGGGGATGTTGACCCAGACCCGGTGCCCCTCCGAGAGCATGGCGAGGGTCTTCGAGTACCAGGCCGCACCGCCACCGGCAATGAATCCGTAGCGGCGGGCCAACTCCCAGGGGCGGTCATCACCAAAAGAGGCGTAAAACTCGCCATTCCAGGGCCCCTTGTGTGTCTTGCGGGCGGCCGGCTGAGTTGGCTCGTCCGGGTCGATCATCCAGGCGCGGCTCAGGTAATGGTTGCCCTGGTCCTTGAAGGCGGCGAAGAACATGGCGTTGATCGAGAGCTGGGCATGCTCGTTGAGGTAATTGATGATCCGCTCGCTGCTGGCGTCGAGCTGGGTGGCCACGACGACCAACTGGTGATTCTCGTTGAGGGTGACACTGTCCAGCGTGATGCCGAACTTGGCCTCGAAGGCGTCCTCGAGAGACGCGTGAGGGCGCTGATAGCGTTCGGCGAAGGCCTGGTAGATCTCGATCAGCTGGTAGTCGGCCAGGGTGACGACCCAAGAGGCATAGTCGATGGCCTGAGCGACCACGTCGCGGGGCGTCTTGTCGCGCTTGAGTTCGATGACGATGACCGTGCCGTTGGCGTCGATAGCCAGCAGGTCGATCAGCTTGTCGAAGCCGGTGCGTACCTGCCGGCCGATCAGCAGCCAGTCCCGATTGAGGATCGAGACATCCTGCATGATCTGATCCTCAAGCTGTCCCTCGTCGGCCAGCCCCATGGGCCGCAGCTTCTGCGGCAGCTCGCCCGTAGTACCTGCCAGCTTCCAGATTCCTTGCTCGATGGCCATCCAGGTGCCTCCTTGCGGTTTGGTTGAGAAAAGCGTTGTCTGGCTCAGGGCGGTGTTCTACCGTAGGTGCCAACACGGCCCCCGCCTCTTGGCTCTCACGAGCTTACGCTGGGGTTCTTATTTGTGTTCTCGACGCCTTACTCGGCCCTCTAGCGCTCGCAGCCTGGCGGTTCGCCCATGCCCTCTAGCGATAGCCTTCTTCCGGTATATGGCACTGAAAACGTTCCAGAAGTGCCTGTAAGCGCCGACGCCATTGCGAATGAGGTAGAGAGCCGGCTGCTCCAGGTAATATGAACTTTCTTGATCATCGTTTCACCTCAGGAGACAGTAGGCTGTAGGGCCAAAGCAGCTAGAGAGGGAACAGGGATGGCCACAGAGCGCATCACGGACTACCACGCCAAGTACTTCGCTTACGAGCTGACGCGTCAGAGGCGGGGCGGAAACGTGGACCGGCTGGCAGCTTCGCTGTTCGACGCCTCGGTAGATCTCAACCCCCATCAGATCGATGCTGCTTTGTTCGCCTTGCAGAACCCGCTGGCCAAAGGGGTGTTGCTGGCCGACGAGGTGGGGCTGGGCAAGACGATCGAAGCAGCGCTGGTCATCTGCCAGTACTGGGCAGAGCGTCGGCGTCGGTTGGTAGTGATTGCCCCAGCAGCCCTGCGTAAGCAGTGGGCGAGCGAGCTGGCCGAGAAATTCCACCTGCCCACACAGGTGCTGGACGCTCGCGCCTACAAACAGCAGCGTGAGCAGGGAATCTACGATCCGCTGGACCAGGATGTCATCAGCGTGATGTCCTACCACTTCGCGGCTAGGCTGGAACCTCAGCTGCGCACCATCCCCTGGGACCTGGTGGTGGTCGACGAAGCCCACAAGCTGCGCAACGCCCATCGTGAGAGCCACCGCACCGGTCAGGCCATCAAGCGCGCCTTCGCCGGTAGTCGCAAGCTGCTGCTCACCGCTACACCACTGCAGAACTCGCTGCTCGAGCTCTACGGCCTCTCGACGGTGATCGATGGCCAGCTGTTTGGCGATGCCATCAGCTTCCGCCGCCAGTTCATGCGTGGTGGGAATGACATCGAGGGGCTGCGACGCCGGCTCGATGAATTCGCCAAACGCACCCTTCGCCGCCAGGTGCTGGAGTATGTGCAGTACACCGAGCGCAAGGCGCTGACGATCCCCTTCACCCCATCCCGGGATGAGCAGCGGCTCTACCACCTGGTCTCCGGCTATCTGGAGCGCGAAGATAGCTATGGCGTGCCCACCCGCCAACGGCATCTGGTGTCACTGGTCATACGCAAGCTGCTGGCATCGTCTACCACCGCCATCATCCAGACGCTGGAGACGCTCAAGCAGCGGCTGGAGTCGCTGCATGACCGGCATCAGGTCGAGCAGGACTGGTTGGAGCGGCTATTGGCCGATGAATCGCTTGATGAGGAGCTGCTGGAAGCCGCGGAAGCCGATGAAGTGGAGGAGGCCGACGCCCAGTCCCTGGCCGACCAGGAGATCAACCCGACTCGGCTGCAGGGCGAGATCGCCGAAACCGAGCAGTACCTGGGCCTTGCTCGGAGCATCCATGAAGATGCCAAGTCCCATGCGCTGGTCACCGCGCTGGAAACCGGCTTTGCCCGCATGGATGAGATGAGGGCTCCTCGCAAGGCGGTGGTGTTCACCGAGTCACGGCGCACCCTGGAGTACCTCAGCCGCTTTCTGGAGCGACACGGTTTTGCCGATCAGGTCGCCACCTTCAGCGGCACCAACAACAGCCCGAGTGTGACGGGCATCTACCAGCGCTGGCTTGCGGATCATGCCGGTAGTGACCGGGTTACCGGCAGCCCCGCCATCGATCGACGCACCGCCATCATCGACCACTTCCGAGACAAGGCGCAGATCCTGGTGGCTACCGAGGCGGCTGCCGAAGGTGTCAATTTGCAGTTTTGTAATCTGGTGGTGAACTACGATCTGCCCTGGAATCCTCAGCGCGTGGAGCAGCGCATCGGTCGCTGCCACCGCTACGGCCAGCAGTTCGATGTGGTGGTGGTCAACTTCCTTAACCAGCGCAACGAGGCCGACAAGCGCGTGCTCGAGCTGCTGAGCGAGAAGTTCCAGCTGTTCGATGGCCTGTTCGGCGCTTCCGATGAAATTCTCGGCCGGCTGGAGTCTGGCGTGGATGTCGAGAAGCGTATCGCCGATATCTACGCCACTTGCCGCACACCGGACGCCATCGAGGCGGCCTTCGCCGAGCTGCGCGAGCAGTTGGAGGCCGATATCGATGCTCGCATGCGTGAGACCGAGAGCAAGCTGCTGGAACACTTCGACGAGCAGATTCATGAGTTGCTGCGCATCCAGCGAGACAAGGCCGAGGCCCAGCTCGACCGCACCGGCAAGCTGTTCTGGAAGCTGACCCGGCACTGCCTGTCGGGACAGGCCAAATTCAACGATGGCAGTCTGACCTTTCACCTGGAAGCGCCTCCCGTCGATAACGTGACCACCGGTGACTACTGGCTGATTCGCAAGGGGAAGGGCATCAAGCCGCCCGAGCACGCTCACGTCTACCGGCTGACGCATCCGCTGGGCGAATACGTGCTCGACAGCGGTCGCCGCCAGGAGACCCCAGCCGCCACGCTGCGCTTCCAGCTATCGGATCATCCGCTGCGAATCTCGGTACTCGAACAGCTCACCGTTCGCCGTGGTTGGATGGAACTGAATCTGCTGGAGCTGGACAGCTTCCAGCACGAGGAGCACCTGGTCTTCACCGCCCTGGCTGATGATGGCACTCACCTCGACCAGGAGGCCTGTGAGCGGCTCTTCAATGTGACGGCTGAGATAGTACCGGATAGTGCCACTGAACCCTCTCAGGAGCTCTCTGCGCTCGCCAAGCGACAGCTGGATGCCACCCTGAGCCGCGTGCTGGAGGAGAACCACAGCTACTTCCAGCGCGAACGCGACAAGCTGGAGGCTTGGTCCGATGACCAGATTGCCTCTAGCGAGGCCCAGTTGGAGGATACCCGCGCCAAGATCAAGGACGCCAAGCGTCGCTCACGCACCGCCGAGACCCTGGAGGAGCAGAAGGCCGCGCAGGAAGCGCTCAAGACGCTCGAGCGGCAGCAGCGCCGCGACCGCCAAGCGATTTTCGACGTTCAGGACGAGATCGAGAAGAAGCGCGACGCGCTTATCGATGCCCTGGAGCGCCAGATGCATAAAAAGAGCCAGACTCATCGGCTGTTCAGGATCCGCTGGGAGCTGTTGTGAAGGGCATGATGGCCTATGGTCATCGTGGTCGGTTGACCTTGGAGGGTCAACTGCCTAAACTTGCCTCCGACAACACCCCCCACGCTTCCCGTCAGATCAGCGCACCATGGGGGGTTACTTTTTTGTGTGATCAATGAGATACGAGAAACCTGCCCTCAGCTATGCCGATCAGCTCGCTCGCCTTCGCGAGCGGGGTATGCAGGTCCGGGATGAAGCCCGAGCCGAGCACTATCTGGCCCACCTGAACTACTATCGACTCGCCGCCTACTGGCTCCCCTACGAGGCAGACCACGGGAGCCATACCTTCCACCCGGGCACCCAGTTCGAGACGGTGCTGGATCATTATCTGTTTGATCGTGAGCTGCGCTTGCTGATGCTCGATGCCATCGAGCGGATCGAGGTGTCGCTGCGCGGCCACTTTGCCTATCAGCTGGGCCACCGCCATGGACCGCATGCGCTGAGCAGGCCTCGCTGTTTACAGACTCCAACCGGTGGAACTATCGGAACGGGTTGGCCGGCCTTCTCAAGGATGTGCAGAGTAACCGTGAGGTGTTCATCCAGCACTTCCGCACACATTACGATGAGCCCCTGCCGCCCGTGTGGGCGGTGGTGGAGATCATGAGCTTCGGCCAGCTTTCGAAGTGGCTCAAGCATCTTGCTCATAGCGATGACCGCAACGCTATCGCCAGGCTCTATTGCCTGGATGAGCGGATCCTGACCTCCTTCTGCCACCATCTGAACGTAGTCCGCAACCACTGTGCTCATCATGCCCGGGTCTGGAACCGTGAGCTGACGGTAAAGTTCACGCTGCCGCGCAACCCCCAGCCGTTGGGGGAGAGCCTGGTAAAGGCCAGAGACGAATCGGCGCAGCGCAAGCTTTACAACACCTTGACGATGCTCGCCTATCTGCTTGATGTGATCAGCCGCCATCACCACTTTCGAAAGCGGCTGGCGGAGCTGATCGAGCGCTATGCCATCAACCCCGCCAGCATGGGCTTCCCCGACGATTGGCTGCAGCGACCCACGTGGCTCGGGCGTCTTTCCTAGAGAATGTCGTCATGAGATGTGGTTAAATGACTACTTTCGAGGCGGAACCTGGGATCACAATGACTAAAGCTCATCGGCGTCACGACCTCTCAGATAAGGATTGGGCCTTGCTGGAGCCCCACTTGCCGGGGCGAGCAGGTCAGTGGGGAGGCGTGGCCAGGGATAACCGACGCTTCATCAATGCGGTGTTCTGGATTTTGCGCACGGGCGCGCCATGGCGTGACCT
>NZ_KB907886.1 GCF_000382245.1 Kushneria aurantia DSM 21353
CCGCGGCTGGAGAACACGCCGTTGGCATAGCCGTAGATCAACAGCGACAACAGCAGTGACGGGTGATAGGCTGCGCTGCCGCGCCCGCCATAGGCGCTCACCATCGCGCGCAGATCGAGGCCGTCGACGACCTCGACGATGAAGCGCGCCAGATGATCCTGAGGCAACCACTCATCAACGGATGGCGGAAGCAGATAGGGCGTGTGGCGATCGACAGGGCGGAAGTGGCTCATGGCGGATCCGGGATCAGATGGATGTCGGTATTATCTCATGCCCGGCGTGGAAAGTCCGACAGGCTGCTAGAGCCCCACAGGGTATACTGTCGTGTGACGATTTCGAGCTATGCTGTTCGAATTCGCTCAACATTCCGGATTTATCATGAGATCTGCACTACCGCCTTTCGCCGCTCTCGAGACCTTCCTGGCCGTTGCCCGTAGCGGCGGAGTACGGGCAGCGGCACGGCGGCTCAACGTGACCGACTCCGCTGTCAGTCACCAGCTGCGCAAGCTGGAGGATCATCTGGGTACGCCACTGGTAGAGCGTCACGGCCGCGGTATCAAATTGACGGCGACCGGGCAGCGCTACGCCGACCAGCTGGCGGCACCACTGGCCGAGATCGCCGGCCTGACCGAGCGCCTTTTCGGTACCCCGGCGGACACTGGCGTCACCCTGACCGTGGGGCCGGTGGTCGCCTCGCTAGGGTTGATTCCTTACGTGGCGAAGCTCGAAAACGACAACCCGGGCCTGATGCTGCAGCTGGTTACCACGGCTCGCCCACTGAACCTCGATGCCATGGGCATCGACCTGGCGCTGCGCTACGAGCGTTGTCCGGCGACGTCAGACGACCCGCTTTCCTTTCCCGAATACGCCTTTCCGGTCTGCACGCCCGAGCTGGCCCGCGAAGGCGCCGAACAGGCACTTGCGAAGCGCCGCCTGCTGAACGGCGCGCACAGCGACGACTGGCAGCGCTGGGCGACGGCGGCCGAACGCGATCTCCCTGCCACCCAACGGGAGATGCGTCTGGATACCACCGAAATGGTGATGAACGCTGCGCTCAGAGGTATAGGCATCACCATCGGTCGCACGCCGCTGGTCAACGACGCGCTGCTCAGCGGACAGCTGGTCGCTCCCTTTGGCACCGCCACACCGGGAGAAGGCAGTTATCGTATTGTCACCTCGTCACGCCGCCCGGATGCCGCTGCACAGGCTGTCATGAGTTGGCTCGGCGGCCTGCTCGGAAGGCCATGAGTCTGTTGGCGTCCAAAGGGTGTTCGTCATGGAGGGCCAATACAAAAAATATTCCCCTCCCCTCTTGAAAGCCGGCGCACCGCCACTATTTAACATAATGTCAATGGACGGGCTCACCGAGCTGCCCTGAATGGCCGCATTCGCTGATTTTCAGGTTTGCGAGTAATTACTGACTTTGCTGTCTATCAGGAGGTTGTATGAACACCATGACCCTGTCACCGCTCTTTCGCCGCAGCATCGGCTTCGACCGTCTGAACGATCTGTTCGAGCAGTCGCTGCACAGCGATGCTCCCGGCTATCCGCCCTACAACGTCGAGAAGCACGGCGACAACGACTACCGCATCGCAGTAGCCGCCGCCGGTTTCAGCGAGCAGGAGCTCGACGTCAACGTCGAAAATCGGCTACTGACCATTACCGGCACGCGCGAAGAGAGCGCCGATGCCGAGACGTCGATCACCTGGCTGCACCGTGGCATCGCACGGCGTCCCTTCCGCCTGTCGTTTCGCCTCGACGAAAACATCGAGATCCGCGGCGCACGGCTGGAAAACGGCCTGCTGATGGTCGATCTGCAGCGCGTGGTGCCCGAACAGCAGCGCGCCCGTCGCATTCCCATCAACGGGGACGCGGCGATTGATGACCACAGTGCCGTCAACGCCGGTGAAAGCCTCGATACCGAACGCGAGCGCGTCAGCGTCTGATCGATCCCGCTTCGCCGCGACCTTCGACCCCGCCCATGTGGCGGGGTTTTCATTGCGGCCATGGCGCTGACCGGGCTTGAGCTTGGGCTTGCTCTAAACCACCGAATACACCAGCCAGCACAGCGCGAAGGCCATCAGCGAGATGCCGGTGGAGATGATCGTCCACGTCTTGAGCATGGTACTGGTCTCCACGTTCAGAAAGCGCCCCACCAGCCAGAAGCCCGAGTCGTTGACGTGGGAGTAGCCGATGGCCCCGGCGCCGATGGCGACCACGATCGCCGCATTCTGAATGGCGTCGATATCGGCACCGATCACTGCCGGGGCCATCAGGCTGGCGGCGGTGGTGCCCGCCACGGTGGCCGAGCCCTGGGCGATGCGCAGCGCCGCGGCAATCACGTAGCCCGCCACCAGCAGCGGCATGCCCAGCGCGTCGAGGCTGGCGGCCAGCGCATCGCCAATGCCACTAGCGATCAGCACGCCGCCGAACATCCCGCCGGCACCGGTAATCAGAATGATGCTGCAGACCGGCGCCAGCGCCTTGTCGATCACGTCGTTGATATTGTCCATCGCCTCGCTGCCGGCACCGCGCAGCAGCAGCAGATAGATCGCCACGCAGGTGCTGATCAGCATCGCGATCGGCGTCTGGCCGATCAGCATCAAAAGCTGCAGCAGCAGGTTGCCCTCCGGCAGTACGCCGGTTTCGATCAGGGTCGACAGCCCGGTGTGGATGAAGATCAGCACCAGCGGCAGCAGCAATACCAGCATCACGGTGCCAAACGCCGGCAGGCTGTCGCGCTCGTCGGCGCTGTCGTTGCCCATCAGATCCGGCACGTCATGGAAGGGCTGACGCTTCGAGACCAGCATGGCCAGGTGATACCCCGCCACATACCAGGTGGGCAGCCCCACGACCAGCGCCAGCAATAGCACCAGGCCGACATCAGCTTCGAGAAATACCGCCGCCGCCACCGGACCGGGGTGCGGCGGCACCAGCGCATGCATCATCAAAAAGGCACCGCTGGCGGCCATACCCAGCGTCAGCAGCGACATCCGCAGCTCCCGCGCCAGCGAGTAGATGATCGGCAGCATGACCACGAAAGCGGCGTCGAGAAAAATCGGAAAACCGAACAGCAGACAGGCCACCGCCAGCCCGAAGGTGGCGCGCTCGCGGCCGAACCGCTCGATCAGCGTGTCGGAGAGCACGCGTGCCCCACCGGTGACCGCCACGACGCGGCCCAGCACCGCACCGAAGCCGATCAACAGCGCCACGCTACCCAGCGTGGAGCCAAAGGCGTCGAGCAGCGTGGAGAGCAGTTCGGACACCGGAATGGGCGTTGCCAGCGCGGTGAAGAGACTGACGATCACCAGTGCAAAGAAGGGGTGCAGCCTGATTTTGATAATCAGCAGCAGCAACGCGGCGATCGCTATCGCCGAAATAGTCAGCAAAATGGGCGTCGACAGCGACGCCTGAGCGGCTTCTTCCATGGTGTGATCTCCGAAAGCCGTGACGGCGCCAGCGTTGCGCGCACGGCTACAGCCAAAAACGAGCCAATTCGATGGCCCAACAGCACAAGGCCGGACAACCCTGAGTCGGCGCTATACACCATTGGTCCAGGGGCGCTACTGCGGGCTGTTGGCCATCATGCCCATAACGTTATGCTCGATATAAGAAGCCATACCACTATCGATAACCATATTGATTAATAACAATTCGGGTATTCATTGAGCGGAGCACTTGCCTCATGGGCGATCTAACCCAGGACTGGTTTATCCGGTCACGACTAAAGTTGCGTCACCTGCAGCTGTTTGCCGAGCTGGACGAGCACCATAGCCTGCACCGCGCCGCCGAACGGCTGGGCATCAGCCAGCCGGCCGCCTCGCGGCTGCTGGGCGAACTGGAGACGCGACTGGGCGCCAACCTCTTTCATCGTCAGGGTCGCGGGCTACGCCCCAATGCGCTGGGCGAGCTGATGATCCGGCGCGCTCACGCGGTGCTCGACGAGCTGCAGATGGCCGGCGAGGAGTTCAACGCCGTGCGCTCCGGCCACGCCGGGCTGGTGCGGGTGGGCACGGTCATGGAACCGGCGGTGTCGCTGCTGACCCGTGCGCTGGAGCGCATCCAGGCGGAGCGACCGGGGTTGCAGGTCACGGTGCAGGTGGATGTCAGCCGGGCACTGGTCAGCGCGCTGCTGGAGGGGCATTACGATTTCGTTATCGCCCGCATTCCGGCCGGCTTCTCCGGCGAGCACTTCGTGTTCGAGGAGATCGAGGAGGAGGCGATCTCCTTTGTCATCCATCGCGATCATCCGCTCTATGGCGATACGCCGCCCGGTCTGGAGGCGCTGACCGACTGGCCCTGGGTGATCCAGCCGCAGGGCACCCTGATGCGCCAGCGCATCGAGGAGCTGGTACGCCATCGGGGCCTGGGCATGCCGGCCTCGACCGTTGACAGCGCCGACCCGGCGGTCGCCCTGGCGCTGGTCGAAACCGGCAGTTTCGTGACCGTACTGACCCGTCGCGTCGCCACGCTGTTATGCGACCCGGCACGCTTTGCAGTGATCAATACCGGTGGACGGCTGAGCGTGCAGCCCTATGGCTTGATCAGCCTGCGCCGCCAGCAGCTGCCACCCGGCGTGGCCGCCATGATGCGCGTGCTGCGGGAACTGGCTGCAGAGGGTGACGGTGCATCCCGGCGCTGAACGCGCTATCCTGGGGGCCTCTCTCAGGTTCGCTCGAATGGAGCCCCCATGACCCGACTCGCCCGCCGGCTGGCGCAGATTCAGCCCTCCGCTTCGATTGCCATCACGCGGCGCGCCGCCGAGATGCGTCGTGAAGGGATAGACGTTATCGCCCTGTCGCAGGGCGAGCCCGATTTCGACACTCCCGACCATATCGCCCGCGCCGGCAAGCGCGCCATCGACGAGGGGCAGACCCGCTACACCGACGTCGACGGCACGCCCGAGCTCAAGCGGGCCATCGTCGCACGCTTCGAGCAGGCCCACGGCCTGCACTACGCCAGCGACCAGATTTCGGTAGGCACCGGCGGCAAGCAGGTGATCTTCAACGCCATGCTGGCGCTGATCGACCCCGCTGACGAGGTGATCATCCCCGCCCCCTACTGGGTCTCCTACCCGGACATGGTGCGCCTGGCCGGCGGTGAACCGGTCTGTCTGCCCTGCCCCGAGTCGCAGGGCTTTCGCCTCACCCCCGAACAGCTCGAAGCGGCCATCACCGAACGTACCCGGCTGCTGGTACTCAATTCGCCCGGCAACCCCAGCGGCGCCGGCTACAGCCGCGACGAACTGATCGCGCTGGGCGAAGTGTTGAAGCGCCACGAGCAGGTGTTCGTGCTGTGCGACGATATCTACGCGCCGATCACCTTCGACGACTGGCAGTTTCACTCGCTGGCTGCGGTGGTGCCCGAGCTTGTGGAACGCACCCTGACCGTCAACGGCGTCTCCAAGGGCTACGCCATGACCGGCTGGCGTATCGGCTACGGCGGTGGCCCGCGCGATCTGATCCGCGCCATGGCGACCCTGCAGGGCCAGATCACCACCAATCCCAGCGCCATCTCGCAGGCCGCCGCGGTGGAGGCACTGAGCGGCCCTCACGACTTCCTGGAGGAGCGTAACGCGGTCTTTCGTCAGCGCCGTGATCTCTGCGCCAAAGCGATCAACGCCATCGACGGCCTGTCCTGTCGCCTGCCGGAAGGCGCCTTTTATCTGTTTATCGGCTGCGACGGCGTCATCGGTCGGCGCACCCCTCAGGGCGAAACGCTGGAGAGCGACGCGGATGTCGCCGGCTATCTGCTGGAGGCCGCGCACGTCGCCGTGGTGCCGGGTAGCGCCTTCGGCCTGTCGCCCTTCTTTCGCATCTCCTTTGCCGCCGATACCGAGCTGCTCGGCGAGGCCTGCGAGCGTATTACGCTGGCGCTGTCGAAACTCGAAGGTTAGGTCCGGGCGCCATGGTTTGATCATCAGCCGCAGCTGTCATAATGGCGCCCCTTCATACTGCACCGGTTGTCACTGCGCATGAGTCTCCAGAGCCGCTCCCAACTGCCGATCGCGATCGCCCTTGCGATGACAGCCGCCATCGGCCCCTTCTCGCTGGATGCCTATCTGCCCGCCTTTCCGGCCATGGCCGCCGATCTCGGCGTGGGGCTCGATGACATATCGCTGAGCGTGTCGGTCTATATCTTCATCATGTCGCTGGGTCAGCTGGTGGGCGGGCCGCTTTCCGATCAGCTGGGGCGGCAGAAGGTAGTGTTCGTGGGGCTGGCCCTCTTTGTCATCGCCAGTCTGCTGATCTGGCAGAGCGAGCGACTGGAGACGCTGCTCGCCTTTCGCGCCCTGCAGGCGTTCGGCGCGGGCTGGGCGCTGGTGGCGGTACCGGCGCTGGTGCGCGACCGGGTGCAGGGCGTCGAGGCGGCACGCCTTTTCAGTCTGATCGGGCTGATCATGATGGCCGCTCCCGCCGTCTCCCCCAGCATCGGCGGTGCGCTGCTGGCGATCGGCGGCTGGACCTTCATCTTTTTGTTTCTGGCGCTCTACGCGCTGGTAGTGATGACAGTGCTGGAGTTGATCATCTTTCGCCCGGCGCGGCGCGGCGAAGGCGCCACAGCAGCCGCGCCGGGGCCACGCATGAGCCTTTTCAAACGCTACGCCGCGGTGCTCACCACCTACCGGGCGCTGCCCTTTCTGTTCTGGCAGGCGGCGTCGTTTTCAGTGCTGATGATCTTCATCACCCACGCCTCCTTCATCTATCAGAGCCACTACGGTGCTTCGGCGCACAGCTTCGGGCTGCTGTTCGGCGCCAACGTGATCATCATGCTGCTGGCCAACTTCATCAACCGTACCCAACTGGAGCGCTTCGGCTCGCGGCCCATTCTGCGCACGGCCACCATGGTGCAGGCGTTGGGCATTGTGGCGCTGATCGTCATTACCCTGTTCGACGGCGGGCTGTGGCTCTTCCTGCCGGCGATGATGCTGACCATCGGCATGGGAGGGGCGATTGCGCCCAACAATCAGGCCGCTTTCATCGAATACTTCGGCGTCAACAGCGGCACCGCCGCGGCACTGCTGGGCGCCTCCCAGTTCGGTATTGCCGGTATCGCCAGCGCCCTCTCGGCACAGCTGCCTCATGCGGTGCTGCCGATACTGCTGGCGATGGCGCTGTGCTCGGCGGTCAGTCTTGCGATGCTGGCGCTGTCGCTGCGCGAGGAGCGATGACCCCGCTGCGCACGCCCGATACCCGCGCCCCCCGCGCCGCGAGGCGCACCCTGCTGCTGCCCGTACTGCTCTACGGCACCGGGCTGCTGCTGCTGGCGGCAGCGATCGCGCTGGCGGTATCGATCGGTGAGATCCGCATCCCCTTCACCACCACCCTGGCGGCGATCGGCAACGCTCTTGGGATCAGTGACGTGCCGCTCGATCGCATTCACGAGAGCATCGTACGCGACTACCGCCTGAGCCGTGCGCTGGTGGCCGCCTGCTGTGGTGCGGGGCTGGCGCTGTGTGGCGCCATCCTGCAGGCACTGCTGCGCAATCCGCTGGCCGAACCCTATGTACTGGGCATCTCGGCGGGGGCTTCGACCGGCGCGGTAGCGGTGATGGTACTGGGCCTGGGTGGCGGCGCGGTCAGCCTTTCACTGGGCGCCTTCGTCGGTTCGCTGGGCGCCTTCGCGGCAGTGGTGGCCCTCTCCAGCGGCGCCGCCAGCCGGCCCAACCGGATCATCCTGGCGGGAGTGGCCAGTTCACAGCTGTTCAACGCCCTCACCGCCTGGATCGTCAGCACCTCGGCAAGCGCCGAGCAGGTGCGCGGTATCATGTTCTGGCTGCTGGGCAATCTTGGCGGGGTGCGCTGGCCGGAGGTACAGCTGGCGCTGGCGGTGGTAGCGGTCGCCTTCGTGACCTGTCTGGCCTGCGCCCGGGCGCTGGACGCCTTCACCTTCGGTCAGGACGCCGCCGCCGCACTGGGCATTCCGGTGCGCGGCGTGCGACTGCTGCTGTTCACCGTCACCGCGCTGCTGACCGCGGCGATGGTCAGCATGGTGGGCGCCATCGGCTTCGTCGGCCTGGTGATTCCCCACGCCGCGCGGCTGGTGGTAGGCCCCACCCATGTGCGGCTACTGCCCACCGCGCTGCTGACCGGTGCCATCTTCATGGTGCTGGCGGATCTCGTCTCGCGGCTGGTGGTACCGGGTCAGAGCCTGCCGATCGGCGTGGTCACGGCGCTGGTGGGCGCGCCGGTATTTGCCATTATTCTTTACCGCGCGCGACCGCCAATGTAAGCGCTCACCACGTTTTGGAGCCCTTCAAAATGCCGATAGAGGCGCATGAGGTGAGCTGGTCGACCGCCGGCCGGCTGATCGTCGACCGGGTCAGTCTGGCGCTGCAGCCGGGCCAGACGGTGGGGCTGCTGGGCCCCAACGGGGCCGGCAAGTCATCGCTGTTACGCCTTTTGTGTGGCCTGCGGCGCGCCTCGGCGGGGGTGATCACTTTCGACGAAGTGCCGCTCACGCGGCTCAAAAGGCGCGATCTCGCCCGGCGGCTGGCACTGGTGGAGCAGAGCGCCACCACCGATGCCGACATTACCGTGCTCGACGTGGTGCGGCTGGGGCGCACGCCCTGGCGTTCGCTGCTGGCCGGCTGGCGCGGCGAGGACAGCGCCGCGGTAGAGCAGGCGCTGGCCCGGGTGGCGATGAGCGAGCGGCGCCATCAGCAGTGGCACACCCTCTCCGGCGGCGAGCGCCAGCGGGTGCATATCGCCCGCGCGCTGGCCCAGCAACCCGGCGAACTGCTGCTCGACGAGCCCACCAACCACCTCGATATTCAGCACCAGCTGGATATCCTCGCGCTCATTCGTCGGCTGGAGACCACCTGCGTGATGGCGCTGCACGATCTGAATCTCGCGGCCATGTTCTGCGATCAGCTGGTACTGATGAAAGCAGGTCGCGTCGTAGCCGCCGGGGAGCCGGCGTCAGTGCTGACACCGCAGCGCATTCACGAGGTCTACGGTGTCGCTGCGGTGGTCGAGCGCTCGCCCCACCACGGCTGTCTGCAGGTGCACTATCTACCGCGTACAGACAGACCTGGTCCTGGGCCGGAGCGGTGAAATGCCTTAATGTAGGCCCCCTGTTCATCGACTTCGGAAACCCATGAGCGCAGTGCCACCGTCTTCCACCACGCCCCCGGCCTTTCGCTTTATCGATCTGTTTGCCGGCATCGGCGGCCTGCGCCGCGGCTTCGACGCCATTGGCGGTGAGTGCGTATTCACTTCGGAGTGGGATCGCTGGGCCGTGCGCACCTATCGCGCCAACTACCCCTGCGACGTCGGCCGCCACCGCTTCAACGCGGATATTCGCGACATCACCCTCAGCCGCCGCCCCGACGTCGACGAGGAGAGCGCCTATCGCCATATCGACGGCGAGATCCCCGATCACGAGGTGCTGCTGGCGGGCTTTCCCTGCCAGCCCTTCTCGCTGGCCGGGGTATCGAAGAAAAATGCCCTGGGGCGCAAGCACGGCTTCGAGTGCGACGCCCAGGGCACGCTCTTTTTTGACGTGGCGCGCATTCTGGCCGCCAAGCGACCGGCCTGCTTTCTGCTCGAGAACGTCAAGAACCTCAAGAGCCACGACGGCGGCAAGACCTTCCGGGTGATCACCGAGGCCCTCGACGAGCTGGGCTATGCGGTGGCCGACGTCGCGGCGCCGAAGGCGCGCGACCCCAGGGTGGTCGACGCCCGCCATTTCCTGCCGCAGCACCGCGAGCGCATCGTGCTGGTGGGCTTTCGGCGCGATCTGAACGTTCACGAGGGGTTTTCGCTGTGCGATTTGGCGCAGCACTATCCCACCGCGCGGCCGAGCTTCGGCGAGCTGCTGGAGCCCGAGGTGGCGGAGAAATACACTCTCTCACCGAAGCTGTGGCGCTATCTGTTCGACTACGCTCGCAAGCATCGCGAAAAGGGTAACGGCTTCGGTTTCGGCCTTACCGGCGCCAACGACACCGCCCGCACCCTGTCGGCGCGCTACCACAAGGATGGCTCGGAGATTCTGGTCGACCGCGGCTTCGACCCGGCGCTTGATTTCGACAGCGCGCACAACCTCGCCCACCGCCCGCGGCGGCTCACGCCGCGTGAATGCGCCCGGCTGATGGGCTTCGACGCCCCGGGCAGGTCGGACTTCGTGATTCCGGTTTCCGACACCCAGGCCTACCGCCAGTTCGGCAACTCGGTGGCAGTGCCGGTATTCGGCGCCATCGCCGCAATGATGGCACCGCGCATTGCCCGGGCGCTGGCGGCCCAGCGCGGGCAGGCGGTTCAAGCCGGCTGAATCAGGTCCGATAGCTGGCCAGCAGCCCGGCCACCAGCACAAAGAGCCCGCCGAACAGCCGGTTGAGCAGGCGCTGCTGGCGCGGTGAGCGCAGCCAGCGGGCGATCAGCGTGGCCAGCCCGGCGAAGCCGCACATCACCAGTACATCGACGCTGATCATGGTCACGCCCATCACGGTGAACTGCTGCGCCCGTGGCAGCGTCGGGTCGAGAAACTGCGGCAGCAGCGCGATCAGAAAGATCGTCGCCTTGGGGTTGGTGACGTTGACCAGCACGCTTTTGCCAAAGCGGACAAGCGCCGGCTCGGCGGCCGGCGGCGCTCCGCCGGCCTCCAGCGCCACCGCCCGCTCGCGCCACTTGGCCACGCCCAGATAGATCAGATAGGCCACCCCGGCCCACTTGATCAGCGCAAAGGCCAGCTCCGAGGAGGCCAGCAGCGTGCCCAGCCCCACGCCCACCACCAGAATCTGAATGCCCAGCCCCAGTTGAAGACCGAGGATCGCCGGCAGCGTACGCCGCAGGCCGTAGCGCAGGCCGTTGGACATGGTGTTGATCGCGCCCGCGCCGGGCGTAATGCTGATCAGCAGAGAAGCGGCCAGAAAGGCCCAGAAAAGTTCCACGGACATCACCAAACTCGGCGCCAATGAAAAGGGGGGAGCAAAATCATACGCTGCAAGCGGTGGCAGTGAAATGACCGACTACACCATATCCTGCATCCTCTGCCAGGCATTGCCCAGATGCGTGCCGATGGCCCCGATCAGCGCCGTGGCATCGCGGCGCTCCAGCGCGGTCATCATCGCCTCGTGCTCTCCGGCACACTGTTTTATCGGGCGCACACGCTCCCCGGCACACTCCCTCTACCCCTCACAGCAGCCCTGCATCATGGCCGCCAGCGTCTCCAGGTGCGATTTGGGCAGGCGCACACTCGGCCCGCTGAGGCCGAAACCGGCACGCAGCTCGCCATCCTCTATCCAGGGCACGGCCACACAGCTCAACCCCTGCTGGTAATTCTGTTCATCGAGGGCGTAGCCGCGAGCAGTGATACTTTCGATCTCCTCGGTGATGGCGGAACCGATGCGATCGGTGTGCAGCGCCAGCATGCGTTGTCTGAGCATTGGCATGAAAGCGAGAAACAAAAGGCCGATGGCCGACCCCTCCATCGGCGTGCGCTCCCCCTGCTGGCTGGCGGTGCGCAGCGCTTCAGGGCTTTCGATGGCATCGAGGAAAAACACCTCATCGCCGGAGGGCACGGCCAGAAACACCGTTTCACCGCTGTGCGCGGCCATCGCTTCGAGATGGGGACGCAGGCGCCGGCGCAGGCCGCTGTCGTCACCGGCGATACGCGCTATGTTGAGGATACGATCACCCAGATAGTAGCGGGTGTCGTGCGGCCGACGCCGCACATAGCCGAGCGCGCCCAGCGTCTTGAGAATGTTGTGGGCGGTCGTCGTCCTGAGCTCGGCGGCTTCGGCGATCTGCTGCAGGCGCAGGGCACCACCGGCGTTGGCGATACATTCCAGAATGTTGAGAGCACGCTCGATCGACTGGATCATGGCAGGATTATTCTGGCTAATATTCATCAATATTGAATATCAGAAAAATATTTGAAAATAAATTCCCTGATACTAAATTTATCCTTGCGATTATCTGAATAACGCAATGCCCTGATGACTTCACACGCGGCAATTCACAAGGGAGTTCAGCATGACACGTTCCATGATGGCTCGCATTACGCCTGTCGAGGGTCAAACGTCGCAGGTCAGGCATCACGTTGAAGCGCTGGCCCGCCGGGTACGCCGGGAGGCCGGCAATATCCGCTTCGAAACCCACGAGGCCAGCGACGCCTCGGGTTTTGTCATCATCGAGGAGTACCGCGACGACGACGCCTTCCAGCGCCATCTGGCCATGCCGCATACGCAGCAGTTCAATGCGGCGCTCGAGTCGCTTGCCGAAGGCGGCGGCTCCAGCGTGACCGAGCTTGCGCCACTCGGCGAGCCGGACGATTCACCTGCCGAAATTCGCGCCATTGATCACATCGGCCTGACCGTGCCGGATGTCGAGGCCGCGTCGCTGTTTTTTGCCGACGCCTTCGGCGCCCGTCGCGTTTACGACGTCTTGCCGCGCGACGGCGAGGATATGGCGGGCGAAGGCCCGGAGAAGGAGCTCGGCCTGAGCGCCGGCACCCGCATCGTGCACATGCGCCTGATGCGCATCGGCAACGGCCCCTGTCTCGAAATCTTCCAGATGGAAGATGGCGAGCAGCAGGCGCCACCGCGACTGCAGGATATCGGCCTGACTCACTTCGGCCTCTACGTCGATGACATTCAGTCTGCCACGCGACGTTTCGAGGCCGCCGGCGGCGAGCTGCTGTCGCCGACGCACCCGCTGGCCGGGGTCGAGGACGGGCCCCATAACGCCGGCGTCTACGGGCGTGCCCCCTGGGGCATGCTGGTCGAACTGCTGAGCTACCCGGACGGCATCGACTATTCGAACACGCCCGGCAACGCCGACGAGGCCAAAACCCTGCGCTGGACCCCACACCCCTGAGGTATTTCGCCATGATCAAGATGACCATGCTGCTCAAACGCCATCCCGATATCAGCCACGCCGAGTTCGTGCGCCACCATATCGAGACCCACGGCCCGCTGTTTCGCTCCATTCCGGAAGCCGCGCAGCATGTGCTGCGCTATATCCAGACCCATCCGTCGGAGGGCGACTTTCCGGTACCGCAGGCAGACTACGACGGCACCGCCGAGCTCTGGTTCGACAGTGCCGAAGGGATGCGAACCGTGTTGGGCTCGGCCACCTATCAACAGCAGGTCTTTCCAGACGAGAAGACCTTTCTCGATCACGACAACACCCTGATTCTGGTCGGCGAACAGACCGAAATCATCGCCTCATAATCCATCCAGCGTCTTTTACACCACGCTGCTTACTGAACCCGCAAAGGAGTTGCCCCATGGTCAGCAAAACCGACATTCACGCCCAGCAACAGCAACTGCCCGGCCGAGAGGGCCCGATGCAGCCGCAAGCGATGCATATCCGCCCGGACTACCGCGGCAGCGGCAAACTCACCGACAGGATCGCGCTGATTACCGGTGCCGACAGCGGTATCGGCCGCTCGGTAGCGATCCACTTCGCCCGTGAGGGTGCCGACGTGGCGGTGATGTATCTGAGCGAAGACGATGACGCCCGGGAGACCCAACGACTGGTGGAGGCCGAAGGGCGCCGCTGCCTGCTGATCGCCGGCGACATTCGCGACGCCACCTTTTGCGCTGAATCGGTCCAGCGCGTCGTCGACCACTTCGGCGGCCTCAATATTCTGGTCAACAACGCCGGCACCCAGCAGGTCAGCAATGACCTCACCGAACTGAGCAACGAACAGTGGGAGCAGACCTTTGCCACCAACATGCACGGCATGTTTTACCTGACAAAGGCCGCGCTGCCGCATCTGGGTGAAGACGATGCCATCATCAACACGACCTCGGTCAACGCCTACATCGGCCCCGACTTTCTGGTCGACTACACCGCCACCAAGGGCGCCATTGTCAGCTTTACCCGCTCGCTCTCCAACCAGCTGGTGGGACGTGGCATTCGCGTCAACGCGGTCGCGCCGGGGCCGGTATGGACACCGCTACAGCCGGCCACGCTGGGCGCCCATGACCCCCAGATGCTGGAGGATTTCGGCTCCGAGACGCCGATGGGGCGTGCCGGCCAGCCCTGCGAGCTGGGCCCCTGCTACGTCTTTCTGGCCTCGCTGGATGCCTCTTTCATGAGCGGCCAGACGCTGCATCTCAACGGCGGCGTGATCGTCAACGGCTGACGCCCTTCAACAGCCAACACCGCCTCGGCGGGTCGCAGGCCCCTGCCTGCGACCTGTCCGGCTCATCGTCCTTGCAACGGAGATTGTCACCATGATGGAGATCACTGCAGGCGCCACGCCGCCCGGCGGCAGTTGGCTGCAACGTGGCTCGCACCGTGACTGGCTCGAAGCCGAGGGGCAGCGCCTGCTGGCCTTCTACCGCGCCTCGCGCCATCCGGAGTGCGGCTTTGCGGCGCTGGACGACGACGGTCGACTGCCCGACGACGCCCGTCCCGATACCATGATCACCGCCCGCATGACCCACTGCTATGCGCTGGCGACCCTGCGCGGCGTGCCCGGCGCAGCACCACTGGTCGCTCACGGCGTGGCGGCCCTGCAGGGTGCGCTGCAGGACAGCGAATATGACGGCTGGTACAGCGAACTGCCCCGCGAGGGCGAGGCGCCATCCAAGCAGGCCTATATCCACGCCTTCGTGGCGCTCGCCGCTGCCAGCGCGTGGCAATCCGGCAACGCTGATGCCAAAGGGCTGCTCGATGACGTGCTCAAGGTGATCGAAGCGCGCTTCTGGTCGGAGGACGAAGGCGGGATGCGCGAAGGCTTCTCCCGCGACTGGTCCGAAGGCGAAGCCTATCGCGGCGGCAATAGCAACATGCACTCGACCGAGGCCTTTCTGCAGCTCGCCGATGTGCTCGATAACCCGCTGTGGCGACAGCGCGCCCTCTCTATCGCCGAGAAGCTCATCCACCGCCACGCGCGCGCCAACGACTACCGCATCGTCGAGCATTTCGACAGTGACTGGCACGAGTGGCGCGACTACAACAGCGATAGACCGAAGGATCAGTTTCGCCCCTACGGCGCGACGCCGGGGCACGCCTTCGAGTGGGCGCGGCTGCTTGTGCACCTCGAGGCCGGCCTGCTGCGCCACGGCGAGAGCGCGCCGGGCTGGCTTTTGGAGGATGCCCGCGGACTGTTTCAGCGCGCCACCGAACTGGGCTGGTGCGTCGACGGCGAGCCCGGACTGCTCTATACCCATGACTGGGACAACAACCCGCTGGTACACGAGCGGCTGCACTGGCCGGTGGCGGAGGCCGCCAGTGCCGCCGCGGCGCTGCACGCGCGCACCGGCGACAGCACCCATGAGCGCTGGTATCGCTGTTTCTGGGACTACATCGAGCGCTTCATGATCGACCGCGAGCGTGGCAGCTGGTGGCAGGAGCTGGACCACCACAACCGCCCCTCGAACCAGCTCTGGAGCGGCAAGCCGGATCTCTACCACGCCTTCCAGGCGACCCTGCTGCCGCGCCTGCCGCTGGCCCCCACCATGGCGCGGGCGATCGCCGAGGGCGCGCTTTAGGTTGCGCTGTTCACAATCCGAGGGCTGTCAGGCTTTGGGGATCAGAGCCTGGCATTGCGACCGCCCACTGGCTTAAGCCAAACCTTATCGATGCAGGCGTTCCTTCCAGTTGCATGCGAGGGTGAACCCAACAGGACACCCTGATTCAACCCCTCGGGAGATTGCCCATGCGTGCTACGCCTTTCCTGTCGCCCCTTTTGACCACGCCGCTGATCGCCACCCTGCTGGCCGCCGCGCCGGCCGCCGCCGAGCCGGTGCCTACCGGCCCACCCAATGTGCCGTCACAGGAGCCCGCCTTCCCACAGCAGACCCGCGCGCCTCAGCTTGAAGACACCATCGAGCTGACCACCGAAACGGTCGCCGACGGCCTCGTCCATCCCTGGGGGCTAGCCTTTCTGCCCAATGGCGACATGCTGGTGACCGAGCGCCCCGGCCGGCTGCGCCGGGTGACGGCCAACGGCGATATCTCGACGCCGATCGAAGGCGTCCCCGAGGTCGATAACCGTCGCCAGGGTGGATTGCTGGATGTCGTACTCGGCCCCGATTTCGCCAGCGAGCGCCGGGTCTACCTGAGCTATGCCGAGCCGCGCGAAGGCGGTGAAACAGCCACTGCCGTAGCACGCGGTCGTCTGAACGAGGCCGGCGACCGGCTCACTGACGTGGAAGTCATTTTCCGCCAGCAGCCCGCCTGGGACTCCACGCGCCACTACGGCTCACGACTGGTGTGGAGCGAAACCAGCGAGCTGTGGATTACCCTCGGCGAGCGCTCGGACGACGAAGCGCGCAAGCTGTCGCAGACGACCGACAACACCATCGGCAAGGTAGTCCGCATCAACGCCGATGGCTCAACGCCGGACAGCAACCCCTTCGCCGATCGCGACGACGCCGGCCAGTCCATCTGGTCGCTGGGACATCGCAATATCCAGGGTGCCGATCTTGATCCTGCCACCGGCGAGCTGTGGACCATCGAGCACGGCCCGAAGGGCGGCGACGAACTCAACCGCCCCGAGGCAGGCCTCAACTATGGCTGGCCGGTGATCACCTATGGGGAGGCCTACTCGGGTGCCCCGGTCGGTGAGGGCATCACGCAGCACGAGGGCATGGCGCAGCCGGTCTACTACTGGGACCCGGTGATCGCCCCCGGCGATATGGTTTTCTACACCGGTGAGCGCTTCGATGGCTGGCAGGGCGACATTCTGATCGCCTCGCTGAGCCCCGGCGGCATCGTCCGGCTGACGCTGGACGATGACCGGGTCAGCGGCGAAGCGCGCTATCTGGAGACGCTGGGCCGGGTCCGCTATGTCGACGAGGGGCCGGACGGCGCGCTGTGGCTGCTGACCGATCAGGAAGACGGCGCGCTGATTCGCGTCACGCCGCAGTCCTGAGCGTCCGAGCGGGGCTACATCAGCCCCGCGACCGCGATCCCCGCACTGATGGTGACGATGGCGAAGAGCGTACTGACCAGTACGGTCGCCGCCGCTTCATCCGAGTAGATACCGCTGTTCAGCGCCAGCGTGGGTACGGCGGTAGCGCTGGGCAGCACGCCGATCAGAAACGCCGCCTTCCAGAGGTCACCGCGCAGCCCCAGCAGCCAGGCGGGAAACACCGCATCGAGATTATTTTTTAAATTAAAGTTATCTGTAGACCCTCAAGCGTTATCACTTTCCGCTTCGAACGCACTATGATAACGCCCCTTGCCTTCGTTCTTGGCGCGATAGAGCGCGTGGTCGGCCCGACGGATCAGCTTTTCAAGCTCCACACGTTTTAGATCGCGGGCGTCTTCCAGCCGGCTGATGCCGATACTGGCATCGATCCGGGTATCATCCTGGCGCATCTCGCGGATGGCCCTCAAAAGGCGCTCGGCGATGACCACCGGCGTCTTCTCATCGGCCCCCGGCAGCAGCAGCAGGAATTCATCACCGCCCCAGCGCGCCACCAGGTCCTCGTTACGCAGCACATCACGAAAACAGTCGGCCACCTGGATCAGCAGATTATCCCCCTCCTCATGGCCCAGCCGGTCGTTGACGTCCTTGAAACCGTCGAGGTCAACATAAAGCAGCGCCACCGGTACACGACCGGCCAGCCGGCGTCGCATCAACGACACCGCCCGATAAAACCCCTGACGACTATAGAGGCGCGTCAGGTGATCGTAGTCGGCCTCCAGGCGACTCCGATAGCTTTTGAGCAGCGACGCTTCTGTCTGGGCGCTGAGCTGGCGAGAAAACCAGTCCATCAATAGCCAGAAGACAGGGCCCTGCAGGATAAAAACCCAATAAAGCGGTTCCGACTGAAAGGGCACCGCCAGCTTGAGCGGCAGGTCGCACAGCAGCACCAGCGTCAGCGACAGGCGTGGACGGCCGATACACAGCGCCGGACAGAGACTGGCCACGACCAGCATCACCGCAATGGACAGTGTCGCTGCGGCACCACCCGCCATCAGCCCGGCGACTGCCATGACACCGAGCGAGGCGGCCCACAGCAGCTGATGCAGCATGATGCCGTCGACCCGAGCCTCGCGCTTCGTTTTCAGATCGTGGCGCAGGCGGCGCTGCAATTCGAGGCGCCAGACAAGAAAAACACACTGCAGCAGCGACAGCTGCACCCACACTGCCGAGCCGCTCTCCAGCGCTAAAGCCGTGGTGACCAGCAGAGCCGAGCCGATACCGGCCAGCACGATCGGCAGCCAGTTGATCGGCCCATCCACCAGTTGTCGCAGTACCTCTTCGGGGAGGTCACGTTCACAGCCCGACAGCCAGCGCATCAAACGCCAGCGGGGCAGGCTCATATGTCGCTTGCTTTCCGAGCGCGCCAGCCTCAGACGCCTGAGCAAAAGGCGCAGTCTAGTAACAATTGTCCTCAAGCAGCCCTCCGGAGAGCGCATTGGCTGCGCAGATCAGCGCAAGATGACTGAGCCCCTGGGGCACATTACCCAGATGCGCACCGGTTCCGGGATCGACCATCTCGGTCAGTAGCCCCAGATTGCCGTTACAGGCCTTCAGCGCCCGGTCCATCAGGTTTTCAGCCACCTGTTTGTCACCCAGCGCCGCCAGCGCCTCCACCATCCAGAACGAACAGGCCACGAAAGCACCCTCCTCCTCCTCGCTGCCGGAGTAGCGATAAAGCAGCGCGCCGTCGCGTCCCAGCTCCGCCCGAATGGCGTCATAGGTTGAGCGCATGCGCTCACGATTGTTCTCGGCGCCGAAGCGGTGCATCAAACACAGGGCAGCGTCGAGCCCCTGAGTCTGCGGATGCATGACATAGGCACCGCGCGATTCACACCAGCAGTGCGCGTTGACCCAGGTCTCGATTCGCTCGCGCTCGCGCGACCAGCGCGCGCGCCAGGTAGGCTCCAGGTAACCCTGGTCGGCCAGCTTAATAGCGTGAGTGAGCGCTTGCCAGCAGGCCATTTTGGAGTGGGTATAGTGCTGCACATCGCCGGGCAGCTCCCAGATGCCGGAATCGCGAAAGCGCCAGCGGTCGGCACACTGGTTGGCAAGATCGCACAGCAGCCTGGCGGTAGTGATATCCACAATGTGGCCGGCATCGATAAACAGCGACGCGGTCGCCAGCATGTCGCCGAACATGCCCAGTTGAAGCTGACCGCGAGCATTGTTGCCCACCCGCACCGGCTGCGAACCGCGATAGCCGGCCAGGGGCGGATACTGTTCGGCGGGAATCAGGTCGCCCTGCAGGGTGTAACACACCTGCATATCGGGGCCGTGACGGCGAATCGTCCGGACCAGCCACGAAAAGGCCGCCTGCGACTCCTCGATAGCGCCGGCATGCACGAAGGCCTTGATCATCAGGCAGGCGTCGCGCACCCAGGCATAGCGATAGTCGTAGTTCTTGTCGCCACCGATCCGCTCCGGCAGCGAGGTCGTCGCCGCCGCCGCCAGCGCGCCGCTGGGCGAATAGAGCAGAAACTTGAGCGCCAGCGCCGAGCGATGAACGTGCTCGACATACTGGCCGTCGAAGGCAAGCCCTTCCACCCAGCTGCGCCAGGCAACATCGCTGATCTCGATGTGTCGGTCGATTCGCGCGACCGAAGGCACGGCCAGCGGCTCGCCTTCGGCAGCCAGCAGCGCCACCATCGACCGGCTACCCCTGTGCGTCGTCAGTCGCGCTTCGGCACCGCGATCGCCGCAGGTATCGACCCGAACGTCATCGGAAAAACGCAGCATGACCTTCAGATCACCGATATTGAAAACCTCGCCGATCGGTGTCTTCTGCAGCCAGGGGCTGGCCGTTTCGGTATGGGTCCCGGCTCTGAAACTCACGCTCATCTCGACCTCGCCCTCGAGGCCCTCTACCCGGCGCGCCAGCTCACACCAGGGCAGGCGCCCGGCATTATTGCTGTTGATCGACTCGGTAACGCGCACCCGACCGCTGTCGGTAATAAATTCCGTCTCCAGCACGTTGCTGTTGTCGCGATAGCATCGCTCGACGCGATATTCCTCGGCACAAGGCGTCAGAGCGAAGTAACCGCCTACTTCAGGTTCAAGAAGGCGATCGAACAGCGGCGCCTTGTCCATACTCGGCGCGCACCACCAATCGATGGCGCCGTCGAGCGCTACCAGCGCCACAGAGCGTCCCTCGCCGATAGCGGCGTAGTCTTCAAGCGGTGCGAAACCGTCGCAGCGCACAGGGTTATCCATATGTCTCAAACTCATTGCTGCCTCTTTATCGCTACACAGGTTGACAGTGGAAGGCGTTAAACCGTGTCGCGCCGCATTACCCAAACGGCCCTGACACCTCTATCGATATTCGATATTGAGACCCACAGGCCGTCGCATAGTGCAATCAACACGCACTGCTCGGCTTTTCACGACTTTAAGTCGCCGCCAAACAGGTTATTCTGGCCGGCACTTCAGAAACGACTTCACCCTTTCAACGCGAGGCCCGAAAGAGACCCATGATTTTTCTGCTCTATCTGCTGCTCGGCGCTGTCGCCGGTGTTCTGGCCGGTCTATTCGGCGTGGGTGGCGGCCTGATCATGGTACCGGTACTGGTACACAGCTTTACCCTGCTGAATATCGACCCGGCCGTGGTGACCCAGATGGCGGTCGGCACCTCGCTTGCCACTATCATTTTCACTTCACTCAATTCGATTTACGGCCACCACAAAAAGGGCGCCACACGCTGGCCGCTGGTCGGCTGGATGAGCCTGGGCATTGTGGCCGGTAGCGCTCTCGGTGCGCTCACGGCCACGCTTATTCCCGGCCAGCAGCTGCAGTTCCTGATTGGCCTTTTCGCCATCGTGATGGCCATTCAGATCGCTTTTGATCTACGTCCGGGGGGCGGTGATGACACCTACCGCCCGCCGGGACGCAGCTGGCTGATCGGCGGCGGCAGTATTATCGGCTGGGCCTCGTCGATTTTCGGCATCGGCGGCGGTTCGCTTACCGTCCCCTTTCTGCTGTGGCGCAACCTGCCCGCGCGCGCGGCGGTGGGCACTTCAGCAGCCTGCGGCCTGCCGATCGCGATAGCGGGCGCTCTTTCCTTCATGTGGTTCGGCCACGACCAGAGCAACCTGCCCGCCTGGAGCGTTGGCTATGTCTACCTGCCGGCCGTGCTTGGCATCGCGCTGACCAGCATGGTTTCGGCGCGGCTGGGCGTGCGGCTGGCCCATCAGCTGCCCCAGAAATTGCTCAAGCGACTCTTTGCACTACTACTGGTCGCTATCGGCATCAGCTTTCTGATATGACCATGAACGCACTGTTGGCGACGCCCTGCTCAACCTCCTTGAGCCTGTTATCGGCATCGTACGCTAATGTATTAATAGCAACGAAGTATAGTTAGAAAACTCCCTGCCACTGAATCTTATCGCTCCGGGGGCCGGGTGGCAGACAGATGTTTCACGTGAAACATTCCACTCGGAAAAGTCCGGCATTCGTGGCCGCCCAAAAGCTATAATGACGGCAGACGCCACCCATCCCCGGGCGCTTTTTCGTCAAAGCGCATCGACCTGAAGCTCATGACCGATCTTAACGCCTTCGAGTACCGCCCCTTTATTCCACTGAGTGAATTCAGCCCACCGCCCTGGCCGGAGCGCGAGGCGTTGCGCATGGCGATTCGTCGCACCAAACGCATGCTGACACGCCATGAAGAGCGCCCCATCATCGCCGAGGACCGCCTTCAGCGTGACATCAACGCACTGAACGACAGAGACAGGGTGGCGCCACCGCACTGCGAACCGCTGTTCAAAGAGCTCGCCATGACGCTGGATGCGTGGTCGCAAGAAATACGACCGACGCGCTGGCTGCAGCTGATCGTGATGCCACCGGGCTATCGTCATGAACTATTGGGCGAGTGGGCCCGGCGAAAGGGGCACGAAGTGTTGTCGACGCCAAAGCGTGAGACGCTGCTTGAAGAAGTCGCGGTTGAAATCCCCGATCTCCATGGCGAAGGCGTGCTGGTCATTCCCCGACTTGAAGAGTGGTTCATGCGCCATCGCTGCGGTCTGGAAGCAGTACGCCGGCTGCTGGAACAAATCGCCGGTCTGGAACGCCACTGTGTGATCGGCTGCCAGAGCTGGGGCTGGGCCTATCTCGGCCGTGCCATCGAGGCGCATCTTATGCTGCCCGAACCGCTCACCTTCCAGCCTTTCGACGAGCAGCGCCTATGCCAGTGGCTGGCCAATAGTGTGGCCGATGATGATTTCTCGGGCACTCGCTTCCGGCTGCGTGAAAGCGGCCAGGATATCTTTGCCACCGATGAAAAGGGTCAGCCCGAAAGTAACTATTTCAAGGTGCTGGCGGCACATAGCCGTGGCATCCCCTGGGTAGCGCGCGATCTGTGGCGCAGCAGCCTGCGCTCACGCATTGAAATGGAAGACGACGACAGCAGCGAACCGCTGCCCTTCGAAGATGAGCAGACCCTGTGGGTGGTGGCACTGGACGAGTTTTCCCTGCCCGGCAGCGGGGATTCACGCGCGCTGCTGATCCTGCATGCACTACTGATTCACGGCGCGCTGGCGCGCACCGAGCTGGAGCGCGTGCTGCCGGACCCCGGGCCGCGCCCGATGCTGCATGCTCTGTTGGGTGCCGGCCTTATAGAACAGCACGACGGTCAGCTACGTATCGTATCGGCAGCCTATCCCGCCATTCGCAATGGCCTGGCAACTGCCGGCTTTCCGCTTGATCGCAACTGAGTGTCGCGATCGGGTTGTCATCAGGTCGGGACAGCACTGCAACACAGGGAGATAGTAAACGATGAGCGACTCAATCGGCGCCAGCGACAGCGGCGAGCAGCTACTGCGGAGTTTCCAGAACATCGACCTGGTCTCGGTCATACTGATCCTGCTGGGCACCTGGCTGGCTATCGCACTGGTACGCCGCACACTGCCCTGGCTTGCCGAGCGCGGCCCCAAGCGTACCCGGCTGCTGCTGCTGGGTACCGTGCCGCTGTTTCGCCTGCTGGCGCTGGCCGTCGCCATTTTGTGGATTACACCGCTGATCTTTAACGTCACCCTGCAGAATTTCCTCGTCATTGCAGGTGCCGCCAGCGTGGCGGTGGGCTTCGCCTTCAAGGATTACATCAGCAGTCTGATTGCCGGCGTGGTGGCACTGTTCGAGAAACCCTGGCGAGCCGGTGACTGGGTCAAAATCGGCGACGACTACGGCGAGGTTCGCTCGGTGGGGCTACGTGCCATTCAGCTGCAGACACTGCATGACGACACCATCACCGTGCCACATCTCAAACTGTGGGACAGCCACATCAGCAACGCCAACGCCGGCGCCCGCACCCTGATGTGCGTTACCGACTTCTACCTCGATCCGCGCCACGACAGCTACCAGCTGCGCGCCGCCCTGCGCGACGTGGCGCTGACCAGCGCCTGGCTCGACTACGACCGGCCGGTCATCGTGTTTGTCGAGCAGACCGAATGGGGCACCCACTACGAGATTCGCGCCTACCCCTTCGACATGCGCGACCAGGGGAGCTTCCGAAGTGACCTGACCGTGCGCGGCAAGGAGGCGATTCACGCCCGGGGCGGCGTGGAGATCGCGGCAACGGCGGCGGGTGTGGCGGGCTGAGCGAAACGCGCTCAGCCATCTACCGACCGGCGCACCGGCCACAGCTCCAGCGCCGCTGCCGTGATCACCAGTACCGCTCCGAGGACCGCGAGCGCACCGAAGGGCTCATTGGCCAGCCAGGCCGCCGACAGCACCCCCACCAGCACCTCACTCATCAACAGAATGCCCACTCGGGTGGGGTCGAGCCGCGCGGTGGCCCACAGCAGCGCGACCATCGCCAGCCCCCACCAGAGCCCGCCGGCCAGCAGTAGCTGTCCCGCCGCCAGCGGCCATGCCGCGAGCGCCGGCAGCCCCGGCCAGGGGGTCATCAGAGTGGCCAGCACCAGCGCCGCCAGCGCCCCGCCAAGGGCAAACACGAAAGCGCTTACCGCCGCTCCCGGCATCGGCGACAGCCGCATACCGGTGGTCGCCAGCGCCCATATCACCCCGGAGGCCAGCCCCAGCCAGTCGCCTACCCCCTGCGGCAGCGGCAGCCCCCCTTCGGCGCTCAAGACCAGCGCCAGACCGCAAAGCCCCACCACAATGACCGCATAGCGCAGCGGCGGCACCGGCCAGCGCAGCGCGAGACGCGCGATCAGCGTGCTCCATACCGGGGTGAGATAGAACAGCAGAATCACCGTCGCCACCCGGCCATGTACCAGGCCGATGGAGTAGAACATGAAGGAGGCGCCGCCCAGCAGCAGCCATAGCAGTGACCGTAGCGGCAGACGGCGCAGATCACCGCGGTAGTAGAGCGCCGCCGGACTCAGCACCACCAGCGCCATCAGCGTGGCGGCCAGCGAGCCCCAGCCGCCGGGCAGGAACTGCGTCGAAATGGCACGTATCGGCAGCCAGTAGAGCCCCCATACCGAACCCGCCAGCACTACCAGGGCACTGGCGAGATACTGCTGTTGTCGCACCGACCTCATCGACTTCTCCGCTATGCCATTAAAACCACAGGGCCATTCAAAACACAGGATAGTGACACGACAGACCAGGGTGCGAAGACTGCTGTTTCACGTGAAACACCATCCCGCGCGCGATCAACACCTCCGGCGCCCTGCCCTGAACGTGGCGCTGCCGGCCACTGCAATCATTACCATCCCGACCAGTGACAATACTCCCGGCCACTCGGCGAACAGCACAAGCCCCCACAGGGTGGCAAAAATCAGATAGCTGTAGTCACAGGTTGCGATGCGTACCGCGCTACCCAGCTGATAAGCGCGCGCCATGGTGACACTGGCGGTCACGATCAAAAACGCCAGCACGGCACTCACGCCCCACAGCGAGGACGTCGCCTCCTGCCAGCCGCTCAACACGAAAGCGTGGTGGGCCACCCTGTCGGCGGGGAGATCGACCACTGCCAGCAGCGCCAGCATCGGCAACGCCAGTAGCGGAAAACTCAGGTTGAGTCCCAGCGACAGCATCAGAGCGCTCTCGTACTGACAGCGATAGCGGGTGATCAACGCCGCCAGTGCATAGCAGACGGCCCCGCCCAGAGGCAGCAGCATGGCCATTGAAAAATGCTCGGTTCCCGGCTGCAGAACAGCCAGTACGCCGCCAAAACCGACGATCAACGCGATTAGCGTGCCCCGGTCGAGCGCCTCGCGGCGATCCAGCACGGCCACCATCAGGGGTGCGGTATAGAGCCCGGCAGCCACCAGCGACAGCGGCAGCAATGGCAGCGCGGTATACACCAGCAGCCACATCAGCGCCATCAGTACGCTGCGTAACGCCACCCAGCGCCGCCGCTGCGGCCGCGCTGAACAGCGCCAGCGGGCCATTAAAAAGGCCAAAAGAGGAAGCGCGAAGGCAGCGCGCATCACATAGAGCTGCCAGACCCCGATCTGCTCGACCGACAGCTTGATCAGCGCATCGCTGGTAGCAAGCGCCAGATTGCAGATCACAATCATGAGGACCGCCTCGCCCTCTCCACCCCTTGAGAACCAGCTTTCATTCATGTCGCTTATTGCCTTGTCGATTGACATCAATGAAAGGGTGATGGAGCTTGCCCCCTTTTTCATGCGATCTTATTGTCCTTTCGATTAACCTCAGGTCAATCCAACACCATGAGCCGGCTACGCCATGAAATGCCGCCGCTCTCCGCCCTGCTGCCCTTCGAGGCTGCCGCCCGGCTGGGCAGCTTCAAGCAGGCGGCACAAGAGCTGCACCTCACCCAGGCCGCCATCAGTCGCCGAATTCGCGCGCTGGAAGAGAATCTGGGCACGGCCCTCTTCACTCGACACCACCGGGCGGTGCAACTCACCGAGGCGGGGCAGCAGTTCTTCGTGACCGCCAGTGCCGCTCTTGAGGAGATCGCCGGCGAGGCCGGGCGTCTTCGCCAGCTCGGCACGCGGCGCGAGGTCGTGCTCTTTGCCGAACTCTATATCGCCATGTATTGGCTGGTACCGCGTCTGGCCGATTTTCACCGGCGCCACCCGCAGATCACGATTCGCCTCAGCGCCTCCAGTCTGCCCCTGACCCGGGCCGGTGAACGCTTCGATCTCGCCCTGCAGTGCAGCGACCGCCCCAGCGGTCTGCTGACACCGCACTTCTCGGTGGCGGATATTGTGCAGCCGGTATGCAGCCCGTCACTGGCCGATGCCGACAGCCTGGCCCTTGAACAGCTAATGGCCCTGCCGCTGTTGCATTTCAGCCAGCAGCGCGGCGATAGCTGGATGGACTGGCCACAGTGGCTTGACCACAGGCAGTGGCATGGCAGCGTGCCCGAGGGCAGGCACTTCGACAGCTATACGGTCATTCTGGAAGCCGCCATGGCGGGCCAGGGCGTCGCGCTGGGCTGGCGGCTGGGTATCGAGCGGCTGATCGAGCGAGGCGATCTGGTGTGCCCGGTGAAAGAGCACACCACGCTGGACAACGGCCTGTCGGTCTATCTCGCTCGCCACCGCACCGCCAGCGAGGATGTTGCCGCCGTGTCGCAGTGGCTGGCGACGCAGCTGGCGGCCTGCGCAGCCTGAAGGCACGCCATCGACCCACCCGGTGCTTGTCTTTTGTCACCGCCACCAGCAAAGTAAAAAAGTGTTTCCTGACCACTCACAAACCATTCGCCACCAACAAAGAGTAAACAGCGATGAAGAAGACAGTTCTCGCACTTGCCATTGCCGCTTCCTCGGCCTGCGCTGGCGTGGCGCAGGCGGATGTGAAGGTCGGTTTTCTGGGCGGTTTTACCGGCCCCATCGAGAGCATGACGCCCTCCATTGTCGCCGGCGCCCAGTTGGCCATGCAGGAGGTCAACGACCAGGGCGGACTGCTCGACGGCGAGCAGATGGTGATGCCCTCCGGGGATACCACCTGCTCCGATGCCGCCGCCGCCTCCAACGCCGCTGACCGAATGGTCAACAGCGAGCAGGTCACCGCCATCGTCGGCGCCCTGTGTACCGGCGCCACTATCGCCTCCGCCAACAATGCCGCCATTCCCGGCAATGTGGTGATGGTTTCCCCCGCCTCGACGGCACCGGCGGTGACCGATCTGGAAGATAACGACCTGGTGTATCGCACCGTACCCTCGGACGCCTTCCAGGGTCAGCAGCTGGCCAGGCTGCTGCTGTCGAAGGGGATCGACAACGTCGCCGTGACCTACGTCAACAACGACTACGGCCAGGGGCTCGACAACGCCTTCACCAAAGCCTTCGAAAACGACGGCGGCACGGTAGCGGCCAACCTCGCCCACGAGGACAACCGCGCCGACTACCGCTCCGAGATCGGTCAGCTCTCCGCCAGCGGCGCGCCGACCCTGGTGGTACTGGCCTACGCCGACAGCTCCGGCCAGACCCTGCTGCGCCAGGCCTATGAAAGTGGCGCCTTCACGCAGTTTGCCGGCGCCGACGGCATGGCCAGCAACGACCTGATCGAGGCGGTCGGCCCCGACGTACTCGAGGGCATGATTGCCACCCGTCCCGGCTCGCCGGATACCCAGGGTACCGAGACCTTCGACAAGCTGGCGGAAGCGGCGGATATCGACCCCAATGCGGTCTTTACCGCCCAGTCCTACGACGCCGCCTTCCTGCTGGCGCTGGCGATCGAGAAAAACGGCAGCGCCGACCGCGAAGGGCTGTCACAGGCTCTGCGCGAGGTCGCCAGCGCACCGGGCGAGACGATTCTGCCGGGCGAGTGGGAGAAGGCCAAACGGCTGATCGACGACGGCCAGGACGTTGACTACGAGGGCGCCGCCGGCAGTCAGGATTTCGACGACAACGGCGACGTGCCGGGCTTCGTGGTCGAGATGGTGGTCGAAAACGGCCAGTTCGTCACCAAAGGGCCGGTTGGCGAGTAAAGGCATTTCTCAAAACCTTGCTCTAACGCGAGAGAGCCGGGAGGCAGATTGAAGCAGGGGTCTTTCGACAGGGATGTCGAAAGTAGCGCCCATGGACGGGTTCATAGCGCCCTTGCGCAAACCTGCCTCCGGCTCTGAAACATACTCCCGAACTTTCGCCTGAAAACTAGTCGTGGCGCGCCACCTTCTCGGGAATCAGCCCGCGCGGTGCGAAGCGCAGCACGGTCACGATCAGCAGGCCGATCACGAACACCCGCGCCTGCAGGGCGCGGCTGTCCAGATTGCCCGGCTGCCAGCCGAACCAGTCACCGCCCAGGCCGGTCACCAGCTGCATCAGCGCCAGCGCCAGCGGCCCCGACATGATCCAGACGATATAGACCAGCACGGCGCCGAACAGGGTGCCGAGGTTGTTGCCCGGCCCGCCCAGAATCACCATCACCAGCACCAGAAAGGTGTGGTTGAGCGGCTGATAGCCCTGGGGGTCGAAGATACCAGTGAAGCTGGTCAGGGCAGCGCCGCCGATACCCATCAGAATGCAGCCGAACACAAAGATCTCCATGTGCCGGCGGGTGATCGACTTGCCCATCGCCGCGGCGGCGGTCTCGTTGTCGCGGATGGCGCGGATCATGCGCCCCCAGGGGGCGTGATAGGCGCGATGGAGCAGAAAAAAGATCACCGCAATCATCACCGCCGTCAGCGACAGATAGAGCGCGCGGGCGGTCAGAAAGCCCACATCGCCGGGCTCCGGCACCGGCCAGGGCAGCGGCGAGATGGTCGCGGTGCCGCGGGTCAGCCAGTCGGCGTTTTTCAAAAACGCCTTGATGATCTCGGCGATACCAAGGGTGGCGATGACCAGATAGTCGCTGCGTAGCCCCAGGCAGATACGCCCGATGAAATAGCCCATGCCGCCGGCCAGCGCGCCGCCGACGATCCAGCCCAGCAGCGGTGACAACCCGAGCCCGCCGACGAAATCCACCCGCGACTGAATATCGCCGGCCACGCTGCGCATCCAGCTGATCACGACCAGATAGCCGACCAGACCCACCACCACCGCCAGCAGGGTACGCAGCCAGGACGGCACACCGAGCCGGTCGAGGCGGCTGACGGCGACCACCAGCGCGATCACCGCCAGCCCCGCCAGCAGCACGCTTCCCAGCCGCAGCGGCAGATCGCTGGCCCAGAAGGCGGTATTGACCGGAATGCTGACGAAGGTCGCGGCGAAACCGCCAAGAGCGACAAAGCCCATCACCCCGGCATTGAACTGCCCTCCATAGCCCCACTGCACGGTCAGCCCCAGCGCGAGAATGGCGTAGCAGGCCGTCTCGACCAGCATACGGGTGGCGTAGGCGCCGCCCATGACGGCAAACACGCCTACAACGACCACCGCCACGGCGGCAAACAGCAGCAGCTCGCGCAGCGGCAGCCGCGGCGAGCGTGACGAGGTATCGTTCATCAGATCACCTTCCCTTTGAAGAGGCCGGTCGGGCGCCAGACCAGCACCGCGATCAGGATGAAAAAGGGCACCACGATCTTGTACTCGGTACCCACCAGCGCGAGATTATTGGGCAGCTCCAGCCAGGCCGGCAGCATCGCCTGTAGTGGACGCAGCAGCACCGCCCAGTTGAACACCGCCAGCGTCTCGGCAAAGCCGACCAGAAAGCCGCCGGCGATCGCCCCCCAGGGATTGCCAACGCCGCCGACGATGGCAGCGGCAAAGATCGGCAACAGCAGGAAGAAGCTCAGATCCGGCTTGAAGGCCACATCCAGCGACAGCAGCGTACCGGCCATCGCCGCCAGCGAGCCGGCGATCAGCCAGGTGAGGGTGATGATCACCCGGGTATTGATGCCGCAGGCACGGGCCAGATCCGGGTTGTCCGACATCGCCCGCATCGCCTTGCCCATCCGTGTGCGGGTCAGAAAGAGCTGCAGACCGACTACCGCGACGACGGTGAGCACGAACAGAATCAGCTGCGGCTCGGTGACCACGATCGGCCGCGCCACGCCGGGCAGCTCGATACGAAAGATCGCCTTGCGCGCCTCGACGTAGAGACTCTGCGCGCCGGTGCCGGCGAACAGGCGGATCGCCCCCTGCAGCATCAGGGCCACCCCCAGCGAGGCGATCACCATCACGATCGGCCTGACCCCCTGAGCGCGCAGCGGCTGGTAGCAGACGCGATCAATCCCCACCGCCGCCAGCGAGGTCAACGCCATACTGAGCGGCAGCATGACGATGGCAGTGGGCAGGCCGACGACATCACCGGCGTGGGGAAACGCCATGGTCAGCAAAAGCGCAATGAAAGCGCCCAGCGTCATCATGTCGGCGTGAGCGAAATGGGCGAAGCGCAGAATGCTGTAGATCAGCGTCACACCGATCGCGCCGATGGCGTAGATGCTGCCGGTCACACTGCCGGCGACCACCACATAGTTGAAGAAAAAAATCAGTTCATTCACGACGGACTCTCTCCGCAGTACTGGATGGGCAGCGTCTCAGCCGCCGAGGAAACTTCGCGCCACCCGGGGGTCGTTGAGCAGCGCCTCACCACTGTCGGTAAAGCGGTTCTGGCCGGCGGCAAGCACGAAACCGCGGTGGGCGATGCCCAGCGCCTGACGGGCATTCTGTTCCACCATCAGGATGCCGACGCCGGCGGCATTGATCGCCCTGATCCGCTCGAAGATCTCGTTCATATAACGCGGCGACAGGCCGGCGGTGGGCTCATCGAGCAGCAGCATGCCGGGCTCGTTCATCATCGCGCGGCCCATGGCGACCATCTGACGCTGGCCGCCGGAGAGCTCGCCGGCGGGCTGACGGCGCTTGTCGCGCAGCGGCGGAAAGATGTCGTAGATCTGCGCCTTCATGCGCGGTGCGGTGGCGGGTTTGAGAAAGGCGCCCATGTCGAGGTTCTCCTCGACGGTAAGGCCGGGAAAGATATTGCGCTCCTGCGGCACGAAGCCCATGCCCATCTCCACCAGCCGATGTGGCGAGAGGTTGTTGATCAGCTCGCCGCGCAGGCGAATCTCGCCGGCGGTGACGGTCAAAAGACCGAAGATGGCCTTCAACATGGTCGACTTGCCGGCGCCGTTGGGGCCGACGATCACGCCGATCTCGTCGGCCTCGATCGTCATGTTGACGCCGTTGAGAATGTTCATGCCGCCGTAGCCGCCGTGAACGTCGCTCGCTTCCAGTAGTGGCATGGCGTACTCGTGTGGTTGTGCGTCTGTTGTTGTCGTTGGCTGGTGTTGTCGTTGGCTGGCGTCAGGCGCTCTGCGCGCCGAAATAGGCCTCGATCACCTCGGGGTGGCTCTGCACCTCCTCGATCGGCCCCTCCAGCATCACCCGCCCCTCGGCCAGCACGATCACCGGATCGCACAGCCGCGCGATCATGTCCATATCGTGCTCGATAACGAGGAAGGTGTAGCCCATTTCGCGGTTGAGCCGCTCGATATTGCCGATCAGATCGCCCAGCAGCGTGCGGTTGACCCCGGCGGCGATCTCGTCGAGCAGCACTACGCGCGCCTCGGTCATCATGGTACGGCCCAGTTCGAGCAGCTTCTTCTGGCCGCCGGAAAGGTTGCCGGCCGGCTCGTTGCGCACCCGCGTCAGGCCGATAAAGTCGAGCACCTCCTGCGCCCGGCGGCGCACTTCAGCCTCTTCACGCCGCACCCGGCCCGGCCTCAGCCAGTTGCTGAAAAGCCGCTCGCCCTCCTGCGCCGGCGGCACCATCATCAGGTTCTCCAGCGCGGTCAGGTGGCTGAATTCATGGGCGATCTGAAAGGTACGCAACAGCCCCTTGTGAAAGCGCAGGTGGGCGGGCAGCGATGTGATGGGCTCGCCGTCGAGCAGCACCTCGCCGCTGTCGGGCGCAAGGCTGCCGGCGATGATATTGAACAGGGTGGACTTGCCGGCCCCGTTGGGACCGATCATGCCGGTAATCGAACCCTCGGCGATACGCACGGAACAGTCGTCGATAACGGTCAGGCCGCCGAACGACTTGCGGATATTGCAGACATCGATGATGGGCGTCATCGCTTTTTCCTGCGGCGTTGTGGCTATTGTGTCCCCGAGGGGGGGCCGAAGGACGCATTTTAACAGCCTTTTGCCGACGTGCAGCAGCCATCGCCATGACAGGCTGGTAACGCTTGTTCAAAGCCGGGTGAACATGAGATACGTAGCGGCATCGATCATTTATGTGCCAAAGAATTCAACGCCATGACGACCTCCGCCGACACCGCTGGCGTCGTTCGCCCCCATACCTCCCGGCAACTGCAGGCACTGGGCCGCCACTACGGCATCGACTACCGCTTCCCCGAGCTGCACCAGCGCGCCGCCACGGTGCTGCGTGGGCGGGTTCAGGAGCTCTGCCCGGCGCCCGGCATGCAGTTGGTCACCTCTGATATCGAGGTGCTGGAGCGCTACGACTCCCGCTCGCGCGCCCCCACCCCGCTGTCGATCATCGTCATGCTGGCCGGCGAGGCGTCACTGCAGCTGGGGGCGCAACGCCTCACACTGGGCCCCGGCATGGCGCTCAGTGTCCGCCTCGGCGAGCGCGACGCGCTGCTGGCCAGCCAACCGGCCGGTCAGCGCATCCGCGCCCTCACCCTGAGTGTCGACGCGCCACGACTGGCGGCGCTCAACGGCGGCGCGACGCTGGCGCCAGCATCGCGCATGCAGGCCTGGCCCCTGCCCGCCACACTGCGCGGCGCGCTGGAGGAGGCACTGGCCTCGCCGCTTGACGGCCCGGCACGGCAGCTACAGCGGGAAGGGCTCGCTCTACAGCTGCTGGCCCATGGCCTGACGACTGCCGACAGCCCCGCGACTGCGCCGCCCTCGGCCGAACGGCAGCGCCTGGAGCGGGTCCGCGAGGCGCTGCGCCGCACTCCGGCCGGCGAACACCGCCTTGACGACCTGGCACAGCTGGCCGCCATGAGCCCCGCCGGCCTGCGGCGCAAATACCGCGCCGCCTTCGGCCGCAGCGTCTTCGACGACCTGCGCCACTTCCGTCTTGCGCTGGCCCGCAACTACCTTGCCGCGGGCCTCGGCGTGCAGCAGACCGCCCACTTCTGCGGCTATCGCCATGCCGGCAACTTCTCCACCGCCTTTCGCCGCCACTTTGGCGTTTCACCCGGTGCCATTGCGCGCCAGCGTTGATCCCCTTCGGAATCGAACCTGCCCCACCCGATAGCCCACGATTGAGCACGGCGCAAAACATCCTGCGCACTGCGCAGACTCGCACGCCGCGTGAAAAGATAATAATTCTCATTCCATAACGACAGGCGCAAGGATCAGGGAATATGTCACTGCACACCAGAGGGTGTTTACAAAACAGGCGAGTGAAGGCAGGACAAGGCAAAATTGACCGAAAACGTGGCGTTTACTTGAGGTTAAATGAGCATTTGAGGTCAATTTTAACGCTGTATTATCGAACGCAGCCCTTTTGTAGACATCCTCCTGGCGGCTATCACCGTGTCGCCCACACATCACTACTGGCCGCCGTCCTGCTGACCGGCCATGCCGGAATGGCACTCGCCGCCGAGCAGCGCGCCGAGACGCCGTCGCTGGTGGTCACCGCCGCCTCGCTGGCGGAGATCACCGGCCCCACCGAGGGCTACCGTGTCGAGGCCAGCAACGCCGCCGGCAAGACCGCCACGCCGCTGATCGAGACGGCGCGCAGCGTCGATGTCATCACCCGCCAGCAGCTCGATGACCAGAACGTTCAGAGCATGAACGACGCCCTGCTCTACACGCCCGGCGCCTTCACCGGGCTGGCGGGCGGCTCGGACCGCTCGGACAAGGTGTCGCTGCGCGGCTTCTACGGCGGCGACGTCGACAACACCTTTCTCGACGGCATGCGCCTGCAGACCGACCCCGGCTCCTATTCGGCGATTCAGATCGACCCCTTTTTCCTCGAGCGCATCGACGTGCTCAAGGGCCCGGCGTCGGCGCTCTACGGCCGTGCCATGCCGGGCGGGCTGGTCGACTTCACCAGCAAACGCCCGCTGGATGAACGCCAGCGGCTGCTGCGCCTGAGCGTCGGCAACTTCAACAGCCGCAGCGCCGGGCTCGACCTGACCGGCCCGGTGGGCGACGGCGAGTGGGCCGACTACCGCGTCACCGCCCACGCCAGCCGCTCCGATACCCAGTTCGACGTTGCCGAGCGCGAGCGCTATGCCGTGATGCCACAGCTCGAGCTGCACCCCTCGCCGCATACCGACCTGCTGCTGCAGGCTTACCTGCAGCATGACCCATCGGCCGATTTTCACGGCGCGGTGCCCTATGACCTGAGCGTCAGCGACGAGCGCTTCGGCCGCAGCGTCGAGCCCTCCTTCTCGGATGCCGCACCGCAGCGCGACGTGTTCGAGCGCGACCAGCGTATCTTCGCGCTGCAGCTCGAACACCGCGCCAGCGAGGCGCTGACCTTCAACTCGAAGCTGCGCTACATCAACATGGACGTCACTCAGCAGCAGGTCTATCAGATCGGCTTCAGCGGCAACGGCCCGGAGCTGGCGCGCTACTATGCGGGCGCCGACGAAGACCTGCAGGCGCTTTCGACCGACAACCACCTGACCCGGCAGTTCGACACCGGCAGCGTGGCGCACACCCTGCTGGCCGGGGTGGACTACCAGTGGCGAGAAAACGATGTCGTCTTCAGCGGTGCCGGCGCGACGCCGCTTGACCCCTTCAATCCCGACTACAGTCGCGACCCGCTGACCGGCCCACCCACGGTCAATACGCGCCAGCGTCGCGAAGTGCAGCAGGCCGGTGTCTACCTGCAGGATCAGATGCAGCTGGGCCGCTGGCACCTGACGCTGGGCGGACGCCAGGACTATATCGACCGCGAGTATCACGACCGCCTGAGCGGCGACACCGACAGCCGCAGCGACAGCGACTTCTCGGCCCAGGGCTCACTGCTCTACCGCTTCGCAAACGGTATCGCGCCCTACTACAGCTATAGCGAAGCCTTCAATCCGAGCACCGATACGGGGGTCGACGGCAACGTGCCGGCGCCGGTGGAGAGCTTTCAGCACGAGATCGGGGTCAAGTATCAGCCGCCGGGCAGCGCGAACCTCTACACCCTCGCCCTTTATGACCTGACCCAGCAAAACGTTCAGCAGCGCAGCAGCGTCACGCCGATCCGCTACGTCGGCGTCGGCGATATCCGCTCTCGCGGCCTCGAGCTGTCGGCCAACATCGGCCTCACCGAGCGTCTCGATGTGATCGCCGGCTACAGCTACAGCGAGGTCGAATACCAGCACGACAATGCGCTGGTGGCGCCGAATATCGAAGCGGGCAATACGCCGGTCAAGACTCCCGAACAGATGGCCTCGCTGTGGCTGGCGCGGGATTTCCGCGGCGGCGTGCGTGGCGGCATCGGCGCCCGCTGGATGGGCGAGCTGCAGGCCAGCGCCGACAACCGGCTGCAGACCGACGATTACACCCTTGTCGACGCCTTCGTGAGTGTCGAGCTGGGCGAGCTCTCGACCGCGCTGGAGGGGGCCAGCCTGCGCCTCAACGCCGCCAACCTGTTCGACGAGGCGTATGTCAGCGCCTGTTTCAGCCCCACTTACTGCTACTTCGGCGACGAGCGCAGCGTCACCGCGACACTGGACTATCGTTTCTGAACAGACGCTTTTGAACGGGTCCCCGTATCCGACGGTGGCTTCGATGCTCTTGATAACCATTGCGGTTTGAATCAGGATCGCGATTTAACGCTTTCTTTACGCGGGGAAGCCACCCCATGTTCGACGTTGATGCCGCCAGTTTCGAAGTGGCGGGCAAGTGCCTGCTCGCGCCGACCAGCCTGAGCTGCGGCGAAGGGCAGGTCTACGGCCTCATCGGCCATAACGGTTCCGGTAAATCGACCCTGCTCAAGCTGCTGGCGCGCCAGCAGCCGGCAAGCCGCGGCGAGATCCGCCTCGACGGGCGCGCGCTGCACACCTGGGGCAGCCGCGAATTTGCCCGCCAGGTGGCCTATCTGCCACAGCATCTGCCCGCCGCCGACGGCCTCACCGGCCGCGAGCTGGTGGCCTTCGGTCGCTACCCCTGGCACGGCCTGCTGGGGCGCACCCGCCGCGAGGACCGCCGCCACATCGACCGCGCCCTGGCGCTGACGCACACCGAGGCCTTCGCCGAGCGGCCGGTCGATACCCTCTCCGGCGGCGAGCGCCAGCGTGTCTGGCTGGCCATGCTGATCGCCCAGGGCAGCCGCTGTCTACTGCTCGATGAACCCCTGGCGGCGCTGGATATCGCCCACCAGGTCGAGGTGCTGGCGCTGGTGCGCCGGCTCTGCCGGGAGCTGAATCTGTGCGTTGTGGTGGTACTGCACGACGTCAACATGGCGGCGCGCTACTGCGACCGGCTGCTGGCACTGCGCCAGGGCCAACTGCTGGCCGGTGGCTCGCCGGACGAGATGATGTGCGCCACCACCCTGGAAGCGATCTACGGTATTCCCATGCAGGTGATGCCCCATCCGGGCGGCGAGCACGCCATCGCCGTTGTGAATTGATTCCCCCACAACCGGAGACCGCGTTCGCGCCGCCAACGCCTCGGGCTCTGTTTGAAAATCGACAAGCGAAGATCAGACAAGGCAAAAATGGGCGAAAGCGCGGAGTTTACGGGGTGCCAATGGGCCTCCTGAGTCAATTTTTAACGCCGTATGGACGTGCGCAGGCACTTTTCAGACAGCGCCTGATCCTGATGCCGTTGCGCGCCCCCCTGTCCACCGGGGTCCTGGCGCTACTGCTCGCCGTGGTGATGATCGCCCCGGCGGCAGCGTCGAACCGCGCCGCGGCGACTCCCGCGATCGCCACCCTCGACTGGCCGCTGGCGGAGACGCTGCTGGCGCTGGGCGTCAATCCAGCCGGGGTGGCACAGATCGACGCCTACCGCGAGTGGGTGGGCGAACCGGCCATTCCCGCCGAGGTGGCCGATCTCGGCCTGCGCGCCCAGCCCAACCTGGAGCTGCTGGCCAGCCTCGAGCCGGATCGCATCCTGATCTCGCCCCTGTTTGCCGCGCTCGAGCCGCGGCTGTCGCGCATCGCACCGGTAACCACCGTCAGCCTCTACGCAGCGCCGGGCGATACCTGGCACAACCTGCGCGAGGCCACTCGCAGGGTGGCGGCCATCGCCGGGCGCGAACAGGCCGGGGAGCAGTTGATCAACGCCACCGAGGCGGCGCTGAGGGAGAAACGCCGACGCCTGCCCGAGCACACACCGCCGCTGCTGCTGGTGCAGTTCATGGACGCCCGCCACGTGCGCGTTTTTGGCGAGGGCGGACTCTACCAGGCGGTGCTCGATCGGCTGGGGCTCGACAACGCCTGGCACGAGCCGACCAATGCCTGGGGGTTCTCGCTGGTGGGCCTGGAGCGGCTACTCGACTTCGACGATGCGCGCATCCTGGTGATCGAACCGCTGCCCACCGGCGTCGCCGAGACGCTGGACAGCAGCGGCCTGTGGCGCCACCTGCGCGACACCCGCCAAACGCCGGTACTGTATCTGCCGCCAGCGTGGAGTTTCGGTGCGCTGGCCTCGGCCAGGCGCTTCGCCGAGCTGTTGACGAATGCCCTGACGGCGGACACCGGGGCGTCGCTACCGGCGCCCGGGAGCACGCCGGATGCCTGACATGGCGCGCGCCGTGACGCCGGCCAGGCTCTGCCTGCTGCTGTCACTGCTCATGCTGATGTTGGCAGGGCAGGGCCTGACGCAGCAGGTCTCGTTGCAGGACGGCCTGCAGGCACTGCTGCCGGTGAGCGCCGAGGCCGGCAGCGGCGTTGTGGTGACGCACTACAGCTGGTGGCCGCGCCTTTTCATTGCGCTGCTGGCGGGCGCCGGGTTGGCACTGGCCGGCGTACTGATGCAGCAGGTGCTGCGCAACCCGCTGGCGGCGCCCACCACCCTGGGCGTCGCCAGCGGCGCCAATCTGGGGCTGATGGCAGCCACCCTGCTGGCGCCCGGGCTACTGGTGATGGGGCGTGAATGGGTGGCGCTGGCCAGCGGGGGACTGGCCATGGGAGTCGTGTTTCTGCTCGCCTGGCAGCGCGGGCTGGCGCCGATGGTGGTGGTGCTGGCAGGGCTGGTGGTCAACCTGTACTGCGGGGCGCTGGCGATGGTGCTGCTGCTGTTCCATCAGGAGGCGCTGAGCGGCCTTTTGATCTGGAGCGCCGGCTCGCTGGCGCAGAGCGGCTGGGACGGCGTGATCTTTCTGTGGCCGCGGCTGCTCATTGGCGCGCTGTTGGCTGCTCTCATATTAAAGCCGCTGAGCGTTCTGGCACTGGAGGACAGCAACGCCCGCGCCCTGGGCGTATCGCTCAAATACCTGCGGCTGGTGAGCCTCGCGCTGGCGGTTTTTGTAACCGCCTGCGTGGTCAGCGTGGTGGGCATCATCGGCTTCATCGGCCTGGCGGCGCCGGCCATCGTACGACTGGCCGGGGCGCGACGGCTGGGGCCGCGACTGGTGTGGTCGAGCCTGCTCGGCGCGCTCTTGCTGGCCGTGACCGATCTGCTGCTACAGCGCTTTGCCGGCGCCCTGCCGACCCTGATTCCGACCGGCGCCACCACCGCCGCGCTGGGCGCCCCGCTGCTGCTGTGGCTGATCCCGCGTCTCGGCCTCGGCGCTGGCCGACCGGCCACTGCCGCCGCGCTCCCTGTGCGCCGCGCCACGCCCGCTCTGCCGGCGATACTGAGTGCAGCCCTGCTGGCCGCAACCGCCCTCGCCCTGCTCTCCGGCCAGAACGCCGAAGGCTGGCAGTGGCTGCCGGGGGCAGGCGATGCAGCGATGATTCAGTGGCGAGCGCCGCGCCTGCTGGCCGCCGCCGCCGCCGGCGTGCTGCTGGCGCTCGCCGGCACGCTGATCCAGCGCGTCACCGGCAACCCCATGGCCAGCCCCGAGGTGTTGGGCGTCAGCGGCGGCACGGCGATCGCCCTGATCCTGGCCATCCTGCTGATTCCCGGCGCCGGTCAGTGGACCCTGATCGGCATCGGCACCCTCGGAGCGCTGACCACACTGGGGGTGCTGATCGCGCTCAACGGCCGCAGCGGTTTCCTGCCCGAGCGGCTGCTGCTCAGCGGCGTCGCCATCACCGCGCTGTTCGATGCGGTGCGCCATTTCATCCTTGCCGGCGGCGACCCTCGCGGGCAGCAGATCATCGCCTGGATGTCGGGGTCGACCTACTACGTCGACCTGCCCACCGCGCTCATCATCATCGCCCTGGCCCTGCTGTTCGGCCTCGCTACCCTGCCGCTGTCGCGCTGGCTCGACCTGCTGCCACTGGGCACGCCCACGGCCCGGGCGCTGGGCGTCAACACCCGCTACGCGCGGCTTGTCCTGCTGGGGCTGGTGGCGCTGTTCACCGCCTGCGCCACCCTGGTGGTCGGTCCGCTCTCCTTCGTGGGCCTGCTGGCGCCACACATGGCGCGCCTGCTGGGCTTCTCCCGCGCCCGCTGGCACCTGTTGGGCGCTGCCCTGCTCGGCGCGCTGCTGATGATCGTCGCCGACTGGCTCGGCCGGCAGCTGCTGTTCCCCGACGAGATTCCCGCCGGGCTGGTCGCCTCGCTGCTGGGCGGCGCCTGGTTCATGTGGGGGCTGCGCCGGCTATAAGCCCGGACCGCAAGTGATACGAGATGCGTCGGCCTCGATAACAACATGATTATCGAAAACTTTAACTAACTGATTAAATAGGGAAAAATAAAAAAACCCGGCAGGCCGACATCACGCCAAGGTCGTAATCTCATCGACAGCCATCTGCTGCATACTGGTGTTGAAGGTCACCATGGCGTAAGCCACCCCGCTGACCGTACTGCCACCGGCACAGAAGTGAAGAGGGATTGTCATGATCAGGGAGATCGGCGGTGTTGCCATTCAGACCACCCACCGCGCCAGCTGCCACTGCGGGCGGGTCTGGCTCGAGCTGGATCTGCCGCGCGGGATCGTGCGCCCCGGCCACTGCAACTGCTCGATCTGCCGTCGCAAGGGGACGCTGACAGGCAGTGTGCCGCTGGTCGGGCTCAGGGTCATTCGCGACGACGACGCGCTCAAGCGCTATCGCTTCAACAACGGTGCGGAGGAGCACTACTTCTGCGCCCACTGCGGCATCCATACCCACCACCACACCGCCTGCGATCCGGAGCACTACAGCTTCAATATCGGCTGTCTGGACGGCATCGACCCCTTCATGCTGGAGGCCGATATCGAGCCCAACGCCGGCGCCGGCCTCTGCCGTGGGGCGGGCTAGCCGGCGCGACGGCGAAGCTCGGCGAGCGCGCGAACATGCTCGGGGCCGGTACGGCAACAGCCTCCGATCACGCTGGCGCCGGCCGCCAGCCAGCGCTCGGCATCGGCGACAAAGGCCTGCGGCCCGGCCATGTCGCAGCACCAGCTGCGGGACGCGGCATCATAGTGCCCACCCGCATTGGGATAGGCCACGATGGGCAGGTCGGTATGAGCCCTCAGGGTGGTCACCAACCCCTCGACGTATTCAGGCGCAGTGCAGTTGATACCGATCGCGGCAATGCCCGGCCGGCCCTCCAGCGCAGCGGCACATTCGGCGATCGGCGTGCCATCGCTGATGCAGTGCGCGTCGCGCGCCGAAAAGGTGATCCAGGCGCTGGCGGCGGGCATCTCTTCCAGCAGGCCGGCGATGGCCAGGGCTTCCTCCAGCGACGGCAGGGTTTCCACCGCCAGAAGGTCAGGCTCGGCTTCCAGCAGCAGCCGGAGTCGCGGACGGTGAAAATCGGCCAGCGCAGCGCGGCCGATGTCGTAGTCGCCGCGGTATTCGCTGCCGTCAGCCAGAAAGGCGCCATAGGGCCCCACCGAGGCCGCGACCAGCGGCGCGATCTCGCAGCCGTGCTCGGCCACGAACGCATCGCGCGCCTCGCAGGCCAGCTGCACCGAGCGGCGGATCAGCTCATCGGCCCGCTCGGCCGACAGGCCCAGCCGCATAAAGCCCTGACGTGTCGCCTGATAGCTGGCTGTAATCGTACAGTCCGCGCCGGCCTCGAAGTAGCTGCGATGCACCCTATGGATCTTTTCCGGTGCGTCTCGCAGCATGCGTGCCGACCACAGCGCATCGTTCAGGTCGCAGCCCAGCCGTTCCAGCTCGGTCGCCAGGGCCCCGTCGAGCAGCATGAACGGACGACGCCCGAGCAGCCTGTCGACGGAATGAAAACGTTCGGATATTCGAGACACGGATACGCTCCAGAACCTTTCAGGGCACGACGTCGCTCAGCCGCGAGTGGCCTCTACGGCGGGCGCGCGGCTCAGCGCCGCCATTCTCGCGACCGCCTCCAGCAGCACGTCGTCGGGGACGCTCAGCGCCATCCGCACCAGCTGTGAAGCGCTCGGCCCGAAAGCCGCCCCGGGCATGACCGCGACATCGTATTCTTCCAGCAGACGACGGGCGAAGGTGTCACCGTCCATGCCGGTTTTCGACACATCCACCATCAGAAACATGCCGCCGCGGGGCAGGCTGGCAGAGAGCTCGGCGATCTCGCCCACGGCGTCATACACCAGTTGCGCCCGGCGTCCCAGCGACTCACGCAGCCGTTCGGCGGTATCGAACGGCTCACGCAGTGCTGCTTCGGTCATATCGGCGATAAACGGCTGGTTGCCGAACAGCATGGTCTCGGAGATCGGCAGCAGGCGGCGTGAAAACGCCGCCGGGCCGATCGACCAGCCGCTGCGAAAGCCGGTGGCAGCGTGGCTCTTGGAGATCGAGGAGACCACCACGGTACGCTCGCGCAGGGCGTCGATCTCCAGCGGCGAGACGAACTCTCCCTCGAAAATCAGCGCCTCGTAGACTTCGTCGCAGACGATCCACAGATCATGTTCGATGCAGATCTGCCCCAGCGCTTCGAGGGTGGCACGATCCAGCACCGCCCCGGTGGGATTGTGCGGGGTATTGAGCAGCAGCACGCGGCTGCGCGATGTCAGCGCCGCGCGCAGATCGTCCGGCTGCATGATGAAGTCATGCGCCATATGCAGCGGCACCAGCTGCAGGTGCGCGCCGGCCGCACTCGCCACGCCCTCATAGGTGGCGTAACAGGGGTCACCGGTGAGTACGCCGTCCCCCTCTTCGACCAGCGCCAGCATGGTGGCAAACAGCGCGGTCTGGGTGCCGGGAAAGCAGAGCACATTGTCGGCGCCGATGCCGGGCAGGCGTGGCGCATAGGCGTCCACCAGCGCACTCACCAGGTTCGTTTCGCCGCGCCCGTTGGAGTAGCGCGTGCGGCCCTTGCGCAGCGCGGTAACGCAGTGCTCAACCAGCTCGGGGCTGGTGGCGATATCGGGTTCGCCAATGGTCAGCTCGATGATCTCGTCGCCGGCGGCGACGCGCTCGCGGGCGCGATTGTGCAGTTGCCATTTATCTCCGCCAAGGTGGCCAAGACGTTCGGTGATCGACGCATAGCGCATGGTTCAACTCCTGTTGTCGGTGGTACTGATCGCGCCTGCGAGCGAATCGGCAGGGAGCCCGAGTATCCCTTCGGCGGCGGCCAGCGCGATCGTCGGCAGCGTGCCGACATCGTAGAGGCCGTGATCGAGTGAGCCTTCGAGCCACAGCCCGTCGATCAGGGCGTTGAGAGCAATGGCATAACGGCTGCAACAGGCGGGCGTCGCCTTGCGGTCATGGGCCACCAGCACGGGATGGATCAGTGCCTCCAGGGCGACCAGAAACTCGCGATAGCTGTCGCGATGAACAGCGGCATAGCCGGGGTCGGTACGCACCCGACCGATAAAAGTGGCCCACAGCGATACCTTGCCGGCCGACAGGTTGGGGGGCGTCACGTTGGCCACCACGAAGCGTGCCAGCTGCGCCTGTGGCTCACCGCCGTCGGCCTCGGCAGCGCATTTCGCCGCATGGGTCAGTTCACCGATGAGCAGCTCATAGGCGGCCTGCACCATCTTCTCCTTGCTGCCGAAATAGTGGCGAATCAGGCCCGCGGTGACATCGGCCCGCTGCGCGATCTGGCGTGCGGTGGCGCCTTCGAGCCCCTGTTCGGCAACGCAGGCAAGCGTTGCCTCGAGCAGACTCTGGCGACGCTCATCCTGTGACCAGCGCTGAAAATTCTTGCGTTCCACGCGACTATTCTCTCACTGTTATACCGTCGTATAATAAATACAAGCAATGGTCATTGGGAAGGCCCGAGTGATGACACAATCAATACAAGTGAACGGGAGAGACACATTGGGACGAGAAACCGTGGTCGAGATCATCGACCTGCACAAACGTTTCGACGATCACGACGTGCTCAGGGGCATCAACCTGACTGCCCGACGCGGCGATGTCATTGCCATTATCGGCGGCTCGGGATCGGGTAAATCGACCCTGCTGCGCTGTATCAATCTGCTGGAGGTCCCCTCCGCCGGCGAGATCGCTATCGAGGGCGAACCCTACCGCATGAAGCACGGGCACAGCGGTATCATGAAACCGGCCGATGCCCGCCAGGTGGCGCGCATTCGTTCACGGGTCGGCATGGTGTTTCAGAACTTCAATCTATGGCCCCACCGCACGGTGCTGGAGAACGTGATCGAGGCACCGATGATCGTGCATGGTGTCAAAAGAGGTGACGCCATCGAGCGCGCCACGACCCTTCTGGAGCGCGTCGGACTGGCGGATAAAAAGGACAGCTGGCCCGGCTTTCTTTCCGGCGGTCAGCAGCAGCGTGCGGCGATCGCCCGCGTGCTGGCAGTGGAGCCGATGGCGATGCTGTTCGATGAGCCCACCTCGGCGCTCGACCCCGAGCTGGTCGGCGAGGTGCTGGCGGTGATTCGCGACCTGGCCGGCGAGCAGCGCACCATGCTGCTGGTCACCCATGAAATGGCCTTTGCGCGCGATGTGGCCACCCATGTCGTCTTTCTGCGCGACGGCGTCATCGAAGAGCAGGGGCCACCGCAGCAACTTTTCGAAACCCCGCAGTCGCCTCACCTGCAACAGTTTCTGGGACGGCTGTCGTGAGCCTTCAGCTTCCCGTCGGCACGCGACGCTCCAACCAGCGCAGCGCAACGATGAGAATCCCACTCAGGCAGAGATAGACCGCCACCATCAACAGCAGCGGCTCATAGGTCAAAAAGGTCGCCTGACGTACCCGGGTGATCACGGCGTAAAGATCCATCACCGAAATCGTGGCCACCAGCGGGGTGGATTTCAGCTGCAAAATGATTTCGCCGGACAACGCCGGCAGTGCGCGATGCAGTGCCCGCGGGAACCAGACACGACGAAAGATCTGCCGCGAGGACATGCCAAAGGAAGCCGCGGCCTCCAGTTCACCGCGCGGCACCCCGGCCAGCGCGCCGCGCATGATCTCGCCCTGGTAGGCGGCGAAGGAGATGGTCAGAGCGACGAAGCCGTAGGGCCAGGCCTGGCGCAGATAGTCCCACAGCCACGACTGGCGGATCTCGGGATACTGCGCGAAAACGGCACCGAGACCGTAGTAGAGCAGCCACATCTGCAAAAGCAGTGGCGTCCCGCGCACCAGCGTGCAGAATGCATGGGCCGGCCAGCGCAGCAGCGCCGCGCCGCCTGCCTGGGCAAGCGCCAGCGGCAGGGCAAACAGAAACCCGACGACCACGCTGGCCACCAGCATGATCAGCGTCATCTCGAGGCCCTGGATGAGCAGCGGCAGATAGCGCGGCAGCCAGCGCCAGTTCATCCCCACCACGGCGGCGATGACGCCGGCGACGAACAGTGCCGCCAACACCAGCCGGTGGGGCTGGCAGAGCGCCGCCAGCAGACGTGTCGTGTGCCGGTAAAAGGGCGCAACCAGCGTCGCGCGCGTCTGCATGTCAGCCACGGGCTCTCCTTTATCGCGCCGCCACGAGGCCGCGCCGGGCACGCCGCTCCACGCGTCGCAAAATGAAATTGGACACCAGCGTCAGGCTCAGATAGAGCGCCCCGGCACTGAGGAAAAACAGCAGATAGGCCTGGGTCGCGCCGGCCGCCTGGCGCGTCACCTGGGTCAGCTCACTAAAACCGATCACCGCCAGCAGGGCGGTATCCTTGGTGGCAATCATCCACAGATTGGCCATGCCGGGCAGCGCATGCGGCACCATGGCCGGCAGCGTCACCCGCCGATGCACCTGGCGGGGCGACATGCCGAACGCCTGCGCGGCTTCGATCTGACCACGCGGAATCGCCTGGATCGCGCCGCGCAGCACTTCGGTGGCATAACCGCCCTGCACCAGCCCGATCACCAGAATACCGGCGGCCAGGCCGTCGATATCGAACCCCTGATAGCCCAGCGCCTGTGCCCCCTGCCGGGCCAGATCGGTGCCGACGTAATAGAACAGCAGCATCAGCACCAGCTCGGGTACGGCGCGAATCACCAGGGTGTAGATCTCCATCAGATCACGCACCAGGCGACCGCCGTAGAGCTTGCCGATGGCGCCGAGCACACCGATCACGATGCCCAGGCAGTAGCCCCCCGCCGCCAGCTGCAGTGAGCGCATGAAGCCGACCAGCAGTACCCGGCCCCAGCCGGGCGGGTTATAGGCGAGAAGCGAGAAGTCGAAAACGGTCGTCATGATAACGGCTCATCCCGTGGCGGCAGTGATGAACAGCCGCCCGTAACGGGCGGCTCGAGGTGACAGCTCACTCGCCGTAGATGTCGATATCGAAGTAGCGCTCTGAAATCTTCTGGTAGGTGCCATCGCTGCGGATAGCGGCAATCGCCTCGTTGACCCGGGCAAGCAGGTCGGTATCCGATTGGCGCAGGCCGACGGCCACACCCGCACCGAGAATGGCAGGATCGGCCGCCACGTTACCGCGGTACTCACAGCAGCGCTGGCCCTCGTCGGAATGGATGAACGGCTGCATCGCCAGGGTATCGCCCAGCACGCCGTCGAGGCGACCGGCGACGAGATCCTGCAATTCCTCGTCCAGCGTCTGATACACCCTGATGGCGCCTGCCGTGCCGCCGAAGTGGACGTAGGCGTAATCCTGCTGGATGGAACCGGACTGGACGCCGATGATGGCGCCCGAGACGCCCTCCGGCGTCGGTTCGATGTCGGTGGAATCGAGCGCCACCAGTCCGGTCGGGGTGTCGTAATACTTGTCGGAAAAGGCGATCTGTTTGGCCCGCGCCGGGGTCGCCGACATCGAGCCGATGATCATATCGATCTTGCCGATATTGAGCGCCGGGATAATTCCCTCCCAGGCCAGCGGCACGATCTCGCACTGGGCGTCGAGGCGCGCGCACAGCTCATGGGTAAAGTCGATCTCCCAGCCGTGCCACTCACCCGAGGCGTCACGGCTGTAGAAGGGGGGATAGGGCTCGGCCGAGATGCCGACCCTGTAAGTGGTTTCGGCATTTTCTTCAGCCAGTGCCTGGCCTGCCAGCAGAGGGATCATGGCGAGCAGCAGCAGAGACAGCGTCTTGAACATGGTGAATTCCTTGTTTGTTGTTGGAACCGCTACCGGCGCGCCGGTAGCGTTCATTTTTAGCCGTTTGCAGCGGGGCAAACGACACGCCGGGAACCGGTCGGCCGGGGTGTTGCAATCACTCAGCGGTTATACGAAAGTAGCTTGTTATACGACAGTACAACAACGATGGCGAGATGCAAAGACTGAAGTCACTCGTATTTCGCGCTGATTCAGGCTCCGGATGACGACTTTCAAGGGAGTACAAGCCGATGGTGTTTCCATTCAGTCCCGATCAACCTGTCGCCTGGCCCGGCCCGCCGCCGGCCGCCGCCGATGCGGTGGTGATCGGCGGCGGCATCGTGGGCGTGACTACCGCCCTGTTTCTGGCCCGCCGCGGCCTGTCGGTGGTACTGCTGGAGAAGGGGCGAATCGCCGGCGAGCAGTCTTCGCGCAACTGGGGCTGGCTGCGCTGCCAGGGGCGCGACCCGGAGGAGCTGCCGATCGCCTCCGAGGCGCTGGCCCTGTGGCGGCAACTGGCCCGGGAAAGCGGTGAGGATATCGGTCTGGCGCCGGGCGGGGTGACCTATCTCGCTCGCAATAAACGACAGATGGCGGAATTCGAGGCGTGGATGCCCCACGCCCGTGATCACGGGCTCGATACCCGGCTGCTCGATCGTGACGCCGTCGCCGGGCTGCTTCCCGATATGGCGCGATCCTGTTATGGCGCCATGCAGACCCCTTCGGATATGCGCGCCGAACCCTGGCAGGCCGTGCCAGCGCTGGCGCGACTGGCCGCGCGGGAGGGCGTGCAGATCGTCGAGCAGCTCGCCGTGCGCGCGCTCGATATCAGCGCCGGCCGGGTGACCGGCGTCGTCACCGAAAAAGGACGGATCGAAGCGCCGGAGGTGGTGGTCGCCGGCGGCGCCTGGAGCTCGCTGCTGCTGCGCCATCACGACATCGATATTCCCCAGTTGGCGGTACGCGGCACAGTGGTCGCCACCGAGCCGCTGGCGGCGATCCATGACGGCGCCGCCACCGACGACCGGGTTGCCTTCCGGCGCCGCCAGGACGGCGGCTACACCCTGGCCGCCGCCGGTTGGCATGAACTCTTTATCGGCCCGGACTCGCTGCGTCATCTACGCCACTATCTGCCCGCGCTGCGCGCCGACCCGCTGGGCACGCGCTTCAAACCGGCGGCACCGGCCGGCTTTCCCGACGGCTGGCGTACCCCCAGACGCTGGTCCGCGGATGACGTCTCTCCCTTCGAGGTCATTCGCATGCTCGACCCGTCGCCCAACGCGCGGGTGGTCAAACGTCTGCCGCGCGCCTTCGCGGAGCGCTTTCCGAGCCTGGGGCCGGTGCGCGTGCGCGCCGCCTGGGGCGGCATGATCGATGCCATGCCGGATATCGTGCCGATCATCGACCGCTGCGCGGCGCTGCCCGGGCTGACGATCGGCACCGGCATGTCGGCGCACGGTTTCGGCTTCGGACCCGGCGTGGGACGCGTACTGGCCGCGCTGGTGGCCGGAGAGCCGCCCGGTCATGACCTGTCACGCTTTCGCTTTTCACGCTTTCACGACGGCAGTGTCATCCGCCCCGGTCCGGCGCTGTGAGGGCCGTCGGGGGCGCGAGACAAACGCTGACACGATAACGCCTCGCCGGCGGTGGCCGGCGAGGCGTCGATGCGACCGTGCCCGGCCGACGGTCGTCTCACGTCGCGATGCGGGCGACCCCGACTACTGCCGATAGCCGGGGTCGAGCGCCTCCAGAGTACGCAGATGTGCCTGCCACTCCAGCTGCAGGTCGCCGTCGTCGTGGCTCGTCTGTGCATATTGAGCGGTCACCCGATGGGCCACGGGATCCGCCAGCGTGCGCGGCGGCCGCCCCATCGACAGCGTCGCCACCTGGATCTCGCAGGCGCGCTCGAGATAGAAGATGTTGTTGAACATCTCGGCGGCACTGGCGCCGGTGGCGAGCAGGCCATGGTTGCGCAGTACCAGTACCGGTTTATCGCCGAGGCTCGCCACGATACGTTCACGCTCGTCGAGATCCAGCGCGATGCCCTCATAGTCGTGGTAGGCGACGCGATCGTAAAACTGCAGCGCGATCTGGTTGAGCGGCAGCAGCCCCTCCTCCAAAGCGGACACCGCCACGCCGGCGCGGGTATGGGTGTGCATGACCCAGGCGGCGTCATGGCGAGCGCGGTGGATCGCCGAGTGAATGGTAAAACCGGCCGGATTGACCCGCTGTTCGGTGTCATCGACCCGGTTGCCGTCGACATCGATCTTGACCAGCGACGACGCCGTGATCTCCTCCCAGCGCCAGCCGTAGGGGTTGATCAGAAAGTGCCCCGCCTGATCCGGCACCCGGGCCGTGATATGGGTATAGATCAGATCGGTCATGCGATAGTGGGCCGCCAGTCGATAGCAGGCGGCCAGTTCGATACGCGCCTGGCGCTCGGCGTCGCTCATGTTACCGGGGACGTTAGGCTGCGATGTCATCAGGCATCTCCTGTCGGATAGAGAGAGAAGTTCAATAGCCGCGCTGGCGACTGATGCCCAGGCGATGGGAGCCGCCGTCGCGGACTGCTCTGGCCGCCTCGACGACCTGCCGGGCGACGACTTCGGGCAGCGAATCGCTGGCAATATGCGGCGTAATGCGCAGCCGCGAATCGCGCCAGAAGGGGTGATCGGCGGGCAGTGGCTCCTGGCGAAAGACATCGAGCGTGGCACCGGACAGCGTGCCCTCATCGAGCGCCGCCAGCAGATCAGGCTCGACCAGATGCTCGCCGCGCCCGATCTGCACCAACCAGGCACCGCGATTGAGCCGCGCAAACAGCGCGCTATTCAGCACATTGTCGGTCGCGGCGGTCAGCGGCAGCACGTTGACAAGATAATCTGCCCCCTCGGCGGCACGCTGCAGGGCGTCCTCTCCCCAGCAGTAGCTCACGCCATCCAGCGGCGGCTGCGGGCAGCGCGTGGCGGCCACCCGCACCCCGAAACCCAGCGCTACCATCCCCCTGGCGATCGCCCGCCCCATGGTGCCGGCGCCCAGAATGGCTACCGTCACCCCGGCCGGGGCGCGCATCGGCAGCGGCGCCCAGTGTGCATTGCCGGCGCTGCGCGCCAGCGTCTCGAAGGCGCGTTCGTGATGAAGAATTTCATGGGCGGCAAAGCCCGCCATCAGATCGGCCTGATGGGGATCACGCACCCGTGCGATCTCGACGCCGTCGTCCAGACCGGGATGCGCCAGCAGTGCGTCCACGCCCGCGCCGATCGACATCGCCAGCGCCAGTTCGGGATAGGGCGCAAAGGCCTCCTCACCGGGCTGCCAGCAGACGGCAAAGCGAATCTCCCGGGGGTCGTCGACCTCCTCGGGGCGCAGCACACGCACATCCTCGGCGATAGCGCCCAGCGGGGCGTCATAGAGGGCCGCGAGATCGAGCGTATCGCTGAGATAAACGCCGCGGATGACGTTGTCGGAAGTCATGGTCGGTGTCCCTGATGGCAAAAATTGTCGCCTTGTTATTCAAATGTATAACAAAGCGACCGACAAATGCCAGCAGGCCAACCGCAAGGGCACTGTGGATCACATCGCGACGGGGCAGTACACCGACGGCCCCTGCCGGGGTCAGGAGGCGGCGAAAAGGCGCTCGAGAGAGGCCTGCTCCAGTTCGCCGTAGAGCGCCAGCTCATCGTGCACCTGCATGCCCAGCGCCGCTTCGAAGGCATCGCGCTGCGGATCGCCCTGGTGCAGCTGCTCGCGGCTCTCGCTCAGGTTGGAGCGGAAGATGCCGGCGGCGCTGACCGGCAGGAAGTCCTCATAGGTGATCGGCATCGGCCGCACCACGCCGGTCTCGATCATCGCCTCCAGGGTCTCGGGCGTGGTGGCGCGGCGCTGCTCCGGGGTGGCATGCGGCGCAAACAGATAGCGAAAGCGCGCCAGCCCTTCGCGGCGCAGGCGCGTCTCGTCGTCGGGGAAGGCATCAAAGGCGCGCGCCAGCATCGCCTGCCAGGCGTCGTTGTCGCCGCTGTCGTGCTGTCTGGCGGCGCGCAGACAGTCATCGTAGCGCGCCCGCCCTTCGGCGGTGAGTGCCACGCCGCGCTGTTCGATCTCACCGAAGCGAGCAGTGTGGGTGCCCGCCGCGTCGTCGGCGAAGCGGATGTTCTCCTCCAGCGCGCGAAAGCTGGTCTGGCGCAGCAGCAGCGGGCAGTTGCGCGCCGGCGGCCCCTCGATGATCGCCTTGGGGGTGATGCCGCGCTGCGGCATGCGCCTTTGCACTTCGTCGATATCCAGGGTGCGCGGCGTCAGGTGATTGATATGCGGGCCGCGAAAGCAGACCACATCGGCGATCAGGCGATGCTCGGCGTGTAGCGCCCGGTAGGTGGCATGGGGCACGGTGGCATCGGCGTGCCAGCGAAAGGTCGTAACGATCTCGCCGATGAAATCGTCGGCTTCCCCGTCATCGAAACCGCCCTGCGCCTCGTGCTGTTCAAGCAGTTCGAGCGCGCGCGGGGTGAAAATCTCGCGCTCCGCCAGAATCTGCGCGGCACGCTCGCGCAGGCCGTCATCCTCGATCAGCTCGAGGCGTAAAAGCGAGGTAAAGACGCGAAAGGGGTTGCGCGCCAGCGCCGCCTCATCGACCGGCCGGAAGGCGGTAGAGTGCACCGGCACCCCGGCCTGAGAAAGGTCGTAGTACCCCACCGGCGCCATGCCCATCACCGCGAACACCCGCGCCAGCGTCGCCAGCTCCCGCGGCGTGCCGACCCGGATCGCACCGTGGCGCTCCAATGACAGCCGCTCCAGTTCGCCGGCGTCGGCCAGCTCGGCCGCCAGCTGCGGATTGGCCGCCAGTACCTCGCGATTGACCTCGGCGACCAGCGACAGCAGCTCGCCGTAGAGCGGCACCTCCTGCTGATACATCGCCGACATCGCCTGCGAAAAGCGGGTGCGCATGTCATCTGTCGATACCATCGCGGACCGTGTCGTCATGGGGGTCTCCTTCTATCGAGAGGGGAATCTGTCCCTGTCGAGCATCGAAAATTCTATTGCCACATATCAGTATCAGATCAGCAGGCGATGTGGGCTACAAGCGAAAAATAGCGGCAAAGGCCCTGCTGGATGCGGTGGTCGATGACGCTGACGCCACCGTGATCACGCGCCGTGATGCACAGGACACCGTTGTCATGTCGCTGGATTACTACAATAGCCTGATGGAAACGGTGCATCTGCTGCGGTCACCGGCCAATGCCGAACATCTGAACCGCTCGATCGCGCAGTTCAGGGCCGGTCAGGCCACCCGCAGGGCGTTGCAGTACCCTGATGCCGTCACGACGCCCGCGACTTTGGTCGATACGCCCAAAGCGTGATGGCGGGAAACGCAGGCGCCGCTCAGCATAAAGGTGTCCCTGCTATCAGGAGCCCATCATGGACGTCGGTCTCATTACCCCCGAACTGCTGGCGCGCTGCCGGCGCGAGTATCGGGTTCAGCACCAGCGCAGCCAGCAGAGTTTCGATCACGTCGGCCTCGATGATCGCAAGGAGCTGTCACAGCTGGTCGAGCAGGCGCTGCGCGACGGCGACAGCTACGCTTCTATCGCCGAGCGCCACCCCGAAAGCAACCTGACCGAAGGGGAACTGACCGAACTGATTGGCCCCGAACAGGCCCTGCGCGACCGCATCGAACGCTTTCGTCAGACGCCATGACGCACCGGCTTTAGCATCGACAAGAGCCGGGCACTCTTCTCGGCCCGCTGCCAGGGCGCTGCCGTGACAGCTTTGATACTATGTCAGGGCATCGTCAGCGCCACACTCTGCTGCTGCGCTGCCGCCGATGCTTTTCGATACGCTGGTTGATGCAAGTATCGCGTCCCGTTCCCATTCAAGAGATCCCCAAGATGTCACTTGTCGATGCCCTGCAGTGGCGCTACGCCGCCAAACGCCTCAACGGCGAGGCCGTTCCGGAAGAGAAGCTGGAGCGCATTCTGGAGGCGGCGCGGCTGGCACCTTCCTCTTTCGGCCTGCAACCCTGGTCACTGGTCCATGTGCGCAGCCCCGAGCTTCGCCAGCGCATCCATGACGCCGCGGCGCCTCAGCCACAGGTGATCGAGGGCTCCGATCTGCTGGTATTCGCCGTTCACGACAGCGATTTCTACCAGCAGCTCGATCACCATATTCGCCACACGGCGGAGACCCGCGGCATGACGGAGAGCGACCTGGCCGGCTTTCGCGACATGATCAAGGGCACGCTGGATGGCAAGGGCGACCATCAGGCCCACCTGGCCTGGGCAGCGCGCCAGGCCTACATCGGGCTGGGCGTGGCGATCGCCGCTGCGGCCTCGGAGCAGGTGGACGCCTCACCGATGGAGGGTTTCAAACCCGATGCGCTGGATGAGGTGCTCGGCCTGCACGACAAGGGGCTGCGTAGCGTGGCCCTGCTGGCGCTGGGTTACCGCGACGCCGAGCGCGACCAGGGGGCGGGATTCAAAAAGGTACGCCGCTCGATGGAGAAGTTCGTATATCGCCTGGGCTGAGACGGACAGCCAACATCGAGTAGGGTGAGGCGTTACCGCCTCATCCCTCTCACAGAACCGTACATACGGGCCACGTATACGGCTCATGCCATTAACTTACCCCGAACTCGGGGACAGTGATGCCCGTTTTGACCTGGGTTAAGTCCAGCAACCTCAGATCGTCATGCAGGTAGGCGTTGGGTATCGCCAGATGAGCCAGCGGCGACGCCGCGTTACGCCAGCTTTGCATCTTGATAAACTTGAACGGCGGGCGGTAGCCCAGCTGTTTAAGCCTTCGATGCAGCCGACTCGGCTTCTTCCACTGTTTGAGCTGGAGACAACGAAGTCGTCGCCTGATCCAACTCATCATCTGTTTTAGCACCCGTGCGCAGTTCGCTACCCGGAAGTAATTGGCGAAGCCTCTCAGTACAGGATTCAGCTCGCGGACGGTCTCCGTCAGTCCCGCACTTCGATTGCGCTTCGTCAACGCTTTCACTGTCTGCTTGAGCTTCACCACCTTCTTTTCCTGGACTCGGGTGTACCTGGTGTGGATCACCACGCCCAGGAACTTGACCCCCTCATCGCTGTGCGCGATGTGGGTTTTGGTGGCGTTCACTGTCAGCTTCAGTTCACCCTCCAGATAGCCCTGGGCTACCCTCAACGCATTCTCCGCTCCAGCCTGTGAGCCACACAGGATCAGGATGTCGTCCGCGTAGCGGACGATTCGATGACCCCGCGCTTTCATGAACTGGTCGAAGGCGTCCAGGTAGACGTTGGCGATCAGCGGACTGATCACGCCGCCCTGAGGGCTGCCCCGTGCCGTCTCTTCGAGGTGGTACCCCACCATCACGCCGCTCTCCAGGCACTGGCGCAACAGCGACAAGACGCTGCCGTCCGTGATCCGTTGACGGAACTGGCGGATAATCAGGTCGTGGTTTAACGTGTCGAAGCATTTCGACAAGTCCATATCCACGACCCATTCTCGCCGGTAACGGCGAATGAACAACGTCGCCTTACCGATGGCGTGGTGACCACTGCGTCCCGGACGGTACCCGTAACTTGAGGGGTGAAAGTCAGGCTCGAAGAGCGGCTCGATAATACTGCGCA
>NZ_KB907887.1 GCF_000382245.1 Kushneria aurantia DSM 21353
CATCGTGCGCGAACTCTACCCTTTAATCATCAAGGATTTACAGGCCGCCAGCGCCGTGCCTTGACATAGGAGCGTCAACGCCCCGACAGAGCGCTTTTTCAGAAGCTTGAAAACGGAATGGATACCGGAGATCGGTTATTCGTGCTTTGTCTCGGCGAAGCGGTCAATCACGGATTATCTGATCGGCTATTACAGTGCTCTCCGGCCCCACAAGCATAATGATGGGCTGCCGCCCAATGTGGCTGAGCAGCTCTATTGGAAGACTCAAAAGACAGTGGCCTAAATCACTTGACCACTACAGATCTCGATCTAGTCCTATGCCCTGCATGCATACAGTTGTTCAGGCTCTGCTGGGGATAGAAGGCGAAATTGATCTCTGGGCCAAGGGTCGGCTACAGCCGAGGAGTGACAGGGCACCAATGACGTTGCCGAGGGAAAGGCTGGCATCTGACCCGGGCCCGCTGTCACAGATGGCGAAGGATGGCTCAAGGGGGCTGAATGACATGGTACCCCATTACAAAAAAGACTGGGGGACTGAGTGGGGGACTGGAGATGGTCAGAAAAAGAAAAAACCCCTGAAATCAGCGGCTTATCTATATTCGGTGGCGGAGGGGGAGGGATGGGCCTCGCTGCGCTCCGCCGCTCGGCGCCCATACCCCCGGGCCCCTTCGGCTCGAACCGGAGGGTTCTCATCACCTCCCCCTGCCTATGCCCTGTTCCAGCCATAAAAAACCGGCCATTGAAGCCGGTTCTTGAAATACCTGGCGGAGGGGGAGGGATTCGAACCCTCGAAGCCTTTCAGCTTACGCACTTTCCAGGCGCGCTCCTTCGACCACTCGGACACCCCTCCGTTTTTGCTGATCTCAAAAGGCAATGCCCCGCGAGACCGGCGCACATCCTGACACGCCAGGGCATCGATTGCAAGTTCAGTCGCTTACGCGCGTCACGTATGCCTGCGGGTCAAGGGGTTTAATACGGCGCGCTCCTTTGGCCTGCCCGATATAGATGAAGCCAACCACTTCGTCGTCGGCCGCCAGCCCCATTTCCCCACGCACAACCTCGTGATAGGTGAAATCGCCGGTGCGCCACATGGCGCCCAGCCCCTGAGCACTGGCGGCGTAGAGGATGGCGTGGGCGGCGCAGCCGGCGGAGAGCAGTTGTTCGCTACGCGGTATCTTTTTCGAAGCCCTGGGGCTGGCGATAACGGCGATTACCATGGGCGCGCGCAGCGGTTTGCCACGCGCTTTTTCTAGTGCCTTGTCACTGGCCTCGGGGTCATCAGCCTGCACGGCACGGGCAAAGGCGTCCCCCAGCCGGTCAAGACCGGCGCCGCTGTATTCGATAAAACGCCAGGGGCGCAGTTCACCGTGGTCCGGCGCGCGCAGGGCGGCGCGGTAAAGGATGTCGAGCTGTTGCGAGGTCGGCGGCGGTCCTTCCAGCCGCCCTTCCGAGCGGCGCTCCAGCAGCAGGGTAATGGCGTCCATGGGGAGTTCTCTATTGGCGCATCAGGCGCACGGTTTTCAGCGGCGGCTCGCCCGGCAGGCAGCGCCAGGGGCTGATATCCAGCCCACCACGGCGCACGTAGCGCGCCATCACCAGCAGCCGGTCGGGCTCGGCCTCACGCAGCAAATCCATGAAGATGCGCTCGACGCAGTGCTCATGAAAATCCTGATGCTCACGGAAGGAGACGATGTAGGCCAGCAACGCATGATGATCCAGCGCCGGGCCGCTGTAGCGGATCAGCAGGCTGCCCCAGTCGGGTTGACCAGTCACCGGGCAGTTGGACTTGAGCAGATGGGAGTGCAGCGTCTCCTCGACGATATGCGACTCGGTGATGATCAGTTCCGGGTCGGGCGTCCAGGTGTCGATCTCGACGTCCAGATCATCGAGGCAGATGCCCGGTAGCCGTGCCGGCGACAAGGCCATGTCGTCGACACCGAACAGGGTCACTTCGACTTCGGCGCCGGCCGTGCGGGAAAGATCGCTGACCAGGGTGCGGCGCACCTCCACCGAGGAGGCGAAGCGGGTCTGATTGAAGCTGTTGAGATAGAGCTTCCACGACTTCGATTCGATCAGAAAGGGGGAGTCCGCCGGTACCCGAAAGCGCGCCACGGCCACCACCGGCTTGCCGGTGGGGGTCAACCAGGAGAGTTCGAATGCCTGCCACTCGTCCTCACCCTCAAAGGGCAGATCGTCATCATCGAGATCCAGCGCCGCGCGGCTGGCGCTGCGCGCGATGGGATACAGCAGCGACGGCTCGTACTCGGTGATATAGGCGCTGGTTCTGCCCAGCGGCGCCTCTTTCAGATCATCGTTCATGATCAGCTACGCAGCCCCTTGCCACGGCGCAGCAGCCACATGGCACAGGCGAAAAAGATCACAATGAAGATCGCTATCGCCCCGACGGCCGCGCCCACGTTGATATCCGAGACACCCAGAATACCGTACCGGAAGGTGTTGACCATATACAGAATGGGATTGATCAGCGACACATGCTGCCAGAACGCGGGCAGCGTATGGATCGAGTAGAACACCCCGCCCAGATAGGTCAGCGGCGTCAGCACGAAAATCGGCACAATCGAGATGTCGTCGAACTTCTTGCCCAGCAGCGCGTTGATGAAACCACCGATGGAGAAAAGAATCGCCGTCATGACCACCACCAGCAGGGTCAGTATCGGATGCTGCATATCAAGATCGGTGAAAAACAGCGAGACGGCGGTAACGATCAGCCCCACGGCCAGACCGCGCGCCGCACCGCCGATCACAAAGCCCGACAGCACCAGGGCGTTAGGCATCGGCGAGATGATCATCTCCTCGACGCTGCGCTGAAACTTGCTGCCGAAAAACGACGAGGCGACGTTGGAGTAGCTGTTGGTGATCACCGACATCATGATCAGGCCGGGCACGATGTACTCCATATAGTTGACGCCATCCATCTGCCCGATACGTGAGCCGATCAGATTGCCGAAGATAATGAAATACATCGTCATGGTGATCGACGGCGGCAGCAGGGTCTGCGGCCAGATCCGCATGAAGCGGCGAATTTCGCTGCGCACAATGGTCCACAGGGCGATCAGAAGCTGGGTCGTGTTCATCAGCGAATCTCTCCCTTTGTCGTCTCGTCGCTGCTCTCCTCCACCAGCCGCACGAACAGCTCCTCGAGGCGGTTGGCGCGGTTACGCATCGACACGACCTCGATATGCTGCTCACTGAGCCGTGCGAAGGCATCGTTGATGCGCTGCCCCTTGTCGACCGACAGCATTAGTTGGCCGCCATCGACCAGCTCGACATCAAAGCCCTCGACCGCGGGACACTGCGTGATCGGTTCGGCCAGATCGAGCACGAAGGTCTCCTGCGACAGCTGAGACAGCAGCTCACGCATGCTGGTGTTCTGCACGATCTCGCCATGATTGATAATGGCGATATTGCGACACAGGCTCTCCGCCTCCTCCAGGTAGTGGGTCGTCAGAATGATGGTCACCCCCTCCTGTTCGTTGATGCGCTTCATGTACTGCCACATGCTGCGGCGCAGTTCGATATCGACGCCGGCGGTAGGCTCGTCGAGGATCAGCAGGCGCGGACCGTGAACCAGTGCACGAGCGATCATCAGACGCCGCTTCATGCCGCCGGAGAGCTGACGCGCAGCGTCATGACGCTTGTCCCACAGCCCCAGATCCTCGAGCAGCTGGTGGGTACGCTTCACGGCTTTCTGTCGTGGAATGCCGTAGTAGCCCGCCTGGGTGAGGATGATGTCCTCGACCTTCTCGAACTGATTGAAGTTGAACTCCTGGGGCACCACGCCGAGGTAGTAGCGGGCGCGGGCAAATTCGCGGTCGACATCGATACCGTAGATCGATACCTTGCCGGCGGTCTTGCGTACCAGCGAACTGACCACGCCCAGAGTGGTCGACTTGCCGGCACCGTTGGGGCCCAGCAGGGCAAAGAAATCGCCTTCAGGTACTTCCAGATCGATGCCCTTGAGGGCGTGAAAACTGTTGTCGTAAACCTTGGTCAGGCCTCTTATGGAGAGGGCGGATTGCACGGTCGGAAAACTCCATGGTCGATCGAAAACGGCGCCTCCCGGGGATGCGCAGACATCAGCGACAGACGCTCTGCCCTGACATTCGCACACGACAGCGAGGCAGCTCCGGCTCGCCGGGGAGAGCGCATGCTGGTCGCGCGTCGGGGCGCGGGCTGACGTAATCGTTGGGGCGCTAATGATAGCCGATCATGCCGCCGCTATCACTTTCAGGTGCAAATCAGGTGTAGAAAAGCCCTGATAAAGCAAGGCATTCACCGCCCCGGGCGGGCGCATCATGGCGGGCCAGGCTATGCTGGCGCTGCGTTCGGTCAAAGGATTCAAAAGGAGAAGCACAGCGTGTTGATGGCAATTGCGGCCGTAATAGCCGGCCTTGTGGTACTCACCTGGAGCGCCGACCGTTTCGTTGAGGGGGCAGCCGCCACGGCACGCCACCTCGGCATGCCGCCGCTTTCGGTGGGTATTGTGATCATCGGCTTCGGCACCTCGGCGCCGGAGCTGACGGTCTCGGTGCTGTCTGCCGCCGAGGGTAATCCGGGGCTGGCGCTGGGTAACGCCTACGGTTCCAACATCGCCAATATCGCGCTGGTAACCGGCCTGGTGGCACTGATCGGCCCGCTGGCGGTACACCGCCGTGTGATACGTCGCGAGCTGCCGCTGCTGGGCGTGGCCACGCTGGCGTCGCTGTGGTGCCTGTGGGACGGTACCGTCTCGCGCCTGGATGGCGCCCTGCTGCTCCTGTTGCTGGTGCTGTCACTGGGTTACAGCCTGCTGCGCTCCGGCAGCCAGAGCAGCGAAGAGGCGGTCCAGGCCGAGGAAGCAGCCGGTCAGATGTCACTCCAGCGTGGCCTCGTCTGGACCCTGATCGGTCTGGCTCTGTTGGTCGCCAGTTCACGTCTGCTGGTGTGGGGGGCCGTCTATATCGCCAGCGCGCTGGGCGTCAGCGATCTGGTGATCGGTCTGACGGTCGTGGCGATCGGCACCTCCCTGCCGGAGCTGGCCTCCTCCATCTCGGCGGTACGCAAAAACCAGCACGACATGGTGTTGGGCAACATGGTGGGCTCCAACTTCTTCAACACCCTGGCGGTGGTGGGGCTGGCCGGCGTGGTGCACCCCATCAGCGTCGGCTCGGAGGTACTGATTCGCGATTGGCCGATCATGGCAGCGCTGACGCTGCTGCTGTTCGTATTCTGCCTGAGCGGCCGGCGCATCAACCGCCCGGAGGGTGGCGTACTGCTGACAATTTTTATCGCCTACACCGGCTGGCTGGTGTATAGCGTGATCGGAGCTGCCAGCGCCTGACGCGCACCCCGGTGTTTAAAGCACAAAAACCGAGGCGCCTGAAACCGTAACTCACGACGGGCGGCCTCGAGGCTCAAAAGTCCCGGCTAGCGTACATATCCGACAGTCAACCGATGTGGAGCAACGGGTGTCGATAGGCAGACACGCTGAAACAATGGCAGAAAATTGCCATCAGAAGAGGGAGAAAAACTGGAGCGGGAAAGGAGATCGACCGGGCTGGCGCCCCAGCTCACGACCCTTGGCAATCCTGGCGTGCCACTAAAGATATGGAGCGGGAAAGGAGATTCGAACTCCCGACCCTCGCCTTGGCAAGGCGATGCTCTACCGCTGAGCTATTCCCGCAAACGACTGATCGATAAAACTGAGGTGGCGTCCCGTAGGGGGTTCGAACCCCTGTTACCGCCGTGAAAGGGCGGTGTCCTGGACCACTAGACGAACGGGACGCAACTATCGGTATTGCTATGCTTTTAAAACATGGCGCGGGAAAGGAGATGGATTGGACCGGCACACCGGCTCACGACCCTCGACAACCCTGCCATTCCACTAAAAGTATGGCGCGGGAAAGGAGATCGACCGGGCTGGCGCTCCAGCTCACGACCCTCGACAATCCTGCCATATCACTAAAAGCATGGAGCGGGAAAGGAGATTCGAACTCCCGACCCTCGCCTTGGCAAGGCGATGCTCTACCACTGAGCTATTCCCGCAACCGATTGATCGATAAAACGAAGTGGCGTCCCGTAGGGGGTTCGAACCCCTGTTACCGCCGTGAAAGGGCGGTGTCCTGGACCACTAGACGAACGGGACGTTTCGGCCTCGTCTCACCGAGTGGCGCGCATATTACCCGCCCCTCCCGGGGGTGTCAAGGCACCCCTTTTGATCGACAGGCGGCGACCCCATATCAGCAACTGTTAACCTATTCCGGGACCGGACCGACTCGCTGCAAAGAGGAGTTTTTACATGGACAAGGTACACAAAAGCGATCAGGAGTGGCGCGAGCAGCTTACCGATGAGCAGTACCGCGTCACCCGTCAGGCGGGCACCGAGCGCCCCTATACCGGCGACTATCAGGTGGAGCCGGTGCAGGGTATTTACCACTGCGTCTGCTGCGGCGCACCGCTTTTTGAAAACGAGCACAAATTCGAGTCGCACTGCGGCTGGCCCAGCTTCGATCGCCCACTGGCCGATGCATCGCTGGAGGAACATCAGGACGACAGCCATGGCATGCGCCGCATCGAGGTGACCTGCCGGCGCTGTGATGCCCATCTGGGCCATGTCTTCCCCGACGGCCCGCGCGACACCACCGGCCAGCGCTACTGCATCAACTCGGTGGCGATCACCTTCCATCAGGGCGAGTAAGCGCCGCCTCTTCGACGCCCGGACTCGGCGGGTTACACTCTCTTTTCACGCGCCCCACCCGGGGCGCTTTTGCGCCTATCAAATGAGGCAGTAACGGGAGAAACGCCATGCTTGGCTGGTATCCGGGGCACATGCACAAGGCGCGGCGCCAGATCAACGAAGCGCTGCCGGAGATCGACGTGGTGATCGAGGTGCTGGACGCCCGCCTGCCCTACTCCAGCGCCAACCCCATGCTGGCCCAACTGATCCGTCACAAACCGTCGCTCAAGGTGCTCTCGCGCGCCGATCTGGCCGATCCCGAACTGACGACACGCTGGATTGCGCACTTCGATGCCCAGGAGGAGACGCGTGCCATGGCGGTCACCACCACCGAGCCGCGCCAGCTCAAGCCGCTCTACAAGCTCTGCCATGAACTGGCCGGCCGGGTGCGTGAGGATCGCGATGTACGGGTCATGGTGATGGGCATTCCCAACGTGGGCAAATCAACCCTGATCAATACGCTTGCCGGTAAAAAGGTCGCCAAAACCGGCAACGAGCCAGCGGTCACCAAGCGCCAGCAGAAAATCCGTATCGGCCAGCGCATCGCCCTGACCGATACCCCTGGCGTGTTGTGGCCACGCATCGAGGATCAGAACAGTGCCTATCGGCTGGCCGCCAGCGGCGCGATTCGCGATACCGCCCTTGAGTACGAAGACGTGGCGGCGGTGACGGCGCTGGCGCTCGCCGAGCGCTACCCGCAGGCGCTGCACGATCGCTACCGGCTCGAAAGCCTTGAAGGCAGCGGCGTAACGCTGGTGGAGGCCATTGCCGCCAAACGCGGCGGCCTGCGCGCCGGCGGCGAGGTCGACCGGCACCGCGGCGCCGAGGTACTGCTGATGGACCTGCGCGGTGGCAAACTGGGGCGCATTACGCTGGAAACGCCGCAGGACATTCCCGACGAGGCGCAGATGGAAGCGATGCGCGAAGAGCGCAGCCGCTTCAACCGCGGCGAGGAGTTTCCAGCAGATGAACCAGTATCCGACGACGCCTCTTACCGGGGGTAAGCCACACCATAAATCGTCCCCTGATTCCGCCCATGGCACCGGTCACGCACGACGCGGTATGCTGGCTCGCAGCACACGCCACTCGTGTCACCTTCATTCCGGCGGCCGGCGCCCTCCTCCACGGCGCCACCCCCAAAAGCGGACAGACCAGCAGCATGACCACGCCGATCAGGAAATCGCACAAGCTCGATCACGTCTCCTATGACATTCGCGGCCCGGTGCTCGAGCACGCCCGGCGTCTCGAGGACGAGGGGCACCGCATTCTCAAGCTCAACATCGGTAACCCCGCGCCCTTCGGCTTCGAGGCGCCGGAGGAGATTCTGCAGGATGTGATGCGCAACCTGCCTACTGCCCAGGGCTACTGCGACTCCAAAGGGCTTTATTCGGCGCGCAAGGCGATCATGCAGGAGTGTCAGCGCCATCGCGTCGAGGGCGTGGGGATCGAGGATATCTACATTGGCAACGGCGTCTCCGAGCTGATCGTAATGGCGATGCAGGCGCTGCTCGATGACAGCGACGAGGTGCTGATACCGGCGCCGGACTATCCGCTGTGGACCGCTGCAGCCAATCTCTCCGGCGGCCATGCGGTGCACTATCTGTGCGACGAGGAGCAGGGCTGGGAGCCGGATATCGACGACATCCGGGCGAAGGTCACCGCGCGCACAAAGGCGCTGGTACTGATCAACCCCAACAACCCCACCGGGGCGGTCTACTCGAAAGAGGTCATCGAGCGCGTACTGCAGGTGGCGCGCGAACATGAGCTGATCGTGTTCGCCGACGAGATCTACGACAAGATTCTCTACGACGGCGCGACCCACACGCCGACCGCCTCGCTGGCGGAAGATCTGTTGATCATCACCATGAACGGCCTCTCCAAGAGCTACCGCTGCGCCGGCTTTCGCTCCGGCTGGATGGTGGTCTCCGGCGAGAAACGCCACGCCCGCGACTTTATTCAGGGCCTGGACATGCTGGCCTCGATGCGGCTGTGCGCCAACGTGCCTTCGCAGCACGCCATTCAGGCGGCACTGGGCGGCTATCAGTCGATCAACGATTTGGTGCTGCCCGGCGGGCGGCTGCTGGCGCAGCGCGATATGGCGTGGGAAAAGCTCAACACCATTCCCGGCGTCAGCTGCGTCAAGCCACAGGGCGCGCTTTATATGTTTCCGCGTCTTGACCCCGAGGTCTACGCTATCAAGGATGATCAGCAGCTGGTGCTGGACCTGCTGCTGGAGGAGAAGATGCTGCTGGTGCAGGGGACTGCCTTCAACTGGCCGACCCCGGATCATCTGCGCATCGTCACTCTACCCTGGGCGGAACAGCTCGAGGACGCTATCGACCGACTGGGTCGTTTTCTGGCGCGGCGGCGCTGAAAACGCCGGTCAACGGCGGATTGACCCAAGGAAGCGCTGAATAAATCGACGAGCGAGATGAAGCGCGAGGCGCATGGAACGCAGAAAACGAGACATAACATGAGGTTAGGCGATTTTTCGAGTACCACGTAACGAAGCGATTCGCTCGCGCAGGCATTTATGCAGCGTTTCCCTAAACGCTGCTTAACCGGAAGTTGAAACCAAAACCCGCTGCAATTATCTAAAGGTCTATACTGCCCGCTGCCGGCATAACGCCGGTCGGGTTCATCCTACATATCGGGGAGCATCGCGATCATGATGAGGATCGTCCTCTTTCTTGCCACCAACCTGGCCGTGGTGCTGGTGGCGAGCATTACCCTGCGCCTTTTGGGGGTAGAAAGCTATCTCACCGGCACCGGGCTCAACCTGACGTCGCTTTTGATCTTCTGTTTCGTGTTCGGCATGGCCGGCTCGCTGGTCTCGCTGCTGCTGTCGAAAAAGATGGCGAAATGGAGCACCAAAGCGCAGATCATCGAGCGGCCGAGCAATGCCAACGAGCAGTGGCTGCATGACACCGTCGCCGAACTGGCCCGCGATGCCAATATCAAAATGCCCGAGGTGGGCGTTTTCCCGGCGCAGCAGCCCAACGCCTTCGCCACCGGCTGGAACAAGAACGACTCGCTGGTATGCGTCTCCGCCGGACTGTTGAACCAGATGCGCCCTGAAGAAGTGCGCGCGGTACTGGCCCATGAGATCGCCCACGTCGCCAATGGCGATATGGTCACGCTGGCGCTGATTCAGGGCGTGCTCAACACCTTCGTGATGTTCTTTGCGCGCATTGCCGCTCAGTTGATCGACAGCTTCCTGCGCCGCGACGACGGCGGCGGTCTGGGGTTCATGGGCTACTTCGGGGTCGTGATTGCGCTGGAGATCGTCTTCGGCCTGATCGCCTCGATTATCGTCGCGGCCTTCTCGCGCTGGCGCGAATATCGTGCCGATGCGGGCGGCGCCCGGCTGGCCGGCAGCGGCGCGATGATCAATGCGCTGGCGCGGCTCAAGGCGAGCCAGGAGATGCCCAACCAGATGCCGGATTCACTGACCGCCTTCGGCATCGCCGGTGGCAAGAGCCGCAAGATCATGGAGCAGCTGTTCGCCAGCCATCCGCCGCTGGATGACCGCATCAGCGCACTGAAAAAGGCGGCCTACCAGCAGTAAAAGGCTAAAGACCGGACAACGGCAAGGCCCGCCGTCTTCTGCGGGCCTTTTTTATGGGTAAAGGCATGTCGACGCCGGACGCCGCGTGAAAAAGCGCCTTCGCCAGCGCCGACGGGGTGAGCCGGATTACTTGCGCCGCTTGTCACGAATCGAGAAGCCGGCGTGCTCGAGCATCTCACGCACCGCGCCGGCACTGCGCTTGAGCTCTACCCGCAGGCTGGAGTACTCGCGCCGCAGAGGGTACTCCTTGCGCATCAGATCGAACCCTTCGGCCATGCCGTAGTGACGCCGGTAGCGCTCCATCAGCAGGGCATCGCGGCGTACGTCGTAGCAGCTGCGGGCACACAGCCTCAACGCCTCCATCGGCGGCGCGCGGCCCGACAGCGCGATGCGCTTGAGCCAGTTTTCCGGCATCATCTGGCCGAGGCTGCGCCGCGCCGGCAGGCCGTAAAAACGGCTGACCGCCTGATAGAGCATCTCGCTGCCCAGCATCTTGCCCTCCAGGCTGTACCCCGCCACGTGCGGCGTGGCGATGGTGGCCAGGCGGTAGAGCGCCTCGTCGATAGCGGGCTCGTTCTCCCACACGTCGATCACCGTGCGCAGCCCCGGGTCGCGCTGCAGGCGCGCCTTGAGCGCTTCGCTATCGACACAGTCACCGCGCCCGGCACTGATCAGTACCTGATCGCTGCGCAGCGCTTCAATACGCTGCTCATTCAGCAGATGAAAAGTGGCATGCCGCCCCTCGCTGACCAGCGGGGTATGCAGCGACACCACATCGGCGCGCTCGAGCAGCTCGTCGAGTTCAACGAAGCCCTCTTCGCCTTCCGCTTCGGCGCGCGGCGGGTCGCATACCAGACACGTCACGCCCAGCGCACGCAGCCGACTGAGCAGCCGTCCACCAACGTTGCCGGCACCCACCACGCCCACCACGCGCTCGGTAAATACCCGGCCATCCTGCTCATCAAGCAGCAGCAGTGACGACAGCACCCAGTCGACCACCGACTCGGCATTGCTGCCCGGCGCACTGGCAAAACCAATGCCGTGCTGGTCGAGATAGTCGCGATCGATATGATCGAAACCGATGGTGGCCGTCCCTACAAAGCGCACCCGGCTACCCTCGAGCAGTTCAGCGTTGACCGGCGTGACCGAGCGCACCAGCAGAATATCGGCATCGCGCAGCTGGTCGGCGCACATCTCGCGCCCCGACAGGCGTGTTATCTCACCGTACTCGCCAAAAAACTCCTCGACGAGCGGCATGTTCTCATCGGCAACTATTCGCATCACGAACTCGACAGACTGAAGTTTGGGGTCGATCCCGAACGCTTTGTGACCACCGCTGCGACCGTTACAATCGGCAGCTTCGCGCCGAGATGCCGTCATCACACAGGAGCCACCCTTGATCATTCGCTGGGAGAGCGACCACGACTACGTGCTGATACACGTCCACCAGGACATGTTCGGTGACTGGATCTTCGTGCGCGCCTGGGGCCAGATCGGCACCGGCTACGGCGGTGTCGTGCACTCGCTGGCAGAAGATTACGCCCGCGCCATGGCGTGGGTCGAGGATATCGATCATATCCAGCGCCTGCGCGGCTATCAAAAGGTGCTCGAGATCAGCGACGACAGTGCCCCCGAGGCCCGCGATGCCATGCACCAGCTGTCGCTCTTGAGCAGCTAAGAGGGTGTTATTGGCCTTCGCGACTCACGATATGAAAGACGTGATGAATATCCGGGCGGCGCTCGAAATCCGGGTCCAGCATTTTGCGTGACAGATCGGTGACAGCATAGCGCGCGCGCAGCGCCTCATCGAGACGAAAACGACGCAGATTGTTGGAAAAGAGAAGCTCGCCGCCCGGCGCCAGATGTCTCATCGCCGCCTCGATCATGGTCGTGTGGTCGCGCTGCACATCCAGCACGCTGTCCATCTTCTTCGAGTTGGAGAAGCTCGGCGGATCGAGGAAAATCAGATCGAACTGCGCCCCGTCCTGCTCCAGCCACTTCATGCAGTCTTCGCGCAGCAGCCGGTGGCGGCGCAGATCGAGACGATTGAGGCGAAAGTTGTCCTCCGCCCACTTCAGATAGGTGTTCGACATGTCGAGGCTCAGACTCTCCCGCGCGCCGCCCAGCGCCGCCTGCACGGTGGCACTGGCGGTATAGCAGAAGAGGTTGAGCACGCTTTTGCCGCCCGCGTGCTCGCCCAGCCAGCGCCGCACCGGGCGGTGATCGAGAAAGAGTCCGGTATCCAGATAGTCGCGCAGATTGACCAGCAATCGGGCGTCGCCTTCGCGCACCTCGAAGCGCTCGCCGGTGCGGTCGCGGCGCTCGTACTGGGCACTGCCCGACTGGCGCTGCCGGCGCTTGAGATAAATCGCCTCGGGGGTAACGCCCAGCACCTCGGGCAGCACACCGAGTGCCTCCATCAGCCGGCGCTCGGCCTGGTCGGCGGCGATCGACGCCGGCGCGGCATACTCCTGCACCTGCACCCGGTCAGCATAGAGATCGATGGCCAGCGCGTACTCCGGCATATCGGCATCGTAGAGACGGTAGCAGCTCACGCCGCTGCGTCGCAGCCACTTCGACAACCGCTTGCGGTTCTTCGCCAGCCGATTGGCAAACATGCGCGCGCCTTCGGAGTGCGAGGCCGCCGCTGTGGCGGCTGCGGTAACGGCCGGCCCGTCCGACGCCGGCGCGCTCCGAGGGTGAACCTCGATCAGCAGCAGGCGGCAGTCGAGGCTGCCATTTTTGAAGGCGTAGTGGCGATGGGCACGCATTCCCAGCCGGTGACCCAGCCTGGCATCACCGGTCAGCAGCGCCAGCGACCAGCCACCCAGATGCTCGCGCAGCGTCGCTCCCAGCCCCTGGTAGAGCGCGATCAGCGCCGGCAGTTCACCCAGCCGCTCCCCATAGGGCGGATTGGTCATTACCAGCCCGCGCGGCATCTCCACAGGCGGCGCGGCCGTAGCATCGCCCTGCTCGAAACGCACCAACGCCTCGACCGGCGAACGGGCGGCGTTGGCGCGGGCGGCGTTGGCGCGGGCGGCGTTGGCGCGGGCGGCGGCAATGGCGCGCGAGTCACGGTCACGGCCAACCAGGGTGAGTGAGCAGTCACGCTGCCCCACACGGGCGCGATGCGCCGCCTCACCGTGAATATCGCGCCACAGCGACTCATCGTGTCGCGCCCAGGCGTGAAAGCCAAAGCGCCGGCGCGATAGATTGGGGGCGATGTCACAGGCGATCAGCGCCGCCTCGATCACCAGCGTGCCCGAGCCGCACAGCGGATCATAGAGGCTTTCACCGCCAGCGGCGCGCTCCGGCCAGCCGGCACGTATCAGCAGCGCCGCCGCCAGATTCTCCTTGAGTGGCGCGCTGGCCCCCTCCAGCCGGTAGCCGCGCAGGTGCAGACTGTCGCCGGATAGATCGACGCCCAGCGTCAGACGACCACGATGCAGGTGGGCGTAAAGGCGCAGGTCGGCATCTCCGGGGTCGACCGTTGGCCGTGCCCGGCCCTGCTCGCCGAGCCGTTGCACCACGCCATCCTTGACGCACTGAGCGCCAAAGCGGGTGTGGCGAATCTCGTCGCCGCGACCGTGAAAATCGACCCGAATGGTGGCGCCCTCGCCGAGCTCATCCTCCCAGCCGACAGTGGCTGCAGCGGCGCTCAGCTGCCTGGCACTGTCGATCTCGTCGAAGCGGCCCAGTACCCGCACGATACGGTTGGCCAGCCGCGACCAAAGACAGAGCCGGTAGAGGGTAGCCATGGTGGCGCTGCCGTGAACGCTGGCAACGCTCTCGCGTGCCACCTCGGCGCCCAGCGCGGTCAGCTCCTCGGCCAGCAGGCCCTCCAGCCCGCGCGGACAGGTCGCCAGAAAGGGGAAAAATGCACAAGCTGCGCTGTCAGACGGTGCGTTCATGGGCTGTCATATTCCTGCAATGTATAAAAAAATGAGTTTTTAATTGAAAACAATTTTCGACAGCATCAGCCCACTCCTGTAAAGGTATTAGCGTAGCTACGCAGTACCGCACGACAGCTGTCAGCCTGCACGCCACCCCGAGCTCATCGATCAATGCGCTCATTGTCATCAGGGTGGTCAACACATGAGAGTGTGAAGCGAGGTTCGCCATGAAGCGACAGAAACGTGATCCCTATCAGAAAGCCTATGTAAGCGGTTACAAGGCAGGCGTAAGCGGAAGATCCCGCGATGAATGCCCTGGCAGTAATATCAACGCGCGTGAGTTCTGGATGAGTGGCTGGCGCGAGGGTCGCGAGGATCAGTGGTCCGGCATGACGGGGATTTCGGGTCTGCACAAGAACCCCATGGCCGCGAGCTGATCGGCTCGAGACTATCTTCACAGCGCCGGGTCCCGTCAGGGGCCCGGCGAATCTCGCCTGCCGGTCCATACGGCCTGTATTGCTGGCTTTATTTATTGACGACCGCGCATCACTCCACCAGTGCCCGCGCGCACTCCCCTGTCAGGGCCGGCCCACGATAGATCAACCCGCTGTAGAGCTGCACCAGATCGGCACCGGCACGGCGTTTCTCCAGCGCGGCCTCGCCGCTGTCCACGCCACCCGCACCGATAATCGCTATCTCCGGCAGCCGCTGGCGCAGTCGTGCGATCACGCCGTTCGAAGCCTCGCGCAGCGGCCGGCCCGACAGCCCGCCGCTCTCCTCGGCGTGCGCTGCACCGGCCACCGCCTCGCGGGACAGGGTGGTATTGGTGGCAATTACCGCATCGATGGCGCAGTCGCGCAGGCAGTCGGCGATCAGATCGATCTCCGGCTCGCTCATGTCGGGAGCGATCTTGACCGCCAGCGGCACCGCTTTCTCCTTCTCGCCGTCAAGGCGGCGGCTCTCCTCGCGCAGCGCCGACAGCAGGGCGTTGAGCTGCTCACCGAACTGCAGGCTGCGCAGCCCGGGCGTGTTGGGCGAGGAGATATTGACGGTGATGTAGTGCGCACTGGCATGTACCGCGCGCAGGCAGATCAGATAGTCATCCAGCGCACGCTCCACCGGCGTGGTGAGGTTCTTGCCGATATTGATGCCCAGCACGCCGGCATAGCGGCTGCGCGCCACGTTGGCGACAAGCGCCTCGACGCCGTGGTTGTTGAACCCCATACGATTGATCAGCGCACCGTGCTCGGGCAGGCGAAAAAGGCGCGGACGCGGATTGCCGGACTGCGCCCTGGGCGTCACCGTACCCACTTCGACGAAGCCGAAGCCCAGCGCACCGAGACCGTCGAGATGTTCGGCGTTCTTGTCCAGCCCGGCGGCCAGGCCAACCCGATTTTCGAACGCAAGCCCCATCAACGTCACCGGGTCGCTGACCGGCGCACCGGCAAGGCGCTGCGCCAATCCCAACCGCCCGACCGCATCCAGCCCGCCAAGCGCCACGGCGTGGGCGCGCTCGGGGTCGAGGCGAAAAAGCAGGGCACGGGCGGTTGCGTACATGGCAGCGAGTCTTGTCGGGTATATGAATCAGCAGGCGTGGTTTCGGCAGGCGGCGGCATGGCCGCCGCGGCATGACAGGCGTTATTCGCCGTCCTGGGAGACGCGCAGCGTCCAGGTATCCCCGGCAATATCGGCGCCGGAACTGGCCTCGACGCGCACGGTATAGATGCCGGGCTGCAGGCGCTCACGGATCTCGAATTTACCGACGAAACCACGGGTGCGATCGCGCCCCACCACGTTACCCTCGGCGTCTACCACCTCGGCGGCAAGGTTGTAACTGCCGGCGTCAGCGGTGGTAAAGCTCTCCACCGTTACCACTCCGGGCGTCACCACCTCAAAGCGCAGCACCTCACCCTCGGCGCGGAAGGAGACGCTCTGCTGAATCAACTCGCGAGCCGGCGCGACCTCCTCGTCCCGCGTCGGCGCAGCACCTGCGCCGCCGGAGGCCGCAGCGTTTTCCAGTGCCCGACCGGAGGGGCCCGGCTGCGGCGCGGGGGCATCCGGGGCCGCGGTCTGGCTGGCGCTACGCTGCGCGCTGCCGGTGCCCGCCAGCGTCGCGTCCTGCTCGACGGTGCCCTGTGGGGCGACCCGGGCGGGGCGCTCGACACTACCGGCGGGCGCCAGCCGAGTGACCCGGTTGGCCTCGGCAAGACCTGCGGTGCGGCTTTCGCCATCGGCATTGCGGACCGTGGCAGTCACCGTCGTGACCCGCTCCCGCGCCGGCCCCTCGCTCTGGCCGGTGACCACTACCTCGTAGTGACCGGGCGAGAGCTGGCGACGAATCGTGGCGCCGTTGCTGCGCGCATCGCCCTTGGCACGGGCCAGTACCTTGCCATCGGCATTTTGCAATACGGCGTTGACCTCGTAGGCGCCGCTGCGGCCCATCGGGGCCCGTACTTCGATGACGTAATCGCCGGCACTTTCGACCTCGAATTCGTGGCTTAACGGCCGCTGACCGAGATAGAGCGAGCGACTCATGGAGTCGGTATCGTTGCTGATATAGCGGGTGAGATCGACCTGGCTGGCGGCCTGTTCGGTGCGCTGCAGCGCCGGGCTGTCGGCCAGCGCAGTATTCGCGCCGAGACCGGCACAAAGGCCGAGAGCGAGGTAGAAACCGCTTTTTTTGACAATCGCCATGATCTCTCTCACTGATGGGGTAAACGATCAACCGGCAGGGTTATGGCCGGGAAGAACGCGCACAGCATATCAGAGCGCGGTGCCCTCGTGCTCGGGGGAAAGCACCACGCGCATTGCGCGCGCAAGCGTCACCCCCTCGCCCGACAGTACAACGGCGTTCTCGCCGAAGAAAGCGCCCTTTTGCTCGACATGCGACATGCGGCTCAGAGTGCCCAGCGGCTCGCCCGGATGCAGGATCTCGCCGCTGCACTGATCGACGGTGACCACCCGACAGCGCTCACAGGGCTTGCACAACCATAGTGAAAAACCCTCGCCGCCAAGCCGCGTCGCCGCGTGCTCGGCAAAGGCCGGGGTGTGGTCGATCACCAGATTGGGCCGAAAGCGGCTCATCGGCACCGGCGGCAGCTCGCGCTCGGCCAGCCGCGCATTGAGTGCCGCCAGCGAAGCGCTGGCGGTAACCAGCAGCGGATAGCCGTCAGCAAAACCGGTGAGAGCGACAAGCTCGCCAAGCCGTTGGGGACTGACCCGACGCCGGTTATCGCGCGGCACCCGCTTGAGACGCACGCTACGACCCAGCGCCGCGCTCAGCCAGGCGGCCGCCTCGTCGCCCTCGTCCTGCCCCTGACACTCGGTTTTGAAGATACGTACCCGATCGGCAGGGGTGGCAGGTTCAGCGAGCGGCACGAACAGATGGCGCCGGCTCGGCGCCGTAATGATCAGATGTTCACTGTCAATCGCGGTGCCGAGGGTCGCCATGGCGGGGCAGTCACGCTGGGTGACGAAGTTGCCCCGCTCGTCGGTGATCACCCAGCGGCGATCGAAGGCCAGCCCCTCACCGGTCAGCATCACGGCGGGCATATCGATACCGGCCAGTGACTTGACCGGATAGATGTAAAGCGCGCTGATGGAGGCCGAGGAAGTCATGGCGACACAACCGGCTCAGATGGCGGACTGGCGATCGGCCAGCTCGCCCAGCGCGCGTACCGCCACTGTGAAAAGCGCATAGCCCAGCTCCTGACTCGAATGCACCTCGTCGAGCAGCGCACACCAGCGATCCACCGCACTGCGATGCTCCGCCATCCAGTGTTCGACACTGTCGTCGACCGACTCGCTCTCCTCACGGCGCAGCACGCTGGCGGTAAGCGCCAGCTGCTGGCGATCAAGGTCGTCGCGCAGCGACTCGCGGGCGATCGCCTGCCAGTTGTCGGCCACCTCCAGACGGTTGACCTGCTCGAGCATCCACGGCAGCGACAACCGCTCACCGATCAGGTAGTAGCTGTCGGCCACCCGCTCCAGAGAAATCCCGGTCATGCGCGCGGTCTCGATGATGCCCAGACCGGCGTAGAGACTCTCGGTGGCGGCAACGATATCGGCCAGCGTCTGTGGCACTCCCGCCGCCACGAAACGGTCGCGCTGCTCGGCCCATTGACGATGCGCCTCGCCGCGCAGGCGCTCGCCGATGCTCTCCTGCAGGCGCGCCAGATCGGGCTGATACTGCTCGATGATATCGCCGGCCAGGGCGTTGGGGTAGTAGCGCAGAAAAAAGCGCGTGGCGCGGCGCAGCAGACGCACCAGCGACAGCATCATGTCGTACTGCAGTTCGGCGTCGACCTGCGTATCGAGTGACTCGATCTGCGCCCACAGCGCCTCCAGTTCAAAGCTGTCGCGCGCCATCACATAGGCACGCACCACCTGGGCGGCGCTGCTGCCGGTAATGTCCATCAGCCGGCGCACGAAAGGGATGCCCATGTGGTTAATGACATCACCGGCGACCTGGGTGGCGACAATCTGCTGACGCAGACGGTGCGCCATCGCTTCATCGCGGTAGCGCTCGATCAGGGTCGCGGGGAAGGCGCGCTCGACGTGGCGGGCCAGCCAGGGCTCGTCGAGAATCTCGCTCTCCTCGGCCAGCATGCCCTTGAGATCGATCTTGGCGTGCGAGATCAGCGATGCCAGCTCCGGATGCGTCAATCCCTCGCCCTGCCGTGAGCGCTCGGCAAGGCTGTCGTCGTCGGGCAGCGCCTCCAGCTCGCGATCCAGCAGGCCGGCGCCCTCCAGATCGTTGATGAAGCGGCGATAAGGGCCAGGGTTCTCTTTTGACAGCAGCCGCGACAGCGACAGCGCCTGGGTCTGCTGGTAGTTGTCGTCGACCACCAGATCGGCCACTTCGTCGGTCATGCTCGACAGCAGGTCGTTGCGCTGCTTGCCGGTCAGGTCACCGCGGGTGACCACCTCGTCGAGCAGAATCTTGATGTTGACCTCGTGGTCGGAGCAGTTGACCCCGCCGGCGTTGTCGATGAAGTCGGTATTGACCCTGACGCCGTGATCGGCCGCCTCGCGGCGCCCCAGTTGGGTAACACCGAGGTTACCGCCCTCGCCGATCACCCGGCAGCCCAGCTCGCAGCCGTCGACCCGCAGGCTGTCGTTGGCCTTGTCGCCGACGTCGGCATGGCTCTCCTCGCTCGACTTGACGTAGGTGCCAATACCGCCATTCCAGAGCAGATCGACCTGTGCCCTGAGCAGCGCGTGGATCAGATCGTTGGGCGCCATGCGCTGCTCGCTGATGCCAAAGCGCTCACGCATCGCATCGCTGATCTCGATCGACTTGGCCTCGCGGGAGAAAACCCCGCCGCCCTCGCTGATCAGCGACTTGTCGTAATCCGCCCAGCTGGAGGTAGCCAGCTCGAACATGCGCTTGCGCTCCTTGAAAGAGGCCTCGCAGTCCGGCTCGGGGTCGATGAAGATGTGGCGATGGTTGAAGGCCGCCACCAGGCGGATCTTTTCCGACAACAGCATGCCGTTACCGAAGACGTCACCGGCCATGTCGCCCACGCCGATCACCGTAAAGGGGTCGGACTGGGTATTGATGCCCAGCTCGCGGAAATGGCGCTTGACCGCCTCCCAGGCACCGCGCGCGGTGATCGCCATGCCCTTGTGGTCGTAGCCGTGCTTGCCGCCCGAGGCGAAAGCGTCACCCAGCCAGAAGTTATACTCATGGGCCAGCGCGTTGGCGATATCGGAGAAGGTCGCGGTGCCCTTGTCGGCGGCGACCACCAGGTAGGTGTCGTCGCCGTCATGGCGCACCACCCGCTCGGGCGCCACTACCTGCTTGTCGACCAGGTTGTCGGTGACATCCAGCATGCCGCGGATCAGCGTCTGGTAGCAGGCGATGCCCTCTTTCTGGATCGCCTCGCGACCGCCACCCTCGGGCAGCTGCCTGCAGATGAAGCCGCCCTTGGCACCGCTGGGTACGATCACCGAGTTCTTGACCTGCTGCGCCTTGACCAGACCCAGAATCTCGGTGCGAAAATCCTCGAAGCGATCCGACCAGCGCATGCCACCACGCGCGATATTGCTGGTGCGCAGGTGCACCCCTTCCATGCGCGGCGAATAGACGAAGATTTCATACAGCGGGCGTGGGCGGGGAATATCGGCCACCCGGCGCGGCGCCAGCTTGAAGGCAATGTAGGATTTGGGGCCGCCATCCGCCCCCGGCTGGAAGTAATTGGTGCGCAGGGTGGCATCGATCAGCGCCATGTAGCGGCGTACCAGTTGGTCGTCGTTGAGGCTGGTGACCTCCTCCAGATGGTGCTCGATACGGCCGCGTATCTCCTCGGCATGCGCCTCGTCACGCTCGGCATCAGGATCGAAACGCGCCCGGAACAGCGCGACCAGCTCACGAGTAATGTCGGCGTGGAGGGTCAAGGCGGTGGCGATATAGTCCTGCGACAGGCCGAAACGCACCTGCTTGAGGTAGTGGGCATAGGCGCGCAGCATCGCCACCTCGCGCCAGTCGAGGCCGGCGGCGATGATCAGACGGTTGAAGCTGTCGCTTTCCGCCGAGCCGGCCCAGATGCGCCGAAAGGCGTCGATGAAAGTGTCGCGCATGCCGTGCAGATCGACGCGATCACGGCCGGCGGATTCGAGATTGAAGTCGTGAATCCACATCTCGCCGTCGCTGCGCTCGATCTCGTAGGGCCGCTCGCTGATCACTCTGAGCCCCATGTGTTCGAGCATCGGCAGCACATCGGAGAGCGGCACCGGGCGGCTGCGATGAAACAGCTTGAGATTGACATCCTCGGTGTTTTCCACCTGACGATAGAGACTCAGGCCGATGTCATCGTTCGCCTCGACCTCTTCCATGTGACCGATATCGTGAATCGCGGTGCGCGGCGAGAAGTCATCGCAATAACTTCCCGGGAAGGCGTCACGATAGCGCTCCATCAGGCGATTGGCGGGCTCCTCGCCGTAGCCCTCGACCAGCGCGGCGTGCAGGTCGTCGCGCCAGCTGCGGGCAATATCCACCACCTTCTGCTCGAGGCGGCGGGCATCCCACTCGGCAGGCCGCTCGCCGTTGAAGCGCAGCACCAGTTGAATGCGCGCCAGTACCGACTCGGAGAGATAGGTGTTGAAATCACCGAAGGTGGCGTCAAGCTCCTCGCACAGCATGTTCTGAATGCGCAGGCGCAGGTCGGTGGAGAAAACATCGCGGGGCACATAGACCAGGCAGGAGTAGAAGCGCCCCGAACGGTCCTCGCGAATAAACAGCCTGACCCGCCGCCGCTCGCGAATGGAGAGGATGCCCAGCGCCGTGCGGCACAGCTCGTCGGTGCCCATCTGGAACAGTTCGTCGCGCGGATAGACCTCCAGAATCTGCTGTAGCTGCTTGCCGTTATGGCCTGCCGGATCGACCCCGGAGGCATTGACTACAGCGTCGATCTTGCGCCGCAGAACCGGAATATTGACCGGCCGCTCGTTGTAGACCGACAGGGTGTAAAGGCCGAGGAAACGGCGTTCGCCGATCACCTCGCCGCGCTCGTTATAGCGCTCGACAATGATGTAGTCCGGGTAGGCGGGACGATGAATGCGCGACGGCCAGGCGCTCTTGGCGAAGGAGATCAGCTCCGGTACCAGCACGTATTCGCCGCTGTCGTCGGCTTCGTTACGCGCCGGCTGTTCCTGATAGCGCGGCTTGTCGAGACGCAGCACGCCCAGTTCGCTGCCTTCAACACGGCGCGGTTCGGGACGAGCACGATCGCCATCGAATTCGTACTCCTCGTAGCCGAGAAAGGTGAAGTGGTCATCGAGCAGCCAGCCGAGAAAGTCGTGCGCCTCGCCAACATCGCGCTCCTCGACATCTTCAGGCAGCCGGCCGGAGAGCGCACTCATTTCGTCCATGGCGCTCTCGGCGCGGCTGCGCATGTCGTCGAAGTCGCCTACCGCGGCACGCACATCGCCGAGCACTTCCTCGAGCCCCTCGCGCAGCGTTTCCAGCATCCGGCGGTCGGAGTGTCGGTCGATCTCGATATAGATGATCGACTCGCGTCGCTCGGGGGCGTTGTCGGCGCGCAGCGGCGTGAAACGCACCAGCCGGTGGGCGTCATCCCGCTCGACGGCAACCACTGCGTTGTGGATGGCGTGTACCGTAACGCCCTGATGGTTGAGCTCGATGCGTACCGAGTCGACCAGAAATGACATATCGCGGCTGAGCACCTCGACTATAGTATGCGTCGATTGCCAGCCGTGCTCCTCGTAATCGGGATTGAAAACCCGCACCCGGGGGCGGTCGATGTGCTCGCGCTGCTGCAGAAAAAACCAGGTGGAGAGCGTGGAGCCGTAGATGTCCTCGAGGCGGCGTTCCTGTAGATCCTCATGGCTGGTGGCAGCATAGTAATGGCGGGCAAAGGCGCTGACCGCCTCCGCCTGTTCGGCCGACAGCCGCTCCCTGAAGCGCTCCTCGAGCGCTGTAAAAAAGGCTTCCTTGCTGTCAAACGCCGTGCTCTGCATCGGTTCTCCTCGCCTCACCGGGAAGTCGTCATGACACACCGCCGCTGCCCGAATGGACAGAGCGGCTCCCGCCCAATGGCGGGATACCATGAAGGAAAAGCTAACACAGATTGGCAGTGACGCAGAGCGGGTGTCGTGGCGGCGCTGAAGTTCCGCTTATGCTCATGGTATGCGGCATCGAGAGCTGAGCGCCTCTCGCAGCGGTGCAGATGTCGGGACTCATGTCATGGTGGATGCAACATCAGGCCGGTATTGCTGCTCGCAGCATGTGCTATCCGACATTACGAAAGAGCGCACGATCCTTGCCAGTTCGCTGCCATCATCGGCCAGCCGGATATGCGTCATGGGCAGGGGCGGCAGCCCACAGGCAGCCGGTACTTCAACCAGCGCCCGGCCGGTCAGTGACAGCGGTAGCGCCGCTACGGCGAGATCGGCACGCAGCGCGGCCAGCTGCCCCATCGAAGTATCACTCGAGTAGGCGATGCGATAGCGTCTTTGCGCTCTCTGCAGCGCATCGAGAGCGACGTCGCGCCATGCACAGCCGACTTCTGCGGCAGCCAGTGGCAGTGGACTCTGCCCGACCGCTCGCCCCTCCCGACACATCAACCACGTCAGTGGTTCCGAAAAAAGCTCGCGGGACGCCAGAGTGGAGCGCCCCACGTCATTGAACAGCGCCAACTGGACATCACCAGCGGTGAAGCTTTCCCGGATGCGCTCGCTGGCCATCAGCCGCACATCGACGTACAGGTCAGGATAGCGGTCGGCCAGCCTGCGCAGCAGCGTCGGCACCAGCGAGATACCCAGATCATGAGGCGCGGCAAGGCAAATTCGACCCGACAGCGGCGCCTGATGAAAAAGACCCAGGGTCTCTTCGCTCAGGTTCAAAAGACGCCGCGCCTGCTCCAGCAGTAGCTCGCCCGCCTCTGTCAATACGACACGACGCGCATTGCGGTCGAGTATTCTCACCCCCAGCCGCTGTTCCAGCTTGCCGATCTGCAAGCTGACTGCCGAGGGAGATTTGTGCACGCGCACAGCGGCAAGCCGAAAGGTGCCTGTCTCACAGATGGCGACAAAGCAACTCAGTGCCTCCAGGTCGAGCGTTCTGCTGGCAGCAAGCGGGCGATGTGACACGACAATGATTGAGCTTTTCTAAACGATTGGATTGGATCATATCGCTTTGCTGATCGCTGTTCCAGCGCCACTCTTCTCTTCATTGCAGAGGAGACAGCACAAATGATACGAGCAGAGCGACTCATCGGCGCCAGTTGGGCACTGATTGCCATTCTGATCTGGTCGGGCTCGCTGGTACTGCTGCGGCTCGGGGTCACCACCACACTGAACGCCTACGACCTGGCGATGCTGCGTTTCACCACGGCGGCACTGGTGCTGGCGCCGATCGCGCTGCGCCACCGTGGCAGCTCCGCCAGACGTCCGGGCTGGGCCGATATCGCCCTGATGGCCGCCCTGTTCGGCGCCCCCTATATTCTGCTGATGGCCTATGCCCTGCAGAGCGCGCCGGCCTCGGCAGCGGGAATCCTCAATCCTGGAGTAATGGCGATCACGGCCGTGGTAATGGGGCGGCTGCGGTTTGGTGACCGCATTGGCAGCGCACGGCTGTGGGGGATGGCAGTGGCCATCAGCGGCCTGCTGGCGTTTCTTTTCAGCACGCGCAATACGAGCGTGACTGCGGGTCATGGCCTGCTGGTGGTGACCGGTGCCATGTGGGCGGGCTATGTGCTGACCGTTCGCCACAGCGGCGTTTCCGCGCTGGGCGCTGCGATGATCGTCGCCATCGGTTCAGCGCTGTGCTATGCGCCGCTCTATCTGCTCTGGCTGCCAAAGCAGATCACGGCCGCACCCTGGACGGATATTGCACTGCAGATCGGTTTTCAGGGCGTTGCCGTCAGCGTCGTCGCCCTCTACGCCTTCAATCGTTCTTTCGAACTGCTGGGACCGGTTGCCGGTGCCACCCTCCCCGCCCTGATCCCGGTGGCCACCCTCGTGCTCGGAAGATTGATCCTCGCTGAGCCGATCGGTATTGGCGAAGCGGTGGCGGCACTGCTGGTCACTGTCGGCGTGGCGCTGGTACTGCTGGGTCCAGCCCTGCTGGCGCGACTGCGGAAATGGGGGACAAACGCCCTCCAGGGAGGCGCTGAATAAATCGCCGAACGAGATGAAGGGCAAGGCGCACGGAACGCAGAAGGCGAGACATAACATGTGGTTAGGCGAGTTTTCGAGTACCGCGCAACGTAGTCATTCGCTCGTGCAGGCATTTATGCAGCGGTTCCCTAACACCGCGCCAGCAGCACCCCGCACTCGCAGTGGTGCGTCCAGGGAAACTGGTCGAACAGCGCCATGCGCACGATACGGTGCGTTTTGCCCAGTATGGCAAGGTTGGCGTGCAGGCTATCCGGGTTGCAGGAGATGTAGACAATGCGCTCGAAGCGGGCGATCTGCGCGCAGCTTGCGTCATCCAGCCCGGCACGCGGCGGGTCGACCAGCACGGTGGAGAAGTCGTGCTCATCAAGGCGCATCTCGCTCACCCGTTGGCCGCGATTGCTGCCCTCCAGCGCGGCAGCGAACGCTTCGCTGGACATGCGCGCGACGTGAACGTTGTCGATGCCGTTGAGCTCAAGGTTGAACTTCGCCGAGGCGACCGAGGTGCGCGAGATTTCGGTAGCCAGCACACGGCGAAAGTTGTCTGCCAGCGCGATGGTGAAGTGGCCGTTACCGCAGTAGAGCTCGACCAGGTCAGTCTCGTGCCGTCCGCCGCCGACCGGCCGGGTCACTTCACGCGCCCACTCGAGCATCTGCGCGGCAATCACCGCATTGGGCTGGGTAAAGCTGTTCTCCACCTGCTGCCAGGCGAAGGTGCGCCCCGCCACCTCGAGGCGCTCGATAACGTCGTCGCGCGCCAGCACCCACCGCTGCTTGCGGGCGCGACCAATAATGGCAACGCCCAGCCGCGTCTGCAGCGCACGCGCCTCGCGCTCCCAGTTATCGTCGAGGCGGCGGTGATAGATCAGGGTGATCAACGCCTGGCCGTCGAGGGTGGTGAGGTACTCCACCTGAAAAAGGCGGTGGCGCAGATCGGGGTTGTCACGCAGCGCCTCGATCAACTGCGGCATCAGCGCGTTGATGCGCCGCGAGGCGACCGGATACTGATCCATGCGCACTACCCGTTTGCCGTCGGGACGCTCGGGGTCGGGCTCGAACATGGCGTGGAAGAGATCGTCGCCGTCATGCCACAGGCGAAATTCGCAGCGCATGCGATAGTAGACGGGCGGCGAGGCGAACACCTCGAGCGGCGGCGGCGAAAGATCGTCAAACTGCGCCTCGAGGCGCCGGCGCTTGTCCGCCAGCTGTTGATGATAACGGGGAGGGTCGACGACGGGTACGCTCACACGGGGGCCCTGACTGCGGCATTAACGGCCCGCCAGTGTAGCGGCTACACCGCTCAGCTCAAGTCCGTTGGCACTCCGCCCGCCCCGCTCACCCCATCGCGCGAGCGCCCGTCAGTTCAAGATTGCGAAATTCGGCATAGAGCTCAGGGTAGTCCTGCTGCAGACGGGCGAAGCGGGTGCGCGCCTGAATCGGCAGGGCATCGCGCAGCTCGGCGTACTCCTGCTCATCGAGACCCGCGTCGAGCAGTGGAAAGAGATGGTCGCGCTCCTGGCGCAGGTAGTGGCGGTGGGCGTCGAGATAGCCGGCCAGCCGCTCGGTGAACAGCGCCATGGGAATAACCGCATCCATCAGAATGCTCTCCAGATCGCCTTCGAGTTCGACCAGCCGCTGGCGCAGCGCCCGCGACTCACCGGCCATTTCGCAGATGCGCTGTCCCGAATCGGCACCGCGCTCGGCAAGGCGGTTGCCGCACAGCATCTCAAGCGGCATGAGATAGTCATCGAGATAGGCACCGATGTAATCGCAGGCTTCGCGCATCAGTCTGAAATCGGGGCGATTACCGGTCACCAGGCGGCGATGCTGCAACGACAGCACGTGCAGCAGGCGTACCATCCGAGCGTGATCCTGACGCAACTGGTTCAGCTTGAACATGGCGGCTTCTCCGGCAGTGGGTAGCGAGGAGTCAGTAGCTAGTGTGGTGTCCCACAAATATCATCCCATCATATCGGCCCATGGCGCCGCCATGCGGCGTTGCTCGTCGTTGCCATAGACCCCACTATGACGCCTCCTCGCGCCTTGCCTGACAACGCCATGCCGCCGATATGTCTTTGCGTTACTTGTGGGACACCACACCAGGAAAGCCTCAGTTTTCCCCTTTTCCACCCGGGATGCCAACGCCATTGGTCTTATATGGCCGCGCTCGAAATACGCTCTTTTCGGCGCCATAACGCGCCATGGCAAGGCCGCGACCGGGATACTCAGGACGCCTTCCCGCCGCCGCTGCGACCATCGGTCGCGGCGACATCGAGCCCGGCCAGCCAGTCGAGCTTGTCGGCGATGCGTTTCTCCAGGCCGCGATCCACCGGGTGGTAGTAGCGCGTGCCCGCAAGTTTATCGGGGAAATAGACTTCGCCGGCGGCATAGGCGTGGGGTTCGTCGTGGGCGTAGCGGTACTCGCGGCCGTGGCCCAGCGACTTCATCAGGCCGGTAGGGGCGTTGCGCAGATGGACCGGCACTTCGAGCCCACCGGTGGCGGCAACATGCTCACGCGCCTTGTTATAAGCCACATAGGCGGCATTGCTCTTGGGCGCACTGGCGATATAGAGAATCGCCTGGGCCACCGCCAGTTCGCCCTCGGGGCTGCCGAGGCGCTCCTGCACCTGCCAGCCATCGAGCGCCACGCGCAGCGCCCGCGGGTCGGCGTTGCCGATCTCCTCGCTGGCCATGCGTACAACCCGCCGGGCAATGTAAAGCGGGTCGGCACCGCCGTCGAGCATGCGGCAGAACCAGTAAAGCGCCGCGTCCGGGGCACTGCCGCGCACCGATTTGTGCAGCGCCGAGATCTGGTCGTAGAAGATGTCGCCACCGCGATCGAGGCGCCGGGTGCTCTCCCCCAGCACCTCCTCAATGACGGCCTCGGAGAGCTGCAGTGGGCCGCCGCCGCTTTCCGCATCGGCCATGTCGGCGGCGATCTCGAGCAGATTGAGGGCACGCCGGGCGTCGCCGTCGGCGGCGTGGGCCAGCAGGTCGCGCACCGCCTCCGGTGCCTCGATGCCCATCTCGCCGAGTCCCGCCGGCTCGCTCAGGGCGCGGTCGACCACCCGGCGCAGTTCCTCATGGGTGAGCGGCTTGAGCACGTGTACCCGCGCCCGCGACAGCAGGGCGTTGTTGAGCTCGAAGGAAGGATTTTCGGTGGTGGCGCCGATGAAGGTGAAAACGCCCTCCTCGACCCAGGGCAGAAAGGCATCCTGCTGCGCCTTGTTGAAGCGGTGTACCTCATCGACAAACAGCAGCGTGCGCTGGCCGCTTTGGCCGCGCTGCTGCGCCTCGAAGGCAGCGGCGCGAATCTCCTTCACGCCGGCCGAGACCGCCGACAGGGTGGCGAAGTGCGAGCGGGTAGTGCCGGCGATCAATCGCGCCAGGGTGGTCTTGCCGACTCCGGGCGGCCCCCACAGGATCATCGAGTAGAGCTGATCGCGCTGCAGTGCGCGAGTCAGCGGCCTGTCGGGCCCCAGCAGATGCGACTGACCGACGTAATCCTCCAGCCGGGCCGGACGCAGCCGCGCCGCCAGGGGCTGACCGGGCGGCGCGTCAGGGTCGAAAAGATCGCTCATGGCGGGCGCTCAGCCGGCGCCTTCGCGGATCACATCGACACCGGCGGGAATGTCAAAGCTGAAACGATCGGCGCTGATGCTCGGGTTGATCTCGATATTGTCAAACGAGATTTCGGTGCGCTGGCCGGTGCTGTCGGTCAGGTTGATACCCGCCAGCTGCTCGCTGTGAAAAATCAGCTCCAGCGCCTCGAACAGGCTGTCTTTGGCCTTCGGCGACAGCGAGAAGATCTCGGTGGTGCCCTGCTGACGGCGCGACACCCGATAGTTGTCGGTCAACTCGTCGGCACGACCGGAGAGCAGCAGCGCCGGGGTATGGGTGACGCGCTGATCCAGCGGGCGAATGCTGACCTGCTCGAGGTCAGGATCGTAGAGATAGACCTGCTGACCGTCGGACACCACCGTCTGACGCCAGGGGTCGTCGACCTGCCAGTTAAAGCGGCCGGGGCGCGACAACCACATATGGCCGCTGGCGTTTTGCAGGTTACCGCCACCGCCGTCGACGACCTGCTGGGTAAAGTCCGCCGAATAGGTACGCAGCGGCTCCAGCAGCGCGGTCAGGCGTGCGGCATCGGGGTTTTGCTGGCCGGCGGCCGCCGGCAGCGCGGTAACGGCGACGAAGAGCGCCAGCGCGGTCAACAGCAGGCGGCGCATCGCAGCGGGCAGAGTGCGGGACATGGCGATCATGAAACGTCCTGTGGTAATGAAATCCGGTAACCCTCTGAGGGCTCGTACTGTTTGGACTGCACCGACGCGCGCGGGTTCGCACGTCGGCATGGTTGAAGTTTAACAGTTCGGCGAAGGATGGATTCAGGCCGGCGGCGAAGCCAGCACCTCGCGCGCGCCGTTACTGCCCATCGGCGATACCACGCCGGCCATCTCCATCGCCTCGACCAGCCGCGCGGCGCGGTTGTAGCCGATCTTGAAGCGGCGCTGCACGGACGAGATGGAGGCGCGGCGCGACTCGGTCACATAAGCCACCGCCTCGTCATAGAGCGCGTCCTGCTCGGGGTCGTCACCCCCTTCGCCCTCGGCCTCGAGGCCGGTCAGGGCATCGGCGGAGACGCCGCCGGAGAGAATTTCGTCGATATACTCCGGTTCGCCGCGGCGCTTCCAGTCATCGACCACCCGATGCACTTCGTCATCATCAACGAAGGCGCCGTGCACGCGGATGGGCTGTCCGGCGCCGGCGGGCAGATAGAGCATGTCGCCGTGACCCAGCAGCTGCTCGGCACCGCCCTGATCGAGGATGGTGCGCGAGTCGGTGCGCGAAGAGACCTGAAACGCCATGCGGGTGGGAATGTTGGCCTTGATCAGACCGGTCACCACATCCACCGAGGGGCGCTGCGTGGCCAGAATCAGGTGAATACCGGCGGCGCGCGCCTTCTGGGCGATACGTGCGATCAGCTCCTCGACCTTCTTGCCGACGATCATGAACATATCGGCGAACTCGTCGATCACCACCACGATGTAGGGCAGCTTCTCCAGCACCGGCGGCTGCTCGTGCATCTCCCACGGCTGCGGCTCCCACAGCGGGTCGGCGATCTGCGCACCGGCTTCGGTGGCCTCGTCGATGCGAGCGTTGAAGCCGGCAAGGTTGCGCACGCCCATCGCCGCCATCAGCTTGTAACGCCGCTCCATCTCGGCCACGCACCAGCGCAGGGCGTTGGCTGCCTCCTTCATGTCGGTGACCACAGGGGCCAGCAGATGGGGAATACCGTCGTAGACCGACAGCTCCAGCATCTTGGGGTCGACCATGATCATGCGCACTTCGTCGGGTGTCGCCTTCAAAAGCATGGAGATCAACATGGCGTTGACCCCCACCGACTTGCCCGAGCCGGTGGTGCCCGCCACCAGCAGGTGCGGCATTTTGGAGAGATTCGCCACCACCGGATTGCCGCCGATGTCCTGACCCAGCGCCATCGAGACAGGCGAGCGCGCATTCTGAAAGACATCGGAGTCGAATACCTCGCGCAGACGGATCATCGCCCGGTTGGGGTTGGGAATCTCGATGCCCACCGTGGGACGGCCGGGAATGATCTCCACCACGCGCACACTCTTGACCATCATCGAGCGTGCCAGGTCCTTGGCGAGATTGCTGATCTTGGAGACCTTCACCCCGGCCGCCGGCTTGATCTCGAAGCGGGTAATCACCGGACCCGGCCAGGTATCGACCACCTCGGCCTTGACGCCGTACTCCCGTAGACGCACTTCGAGCAGTTCGGCCATCTCGCGCAGCTGTTCGTCGCTGTAGTTGGGATCGTGGCTGTCCGGCGGTGTCATCAGCGACAGCGGTGGCAGCCTCCCCTCCGGCGGCGCACCGGCGTCGCCGATGGGACGCTGCTGGGTCTGCATCTGCTGCACGGTCCAGAGCGTCGGCGTGCCCTGGGCCTCCGGCGTTGCGCCACTATCTTCATGGCTCTGCGTTTCATCGCTGTGCGGCTCGGGAACAGGCTCCGGGCGACGCGGCGTCTCGTCATGCACCGGGTGCTCGGGCGGTGGGGCCGCCGGCTCATATGACGTACCTACGGGCTCGAAACGCTCGTCCGAGTCGGCCACGGGGCGGGCATCAGTGCTGCCGAGCGTCGCCTCTTCAGGCGCCGGCTCAACCGATGAAGGCTCGTGCCGGGAGCTGTCGTCATGGCGATCATCCTGGGTGCTCAGCGGCGATGCCGGCTCGGGCTCGGCGTCGTCCCAGCGCAGCACTGCCGGCGCGTCACGCCACACGTCGTCATCATCGGCCCCGAACGTCGGCGCGGCGCTATCCTCAGGCGATGGCGTATGCGACTCGTTCTCCGCTACGAAGGACGTGGGGCGAGTAACGAAGGCGTCAGGGTGCGGCTCGTCGTCATCGTCGTCGTGCGTGCGGGGCTCGGGAATGACCTCGGGAATGCGTCGACGGGTCACGTCGACGCGCTCGCTCGGCTCGGCGTCACTCTGCTGGGTGACAGACGATGCCGCGCCGAGGCGCTCATCTTCCTGTACGGCCTCGTCATCGAAGGCGCTGTCGTGATGTGAGGCGTCATCTGCTGCAGTCTGCTCGGAAGCGCGGGCTGCCGCCGCCTCGCCGCTGGGCTCATCAGCCTCTCCGCTAGCCGGAGCGGCGCCAGCGGCCACATCGGCGCGCGGCGAGCTGTCACTGCGCTCGGCGCGCATCGAGGCGCTCTCGTAAGGCTGCTGCCAGGGGATATCGTCGCCGGTGTTCAGCGCTGCGGCCGGCTCCACGGGCTCACCGCTGTCATCCTGGGGCGGTGCCGCGGCGCTGTCCTCTTCGATATTCGGTGACACCTCACGACGGCGCCGGCGGCGTTCGGCGAAACGCGCCATCAAACCAGGGCGTCGAACCCTGCCCGACTGCTCGGTATTGTCGGCCTCGTCTTCGTCATCGTCGTGGCCGAAGTCGATCTCGTCGGCGGCCTGCTCCGCCTGCCAGCTCTCGCGCCGTTCACGGGCGCGCTCGCGACGACGCTCGCCGAGGCGCGCGCCCCGATCACGCAGCTTTGCCGCGCACCAACGGCCGACACCCAGAACACTGTTCCCCAGTTCATCGACAATCGTCAGCCAGGAGAGGCCGGTCAGCAGCGGTATACCGCACAGAAAGGCAGCCAGCGCCAGCAGAGTAGTGCCGTGCACACCCACCAGCAGCACCAGCGCCGCCGACACGCCTTCACCCACAATACCACCGGAGCCATAGGGCAAATCATTGCTGGCGTTGTAGAAATGCAGCGCTCCCAGAGTGCAGGTCGCCACCAGCACCAGCAGCAGACCACCGCCCCGCACTGCCAGGGCCACCGGGTCCCACACCATGTGGGCTTCACTGATGCGCATCAACCGCCAGGCGCCCACGCCCAGAATGCCGGGCCCCCACAGGGCACTGGCCCCGAACAGGGAATAAAGCACGTCGGCGAGCCAGGCACCGGCCGGCCCCATCCAGTTGGCCACCTCGGTTTCCGGACCGCTGTGCGACCAGCCGGGGTCCCCCTGCACATAGCTGAACAGGGTGAGCAGCAAAAAGGCGCAAAGCGCCAGCATGACAATCGCCACGCCCTCCTTGGCCGCACCCTGCAGTCGGGCACTGAAGCGTTTGGCGTTGTCGCGCGCGCGCGTGACGCGGCTATTGGTGGCGCTTTTTTTTCGGCTGCCTCGCTGAGCTCGCGGGCTCGCCCCCTTTCTGCTGCTTTGACTACGACGCGCCGATGTCGACGACTGCCTGGTCTTGCTGGCGCTCAAGGCCATCCTCCCTGCACTCACGGTTGCGTCGGCAGCCCCGGACGCGCGCCGAGCGGCGCTGGAAACGCCGCGTTTGGTAACGCCGTCAGGCTGCCGCGCAGAACAAGTTGGCGGCGCACCGCATCCACGGCGCGCAGCCAGTGTGGTTATCATACCTGGAGTTGAGGACAGGGCACAGGCCCCCGGCCAACCGCCGGGGACAAAAGGTCAGCCGGGATGGGGCAGCGCCCCCGCTTCGGGCAGCCTGAACACGCGCACGGCGGCGGCAAGCTGTCCGGCCTGATCGTTCAACTGACCGGAAGCGGCGGTCGACTGCTCGACCAGCGCCGCGTTGTGCTGAGTGGTCTGATCCAGGGAGTTCAGCGCGGTGTTGATCTGCTCGATGCCGGCAAGCTGCTCTTCGCTCGCCGCGCTGATCTCCTGCATCATCTCGCCCAGCTTCTCGATACGCGCGGTAATATCGTCGATCCGAGCACTGCTTTCGTGAATGCTGTGACTGCCGCTGGAAACCTCCGCCACCATGTGGCGTATCAGCGAACCGATATCGCCCGAGGCCTCCTGACAGCGATTGGACAACCGCCGCACCTCTTCGGCAACCACCGTGAAGCCGCGACCGTGGACACCGGCCCGGGCGGCTTCCACCGAGGCGTTGAGCGCCAGCAGATTGGTCTGGAAGGCGATACCATCGATGGTATCGATGATCGCCGACATCTGCGCGGCGGTCTTTTCCAGACCCTGCATGGTCGTCGTCGCTTCCTGCAGCTGCTGCTGCCCTTCGACAGCGCCTGCCTGCACGTCCTGCGTCATCTGCCGGCTCTGATCGGTACGCTCGTTGTTCTGACGCACGGTCGCCGTCAGCTCCTCGATGCTGGCTGCCGTCTGCTCCAGACTGGCCGCCTGCCCTTCGGTACGACGCGACAGATCAAGGTTGCCATTGGCGATCTCGCTGGAGGCGTTACCGATGCTGTCGACCGACTCACGAACTTCACCGACGATGCGCCGAAAACCATCGCCAATGCCGTTGATCGAGTTGATCAGATCTCCTATCTCGTCACGACGACGGGTCTCGATGCGCTGACCGAGATCACCCTCGGCCAGCTGCCCCGCGAGCCGCTGCACATCGGCCAGCGGGCGACTCAGCGCGCGACGCATCAGCCAATAGATACCGCCACCGACCAGCAGTGCCAGCGCGAGTGCCAGCAGCAGAAAACGATCGCGCGTGGCGTCGGTAACGCTTTCGATATCGCGATCCACGGTCGTGGCGGCAACCACCCAGTTCCATGCTGGATAGAGGCTGAACCAGGTGGTCAGGCTACCGCGCTCACCGTTGGCAGGCGCATACTCGATCAGCCCTTCGGGCTGCGTCAAAAGCGGTGCCAGCACGGCCTGTCCGCTGTCGTCGCGCAGCTCTCCGATCGGGCCTTCACCAGGCGGAGTGCCGGCCACCACCTCGCCGCTGCGCGCGTCAACAATGGTAAAAAAGCCGCTTTCACCCACCCGTATCTCCGCTACACGTTCGGCAAAGGCCTGCAGATCAGCGGTAATATCGATACCGATAAAGCTTATTCCCACGACCTCGCCGGCGCTGTTGGTCAGCGGCTCGTAGCGGGTGATGTAGGGCGTGCCGAAAAGCCGTGCAATGCCGGAGTAGCTCTGCCCCTGCGAAATTGCCTGCCAGGCACGCGACTGCCGATCAAGCAGGGTCCCCATGGCGCGCTCACCGTTCTCGTTTTTCAACGAGGTGGCCACGCGCACAAAGTCGTCGCCGCGACGGGCAAAAATCGTCACCGGCATGCCGGTACTCCGGGTGAACTCATCGATGCGGCGAATACCCATCAGATTGAGCCCGCCACGCTGGTCGGAGAGCATGGGGGCCATCTCGCCGCCGACCGGCCGGCTGCGCTCGCTGTCCAGTTCAAAGGGAGGCTCGAGCTGCTCGGCCTCGAAAAGGGACAAAAAACGCTCGGCCTGCTGCTGCAGGCTTTCGTCGAAAAGGCCCACCGTGTGTTTGAACTGCCCCACCTCCTCCTGCATGGCATTGACCATCTGATCGTGCTGCGCACGCTCGGAGGACAGTGATGCCCCCCAACTCAGCCCCATCAACGCCACCAGCATCACGACACTGATCAGCAGCGCCAGACGTGAGCCAAGACTCATTCGCCGCAAAACATCCAGCATGCGCCTATCACCTCTTTGATTTATTGGAATCCGGCAAAATTCTTGTCGGTTTTTCATATATATACGGCCATAAGTACGAAAAACTTGAGCGCTCCTGCTTCAAGCCCGCGGCGCTAACGGCGTATGATGATCTGTAAACTCCACAGCGAGCTGTCATGATCGACTGGCTGGATCCCGCAAACATCGGTTTTCCCGATCTCGAATGCGCCCTCGAGGAGCCGGACGGGCTGCTGGCAGTGGGCGGCGATCTCTCTCCTGAATGGCTGATCTGCGCCTATCGGCGTGGCATATTCCCCTGGTTCAGCGCAGACCAGCCGATTCTGTGGTGGAGCCCCGACCCGCGCATGGTGCTGTTCCCCGACGAGCTGAGGGTGCGCCGCAGCCTTGCCAAACGGCTGCGCAACGCGGGCTTTACGATCAGCTTCGATCGCGCCTTCGATGCAGTCATTGATCAATGTGCCGCGCTGCGCGCCAGTGCCGAGGGGACCTGGATCTCGCCGCGTATCAAACGTGCCTACAGCCGGCTGCACGCACTGGGGCACGCCCACAGCGTCGAGGTATGGGAAAGCGACGCGCTGGTGGGCGGACTCTACGGCGTACGTATGGGGCGCGTTTTCTTTGGCGAGTCGATGTTCTCGCGACGCCCCGATGCCTCCAAGATTGCGCTGGTGGAGCTGGTGCGCTGCTTTCGTGAACGTTTCGAGCTCGCCATGATCGACTGTCAGGTGCACACCGATCATTTGCAGCGCATGGGCGCGCGGGAGATCGCGCGGCGGGACTTCACCAGCCTGCTCGAGCGCTATATCGATGCCGAGGCCATCTGACGCCAGCTCCGCCGTGAGGAGACATTGTGATGACCAACTCCGAACACATTCCGCTGCAGCAGCTGCGTTTTTTCCTGACCCGACCGCACGACTGCAGCTATCTCGCCGAGCATGAGGCGACCACGCTGTTTCTCGATCCCGAGGTAGCGATCGACGATTCGCTCTACGCCAGCCTGACGCTGCTGGGCTTTCGCCGCAGTGGCGCTCATCTCTACCGCCCCCACTGCCGTGCCTGCAGCGCCTGCCAGTCGGTACGCATACCGGTCGACGCCTTTCGAGCCGATCGTACCCAGCGGCGGATCGAGCTTCGCAACCGGGACCTGAGCGTCACCGAACGGCCGGCGCACTTTGAAGCGGAGCACTACGCGCTTTTCGAGCGCTACATTCGCGAGCGCCATGCCGACGGCGATATGTACCCCGCCTCCGAAGCGCAGTATCGCGCCTTCCTTATCAATGACAGCGGTTTTTCGCAGCTGGTCGAGTTTCGCCATGAGGGACAGCTGCTGGCCGTTGCCGCCGTCGACCGGTTGCCACACGGACTGTCCGCCATCTATACCTTTTTCGACCCGGACAGCCGCTACAAGGGGCGCTCGCTGGGCAGCTACGCCATTTTGTGGCAGATCGCACGCGCCAGGGAGCTGGGCCTGCCGCATCTCTATCTCGGCTACTGGATTCGCGACAGTCGCAAGATGGCCTACAAAACGCGTTTTCAGCCGCTGGAACACCTTGACCAGCACCGCTGGCAACGCCTCGATCGCGAAGCCCCGAGCGCACAGACGCCGTAGTTTGCCTCGCGCCCCTTTGCGCTCGGCAGCCGCATCAGGCAAAATAACCGCCTCCTGAACACCCGCCGACTGTCTGCGCAAACGCCCTGCAGGCACCGCTTCGTGTGGGTGTATCGCTTACCATCAAGGAAGGCATTGCATGGCAAGAGAAGACCATATTGAAATGGAAGGGGTGATTATCGATACCCTGCCCAATACCATGTTTCGCGTCGAGCTGGAAAACGGTCACGTCGTGACTGCGCATATTTCCGGCAAGATGCGCAAAAACTATATCCGCATCCTGACCGGCGACAAGGTCAAGGTCGAGCTGACCCCCTATGATCTCTCCAAGGGTCGCATCGTCTACCGCTCGCGCTAATAACGGCTGCCGGCCAGCTCCCCTCCGAACCTTACCCTTTCGCCCGACCTGCCGGCCATGGCGAACGCTCGGCCGCCAGCTGCGGCTTGCCAGCCAGTTTCATCACTCTGTTGCATGTGATCCGGTCAGCGGCGATAGCCCGAACCGGAAATGAAAACGCCCTGTCACATGGACAGGGCGTTGATAGTGGCGAAGAAGGCAGGCCACAGGGCTAGGCTACCTGCTCGGCCTCGGTGGAAAAATGAAGTTCGCCATTTTCCAGCGTGACATGGACAGTACCCCCATTCTCGGCCAGGTCGCCGAACAGGATCATCTCCGCCAACGGCTTCTTCAATTTTTCCTGGATCAGGCGTGCCATAGGCCGCGCGCCCATCTGCGCATCGTAGCCGTGCTCGGCCAGCCAGCTGCGCGCCTCGTCGTCGACCTCGAGCTGCACCCGCTTCTCGTCCAGCTGCGCCTGCAGTTCGACCAGGAACTTGTCGACCACGTTGCGCACCACTTCACTGTCGAGATGGCTGAACTGGATGATGCTGTCGAGGCGGTTGCGGAACTCGGGCGTGAAGGTGCGGCGAATCACTTCCATGGCGTCGGTCGAGTGGTCCTGGGTCTGGAAGCCGATCGAACGGCGCGAAGCCTGCTCGGCACCGGCATTGGAGGTCATCACCAGAATCACGTTGCGGAAATCCGCCTCGCGACCGTTGTTGTCGGTCAGCTTGCCGTGGTCCATCACCTGCAGCAGCAGGTTGAAGACATCCGGATGCGCCTTCTCGATCTCGTCGAGCAGCAGCACGCAGTGGGGGTTTTTGGTCACCGCCTCGGTGAGCAGACCGCCCTGGTCATAGCCGACATAGCCCGGCGGCGCACCGATCAGCCGCGACACGGTGTGGCGCTCCATGTACTCGGACATATCAAAGCGCACCAGCTCGATGCCCATGATCTGCGCCAGCTGACGCGCCACCTCGGTCTTGCCGACCCCGGTGGGGCCTGCGAACAGGAAGTTGCCCACCGGCTTGTCGGGGGAGCCGAGCCCGGCACGCGACAGCTTGATCGCCGACGACAGGCCGTCGATCGCCTCGTTTTGACCAAATACCAGCATCTTCAGATTGCGATCGAGATCGGCCAGCAGCTTGCGATCCGAACTGGTAACACTCTTGGGCGGAATACGCGCGATAGAGGCGACGATTGCCTCGATCTGCTCGACGTCGATCTGTGACTGACGTGCCTCGGCCGGCAGCAGGCGCTGATGCGCGCCGGCTTCATCGATCACATCGATTGCCTTGTCGGGCAGATAGCGGTCGTTAATGTAGCGCGACGACAGCCGCACCGCCGTCTCCATGGCCGCATCGGTATACTTGAGCTGGTGATGTTCCTCGAAGCGTCCGCGCAGCCCCTTGAGGATACGAATGGCGTCGTCTACCGAGGGCTCCATCACATCGACCTTCTGGAAGCGCCGCGCCAGCGCGCGGTCCTTCTCGAAGATGCCGCGGAACTCCTGGAAGGTGGTCGAGCCGATGCAGCGCAGCTCACCCGACGACAGCATCGGCTTGAGCAGATTGGAGGCGTCCATAACACCGCCGGAAGCCGCCCCGGCACCGATGATGGTGTGAATCTCGTCGATGAAAAGGATCGAGTTGGGCTCTTTCTTGAGCTCCGCCAGCAGCCCCTTGAGGCGCTTCTCGAAGTCACCGCGGTACTTGGTACCGGCCAGCAGCGCGCCCATGTCGAGAGAGTAGACCACGGCATCGCTGATGACGTCGGGCACGTCCTCCTCGACGATGCGCTTGGCCAGGCCCTCGGCGATGGCGGTCTTGCCGACGCCGGCCTCACCCACCAGCAGCGGGTTGTTCTTGCGCCGGCGGGCCAGAATCTGCACCACCCGCTCCAGCTCCTGATCACGTCCCACCAGCGGGTCGATACGGCCGATGCGGGCCTGCTCGTTGAGATTGGTGGCATAACCGGTAAGCGGATTGGAAGAAGCATCGCCGGAGGCTTCCTCGGTCTCCTCGGACTCGGCGCCGCCACTCTGATTACCCTGCTGGTTATGGCCCGACACCTTGGCGATACCGTGAGCGATGTAATTCACCGCATCGACACGCGCCACGTTCTGCTGCTTGAGGAAATAGACCGCCTGGCTCTCCTGCTCGGAGAAAATGGCCACCAGCACGTTGGCGCCGGTCACTTCCGACTTGCCGGACGATTGAACGTGGAAAACGGCGCGCTGCAGCACGCGCTGGAATCCGAGCGTGGGCTGGGTCTCGCGGTCGTCCTGATCCTCGGGAATCAGCGGCGTCGTGGTATTGATGAAATCCTGTAGATCGGTGCGCAGCTTGTCCAGATTGGCCCCACAGGCACGCAGCACATCGGCCGCCGAGGCGTTGTCCAGCAGTGCCAGCAACAGGTGCTCTACGGTCATGAACTCGTGGCGCTTGGAGCGCGCCACCGTGAACGCGGTGTTCAGGGTCAATTCAAGTTCTTTGCTCAACATGGCAGTCCCCTTTCTGGCCGTTGCGGACGGCTCAGTCCGCGCGGTCGATATCGCACAGCAGTGGATGCTGGCTTTCTCGAGCGTATTGATTGACCTGCTGGCTCTTGGTCTCCGCTACATCACGGGTGAAGATGCCGCAGGCCGCCTTACCCTGGGTGTGAACGGCCAGCATGATCTGTACCGCCTTTTCGTGATCCATGGCAAAAAAGGTCTGAAGCACCTCCACCACGAACTCCATCGGCGTGTAGTCGTCGTTGTGAAGGAAGACCCTGTAAAGCGGCGGCTCCTCGAGTTCGGGGTCACTCGCCTGCTCGGCAACATCACCCTGCTCACCTTCCTGCGGCTGATCAGGGGGCGTCTCGTCGCCCGCCATCAGCGTCATGAAGCGCCGGGGAGATGCTTCGCTGTCTGTCTTGAACATATGTGTCCGGGTCGATGAAAACAAGCGTGAAGATGATTGAATGCGCTCATCGGGCCAAAAGTTTGAGCGCAGGTTACCGACATCGTTCCCTGAAAGATGGGGCTCTATCGGCAACGATGCAAGGAATCATCGTCGAAAACCTCCCCGGTAAGCACTCACTCCAGACGCCGCACCACCGCCTCGGCGAATTCGGTAGTGCCCAGCAGAGTGGCGTTGTCCATCACCTGATGGAAATCGCCGGTCACCTCGCCGCCGGCGATAGTCGCCTCCATAGCGTCGGTCAGCAGGGTTGCCGCCTCGCCCCAGCCCATGTACTCGAGCATCATCGTCGCCGACAGAATCAGCGAGCCCGGATTGGCACTGTTGGTGCCGGCAATCTTCGGCGCGGTACCGTGGGTCGCCTCGAACATGGCGATCGAATCGCCGCGATTGGCCCCCGGCGCGATGCCGATACCGCCCACCTGAGCGGCCAGCGCATCGGAGAGATAGTCACCGTTGAGGTTGAGAGTCGCCACCACATCGAAGTCGCGCGGATGCAGCAGCGCCTCCTGCATCATGGCGTCGGCGATCATGTCCTTGATGACGATCGGCTCGCCGCCGTCGGGGTGGGCCAGCGACAGCCAGGGGCCGCCATCCAGCGGCTCGGCGCCGAATTCCTCACGCGCCACCTCATAGCCCCACTGCTTGAAGGCCCCTTCGGTGAACTTCATGATGTTGCCCTTGTGCACCAGCGTCACCGAGCGGCGGTTGTGGTCGAGGGCGTAGCGGATCGCCTTGCGCACCAGCCGCTTGCTGCCCGCTTCGGAAACCGGCTTGATGCCGATACCGCACTGCTCGGGGAAGCGGATGTTGCCGACCCCCATCTCCTCGCGCAGATAGCGAATCAGGCGATCGGCGTCGGCGCTGCCGGCCTGCCACTCGATGCCGGCATAGATATCCTCGGCGTTTTCGCGAAAGATCACCATATCAACGTGCTCGGGATGACGCACCGGGCTGGGCACGCCATTGAACCAGCGCACCGGACGCTCGCAGACGTAGAGGTCCAGCGTCTGACGCAGCGCCACGTTGAGCGAGCGCATACCGCCACCCACCGGCGTGGTCAGCGGCCCCTTGATCGACACCACATGATCGCGCACCGCGGCAAGCGTTTCGTCGGGCAGCCAGACGTCGTCGCCGTAGACACGGGTCGCCTTCTCGCCGGCATAAACTTCCATCCAGGCGATCTGGCGCTTGCCGCCCCAGGCTTTTTTCACCGCGGCATCGACAACACGACGCATGGCGGGAGTCACATCGGCGCCGATGCCATCGCCTTCGATAAAGGGGATGATGGGGTGGTCGGGCACCGACAGTTGATGATTGTCATCAACGCTGATCATCTCGCCGGTGGCCGGTGTTTCGATCTTACGGTAGCTCATGGGGTGGCGCTCCTTTTGCGGGTGGCGGAGAGCACAACGCCAAATGCGACCGAGCCGCACTGGCATACGCTTTACCGCTTCGCCATGCCGATTGGGTTGAACATCAGGATGGTGGCACGATAAGCCCCTCAATCGGGGTCGTATCAGCTGATATCCTGCACGCTTGCTGTGACTTTCCAATGTAGCATTGTAGCGACAGGTCTGCGTAGAGGTTGTCGACAATCGCCATGAGCGAACTGATCCTTTTTCACAAGCCCTTTCGGGTACTGTCCCAGTTCAGCGATGAGCGCGGCCGGGTTACTCTCGGCCAGTGGCTGACGATTCCCGACGTCTATCCCGCCGGGCGGCTCGACTACGACAGTGAAGGGCTCCTGCTGTTGACCGCCGATGGGGCCCTGGCGCACCGCATCACCCATCCCGCGCGCAAGCAGCCCAAGACCTACCTGGTACAGGTCGAGGGCTGCCCGGACGACGACGCCGTGGCGGCACTGCGCACCGGCGTGACCCTCAACGACGGCCCCACGCGCCCGGCGAAGGTGCGCCGCATCGCGCCACCCGAACTGGCACCGCGCCAGCCACCGGTGCGCTACCGTGCCAACATTGTCGACAGCTGGCTGGAGATCACCCTCACCGAAGGACGCAACCGTCAGGTGCGACGCATGACCGCCCACGTCGGTTATCCCACCCTGCGGCTGATTCGCACAGCGATCGGCAGCTGGCGGCTGGACGGCCTGGCCGCCGGCGAGTGGCGACGCGATGTCATCCACCTGCCGCGTCACAACAGCGGCAGGCAGCGCCGCAAACCGGGGAGAAAACAGTGAGCGACTTCAGCCCGCACGCGACCGTCGCCGTAGTTGTTGAACGCAATGGCCGCTTTCTGCTGGTCGAAGAGTGGCCTCGTCGCGACGCTACAACCATCACCGTTTTCAATCAGCCCGCCGGCCATCTCGAAGCCGACGAATCGCTGACCGCCGCGGCACGCCGTGAATGTCTCGAGGAGAGCGGCTGGCGGGTCGGCATCGACAGCTATTTGGGGCTTTACATCAATACTGCGCCGAGCGGCGTGGTCTATCACAGCCATACCTTTATCGCCCGGCCACTGACGCAGGCCAGCCACAGGCTGGACGACGGCGTGGTGGCGGCGCACTGGCTGACCGCCGCAGAGATTGTCGCGCTGGACGGCGAGAGGCGCCTGCGCAGCCCCCTGGTAGCGCGCAGAGTGAAGGATGCACTGAGCGGCAAGCGCTATCCGCTGGCATTGATCCACAACCTCGACCACGCCGAGACGCCCTGATCAGGCCAGTGCCGTGTCCTGCACGGCCGGCTTCAGATGGAGCTGCTGCAGGGCGTCGCTATCAGCTCCCGGGCGCTCCCTGTCGGCGGCCTCGCGGTCGATCCGAAAGCGGGCCATCAGGTCGGCCAGCCGCTGCGCCTGGCCTTCGAGATCATCGGCTGCCGTACTGGTCTGCTCGACCAGCGCGCTGTTGTCGTGAGTAATGGCACTCACCTCGTCGAGCCCGGCGTTGATCTGTTCGATGTCGTGGCTCTGCTCCCGGGCGGCAGCGGCGATCTCCTCCGCCAGCGACGACAGCCGACGAATCGAATCGACCGTTTCTGCCATGATGTCGCCGCTGCGCTCGGCCTGCTCGACGCCGCGGCCAACCCGCTCGGTGGTGTTCTCGATCAGTTGACGAATCTGTCGCGCCGAGTCGGCACTGCGCCCTGCCAGGGCACGCACTTCGCCGGCCACCACGGCGAAACCGCGCCCCTGCTCGCCGGCGCGCGCCGCCTCCACCGAGGCATTGAGGGCAAGCAGATTGGTTTGAAAGGCGATCGAGTCCATGATGGTAACAATCTCTCGAATCTGATCGGCGCAGCCGGCGATGTCGCGCATCGAGGCAAGCGTCTGCTCGACTTCGCTGCCACCGTGTTGCGCCGCCCGGGAGGCATCGGCCGATAGTGAATCGGCCTCGCGCGCCGCCTCGCTGTTACGCCCTACCCGTTCGGTCAGCTGCGCCATGCGGCCGCTGATCTGGATCAGGGCATCGCGCTGACTACCGGTGCGCCGCGCCAGATCGTGGCTGGCCCCGGAGGTGTTGCCGGCGCCGGCAAAGACGCTCTGGCTGCTGTCGCGCAGCGCCGCTACCAGCTCCCGTAGCTGGCCCTGCATGGTATCCAGTGCGGTAAACAGCTGGCCGATCTCGTTACGCCCGCGGTCGCTTATCGACAGGTTCAGATTTCCCCGGGCGATGTGCTCGAAGCAGCCTACCGCCTCGCGCAGCGGCTTTACCACATCGCGAATCAATAGCCAGCGAATCAGCAGTGCCGTCAAAAGCGCCACCGCCAGCAGCGCGGAGACGACGATCTTCATGTGCTGATTGAAGGACTGCGCAGCGACGATCGCCTCGCGACTGCGCGACTCGGTGTAGTCCACCAGCCCGGCGGCGGCGTTGCTCAACGCCGGGGCCAGCTCATCGAGTGCCGGCTGGCGGCGCTGCACCTGAAACGGCGCCGCCTCCACCAGCGGCGCCAGGCCCTCGCTGACATAGTCGGCGTAGGCCTGCTCGATCGCCGCCAGCAGCGGCGCCCTGGTGTCCTCGGCGCCCAGCACGACGCCGGACAGCTCGTCCATGCGACTGTCGGCCCGCCCCAGTGCGTCGATGGCGCGCTGCAGATACTGGCGCGCCGCCTCGGGGTTGCCCTGGGTGCTGAAGCTGGCGTAGCGGTCCAGGTAGAGCCGCGTTTCGAGCACGTTGAACTGGACACGCCCCGCCAGCCGGTTGAGCTCGGCGTTGGTACCGGCCAGTTCCTGCAGCGTATGCTCGCTGCGCAGACCGGACCAGGCGTTGAGCGCACTGAGCGCCCCGATCATGCCTGCCATGCATAAAAGCGCAGCGGTAATACTCCACTTGATCGACACGTTTTTCATCGCGGCCCTGCCCCTGTGCTGGCTAATAAAGTGGTTGCCACATCAGCTTTAACGGCGCCTTGCGAAGGCCGATGAATACGCCATTGGTCGTGGGCTCAAGCGATATGCCCGGCGCCAATGGCGATAGTGTGGACTCGAACAGCTGCCGCCCTTTCGATTACAATGGCTCCATTTGCACGCTGACCATCGCGCGCATCGCCACTCATGGCGATGCGCCGTCCAGGTAGAGTCCATGACCCACACCGCCTCTCAAACCGCCTCGCCGCAGGCTTCGGGCCGCTGCGATGCGCCGCGCGTCATCGTCGGCATGTCCGGCGGCGTCGACTCCTCGGTGACCGCCCTGCTGCTGCTGGAGCAGGGTTATCGCGTCGAGGGACTTTTCATGAAGAACTGGGACGAGGACGACGGCACCGAGTACTGCACGGCCAGAGCGGATCTCGCCGATGCTCAGGCGGTTTGCGACCGGCTGGGCATCCGCCTGCACAGCGCCAACTTCGCCGCCGAGTACTGGGATAACGTCTTCGAACATTTTCTCGACGAGTATCGCGCCGGACGCACACCCAACCCGGATGTGCTCTGCAACCGCGAGATCAAGTTCAAGGTATTTCTCGACTACGCCGAGCTGCTCGGCGCCGATCTGATCGCCACCGGCCACTACGCACGCACCGCGCGGGACGACGGCCGCACCCGGCTGTGCAAGGGCGTCGACGGCAACAAGGATCAGAGCTACTTCCTGCACGCGGTGGGCGAGTCAGCGCTGGCGCGCACGCTCTTCCCGCTCGGCGAGATGGAAAAATCCGCGGTGCGCGAGCTGGCCGAGCGCCACGGTCTGGCCACCGCGCGCAAGAAGGACTCCACCGGCATCTGCTTTATCGGCGAGCGCCGTTTTGCAGACTTTCTGCGCCAGTATCTGCCGGCGCAGCCGGGGCGCATCGAAACTCCGGATGGTGCGGTCATCGGCGAGCACATGGGGCTGATGTACTACACCTTCGGCCAGCGTCAGGGGCTGGGCATCGGCGGGCTCGATGGCTACAGCGAAGCGCCCTGGTACGTCGCCGACAAGGATCTCGAGCGCAACGTGCTGATCGCCGTTCAGGGCGGCGAGCACCCGCTGCTCTACCGCCAGCAGCTGACCACCGAAACCTTTCACTGGATCGCTGGCGCGCCGGCGGAGCGCGAACTGCGCCTGTCGGCGAAGATCCGCTACCGCCAGAGCGACCGCCCCTGTCGTGTGATCCGCCACGACGACGGCAGCGCCACCCTGATTTTCGACGAGCCGCAGCGCGCCGTGACTCCCGGCCAGTCGGCGGTGCTCTACGATGGCGATGTCTGCCTCGGCGGCGCCGTGATTGCCACCACCCGCCGGGCGGCGCTGGAGAGCGCGGCATGAACCGTGATGAACGACAGGCTCTGGCGCTGGCCGGGGTTTTCCAGGCCGCCACGGTGGTCGACGAGCTGGCCCGCACCGGCCACACCAACGAGCGCGCTCGCGAGACGCTGATCCGCGCCACGCTGGACACCAATCCGGAAACTTTCGAGAGCATCTACGGCGGCCAGATCAACAACCTGCGGCTGGGCATCGACACCCTGGAGGGTGTCCTGACCCGCCAGCAGGCCTCGCCCAACGTGATGCGCTACGGCTTCTCGCTGATTCTGCTGATGAACCGGCTGCGCAACAACGAGCAAATGATGAGTACGCTGGGCGAGCGCCTCACGCGGGTGCGCGGCCAGGCGGATCACTTCGGTGAGCTGCACGACAACGTGGTCGCCAGTCTCGGCGAGATCTATCAGGACACCCTGTCGACCTTTCGCTACCGCATCGTGGTGCAGGGCGACCCGTCGCTTTTGCAAAGCCGCCACATGCCCGAGCAGGTGCGTACCATCCTGCTCTCCGGGGTGCGCTTTGCGCTGCTCTGGCACCAGCAGGGCGGCCGACGCTGGAAACTGGTGCTGGGCCGCAGCGGCATCCGCCGCGCCCTGCAGTCGCTGGATCATTAATTCGGCCTGCCCTTTTGCGCTGCCAGGGTGAGCGCACCAGGGCTCTTGCTTTCGCCCCCTGATTTCGACTCTGGATCGCACCGCCATGCAACTCTCCGCACTTACCGCCCTCTCCCCCGTCGATGGCCGCTACGGCAGCAAAACCGCTGCGCTGCGCGAGCACTTCAGCGAGTTCGGCCTGATCCGCGCCCGCGTGACCGTTGAGGTACGCTGGCTGGAGCGCCTTGCCGAACACGAGCAGATCGACGAGGTAGCGCCGCTGTCACAGGTCAGCCGCGACTTTCTCGACGCCCTGCTGCGCGACTTCTCGGTAACCGACGCCGAGCGCATCAAGGAGATCGAGCGCACTACCAACCACGACGTCAAGGCAATCGAGTACTTCCTCAAGGAGCGCTTTGTCGGCCACGGCGAGCTGGAGCGTATCAGCGAATTCGTTCACTTCGCCTGCACCAGCGAGGATATCAACAACCTCTCTCACGCCCTGATGCTGCGCGCCGGCCTCGACGAGGTGCTGCTGCCCTGCATGCGCGAAGTGGTCTCGGCGATCGAGAAGCTGGCGCTGGCGCATGCCGCGCAGCCGATGCTGTCGCGCACCCACGGCCAGACCGCGAGCCCCACCACCCTGGGCAAGGAGATGGCCAACGTGGTGCACCGCCTGCGCCGCCAGCTGCGCCAGGTCGAGTCGATCGAGATGCTGGGCAAGATCAACGGCGCGGTGGGCAACTACAACGCCCATCTGGCGGCCTATCCGGAGATCGACTGGGCCGCCAACGCGCAGCTTTTCATCGAGCGGCTGGGGCTCACCTTCAACCCCTGGACCACCCAGATCGAGCCCCACGACTATATCGCCGAGTGCTTCGACAGCCTCTGTCGCTTCAATACCATTCTGATCGACTTCGACCGCGACATCTGGGGCTACATCTCGCTGGGCTACTTCAAACAGCGCACCGTGGAGGGCGAGATCGGCTCTTCGACCATGCCGCACAAGGTCAACCCGATCGACTTCGAAAACTCCGAGGGCAATCTGGGGCTCGCCAATGCAGTGCTGGAGCATCTGGCACGCAAGCTGCCGATCTCACGCTGGCAGCGCGATCTGACCGACTCCACCGTGCTGCGCAACCTCGGCGTGGGGCTGGCCCACGGCCTGATCGCCTGGCAGGCGACGCTCAAGGGCATCCACAAGCTGGAGCACAACGCCGAGCGGCTGCAGGATGATCTCGACCACAGTTGGGAGGTGCTCGCCGAGCCGGTACAGACCGTGATGCGCCGCTACGGCATCGAACAGCCCTATGAAAAGCTCAAGGCGCTGACCCGCGGCAAACGCATCGACCAGGCCGGGTTCGCCGCCTTCATCGACGGCCTCGAACTGCCCGAGGCAGTACGCGCGCGCCTGCGTGCCCTGACGCCGGCGGATTACACCGGCAGCGCAGCGCAGCTGGCGCGCGCCATCGAACAGGGGAGCGCACAATGAGCGATGACACATCACTGCCGCTGGGCGGCATGTCGGCGCAGACCTTTCTGCGCGACTACTGGCAGAAAAAACCGCTGCTGATTCGCGGCGCCTTCCCCGACTTCGAGTCGCCGCTCTCCCCCGATGAGCTGGCCGGTCTCGCCTGCGAGGAGAACGTCGAGGCGCGGCTGGTCGAGGTGGAGGGCCCGGAGCGGCGCTGGCAGGTCTCCCACGGCCCCTTCAGCGAGACCACCTTCGCCCGCCTCGGCCGCCGCGACTGGTCGCTGCTGGTGCAGGCGGTGGATCACTATGTACCCGAAGTCGCCGAGCTGCTGGAGCACTTCACCTTCATTCCGCGCTGGCGCCTCGACGACATCATGGTCAGCTTCGCCCCGCCGGGCGGCAACGTCGGCCCCCACGTCGATAACTACGACGTCTTCCTGCTGCAGGCCGGCGGCCCGCGACGCTGGCAGCTGGGCGGCGAGATGAGTGAGGAGGCGCCGATCATCGACGGTATCGACCTGCGCATCCTCGCCGACTTTCAGGTCGAGGCCGATCAGCAGTGGCGGCTGGAGCCCGGCGACATGCTCTATCTGCCGCCGCGCATCGCCCATCACGGGGTCAGCGAGAGCGAGTCGTGCATGACCTTCTCGATCGGCTTTCGCGCCCCCTCGATGGACGAAATGATCACCTCCTTCGCCGACTATCTGGGCGAGCAGCTGCCGCAGTCGCAGCGCTATCACGACCCCGACCTGAGCGCCGGCGACGACCCGGCGCATATCGACGAACAGACGCTTGCCCGCCTGCGCCAGCAGATGCTGGCGACGCTCGACGATCCCGAGCAGATGGCGCAGTGGTTCGGCCGTGTCATGACCCAGCTGAAATACCCCGACCAGCTGCTGCCGCCGATGCAGGCTACCGACCCGGAAAGCCTTGATGAGGCCCTCCAGGAGGGCGATTGCATCGAGCGCGCCCCCGGCTCGCGACTTGCCTGGCAGCGTACGGCGGCGGGTGAGGCCACGCTGTTCGTCGACGGTGACGGCATCGGTTGCAGCGAAGCGCTGGCCCGCGCCCTGTGTGCGGCTACCCCGATCGGCCCGCAAACGGCAGGCCTGGAGGGCGCCAGTGAACTGCTGGTGACGCTGCTCGATCGTGGCAGCCTGCGCTGGGTCGAGGAGGATGACGATTTCGACGACGGGGACGATGGCGACGAACAGGAGTGAGCGGCGATGAGCGACAACATCGCAGTCACCAGCGGCGACTGGCAGACACTGGGCGCGGCCTGTCGCGATATTCGCGAGCGGGTCTTCATCCATGAACAGGGCGTCAGCGAGGCCGAGGAGATCGACGGTCTCGACCCGCACTGCATACACTTTCTGATGACCTGCCGTGGCCAGCCGTGCGGCACTGCACGGCTGCTGACCGATGGTCATATCGGCCGAGTGGCGCTGCTCGCCTCTTTTCGCGGCCGGGGACTGGGGCGAGAGATGGTGCGCGCGATCATTGACGTCGCACGCCAGCGCGGCCATGACAGCTGCCTGCTCGCTGCCCAGACACAGGCGCTCGGCTTCTATGAAAGTCTCGGTTTCAGGGCGCAGGGCGATGTGTTCATGGAAGCCGGCATTGCCCACCGCGAAATGAAGCTTGCCCTGAACTGAGCCCGCCTGCCACTGGCGCTCCATTCGCCCCGGCGCTAAAGTGGAGGTGATTTCAATTCTCTGGAACGCATGCCGCCGAGCGTCGCGAAAAGTGTTGAACGTGATGGTAAACTCGTTGTCAAACAGCGTTCTGGAACAAGAAAAGCCGTAGTCATCGGTGGGCCGATAAAAGGAGTAACACCATGAAGCGTTATCTTGCAGTCGCTGCGCTGGGCGTATTGACCCTGGGGGGCTGTGCCAACAGCGATCTTTATTCCGGTAATACCTACACCGGCAGTCAGGCCAAAACGGCCCGTAACGTCACCTACGCCACCGTGACCAGCGTTCGTCCGGTGACCATTCAGGCCGGCAATGAAAACGACACCGGCCTCGGTGGCATCGGCGGTGCGGTGCTGGGTGGCCTGCTGGGTAACCAGCTGGGCGGCGGCTCGGGCCGCGTGCTGACCACCGCAGTGGGCGGTATCGGCGGTGCGGTGGCCGGCAGCGCCGTCGAAAACCGCGCCAATCAGGTCGGGGCCTATGAAATCCAGGTGCGTACCGACAGCGGCCAGGACATCGTCGTGGTGCAAAAGGCCGACACCAATTACCAGCCCGGCCAGCGAGTGCGCCTGATCGGCTCCGGCAACAGCATGAGCGTGGCGCCCATGTGAAACGCCACGACGATCCCGGCGAACCATTCGACCGCCCCTCGCAGGGCGGTTTTACATTTCTGCCCTCCACCGGGGCATGCCGTCTTCGAATGGGCTACAGTAAGCCTGTTAATTAAAAATGAGTAATACAAGGTAACCCCGCTATGCACTCCCGTGCCCTCCTGCTCGGCGCCTGTCTACTCTGTCCTGTGACGGCCATGGCGGACGGCGTGGCATCCTTCAAGCTCTCCAACGATTTTTTCAGCGCCCGTGACAGCGATGGTCACTACACCAACGGTGCCGAATTCAGCTGGGCCTTCACGCCTGGCGATAACCACTGGACGCGCCGCCTGGCGGACGGCCTGCCCGGCTGGTCGCCACAGTCGGTAGACGCGGTGGCGTACCGCTTCGGCCAGCAGATCTATACCCCCGAGGATATCGAAGAGTCGGCACTGATCGAGGACGACCGCCCCTGGGCGGGCTACCTTTATGCCGGCCTGTCGCTCTACGGCAATGATCTCTCACCCGAATGGCGCATCAATGATGCCCTCTCCCTCGACGTGGGCATGGTCGGACCCGCCTCCGGCGGCGAACTGGTGCAGGAGAACTTTCATCATCTGATCGGCAGCAGGGAACCCGAGGGCTGGCATAATCAGCTCAACAATGAGCCCACAGCGACACTTGCCTGGCAGCGCAGCTGGTGGTATCGCGACCGGCTCGGTGGCCTTGCACTGGAATACGGCCCCAATACCGGACTGGCGCTGGGCAACCTGCACGACCATGTTTCGTTGGGCGCTGCAGTGCGGCTGGGACCGCGCCTGGATAATCAGTTCGCTACCCCCGGTATAGCGCCCAACACCAGCGGCAATCCGCTGTTTTCCCGTGACGGTGGCTTCAACTGGTCGCTGCTGGCGCAGTTTCAGGGGCGGTTCGTGGCGCGCAACCTGTTCCTTGATGGCAACACTTTCGAGTCCAGTCATAGCGTCGACCGGCGCCAGTGGGTGGGTGATCTACAGCTCGGTGGCAACATCAACCGGGATCGCTTCAGTCTGCGCCTGGTGACCGTCACGCGCACCCGCCAGTTCGAGCAGCAGGACGGCAATGATTACTTCGGCACGCTGATCTTCTCCAGCTGGTTATGACATGCGGTTCGCTCCCATTCCAGCAGGCGGCGCTAATCAAGGCATCCTTCATAACTACTGACTATCACTCCCATTTCAAATATTAACGCTTTTTTACGTGACAAGCAGAACACTGTTTCCTATATTGTTCGCCAAGGGTTAGGAAACACCGTTTCCCTACATGGATCATAACGAGGCCTCACCCTTTAAAGGTCTCGATAAAGGAGCAGGATCATGAAACTGAATCGTCTTTTTGCGACTTCCATTCTTCTTGGCAGCAGTGTCCTGGTCGCTCAGTCGGCAATGGCATACGGTCAGGGTGACGTCTTTTTTCGTGCAGACGCTGTCAAGACCGACATGACGGCCAACGACAAATATGACGGCGAGAACACCTGGAGCGGTGCGATTGGTGTCATGCCCTTCGATCAACTGGGCGTCGAGCTCAGCGGCACTGACAAGGACACCTACACCACCAATACTGGCGATAGCTTCGAAATGGCCCAGTACAGCCTGATGGCTCAGTACTATCCGCTGGGTGGCACTGACGCCCGCGTACAGCCATACGCCGGTCTGGGTGCTACCTATTTCGACTTCGGCGATTCCAGTCTGCTTAACGGCACTCGCTCCTTCGAAAGCAAGCAGTGGGCACCCACGGCCCAGGCCGGTGTTGACCTGATGATCACCGATAACTGGGCAGTCAACGGCTACGCTCAGTATTCTGATCTGGATGTCGATTACAACCAGGGCAATGAGCGCAAGCTGAACCCCGTCACGGTAGGCGGTGGCGTCTCCTTTCGCTTCTAATCGATCTTCAGATCACACTGTTACCCATCGGGCCACCCTTCGGGGTGGCCCTTTTATATTCTGAAACATGCACTCCGCAGTCGGTCCGGCTCAACGCTGCGTGCCGGCATAAATCCCCAGCATCGTCAGGCTTCGGCGATCCAGTTCATCAACGCAGGGCTGCGCGCAGAGCCTGCGGTAGTAGTCATCGCTCAGATAGTCGCGCCCGGCCAGCAGATGGTCGAGATACTCCCGCGCCGGCAGGCAGTTATCATCAGTATTCTCGACGGGCGCGATGTAGACCCAGCCGCTCAGAGCGCCCTCCTCGGTAGCTATGGTGCAAACTTCCCGGCGATAGGCCTCGGGGTGCCCCTCGAAAGGGTCCATGTCCAGAATCTGCGCCGGTGCCGTAAGTTGATACAGCACCCCTTCGACCACTGCGCCCTGCTGCTGGCGCACGTTGGCGTGCGCTAGCAGCCTGTCGGACTTTCCACGCCGGGCATGAGATAATACCGACATCCATCTGATCCCGGATCCGCCATGAGCCACTTCCGCCCTGTCGATCGCCACACGCCCTATCTGCTTCCGCCATCCGTTGATGAGTGGTTGCCTCAGGATCATCTGGCGCGCTTCATCGTCGAGGTCGTCGACGGCCTCGATCTGCGCGCGATGGT
>NZ_KB907888.1 GCF_000382245.1 Kushneria aurantia DSM 21353
TGTCGCCTTGGTTTTCACCTTGAGCCACAACCTCCGGCTTTGCCGGACTCGGTGCCAGGCTTCCCCGGTTACTGCACCGGCTCCCTGTTAACGATGCCACCCTCAAGCACAACACAGGTCTGACTGAGTATTGGGCGTCGCGCTATTTTGCACGCTTACCCACCTGTGCTGCCGAAGCAGGTTCACTTGCGTTGTGTACCGTTAACTTCCTATGGCTTCCTTTAGACCCCACCGTTGGCCAGTGACGCCCTTGCCAGTCGGATTGTCTTCCCCTCAGTCGGGGTGACGACACCTTCTTTCAGGTGTCCGGGTTTGCCGGCTTCGCCGGGCAAACAAAAAACCCCGCTCGCTATAGCGAACGGGGTTTTTTGCGAATATCTGGCGCGCCCGGGAGGATTCGAACCTCCGACCACCTGATTCGTAGTCAGGTACTCTATCCAGCTGAGCTACGGGCGCAGATTAAAAGCAGGAAACAGGAGTGGCGCGCCCGGGAGGATTCGAACCTCCGACCACCTGATTCGTAGTCAGGTACTCTATCCAGCTGAGCTACGGGCGCGTGAGATATCCTGCTTGTGATCTAATGTCGTTTTTCGGTGTCAATCAACCGACATCAGACTTACCGAAAATGGCGGAGAGGGAGGGATTCGAACCCTCGATAGGGCTATAAACCCTATACTCCCTTAGCAGGGGAGCGCCTTCAGCCGCTCGGCCACCTCTCCTTGATCGGTACGGCGCGCATATTACCGATTGTACCTGTCGATGTCCAGCCCCGAGTCAAAAACTTTACGATATTCAATCAATTCGGCCGACATCGTGCATCTCACGGAAGATGCTCAACCTTTATTGCCGCCCTCGTCGGTTTCGGTTTCGACCCGCTCCTGCTGGATGCGCTGGTAAATTTCCTCGCGATGAACCGAGACATTACGCGGCGCATTGACGCCAAGGCGCACCTGGTTGCCCTTGACGCCCAGTACAGTGACGGTAATTTCATCGCCGACCATGAGTGTCTCGCCTACCCGGCGAGTCAGTATAAGCATGCTGACCTCCTTATCATTGCCTCTCCCTGCTGTTTTCTGGCCCGCTTGCATACCAAAGCACGTAAATATGACGGCCTGGTATTATGCGCCAGGCGATCGCTTTATCCAACCTGAGTTAAAAACCAGTGGCTCGATTTACTCTGCCGAGAGGATGAAGCCGGCTTTCGATCAGTGCCATCCGCTTCGTCCACTATGGCGTTCAAGCCTGTCTACAGCGCCTAGTGCTGGTTTTTCTCTTCGTTGACATCGTCCCGGTCAAGACCGAAAGCGGTATGCAGGGAGCGCACTGCCAGCTCAAGGAATTTCTCGTCGATAACCACCGAAATCTTGATTTCCGAAGTAGACACCATCCGAATGTTGATACCTTCGTCGGCCAGCACGCGGAACATCTTTGTCGCAACACCGGCGTGAGAGCGCATGCCGACGCCGACCAACGACACCTTGACGATCTTGTCGTCGCCGCGAACTTCACCACCGCCGAGTTCGGGGATCACCTTCTCCTGCAGAATGCGCTGGGTCTGACGAAAATCACTTTTCGCCACGGTGAAGGTAAAGTCAGTGTAGTCGCCGGCAGGCGCCACGTTCTGGACGATCATGTCCACTTCGATATTGGCATCCGAGATCGGACCCAGAATCTGCGAAGCCACACCCGGCACGTCGGGCGTGTTGAGCACGGTCAGCTTGGCTTCGTTCTGATTGAAGGCGATACCCGAAATCAGCGGCTCTTCCATATCGGTAATCTCTTGCTCGGTGGTAATCAGGGTACCCGGTCCCTCCTCGAAGGAGGAGAGCACACGTAGCGGTACGTTGTATTTACCGGCGAACTCCACGGCGCGAATCTGCAGCACCTTCGAGCCCAGACTGGCCATCTCGAGCATCTCCTCAACGGTGATGCTGGAGAGGCGCCGGGCCCTGTCGCAGACCCTCGGGTCGGTGGTGTAGACGCCGTCGACATCGGTATAGATCTGGCACTCGTCGGCGCCCAGCGCCGCCGCCAGCGCCACTCCGGTGGTATCCGAGCCACCACGCCCCAGGGTGGTAATGTTGCCTTCGGCATCGACACCCTGAAAGCCGGCGACCACTACCACCTGCCCCTCGTCGAGATCTTCACGAATCTCGTCGGTCTCGATGCGCTGAATGCGCGCCCGGGTGTGGGCACTGTCGGTCTGAATGCCGACCTGAGCGCCGGTATAGGAGGTAGCCCGTACGTTCAACTGCTGCAGCGCCATGGCCAGAAGCGAAATGGTGACCTGTTCGCCGGTCGACACCAGCATGTCCATTTCGCGCGGCGTGGGCTCCTCGTTGATCTGCGAGGCGAGCTCGATCAGGCGATTGGTCTCACCGCTCATGGCGGAGACCACGACCACCACCTGGTGGCCCTGATCGCGAAAGCCCTTGACCTTCTCGGCTACCGCCTTGATTCGTTCGACGCTGCCCACCGAAGTGCCGCCGAATTTCTGCACGTAAAGCGCCATAGTGCTTCCTGTTGTGATTTATTCCTGAATCCTGTGCCGGAGATTACCGCCCGAGCCGGTCGGCAATCCATTGGCGCGCTGCCGCCAGGGCGTCGTCCAGCCCCGCCACATCGCTACCGCCAGCCTGCGCCATATCGGCCCGGCCACCACCGCGACCGCCGACCTGCGGGGCGATGGCGCCCACCAGCTGCCCGGCGTCGATGCGCGCGGTGAGATCCTTCGTCACCCCGACGATCAGGTTGACCTTGTCGTCACCGGCCACGCCCAGCACCGCCACGCCGGAGCCGAGACGATTTTTCATCTGATCCATCACGCCGCGCAGCTCCCTGGGGCTGACGCCCTCCAGACGGCGCGTCAGCACCTGCACGCCGGCGATCTCCTCGGCCTCGTCGAGCATGTCGTTACCCGCCTGACTGGCCAGCTTCGAACGACTGCGCTCCAGCTCGCGCTCCAGATCTCGATTGCGCTCGACAAGCGCAGCCACTTTCGCTTCGAGCTGCTCGGGCCGAGTGCGCAGCTCATCGGCCAGCCGCGCAAGCTGATCGCGCTGAGATTCAAAGCGCGCCAGCGCCGCCATGCCGGAGAGCGCCTCGACGCGGCGCACGCCGGCCGCCACGCCGGACTCACCGATCAGCTGTACGGGACCGACATCACCGGTGCGCGGCACATGAGTACCGCCGCAAAGCTCGATGGAGAAGTCATCGGTACCCATCGTCAGCACCCGCACGCTTTCGCCGTATTTGGCCTCGAACAGCGCCTGCGCGCCCAGCTCGCGCGCCTTGTCGAGACTCATATGCCGGGTGGTCACCGGGGTATTGGCCAGCACCTGTCGGTTGACGATGTGTTCTACCTCGCGAAGCTGCTCCTCGGTGACCGCTTCCATATGGCTGAAATCAAAGCGTAGACGCTCATCGCTGACCAGCGAGCCTTTTTGTTGTACGTGATCGCCCAGCACCCGCCGCAGCGCCTCGTGCAGCAGATGGGTGGCGGAGTGGTGGCGCATGATCGCCTGACGCCGCTCGGCATCGACCTGCGCGGTGACAGGCGAGGACACCGGCAGTACGCCCTCGACGACCTCGCCGAAGTGAACGCTGTGACGGCCGCGCTTTTGCGTGTCGCGTACCGCAAAACACACTCCCTCGAGAGTCAGCGTGCCGCAGTCGCCCACCTGGCCGCCGGCTTCGGCGTAGAAAGGCGTGCGGTCGAGCACCACCGCCCCGCTCTGCCCCGCCTCGAGCCGCTCGACCCGCTCGCCATCGTCGTTGAGCAGGGCCCGCACCTCGGCCTCGCCGGTGAGATGTTCATAGCCGATGAAGGTACTCTCCCCTTCCAGCTCCAGCTGCACCTCGAGCCGGGCGCCAAAGCGACTGGCGGCGCGAGCACGGCTGCGCTGTGCCTCGAGTTCGCGCTGAAAGCCCACTTCGTCGAGCATGATGTCGCGCTCGCGGGCGATATCGGCGGTCAGATCGAAGGGGAAGCCGTAGGTGTCATAGAGTTTGAAGATGGTCTCGCCATCCAGGGTGGTACCGGTGAGCGATGCCAGCGCCTCGTCAAGCAGGCGCATGCCGTGATCCAGAGTGCGCGCGAACTGCTCCTCTTCGCGCAGCAGCGTCTTCTCGATCAGCTCACGGCGTTCGCGCAGCTCCGGGTAGGCCTCACCCATCTCCGCGTCGAGCGCTCCCACCAGCCGATAGAAGAAGGGTTCGCGCACGCCCAGTTTGTGGCCGTGGCGCACCGCGCGGCGGATGATACGCCGCAGCACGTAGCCGCGCCCTTCGTTGGCGGGGATCACGCCGTCGGCGATCAGAAAGGCACAGGAGCGGATATGGTCGGCAATCACCCGCAGCGAGGGCTGCTGAATATCGTTCTGGCCGGCGATTTCGGCCGCCGAGGCGAGCAGGCGGGCAAACAGGTCGATCTCGTAGTTGGAGTGCACGCCCTGCATGACGGCAGCGATACGCTCGAGCCCCATGCCGGTATCGATCGAGGGGCTGGGCAGCGGCGTCATCTCTCCGGAGGCGTCGCGGTCATACTGCATGAAGACCAGGTTCCACACCTCGATGTAGCGATCGCCATCCTCGTCGGGACTGCCCGGGGGGCCGCCGGCAACCTCCGGGCCGTGATCGTAGAAGACCTCCGAGCAGGGACCACAGGGACCGGTATCTCCCATCTGCCAGAAGTTGTCTTCATCCAGCCGCGAAAAGCGCTCGGAGCTGACACCGATTTCGTCGAGCCAGATGGCGGCGGCCTCGTCGTCACTCTCATGCACCGTGACCCATAGTTTCTCCGCCGGCAGACCGAGGGTGCCGGTCAGAAACTGCCAGGCGAAGTTGATCGCCTCGCGCTTGAAGTAGTCACCGAAGCTGAAATTGCCCAGCATCTCGAACAGCGTGTGGTGACGCGCCGTGTAGCCGACGTTGTCGAGATCATTGTGCTTGCCGCCGGCCCTTACGCAGCGCTGCGCCGAGGTGGCACGCACATAGGGGCGCGGGTCACGACCCAGAAACACGTCCTTGAAAGGCACCATGCCGGCGTTGGTGAAAAGCAGCGTGGGGTCGTTGTCGGGCACCAGCGAGCTGGAGGGCACCCGGGTGTGTCCGTGGTGTTCAAAGAATTCCACAAACGCTTGTCGTATCTCGGCGCTTTTCATGCTCTTTCCGTAAAACAATGGATCGGATAATCAGGGGACGCAGGGCGGCCGCCGGCGGTACACGCGCGGCCGGGGTCGATCAATACGGGCGCACGCACCCGGCCCTTTGGTCACTCAATGTATCAGTATGCCGCACCCGGGCGCGAATATGGCCTGTGTAAATATTGTCGGCGACTGCACAAGACCGGGGCGAATGGCGGGATGGAATGGGAGGGAGAGAAGATGCTGCCCCGAGTGGATTTACGCTTCGCCGTCGAGGCTTTCCAGCGCATGACGGCTCTGCTCGCCGTCAAAGCCGCGCGAGGCGAGAAAGCGCTGACGCTTCGCACGCGCCTTCATATCCGCGCCCGGCGTAGAGAAACGCCGCGCCAGCGCCTGCGCTGCCAGCTCGAACCAGTCGACGTCACTCTCGTCAAGCGCTTCACGCACCAGCTCCCGGTCGATGCCGCGAGCGGCCAGCTCGGCGCTGATTTTGCGCGGCCCCTGTAGCCTGCCGATTCGCGAACGTACGAAATGTTCGGCAAAGCGCGCATCGGACTGCAGATTGTCGTTGGCCAGGCAATCGAGCGTCGCCTCCACCTCGTCGGCGTCGTGATCGTGACGCAAAAGCCGCTCGCGCAGTTCGGCGCGGCTGTATTCGCGCCGCGCCAGTAGCCCAATGGCGCGCTCGTGCGGCGTCGTGTCGGTCATCGAGGTTTTCCCTTCGGCTTACAGGCTCGACCTGGCCACAACGAAGGGCGCGTTCGTTGAACGCGCCCTGCTGTCTCGACATGCGGCTTCCTCGACATGCGGTTTCGACCCCTTCAAAAGATCAGAGCAGGTCGTCGCTCTCCGGCCCCGCATCGGCCGACGCCTCGGCTTCGGCGGGCTGCTCCTCGTCCGCCTCTTTGGTCTGCGGCGTGGTCAGCAGCTGGCCGCGGATGGCATCCTCGATCTCGCGCATCGTTTCGGGATTGTCCTCGAGATACTGAGCGGCGTTGGCCTTGCCCTGACCGATCTTGTTGCCCTTGTAGCTGTACCAGGCCCCGGCCTTGTTGACCAGGCTGCACTGCACGCCCAGGTCGATCACCTCGCCGGCGTGGTAGATCCCCTTGCCGTAGAGAATCTGGAACTCCGCCTGACGAAACGGCGGCGCCACCTTGTTCTTGACCACCTTGACGCGGGTCTCGTTGCCGATCGCCTCGTCGCCCTGCTTGACCGAACCGGTACGGCGGATATCGAGACGCACACTGGAGTAGAACTTGAGCGCGTTGCCGCCGGTGGTGGTTTCCGGGTTGCCGAACATCACACCGATCTTCATGCGGATCTGGTTGACGAACATCACCATGCAGTTGGCGTTCTTGATGTGGCCGGTCACCTTGCGCAGCGCCTGCGACATCAGACGCGCCTGCAGCCCCACGTGAGAGTCCCCCATTTCGCCCTCGATTTCGGCGCGCGGGGTGAGCGCCGCTACCGAGTCGACGACGATGACGTCGACGCCGCCGGAGCGCACCAGCATGTCGCAGATCTCCAGCGCCTGCTCGCCGGTGTCGGGCTGCGACACCAGCAGGTCATCGAGATTGACGCCGAGCTTTTCGGCGTAACCGGGGTCGAGAGCGTGCTCGGCGTCGATGAAAGCGCAGGTCTTGCCCTGTTTCTGCGCCTGGGCAATGACCGATAGCGTGATGGTGGTTTTGCCCGACGCCTCGGGGCCGAAGATCTCGACGATACGGCCGAACGGCAGACCGCCCACACCAAGGGCGATATCGAGCCCCAGCGAGCCGGTCGAAACCGCCGGAATCGCTACTCGCGGGGCATCGCCCATGCGCATGACGGCCCCCTTGCCGAACTGCTTTTCGATCTGGGAGAGAGCGGCGTTGAGCGCCTTCGAACGGTTGTCATCCTGTGCCATGCCAATGCCTCCGGTCGGATCAGTCCGGCATTTCAGTGCCGTACATCTGTATGCTTGTCCAGTATTCTAACCCAATAATGGCGCGACGTCATATCCCGTCAGGCCCAACGCAGCGTCAACGGTTTCATTCGAAAGGAGACTGCTCGAGCCGCGCAATCAGCCCTTCGAGCGCCAGCCGCACCGCCTCGCGGCGCACCTCGAGGCGCTCGCCGGCAATACGGTGGCACTGCGCCTGGCTCTGGGTAGCGGTGCCCCAGGCCAGCCATACCGTACCCACCGGTTTTTCGCTGGTGCCGCCGCCGGGACCGGCGATACCGCTTATCGCCACGCCCAGATCGGCGCCGCTGTCGCGGCAGGCGCCACGCACCATTTCGTGTACCACGGTCTCGCTAACCGCGCCGAACAACTCCAGCGACACCTGTGATACGCCCAGCAGGCGCTGCTTGGCGCTGTTGGCGTAGGTCACGTAGCCGGTTTCAAAGCAGGCCGAACTGCCGGCGATATCAGTGATCGCCCGCGCCACGCCACCGCCGGTGCAGGACTCGGCGGCGGTCACCGTCACGCCCTGCTGCTCGCAGAGGGTGCAGAGCCGGCTCGCCAGCGCCTGAATGCCTGATGCCTTTGCCATGGTGAGACTCGCTCACATCAAGATGGGAAAATGCCCATCATGATAAACGAAGGTGTTGCCGGAAGGCAGGCCTGTCGAATAGCCGTCGCGTTTTGTCACGCCACCGGCGGCCGGTTCGTGATAGCCTCGTGGGTCGATTTTATCTCTTCTCCGACAGGGCCTTTTCACGTGGCAGGCAGCAGCGATTCACAGCATACGCCGATGATGGCGCAATATTTTCGCATCAAACGCGAGCACCCCGAGGTGCTGCTGTTCTATCGCATGGGAGATTTCTACGAGCTGTTCCACGACGACGCGCGACGCGCCGCCGAGCTGCTCGATATCACCCTGACCGCCCGCGGCAGCTCCAACGGCGCCCCCATCCCGATGGCCGGTGTGCCCTATCACAGCGCCGAGAGCTACCTCGCGCGGCTGGTGCGCCTCGGTGAGTCGGTGGCGATCTGCGAGCAGATCGGCGATCCCAACACCGCCAAAGGGCCGGTAGAGCGCCGCGTGGTGCGCATCGTCACCCCCGGCACGCTGCACGACGAGGCCCTGCTCGACGAGCGCCGCGACAACCAGGTCGCCGCCCTCTACCCGGAGGGCCAGCACTGGGGGCTGGCGTGGCTGGAGCTCTCCAGCGGTCGCTTCTGCGTGCTGGAGGCCGACAGCGAAGCCGATATGCTGGCCGAGCTGGAGCGCATCGACCCCGCCGAACTGCTGCTGATGGAGAGCATGACACTGCCGCAGCGCCTCGAACAGCGCCGCGGCCTGCGCCGTCAGAGTGACTGGCACTTCGATCTCGAGACCTCGCGACGGCTGCTGTGCGATCAGCTCCAGGTGCAGAACCTCGCCGGCTTCGGCTGCGAGCATCTGCCACGGGCGCTGACCGCCGCCGGCGTATTGATCGACTATGTGCGCGACACCCAGCGCTCGGCGCTGCCCCATATCACCGCCATCGGCGTCGAGAGCCGCGACGACTCGGTGGTGATCGATGCCGCCAGCCGCCGCAACCTGGAGATCGACCGCAACCTGACCGGCGGCAGCGACAATACCCTCGCCGCCGTTCTGGATACCACCGCCACCGCCATGGGCGGGCGACTGCTGCGCCGCTGGCTCAACCGGCCGCTGCGCAACCGCGGCGAGATCAATGCCCGCCAGCACGCCGTTACCCTGCTGGACGAAGCGGATCATATCGAGCGCTTCGGCGATACGCTACGTGGTATCGGCGATATCGAGCGCATCCTCGCCCGGGTGGCGCTGCTCAGCGCCCGCCCGCGCGACCTGGCGCGGCTGCGCGACGCCCTCAATGCCCTGCCGGCACTCGCCGAGCGGCTGGCGACCTTCACCGAGGGCAGCACGCTGGACGAGCTGGCACGCCATATCGTGCCCTGGCCGGAGCTGGCCGATACTCTCAGCCGCGCGCTGGTCGACAATCCGCCGGTGGTGATCCGCGACGGCGGCGTGATTCGCGAGGGCTTCGACGACGAACTCGACGAACTACAGGCGCTGCACGAAAACGCCGGCGACTACCTGGTGAAGCTGGAGACCCGCGAACGCGAACGCACCGGCCTGGCAGGCCTCAAGGTGGGCTACAACCGGGTCCATGGCTACTACATCGAGATTCCCCGCGCCCAGGCGCGGGAGGCGCCGGCCGACTACATTCGCCGTCAGACGCTGAAAAACGCCGAGCGCTTTATTATCCCCGAGCTCAAGGAGTTCGAGGATCGCGCCCTGTCGGCCCGCACCCGCGCGCTGGCGCGCGAAAAACTGCTTTATGACAGCCTGCTGGAGGCACTTAACGCCGAGCTGACGCCGCTGACGCGGATGGCGCAGGCGCTGGCCACCCTCGATGTGCTGACCGCCTTCGCCGAACGCGCTCGCAGCCTGTCGCTGGTGCGCCCGCAGCTGCGCGAAGCGCCGGGCATGGTGATTCGCGAAGGCCGCCATCCGGTGGTCGAGCAGGTCAGCGAGCACCCCTTCGTGCCCAACGATCTCGCCTTCGAGGACGACACCCGCATGCTGGTGATCACCGGCCCCAATATGGGCGGCAAGTCCACCTTCATGCGCCAGAATGCGCTGATCGCCCTGCTCGCCCATACCGGCTGTTTCGTGCCCGCCGCCAGCGCCGAGATCGGCCCCATCGACCGCATCTTCACCCGCATCGGCTCCTCCGACGACCTCGCCGGGGGCCGTTCCACCTTCATGGTGGAGATGACCGAAACCGCCAGCATTCTGCACAACGCCACCGCCGAGAGTCTGGTACTGATGGATGAGATCGGTCGCGGCACCAGCACCTTCGACGGTCTGTCGCTGGCCTGGGCGGCGGCCGAGCACCTCGCCGCCAGCCGCGCCTTTACCCTCTTCGCCACCCACTACTTCGAGATGACCTCACTGGCCGAGCAGCTGCCGGAAGTCGCCAACGTCCACCTCAGCGCCACCGAACACAACGACGGTATCGTCTTCATGCATCGCGTCGAACCCGGCCCCGCCAGTCAGAGCTACGGCCTGCAGGTGGCGCAGCTGGCCGGCGTACCGCGGGCGGTGATCGAGCGCGCCCGAAAGCGGCTGAGCGAGCTGGAGACGCAGGAGTTCAGCCCTGCATCCACGCCCCCTGCAGCGCCGGGAGCGCCGGAATCAACCACAGTGCCACAGCAGAACGACCTGTTCGCCAGTGCACCGCATCCGCTGATCGAGGCGCTGGAGCAGCTCGATCCGGACAGCCTGTCGCCGCGCGAGGCGCTGGCTCTGCTGTACGAGTGGCGCGCACGCCTCTAGAATAGGCGCCCGCCTGCGCTACATCTTTCACGCCGCTGACAGGAAGTCGGCGGCGCATGTTTCATCAGGAGTTCGTCACATGACCTTCGTCGTCACCGAGAACTGCATCAAGTGCAAATATACGGACTGCGTGGAAGTCTGCCCGGTCGACTGCTTTTATGAGGGCCCCAATTTCCTGGTGATCCATCCCGACGAGTGTATCGACTGCGCGCTGTGCGAGCCGGAGTGCCCGGCCGAGGCAATCTTTTCCGAGGACGAGCTGCCCGAGGGCCAGGAGAAGTTCATCGAGCTCAACGCCGATCTGGCCGAGGAGTGGCCCAATATCAACGAACGCAGCGACCCGCCCGCCGATGCCAACGAGTGGAACGGCGTGCCGGGCAAGCTGGAAAAGCTGGAGCGCTGACGCCCCTTCCCAACCCCACAAAACCGGCCTTTGTGTCGGTTATTGAAACCAAAAAAGGCGGCCCTGGGGCCGCCCACTGCATCCTGCTTCCTTGAGCCTGTCCGTTTGCTCCGGGTCCCTTGGCGCCTTCCATGCAGGGAGATCGAATCCATTCGATACCCGGCGCGCCATTAAAAAAAGAAGATTTTGTGCTGTCCCGTCACCTTGCGTGACGGTCATCGCCACTGCCTGCGGCAGTTGGCAAAGGGCCTGTTCCATTGGCCCGGACGAGAAATTTATTGCGGATCAGGTCTGTCCCGCAGATGTTTTTTCCGCTCAACATCCCTTGCGACATTGACGACCTTTCCGGGTAGTAGAGATTGATAAATCTCCGCCGTCATCGACTGAGTCTTATGGTGGGTGCCGGGCTGCCGGGGGGTCAAGCGACTGATACAGGATTCGTAAAATTCAAGCACTCATGCATTAAAAAATCCGGTCGCACCCACGACCGGATCAAAATAATTGATTGAGGTGTGCTCAAGGCGTCACATTATTGTCCTTTCACCTCTTTCACACCGCGCCAGGGCACGCTGTCGCCAAGCTGCGCTTCGATCATCAGCAGGCGGTTGTATTTGGCCACCCGGTCGCTGCGCGACAGCGAGCCGGTCTTGATCTGACCAGCGCAGGTCCCCACGGCGAGATCGGCGATGGTGGTATCCTCGGTCTCACCGCTGCGGTGCGAGATGATCGTGGTATAGCCGGCGTCCTTCGCCATTTTGATGGCATCCAGCGTCTCGCTGAGCGAGCCGATCTGGTTGAACTTGATCAGAATCGAGTTGCCCACGCCCTTGTCGATACCCTCGCGCAGAATGCGCGTGTTGGTCACGAACAGGTCGTCGCCGACCAGCTGCACACGGTCGCCGAGGCGGTCGGTGAGCATTTTCCAGCCATCCCAGTCGGACTCGTCGAGCCCGTCCTCGATGGAGACGATGGGATACTGCTCGACCAGCTCGGCCAGGTAGTCGCAGAAGCCTGCACTGTCGAAGCGCTTGTTTTCGCCGGAGAGGCTGTACTGGCCATCCTTGTAGAACTCGGTAGCAGCACAGTCGAGCGCCAGCGTCACGTCGCTGCCCAGCTGATAGCCGGCATCGCTGACCGCCTGCTTGATCGCGGCCAGCGCATCGGCGTTGGAGTCCAGATTGGGCGCGAAACCACCCTCGTCGCCCACGGTGGTGGAAAGGCCGCGACCGCTCAGCACTTTCTTCAGCGCATGGAAAATCTCGGCGCCCATACGCAGCCCTTCGCGGAAGTTTTTCGCTCCCGCCGGCTGCACCATGAACTCCTGGATATCGACGTTATTATCGGCGTGCTCACCGCCGTTCATGATGTTCATCATCGGCAGCGGCATGCTGTACTGCCCCGGCGTGCCGTAGAGCTCGGCGATATGGGCGTAGAGCGGCATTTTCTTCTCGCTCGCCGCCGCCCGTGCACAGGCCAGCGACACGGCCAGAATGGCGTTGGCGCCCAGTTTCTCCTTGTTGTCGGTGCCGTCCAGTTCCAGCATCGCCTTGTCCAGCGCACGCTGGTCGGCGGCGTCCATGCCCTTGAGGCGGTCACGAATCACTGTATTGATCGATTCGACCGCCTTCAGCACGCCCTTGCCCAGATAGCGGCTCTTGTCGCCATCGCGCAGCTCCAGCGCCTCGCGCGAGCCGGTGGAAGCGCCGGAGGGCGCATAGGCCTGTTCGACCACACCACCGGACAGGGTAACGGTTGCCATTACGGTAGGGTTACCACGGGAGTCGAGCACTTCGAGCCCCTGGATATCGACGATTTCAGCCATTCCATTCCTCCTTTTACGGATTGAGCGGCGCCCGGCGCGAGGGCCGGACACCGATAAGGAAGCGTTTCAGAACTGCTGCTTCACCGACAGCAGGTTGCCGCAAGGGCGCTGTAAACCCTTCCCCGGGCGCTACTTTCGACATCCTGTCGAAAGACCCTTGCTTCAACCTGCTATCGACTCCGTCACAACCGATGTTTTGAAATACGCTCCAGAACATCGACAAGCATAAGGGAGACGCCCGCCGCTCGCCATGCCGCTCGGTCTCAGTCGCCACGAGCGAGCGGCACAGCGCAGAACGCCGACTCACGGCCGGCGTCGAATGTCTCAATCGATGTCGATGGAAGCGAGGTTTTTGACCACCGCATCGAGCATTTTGAGCTGTTCGAGAAACGCGTGCAGCCGACCCAACGGCAGCGCACAGGGGCCGTCACACAGGGCGCTGTCGGGGTCCGGATGGGCCTCCACGAAAAGCCCGGCAAGGCCGGTGGCAACCCCCGCACGGGCCAGCTCCAGCACCTGCCGGCGGCGGCCGCCGGCGCTGTCGCTGCGCCCGCCCGGCTGCTGCAGCGCGTGGGTGACGTCGAACAGCAGCGGATAGCCACTGCGCTTCATCTCGCCGAAGGCGAGCATATCGACCACCAGGTTGTTGTAGCCGAAGCTGGTGCCGCGCTCACACAGCAACAGCCGGTCATTGCCGGCCTCCTCGCACTTGCGCACGATATGGCGCATCTCGTGGGGGGCAATGAACTGCGGTTTCTTGAGATTGAGCACCGCGCCGGTTTGGGCCATTGCCACCACCAGGTCGGTCTGACGGCCCAGAAAGGCGGGCAGCTGAATGACGTCGCACACCTCGGCCACGGCGCGCGCCTGGCCGGGCTCGTGAACATCGCTCAGCACCGGCACGCCGAAGCGGCTTTTGATCTCGTCGAGAATCGCAAGCCCCTTTTCCAGCCCCGGGCCGCGAAAGGAGTGGATGGAACTGCGGTTGGCCTTGTCGAAGCTGGCCTTGAACACCCAGGGCATGCCCAGTGCGGTGGTCGCCTGCTGCCAGGCGTCGGCCACCTCGATCGCCAGTTCGCGGGATTCGAGCACGTTCATGCCGCCGAACAGGGTCAATGGCCGGCGATTGCCGACCGTCAGGCCGGCGATATCGATCTCGCGCTGGATAGACTGATCACTCATGGTCGCGCTCCTGTTCACGCCCGCCGCTGTGCTTGAGACGCGTGGTGCGATGCGCCAGCGCCGCGTTGACAAAGCCGGTAAAGAGCGGATGGCCATCGCGCGGCGTAGAGGTGAATTCGGGATGAAACTGACAGGCCACATACCAGGGATGATCGACCAGCTCGACCATTTCCACCAGTGACTGATCGACGCTCCTGCCGGAGATAATCAGCCCCGCCTGCTCCAGCTCGGCAACGAACTGGTCGTTGATTTCGTAGCGATGACGATGGCGCTCGACGATCGTCTCGCTGCCATAGACCTCGCGCGCTCTTGTGCCTTCGGCCAGCACGCAGCTCTGGCCCCCGAGGCGCATGGTACCGCCCAGATCGGAGGACGCATCGCGGGTCTCGATGCGCCCCTCGGGGGTGATCCACTCGGTGATCAACCCTACCACCGGGTGGCGCGTGTCGTGGGTGAACTCGGTGGAGTTGGCGTCCTGCCAGCCGGCCAGGTGGCGGGCGAACTCGATCACCGCCACCTGCATGCCGAGGCAGATGCCCAGATAGGGCACACCGTGTTCGCGGGCGAAACGCGCCGTGGCGATCTTGCCCTCCACGCCGCGCGAACCGAAGCCGCCGGGCACCAGGATGGCGTCCTTGCCCTCGAGGCGTTCGACGCCCTCGCGCTCGATCACTTCCGAGTCGACGTACTCGATATTGACCCGCACCCGGGTCTGAATACCGGCGTGGATCAGCGCTTCGTTGAGCGACTTGTAGGCATCCAGCAGCTCCATGTACTTGCCGACCATGGCGATATTGATGGTCTTGAGCGGGTTGAGCTTGGCATCCAGCACCCGCACCCACTCGGCCAGATCGGCGGGCTCGGCCTCGAGGCGCAGCTTGTCGCAGACGATATCGTCGAGCTGCTGATCGTGCAGCATCAGCGGAATGCGGTAGATGGTGTCGGCATCCTGGATGGGGATGACGGCGCGCTCCTCGACGTTGGTAAACAGCGCGATCTTGCGCCGCTCGCCCGCCTCGATCTCCACTTCGCTGCGGCACAGCAGAATATCGGGCTGAATGCCGATCGAGCGCAGCTCCTTGACGCTGTGCTGAGTGGGCTTGGTCTTGGTCTCGCCGGCGCTGCGGATATAGGGCACCAGGGTCAGATGCATGAACAGCGCGCGCGACGCCCCCACCTCGGTGCGCAGCTGGCGAATCGCCTCCAGAAAGGGCAGCGACTCGATGTCGCCGACGGTACCGCCGATCTCCACCAGCGCCACGTCGTAGCCCTCGGCGCCCGCCTTGACGCGGCGCTTGATCTCGTCGGTGATATGCGGGATGACCTGCACCGTGCCGCCCAGGTAGTCGCCGCGGCGCTCCTTGCGCAGCACGTGCTCATAGACCCGGCCGGTGGTGAAGTTGTTGGCCTGGCTCATGCGCGAACGGATGAAACGTTCGTAGTGGCCCAGGTCGAGATCGGTTTCGGCGCCATCCTCGGTGACGAACACCTCGCCGTGCTGGAAGGGGCTCATGGTGCCCGGATCAACGTTGATATAGGGGTCGAGCTTTAAAATCGTGACCTTCAGGCCACGGGCTTCCAGAATGGCAGCCAGAGAGGCGGCGGCGATGCCCTTGCCTAGAGAAGACACAACGCCACCGGTCACGAAAATATATCGCGTCGTCATGGGGAACCTGTTGATGAAGCTTGGCCGGGGGTTGGCGCACCAGAGCGGTGAACCAGGATGGGAAGCCAGTCTACCCGAAAGCGTCGGGAGGCTCAATTTACCCCGGCGCTACTTCTGCACTTCGCGGCGCAGCCGCAGCGGCGGCGCGCTCTGCTTCACCCGGCGAGTGACGATGTAGGTGAAATAGCGCTTGATGGCGAGATCGTCGACCAGCCACTGATCGACGAGACGCTGGTACTGATCGATGCTCTCCGCCTCGATCAGCAGCAGATAGTCGACCCCGCCGCCCACCGCCACGCAGTCGGTCACCTCGGGAGTGGCTTTCATGGTGCGCTCGAAGCGCTCGAAGACCGCCGCGCTGTGCGTCTCCAGTTCGATCTGCACCCATACGGCAGTGAGATTGACCCGTACCCGGTCGCTGATACGCGCCTCATAGCCCTCGATGATGCCGGCGCGCTCCAGCCGCCTGACCCGCTCCCAGCAGGGGCTGACCGAGAGGTTGATCGCCTCGGCCAGCCGCGACTTGGTAATGCGCCCGTCGCCAGCGAGGATCTCCAGAATGCGCAGATCGAACTGGTCGAGTTTCATCGCTCCAGCTTATCGACGATTTCGCCGATCACCACGATGGTGTCGCCCATCGACACCCGCGCCGGAAAACGCCGCGCCAGCACCAGACCATCACGCGCCGCGCGGTACTCGACCGGCGCCACCCCGGTGCGGTTGATGTCGTAAAGGCGCGCCACCACCTCGCCCTCGCGCACCGTACCGCCCAGCGCGCAGGTCATCTCCAGAAGCCCCTCGTGCTCGCTCTGCACGTAGCAGGAGGCATCGGGCATCTCGACATACTGCTGGCGTGACGGACGCTGAATCTCGCCCTCGATGATGCCGGTGAAGATCAGGAAATTACGCACACCGCGTTCGCTGATCTCGATACTGCCCGGCGTCGAGGTACCGCCGCCGCCCAGTTCGGTGGTCACCAGCACCTTGTGCTGATTCTCCACCGCGGTGTCGTAGAGCGCCGCGGCGTCCAGCTCATACATCATGATGGCGGTGGCAGCGCCGAAATCGATGGCGCCCTGCAGACTCCTGCGCTCCAGCTCCAGATCATCAAGGCGGTGGGCGGCGGCAAACGGCAGGATATCCAGGGTGCGGCCACCGGAGTGAAGATCCAGCGCATAGTCGCACAGCGGCACCAGGTAACGGGTGAAATAGTCGGCGATCTGTTTCGTCGGCCCGCCATCCGGGTCGCCCGGAAAGCTGCGGTTGAGATTGCCGCGATCGAGCGGCGAGGTGCGCCGTCCGACATCGGCGGCGGGCTTGTTCATCATCGGCACGATAATCACCCGGCCGCTGACCTCCTCCGCCGTCAGCCGATTGGCCAGCTTCAGCAGCGCGGTAATGCCCTCGTACTCGTCGCCATGGTTGCCGCCTGTCAGCAGCGCCGTAGGCCCCTCGCCATTTTTGACCACCGTGACGGGGATCATCACCGCGCCCCAGGCGGACTCGTCGTGGGAGACCGGCAGCTTGAGAAAGCCGTGCTGAACGCCGTCGGCGTCGAAATCGACGGTGGTGGAAATGGGGCTTGGACGCATGAAAGTCTCCTCTCGGGCGGCTCGACAGGCCGCGCGGATTGGGTGATGGGCCAATGAAGGCTACTTGACGAACAGCTGGCGCGGAAAATGGCTGAGGGTTTCCGGCTCGCTTTCGGTAATCAGAATCGACTCGGTGATCTCCAGGCCCCAGTCGTCCATCCACATGCCGGGCATGAAGTGAAAGGTCATGCCGGGTTCGAGCACGGTCTGGTCGCTGGGGCGCAGGCTCATGGTGCGCTCCCCCCAGTCGGGCGGATAGCTCAGGCCGATCGGATAACCGCAGCGCGCGCCGCCGCGATCAAAGCCCCACTTGTCCATGGCCGCCCCCAGCGCCATCGCCAGATCGCAGCAGCGGTTGCCCGGGCGCGCCAGTTCGAGGCCGTTCTCGATGCCCTCCAGCAGCGCCGACTCGCCGCGCAGGAAATTGCGCGGCGGTCGGCCCAGAAAGACGGTGCGCGACAGCGGCGCATGGTAGCGCTTGTAGACGCCGGCGATCTCGAAAAAGGTGCCTTCGCCGCTGCGAAAGGGAGTGTCATCCCAGGTAAGGTGCGGCGCAGCGGCATCCTTGCCGGTGGGCAGCAGCGGCACAATGGCGGGATAGTCGCCGCCGTTGCCATCGACACCCTCGACGCCGGCGCGGTAGATCTCCGCCACCAGAGTGCTCTTGGGCAGGCCCGGCTCGACCATATCGAGAATGCGCGCATGCATCTCGTCGACGATGCGCCCGGCCATTTTCATGTACTCGATCTCGGTGGGCGACTTGATCGCCCGACACCAGTTGACCAGACCGTTGGCATCGACCAGCGACGCCTCCGGCAGGTTGGCCATCAGGCTGAGGTAAGCCTTCGCCGAGAAGTAGTAGTTGTCCATCTCCACGCCGATGCGCCCGCGATGCCACTGCCACTGCGGCATGATCGACTGCGCCAGATAGTCCATCGGGTGCATTTCGGGGTTCTGCACGTAGTAGTCGGGGTACCAGGCGACGTTGCGCTCCGGGTCCATCCAGCAGGTGCGCACCGCCCCATTACCGTCCTGGCGACGGCCGTACCATACCGGGTCCTGATCGAAACTCACCAGCACGCACTGATGGACATAAAAGGACCAGCCGTCATAGCCCGTCAGCCACGCCATGTTGGAGGGATCGGAGACGATCAGCAGATCCAGCTCCGCGCGTGCCATGGCAGCGCGCACGCGGGATAGACGCTCGGCATACTCCTCGCGCGAAAAGGGCAGTTCAATGTCGTTCATCAGCGCTCGCTCACATGTCCCGGTTGGCCCGGCATTTGTTGTGGTGATGTGCCCTGCGCGCAGGGCCCGGTATCTTCACTGCGCGCCGACAGCACCACCACCGTGGAGTCTGCACCGCAGTACGCAACAGGGTAAAGCCCTGACGCCTGCCGATGTACCGCTCGGGTGTTTGTATCTCTGATTATAGACAGGGGCTGAAGTTTGCCTGCGGCGCTGCCGATAACCAACACACATAAGTGGATCGCGCGCTATCTCAAAGCAGAAGACCTATCTGTCGCGCGTCGTCGTGCCTATCTCAATTCAGCAACGGCATGGAAGCCCGGAGACCCGATAATGAGCGACGCCAGTGTCGATACACGCGCGGAAAAACCCGCTACCGCGCAGACGCCAGAAGACTATTTTCGAGCCGCCATCGATCGCGCTCAGGCGGTAATCGAGTTCACCCCTGAAGGCATCATCCTTGACGCCAACCAGAACTTCCTGGCCACCATGGGCTATGAACTCGACGATATTCGTGGTCAGCATCATCGCATCTTCTGCGACCCGGAGGAGATTATCCGTCCCGAGTATCGCGCCTTCTGGCAGAAGCTGGGCCGCGGCGAGTTCGAAACCGGCGAATACCGCCGCATTGCCCGGGGCGGCCGGGAAGTGTGGCTGCAGGCAACCTACAATCCCATTTTCGACGAGCACGACCGACCGGTACGGGTCATCAAGTTCGCCTCGGATATTACCGAACAGAAGCGTCGTGACGCCGAGTTCGAAGGCAAGGTCGAGGCGATCGGTCGCGCCCAGGCGGTGATCGAATTCGATCTTGAGGGGTATATCCTCAGCGCCAATGACAACTTCCTGAAAACGGTCGGCTATCGTGCCAGCGAAGTGCTGGGCGAGCACCACCGCATGTTCTGCGAAGAGTCATTCTGGCGCAGCGACGCCTATCAGGACTTCTGGAAGCGGCTGGCCCGCGGCGAGTTCATCCACGGCGAGCACAAGCGCCTGCGCAAGAACGGCGAGGAAGTGTGGCTGCAGGCCAACTACAACCCCATCCTCGATGCCAACGGCCGCCCCTACAAGATCGTCAAGTTCGCCACCGATATCACGCAGCGTAAACTGGAAAATGCCGAGTTCGAGGGCAAGGTCGAGGCCATCGGGCGCTCCCAGGCGGTGATCGAATTCGATCTGGAAGGCTATATTCTCGCCGCCAACGATCTCTTTTTGCGGGCCAGCGGCTACCGGGTGGAAGAGATCGTCGGCGAACATCACCGCATATTCTGCGAACCCGACTACGCCGAAAGCGATGAATACTATCGCTTCTGGGAGGAACTGGGCCGCGGGCGCTTCAAAAGCGGCGAGTTCCGCCGGCGCACCCGTGACGGCAAGGAGCTGTGGCTACAGGCCACCTATAACCCCATCCTCGATATGTCGGGCAAGCCCTTCAAGGTGGTCAAGTTCGCCACCGACATTACCGAAAGAAAGCGCCAGACGGCCGACTTCGAAAGCCGCCTCAACGCCATCGACCGTGCCCAGGCAGTGGTCGAATTCGACCTGCGCGGCAATATTCTGACCGCCAACCGCAACTTCCTGCACACCATGGGCTACACCCTGGAGGAGATCGAGGGGCAGCATCACCGTATCTTCTGCGACAACGACTACATCGTCAGCACCGAATACCGCGATTTCTGGCAGAAGCTGGGTAACGGCGAGTTTCACAGCGGACGTTTTTTGCGGCGTGGCAAATTCAATCGCCGGGTATGGATTCAGGGCACCTACAACCCCATCCTCGATGCCAATGGCCAACCCTACAAGGTGATCAAGTTCGCCACCGATATCACCAGCCAGGTCGCGCTGGAAGAAAATATTCGCGATCAGGCCGCGGCGATGAGCGACAGCGTGGTCAGGCTCAACGCCTCGATCAACGCCATCGCCGAAAACAGTCGACTGACCCAGCAGCTGGCGCAGCAGACCCAGCAGGAAGCGCATCGCGGCAGCGACACCCTGAGCCGCTCGGCAACCGTCATGGAGGCGATCCGCAAATCCTCCGAGGATGTCGACGCCATCGTGCAGGTGATCGGCGAAATCGCCAGTCAGACCAACCTGCTGGCGTTCAACGCCGCCATCGAGGCGGCGCGCGCCGGTGAGCACGGCCTGGGGTTCTCGGTAGTGGCCGATGAGGTGCGCAAGCTGGCGGAAAAATCCGCTGACGCCACGCGCCGCATCGACCGTCTGCTACACGACTCCAATCGCCATATCGAGGAGGGCAACAAGGTCACCCGTGAAGCGCTCTCCTCCTTCGAGCGCATTGTCGCAGGCATCGACAATACCGGCGCCTCGATCGACGAGATCAGTCAGGCGACCCGCGCCCAGCTGGAAAACGCCGAACTGGTGGAGCGCTCGATCCATCAGCTCAACGACGCCACCAGCCACAATTCCGGCCAGGCGGGAGGTGGCAGGACATGAATGGCGCGACGCCGGCAAAGCACTCCCTGGGAATTTTCGAACTGGATCGTGGCCGCGTCGCACTGCCTATCGAGCTGCTATGCGAGGTGATACACCGACCACCAAAGCTCACTGCCCCGCCTCGCGCGGCGCCCTTTGTGCTCGGCATGCTCAGCCTGCGCGGTCAGCTGCTGCCGGTGGTCGACCTCGCCGGGCTGCTCGATATCGCCAGCAAAGAGGCATCCGGGACCGACATCCTGGCCATTGTCGAGTGGCGCGAGCAGCGCTTTGCACTGCGCATGAGCGCCGTCGGCGATATTGTCGAGCCGGCGCTACAGTCACTGAACGCCGGCAATGCCCTGACGCCGGCGGCTTTCAGCGATCCACAAAGCGGCGAGCCGGTCTACCTGCTCGACTTCGACGCCCTGATGGCGCTGGAGGGCATGCAGGCGGTGCAGACACAGGCCGGCTGTGGTCATGTGCCCTCCTCGTCGTCAACGGGCCGCCTGAGCGCGCGCGCTTTGATTGTACGCTGCGGCGACCTGCAGCTCGCCCTGCCCAGCGCCATGGTGGACGAAATTCAGCCGCTGGCGGAGATCGCCCCACCGGTGGTCAACGCACGCGGCCTGGTCGGCACCGTCACCCTGCGCGGCCGGCAGCTGGCGCTGTTCAGCCCGCGACCGCTGCTTTGTCAAAAACCGCCCCGGCAGGATGACAATATCATGATGGTGGTCGTCACCATTGACCGGCAGCCGCTGGCGATGGCGGTCGAAAGCGTGGTCAGGATGGTCGACTACGATACCGGCGCCGTGCTGGCGCTGCCCGACCGACAGGAGAGCTGCACCAGTATCATCGCCGGGCTGTTGCCGCATGCCGAGCTGGGCGAATCACTGCTGCTCGACGCACAACAGCTCGCCGAGGAGCAGGATCTGCTGTCGCTGGCCGCCCTCTACGCCCGGGCATATCAGGAGCGGCAGCAGGAGAGCAGCCAGTGGCGACGTTTCGCCTTCGTCCATTTCGAGGCCGAAGGGCAGTTCGTCACCCCGCTGGAACAGTTCAATGAAGTGATGGCGATGCCTTCGCACTACACGCCGGTGACCCATAGCGACCCGGCCTGGCGGGGTGTCGTGTCGCACCGCGAACGCCTGCTGACGCTGATCGACCTGCGTCAGCTATTGGGCCATCCGGGCGGCAGACCCGCACAGGAGGTGCTGGTCGTGGAGAGCGGCAGCACCCTGATCGGCTTCATGGTCGAACAGACCCGCCGCATCGAGTATATCCACGCGCCCGCCGACAGCCTGATCATCCGCTGGCGCGGCGACCAGGAGCCCGACGCCCTGCCTGTCGAACAGTGCAAGCGGCTGGTCATTCTCGGCCATGGCAGCCGCAAGCGCGTGCTGTCGGTGCTCTGCCTGGAGTCGCTGGCGGCGCTGCTGACCCATGACGCAGAAGCCGTCAACTGCCGACTGATCGACGGTCAGGCGCGCAGTGCCGCCGCCATGACCGACACCAACCGCGAATAAAGTTTTGGCACTGTCGCCGCGATTGGGGATGATGGGGGACTCGCATCACCCGTTGGAAGTCAGCACATGATCAGAACCTACAGTCTCGACAAGCACACCATTCAGGAGTTCAGCGAGGATGCGCTGCCGCAGAGGCTGTCCCGGGCGACCTGGGTTGACGCCCACGAACCGGATGACCTGGAGCGTCAGGCGCTCACCCCCTTTCTGGCCGACGAGCTGCCCGAAAGCACCGATGTCGAGGAGATCGAGTCCTCGGCGCGCTACTTCGCCGACGCCGATGGCCTGCACGTTTACTCGCTGTTTCTATCGCGGGTCGAGGGCAAGCACCAGAACACCACCGTCGCCTTTATTCTGCAGCCACAGCGGCTGATTACACTGCGCGAGGATGATCTGGCCGACTTTCGCCTGCTGCGGCTGCGCGCTCGGCGCGGTCAGGTCGAGGCGGACTCGCCGCGAGCACTGATGCTGACCATCTTCGAGCAGAAGGTGGAAAACCTTGCCGACGGCGTGGAGGACATGCACCGCGACCTCGAACAGATCAGCCACCTGGTGCTGGAGGTCGAGGATTCGGATCTGGAAGAGGCCATCGACGGTCTCGCCCGCGCCGAGGACAGCGTCGGCAAGATTCGCCTGTGCCTGATGGATACCCAGCGCTCACTGAACTTTCTGCTGCGCCATCTGCGCCGCTATCCGGAGCTGCAGGATCAGGCGCGTGAGATCCTGCACGACATTGACGCCCTGACATCGCACAACACCTTCCTCTCTGACAAGGTCAACTTCCTGATGGACACCACCCAGGGGTTCATCAATATCCAGCAGAACCAGATCATCAAAATCTTCTCGATCGCCTCGGTGGTTTTTCTGCCCCCTACCATGATCGCCAGCATCTACGGTATGAACTTCGACATCATGCCGGAACTGCACTGGTCGTTCGGTTATCCACTGATTCTGGGCATCATGGTACTGTCGGGGATCTCGCCCTATCTCTACTTCAAGCATCGCGGCTGGCTCTGAACGCCGCCCCCGAGGAGCTTCACCCCTTGCGAATCCTGATTCATACCCCGGAAGCCGAAGCCTGGCGCGAAGCGCTGGTCATGCAACTTGGCGACGCTCCCTTCGACGCCGAAATCGTCACCACCGAGACGGCCGGTGAACTGCCCGCCGACTACCTCATTGCCTGGAAGCCGCCCGCCTCACTGCTGGCCGCACAGGACAGCCGGCTGAAGGCGATCTTCAATGCCGGCGCCGGCGTCGATGCGCTGCTGGCCAATCCCGAACTGCCCGCCGACGTGCCCATCGTGCGCCTGCGCGACGCCGGCATGGGCGAGATGATGGGCGACTACCTGCTCTACGCCCTGCTGCACTTTCAGCGCGACATGGACCACTACCGCGCGCAGCAGCAGGCGCAGCACTGGCAGGAGCAGCCACTGGCAGACAAAAGCGCCTGGCCGGTGGGCATTCTGGGGCTGGGCACGCTGGGCAGCGTCGCCGGCCGCTGGGTGCATCGCTGCGGCTACCCGGTACGCGGCTGGAGCCGCGCACCCAAAAATCTCGACGGCATCGACAGCTTCCACGGTGACGCCGGGCTGGATAAGATGCTTGCCGATAGCCGAATGCTGTTCAATCTGCTGCCGGACACCCCCGCCACGCGCGGCCTGCTCAACGAGCGCCGGCTACGCCGGCTGATGCCGGGTGCGGTGGTGGTCAACGCCGGGCGCGGCGCAACCCTGGTGGCCGACGACCTGCTCAAGCTGCTTGATGAAGGCCATCTACGCGGCGCGCTGCTGGATGTCTTTGCCGAAGAGCCGCTGCCGGCGACACATCCGCTGTGGCACCACCCGAGGGTCATCATCACCCCTCACGTCGCCGCACCGACACCGCCCGGCCCCGGCGCCGAGCAGTTCGCCGCCGACCTGCTGGCGCTGGCACGCGGCGAGCGGGTCGAGACCGTCGCGCGTGACTGAGGCGTCTCGGGCGGGCAAGATTGTGCCAGCGCAGTCGTAGCGGCTTGCCTGACGCCATATTGGCGCTATACCTGGCATTACCCCTTCACATCGCCCATAGGCTCAGAGGTGTCATGGCTCGCCGCGTTTTCTACATCACCATTCCCGTTGTATTCGCGCTGATTCTGCTCGGCGCCCTTTTCTCCCCCGCTCTGCTGTGGTGGCTGCTGCCGCTGGCACTACTGGGCGGGGTGGGCCTGCGCGATCTGCGCAGCCACAGCAACGTACTGCACAACTATCCGGTGATCGGCCATCTGCGCTACCTGCTGGAGTTCGTGCGTCCCGAAATGCGCCAGTACTTTTTCGAGTCGGAGACCAGCGGGCGCCCCTTCTCCCGCGAGCAGCGCGAACTGATCAACGCCCGCGCCGAGGGCGCCAGCGACACCTCGCCGTTCGGCACCGTGCGCGATATCGATGCCGCCGGCTACAACTTCTCCGGCCACTCGCTGGCGCCGGTGGAGATCGACGACAGCCAATATCGCATCATGATCGGCGGTCCGCAGTGCCGGCGTCCCTATAGCTCATCGCGGCTCAACATCTCGGCGATGAGCTTCGGCTCGCTGTCCGGCAAGGCGGTCGAGGCGATGAATCTGGGGGCGAAAATGGGAGGCTTCGCCCATGATACCGGCGAGGGAGCGATCAGCCCCTACCATGAAAAGCACGGCGGCGATCTGATCTGGGAGCTGGGCACCGCCTACTTCGGCTGCCGTCACGACAACGGCCGCTTCGATGCCGACACCTTTCGCGACAAGGCGCGCCGCGATCAGGTGAAAATGGTCGAGATCAAGCTGTCGCAGGGTGCCAAACCGGCCCACGGCGGGTTACTGCCGGGTGCCAAGGTCAACGACGAGATCGCCAGCACACGCCAGATCACGGCGGGCGAGGACTGCCTGTCACCGCCCTCGCACCCCGAATTTTCCACCCCGCGCGAGATGCTGGCGTTCGTTGCCAGGCTGCGCGAACTCTGCGACGGCAAGCCGGTGGGCATCAAACTGTGCCTCGGCCGGCGCAGCGAGTTTCTGAGCCTCTGCAAGGCGATGGTGGAGACCGATACGCTGGTCGATTTCATCACCGTGGACGGTGCCGAAGGCGGCACCGGCGCCGCCCCCCAGGAGTTCTCCGATCATCTCGGCGTTTTCATCGACGAGGCCCTGCCCTTCGTTGACAACGCCCTGCGCGGTGTCGGCCTGCGCGATCATATCCGCGTCATCGCCAGCGGCAAGGTGGCGCTGGGCTACGACATGGTGGTCAAGACCGCGCTGGGCGCCGACATGTGCAACGCCGCCCGCCCCTTCATGTTCGCAGTGGGCTGCATTCAGGCAAGGCGCTGCCATACCAATCGCTGCCCGACCGGCGTGGCCACCCAGGACCCGAAACGCGCGGCGGCGATCGACGTACCCGACAAGGCCAGGCGCGTCAGGCAGTACCAACGCGCTACCCTCGACGCCTTTGCAGCGCTCACCGGCGCCATGGGCGTGGCGAGTTTTGACGCGCTGAAGCCCGAGCACATCCGCCACCGCCGCGACTACGGCCCGGCGCAGGGCATGGATCATTTCAACCTGCCGGCACTACGCGACGGCCAGTTGCTGGGCGACGACATCCCCGCCGCATGGCGCGACGAGTGGCAGGCAGCCGGCGTCGATCACTATTGAAAAGCGCTGCCGGCAGGGCGCCAAAGGCCGCCGGCGCGGTCTGAAAGGCCATCTGATACCGCTGCACGGAGCCGCCATGTTGCGTTCTCTGCTTTTACTGCTCGCTCTGCTGCCGCTATCGGTGCAGGCGGCCGAGGTCGCGCCCTTCGAGGCGCATTATCACCTCGCCATCGACGGCTGGCCGGATGCCGACGTCAGCCACAGCCTCGCCCCCGACGAGGACGGCTGGCGCTCGACCATGCAGGCATCGATCAGCATCGCCAGCGGCGTCGAGTTCAGCCGCTTTCACCTCGACAGCAGCGGCCTGGCCACTCCCTGGTCGTTCTACAGCCGCTACCGACTGTTCGGTTTCGGCGACGACTACCGTCTCGACGCCCGACAGCTCTCAACGGCGCGCCCCGACCGCCAGGCGGCCCTCTTCGATCTTTCGCGCCTGGCCTTTGACTCCCCCGCCTGTCGTGGCCGCAGCGCCACGCCCTGCCAACTCGACTATGTCGATCATCGCGAACGCAACAAAACACTGGCGTGGCGGGTGATCGACAACCCCCAGATGCCGGTGCCGGCGGGAGCGTGGGCGACCCGCCACGTCGAGGCGTGGGACATAAAGCGCCCGGAGCGGCGCCTGAACTTCTATTTCTCGCCACAGCATCCCGGACTGCTGGTGCAGGTCGACTATTTCCGCGATGGAAAGCTGCGCGCGCGCATGCAGCTGACCGACTTCAGTGCCACATCGCAGCGACACAATGCGTCACAATCGAGTTAGACTGAACCGGCATTCATTCGATGGAAGGGGGCAACATCATGATGCTGGAACCTCATCTGCAGCTCACCATGGCGCTTGGCGAAGGTCCGCAGTGGGACGACAACGAACAGCGCCTTTACTGGGTCGATATCAAGGCCGGCGAACTGCATCGTCTCGATCCGCTCAACGCACAGCACGAGGTGTTCCACTTCGACGAGCCGGTCGCTCATGTGGTAGCCCATGAGGGAGGCGGCTACCTCGGCGCCTTTCGCTCGGGGCTGTGGCGTCTCGACGATCAGTTGCGCAAGCAGCAGCAGCTGGTTGAAGGCCCGCAGGACCCGGCGATCAGCTGGTGCAACGACTGCCTCTGCGACCCCGCCGGGCGCTTCTGGGTCGCCACCAAGAACGATGCCGAACGTCATCCGGTCGCGGCGCTTTTCAGCTACCAGGGCGAGCTGCGCGAGCACTTCGGCGGTGTCACCATCGGCAACGGCCTGGCGGTCAGCCCCGACCAGCGCTGGCTCTACTTCAGCGACACGCCGCGCTATCGCATCGAGCGCTACCCGCTGGACATCGACAGCGGCACTCTCGGCGAAGCGCAACTGTTTGCCGATACCAGAGCGCTGGCGCTGCCGGGCGCTCCGGACGGCGGCGCCGTGGATGAAAACGGCCACTACTGGATCGCCATGTACGGCGGCGGCGTTGTAGTGCACTTCAATGCCGAGGGCGAGGTGATCGATAGCCTGCCGCTGCTGGCGCCCAACCCCACCAAGGTGATCTTCGGCGACAGCGACCTGCGCACGCTTTACGTCACCTGTGCCCGCCAGGAGCTCGAACAGGCGACCCTGGATCAGTACCCGGACGCCGGTTCGCTGTTTTCGACGCGAGTCGAGACACCTGGACTGCCGCCTCACCGCTACCGCGATCCGGCGTAACCGCATCGTCCTGCGCGAGGATATCGGCTCCCCGCGCTGTCGCCGCGATCCACAGGGTGCGGTGACCTCATAAGTAAAAAATTTTCGAGAGCAGCATGACCGGCAAAGTGACCAGTGGCGACAACAATCTCGCCGACCAGCTGATGGCGGCGATTCTCGGCGGCCAGTACCAGCCGGGCGACTTCATTCCCAAGGAGATGGCGATCTGTCGCGATTACGGCCTCAGCCGCAATCAGGTGCGCCACCATCTGGCCACTCTGGTGCGCGGTGGCATCATCGAACGTATCTCGGGCCACGGCTCGCGGGTGCGCGATTTTTCACAGTGGCAGATCCTCGACCCCGCAGTGACCGACTGGATTGCCCGCTACGGCGCGCCGCATCCGGATATCCAGCGTGAAGTGCTGCACTTTCGTCTCACTGTCGAACCCTGGGTGGCGATGATGGCCGCCACCAGCGCCACAGCGCACGACCTGGTGGCCATCGAGGAGGCTTTCGAGGGCATGCAATGCTGTCTGCGCGAGACCGGCAGCGAGCGCTACAACGATCAGGACGTCGCCTTTCATATCGCCATCTATCGCGCCACCCACAATATCGTCTGGTCACAGCTCTCTCACGTGCTGCGCCCCTCCATTCACATGCTGGTGGTACGCAGTAACATCGGCACCCATGACCCGCTGCCAAGTCTCGACCGTCACCGCGAACTGATGAATGCGATCCGCATGCGCCAGCCCGAAAAGGCCCGTCAGGCGGCGGTGACCATACTGGAGGGCACCGCTCTGGCACTGGGCGTGGAGATTTCTGACCCGGGCGACAGCCTGCCCGCTCTTCTGTCGAAGTAGACCTGCCCCCTGCCAAAGTTCATGTTGCTCATACGTCATAAATGTTCAACATAGGGTAAGGTTACTGGCCGCTTCAATCGTCTCCTGTCATGCCAACAGGGCCTGAATCGTGCTGTTTGATCGAACCCCTTACACCAACGGGAGCCGACATGTCATTACACTGCCTTCAGGACCAGGTCGGCCGGGACCGCCACGGCCGACCTTTCCAACGCTTTCGACTGGCCAACAGCGCCGGCATGCAGATCGATATCCTCGACTACGGCGCCACCCTGGCGTCGCTCAGAGTACCCACCGAGGCGGGCGATACCGAGCTGGTCGTGGGCTTCGATGACCCGGCCGACTACGAGCAGCAGCCGCACCCCTACTTCGGTGCGCTGGTGGGGCGCTACGCCAACCGCATTGGCGGCGCCTGCTTCAGCCTCGACGGTGCCGACTTTCACATTCCGCCCAACGAGGGCCGCAATGCTCTTCACGGCGGGCCCGAGGGGCTGAGCGAGCAGCGCTGGCGGGGTGAACTGTTCGAAAGCGCCGAGAAGGTCGGCGTGACCCTGCGCTACCACTCTGCCGATGGCGAGATGGGTTTTCCCGGCAATCTGGAAGTGGCCGTGCACTACAGCCTCGACGAGCACAGCCGGCTCTGTATCGACTATGAGGCGAGCAGCGACGCGGCCACCGTGGTCAGCCTGACCAATCACAGCTACTTCAACCTCGGCGGCGCCGACGTGCGCCGCTATCGTCTGCAGTGCCACGCCTCGCGCTATCTGGTGATCGACGACGAGATGATTCCCACCGGCGAGGTCGCCAGCGTCAACGGCACCCCCTTTGACTTCCGCGAGCCGGCGGTGATCGGCGAGCGCGCACGTCTGGATAACCCGCAGCTGGCCGCCGCCGGCGGTCATGATGTGGCCCTGGTGCTCGATGGCGTCGACGACGCCACGCCGGTGGCGACCCTCGATGATCCCGATAGCGGCCGACGCCTCGAGCTTTTCACCGACCAGCCCTCGCTGCAGCTCTATACCGGTACTCAGCTCGACGCCAGCCTGATCGGCCACGGCGGCCGTCCCATCGAGGCGTTCTCCGGCATTGCGCTGGAGGCACAGCGCTACCCGGATGCCCCCAACCACGACAACTTCCCGTCGGCGCGGCTCAACCGCGGCGAAAGCTATACCCAACACAGCTGTTACCGCTTCCATTTCGATCGGAGCTCGACCTCATGACCACCCTCGCCATCGTCGGCTTCGGCAAGATCGCCCGCGATCAGCACCTGCCGGCCCTCTCCGCCAGCGACCGTTTTGACCTGATCGCGGTTGCCAGCCGCCACTCGAGTCTCGACGGCGTCGACAACTACCCCGATATCGATACCCTGCTGACCGAGCAGCCGGCGCTTGAGGCGGTATCGCTGTGTACACCGCCGCAGGGGCGCTACCAGCAGGCGCTGGCGGCAATCGAGGCGGGACGCCACGTGATGCTGGAGAAACCCCCCGGCATCACCCTCAGCGAAGTGGAAGACCTTGCCCGCCGCGCCCAACGGGCCGGCGTGACGCTTTTCACCAGCTGGCACGCGCGCGCCGCGGCGGGCGTCGAGCCGGCACGCGACTGGCTCGCCGAGCGGCACATCCGCAAGGTGGATATCGAGTGGCGCGAGGACGTGCGCCACTGGCACCCCGGCCAGCAGTGGATCTGGGAGCCCGGCGGGCTGGGCGTGTTCGATCCCGGCATCAACGCCCTGTCGATCGTCACCCATATGCTGCCGCAGCCCTTCTTTCTGAGCGAGGCGACGCTGGAAGTGCCGGAAAACTGCCAGTCGCCGATTGCCGCTCGGCTGAACTTCACCGACGCTCTGCAAACGCCCATCCACGCCGATTTCGACTGGCGACAGACCGGGCCGCAGACATGGCGTATCACTGTCGTCACGGATGATGGCACCCTGGTGCTGGACGACGGCGGCAGCCGACTGACCATCGGCGACGATCTCAAACTCGATGGCGAGGACGTGGAGTACGCAGGGTTATACCGGCGCTTTGCCGAACTGATCGAGCGCGGCGAAAGCGAGGTCGATATCACCCCTTTCCGCCACGTGGCGGACGCCTTCATGCTCGCCCGGCGCCAGCGGGTAGAAGCCTTCATCGAGTAGCGCAGGCGGAGGGGAATGCGCCGGCCGTGAAGGCCGGCGCGCAGGGTTCAATCCAGTGCTTCAAGCGCCTCGACGCACTGATCGATAACGTTGTCGAAGGATTTCGAGATATCGATAGCAATTGCCTCGTCGTCACCCGGGGCTTCGAGCGTCTCGAACTGGCTGGTGAGCATTTCCGGCGAGAAAAAGTGCTGACGCTCCTGCATGCGCTGCAGAATCAGATCGTATTCGCCTTTCAGGAACAGAATGGTCAGCTGCGGGTCGCCTTCACGCAGAATGTCGCGATAGCGGCGCTTGAGCCCGGAGCAGCCGATCAACACGGTCTCGTCCGCTTCGCGATAGCGCCCAAACAGCCGCGCCAGCTCCTCCAGCCAACCGCGCCGGTCGTCATCGTTGAGCGAATGGCCGCTGGACATCTTGCGGATATTTTCCGGCGGGTGATACTTGTCACCGTCGATGTAGTGGCAGCCGATACGCTCGGCTACCGCCTCACCGATGGTCGATTTACCGGACCCGGATACCCCCATGATCAGTACGCGTCGCGAAATAGCGTGACGCTGATCAAAACTCTCTGCCATAACCGGGCTCTCTTTTCGTGGTATGAAGGCGTCGATAGCCATAAGCTGACAAATCATTCTTTCAAAGGGGACATGGCGTCGCAACCGAGTAGCCACAACCCTTCGACTATCGTCCAGGAGGATGTTTCAACACAGCCGCTCCTGAAACGCACTCTTACGCTGTACTGTCATGGCCCAACCGCTGCGCCACGGCATCGAATGCCCGGGCATCGTCAGCGCTGAAAAAACACAGCCCGACCTCGATATCGCCCTCGGCAAGCTCACCGGCCATCACCTCGAGCACCACCTCGGCGGCGGCTTCGAAGGGGTAGCCGTAGACGCCGGTGGAGATCGCCGGAAAGGCGAGAGTGTGCATCCTCTGCCGTCGCGCCAGCGCCAGTGCATTGCGGTAGCAGGCGGCCAGCGTGACCGAGCGATCCTCACCCCGGGCGTAGACCGGTCCGACGGTGTGAATGACATACCGCGCCGACAGCGCGAATCCCTCTGTCAGCGCCACTTCGCCGGCCGGCAATCCATCGGGCCAGTCGCGGCGGCGCAGCTCACGGCAGGCCGCCTTCAACTGTCCTCCGGCGGCGCGATGAATGGCACCATCTACCCCGCCGCCACCCATCAGCGAGCTATTGGCGGCGTTGACGATGGCGTCCACTTCCAGCGTGGTGATATCGCCGCAAAACACCTTCAGCCGACCGTTCATGTAATGCGTCGTGGCCATGTCCACCTCCGCCAATCGAATGTCGCGACTGTCAGGCCCCACTGCCGCTCTGCGCGGCGCTGCCCTCGGGCGCTTCGATTTTCTGCGGCGAAGGCTTGAGAATGGCATAGACCACGCCGATGAACGCCGAGCCAATGGCGATGGTCATCAGATAGAGCAGCGCATGATTGACCGCACCGGGAATCAACAGCACGAAGAGACCGCCGTGGGGCGCCATCAGGTGGATGCCCAGAAACATCGAGATCGCTCCGGTGATCGCGCCGCCAACGATGGAGATAGGAATCACCCGCAGCGGATCCTTGGCGGCGAAGGGAATCGCCCCCTCACTGATGAAGCAGAGCCCCAGCACGAAAGCCGCCTTGCCGCTGTCGCGCTCCACCTCGGAGAACTTCGAGCGGGCCAGAAAACTGGCCACCCCCATGCCGATCGGGGGGATCATGCCGGCCGCCATGATCGCCGCCATGGGCGCGTAGGTCTGCGTCGACAACAGCCCCACGCCGAAGGTGTAGGCCGCCTTGTTGACCGGCCCGCCGAGGTCGACGCACTGCATACCGCCCAGCAGCATTCCCAGCAGAATGGCGTTGGTGGTGCCCATGTTGTTGAGGAAATCGGTCAGCGTCGCCAGTAGCGCCGAGACCGGCCCGCCCACGATATAGATCATCGCCAGGCCGGTAACCAGACTCGCCAGCAGCGGAATGATCAGAATCGGCTTGAGCGATTCGATACTGGCCGGCAGCTTCACCGAGCGGGTGATCAACTTCGCCGCATAGCCGGCCAGAAAGCCGGCCAGGATACCGCCGATAAAGCCGGCGCCACTGGAGCTGGCCAGCATGCCGCCGATCATGCCCGGGGCGATACCCGGTCGGTCGGCGATCGAGTAGGCGATGTAGCCCGCCAGCACCGGCACCATCAGCGCGAAGGCGGTACCGCCGCCGATCTGCATCAGCGCCGCCGCCAGGGTGCCCTCCTCTTCGTAGGCGTTGATACCGAACACGAAGGAGAGCGCAATACACAGACCGCCGGCCACCACCATCGGCAGCATGAAGGAGACGCCGGTCAGCAGGTGCTTGTAGACGCCGCGCTCCTTGACGCTTTTTTTGCCGCTACCGCCGGAAGCGGCAGCCCCGCTGCCTTCGCTTTCGATCTGCGCCTCGGCGAGCGCCGCCTTCACCGTCTGCTGCGACTTCTTGAGCGCCGCCCCGGTCGAGGTGCGATAGATCGGCTTGCCGGCGAAGCGCTCGTCGTCGACCTCGATATCACAGGCCAGCAGCACCAGGTCAGCGTCGCGAATCTCCTCCTCGGTGAGCTGATCCTGAGCACCCACCGAGCCCTGGGTCTCGACCCGAATATGGTGCCCCATGGCGCGCGCCGCCTCGGCCAGCGCCTCCGCCGCCATGAAGGTATGCGCCACCCCGGTGGGACAGGCGGTCACCGCCACGATGCGCTTTTTACCGCTGTCGCCGGAGGCCGCCGGTTTCGCCGTAGCGGCCGCTGCCGCCTCGTCGTCGCTGCCCTGCCAGGGGGCAGCCTGCTCGCGAGCGCGGTTCAGAAAACCGTCGGGGTCGGGCAGCGCCGCCGACAGCTGATCGCGGTAGAGCGGCTTGCCGCGAAAGCGCTCGAGTTTGATCGGGAGAGAGGTGGCCACCACCACCAGCTCGGCGTCGGCAATCTGCTGCTCGGTGAGCGTACTGTTGTCGAACTGGCCCTGCATCTCTACGGTAGCCTGCCAGCCCAGCCGCCGGGCGGCCTGCTCCAGCCGTCGAGCGGCGATATAGGTAGTCGCCGTGCCGTTGGGGCAGGCGGTGACGATTACGATATTCATGCGATCTCCTTCGCCAGTGCCTGCCACTGGTCGACATGGCGTCCCGGACGCTGCGGGACGGTGCGTGCAATACGAAACGAATGGCGTGCTCCGGTTGTCATGCGGGCAACTCCTCGATCTCCACTGCTGCCGAGAGCGCCGCAAAATCCTCGCTGTCGGCGCGCCCCACGCCGATACGGCGCACGGCATCGGCCGACAGGGCGGTGGCAAAACGCAGCGTATCGGCGCGCGACCAGCCGCTCAGCTCACCGTGCAGGGCGCCCGCCAGCAGGGTGTCGCCGGCGCACACGGTGCTGACCACCTCGACCTTTGGCGGCCGCGCGCGCAGCGCACCGCCGTCGAAAAACCACATCACGCCGTCGCCGCCCAGTGACAGCAGCACGTTGTCCACGCCGTCGTGCTGCACCTCGCGTGCCGCGGCGATCAGCGCCGCTTCATCAGTCAGTTCACGGCCCAGGCACTGCGCCAGTTCGTCTTCGTTGGGCTTGATCAGCGCCGGCCCGGCCGCCGTACCGGCCACCAGTGCCGCACCGCTGCTGTCGAGCCACACCGGCAGTTGGCGCGCGGCCAGCGCCGCAATCAGCTCGGCCAGCTGCTCGGGACTGATACCGGGTGGCAGACTGCCGGCGATCACCACCGCGTCGAGCTCTTCGAGAGCATCGAGACGCCGCACCAGCGCCTCCAGATCGGCACTACCAATCCGCGCGCCGGGGCCGTTGATGTCGGTGACGCGGCCGTCGGCCTCGGAAAGCTTGACGTTGATGCGGGTCTCTCCTGCTACCCGCACAAAGTGATCGGCAACGCCCCAGTCGCTGAAGGCGCGCTCGAAGGCAGCGCTGTTATCGCTGCCCAGAAAACCGCTCGCCAGCACTTCGTGGCTCTGCATGGCGAGCACTCGGGCGACGTTATTACCCTTGCCGGCCGCGGTCAGCGAGCTCTCCAGGGCGCGGTTGACCTCGCCGGGCGCCAGCGTCGACAGCCTGATCCCGAGATCCAGCGCCGGGTTGAGCGACAGCGTCAGTACCCGCCTCATGTCAGCTCCTCCTCCAGCAGGGCGCGCACCTCGGCGGCGGTAGAGAGCGTCAGCACCCGTTCGGCCAGCGCCCGGCTGCGGTCCAGCGACAGGCGTCGAATGCGCTGTTTGACCAGCGGTACCTGACGGCTGGAGACCGACAGCTCATCGACACCCAGCCCGGTCAGCACCGGGATCGCCTGGGGGTCGCTGCCCAGCTCGCCGCATACGCCCACCCAGCGCCCGCGCGCATGGGCGGCCGCCACCGTCATGCGGATCAGCGCCAGCACCGCCGGGTGCAAACCGTCCGCCTGGGCGGAGAGACGCGAGTGGCCGCGGTCGATCGCCAGGGTGTACTGGGTTAGATCGTTGGTGCCGATCGAGAAAAAGTCGACGTGCTCGGCCAGGCTCGGCGCCAGCAGCGCACAGGAGGGCACCTCGATCATCACCCCCAACTGCACGTCGGGGGCGGCCACTTCGGCCTGCACCCGATCGAAGATCGCCTTCGCGGCGTGGAACTCCTCGACGTCCTTGACCATCGGGAACATGATGCGCAGCGGGCGGCTCTCGGCGGCCATCAGCAGGGCACGAATCTGGGTCTCCAGCACCTCGGGACGGGTCAGCGCGAGGCGAATACCGCGCAGGCCGAGGAAGGGGTTGTCCTCCGGCGGCACCGGCCAGTAGTCGAGCGGCTTGTCGCCGCCGACATCCAGCGTGCGCGCCACCAGCGGGCGGTCGCCCAGCGCGTCGAAAGCGCGGCGATACTCGGCGATCTGGGTGTCGAGATCGGGCGCCTCGGGGTGAGCCATGAAGATGAACTCGGTGCGCAGCAGCCCCACGCCCTCGGCGCCGCGCTCGACGGCGTCCTCGGCGTGGGCGGTATTGCCCAGGTTGGCGGCCACCTCGACGCGATGGCCATCCTCGGTCACCGCCTGCTCAAAGCGCACCTCGAAGGCCTCACGCTCGAGTTTCTCGCGCTCACGGATGGAGAGTTCGGTGCGAGCACGACGCTCGCTGTTGGGAGCCGGAATCGCTCGACCGCGCTCGCCGTCGAGAATCAGTTCGACGCCGTTCTCCAGCGCCATGATCGACTCGCCGGCGCCCACCACCGCCGGAATACCCAGCGAGCGGGCCAGAATGGCGCTGTGCGACGTGGCACCGCCGCGGGCGGTGAGAATGCCGCGCACCCGCTGGGTATCCAGCCGCGCCACGTCGGAGGGGCCAACGTCGTCGGTTACCAGGATGTAGGGATGGTCGGGCGGATCGGGCATCTGCACGCCGCACAGATTGCCCAGCACCCGCCGGCCGACGTCGCGCAGGTCGGCGGCACGCTCCGCCAGCAGGCGGTCGGCAAGCGCTTCCTGGGCCCGGGCGGCGACATCGATAGCGCGCCACCAGCCGGCCTCGGCGCTGGCGCCCTCGTCGATCGCCTCGCCGGCGGCCTGCTCCAGTTCGGGATCGCTCAGCATCTCCTCGTGCATGGAGAGAATCTCGGCCACCTCGCCGCCGGAGCCCGCGATCATCCCGGCGAGCTGCGTATTGGCCTCGCCAATCGCCTCGCCGAGCCGCGACTTCTGGCGAGCGGGATCGGCAGCCGTCTCCTCATAGTGAAACTCCGGCGGGCGCATCACGAACACCGGCGCGATCGCCATGCCGGGGGAGGCCGGCACCGCCGCCAGCGGCGTATCCGCCTGCGGCGCCGGGACCGGCTCGCGCGGCGTGGTGCGGTTGCGCGAGGGGCGTGCATCGCTGGTCTCGCCCAGCGGCGCCACCTCTTCACCAAGCCCGCCGCGCAGCGCCTCGGCCATGGCATCCACCGCCTCGCGGGCGCCATCGCCCTCGGCGGAGAAGATCAGCATCTGACCGCGCCGCGCACCAAGGCCGATCACTTTGGTCAGGCTGGCGGCGGAGACCGGCTCGGCGCCGCCGTCGGCGAGGCGCACCCGCACGGCCAGCGGCTGATTGCGCGCCACCTGTACCAGCTGCTTGGCAGGACGGGCGTGCAGACCGTGGGCGTTGCGCACCCGCACCTTCGCCGTCTCGGCGCTGGCCGACTCGCCGGACAGCCGCGACAGCAGCGCCTCGCGGGAGAGCCGTGACAGCTCCTCGCCCCGACCCTCCTCCAGCACGCCGATCAGACGGTCGAGCAGCGCACGGTGGCCGTCACCGCTCTCGGCGAGACAGAAAAGCCCCGCCACGCCCTCGACCGGCGACTCCGGCAGGGCCAGCGCCAGCGCCGGGGTGGCAACGCCGGTGGCACTGCGGGTCAGCCACAGCTGCTGGCCCAGCGCCACCGGCTCGCTGGCGAGCACATCGGCAAGGAAAGTGGTATCGACGCAGCCCAGCTGATTGAGGCGGCTGGCCGCAACGGCGGCAAGCTCGAGGGTGGAGCGCGCCGGCACCTTCGAGATAATGGTGTCGCCGTCAAAGCGCGCCTCGACCGGCGCCTTCGACAGCAGCGCGATCACCTCTTCGGGATCGTCGGCGGCAGCCAGTTTCTCGGCGACCCCTTCACGATCGATGACGTGGGTCAGTCGGCGCAGAATATCGAGATGCTCATCGCTCTGGGCGGCGATGGTGACCAGCAGGTGAACGCGGTTGCCATCGTGCCACTCGACCCCCTGCGGAAACTGCAAAAGGCGCAGCCCGGTGGTCTTCACATAGTCGCGGCTGGCCGGCGTGCCGTGAGGAATGGCGATACCGTTGCCCAGCCAGGTGGAGGACTGCTGCTCGCGTTCGAACAGCGCCTCGCCGTAACCCTGCTCGGCGAGGCCGCCATCCACGAGGGCGCGCCCCGCCTGTTCGAGGGCATCACGCCAGCCCTCGGCGTGTCGGTTGAGCGATACGGCATCACTCTGGAGTGTGAGCATGGCGCTGTTATCTCCTGGTAGCGAAATCTTCGAGGTCAGCGAGCCACGACGCAGCGAACGGCTGGCAGCATCCCCGTCGTCCCGGTCGCCATTCATGGGAGCGGAGCCTCAATGACAGGGCAGCTGAATCGTGTCACCTTCTATACGGCAATGCTGTAAGTTTTCTGCCGGCGAATCAAGCGGCTCGGCATTGACATTTGGTCGCATTGAAAGCACTCATTGCAGAGCGCGTCGGGGTCGCCCGGGCCGGGGATACGCCGAATCTACATGGATGGGAACAGGAAGGCCATGACACTGGCAGAGATAGCGCGACTGGCGGGCGTGTCGCGCACCACCGCAAGCTACGTCATCAACGGCAAATCACGCCAGCGGCGCATCAGCGACGCTACCGTGGCACGCGTCATGGCGGTGGTTGAAAGCCACGGCTATCAGGTCGATGCGCGCGCCGCGGCGCTGCGCAGCGGCGTGACCCGAACGCTGGGCTTTATCCTCCCGGACCTGGAGAACACCAGCTATGCGCGCCTCGCCAAGCTGATCGAACAGGGCGCGCGGCGGGCCGGTTATCAACTGCTGATTGCCAGCTCCGGCGATGACCGCGACACCGAACGGGAGCTGGCCGCCACACTCCAGGCGCGCCGCTGCGACGCCCTGATCGTCGCCTCAGCGCTGCCTGCCGACGACCCGCTCTACCCGCGATTGATTGACGAAGGTCTGCCGGTGGTGGCCGTCGACCGTGCACTGGACGAGCGCTGCATTCGCAGCATCATCAGCGAAAACCGTGTTACCGCCAGCAGGCTGACCGCCTCGGTCGTGGACGACGACACCCGCCATGTCCTGTGGCTGGATGCGGTGGCCACGCTGGGCAATACCCTCGAGCGGCGCGCCGGCTTCGAGGCGGCGGTGGCTGCCACCGCTTCTCAGCCGATGGCCTACAAACTGTGCGGCGAGCACTACGAGCGCGATTCGGGAGCAGCGCTGATGGCGCAACATCTCGCCCGCCACGGCCTGCCGCAGGCCCTGGTCAGCGCGTCACGCACCCTGCTCGACGGCGCGCTGGACGTGCTGCTGCAGCACTTTTCGATGAATCAACTGATCGACAGCGGCCCCAAGCTGGCGACCTTCGGCAACGACCGGCTGCTCGACTTTCTGCCGCTGGGCATCAACGCCATGCAGCAAAACCACGAGCGTATCGCCGAACGGGTGCTGCATCACACCCTCGAAGCCATTGCCGGGCAGGCGCAGCCGGGTCGCGTGGAGGTGCCGCGCCAGTTGATCATACGCCACAGACCAGCCGGCGCGCCGCTAGTCTGACGCCGTGGTTTCCACTGCCTGCCAGGCATAGACCCCATACTGCCAGTGGCTGCTGCCGGGACGGCGCGGCCCCAGCCAGCCGCGGGCCAGCAGTTCGCGGGCCAGCAGCTGATTGAACAGCGCGTGGCCGACAAAGAGTACCGAGTGGTGATCGCGGGCCAGCGCAACCAACCGGTCGGCGGCGTGGCGAATACGGATACGCACCTCGTGGCGGCTTTCAGCGTGGCCGTGGTAGCCGAACAGCCACAGCAGGCGAAAGGTGATCAGCCATACCGATATGGGCAGCGCCGGCGTGGGCCAGCGGCCGCTGCCATGAGGCAGATCGATCTCGCGCAGCAGGTTGTCGCTGACCACCACGTTGTGCGCCTCCAGCCGCGCCGCCGACTCCAGCGAGCGCGGCAGGTCGCTGCAGGCCACCACTGCACATTCGCGGGCGATCGTGGCCGCCCGCTCGCAGCGCGAATCGCCGGTGATACCGGCCAGTCGGTAGCGCGCTACCCAGCCGCGAAAATCCGCCGCTGCCATGCGCCCTCCCACCTCCTCCTGTGAAGCGCCATGGCGCATCAGCACAATCTTCAAGCGTGGCGCCCCTCATCCTGTTTCTGTCTCTTCACGAATCCATCATAGTGGGCGATCCAGCGGTCGTCCCGTTGGCTTCAGCGACATATCAAAGCACGCTGTCCTACAGTAACGGACCATCCATTTGATTCCGGAGTGCCCCGCCGTCGTGAATCACAACGCTTCCCGCCCCCACGCCGCGTCCGAAGTCCCTGCCGGCGACGTACTGGCCGGCCCCCTGCTGCGCTCACTGCTGGCAGAGCGCATGACCCTGTGGCTGGTCGCCGAAGCGCCGCTGCGGCTACGGCTGTGCCTGCTGCGCCACGGTGGCGAGCAGGTCATCGAACTCGATGACGCCCCGCAGTGTCGTCGGCTGCCGCTGGGCGAGCGCGCTCATCTGCACCTGATCGATGTCGCCCTGTCGCCGGCCCTCGAGGAGGGCGAGGTGTTCGACTATGACCTGCAGATCGCCATCGATAGCGACTGGCAGGGCGTGGCAGGCTGGGCACCGGAACTGCTCTATGACGGCGAGCAGTATCTGCGGGTGCGCCACGCCATGAACCTGTCGAGACTGGTACACGGCTCCTGTCGCAAGCCGCATTTCGACGGCGCCGACGGCCTGGCACGGCTCGATCGCTGGCTCGCCGAGCGCCGTGACAGTCCCGAACAGTGGCCGTCGCTTTTGATGATGACCGGCGATCAGATCTACGCCGACGACGTCGCCGGCCCCATGCTGTTGGCGATTCGCAATCTGAGCCGCCATCTGGGCCTGCCCGGCGAGCGCTTCGAGGAGGCCAGCATCGCCGACAGTAGCGAACTGGAGAGCGACCCGCGGCTATACCGGCGCGGCGAATTACTGCCCTTCACCGCCGACAACCGCGCGCTGCGGCGCTACTTCTTCGGCGGCAAGGAGAAGCCCATCTTTACCGCTGCCGGGGCCGACAATCATCTGATCACGCTGGCCGAGATCCTCGCCATGTACCTGTTGGTGTGGTCACCGCGACCCTGGCGCCTGTTCGAGCGCGACACCCCCGAACTTGACGACGAGCTGACAGAGCGCTATCGCCATGAGCAGCGCGTCATCGACGACTTCGTCGCCGAACTGCCGGCAGTGGCACGGGTGCTGGCGCACCTGCCGAGCTGGATGATCTTTGATGACCACGACGTCACCGATGACTGGAACCTCACCGCCGAGTGGGAGCGCGCCGCCCACGAACACCCCTTCTCGCGGCGCATTCTGGGCAACGCCCTGATCGGCTATCTGCTCTGTCAGGGCTGGGGCAACCGCCCGCAGGCCTTCGACGGCGAAGTGATGGCCCGGCTGGAAGCCTACCTGCACACGCCCGACGCCGAGCAGCAGGACCAGTTGATCACCACTCTGGAACGCTTCGAGCGCTGGCACTACAGTTTGCCCACCGAACCCGCCATGCTGGTGCTCGACACCCGCACCCGGCGCTGGCGCAGCGAACGCGGGCTGCACAAGCCCTCCGGACTGATGGACTGGGAGGCGCTGACCGAACTACAGCAGGCACTGATGGACCGCGAATCGGTCATCATGGTATCGGCGGCGCCGGTGTTCGGCGTCAAGCTGATCGAGACCGTGCAGCGGGTGTTCGTGTGGCTCAACCGGCCGCTATTGGTCGATGCCGAAAACTGGATGGCCCACCGCGGCGCGGCCTATGTGATGCTCAACATCTTTCACCACCGCAAGACGCCGCGGCGTTTCGTGGTACTGTCCGGAGACGTGCACTACAGCTTCGCCTATGACGTGCGCCTGCGCGAGCCGGGCCGCAGGGACGGCCCGCAGATCTGGCAGATCACCAGCAGCGGCATTCGCAATCAGTTTCCCGACCGCCTGCTGGACACCTTCGACCGCCTCAACCGCTGGCTGTTCGCCGCCTGGTCGCCGCTCAACCTGCTCACCAAGCGCCGTCACATGCGCATCAAACCGCGCCAGCCGGACAGCCGCTCGCCCGGCGAGCGGCTGGTCAATCTCTCCGGCATGGGGCTGGTCGACCTCGACGCCGAGGGGCGGCCGATCGATATCGTCCAGCTCGGCGGCGACGACCGGGACGTCAGATTCGAACGCGACGAATAGGCGCTCAACCGCTGCCGCCCTGCTCCGCCTGCGGACCTTCGGCCTGGCGCGCTTCCTCCTGCCGGTCAGCGGGTGGCAACCCCTGTCGCCAGGCCGACCAGTCGCCGGCAATCGCCTCCACAAGCGGATAACCGGCGCGCACCATGTTGGTCAGCGCCGGTCGGTAGCCTCCCTGGCGGGCATAGCCGGTCAGTCCGTCGGCATCGCTCAGGCCTTCATAGGGGCGATAGAAGCTCGCCCCGACGTTGAGCACCGCAGTACGCTCACGGCTGAGCCGCCCCGCCTCGTCGGCGCGCTTGAGAGCGGTGACAATGGCGTTGTCCTCCTGCTGGGCGCTGCACAGCCTGGCGGCGCCGTCGGAGAGCTGTTCGGCAAGCTGCTCGGCCCGGTCGGCGAGTCGGTTGCCGTACCACCAGGTATCGCTGGAAACGCTGTCGCACTGCACCACGGCCGGCGGCTGATTGGCCGGCGCTGTGGTGTAGTGGTTGCGGTAGACCGCCGCAGCGTCGCTGTCGGCCAGTTCGACGCCTTGCGATAGCGCTACGGCGCGATCCACCAGCGCATCGTCGAGATGGTAGTACTCGGTGCCGTATTCCTGATGCGGACTCTGGGTCGGCGAATAGGTGTTGATGCTCAGATAGCCGGTGGTCCACTCGGCGGGAATATCGCGGGCGTCGAGCTCCCACTGAATGCCGAAGTCAATCAGATAGCGCGGCCAGGTGGGCGAACCGAGGGTTGCGTAGTGGGGGTCGACGCCGGCCACACCGCTGACCAGAAACCAGCTGTCGGAGAAGTCAAAGCGCGGCGAAAAGGCCAGTATCGCCATCGAGGTGGCGGCGTTGGCATAGCCGCGGCCGGTGGTGAACAGACAGATATCGTCTTCATTGCACAGCACCTCGGGGTAGCTGCCGTGCAGCCCCGGTACCTCGATGGCGCTGTCCGGCGCCAACCGCTCGCGCCAGGCGCTGCGCTCGGGCCCGAAGGTAGTGATCACCAGCGCCCTGACATGGCGGGGGGCGCCTTCGCCCGGGCTTTCGCCGCCCTCAGCAGGGGGAGGCCCCTCTTCGGCAACGGTTGCCCCCGGCGCCAGGGCTATAGCCAGCAGGGCCGCTTTCAGATAGTAAGCGTGATTCATGCGCCCTCCGGTCATCATCGCATCGCGCTGCCATCTTCTCATATTCGCGATGCCGGGTCGGCCGATCGGCACTCCGACAATGGTAGATAGCCTGCCATTTGATAACACATAATAAAGAAAAAACCTGAATTGCCGTTAAGACCAACATCGTATACATGCCGCTGGCTGTTTCGGCAAACCAGTGTATACCGGCGGCTCGCCCCGCACGGAACAGTGCCATCTCACTGTCCGGTGTAACAGTCATGGCCGCGACGCAAGCGCCTCCCGGGGGCGGCATGCAAGTCGACGGCGCTTAAAGGACTGGCAGCCCCATGCTTCTCAAACCAGGCTCACTGCAACAGCGATTTCTGCGGATCACACTCACCATGCTGCTGCTGGTGATGGTATTCATGGGCTACGCCCTCTACACCATCCTGGTGCCCTGGCTGCAGGACCAGGAGCGTCAGAGCGCGCTGATCTCGGTCTACCGGGTGAACCAGCAGTTTGACCGGGATATCGCGGAACTTGACGAGCTGGCGCATCTCCTGGCTGGCAGCAACAGCATCCGCAGCCTGCTCGGCGGCGCCGGCGCACCGGCGATGGTCGCTCACGACGATGTCGACCTGTGGCTTGTGACCGACCGCCGCGGCGCGCTGGTGATGGCCGACGGACACCTCCCCGGCAGCGATGATTGGCAGCGCTGTGACGCGCGACTCGAGGATTGCCGATGGCTGCTTAATGGACTGCCCTCGCTGCTCACCCGGCGTGCCGGAGAGACAATCTTCAACCCCCTCAACCAGAGTGGCATGGGCGGCCTGAATGATCGGACGTTTTTCATGCTGGCCAGCTACCCGGTGCAGGCAGGTACCCGCAGTGAAATGCTCGGTCGGGTACACGCCCTGCGCTTCATCCCGAAACGCTGGCGCATCGGCGAGGCAAGCCGTCAGGCCTTCATTATGAGTCTGGACAGCAGCGACGCCGTGATCACGCAGAATAGCGCGGCGCAGATCGTGCCGGTCAGCAGCAGATGGCTGCGCGCCCGGCTGCTGCGTCAAGGCGTTGTCCCGGGCAGGACGGTCGAGCTGACGGCATCCGTCTCGCGCAGCGACCTTGGCGGCACGCTGACCACCCTCTACATGAGCCTGCTGGCGGTAGGCGCGCTACTGCTGACGACGCTGCTCGCCATGCTGATCCTGTTTCGCACCGTAATCCTGCGCCCCATTACCCGGCTTTCCGACTACGCTCGCCGCCTGCGTGACAACATTGGCGAGCATCTCGAGGCACCGCCCGCCTGGCTACAGGGGCGTGACGACGAACTGGGGGTGATGGCGCGGGAATTTCAGCATCTGATCCACACCCTCGACGAGCGCAACGCCCATCTCAAGGCGCTCAGTCAGCGCGACGCCCTGACCGGGCTGAGCAACCGCCGGCTGCTGGACCGCCAGCTGCCGCGCACCCTGTCGCTGACCCACCGACTGGATCGTCCGGTGGCGCTGATCATGATCGATGTCGACCACTTCAAGCTCTACAACGACTGCTACGGCCATCCCGAGGGCGACGAGTGCCTGAAGATGATCGCCGCTACCCTGCGCGATATCTTCCAGCGCGACTCCGATCTAATCGCCCGCATCGGTGGCGAGGAGTTCGTCATCGTGCTGCCCGATTTTGATGAACACCAGGCGCTGGAGATCGCCTGCGGGCTGTGCACCGCCATCAAGGCACAGTGCATGCCCCACGAACGCTCGCCGACCCACCGCTACGTGACCATCAGCGCGGGCATTGCGGTCTCGCACCCGGACGAACCGCTCTCCGGCGAAGCGCTGCTCAAGCAGGCCGACGAGGCGCTCTACGAGATCAAGAAAAGCGGTCGCGATGCGGTGGGCGGCGTCAACGCCAGCAGCAGCACTGCCGCTATCGATGCACTATTCGATCTGCACGGCACCGAGCATCAATAGCCGCGCAGTGTGCAGCGCAGCCCGTACACCGCCGCCGCGACAGGCAATGCGTGATATCGGCGCATCAATGCTTTCGCGAAGCAGCCGATCCGCTCAGCCGGCACTGCCGGCGAGGCTGGCGCTGCGAATCAGGGCGATGACGTCATCGCCCGGCGACAGCGCCAGGGCTTCGCTCGCTTCCAGCGTAATCCGTGACAGAAGCCGCTGCCCCGCCAGCCGCAGGCTGACTTCGACCATGCCCGGCTCGCCGTCATCGAGCTGCTCGACGGTGGCGCGCAGGCGGTTGCGAAAGCTGCTTTGCGACGGCATCTCGCGGGCCAGCGCCACGTCGCGGCGGCGAATGCGCAGCCGCACCCTTTCACCCGGCGCATGATCGATTCGCGGCAGGGTCATCAGCTGACCGTCATCGAGCGCCAACCGTGTCGCGTGGTAGCGCTCGTCGTGCGCCTCCACCCTGGCGCTGATCGGCGTGCTGGCTTCGAAGCCGCCCAGCCAGGGGGCCAGCTCGGCGCGCCCCAATAGCTCATCCAGTTCGCCGTCGGCCACGACCCTGCCACTGTCGAGCAGCACCAGCCGCTCGGCGATCGCCATCAACTCCTGGGTGTCATGGCTGATGAACAGAATCGGCAGTTCGATTTCGCGGGTCAGGCGCAGGATATAGTCGAGCAGCTCACGCTTGCGCGCGCCGTCGAGGCCGGTCAGCGGCTCATCGAGCAGCAGCATATCGGGCTCGGCCAGCAGTGCCCGGCCGATCGCCACGCGCCGTGCCTCACCGCCGGAGAGCGCATCGGGCATGCGCGCCAGCAGGGGTTCGATACCCAGCAGCGACACTACTCGATCAAACGCCTCGCCGCCGGTAAGGCGTCGGGCGTAGGTGAGATTGCCGCGTACCCGGTAGTGGGGGAACAGCCGCGCCTCCTGAAACACCACGCCCAGACGCCGGCGATGAGGCGGCACGAAAAGCCGCTGCCGGGTATCGACATAGGTGCGCTCGCCGAGCCTGATATGGCCGTCATCGGGACGATCGAGGCCGGCCAGCATGCGCAGCAGGCTGGTCTTGCCGCTGCCTGAGTGGCCAAACAGCGCCGTGACCCCCTGCTCGGGGGCGCGGATATCGACATCCAGATGGAAGTCGCCCTGGCGGTGGTCGATTCGCAGTTCCAGCATGGCGCCCTCTTCTAAAGACCTGTATCACGCCCCGCCATACGCCTGCGGGTACGCCGCGCCAGCCACTCGGAGACCACCAGCGAGGCCATCGCCACCGCCACCGAAATCGCACACAGCCGCGCCGCGGCGCCCTCCATGCCGGGGGTCTGAATGGTCGAGTAGAGTGCCAGCGGCAACGTGCGGGTCTCGCCGGGAATGTTGGAGGCGAAAGTGATGGTGGCGCCAAATTCGGAGAGCGCGCGGGCGAAGGCCAGCACGCCCCCGGTAATCACCCCGGGTAGCGCCAGTGGCAGGGTAATGGTGATAAAGACCCGCAGGCGCGTCGCTCCCAGGGTGCGTGCCGCCGCCTCAAGCTTCGGATCGACCGCCTCCAGCGACAGCCGCACGGCACGCACCAGCAGCGGAAAAGCCATTACGCCGCCGGCCAGTGCCGCGCCCTGCCAGGTGAAGGGCAGCGAGATGCCGAAAGTCTCCAGAAGCCAGCTACCGATCACGCCGCGCCGGCCCATCACCACCAGCAGCAGATAGCCTACCACGACCGGCGGCAGTACCAGCGGCAGATGCACGATGCCATCGAGCAGCGCCTTGCCGGGAAACTCATGCCGCGCCAGCAGCCAGGCGACCAGGATGCCGGGGACGACAATGATCGCCAGCGCGCTGCCGGCCACCTGCAAACTGATCCATAATGCCTGCTGTTCCAGCTCGGTCAGCACGCTCACTCCTTGTTGAACCGCCCGCCGAATCAGTCGTTGGCCATTTCAAAGCCGTACTGCTCGAAAGTCTCGCGGGCCGCGTCACTGCTCAGCCAGTCAAGGAAGGCACCTGCCGCGTCGCCGGGATGCTCACCGATCAGGGCCGCCGGATAGATGATCGGGTCGTGGCTGTCGGCGGGGAAGAGGCCAAGCTGTTTAACACCATCGCTGGCCTGCGCATCGGTAGCATAGACCACGCCCAGCGGCGTCTCGCCACGCTCGACCAGCGCCAGCGCCGCGCGCACGTCGCTGCCACGCGCCAGGCGGGGCTCCAGCGTCTGCCACTGACCGGTGGATTCGAACGCCTGTTTGGCGTAGATACCGGCCGGCACGTGAGCCGGATCTCCTACCGACACGCGCTCTCCATCCTCGAGATAGTCCACCAGCGGATGCTCGGCGTCGGGGGTGAAGGATGGAATGTCGGTATCATCGGGAGCGATCAGCGCCAGCCGGTTACGCAGCAGGTTATGGCGCTGACTGACCACCACACCGCCCTGATCCTGCAGCCAGTCCATCCACTTGACGTTGGCCGAAAGATAGACATCAGCAGGTGCCCCCTCGCCGATCTGACGCGCCAGCGTCGAGGAGCTGGCATAGACCGGCACCAGATCGACGTCGTGATTTTCCTCATACTGCTCGACCAGCGCGTTCATCACATCGGTCAGCGAAGCGGCAGCGTAAACGTCGACGCTGTCGGCAGCCCGGGCCTGGCTTGCCAGGCACAGCGGCGAGAGCAGTAGAGCGGCGAAAAGGCCGGTGGCCAGCGGCTTGAACATGATGACGTTCCCCTTGACAGCTTGAATGACGTTCTCTTTTCGATGTGCTTTTAAATGCACATCGGGAGAATAGCCCATCATTTTTGCACTGTCGCGCCCCCTTCAGGAATTTCCCGTTCGCGGGAACGAGCCCGGCACGCACTCAATCGTCGTCATCCAGCCCCAGGCTGTGGCGGCTGAACTGCTCGGTGGCGCGCGCGGCGGTATCGTGTTCCAGCGCCCGGTAGCGCGCGATCAGACGTTCGCCCAGCGGGGTCAAATGGGCACCGCCGTGTTCGGCGCCACCACGGCTGGAGTGGACCACCGGGCGGTCGAAGGCGATGTTGAGCTCATCGATCAGGGTGCGCGTCTTGCGGTAGCTGATACCGGTGCGGCGCGCGGCGGCGGCGATCGCTCCGCACTCGCGGATCGCCTCCAGCAGCGCGATGCGGCCGGGGCCGATCAGCACGCCACTGCCCACCACGAGCCGCAGCTTGACTTCGGGGTCGGATGGGCCCTGGCGCGTCGCGGGGCTGTTGCGATGTTCACTGTCATCCTGCAATGGCATTCTTGCCTCCTGTGACCGCCACCATAAGCCGTCATCGTCGCGCTGGCGACTGCCTTTCGACCGAGGAGACCGTTTTTTGCACATTCACCCTTTCGCCGCGAGGAGCGCGACGCCGTCATCGCGCTCTGGCAGCGCTGCGAACTGACCCGCCCCTGGAACGACCCGGTACGCGACATCGAACGCAAGCTCAGTGAGGACCCTGCCCTCTTGCTGATCGGTGCCGACGAACTCGACCGGCCGATCGCCTCGGCGATGGTGGGCTACGACGGCCATCGCGGCTGGCTCTATTATCTTGCCGTGGACACGCAGTGGCGCGGCAGAGGCTACGGCCGGGCGCTGGTCGAACGCGCCGAGACGCTGCTGATCGAGCGCGGCTGCCCCAAACTGATGCTGATGGTACGCCAGGGTCAGCCGTCACTGGAGCGCTACTATCACCAGTTGGGCTTCAGCGACAGCGAAACGGTGACGCTGGGCAAGCGTCTAATCCGCGACGAATGAAAAAGCCGCCCGGATGAGCGGCTTATAGCGAAGACGCTATACTGGCCCTACTGCTGAGCCGCAGCGGGGCGATCAGGATCGAAGTTTTCAAGGCAGGTAACCACGCTACCGCTCTGCAGATTGACGCTTCCATTCCGTGGCGTCTGGAGTTGACCGGTCAGCCGAGCCGAGGCCTCAAGCCAGTCGGTAAGAGTAGCGCCCAGCGCCATGGCATCCTCGGCACGGCCCGTGGCGTAGTGCGTCAACAGCTCTCTGGCCTGCGCCCGTTCGCCCTGCGCTATCAGCGTTTGGGCAGAGGTCTCCAGCCAGGACATATCATCCATGCTCTGCTGCTCGAAACCTTCGAGTAGAGGTGTGACCTGCGGTAGATAACGTCCGGGATCGGCACACATCCAGTACATTACCTGCTTGAACCGCCGTCCCGCGAAATCGGAGGCCTCCTGCTGCTGATAATCGGGATTCAGGAAGCTGGCAGAAGCACCATCGGTAAGATAACGATGCTGCCCGTAAGACATCGGAACTTCTTCAACGCCCAACCACCAGGGGAGAAAGGGTGCGGCCACGGAACCAGTGGGCGCCACCCAGATTCGGACAAGATCGGAATCGACACTGCCATCGAGCGTCGTGACCTGACCATAGCCTGCCGAGTCGTCGGTGATACGCGGATCGCGCACTCTTGTCATCAGGTCGCGCTCGCTAACGGGAGCCATCTCGCGAGTGGCTTCTTCAAGCTGCGCCTGGGTCATGTATTTATAGCCCCCGGTGCGGGCTCTGGCATCTTCCCTCTGCGGCCCATACACCTCGAAGACATTGAACGCATCACCGCTGTCAGGATCGAACCAGCCCTGTTCCACGGCAAAATCGATCAGATTGTCGGCGCCCATGAAATCGGCGCGGTCGGCGTAGTCCAGCGGAAAGTCCTCTATGTAGCCCGGATAAAGGACGCGAACTTCGTCGTTATCGAGTCGCTCGGCGGCCCAGAGCCCCTGCCCACCGGCAAACTCCCATACCACCCAGGCTTCGTTGGGATCAGCGATCAGATGTGTGTTACCACCATAGGTGGCGTAGCCATACTGCTCGATCAGTTCACCGATAAGCTCGACCCCTGCCCGCGCAGTTTTTGAACGCTCCATGACCAGACGAGCCAGATCACTGTACTGAACGCCGATTTGTGGCTCGGGTGTCATGGCGATCAATTCATCGCGATTGGTCGCCCAAACGTCACGCACTGCGACATGGTGCTCATTGACCCCACCATTGGTCAGCGGTGCGGGGAACCCCTCGAAGTCGGAATAGTTCATGGTCAGATAGCGAAAGGTATGGGCCACCTGTGGAATTTCAATCAACTCGCCGGGGATCGAAGCGTTGTCGGTAACACCAACGCTTATGGCATCACCCTCGGCATGATCGCGGGCCGGTACGATTTCGAGCCAGTGACTCGAGACCTCTTCACCCGTACCGCCCAGCATGGGATGGCCACTCTCCGTCAACTCACCGCCGACATAAAAGGCGTAACTGGCCAGTGCCGGTGGTGCAGTCATCAGCGCAGCGCAAGCCGTCAACGCCATTAGCTTCCCGTGCCTAACCTTCATTCCATTACCTCTTGTTTTCGTGGAGAATTATTTTCATCAAAAGATATAATACTATATAGACCGGTTCCATTCCGATGAGGAAATGTCGGCGCTTCAACAATGGTGGCGCTTCAATAGTGCAGATCAGAACGATCGCGCGGGTAAATAGTGCATCGTACCGGAAGGCATCGGCACAGCCTTTACGCCGAATTCCCTTCCAAAGCATCGAGTAGGGTGAGGCGTTACCGCCTCATCCCTCTCACAGAACCGTACATACGGGCCACGTATACGGCTCATGCCATTAACTTACCCCGAACTCGGGGACAGTGATGCCCGTTTTGACCTGGGTTAAGTCCAGCAACCTCAGATCGTCATGCAGGTAGGCATTGGATATCGCCAGATGAGCCAGCGGCGACGCCGCGTTACGCCAGCTTTGCATCTTGATAAACTTGAACGGCGGGCGGTAGCCCAGCTGTTTAAGCCTTCGATGCAGCCGACTCGGCTTCTTCCACTGTTTG
>NZ_KB907889.1 GCF_000382245.1 Kushneria aurantia DSM 21353
TACATCAGCAGCCTGGCTCCCGATGCCGAGCGGCTGGCCAGGGCGGTACGCCAACACTGGGGCATCGAGAACCGGGTGCACTGGTGCCTGGATGTGGCCTTTGCGGATGACCAGATGCGAGCACGGACTGCCCACGCGGCGCATAATCTGGCCATCCTCAAGCGCCTGACCCTCAACCTGATCCGGCTGAATCCGGTAAAGCGCAAGGGCAGTTTAAAGGTCAAACGAGTCCTTGCGGCGACATTGGATGATTACCGTGCCCAGCTCCTCGGGCTTGAATGAGAATGAATCGCTACGTGCGATCGCCCTGCGCCGCCGTCAGGCGGACAGACACAGCCGTGGCCTTTGGTGATAAACTGCGCCATTTTGTGCCCTCCGGCATGTCAGTGGCAGCCGGCCTTACGGATACCGCGCCCGGAGCGCTCTTCGCGCACAGGAGCAATATGGCAGTCTTCACTCCCCTCAGCGACGAGCAGGTAGCTCACTTTCTCGAACGCTTCGATGTGGGCCGACTCGAACGGCTCGAAGACGTGGCGGGCGGTACTGAAAACTCGACCTTTTTCGTCACCACCGAACGCCACTCGCTGGTGCTGACCCTGTTTGAACAGGGGGAGCAGGAAGAGCTGCCCTTCTTCGTCGATCTGCTCGCCAGCCTCGACAGCCACGGCCTGCCGGTACCCGGCCCCCTGTTCGACCGCGAAGGGGTAGCGCTGCAGCATCTTGCCGGGCGTCCGGCGCTGCTTTTCCCGCGCCTGCCCGGGCGCCACCCGGAGCAGCCGGGGCTTGCCCAGTGTGCGGCGATCGGCACCGTCCTGGGGCAGATGCACAGGGTATCAAGCGGCTTTCAGGGCAGCCGCCCCAACCCCCGCGACCTGCGCTGGATACACGCCGTGCACAGCCGCGTGATGAGCTATCTCGACGCCACCGGTCAGCAACTGATGCGCGACTGCATCGACGCCCTCGACGCCGGACTGGCGCCGGAAACGCTGCCGCAGGGGGCGCTGCACGGCGACCTGTTTCGCGACAACACCCTGTTCGACGGCGACCGTCTCGGCGGGCTGATCGACTTCTATAACGGCTGCACCGGCGATCTGCTGTTCGACCTGGCGATCGTTATCAACGACTGGTGCAGCGACGAGCGCGGGGAGCTGCTTCCCGAACGATATCGCGCTATCATCGACGCCTACGCCCTCGAGCGCCCCTTCGATGACGCCGAACGCCGGGTCTGGCCGCTGATGCTGTCGATGACCGCGCTGCGCTACTGGCTATCGAGGCTGCTGGTGGTCTATGTCGACCCGCCGGCACACGCCCTGACGCCCAAGGACCCCGGGCAATACCGCACTATCCTGACATCGCGCATGGCGACACCGCCGCCGCCCCTGCCCTGACACCGCGCGGGGGAATATAAAACATTTCCTTAATTCTAATTGAATCGCGTGGCGTTATAATGTGTTTATTCAAACCCTAAAGCCAACGCCATGTCAGACATCAGACTCTCCGTTCTTATTCCCGCCCGCAATGAAGCGGACAACCTGCCGGGACTGCTTGATGAAGTGCGCACGGCGCTGGAAAGCGCCGCCATCGCCTTTGAAATCCTGGTGGTCAACGACGGCTCCAGCGACGCCACCGGCGACGTGCTCGAGCGATACGCGCAGCATGAGCCACGCCTTCGCCCGCTGCATCACCCCACCAGTGCCGGCCAGAGCACCTCGATCTGGCAGGCCGCCTGGCGCGCGCGCGGTGACTGGCTGGCCACCCTCGACGGCGACGGTCAGAACGACCCGGCCGATCTGCCGGCAATGGTCGAACGCTTTGAGCGTGGCGATCTGGTGCTGCTGGCCGGCCACCGGGTGACGCGCAACGACGGCGCGGTCAAACGGCTCTCTTCGCGCCTCGCCAACGCCGTGCGCTCGCGGCTATTGCACGACGATACCCCGGATACCGGCTGCGGCATCAAGGTGATGCGCCGCGACGCAATGCTGGCGCTGCCCTACTTCAATCATATGCATCGCTTCCTGCCGGCACTGATGCGCGCCCAGGGCGGCAATACCCTGTCGTGGCCGGTCAATCACCGCCCGCGCAGCGCCGGACGCTCCAACTACGGCACCCTCGACCGCCTGCTGGCCGGCCTGCTCGATCTGGGTGGCGTGATGTGGCTGATCCATCGCTCGAAACTGCCGGCACCGCTGGAGATGCCCGACAGCGCGCCCGAGCAGCGTCCGTCACTGCAGCACCCATCGACGCAGCGCGAGGCGGAGCGCCCGCAGGAGTCCACCTCATGAGTAGCGCGACCCTCTGGATCGCCATCGGCCTGCTCGGCCAGGCACTGTTCTCGGCCCGTTTTCTGGTCCAGTGGCTGGCCAGCGAGAAGGCAAGGCGCAGCGTCATTCCTCATCTTTTCTGGTATTTGAGCATCGGCGGCGGCGGGGTGCTGCTGTGCTACGCCATCTACCGCCGCGACCCGGTCTTTATCATCGGTCAGGCCTCGGGGCTTTTCATCTATACCCGCAACCTGGTGCTGATCCAGCGTGAGCGACGCACTGCGCTGGCAAGCCGCGAGCAGGCCGAGCAGTCGTCATGAGCAGCCCGCCGCTTTACCGACTGATCGACCGGCTGCAGCGCGCGCCGCTCCTTCCCGTGCTGCTGATCGGCCTGCTGGTGCTGGGTTTCGGCATCGGCTGGCGCTGGCCGTGGCCCGCCGACGAGCCGCGCTTTGCGCTGATCGCCCGCGAGATGATCGCCACCCATCAGTGGCTGATTCCCCACCGCGCCGGTGAGCTCTACCCCGACAAGCCGCCGATTTTCATGTGGGCGATCGCGCTCGGCATTCTGCTTACCGGCAGCCTCAAGATCGCCTTTCTGCTGCCCTCGCTGCTGGGCGGACTGGCCACGCTGGGACTGACCACCGACCTCGCTCGGCGTCTCTACGGCCCGCGCATCGCCTGGCTTGCCGGGCTGACGCTGCTGCTGACCGTACAGTTCACCCTGCAGTCGCGCACCGCGCAGATCGATATGCTGGTCACCGGCTTCATTACCCTGGGCGCCTACGGCGCGCTGCGCCACGCCCTGCTGGGACCGGCACCGGGATGGTGGTATCTGAGCTGCGTGTCGATGGGGTTGGGGGTGATCACCAAGGGTGTCGGCTTTCTGCCACTGTTGCTGCTGCCCGCCTGGTACGGTCTTGCCGCCTGGCAGCGCCGTCATCCGGGCGACCACTGGCGCCTTGCCCCGCTGACGCTCAAACAGCTCGGCATCGGCCTGGCGCTGCTGCTGGCGGCAATCGCCAGTTGGGTGGTACCGATGGTGCTCTACACCAGCTTCAGCGGTGATCCGGCACTGGCCGCCTATCGAAACAATATCCTCTTTCAGCAGACCGGCGAACGCTACGCCGACTCCTGGCACCACCTCGAACCCTTCTGGTATTACCTGCTCAAGGTGCTGCCCTGGGCCTGGCTGCCGGGCATGCTGGCGCTGCCCTGGGTAGTGCCACACTGGTTCCGCCGCCTGCGCCGCGCCGACCCGCGCCTGTGGCTACCGCTCTCCTTCGTGGTGCTGATGGTGCTGTTTTTCTCGCTGAGCCCCGGCAAGCGCGGGGTTTACATGACACCGGGCGCGGCGCTTTTCGTACTGTCGCTGGCGCCGGCGCTGCCGGGGCTGATCCGCCGCTCCGGAGTGCGCCGGCTGTGCTGGGCACTGATAGTAGCGCTGGGCGGCACCATCGGCGTGACCGGGGCGCTGTTCGCCACCGGCCTGCTCGACCCGGCAAGCCTCGAGGACAGTTTTTCCCGCTCGCCCTGGTACTGGTGGCTGACCCTCGGCGCCGCCACCGCCGTGATCGCCGTGGTACTGCCGCCATCGAAGGGCGTGCGCGCGCTGGCGGTGTGGTTCGTAGTGTTCTGGGCGCTGTGGTCGAGCTGGGGCTATGCAGTGATGGATGACCACCGCTCGCGCCACGGCCTGATGGCGGAAGTGGCCCGCGTGACCCACGGCGCACCGCTGGCGCTGCTCGACTTCAGCGAAGTGACCGCCCTGCAGACGCGCCAGCCGATCGTGCAGTTCGGCCATGACACCGACCTCAACGGCGCGCAGCTCGACCGTGCAGTGGCCTGGCTGCGCGAGGCGCCGGGTCAGCGCTGGGCCCAGACTACCGCACACCAGGCCCGCAAATTCGCGTGCCTCGACCAAAACCGGCTGATCCCGATCGACAACCGCGGCGGCGGCGACAACTGGGTGGTGTTCAGCACCGACGCGGTCAAGCAGTGCCCGGCGGATGCCCACGCCACGCCGCTGTTCCATTCGCCCACCCAACTGGCGCCGTCGCCATGACCGCAAGGCATCTCCTGCTGCCGGCAAGGCTGTGGCAGCGCGGCGCGGCCATGCTGGAAAAGGAGCGCGCCGCCACGTTCGCCAGCCTGGTCGCCTGGCTGGCCTGCACGCTCGCCTTTCAGCTCAGGCCGCTAATACCGATCGACGAAACCCGCTATGTTTCGATCGCCTGGGAGATGTGGCTGAGCCACCAGTGGTGGGTCGCCCACATGAACGGCGTCCCCTATGCCGACAAGCCGCCGCTGCTGTTCTGGCTGATCAACCTCGGCTGGGGCGTGTTCGGCGTCAACGACTGGTGGCCGCGTCTGATCATGCCGCTGGCATCGCTGCTCGGTCTGCTTAAGCTCTACCGCATCGCCCTGCACCTGGGCTATTCACGCCGCGCCGCCGGACTGGCACCGGCCTTGCTGATGTCGATGCTGATGTGGTGGCTCTACAGCGGCACGCTGATGTTCGATGTGCTGCTCAGCGCCTGCCTGCTGGGCGCGGTAGCCGCGCTGGTGGACAACACCTCGCCGCGCCAGCGGGCGCTGCGAATCGCTTTGTGGCTGTCGCTGGCGCTGCTCGCCAAGGGGCCGGCAGTGCTGTTGAGCTGGCTGCCGATTCTCGCCGCTCTACCACTCTATCGCGAGCGCTGGCCCGGACGGCGTGGCTACCTGTTGCTGTGGACAGCCAGTCTGGCCGCGCTGCTGGTACTGCTGGGCTGGGCGTTGAGCTCCGCCTGGCTGGGGGGCGGGGCCTATGCCCAGGATCTGCTGTGGCATCAAAGCGTCGGCCGACTGCAACAGGGGGCGGACCACGCGCGACCCTTCTGGTGGTATCTGCCGCTGCTACCGCTGCTGATGTTGCCCTGGTCACTGTGGCCACCGGCCTGGCCGCTGCGGCAGCCTATGCCGGCCGCCGCAACCGGCGTGCCGCCTGGCGCGCGTCGCCTGCTATGGGTCTGGTTGCTGATACCACTGGCCCTGTTCTCACTGGTCAGCGGCAAGCAGATTCACTACCTGATGCCGCTGTTGCCGGCCCTCGCACTGCTGATCGCCGACGCCCTGACGCGCGCCGACGACAGCCGTCGGCGGCTGTGGCTACCCGCCCTGCTGCCGCTGGCACTGGGAGGATGCGGGCTGGCACTGGCGACATTCGGCAACGCCGAGCTGCACGCGATAGTCGCTCCCGTCGGCGCGCTGGCGGTGCTGCTGCCGGGTATCGCGCTGACGATCCTGCACCTGACACCCCGGGCGGCCAGCGTGGCAGTAACGATGCTCGTCCCGCTCGCCCTTGCCGCTACCCTGGGCGCGATGCTGAGTCCACTCTGGCCGCGGCTGGACGCCACCCGCCCGGCGGCAGCACTGGCGCAGGTCGAAAAGACCGGCGCAGCGCTCGCCTGGTACGGCAGCGACTACCAGGCCAGCTTTCAGTTCGCCGGCCGGCTGCGCAGACCGCTGATCGAGACCGGTAGTGGCCTGATGGCGCTGTGCCGCTGGCGGCAGAACCACCCGAACGGCTGGGTGATCGGCGATGCGCGCGACCTGCCCACTCCTCCTGCCGGTCTCTCCGTCAGGCGCTTTAACTGGCGCGGCCATGCACTGCTTTTTCTGTCGCCGCCAGCGCTTCGAACCGTCACCTCGACCTCTCTCTGTACGGAAGCCCCATGAAAGTACTGGTTACCGGCGCGGCCGGTTTTATCGGCGCTCATCTGCTGGCCCATTTACGCGCCCGGGGAATCGATGCCATAGGTATCGATAACCTGTCGAACTACTACAGCGTCGACTACAAGCGCGCCCGCGTGGCAGCGCTCGGTCTCGACGACGTGCGCATCCTCGACATCGAGCAGCGCGATGCCCTCAACGCCCTGTTCGACGCCGAAGACTTCACTCATGTGGTGCACCTGGCCGCCCAGGCAGGGGTGCGCTATAGCGTCGATAATCCGCATATCTACGCCTCGACCAACCTGGTCGGCTTCGTCAACGTGCTGGAGGCATGCCGCCACCACGACATTCGTCATCTGCTCTACGCCTCCTCCAGCTCCGTCTACGGCCGCAGCGACCGCAGCGTTTTCGACGAAACCGACCGGGTGGACAGCCCCATATCGCTCTATGCCGCCACCAAGCGGGCCAACGAGCTGATGGCGCACAGCTACGCCGATCTGTACGGCATGGCGATCAGCGGTATGCGCTTTTTTACCGTCTACGGCCCCTGGGGGCGACCCGACATGGCTCCCATGCTGTTCGCTCGAGCGCTGCTGCGCGGCGAGCCGATCGAAGTGTTCAACCACGGTCGCATGGCGCGCGACTTCACCTGGATCGGCGATATCGTGGAGGCCGTCACGCGGCTGATCGATCTGCCGCCCGCTGGCGGATCGTCGGCACCGCATATCCTCTACAATCTGGGGCGCGGCGCGCCCACCGAACTGATGACCTTCATCGAACTGCTGGAGCGTGCGCTGGGCCGGCATTCGCCGCGGCGGTGGCGGGAAATGCAAACGGGCGACGTGCCCCGCACCCATGCCAATACCCGGCGCCTTCAGGAGGCGACCGGCTTTGCGCCGCAAACCTCTCTCGAAGAGGGCGTCAGCCGCTTTGCCGGCTGGTATTCGGCGTGCGCCAAACACTGCGAACTGCCATGACGGTTGTGCCCATCGCGCACGACACGTCGACGCCTTCGCAAGCTATCGCCATAATATGCCCCTCTGCGAGTTTCCCGGTCGGAGTCCTTCATGACTGAACCCACCTCAGCCACCGCTCAACTGCGTACCCAGTCGGAGGCGCGCCGCACCTACAATATCGACCAGTGGGGCAGCGGCTACTTCGATGTCGACGTCCAAGGCCACGCCGTGGTGCGGCCTTTCGGCAGCGCCGACGATCCGCACAGCCCCGCCCTGCCCCTGACCGGGCTGGTCGATGAACTCCAGGCCGCCGGCCTGCGCCTGCCGACCCTGGTGCGCTTTACCGATATTCTGCACGACCGTGTCGAACAGCTCTGCCAGGCCTTCGACACGGCGATCGACGAGCTCGATTATGGCGGCCATTACACCGCCGTCTATCCCATCAAGGTCAATCAGCAGCGGCGCGTGGTCGAGGAGCTGCTCGCCACCCCGGAGCGCGGCCGCGGCCGGGTGGGACTGGAGGCCGGCAGCAAGCCGGAGCTGCTGGCAGTGCTGGCCCTCTCCTCGGAGAGTACCTCGACCATCGTCTGCAACGGCTACAAGGACCGCGAGTACGTGCGCCTGGCGCTGATGGGCGAAAAGCTCGGCCACCGCGTGTTTCTGGTAGTCGAAAAGCACGCCGAGGTAGAGCTGATTCTGGAGGAGTCCGACCGCCTCGGCGTGGCGCCGCGCATCGGCGTACGCGCCCGCCTCGCCTCGGTGGGGCGCGGCAACTGGGAGAGCAGCGGCGGCGACAAGTCCAAGTTCGGCCTTACCGCGCGCCAGATCCAGCAGCTGGTCAATCAGCTGCATCAGCGCGACCGCCTCGATACCCTGCAGCTGGTGCACTTCCATCTCGGTTCACAGATCGCCAACATCCGCGATATTCAGCGCGGTTTGCGCGAGTGCACCCAGTTCTACCGCAGCCTGCGCGAAGTCGGCGTACCGATCAGCGTGGTGGATGTCGGCGGCGGCCTGGGGGTCGACTACGAGGGCACCCGTTCGCGCAGCTACTGCTCGGCCAACTACTCGATGGACGAGTACGCCAACAACGTGGTGGGTGCCTTCGCCCAGCTCTGTCAGGCGCGCGACCTGCCCCATCCGGATATCATCTCCGAATCCGGCCGGGCGCTGACCGCCCACCATGCGGTACTGATCACCAACGTGATCGACGAAGAGCGCCACGAAGTGGAAGTGCCGCAGCGCAGCGCCGAGGCGGACCCCAACCTCGACACCCTGTGGCAGACCTGGCAGTGGCTCAACGAGCCCGCCGAACCGCGCCTGCTGGTGGAGTACTACCACGACCTCTACCAGGCGATGAGTGATATCCAGGAGCACTTCGTGCTGGGCAGTGCCAGCCTCGCCGTGCGCGCCGAGGGTGAGGCGGTCTATATCGCCGCCTGCCGCCGCCTGCGGGCACGGCTTGATGGCCGCAACCGCGCCCACCGTGAAATCCTCGATGAAATGGACGAGAAGCTTGCCGACAAGCTGTTCGTCAACTTCTCGCTGTTCCAGTCGCTGCCCGACGTCTGGGGCATCGACCAGATCTTCCCGGTGCTGCCGCTCTCCAACCTCGACCAGCCGCCGGTGCGTCGCGCCGTGGTGCAGGACATCACCTGCGACAGCGACGGCCGCATCGAGCGCTACGTCGACGGCCAGGGGGTCGAGAGCACCCTGCCGCTGCCGGAGTGGAAAGAGGGCGAAGAGAAGCTTTTGGGGCTTTTCCTGGTCGGCGCCTATCAGGAGATTCTGGGCGATCTGCACAACCTCTTCGGCGACACCGACTCCATCGACGTCAGCCTCACCGAGGAGGGCGAGTGGCGCCTCGGCACGCCGATCGTCGGCGACAGCGTCTCCAACGTGCTGCGCTATGTGAACTTCGACCCCGACCAGCTGCGCAGCCGCTTCCAGCGCCAGCTGATCAGAAGCGAGGTCTCGAGCGAGGAGCGCGAAATGTTCCTCGAGGAGCTGGAAGCGGGGCTGGAGGGCTATACCTATCTGGAGTAGGGGGCAAGGTGGAAAGTAAAGACAGCCGCCAGCGACGCTGGTGTGGCCGGTTCGAGCGTCATTTGCGATGACGGGGCCGTATCGCCGCCTGGGCCAGATTGAAGCTCGACACCCGGGGCTGGCGTCACCGTAGCCGGTTTCTGCTGATCGGTGTGGCCATGGGGGTGCCCATTGCAATACTGGTGGTGGCCATCGACGCGCTCACCTTCGGGAGCGAGATTCTGGAAAGGCACAACCTCTTGCATACGTTCGGCAATGTTCTGCTGATCTGTATCGTGCTGGCAGGTCTATTGCCCTTGCTGGTGTGGCGCGATACACGCCCTGCCTGCACAACACAGGAGGACGGCGCAAGGACTTTCGTGCCCGAGTTACTGCAGCGCTTGCCGCCGGACAAGCGCGGTGAGCTGGTGTCGATCTCGGCATGCGACCATTATGTTCGCGTGGTGACGACCCGCGGCCATTCAATGTTATTGATGCGCCTGCGAGACGCGATCGGGGAAACAAACCCGCTTCCCGGCATCCAGACGCATCGCTCCCACTGGGTGGCACTCGAGGCGATTCAATCACTGAAGTGCCACCGGGGGCGCTATCAGATCACCACGACCGCCAACGATACACTGGCGGTCAGTCGCACCAGTTTACCCCGGCTGCGCAAAGCGGGGCTTTTATAGGCTCTCGGCCACCACGGAACTCGGTCAGCGCGTCATGGATCATCCCGGCGGCGCTGCGTCGGCTCGCAGCGCCACCTTGCAATGACCAACCTGCATGACACTCTCCCACCTGCCACTGTGGACATGATCGGTCGAAGCCACAGGGATAAGTGGACGCGGCAGGCTACGCCTCCTCAACGTGATAGACCCGCAGCCAGTGGCCGTCCGGGTCGACGGCCACGAAACTGCGGCCAAAATCAAGATCGGCGGGGGCCAGCAGAATGCGCGCACCCGCTGCCGACCATTGCCGGTGGCATGCGTCCACCTCCGCCGAGTTTTCCAGCCGAAAACCGAGTTCGCTGCTACCGCTTGTCGCGCCAGCAGCCGGCACGACGCCGGCGCACTGCCAGAGCCCCAGTGCCAACCCGGTGGGCAGCACGAAAAGCGCAAAGGTCGGGCTCGATTCGACCGGCGGCGAAGTCATCAGGCGGGTATAGAAATCAACGCTGGCGGCCATATCTTCGACGTGCAGAAGAAGAGAGTTTCGATAGTTCATGACGGGCTCCTGTCATTGGATAGACAGCAGCATCCTGCGCCCGGCATGCGTCAGTTTCCGTCAGCATCATGAGCCGTCAATCGGCGGAGCGATTCCCTGCGCCTTGCGCCATTGACGCAGCAGCGCCTGGCGCCGTCCAGGATAGCGCGCTTCCAGCATCTCGGCGTGATCCAGACGGTCGGTGCGAAAATGGCGGAAGTCGCCGCGCAGCTCGCACCAGGCCACCAGCACCCGGGCCCGATCGAAAAACCCCAGCGCAAAGGGCCATACCGTGCGGTGGCTGGAGATGCCACTGCCATCTCGATAGTCCAGCAGCAGTTTACGTTCGAGGCGGATGGCGCAACGCAGCAGGGCCGGGTCGATGCGCTCCGGGTCGGGACGCTCACCGGGGCCGACCAGCAGTGCAGAGGCTTCCAGCTCCTCGCGCAGCTCGGCGGGCAGCACCGCGGCGATACGCGCCAGGGCGTCGGCGGCGGCAGCCGCCAGCGGCGCATCGGCGCGTGCCGCTAGCCAGCGCGCGCCCAGCACCAGTGCCTCGACCTCCTCGACTGAAAACATCAGCGGCGGCAACACAAAACCGGGTTTGAGCACATAGCCCACACCCGCCTCGCCTTCGATCGGCGCTCCCTGGGCGCGAAGGCTGTCAATATCGCGATAGAGGGTGCGCACGCTGACGCCGGTCTTCTCGGCCAGTACTTTGGCGCTTACCGGGCGGCGGTGGCGGCGCAGCACCTGCAGCAGTTCGAAAAGGCGTTCGGAACGGGACATGCTTCATATTGCTCGGTTTGACAGCGCCTTCCGGTGGGCGCCGGGCATTCAGCTTATTATCTGACGATTCCGCCCTGATAGTGTATCGTTTGTGATGTTGTGTGACGCGTGCGGCCCCGCCGGCCCGCGCAAGGTTACCGGCAGCGCCGTGATTGCACCGCGAGACCTGTACCGGTGACACCTACATACGTCGATCAGTCAAACAGACGGGACGGGAACAGCGCGTTCCCCCATGGTGCCAGGATGACACAATCGCTTTTTTCGCATACGTCTTCCAGGACTGCCTTGTACAAGGCATGGAGCGTGCATATTCTTACCGCCAGCGGCGTGGTGTTCGGGACGATGGCGCTGCTGGCGCTGATCGATAACAACCCGGTCGCCTGCCTGCTGTGGCTGGGTACGGCCATGATGGTCGACAGCCTCGACGGCACCCTGGCGCGCCGATACGCGGTCAAGACCACCCTGCCCCATATCGATGGCTCCACGCTCGACATGGTCATCGACTATCTCACCTGGGCCTTCATTCCCGCCCTGTTCATCTACTTCTTTATCGAACTGCCGCCCTATCTCTCGCTGCTGTCCGTTTTCATCATCGTGCTGTCATCGATGTTCTGCTTCTGCAACGTCAACATGAAAAGCCAGGACAACTACTTTGTCGGTTTTCCCGCCGCCTGGAACATTGCCGCTGCGTACTTCTATATCCTCGATCTACCGCCTTTTATCGTCTTTGTCGCCATCCTGGTGCTCGCCGCGCTCACCGTGACCCGGGTGAAATTTCTCCATCCGTTTCGCGTGCGCTTTCTGATGCCGCTGAACATCGCAGTCACGCTGGCGTGGTGCGTCTGCACCACCGCGCTGCTGCTGTCGAACTCGGGACACGCAGTTTGGGCGCTGTGGGGGCTGGGCCTGACCTCTTTCTACTTCACCGGCATGTGCCTGTGGCGCACGGGCCGGGAGTGGTTGGCTACTCAGCCCTCTGATACGCGCCACTGATGGGCAGAGGGCAGGCTTGTGTTGTATGACGGCGCCGGTCTTCCCCCCCGGCCGCCTGTATGATATTGCCGGGCCTGAAGGATCAAACAGACGAGGATGGCGTCCGCCGCAACTTGCTCACCGCCGCCTCGATGGAGCGCTCATAGCCCACCAGCGGCGGTCGCACACCGTTGGCGAACAGCACGCGACGCATATCGTGGTTGGTACCTGTCAACGCTACTTCGACACCGCTGTGGCGCGCGGCACCCAGCACGCCCTCCAGCGCGCGGGCGGCGCTGGCATCGATAAAGGGCACTGCGGCGAAGTCGAGAACCAGCCCCCGATGACCGTCCGCCACCCGTGCCAGAATCGACTCGATCGAGGTGGCGGCACCGAAAAACCAGGCGCCCGATAGCCGGTAGACCACCAGTTCCGGATCAGCCGGCGACAGCCCGGAGTCATGGTAGTCGAGACTGTCGTCGGGCACGTCTTCCGGCACCAGGGGCGTCTGCGCTACGCCGACGGTGCGCGACATGCGTTGAATAAAGAGCAGCGCGCCGAGCAGCGTACCGGCCAGAATGCCCTCGATCAGGTCACGGAAGACAGTCAGCCCAAGGGTGACCAGCAGCACCGCGGCATCGCCTCTCGAGGCCCGCAGCAGGCTGGCGAAGGCGTGCTTCTCGATCATGTTCCAGGCCACCACTGCCAGCACCCCGGCCAGGCTTGCCAGCGGGATATAGTCCAGCAGCGGCGCCGCCACCAGAATGAACAGCATCAGAAAGAGCGAGTGCAACATGCCGGAGATCGGGCTTACCGCCCCGGCGCGCACATTGGTGGCGGTACGGGCGATGGTGCCGGTCACGCAGATACCGCCAAACAGCGCCGAGGCGACGTTGGCCGCTCCCTGCGCCACCAGCTCGCAGTTGGCACGATGGCGGCGCCCGGTCATGCCATCCGCCACCACCGCCGACAGCAGCGATTCGATCGCCCCCAGCAGGGTGAAGGCAACCGCGCTGGGCAGCACATCAATCAACAGCCCCCACGACATCTCGGGCAGCGACGGCATCGGCAGCGTCTCCGGGATGCCACCAAAGGCAGAACCGATGGTGGCCACCGGCAGGCCAAACAGCGTTGCCGCAGCCGCCGTGACCGCTATCGCCACCAGCATGCCCGGCAGGCGAGGCGTAAAACGGCGTAGCGCGAGGATAATCAGAATGGTCGCCAGCGACAGCGCGATGGTGATCGGGCTGGCTGTCGGCAGCGCCTGCCAGATGGCCGGCAGCTTCTCCAGCAGCGGCCCCGGCTCCTTGCCGTCGAAGGTCAGCCCCAGCAGCGACTTGAGCTGGCTGGAAAAGATGATCAGGGCGATACCGGCCGTAAAACCGACCGTCACCGGATAGGGAATCAGCCGGATCAGGCTGCCCAGGCGCAGCCAGCCGATCACCGCCAGCATCACGCCCGACAGTAGCGTGGCCAGCAGCAGACCGGCCATGCCGTGCGCCTGCGCGGTAGCTGCCACCAGCACGATAAAGGCTCCCGCCGGCCCGCCGATCTGAAAACGGCTACCGCCCAGCGCCGAGACCAGAAACCCGCCGAAGATGGCGGTGTAGAGCCCCTGAGCAGGAGAGGCGCCGGAGGCCACCGCAATCGCCATCGACAGCGGCAACGCCACCACCGCGACCGTCAGGCCGGCAACAGCGTCGGCGCGCAGCCTGGTGAGCCCATAGCCTTCCCGCAATACGGTAATCAGCTTGGGCGTGAACAGCGCCGCGAAACTCGGTGACGCCGACGAATGGGAGGAGTTGCTTGCATCCTGCATGGGGCGAAGGCTCTATTGGCGTGTGTGGCGTGACGTTGGGGGGTTCAGCGCTCGTCATCGGGCGGGGCTTTCAGCCGCACGCCGCGCCCGCTGGCGTAGCTGGTGGCCTGCTCGCCGATCAGCTCAATACCGGCGCGATCCAGCGCCTCCACTACGCGAGTCAGGCTCTCGACCACGCCACGCACATTGCCGGGGCTCGACTCCATGCGCTGAATAGTAGGCACGGAGACACCCGCCAGCGCCGCCAGGCCACGCTGGTCGAGGCCCAGCAGGGCGCGGGCGGCGCGCATCTGGGGTCCGGTGATCATGGGGTTCTCCACGATTTTCAAAAAACAGCTCATGATGCTGAAGCTTCATATATGATAATAAAACAAATTTATTGATATTTTAAACATCATATCAGCAAGATTTTATCCCATTGCCCGCCTCGGTTCCGTGAGGATGCCGACATGCCTCGACCGCTGCGATCTGCCGCTACTCGATCGACTCCGGTATTCTCAACGCCTCTGAATTGGCCCGCATTCTTATAGGCACGGTGAACAGTGTGGATTTCGGCTCGCCGAAGACCGAGACGGGGCGCCACGCACTGCACGCCATCGACGCCTAAAAGCATTCACCTGCAGGCATTCGCTATCTCTGGCGGTGCTGCTGACCGTCGGCTCCGAGGACAGCCGGGTGCCAACTGGCAGTCGGCAAGGTTTGCCGCCTGACTACAGGAGATAGCCTACGGGACGGCCCCTGACCGATTCTGCTCAACTTTAGCGCCGTGTTATCAGGCGCATGCCTCTTTAAACACCCTGTTATGGTATCGAGCGCTGCTTCAATTGTTCGATAAAAATGGAAGCAGCGCGGGATAATTCTCGCCCGCGTCGCACACAGAGCAAAGTTCCTCCAGGCGGAAACTCCTCGTTATTCATGTCTATAACAACCATCTCATTACAGCTGGCTTCTCTGGCAACTGCGTAGTCAGGAAGAATAGTTATCCCGCCGGTCGACACTACCTGACTTTTAATCAGCTCGATATGCTCCAACTCAAAGCCTACACGAATTTTTATTCCGGATCGCTGCTGGGCGGCATTGAGAACACGTCGTGTCTGAAATTGCGCACTCAGCATTGTCAGATCGAAAGGTTTTAAATCGGCCAATCCGATCACCTCTTCTCCTGCTAGCGGATGATCATTCCGCATGGCAGCACGAAAGGATGTAGAAAAACGTCTGACGACCTCGATGTCATGCCGAGGATCACCCTCCATGGCAATACCAAAATCGACATTATCGTTTTCTACAGCCTCATAGACCGCTTCCGTTCCCATAATATGGCCGCTGAATACGACTCCCGGATAAGTTTCGCGAAAGTCATCAATGGTAGGAAAGAGCCATGCGCGTGCGACACCTTCTATTGTCGCATACCGCAGAGTACCAGCCAGAAGATCGTGGAGCTCATTGATTCGCGCCTTCGCCAGCTCCATTTCACGAATAGTACGGCGCATGTGCAGCGCCAGTATGCCTCCCTCCTCAGTCAGATACATTCCGGAAGGCCGTCTCTCGAACAGCGCTGACTGAAAGCCATGCTCAAGGTTCTGAATCTGGCGACTTATCGCCGAAGCGCTGACATGCAGATCCAATGCGGCCTGACGAATCGAGCCCGTTTCGGCCACTGCAAGGAAATATTTGAAAGTAGAAATTTGGATGTCGCACCCCAAAAATTCTTTTAATACAGGAAGATAGGTTGCCCGTTGAACTTTCGGCAACAGACCGTACCAACAATTTTGATTCCCGTCGAACGAAAGCTATACATACCATAGCCAGAGGCCTTGAGGCGATGGAGAGCCGATGCAACCTCTTCAGAAAAGAGTGTTGTGACCCAAAGCAACGCACTAACAATATTAAAAAACACCAACAACGTAAACATATCCACTCCACATACCACATAACAGCAAGAGGGAAAACAATGTCTCTCCAAACAAAGAGAAAACTACTATGGGGCACAGTACTATTGGCTATCGCTGCCAGCTGGTTGCCCTACTTTGACATCGCCAACTCCCTTGTATGGGTGGGTCCGCTACCGCAACCGCTGGCATTAGTACTTGCATCCAATGTAATACTGACAGCATGCGCGATTGCACTTTACCCTCTCTATTTCAAGCCATTATCTAGAAAGCTGGACAAGAACAAGGGTGAATTATGAACAGTTCTCTTGTAACCATCATTACCCTGGCTGTCTTCATTCTTATTTTCTGTGCGCTTTCGCTACTTGCGGGAAGAAAAAACAAGGCATCCGCTGACGACTATGTAGTGGCCGGCAGACGCATGAACACCCCGCTTCTACTGATGTCGATGGGAGCAACCTATTTTTCCACATGGACGCTGCTGGGATCTTTCGGCGTTTACTATCGAGAGGGCATCTGGTTTGCCGGATTCACGACCTGGGCTATTATTCAGGGTAGCGTCTTTATCTGGTTGTTTGGCACTCGTCTTTGGTATATTGGAAAGAAATTTGGCTTTATCACTCCAGGACAAATGGTAGAGCACTACTACGCCAGTCCGACATTGAGACTGCTATTTTCATGCGTCGGCATTGTTGCTCTTGTTCCGGTCATGTTGATTCAGGTTACTGGAAGCGCTACCGCTCTGGCGAGCCTTACCGATAATGCCATCCCCTATACAGTCGGTGTCATAGTATCCTCGGTCGTCGTCGGCTTTATCGTTCTGTGGTCAGGTTTTCGAGGCACGGCCTGGGCAGATGCTTTTATGGGTGTCTTTTTTGCAACTATTCTTGTTTTCACAGCCATCTTTGTCGTTGGCAAAGCTGGCGGTTTATCGTTTCTGAATAATGTTGCAGATCACAAACCCCAGTTGTTGACCAATAAAGGCAACCCCATGGCCATGCTTGAGCTATGGCTCGGTCTGAGCTTCGGTGCCTGGGCACTACCCCACATGTGGCAAAAATTTTATTCCGCGAGTTCAGCAGAAGTCCTTGGCAAGGTCGCCATGTTCGCTCCTTTCTGGAATTCATGGATGATGGCTTGTGTTCCCCTTGCCATAGGGCTTTCTGCCAATATTCCGGGACTCATACCGGGCGCTGCCGATAACAGTGACGCTATTCTGCCACTTATTTTTTCCGAGTATGCGCCTATTCTCGGCTCGTTTGTAGTTGCCGGCATTCTGGCAGCCGCCATTTCAACCATAAACAGTCAGCTACTCTCATCTTCAAGCCTGGTTGCCGAAGATATATGGCGTCGCTTTTTTAACAAGAATATGGGTGACCGAAGCCTTAGGCTTGTTAATAGAATCGTTGTTCTGGTCATAACGACTATCGTACTTGTGCTGGCGCTGGCTCCCTCCGGCGCAGGATACCTTATTCCAATTGCATCCCTCGGGTTCAGCCTTGGCCTGCAGCTCGTTCCAACGGCTCTAGGGATGCTCTATATACCCGTAATAACTCCCAAAGGGGCACTGGCGGGTCTGGCTTCAGGTGTAGTGATTTTGGCAGCCACTGCCGCAACCGGGTTTGACTATTTCTTCGGCCCGGGAATCAATGGCATTATTGTTAACATACTGTTCACGACTGTGGTAAGTCTTGTAACCATGCCGGCGCCACGCAATTCGGAGAACGACTACCATAAGATATTTGCTTCGGCTTTCGGACAAAACAATATCGAAGAGGGGAAAAACAGTGTCTACAGTTAAAGCAGCCGTTGTTCAGGCCGGCTCCATTCCCTTTTCACCAGGGCGCACTATAAGCAAAGGGATAGAGTTCATTGTCGAGGCTGCTCAAAACGGTGCCGAGCTGGTTGTCTTTCCGGAAGCATTCCTCGGCGGATATCCCAAGGGGGCAAGTTTTGGTAGCCCGGTAGGAAAGCGAACTGATGAAGGGCGCAATGCCTTCCTTGAGTATTTCAAGGGCTCCATAGAAATCGACGGCCCCGAGATCGAAAAGCTTGTCAGAGCTGCCAATGAGCATTCGATTTTCATTGTCATGGGCATCATTGAAAAAAGCCTTTTCACGCTATATTGCACTGTAGTTTATATCGACCCCGTCTATGGCCTGGTTGGAAAGCATCGCAAATTGATGCCTACAGGAGGAGAGCGTCTGATCTGGGGGTTCGGGGACGGCTCAACGCTCCCTGTATTTGAAACACCCGTTGGCAAAGCAGGTGCGGTTATTTGCTGGGAGAACTATATGCCTCTCATGCGTGCCAAGATGTATGCAGAAGGCATCACAATCTACTGTGCGCCTACGGCTGATGACCGGGACAGCTGGTTAGCCAGTATGCGGCATATCGCGCTCGAAGGGCGTTGTTATGTATTAAGCGCATGTCAATTTATGACACGCGGTGACTTCCCGAACGACTATGACTGTCTACTCGCTTCTGCCAAAGAACCGGATAAAGTGCTGATGCGTGGTGCCAGTGCGATTTTCGCTCCGAACGGAGACCTTATCGCAGGCCCCGTATTTGACTGTGAAAATATAATTTACGCTGATATTTCGCAGAATGACGTTATCCGCAGCAAACTTGATTTTGACCCAGTAGGTCATTATGCCCGGCCGGATATATTCCAACTCCATGTTGATATAGGTGCTAAAGAACCGGTGACAAGTTTTGATTCTTTTGCCGCTACCGGTTCGATTTCGAAGAAAGAAAATTTTTGTCCTGATATCGAGGATGATTCATGAAATTTCACATCGAGTACCCTCGAATTTTACCGGAACGTCGCCCGGAAGGACACGAACCTGGGGCACCACGCTATACACTGCGCTGGAGAAAACCGGTCAACCGCATCATTTCTGCTTACTACGGCATTCAGGGCTCACCTCTTTCCGAGAATGAGCAAAAATCTTTCTTTGACCGCTTTGCGCGTTTTTTTGAATCAAATTGCGGTCCAGAAACTTATGAAACCATGCGCTGTATAGACGAGGAGGGATATACAAATGCTATTATAGTGGCTTATTGGACTGATCAAAATCAATATACCGAATGGGAACAATGCAGCGATTTTGCAGACTGGTGGGAATCTACGGAACGTTTACAAGAGTCTTTTGGTTACTGGCGAGAAATAATTGCGATTCATTACGATCGTCATGAGACCATTTACTCTGCGAGCGACTATCGTATTGGTTTGGCTCTCTGTTCTGATTCAGAGCTCGTACCGATGAATACTAATGGGTATTTCGGAGCGGCCCGTGACCGCCTTCCGATCTCATCTGTAGACTCCTTGCCGGGCTTTATGTCTGTCATAGAACATCCTTCCGGAAGAATTGATACACATAACAGGCGTCTGTTTGCAGAGACGCCGCACAACATGACGGCAATACGTTCTGGTCAATATTGGGCAGAGGCTGATAGCGCCCAATCGGAAGATTATCAGCTATCAATGCAGCCAAAGCTTATGGATGGCATGCGTTATCTACTGGAGAACCGAAAAGAAACTGGTACGCTATCGCTACGAATCATGACAAACCTTGATCGCCATGGTAGAGAGCGCGATGAAACTTCAGTATATGCATGTTTTGTGGATATGGCTGGCATGGAAGAATGGGCAAGCTCTCATACCAGCCATTTACGAATATACAATCATGCTATCGAAAAGAAACGACAGTATGGGGAAAACCGTAGCGTTGTGACGTGGCATGAAGTATTCATACTCACATCCGGACTTCCCTTCGAGTATATAAACTGCCATCCTGGGACAGGTCTACTTCCTTTCTGCACGTTATATGAGCGCCTTTGAAATAGCTTGCTTGCCGGCCTTTTAAAGGCCGGCTGAGTCGCCGGCATGTTTGCAACATTTCGATTATTTCCTCTCAACCATCCCGATGCACCTTCATCCCCGCCCACACCTGGCGCACCGGCTGTATCTCCACCCGGTTGATGTTCAGGTGTGCCGGCAGGGTGGCGATGTAGAACATCTGCTCGGCGATATCCGCCGCCGACATCGGCGTGGTACCCCCGTAGAGCGCATCGGAGGCGGCCTGATCGCCCTTGGTGCGCACCAGGGTGAACTCGGTCTCGGCCATGCCGGGGGCAAGGTCGGTGACCCGCACGCCGGTGCCCAGCAGGTCGCAGCGCAGGTTGTAGCTGAACTGCTGCACAAACGCCTTGGTGGCGCCGTAAACGTGGCTGCCCTGGTAGGGCCACTGGCCGGCGGTGGAGCCGACGTTGATGATGCTGGCCCCCGCGCCCACCTCGATCAGGCTCGGCAGCAGGGCGTGGGTGACGTTGACCAGCCCCTTGACGTTGGTGTCGATCATGGTGTGCCAGTCGCCCAGCTCGACCTGCTGCGCCGGTTCCGGCGCCAGCGCCAGGCCGGCGTTGTTGATCAGCGTGCCGACGCGGCGAAATTCCTGTGGCAATTCGTCAACCACTTTTTGCACCGCCGTCTCGTCGCTGACATCCAGCTCGGCGATATGCACCTGCGTTTGTGCCGACAGCTCTTTTTGCAGCGCCTCGAGCCGCTCGCGGCGGCGGCCGGTAAGTACCAGCGGGAAGCCGGCCTCGGCGAAGCGGTGGGCGGCGGCGTGGCCGAAGCCGGAGGTGGCGCCGGTGATGAAAACACAGTTACTCACGATGAGCCCTCCAGAGATGATGGTTGCTGACCAGCATAGCAGAGCACGCTCCGCCACCGAGGGTCAGTGGCTCTCGCCGCGGCCGGTTTTATCCTGTAGCTCATCGATTCTGCGCGACGCTTCTGCCTTGGTAAGACTGTCGTCAAAATCGACGCCCGCTTCCTCACAAAGGGTGCGCAGATAGGAAGCCTGAGCACCGGTCATGCTCTCCTCTCCGGTCGTCCAGTCGCCGGGGTCCTTCTCGAGATTGCTGCCCTGCTGCTCGTTTTCCTGCGATTTATCGACCATGCGATGTCTCCTCGAGTGACATTAACTACTGTATAAAAATATAGACGTTGTCCCCCATAACGCCAATCTTCTACGATATTTGTACGAGGCAAAAAGAAGCGCCACCAGAGTTTTACGCAGACTATGGTAGCGCCGCTTTTCGGTCACGCCATCACCGCCATGGAAAGGCGGTGCATCCATTCCCGGATCGATTCGGAGCAGTACCATGGAAGGTATGTCACAGAGCTATCGCGAATTTATACGCGCCAATGGCTACACCCTGACCAGTGAAAGGATGCCACCGCGCGATACGCCGCTCGAGTGCGTCTACATCGAAAACGCCAGCCAGTCGATACGCACGACCAGCGCGACCCTGGGGTTGGCCAACAGCGCCACCCGGTGCAGCGAATGCGGCGTTACCGAGGCACTGATCAGCGGCTCATCCGCCTTCATTTCCTCTCTTGCCTGGCGCGTCGATCAGCCCATTCAATGAGGGCACCATCGCCTTCTGCCCGCCATGAAAGGCGGGCAGAGATATCACGCCTTTACTTTTAAAGTGCGCTGATCCCACAGCGAAACGCTTCTGTGGCATAAAAATCGTGCGCTACCGTTATCGGTTGCTCATACTGCAGGCGAGGCTCATATTCGGCGAGACGTCTGCATGAGTGATAAAAACTCTCCACAAGCCCCTTCTCAAAATCCGCACGTCAGGGCAGGCCCGCGGCACCGGCTACCGGTGCGCCTGTGGCACTGGTTCAACCTGTGGTGTCTGATCGTGCTGCTGATGAGCGGCCTGCAGATTTTCAACGCCCACCCGGCACTCTACTGGGGCAGTGTGTCCACTTTTGATGATCCCTGGCTTGAGATGTATGCCATCCGCACGCCTGCGGGTGACATCGAGGGCATTACTGCTCTCGGCTCATGGCAGTTCGAAACCACCGGCGTACTGGGTTACTCCAGGGTAGCGGGCCAGCCAGCGGTTCGCGGATTTCCCGAATGGTCGACCCTCCCGGGCTATCAGCACCTGTCGATGGGGCGGCTCTGGCACTTTTTCTTCGCCTGGCTGTTCGCCATCAGCGGTGCGCTGTTCGTGATCTACGCCCTGTTCAGCGGCCACCTGAAACGCGATCTCTGGCCCGCCGGGCGTGAGTGGCGCGGACTGGGGCGCGATATTCTCAACCATCTGAAATGTCGCTTTCACGACCACGCCGGCAAATACAACAGCCTGCAAAAGCTCAGCTATGCCGGTGTGATCTTCGTCGCCCTGCCGCTGATGATACTGACCGGGCTTTGCATGTCGCCCACTTTCAACGCCGTCGCTCCCTGGCTTCTGGACCTGTTCGGCGGTCGCCAGAGCGCTCGTTCGCTGCACTTTATTGTCGCCACTTTGCTGGTGCTGTTCGTCATCGTTCACGTGCTGCTGGTGCTTTTGACCCATCCGCTGCGTCAGCTGCGCGGCATGATTACCGGCCGCGCGCCGGTGGGCAGTGACGCGCGTCGACGCCACCAGGATTCGGAGCCCTCCCATGAGTGAACGCAACGAAGACGGCCTGAGCCGCCGAGCGCTTTTGCAGCGCGCCGCGCTGGGGGCGGCGGCACTCGGGCTTTCCGGCTGCGATCGGCTATCGCAAAACGATGCGCTGCTCAATCTGCTGGGGGGTGCCCAGGCGCTCAATATGACAGCCCAGCGGCTGCTGGCGGGCGACGCACTGGCGATCGAGTATCCGGCCTCGATGATCTCACCGGTCTTTCGTCCCAACGGCTCCACCGACCCGCAGACCGATCTCTACCGCGGTTATCTGGCCAACGACTTCACCGATTGGCGCCTCGAAATCGGCGGGCTGGTCGATAATCCGCTGAGTCTGTCACTGGCGGAAATACGGGCGATGCCGGCACGCACCCAGATTACCCGCCATGACTGCGTCGAGGGCTGGAGTGTGATCGGCCAATGGACAGGGCCAGTGCTCGGCGATGTGCTGGCGCGCGCCGGCGTGCAGCCGCAGGCACGCTATGTAGTGTTTCACTGCATGGATCAGCTCAACGGTCGCAATTTCTATTACGAAAGTATCGACATGGTCGCCGCCCGGCACCCCCAGACGCTTCTAGCCCACTCCCTTAACGGTGAGGCGGTGCCGGTCGCCAACGGTGCGCCACTGCGCCTGCGAGTGGAGCGCCAGTTGGGCTACAAGATGGCCAAGTATCTGCACGGCATTACGCTTGTCGAGCACTTCGACGATATCCAGGGCGGAAAAGGCGGCTACTGGGAGGACCGTGGCTATACCTGGTATGCGGGCATCTGAGTTTTCTGCCAAACCTGATAGCGTGCAAATATTAATCGCGCAATCTTTTTAAACGATCCAATATCGATGCATGCGACGTTCCTGCCAAAGTCGTCATCGTGGGTCTGGAAGGTACTGAACCGCCGATGCAAGACAGCCCCCGAGACCTACCGAGCCCCGCATCTGCGGGGCTCGGATTGATGGCAAAGCCCGTAAAAGCCCTGTGAAGACCTTGCGGAGAGGGTCGAAAACAGCCTGCAACGAGGATTATTCGCCAGGGATGGCGAATTTAGCGTCCATGGAAGGGTTTATAGCGCCCTCGTGAAAGGCTTTTCCGATCCGACAGCAACTTTGTCAGTAGCCTCAGGGCGTTTTCATGTGGCGCTACCGTGGCGCATCATCAAGCAGGTATACCGTCGCGCAGCACAGTCGCTCCGGCCGGGCCAGCAGCCTCGCGGCGGTAATCGGCAGGCGAAAGCGGCGCCTGCCGGCGGCGCCGGGATTGAACCACAGCTGTCGACCGCCCTCCTTCTTTTCGTGCCACTGGCAAAGCGGCTTGTGCGAGTGGCCGAATAAAAAGGCATCGAAGGCCGCCGTCGCCTCCACATCGGCGCGGTCGTGCACCAGTTGAAACCGCCAGCCGTTGATGGTGATATCGCGGCGCAGCGGCAGCGCCTCGCACCAGCTGTCACGATCGATATTGCCGCGTATGGCAATCAGCGGCGCCAACTCGGCGAGCCGTTCGAGAATTCTTTCATCGCCGACATCGCCCAGATGCAGGATCAAACCGCAGCCGCGCATCAGCGCCAGCGCCTCGTCGCGCAGCAGGCCGTGGGTATCGCTGATCACGCCTACCGGCGAGGAAAGCTCGAAGTGGTTCTGCTCACTCAAACCGCCGCTCATACCGCCCTCTCCTCTTCCCGACCTCACCGTCGGACTGGCAGCCACCGGCCGCGCCGTGCTAATGCTGTTCACTTTTCCCCACTACCAACCGGAGCCCCGACCATGAACGACACCCCTGCCCAGCGTCTGAAGGCCCTGCGTGAGGCGATGCGTGAACAGGCCATCGACGCCTGGCTGCTGCCCTCCTCCGACCCGCACATCTCCGAGTATCTGCCCGCGCACTGGCAGGGTCGCCAGTGGCTCTCCGGCTTTACCGGCTCGGTCGGCACCCTGCTGGTGAGCGCCGATTTCGCCGGCCTGTGGGTCGACAGCCGCTACTTCGTGCAGGCCGAGCAGGAGCTGGCCGGCAGCGGTATTACCATGATGAAGGTCGTTCAGGGGCAGCAGGTGGTCGCTCCCGTCGAGTGGCTCGCCGCACAGCACGACGAGCCCCTGACACTGGGCTTCGACGCCGCCGTGGTGCCGCTGGCCGCCGTGCGCCGCTTCAGCGAACTGCTGGGCGAGCGGGTCACTCTGGCCACCGACAGCGATCTGCTGGACGTCGTCTGGCATCACCGTCCGGCACTGCCCACCGCACCGGTGGCCGCCCATGACACGGCGCTTGCCGACGGCGACCGCAGCGACAAACTGGCCGCACTGCGCCGTGCCATGAGCGAGCAAAGTGCCGATGCCCATCTCATCTCATCGCTTGACGATATCGCCTGGCTGTTCAATCTGCGCGGCAGCGACGTCGGTTACAACCCGGTGTTCCTCGCCCACGCCCTGATCGAGCCCGACAGCGCCCGGCTTTTCATCGACCGCCGCAAGGTGGCCCCGGAACTGGAAACCCTACTACAGACGGATGGTGTCACTCTTGACGACTACGCCGCCGTCGGCGACGCCCTGGCCGCGCTGCCGGCACCGCGCCGGCTGCTGCTCGACCCCGCCCGGGTCACGCTGGCCCTCACCCGGCGTCTGCCCGAGGGCATCACGCTGATCGAAAACATCCAGCCCACCAGCCTGGCCAAGGCGTGCAAGCCCGAAGCCGCCATCGCCCATGTGCGCGAGGCGATGAAGCGCGACGGCGCTGCGCTGTGCCGCTTTCTGTGCCGCTTCGAGGCGGCGCTTGCCAACGGCGAAACCCTCACCGAGCTGACCGTCGACGAGTGGCTGACCGCCGAGCGCGAGAAGGGCGAGCGCTTCGTATCGCGCAGCTTTTCCACCATTGCCGGCTTCAACGACAACGGCGCCCTGCCCCACTACCAGGCGAGCCGTGATGCCCACGCCACCATCCAGGGCAACGGCCTGCTGCTGATCGACTCCGGCGGCCAGTACGAGGATGGCACCACCGATATTACCCGCATGGTGCCGGTGGGCCGTCTCGACGACGCCCAGCGTCGCGACTGTACCCTGGTGCTCAAGGGGCTGATCGCCCTGTCGCGCAGCCGCTTTCCCGAAGGCATCGAGGCGCCGCGGCTGGACGCTATCGCGCGCGCGCCGCTGTGGCAGGCGGGGCTCGACTACGGCCACGGCACCGGCCACGGCGTGGGCTACTATCTCAACGTCCATGAAGGCCCCCAGGTGATCTCCAACGGCGCCGCCCCGGCACCGCGCAACGCCATGCGTGCGGGCATGATCACCTCGATTGAGCCGGGCCAGTACCGCCCCGGCCAGTGGGGCGTACGCATCGAGAACCTGGTGGCCAACCGCACACTCGCGGCGCATCCGGGTTTTCTCGAATTCGAGACCCTGACGCTGTGCCCCATCGACACCCGCTGCCTCGAACCGGCACTGCTCAACGCCGAGGAGATCGACTGGCTGGACGCTTACCATGCCCGCGTGCGTGAGACGCTGGCACCGCAACTGGATGGGGAGACCCGGGAGTGGCTGGAGGCGCGCACGCGGCCGCTGTTATCGGTCTGAAGGCTTTTGATGCCGTGCGCTGCTCGCCATGGAGCCCGATGATCACGGCATACAGGGCACCAGCACGGCGTTGCCGGAGATCAGAGGGCTGCCCCCGGAGCGGCTGGCGCCCTGAACGCCTCATTCACCATCGGCGATCAGCCGCTCGATGCGGCTGGCGGCGTCGCTTGACTGGGCGGAGAGCGACCTGACCTCGCTGGCCACCACGCCGAAGCTCTTGCCCTCCTCGCCGGCGCGGGCAGCTTCGATGGTGGCGTTGAACGACACCATGTGGGTACGTCGGGTGATGTTGTTGATGTCACCGAGAATGTCTTTCACCTGGGCGGTAATGCGGCGGCGCTCGGTAATGTCCTCGGCGTACATGGCGACGCGGGTCAGGGCGCCCTCGGCGTTGAAGGCCGGATTGAAAGTGGCGTTCAAAAAGCCCTCGTGGCCGCCGCTGCAGGTAAAAACCAGCACTCGCCCGACAATACTGTTGCCATCACGTAGTTCGGCAAGATCGTTTTCTGTCAGATTATCGCTGTAAAGGCGCTCCAGCTCCGTCGCCGCCGCCTCGCGATCTTCTACCCCCAACGCCTCGCGCAGCAGGGGACTCACATCGAGCAGCTCGCCCCGGGCATCCCAGTCGGCGGCCACGAAAGCGTCGCGGATCGCACTGAGGCGAAGGGCGTCCTCGTCGGCGCGCATGCGGGTCTCGGTAATATCGGCCTGCACCGAAATGAAGCGCTCGAGCTCGCCATGGGCGTCAAAAATGGGATTGATCTGCAGCGAGATCCAGCGCGGCGTGCCATCCTTGCGATAGTTGAGAATCTCGACCTCGACCGGGCGTTGTGCCTTCAACTGGCGGCCGATGTCGGCCACGGTCTCGGGGTTGGTATTGCGGCCCTGCAGAAACTCGCCCGGGGCGCGCCCGAGCACCTCCGACTGCGTAAACCCCATCGACTCGACAAACCCCTGGTTGGCGTACTCGCAAAGCCCGCGAGCATCGGTAATCAGCATGCCGACATTGCTGCGGTTGGCCACCAGCGACAGCAGCTCGGCCTCCTTGCGCAGCCGCACCTGCTCGGTAATATCGAGGCCGAACTTGACCACCTTGCAGGGCACGCCATTGAGATCGGGAACAGGGCTGTAGTTCCCCTGGATCCAGACCTCGCTGCCATCCCTGGCATGGCGAAGAAATTCGCCAGCCTGATAGATGCCATTGTTCAGATCGCGCCAGAACCTGTCATAGGCCGGCCCCAGCTCCGAGCGAGGAACGAAAATCCGGTGGTGCTGACCGACAATCTCGTCGCGCTCATAGCCCATCAGCCGGCAGAAGTTGTCATTGGCTTCCAGAATCGTGCCCTGCGTATCGAATTCGATAATCGCCTGAGCCCTGTCCAGCGCGCCCAGCTCGCTTTGACTTTTCTCCCGGGCCAGCTTCTCTTCGGTATTGTTCCGGGCGATCTTGATCACCCGGTCGGTCCTGCCGCTGGCGCCGGGCACCGGATGATAGGTGGCCTGCAGCCATACGGGCGCGCCGTCCTTTTTGCGACGCAAAAACTCGGCGCTCTGCGGCGTGCCCCGGGCCAGCTCACGCCAGAAATCCTGATAGTCGCCGCTGGCGGCGTAATCGCTGTCGACAAATATACTGTGGTGCCGGCCCACCACCTCGTCGCGCTGATACCCCATCAGTTGCAGAAATTTCTCGCTGGCATCGACGATTTTACCGTCCGGTTCGAACTCGATGGAGGCTTCGTTGTGCAAAATGGCCTGCAGCGATCGCGCGGCGCGGGAGGTCATCAGTCGGGGCATGGGGCGTCTCATCCTTGAGGATCAAAAGCCCCTATCGGCTCCCGGCTGAGCGATCTTTACACACTAACTGAAAGGGGTCTGAAGACCCGGCCGGACGGCCGGGTCGATCGGCAGGAGAGGATTCAGATACTGTCGTCGGTGGCCGCCGGCAGGTCGGTGATCGCCCCCAGCGAGGCGGAGCTGACGGTACGTGCGTATTTGGCCAGCGCGCCGCGGGTGTAACGCGGCTGCGGCCGCTGCCAGGCGGCGCGGCGGCGCGCCATCTCGGCGTCATCGATGTGCAGGGTCATGACATCGTTTTCAGCGTCGATAGTGATCTCGTCACCGTCCTCGACCAGCGCAATGGGGCCGCCGTTGAACGCCTCCGGGGTGACGTGGCCGACCACGAAACCGTGGCTGCCGCCGGAGAAGCGTCCATCGGTCAGCAGCGCCACGCTGTCGCCCAGCCCGCGCCCCATGATCGCCGAGGTGGGGGTGAGCATCTCGCGCATGCCGGGGCCACCCTTCGGCCCCTCGTAGCGAATCACCACCACATCGCCGGCGCTGACGGTCAGGTCGTTGATGCGCGCCTGGGCCTCCTCCTCGGAGTCGAATACCCGCGCGGTACCGGTGAAGCGGGTGCCCTCCTTGCCGGTGATCTTGGCCACCGCGCCCTCGGGCGCCAGGTTGCCGTAGAGCACGCGCAGATGGCTGGAGGCTTTAACCGGCCGGTCCAGCGGCGCAATGATGTTCTGATCGTCGGCATAGGGCGCCACAGCGGCGAGGTTCTCGGCAAGCGTTTTGCCGGTCACGGTCAGGCAGTCGCCGTGCAACAGGCCGGCGTCGAGCAGGTTTTTCATCAGCGGCTGGATACCGCCGATCGCCACCAGCTCGCTCATCATGTAGTGGCCGCTGGGGCGCAGGTCGGCCACCACCGGCACCCGCTTGCCGATCTCGGTGAAGTCATCAAGCGACAGCGGCACGCCAATGGTGTTGGCGATCGCCAGCAGGTGCAGCACCGCATTGGTCGAGCCCCCCAGGGCAATGACCACCGTGATGGCGTTCTCGAACGCCTGGCGGGTCATGATAGCGGAGGGCTTGAGGTCGAGCTTCAGCAGTTCGAGCACGGCGACGCCGGCAGCGCGGCTGTCGTCAAGCTTGTTCTGCGACACGGCGTTCTGCGCCGAGGAGTTGGGCAGACTCATGCCCAGCGCCTCGATCGCCGAGGCCATGGTATTGGCGGTATACATACCGCCGCAGGAGCCGGGCCCGGGGATCGCAGTCTCCTCGATGCGCTTGACGTCGATCAGCTCCATGTTGCCCTGGGAGTGAGCGCCCATCGCCTCGAACACCGAGACGATGTCGGTGTGGCCCTCGCCGGGCAGAATGGTGCCGCCGTAAACGAAGATCGACGGCCGATCGAGGCGCGCCAGGCCGATCAGACAGCCCGGCATGTTCTTGTCGCAGCCGCCGATGGCGACCACGCCGTCGAAACCCTCGCAGCCGCTGACCGCCTCGATGGAGTCGGCGATGATCTCGCGCGACACCATCGAGTACTTCATGCCCTCGGTGCCGTTGGCGATCCCGTCGGAAATGGTGATGGTGTTGAACACCACGCCCTTGCCGCCGGCCTCGTCGGCACCGTCGCTGGCGGCGTCGGCCAGCTCGTTGATATGGCTGTTGCACGGCGTAACGCGGCTCCAGGTGGAAGCAATTCCCACCTGGGGTTTGGTGAAATCCTCATCGGTGAAGCCCACCGCGCGCAGCATGGCGCGGCTGGCCGCCTTGCCGGGGCCGTCCACTACCTGCGCCGAGTGTCGGCGCGTGCTGTCCTGTGAGGCATTATGGGACGTCGAAGGGCTATCCGGCCGATCCTGTTGACTCATGTGTGGCTCGCTTTCGATGCATAAGGGAAATAGAGGGCAAACAGTGACAGCGCTGCTCCGGGGCAGCGGCAGTCACTGCCGGGACTGCCGGGCGGCGACCGGCAGGGCGAGGTGAGCCCACCTGCGGATCGTCACAGGGGGCCGGCGCTCGCTGCGCGGATAGCGCGAACCGAGTATCAGGCTCGGTTCAGAAAAATGATTATACGCCCGCCCGGGCCTCGACGCGAAACCTCCGGGCGGCAGACGTCGCCGGCCCTCGCTTACACTTCAGCTGCGCGTGGCGATGGTCATATGATCGCTCAGTTCGAGTTCAAGCCGTGCCTTCTCAGGCAGCGGCCCTACCCCTTCCGGGGTACCGGTCAGGACCACATCGCCCGGCTCGAGCGTAAAGGACTTCGACATCTCGCACAGCAGCTCCGCCACGCCGAAAATCATGTTGGCGCTGTGACCGCTCTGGCGCCGCTCACCGTTGATAGAGAGCGAAAAATGCAGATCAGCGTAGTCGATCTCGCGCCCCTCGAGCGCGACGAAACGGCTCAGCGGACAGGCGCCGTCGAAAGCCTTGGCGCGCTCCCAGGGGTGGCCCTTCGCCTTGAGCTCGGCCTGCACGTCGCGCAGGGTCAGATCGAGCGCCAGGCCGATGCCGGCGATGGCCGCCAGCGCCTGCTCGGGGCGCACGCGCCTGAGCGGCCGGCCGATCAGCAGCGCCAGCTCGGTCTCGAAGTGCACCTCACCAAGGTGACGCGGCACGCGAATCGGCTCCTCCAGGCGCGCGGCGCTGGTCGCCGGCTTGATGAACAAAAGCGGCGCATCGGGCACGTCGTTGCCCAGTTCGCGGGCGTGGGCAGCGTAGTTGCGCCCCACGCAGACGATTTTGCCCAGCGGCTGCGCGGCAGGCTGGCCATCGCTAAACATGGGCTGAAAGACCATGAGAACTCCTTTTGTAACGACGCAATATGTCCTGCCGCCAGGGTGCCGCAAAAGCGCGGCGAAAGCCACCCGGCTTTCGTCGCCGGTAGTTGATCCGCGACCTGATTGCCATGCCTTGAAAAGACGCACTTTTTGCATCCATCAGGCGCTATCCTCGACATCAATAAAACGTCACGCTGACCGTTAACACAATCGGATAGCAAGTAGCGCGCCGTGCCGGCGGGGGAATCTCCACCAGCACGGCGCGAACACTTTATCAGCTTCCGCTTTTTAAGTTTCAGTAAAGATAAAGGGGAATTCAATGCGCCCGAGCGAGCTCAACATTCGTTGTTTTCAGTGTGGCAGTCGTTCGCTGCACATCCACAGCGTGGCTCGGCACGGCGCTGATGATCCGATCTACTGTCGCCACTGCGGCACCTATCTGGGACTGCGCAGCGATATCGGCTGGGAACGCCGCCGCCTGCTCACCGGCGCCGCCAACGACGATCGTTACGGCATTGAGGCCTCCTCTTTTCGTCAGCCGGCGGTGGGCGATGCGCTTCCCCCCGCAGAACATCCGCCAGGCCCTGTCGCAACCGAATAGCCCGAACCCTGCCGCTCCCGAGTACGACGTGCAAAGCGCGCTTTTCTTGATCGCGGGGGCGGGTTAGGCTAACGCCTCAACTGGCAATACCGGCGGTTTCAAGCCCGCCCGACCCGATGCCCCGTCTGAACGCCTCTTTCGCCGCCCGCCTGGCGCTGGCTGCTCTGCTGATCATTTTCATCGCCCCGGTGGTGTCGCAATCCCTTGCGGCGCTGAACACCAGCGCGCCCCACGCCGGCGCGATGTCTCACGGTCATCATCATCAAAGCGCCAGTGACCACGGCCATCACCATCACACTGCGGCGGCCGATGACGATGGCAGCACCGGTGGCGTGCATGCGAACTTCGACAGCTGCGGCTACTGCTCACTGCTGTCGCACTTTCCGCTCGCCGCCCAGCGCGATTTCTTCCTGCCGCCCGAGCGTGCCGGCCCTCACGCCGCGCCGATCATGGCCATTCGCGTCGGCCATGGCCGCAGCGCCGTCTTCCCCAATGCGCTGTCACGCGCGCCACCTCCGAACGGCCCTCTCTCCGCCTGAACCCTTGGTTAAAATTCGCCGCGCCGCGGGTATTGCAATACCTCGTGCGCGACACACTGGAGATGGTACATTGTCCCGTTCCTCAAACGACGTCCGCGCGCCCTGGCTGTGGCCGCTGGTCGGGCGTCTGCACTTCTATATCGGCCTGCTGGTCGGCCCCTTCCTGCTGATCGCCGCACTGAGCGGCATCCTCTACGCGCTGACGCCGCAGATCGAGCAGGCGCTCTATCATCATGAATTTTATACCGACGACGCCGAAGGCACGCCGCTGTCGCTGGCCGCCCAGGTGCGACTGGCCCGCGACGCCCATGGCGGTAACGCCGCACCGGTGGCGGTACGTCCGGCCTCCGAGCCGGGCCAGACCACCCGCGTGATGTTCGCTGACGACAGCCTCGGCCAGTGGGAGAACATGGCAGTATTCATCGACCCGGTCAGCGGCGAGGTGCGCGGCCAGCTGCCGGTCTACGGCACCAGCGGCATCTCGGCGTTTCGTATCGTCATCGACAAGTTCCACAGAGGCCTGCTGCTGGGCGATGTCGGACGTCTCTACAGCGAGCTGGCCGCCTCCTGGCTGTGGATCGCCGCGCTGGGCGGGCTGGCGCTGTGGTTCAAACGCCGCGCCAGCACTGCGCGCCGGCTGCCGGCGCCAAACGCCAGCCGCTGGCACCGCCGCCTCGGCCCCTGGGCCCTGATCGGCTTTCTGTTCTTCTCCGCCACCGGGCTGACCTGGTCGCAGTACGCCGGCGGCAACATCGGCGAGCTGCGCGCGCTTTACGGCTGGCAGACCCCCAGCGTCTCGACTCGCCTTGACCGCCCCGAGCCGGGAGCGGCGGGCATTCATGCCGGCCATGGCGGCAGTTCAGCGCCAGTGACGGCCGACCCGGCAGTATTCGACCGGGTGCTGTCCGCCGCCCGCGCCGAAGGGCTGAGCGCCAACAAAATCGAGATCATTCCGGCAAGCGATGCGGGCAGTGCCTGGCGGGTACGCGAGATCGGCCGCGAATGGCCTACCGAAGTGGATCAGGCCGCCATCGACCCCGTCAGCCTGGCGGTGATCGACCGCACCCGCTTCGAGGATTTCCCGCTCGCCGCCAAACTGACCCGCTGGGGCATCGATCTGCACATGGGGGTACTGTTCGGGCTGATCAATCAGTTGGTACTGGTGGTGTTCGCCAGTGCGCTGGTGGCGATGCTGGTGATGGGTTATGTGATGTGGTGGCGCCGTCGTCCGACCCGTACAAGCGCCGCGCTCACACCGCTGACGCTGTGGCAGGCGCTGGCGCGGGCGCCGCTGGCGGCGCGCCTCGGCGTGATCGTTATCGCCGCGCTGATCGGCTGGGCACTGCCGGTACTGGGTGGCAGCCTGATCCTGCTGATGGCGATCGACGCCGGGGTGGGGCTCTATCAGCGCCGACAGGGAAGCGCTCAGCGCCAGCCGGCGCTCTAAGGGTGGTTGATCGCCTCGAGCAGCCTGTCGCCGCACTGCGCGAGGTCATCGCGATACGCCATTCAGCCGGTTCTGTCGAGTGCCGCTCATGCCGGCGGATATTGCCACAATACTTTCTTCCATTAAGCTGCTTCCTCATTATGAGGTAATCAACTGTCGCACTATGGGGAGCGCTATCGTCATGATCGCCTCGTCCGATGCCATTGTCAGCGAGACGGCGTTCTATCGCCTTCTCGATGAGCTCAACGAAGGCATCATCATACTCGACCACCATCAGCACCTGCGGCTGGCCAACCGTGCGGCCCTGCACATGTATGGCGTAACCGCGATCGCCGAGCCGGGCGACAGCTGGGACGAATGGCGCCAGCGCTTTTCGCTGCGCCGCCGGGACAGCGCCTGCCAGGATACACCGCTGCCCATCGAGGCACTGGTGGCCGGCACCCCTTTCGACCATCTGGAAGTCGAACTTACCGTCACCGACGAGACCCGCGTGCAGCGCCTGCGCGGCCGGGTACTGGACAGCGGCGCCCGGCCCGCACGGGTGGCACTGTTCATCGAGGATATTACCCGGTTGGTCAGCGCCGAAGCGCGCTTCGAAAGCGCCTTCAACGCCAATCCGGCCCCGGCAGTCATCTGCCGGCTCGACGACCTGCGCTTCGTGCGGGTCAACGACGGCTTCCTCGGGCTCGTCGATCTGCCGCGTCATGAGGTGCTGAACCGCTCGATCTACGAGCTTGACGTTTTCGCCGGCGCCGACAATCGCCAACAGTCGATTCGCCTGCTGGCCCGGGGCGAGGCGATCCCCCTCACCCGCTCGGCATTACCCACCGCCGATGGCGGTACCCGCCGCGTCGAGGTCGCCGGCCAGCCGATCGACATGAACGGCACTGACTGCATGCTGCTCACTTTCGATGACCTCGAACCGACCCAGCGCGCCCGTGACGCACAGCGCCGCAGCGAAGCGCAATTCGCCGCCGCCTTTGACCTCTCGCCGATACCCACCGCACTGCTGGATCGCCACAGCCTGACACTGGTCGAGGCCAACAGCGCCTATGCTGAAGTGTTCTGCGGCGATGACGACACCCGCTGCGGCGATCCGCCGCTGAGCGATACCGTGCGCCGGCGCCTTTTGCGCGCACTCGAAAGCGAGATCCGGCTACGGGCGATGGAAGCGACGCTCACGCCGGCGGGCGGCGAGGCGCTGACCTTTCTGATCTCGGCGGCGGTGGTCAAATTCGAACAGGGCGAGCGGATTCTGCTGACGCTGATGGACATCAGCCGGCGCAAACGCTCGGAAACCGAGCTCTACCAGGCGATCGAATCCGTCATGCAGGACGCCTCCTGGTTCACCCAAAGCCTCAACGAGCGCCTCGCCGGTGTGCGCGACAGTGCCGCCGTGACCGAGACCGAGCGGCAGGCGCTGGAGGAACTGAGCACGCGCGAGCGCAACGTGCTGGCGCTGCTGTGCCGTGGACTCTCCGACAAGCGCATCGCCTCACAGCTCGAGCTGGCCCACAGCACGGTGCGCAATTACGTCGCCTCGATCTATCGCAAGCTCGAGGTACACAGCCGCAGTGAGGCGATTATCAAGGCGAGCCAGTGCGGCTTTACCCAGGAGTGATCACGCCCTCGTCTGACCGGACGCCGGCGACGCAAATGCACCCTCTGGCGCAGTACATCTGTATCTATGGCGGCAGGGATATTGCGCCTATATTGACCCTGCTTCGGGAGCGCGCAGGAAAGCGCCGGGGAGAAGGATCTCCCCCACCGCAGGACGCGGAAGCGCTCGGAGCCGGATTCAACCCCCTGCACAGGGGTTGGATACCGCAGGGAAGCGGATGCCAGGGAGGGCGTCCATGTTCAGCGCGCGATAGCCGTCACTTCGGTGGACGGTTACCGCGCGCCGAACGCTTTTTGTGCTATATCAGCCGGCTCTCGGCATAAAGCGTGTCGACCAGCGCCGCCGCCGGCATGGGGCGGGTCAGCGCCGCGCCCTGGCCCGCCCAGCAGGCGTCGAACTCATGATCCCCGCATGCCACCGCCGCCGCGGCCAGTTCCGGGGTCGAAACCCCTGCCATCGGCGCCTGAATAATGGCGGGCAGGCGGGTAGTGTTCATGGGATCTCCTCGACGAAATCGGTCAGATGGCAACCTGTACGTCAGCGCCTATCGCATTACCGGGCATCCTGCGTCGCGCCGACGGCATCGCCAAGGCGTGGACGCGGTGCGCTGGAGAGGGTGGTACCCGCCGAGGCGATGATCACCGTCATGATCGCCAGCCACTGCCACAGGCTCAGTTGCTCACCGAGCACCAGCAGCCCGAAGAGCGCCCCGATGGCAGGCTCGAGACTCATCAGGGTACCGAAGAGGTAGGTCGGCATGCGCGGCAGTGAAATCATCTCGAGCGTATAGGGCAGCGCCGTGGAGAGCACCGCCACGCCCAGTGCCAGCGGCAGCACCTGTAACGAAAAGAGCGCCGTGCCGGCCTCGTAAACGCCTATCGGCGCCATCAGCACGGCGGCGATGGTCACGCCCAGCGCCGCACTCTGGGTGCCGTTGCCGCTGCCGGCGCGGCGGCCGAACAGAATGTAGAGCGCCCAGCAGACACCGGCGCCGAGGGCGCACAGCACGCCGTAGAGGTTGAGCGGCTCGCCGCCGGCGTCGCGCGGCCACAACAGGATCGCAAGGCCGATCATCGCCAGCGCGATCCAGCCCAGATCGCGCCGCCGACGCGAGGTGAAAACCGCCACCGCCAGCGGCCCGGTGAACTCCAGCGCCACGGCAATGCCCAGCGGAATGCTGACCAGCGCCTGATAGAGCAGAAAGTTCATCAGCCCCATGGCCACACCGTAGACGACGATCGCTTTCCACGCCTTGCGGGTGACCGGTCGCCGCCAGGGGCGCAGCAGGGCCAGCAGCAGGACCGCCGCCAGCATCAGACGCAGCGACGTCGCGCCGGTGGCGCCGATGAGCGGAAACAGCTGCTTGGCCAGCGAGGCGCCGCCCTGAATCGAACACATCGCGACCAGCAGGATCAGTACCGGCCATAGCCGATGCCATGAAGAACCACCGGCCATCATTGCCTCCGCCAGCCGAATCGGTGAAAGTGTTGCAACATCTTAACTTTAATTATCATTATTGCAGATAGGCGATATAGTGCACACAAACGGCAATAGCCACGCCGAACGCCCCAGCGTGCTGGTGCACGTGGCCACCAATCTGCGTAAGTTGCGCCAGCGCGCCAGCCTGAGCCAACAGGCGCTGGCCGAGAGCGCCGACGTCAGCCGCCGCATGCTGGTCAACATCGAGAGCGGCGATGTCAACGTCAGTCTCAACGTGCTCGACCGTCTTGCCGAAGTGCTCGGCGTACAGCTCTACGCGCTGGTGCAGCCGCCGGAGAGCGAGGATTCGGCGCGCATCGAGCAGCTGGTGTGGGCGGGGCGACACGCCGACAGCCGAGGCATTCTGCTGGCCAGCAAGCCGGCCCATCAGGAGGTCGAGCTGTCATCATGGTGGATGGCCAGCGGGGACCGCTACGATTCCGAACCCAATCCGCCGGGCTGGCACGACATGGTAGTAGTCATCGCCGGCGAACTGACGCTGATGATCGACGGCGAAGCGCGCCGGGTCGTGGCCGGTGACTTTCACGTCGTCGCCAGCGACCAGCCGATCAGCTACTGCAACGAGGGCGCCGCGCCGCTGCACTTCGTCCGCAACGTGCTGCATTAGACCCTTTTGCGCCGGATGACGGCTTTCAGCGCTGCCGGCGCCTGTTAAGCTACCCGCCCTTTCTGTTTTGGATGGCCCGGCATGGACGACACCTCCCCGCGCCCGGCCTGGCGTCAGACACTATCCCTGATCGCCGTGGCCGCGACCCTGGCTCTGCTCCTCTATCTGCCCGACGCGAGCCTGACCCAGGCCGGTACGGTGGTGGTGCTCTGCATCGGCCTGTGGGCCACCGGCTGGCTGCCGCCCTGGCTGACCGCGCTGATCTTTTTCACTCTGTGCATGGTGGGCGGCGTGGCACCCGCCTCGGTGGCTTTCGCCGGTTTCGCCTCGGCCGCGACCTGGCTGGTGTTTTCGGGACTGGTGATCGGCACCGCCATCAACCACACCGGGCTGGGCAAGCGGGTGGCCGCCGCCGTCGCGCCGATGCTCGCTTCGGGCTACGCCAGCGCGGTGCTCGGCGCCGGACTACTGGGGCTGGCGGCCTCCTTTTTCATGCCCTCGGCGATGGGCCGCATCGTGCTGCTGGTGCCGATCATGCTGACACTGGTGGCGCGGCTGGGCTACGCCGAAGACAACCCGGGCCGTCACGGCATTCTGCTCAGCGCCATCATGTCGACCTTTCTGCCTACCTTCACCATTCTGCCCGCCAACGTCCCCAACAACGTGCTGATGGGCGCCAGCGAGGCGGTACTGGGGGTATCGCTGCACTATGGCGACTATCTGCTGCTGCACTTCCCGATTCTCGGCCTTTTGAAGTGGCTGGCGCTGATGGGGTTGATCCTTTGGCAATTTCGCGCCACACCGGCGGCGCCCGCCACTTTCGAGGAGCAGAGACCACCGGCCGGGCGCGCCAGCATGATGATTGGCGCGCTGCTGAGCCTGGCCGTGCTGCTGAGCCTGGCCGTGCTGCTGTGGATGAGTGACGGCTGGCACGGCATCTCGCCCGCCTGGGTAGGTATGCTGGTGGCGCTGGCATGCCTCTTCCCGGGCAGCGGCCTGCTGCCCGCTCGGCCGCTGACGCAGATCAACCTGGAGCCGCTGATCTACGTTGCCGGTATCGTCAGCCTTGGCGCGCTGGCTCATGAAAGCGGGTTGGGCGAGGCAATCGCCGAGCGGCTTTTGGCGCTGCTACCGCTGGCCCACGGCGCCGATGCCGGCAACTTCGCCTGGCTGGCGCTGATCGCCACGGCACTCGGCATGGTGGTCACGCTACCCGGCGTGCCGGCGGTGCTGACGCCGATGGCACCGCAGCTCGCCGAGGTGACCGGCTGGTCACCCTATGCGGTCGTGATGTCGCAGGTGCTGGGGTTCTCGACCGTCATCCTGCCGTATCAGTCACCGCCGCTGATCGTCGGCCTGCTGACCGCGGGCCTGACGCTTCGTCAGGCCACGCGCATCACCCTGCCACTGGCGGTCATCACCCTGCTGCTGCTGTGGCCGCTGGACTATTTTTGGTGGCAGTGGCTGGGGGTGATATAGCCCCCGCCGGGGCAACCATCACCGCCCCTGGGCGCCGCGCCGCAGCCAGTCGTGCACGAAGGCGAGCTTACGATGGGTCGCCTCGGCCAGCAGGAAGGGATAGAGATCGGAAAGCCCCATCGAGCGGTTAATGTGGTTGACGCCCACCGCGATCGCCGCGGCGGTGTAGATCAAACGCTCGGAATCCGTTTCGGTATAGGGGTCCCAGTGGGCACTCGGCAGCTCCGGCGACGAGAGTCCGGCGGCCACGAAACTGTCGGTGATGTCGGTCAGGTGCAGCAGATGCGCCGTGGTTTCGGCCCAGTCCTCGTGCGGGTGCGCGGAGGCGTAGGTGGAGAGAAAGCGCTGCTCCCAGCCAACCGGCGGTCCATTGTCATAGTGCTGCCTGAGCGCTGCGGTGTAATCCTCACGCTCGTCGCCGAAGACCTCGCGAAAGGCCGCGAGGAAATCCTCGCGCAGGCTGAGACGCCACCACAGCATATGGGCGATCTCATGGCGCATATGGCCGATCATGGTGCGATACGGCTCGCCCAGCGCCTGGCGACGCTGAATGCGCACCACCGGGTCGGCCTCCGCCACGCTTATCGTCACCACACCGTCGGCGTGGCCCATCGGCGCCGGGCCGTCGTACTCGCCCAGCATGTGAAAGGTCGGCCGCGTGCCGGGGTCCTCGGGGCGAAACCAGTGCCAGCGCCCGAGGTTGTCCAGCACCCAGCGCTTGGCGGCTTCGGTCTCTGCCCAGTTGGCCATGACGTTGGGAATCGTCGGGTCCGGCGCCAGCGCCGTCATCGCGCAGGCACGGCAGAAGGCGCCCGGCTCGGGGGCAATCCAGTTGCAGCCGATGCGCTCGCGGTTGGCACAGAACGGCGGCATGGGCAGAAAGGCGCGCGCCTGGGGGTCGTAGGCGACCGGCGTGCCGTCGGCGGTGGCCAGGTTACCGAACCACAGCGAACCGGAGCCGACGGGATTGCTGAATACATGCATGAACGGGGCTCCCGAAAAGAGATCAAATCGTTTTTCAGGTTTCAGGGTAGTTCACTCTCGTCCACGAGACGGTGATCTCTTCGAGAGACGGTGATCTCTTCGACAGGAGGCGATTGATTACAGGGCGGCGCTCAATCGCCGCTCACTTCTTCGTGGTAGACCGTCATGCCGCGCGAGCGGTAATTGGCCAGCGCCGCCGGATGATCCAACGAGCAGGTATGCACCCAGACCCGCTCGCAGCCCGGCCAGGCCCAGGCGCAGGCGAGGGCATGGCTCAAAAGCGGCCCGCCGAAGCCCATGCCGATAAATCCGGGAGCAAGCCCGAAGTAGAGAATCTCGACGTTGCGACCGTCCGGGCGGTAGAGCTCGAAGTAGCCGGCAACCGCGCCGCGGTGCCAGGCCACGAAGGTGCGATGGGCGTCGCTTTCGACCAGCGCGCGCCACGTCTGCTGATCCCCCTCGAGTTTATCGGTCCACTGCCACTGCGCCCCCACCAGCTGATAGAGAAAGCGATTGAGTTCGAACTGCGGTATCTCGCATTCGGCGACGGCGAGCGTCGGTGGCAGCGGCCGGGCATCGAGCGCAGCGGGATCGCGCATCTCCAGATACCAGGTCGTCAGAAGGGGCTCGGCATCGGGCAGGGTCATGTGTTCCTCGGCGGCCGGTGGTGGCAAACAGGGTATCGAAACCGGGCGGAAAGTGGATACTACTACCCAACAGTGCCAGAGTAGAGCGCACACAATGACAAAGATCGGGATGCCATGAGCTCGCTGACTATCTGGGATTTCATCGTTATCGCCGCCTATTTCACCGTTACCGCCCTGATCGGCTGGTACGCGGCACGTGGGCGCACCACCTCGGAAGACCTCTTTCTCGCCGGGCGCACACTCGGCCCGGTGGCTATCGGCTTTTCGCTGTTCGCCTCCAATATCTCCTCGGATACCCTGGTGGGACTGCCGGGCGCGGCCTACTCGACCGGCATTTCGGCAGCCAACTACGAGTGGATGGCGGGCATCGTGCTGATGTTTACGGCGCTTTTTGTGCTGCCGGTGCTGATGCGTGCCAAAGTGACCACCATGCCGGAGTTGATGGAGCGACGCTTCGACGCCCGGCTGCGCAAGTATCTGTCGGTGATCACCCTGCTGCTGGCGATTCTGCTCGACACCGCCGGCACCCTCTACGCCGGCGGCCTGATCGTCACCACCTTCATACCGGGGCTGAATCTGTGGCTGGTGTGCGCAGTGCTGGCACTGTTCACCGCGGTCTATACCGCCCTGGGCGGGCTGCGTGCGGTGGTGTGGACCGACGTCATGCAGGCGATCGTACTGCTGACCGGCTCGGCGCTGATGACGTGGATCATCTTCGGCCATTTCGACCACAGCTGGAGCAACGTGCGCGAGCAGCTCAGCCCCGAGCGGCTGTCACTGATCCGCCCGCTGGATGACCCCGGCGTGCCCTGGCTGGGGCTGTTGACCGGGCTGCCGATCGTCGGCTTCTACTACTGGACCATGAATCAGTACGTTGTGCAGCGCATTCTGGGTGCGCGCAATCTCCAGGCCGCCGGCCGCGCCTCGGTGTTCGCCGCCCTGCTCAAGCTGCTGCCGATCTTTATCATGACCCTGCCGGGGGCGATGGCGGTGCCGCTGCTGCCGCATCTGGACCACCCGGATCAGGTCTTTCCCACCATGGTGAAGACCTTTACGCCCACCGGCCTGACCGGGCTGATTCTGGCCGGACTGATCGCGGCGCTGATGTCGACGCTATCGGCCACCCTCAACTCCTCGGCAACGCTTTTGACGCTCGACTTCGTCAAGCCGGCGCGCCCGCATCTTGACGACTACCAACTGGCCCGCTGGGGGCGCATCTTTACCTTCGTGGTGGCGCTGATCGCCGCCCTGTGGGGGCCGATGATCCAGTACTTCTCGGGGCTGTGGACCTACCTGCAGCAGGTATTCGCCTTCGTCGCCTCGCCGCTGGTCGCCACCTTCCTGATGGGGCTGTGGGTCAAACAGCTGGGCTCCTCGGCGGCGCTGCGCGGGCTGGCCTGCGGCCATGCGTTGAGTGCGCTGCTGTTCGTGCTGATCGAGACCGGCCTTCTGGGGCTGCACTTCACTATCGCCGGCGGTGTGATCTGCGCCGCCACGGCGCTGTTTACCTGGGGCTGGATGAAGCAGCTGGGCAGCGCCGACCGGCCCGGCAAGGATGACCAGCGCATCACCCTGATCGCCAAACAGGGGCTGGAGCGGGTGCCGCGTGATGTGCTGGTCGGCATTGTGGTGGTACTCATCCTGACCGGCGTGATTGTCTGGTTCCTGCGCTGACGCCTGTCTGTGCCATACGCGTGTCGTATGACGGTACTGCCGCTCGGCGCCTCACGGCGTCGAGCGGCTACACTGGGTGGCTCTCCTATCCAACCCGAGCTGGCACCATGATCAACGAGCGCCCCATACCCTTTCACGCCTTCGCACTGCTGTTCGTGATCGCCGGCGCCACCGATGCCCTGATCTATCTACACAGTCGCGAGTTGCTGGCGGTCTATATGACCGGCAACAGCAGCCACATCGGCCGCGCTATCGGTCAGGGCCATTGGGCAACGATCGCGCCGCTGGCGGCGGTGATCGGTACCTTTTTCGTGGCGACCACCCTTGCCGCCTGGCTGGGTCAGCGGGCAGGGCGCTGGCGCGCCACGCTGATCCTGCTGCTCAGCGGCACGCTGATGGCGCTGGCCGTGCCCTTTACTACTGCCGGCAGCTATTCACTGATGACAGTGGCCATGATCGCCGCCGCCATGGGCAGCCTCAATCAGGTGAGCAGTCGCGTCATCGGCGTGACCTTTCTGACCGGCATGATCGTCCAGACCGGCCGTTCGCTGGCACAGGGAGAGTGGCTGGCAGGGCTGGATGGCCTCGCCCGCTGGGCGGCACTGATCGGCGGCGCCGTACTGGCCACGCTGCTCGACAGCCGCTACGGGGAACTCGCACTGCTGTTTGTGGCCGGCGCCCTGGCAGCAGGCGCCCCCTTTACCGCCTGGAACGCGCATCTGGCGGGAGCCGGCGATCCGCAGCGCGAGCAAGCGGACCGCCGCGAGTCACGTTCCGGCAGCGGCTACTGAGTCAGAGTTGACCGTCTGCTTGACCAGCCGCAGCCCCAGCACATCACGATAGAAGCGCAGGTTATCGCGCGGGTCGCCGCAGATCGCGGTGATATGGTGCAACCCGGCTCGGTGCGGCCTCGTGCGTGGCATCATCCATGGCATCTCTCCTGCCGGTGAGCCCGTCCGCTTACAGCGACAGGGCAGCGGTGAGTTTCGCCACCTTTTCACCCTGATAGCGGGCCAGTGACAGCTCCTTGTCGGAGGGCTGACGCGAGCCGTCACCGCCGGCCAGCGTCGAGGCGCCATAGGGCGAACCACCGCGGGTTTCGGAAATATCGAACAGCGCCTGGCCACCGGCGTAGTCGATCGGCACGATCACCATGCCGTGGTGGGCCAGAGTGTTCCAGAACGAGGTGATGGTGGTCTCGTTGCCGGCGCCGGTCGCGCTGGAGGTAAAGACGCTGCCCAGCTTGTTGACCAGCTTGCCGCCGGCCCACAGCCCGCCGGTCTGGTCGAGGAAGGTACGCATCTGGCCGGCCATATTGCCAAAGCGGGTGGGCGAACCAAAGATGATGGCATCGTAATCGGCCAGTTCATCCGGCCTGGCCTCCGGCGCGTCGTGCTCGAGCTTCGCGCCGGCCTTCTCCAGCGCCTCACGGCTCATGGTGTCGGGCACCCGCTTGAGCGTGACTTCCACACCATCGACCGAACGCGCACCCTCGACCACGGCGTTGGCCAGCGTCTCGATATGACCGTACATGGAGTAGTAGAGCACCAGTATCTTTTTCATTGTCACACTCCCTTGAGCAGGTTTGTGGTTGACCATTTTGCGACCCGGCGAACCGAGCCGATCATTACGGTGTCAACAGTAGTTCTCCCACAGGAGGTCGAAAAGCGAACTCTTCTGGCATACTCATTCAAATTATTTGATCAACGAGACGAGGATGCGCGATACCCTGCGACTCGAAGCGCTGGAAGTGCTCGACGCCATCGACCGCCACGGCAGCTTCGCCGCGGCGGCGGCGGCGCTCTACCGGGTTCCCTCGGCGATCTCCTACACCGTCAACCAGCTGGAGACAGAGGTTGGCGTGCAGGTTTTCGATCGCAGCGGCCATCGCGCCCGACTGACCCCCGCCGGCCGCCTGCTGCTGGAGGAGGGGCGCCGTATTCTGGCCGCCACCAGCGAATTGAGCGCGGCGGCGAAACGGCTGGCCAACAACTGGGAGCCGGAGCTGCGTATCGCCCTCAACGGCCTGGTGCCGCCCGCCCTGCTGTGGCCGACGATAGACCGCTTCACCGCCGAGCACCCCTCGATCAACCTGCACCTGCAGGAAGAGGTGCTGACCGGCAGCTGGGAGGCGCTGGTCGACCAGCGCGCCGAACTGGCGGTAGGCGTCACCGAAATGCCTGCCATCACCGGTATCGAGCGTGAACCCTTCATCGACATCGACTTCGTCTTCTGCTGCGCGCCGAATCATCCACTGGCGCAGGCGCACACACCGCTTGACGAGGCGCAGCTGCGCGCTCATCGCGGCATTATCGTCGCCGACAGCGCCCGCAGCTTCCCGCGCCGCAACGCCGCCGGGCTGCTCGACAGCCGTCACTGGCTGACGGTCGCCAACATGCAGAGCAAGGTTACCGCGCTGGAGGCCGGGCTGGGCGTGGGATACTGCCCGCGGCTATGGGTCAGGGAAATGCTGGCTGAAGGGCGTCTGGCCGCCCCGCCACTGGCCGAACAGCGACCGCCCGTCACCACCTGGCTGGTGTGGCGCAGCGGCGAATCGGGGCGCGGGGTGAAGTGGTTCGTGGACGCGCTGCGGCAGTGGTGAGACGACTCCGGGCGGGTTGATCAACCTTCACGGCGCAGAAAGTCCTTCAACCAGGCGACCCGCTGCTGCAGCTCATCGTCGGCATCCGCCTGATCCCGCTCGCTGTGGCCGGCGAGATAGAGGTCCATGATCCAGCCGCGCCGATTCTCCTTGACCAGGTTCGCGCGCTGAATTTCCAGCATCGGCGGCGTCGCCTGTGCCGCCATCAGCGGGTGATAGAGCATCTCGTCGAGCAGTCGGCCGGCCAGCAGCAGGCACTGCGTCTGCTGGGTAAAAAGCGCACGGTTGCGGAAATAAAAGCCCAGCGCGCAGCAGCTGACGAAACCCTCGCCCTGGTCGCGCCAGGTGAGCACGCGGGCCGTCTCGAACGCCGCATTCGGCCGATTGATATCCAGAAGGGCGCTGCGTATCGCGGGAAATGCCTCGACCTCGGGGATAAGGTCGATCTGCTCCGGGGCCTCGACCAGGCTGCGGTAGGGAAATATACGGCCATGGTCGCTCTCACCGGCGCCGTAGGGGATGTCAATGGCGCCATCGTCGAGGCTGATGCGCAGCTCGGTTCTATTTTGCATGGGACCTCCGCAGCAGGTGGTCCCACCACCCTATCAGCCCTGGCGGGTTACGACAGCGCCTCGATCGAACTGTTGCTCCGGCGGCGCGGTTCATCCCCACGGGCGAGGGGAACGCAAGGCCAACCGGAATCTCACGACCCACAGATCTCGAATAACCCTTCCGAAAATCACCCCTGGAGGTTGCGCGCACCCGCGAGGATCAGGTCCAGGCCTGCCAGGAACGCTTCCCGTTCGTCGTGGGAGCGCAGCTCGTCGGCAAGCAGGTGAACATAGGGATAGTCTGCCGGCTCACCTTGCGTCCAGCGGGCGACGAGTGTGGTGAGCACCTCCGTTCGATCCTGCGATTGGAAGTCGTGACGGGCGGCTGCGGCGGCCTGAGCGGCGAAGCCGAGGAGGTATTGAACGAGCGCCGACCCGCAGTAAAACAGCGCGCTGCGCGGAACACCCATGGCGTCGAACCCCGCGCTGATCTTCTCGAATAGCGTCGTCATGGCGGGCTGCCAGGGTTCCCGCGCGAGTTCGGTCCCCACCCAGGGATGCGCCTCTATCACGTCGAACACGCCAAGCGCGACATCGCGAACGGCGTCTGCTGGATGGGTACCACGTCCTGATTGGGCGATCGCTTCTGACAGGACATGCTCCGTCGCGGCCGCCAGAAGCGTCCTCTTGTCGGCGACGTGCCAATAGATGGCGCCGCTTCCGGTCGAGAGGCTTTTCGCAAGAGCGCGGAATGTCAGCGCGTTCTCACCCTCGCCGTCGAGGATCGCGATGGCGGCGGCAACGACTCGCTCCCTGGAGAGCGAAGGTTTCTGCTGTTTGGGCTGATGGTCGTTTGAACTCATACCCATTCTTGACATGACTGGAACAGTGTTCCAATCTCCTGACTGTGGAATGCCGTTCCAGAAAGGATAAAGCCATGCAGACTACAGTAACCATCGTCGGTGCGGGCCTCGGAGGACTGGTGCTCGCCCGCATTCTCCACGTCCACGGGATCGAAGCGATCGTCTTCGAGGCGGAGCCGAGTGCCGACAGCCGCTCCCAGGGCGGTCAGCTCGATATTCACGAACATAACGGCCAGCGCGCCATCGCAGCCGCCGACCTGACCGACCGATTCCGCTCGATCGTTCATAAGGGGGCGGAGGCCACGCGCCTCCTGGACAAGGACGGCACCGTGCTGCTCGACGAACCCGATGACGGGCAGGGTCAGCGTCCGGAAGTGCTTCGCGGCGACCTGCGCCATCTCCTTCTCGAGTCCCTGCCGAAGGACACGGTTCGCTGGGGCAGGAAGGTCGAAAAGGTGACCGCCATCGGTGGCGGGCGGCACGAAATCGCGTTCACGGACGGATCGCTCGCTCGGACCGATCTTCTCGTCGGCGCAGATGGGGCATGGTCGCGGGTGCGCCCGCCTCTGTCCGATGCGCGGCCCGTCTATACGGGCGTCAGCTTCGTCGAGACCTATCTGCACGATGTCGACCGCCGTCATCCGGCATCGGCCGAATTGGTCGGCGCGGGCACGATGTTCGCCTTGGCGCCGGGCCAGGGGATTACGGCCCACCGCGAGGCGGGCGATATTCTGCATAGCTATATCCAACTGAAACGACCGGCCGAATGGTTCGCCCCGATCGACTTCGATGATCCTTCGGCGCGCGATGTCATCGCGGCTGAATTCGACGGTTGGGCACCGGCGCTGACCGCGCTCGTCACCGACAGCGATACCAGGCTGGTGCTGCGGCCGATCCATGCCCTCCCCGATGGGCATCGCTGGGATCGCAAGCCGGGCGTGACGCTCGTGGGAGACGCCGCGCACCTCACGGCGCCGTCAGGCGAAGGCGCGAACCTGGCCATGCTCGATGGCGCGGAACTGGCCGAGGCGATCGTCCGGCATCCCGACAATATCGAGGCAGCCCTTGCGGCCTACGAGGAACCCATGTTCGCGCGTGCCGCCTCGGAGGCGGGAAAGGCAAACGAACTGCTCGATCGATGTCTTGGCGATCAGGCGCCGACGGTCTTCCTCGAGATGAGATGATGTCGCGGGCGTCCGATTGAACGCATCGGGCCCAAGCATCCGCAATCATGCCGTCGGATGAGGTGTCATTCGCCGGCTGATGTGACTCGACGCCTGGCCGGTTCCGGGTACCGAAATCCCGAAGCGCGTCGAGCCGCATCTGGCCGATGGTGCGCCGATCGGAGTTGACGATGTCGGCCAGCTTATCGTCGATCTGGCCCTATAGTATAGCGTCTATCGCTGCCTCTTCAACGACCAGCAGGCCGGCCGCTACGCGGCGGCACGCTACCCGGCCCCGGCCGGCCCGATTGCCTGTAATCGGGCATACCGCCCCGGCGTCGCGCCCATGGTGCGGCGGAACATCGCGATGTGTCGGGTCCCTGATGATCGAATCGCCTATAGGAGTTATCCTCTGCTAGCCGCCAGAGAGCTTCTTCAGCAATTCATTCGGGAGCAGGTCCATGGACATCAAGCTGCATCATGGCCCGCCAATATGGCGTCGCCACCGCGACCATCCGGCGCTGGCGGTACCGTGACGATGTCCAGGACCGATCGCACACGCGGCACAACCTGCTGGCCACGCTTACGCCCGAGCAAGAGGAGGTGCTGATCGCCGCTCGCGAATTCCTTCACCTCGGCCTGGATGATCTCCTGGTCGTGGCACGTGAATTCCTGAATCCTCGCTTGTCCCGCTCCGGGCTGCATCGCATGCTCAAGCGACGCGAGGCGCCGACATTATCAAGCACCTGCCCCAAATGCCCGACGAGGAGCAGAAACGCTATCTGTATGTCGCCATCGATCGCGCCACGCGCTGGGTCCATCTGGAGGTGAGACGCAGCCAGTCCGCGAAGGATGCGCGGGCGTTCATGAAGCAGGTGGCGGTGAAGGCTCCCTTCAAGGTCCAGACGGTACTGACCGACAACGGCAAGTCATTCTCCGATCGCTTCACGCGGGCGGGTGAGCGCAAGCCCAGCGGGAACCACCCGTTTGACCAAGAGTGCCAGGCCTTTGGTATCGAGCACCGTCTGATCAAGCCGGGAAGGCCGCAGACAAACGGCATGGTGGAGCGCTTCAACGGCCGTATCAGCGATGTGCTGGCGACTCGGCGCTATACCTCAGGCGAGGACCTGGAGCAGACGCTCAAACGCTACACCTGGCTGTACAATCACCACATCCCGCAAAAGGCGCTGCATCATCAATCACCGATTACGGTGATGAAGGAATGGCAGACCAGGCGTCCTGAGCTATTTACCAAGCGGGTAGTCAATCACACGGGACCCGACATCTAAAGGAGAAAACTACTCGCCATCTTCGTTTTTATCCCGCCCTCGTGAATAAGGCGGGATCAAATGATCTCCATTCTTGGAGCATTCTCCTTATATCAGTCCCATTGATGTGGCCTTAAACAATGCGTGCTTAACGGTATAGACCTTCATCTTTTCAACTATATTATTGGTATGGAATCTAACTGTTCGCTCAGATAAGTCCAGTATAATGCTGATTTCGTTGTATGTTTTTCCAAACTTAAGAAGGTTAGCGACTTCTAGTTCTCGTGGAGTCAGCTCTTTATAGTCAGGTGTTTCTTGGTTCTTTTCAAAAATACTTAAAAGGTTGTATAAATGCAGTTTCGCCATATCATCAAAATTTTTATTGAATTGAGATCCGGAGTTATTAGTATAGATAGTTAAAATAGTCTTGGAGTTCCAAGTGTTTATAGGGAAAGAGATTCCGAGAGATATGTTATATTTTTTTGCCAGATAATTAATGTCTGAGCTACAGTACTCTTCTGGCGACCACTTGAAAGGCGTCATGTAATGCTTCGCTTCTTTAACTATGTCGCTTTTAATATACATTTTCATATTTATAAATTCAGCCTTCCATTCTTCTGGAAGGCTGGTTTTTAAATCGATTTCCATCCCGTTTCGGATAGTTAATAGCGAGTATCGATCCTCACCAAAATTCATTAAATACGACTTGAGCATGAGGCCTAGCCTGCTGCAACTATCTACCATGAGGTTTCACCATAGATGTCTTAGCTGGTTCCGGTTTAATGATACCGACTATATCTTTTGATATAAGCCTAACACAAATTAATATACCGATAACCTATGTATTTTTCAAGGAAAGGCGGCTTGGCCGCAAATTCTGAATGCAACACCTGATCAAACCGGTAAGGTGTTGACCCTATGTCATATTCTGAACTCTGCACCGAAGAACGTGCCACTATCCAGGTCAGCCTCGCACAAGGCTTGAGCATCAGGAAGGTAGCGGCTCTGCTTGAACGGTCTCCGGCGACGA
>NZ_KB907890.1 GCF_000382245.1 Kushneria aurantia DSM 21353
ATGGATACCGGAGATCGGTTATTCGTGCTTTGTCTCGGCGAAGCGGTCAATCACGGATTATCTGATCGGCTATTACAGTGCTCTCCGGCCCCACAAGCATAATGATGGGCTGCCGCCCAATGTGGCTGAGCAGCTCTATTGGAAGACTCAAAAGACAGTGGCCTAAATCACTTGACCACTACAGGATATTCATATGCTTGAGCTTGCCGCTGATCTGTTCGGGAGACAAGCGCTGACGCAGCATGTGCTGAATCAAGGCGAATCGAGGGCTGCCTGGAAGCAGTTTGCTCATGGGCCGACAACCGTCTCGACGGTCATGACGGTGCTGTTGCGCATGTGACGCGCGATACCGTCCATCGGACGACCCTTTGCGCCGTATCTCTCGACTGATCGTCGCCGGAAACCGTTCAAGCAGAGCCGCTACCTTCCTGATGCTCAAGCCTTGTGCGAGGCTGACCTGGATAGTGGCACGTTCTTCGGTGCAGAGTTCAGAATATGACATGGGTACAACACCTTACCGGTTTGATCAGGTGTTGCATTCAGAATTTGCGGCCAAGCAGTGTCTTCGCTACAAGGCTCACGGACACTAGAAACCCGCACACTTGGCGGGTCGTAAAGCGTTTTTACGGTTTAGGTGAACCGTATGGCGTCGCTCGATAGCACCTCTACCATGGCCGTATCTCCAAGGCTATAAGCCTGCTGGAACAGCTTTGCAAGCTCTGAGCGTCCATATATCCGTGGTGCGCCTGTGGACTGAGCTTTCCTACTTATGTAGCCGAGAACGGCTTCTGGTAAGTCCTTCACATAGATTTCAACCGTGTCTTTGTGGTCACCGAACAAGTCTGTGGCTTCCTTGGGGACGTTGACGAACCCCTGCTCGTAGTAGGTGGTGCCAAGCTTCAAGGTGAAGGTGCCAGTGGGCGCGGGGAAATCCGGTGCCTGCAGATCGGCTTCTTCCTGCTCCTGAGCGACCTCTTTTGGTGGCTTACCGTTCCATGGAGGGTCGAGGGTCTTGATAATGCTGTCCTCAAGGCCACTTGCTAGGTTCAGGTGGAACGAGCCGTAATGCATGAGGCCGTTGTCAGGTAGAACGTAGATATCTACTTCCTCACCAGCTTGAAGGCAAGCAAGGATGTTGGCGTTGTTCTTGGTGTTGGTGGGCTGTCTACCGTGGGGGTTCCGGTAGCCATAGAAACGGCGTGAAAGCGTTGTGGTGGTCTTTCCTACGTATCGAACCTCACCGTCGACGACGAAGACATACAGAACGTTAGAGTCTTTGTAGAAGCGGTCGAGCTTGAAAGCAATGCGGTTGTCTTCAAGGAACCAGTGACCAGCGTGCTCGAAGCCGACTTTCAGAAGTCTGTCCATGGACTACCTCACTGAATCGAGCCAAGGGCTCTCAGGTGGTTTCTCAAGCCTTCCACGCTCTGTGCTGGCCGTGTCCTATGGATCATGGCGTGACAGTTAGCACAGACCGGCACAAGGTCGTTTACGGGGTCTATCTGATACTCTTCTCCAATCTCAGAGATAGGCACGATGTGGTGAACGTGAATATACTCTTTGCCAAGACCGCCATAGAAGCGTGTGAAGTCGAATTCGCATACCTTGCACTGGTAGCCATGCTTCTCAAGGCATTTGGCTCTGGCCTTGCCATTACGCTCAAATTGGTTCACCAGCACCGATTTCGAGGCACCCTCGGTAGTGTTCATAATTCTGTGTCATTTCTTTAAACTGGGCCAAAAAGAGATGACTCATGACCCAACCTACATTCGATATGGATGCCGCCCTTCAAGCCCTGCGTGAGGGCAAGGATCTCACCGGCAAAGAGGGCATCCTGACGCCGTTGATCAAGCAACTCACCGAAGCCGCCATGCAAGGTGAGCTGGACGCCCACCTGGCCTCGGAGGACGCGCCTAATCGCAAAAACGGCTCCAGTCGCAAAACCATGCAAGGACCGACAGGCAGCTTTGAGCTAGACGCACCGAGAGACCGGGCTGGCTCCTTTGACCCTCAGATCGTCAAGAAACACCAGACCCACCTCACCGACGAGCTGGAGCGTAAAATCATCGCCTTGTTCGCACTCGGTAACAGCTATCAGGACATCCGCACGCACATTGCCGATTTGTATGGCATTTCGCTCTCAAACGGCACCCTCAATGCGGTCACCGACAAGCTGCTACCGGAGCTGCAAGCGTGGCGTGAGCGTGACCTGGAGGCCATTTATCCGATTGTCTGGCTCGACGCCATACACTACAAAATCAAGGAGAATGGTCGCTATGTCAGCAAGGCGGTCTATACCCTCCTTGGCCTGAATATTGAGGGCAAGAAAGAGCTGCTCGGCCTCTACCTCTCCGACCAGGAAGGTGCTCACCACTGGCTCGGCGTCCTCACCGATCTCTACAATCGAGGCGTCAAGGACATCCTGATTGCCTGTGTCGACGGTCTGAAGGGCTTTCCCGAGGCTATCGAGTAGATCTATCCCGACACCGAGATCCAGCACTGTGTCATTCACCAGATCCGGAACTCGCTGAAGTACGTGGCCTCAAAAAACCACAAGGTCTTTATGGCCGACCTGAAAGCCGTCTACAAGGCGGCCACGCTCAATGCCGCCGAGATGGCACTTGATGACCTGGAAGCGAAATGGGGCGATAAATACCCCATGGTTATCAAGTCTTGGCGAGACAAGTGGCCCACTCTCTCGGCCTACTTCAAATACCCGGATTACGTCCGCAAGGCGATTTACACCACCAATGCGGTGGAGGCCGTGCACCGCCAGTTCCGCAAGCTCACCAAGACCAAGGGCGGCTTTGCCAATGAGAACAGCTTACTCAAGCTGCTCTATGCCGGTATACTCAAAGCGTCCGAGCGCTGGACGCATCCCGTGCAGAACTGGAACTTGACGCTGTCACAGATGGCTATTCATTTCCCAGGACGCTTGGAACAGCACCTCAGCCTATGAGGTAGTTGGCTGACACAGAGTTTTGAACACCCTCGCACCCTCGAAATAAACCTCATTGCTTTCAATTTCTTCGGCTACGAGCTTTGGTTCTTTTTTCTTATCGACCGCATACCACTCCCTCTCTATTTTCTCCAACTGCATATCATTGAGTTCAGCAATGAAACCGCCAATCTTTGCTGGACCTTCTTCACCGTCTCGCTCCTGTTCTACGTATTCCATAACAAAGGTTTTGAGTGTATAGCCTTTATCCTCGATCAGTTTGATATGCTCAATCGCCTGTCCATAGCCACTCTGTTTGCGTCCTTTATCAGACTTCTGCCAATCTTCGCTGAGTAATAGGCTCATATCAGTATCAACTTTATCGTTCCACACACCGAATATGACGAATCTTTCATTGTGATTCACAAACGACCAACTCCACAACCAGTTCGCACAGGTTGCGCCGTGACTTTCGATGAATTGTTTACGGTTCATAGCCAGTCCCCTTGAATACCAAATCAGCTTGGCCGCAGATTCTGAGTGCAACACCCCACCCGGTAAGGTGTTGTACCCATGTCCTGTTCTGAACTGTGTGCCAAAGTACGTGCTCCCCCCCAGGTCAGCTTCGAGCAGGGCCTGAGCATCAGGCCCGAACCACCTCAACAGGCGGCGGTTTTCTTGTTCGCTCCGGCCGCGCGGTCTGCCCTCAAGGCCATCCACACCCCGATAAGTGCCAGCACCGACATCACCGCACCGGCCAGCGGCACCGCCTGATAACCCAGCCCGGCGGCGATCACTGCACCACCCAGTGCTGCGCCGATGGCGTTGCTCAGATTGAAGGCGCCGATATTGACCGCCGAGGCAAGGTTGGGCGCATCGCCAGCCGCGCCAATCACGCGCACCTGCAAGGGCGGCACGATAGCGAAGCTCGCCACGCCCCACAGAAAGATCAGCCCTGCCGTCGGTACCCGATAGGGGGCCAGCAGGGCAAAGGCGATCAGCACCAGCGTCAGGCCGGCAAGGGTGACCATCAGGGTACGGTCGACCGAGCGGTCCGCAAATCGGCCCCCCAGAGTGTTGCCCAGCATCAGGCCGAGTCCATAGATGACCAGCATGGCAGCGACAAAACCAACCGAAGCACCGGTCTCGACCTGCAATAGCGGTACGATGTAGGTGTAAACGGTGAACATCGCGCTTGCCCCCAGGGCGGTAAGGGTGAGCGCCACCAGCACCGGGCCGCGCGCCAGCACCCGCAGCTCTGCCAGCGCACCTTCGCTGGCCGGCGCCGGGCGGTCCGGCAGGGTCAGGCGCAGTGCCGCCATGGTGACAAGCCCCAGTGCGGTAAAACCCCAGAAAGGCAGGCGCCAGCCGAACTGTTCGCCCAGCCATGTCGCCAGCGGCACGCCCGCCACCGTGGCCAGCGTCAGCCCGCTGAACATCGCCGCTACCGCACTCGCCCCACGCCCCGGCACCACCACGCTGGCGGCCACTACTGCACCGACGCCGAAAAAGGCGCCGTGATTGAGCGACGTGACGATCCTCGCCACCATCAGCATGGCGTAACTCTGCGAAAGCGCCGCCAACAGATTGCCCAGGGTGAAAATGGCGGCGAGTCCGATCAGCAGAGTGCGCCTTTTCATATTCCCGGTGGTCAGCGTCATCAGCGGCGCCCCTGCCATCACACCGATGGCGTAGGCACTGATCAGCAGTCCGGCGGTGGGAATCGAGACGCCGAGATCGCCGGCGATCAAAGGCAGCATCCCCATGGGTGAAAATTCGCTGATACCGATACCGAAGGCGCCGATGGCAAGCGCCATCAAGGGAGGATTGAGGGTCATGACGTCTTTTCCCGGATGAGTGTTTGGGGCAAAGATAAAGGCCTCTTTTCACTATCGGTAGCCGGCAACAAGGCAAGGGAGTTTTAACATGAACGCAAAGACGCTCTCGCCGAGTGATCGCACCCGTGCGCTGGAAGTCTTTCTGGCGGTCGCCGCAGCGGGCAGTTTTTCGGCTGCCGGGCGGCAGTTGGGCATCAGCCCTTCGGCGGTCAGCCGCACGGTGGATCGCATCGAGCAGCGCCTCGGGGTGCGACTGCTGCTGCGCACCACCCGCGCGCTGACGCTGACGGCGGAGGGCCAGGCCTATCTGCATGCGGCGCGGCGCATCATTACCGACCTCGACGACGCCGAGCAGGCGATCGCCGATCTGGGCGCACCGCGCGGTCGGCTACGGATCAGCGCCGCCCAGTCGCACGGGCGACTGTGCGTGGTACCGCTGCTGAAAGCATTCACCGCACGCTATCCGCATATCCTGGTCGATATCAGCCTGAGCGATGCGATAGTGGATATCGCCGCCGGCCAGACGGATGTCGCCATCCGCTTCGGCCCCCTCCCCGACAGCTCGCTCAACGCCCGCCGGCTGGGCGACAATCGTCGCGTCATCGTCGCCTCCCCCGACTATCTCGCCCGCCATGGCACACCGCGTGTTCCGGAAGATCTGCACGAACACAACTGCCTTAATTTCAACTTCCGCCGCGCCGAGCCGGTCTGGCCCTTTTGCAGGGCGGGGCAGGAGTACGCCATGAGCGTGCGCGGCAGCGTCGAGGCCAACAATGGCGAAACCCTGGGCCAGCTCGCCACCGCCGGGGTGGGCATTACGCGCGTGGGCGCCTTCAGTGTGGCCGCCGAAATCGCCGACGGTCGTCTGGTCACACTGCTGGAGGCGTATAACCCCGGCGACAAGGAGGAGATCAATGCGGTTTTCGTCGGCGGCGCCCACACCCCCGCTCGCGTGCGCGTCTTCGTCGATTTCATGATCGACAGGCTGCGCCAGGCGCCCGAAAAGGGGGGCCGACTTGCCAGAAGCGCGGCCAACTCCAATACTGATTGACCTGTGTTGCCACTATCCGGAGCGCCGCTCGCCATGCCGCTCAACGATGACACCACCCATGCTGACCAGCGCGCCCTGCTGGTGGTCGATCTGCAGCCCGATTTCATGCCGGGTGGACCACTGGCCTGTGAGCGCGGCGACGAGATCGTCGACGCCATTGGCGCGCTGATCAACGACAGCCGCTTCGGCCGCGTCGTGGCCAGCCAGGACTGGCATCCGCCGGGGCATATCTCCTTCGCCGGCAGCCACGCCGAGCGCGCGCCGTTCGACACGCTGGAGCTCTACGGCGAGCCCCATACCCTGTGGCCGGATCACTGCGTGCGCGGCACGCCCGGCGCCGCTCTCGACCCGCGCGTCGACTGGTCGCGGGCCGATCTGATCCTGCGCAAGGGCAGCGACCCGCGCATCGACAGTTACAGCGTCTTTCGCGACAACCTCGGCCCCGACGGCCAGCGCCCCGCCACCGGGTTGGCCGGCTGGCTGCGCGAACGCGGTGTGCGCGAGGTCTATCTGTGCGGTCTGGCGCGCGAGGTGTGCGTGCTGTGGAGCGCCGAGGACGCCGCCGCTGCAGGGTTCGATACCTTCTTTCTGTGGCCGCTGACGCGACCGGTAACGTCGGCTTCCGATGTGGCCACGCGCCAGCGGCTTGGCGAACGGGGCATTCATATTGTCGATGCCCCCGACATGGCAGTCCTGCAGGATAGGCAGGACTCACACAAGGAGTGACTACATGAGCGACCACGTCTACAAGTCTGTCGAACTGACCGGCTCCTCCGAAACCAGTATCGAGGATGCCGTACAGAAAGCCCTCTCCAGGGCAAGCGACACCATCAAGAACATGCAGTGGTTTCAGGTGACCGAAACCCGCGGTCACATCGTCGACGGCCAGGTGGGCCACTGGCAGGTGAGCGTCAAGGTGGGCTTCACCCTCGAATGATCCTCCCGAGGCGCCGCCCGGCGGCGCTTCGCGCTGTTCCCCTCCCCTCGCCCGGCTATTCCACGGGCCTTCCCCTTGTCGTCGATTGGTGCCACCATCCTCGCCACCACGGGCAGCGACAACCAGCGCGCAGCAACAAGGTTTCCCGCGCTCGCAGCGCTCATCACCCCAGCGGACGATTGGCATGAAGATCATCATTCTGGGTGCCGGCCAGGTCGGCGGTACTCTGGCGGAACACCTGGCTCACGAGGACAACGACATCACGGTCGTGGATGTGGACGGCTCGCGCCTGCGCGATCTGAGCACGCGACTCGACCTGCGCACCGTGCAGGGGCACTGCGCCTATCCTGCCACCCTGCGCGAGGCGGGCGGCGACGACGCCGACATGCTGATTGCGGTGACCAACTCCGACGAAGTCAACATGATCGCCTGCCAGGTGGCCCATACGCTGTTCAGCACCCCGACCCGCATCGCCCGGGTGCGCGCCTCCCAGTATCTGACCCGCAAGGGGCTGTTTTCGCAGGATGCCATTCCGGTCGACGTATTGATCAGCCCCGAGCAGGTGGTGACCAACCACATTCGCCGCCTGATCGAGTACCCCGGTGCCCTGCAGGTACTCGACTTCGCCGGCGGTCTGGCGCAGTTGGTGGCGGTCAAGGCCTATTACGGCGGGCCGCTGGTAGGTCAGGAGCTGGGGTTTCTGCGCCGCCATATGCCCAACGTCGACACCCGGGTGGCCGCCATCTACCGCCGCAATCGGCCCATCATGCCGCGCGGCGACACCGTCATCGAGGCCGACGACGAGGTTTTTTTCATCGCCGCACGCAAGGACATTCGTACCGTGATGGGCGAGCTGCGGCGCATCGACCGCGGTTTTCGACGGGTGATGATCGGTGGCGGCGGCAACATCGGCGAGCGGCTGGCGGAGACACTGGAGCACGACTACCAGGTCAAGATTCTTGAGCAGAACCTGGAGCGCTGTACCCACCTCTCGGAGCATCTCGACCGCACCGTGGTGCTGCACGGCAGCGCCACCAGCAAGCGGCTGCTGCTGGAAGAAAACATCGAGGAGTGCGATATCTTCTGCGCCCTGACCAACGACGACGAGGTCAATGTGATGTCGTCGATGCTGGCCAAGCGGCTGGGCGCCAAGAAGGTGCTGACCCTGATCAACAACCCCGCCTATGTCGACCTGGTGCAGGGCGGCGAGATCGATATCGCCATCTCGCCGCAGCAGGCCACCATCGGCAGCCTGCTGACCCATGTGCGCCGTGGCGATATCGTCAACGTACACTCGCTGCGCCGTGGTGCCGCCGAAGCGATCGAGGCGATCGCCCACGGCGACTCGCGCTCCTCACGGGTAGTGGGCCACACCATCGGCGAGATCAAGTGGCCCGAGGGAGTCAGCGTGGGCGCCATCGTGCGCGGCCGCGAGGTGCTGATGGCCCACGGCGACATTACCATTCAGACCGATGACCACGTGATTCTGTTCGTGGTCGACAAGCGCCGCCTCAAGGACGTGGAGCGGCTTTTCCAGGTAGGGCTGAGCTTTTTCTGAACTCTACCGGCCGCCCATGAGGGTGCCACACAAAGGCCGGATGGATGATCAGAACGGCGTCGGCGACGCCACGGACAGAAGATTGGCACAAGCAATTCTTTACCAATCGATAAAATACTGATCTAATCACGTCCATGAAAGGCGCTGAAGGAGAGCCACCATGAGCGGAAGACCCAAAGAATACGACGATACAGCCGTCATGGACGCCGCAATGGATGTTTTCTGGACGAAAGGTTATGAAGCCAGTTCAACGCAGGAATTGTGTGAGCGTACAGGTCTGGGGCGTGGCAGTTTCTACCATGCCTTTGGCAGTAAGCAGAACCTCTATGAGCAGGCATTACGTCACTACCAGGAGTTGGGGCTCAAGGCGCAGACCGAAATTCTCAATGGCCCCGGTACCGCCAGGGAGCGATTGCAGGCGCTATTGCAGTGGGGCGTGGATGGCGACCTGAACTCCCGGGGCCGCAGCTGCATGGCTCTGTTTTCCGTCATGGAGCGCAGTAATAAAGATCCGGTGATCGAACGGATAAACCGCTCCTATGTCAACAGACTGGAGGCAGTGGTTTGCCATGTCATCGCCGTCGGCCAACGCAATGGAGAGCTTGCCAACGAACAGCCTGCCCTGGAAGTCGCACGCGCATTCCTGGCCAGTTACTACGGGCTGCGCATCCTTGGACAATCCATGCCGGACCGCGCATTCCTGTCCGATGTGCTACAGGGGACAATCGCCAGACTCTAAATGCAGATGCTTGCCGGCCAGTGGGCCGGTTCTTTTCGATCAATTTTGTACTTATAGGTACACTTTAGAGGGGAATTTGCCATGCCATTGGCAGTTTACATGCTGGGGTTGACGATTTTTTCCTTGACCACTTCGGAATTCATGGTTGCCGGCATGATGCCGTCGCTGACACAGGCATTTGACGTGTCGGTGACGCAGATCGGCCACCTCATCTCGCTCTATGCCATTGGCATGGTTATAGGGGGACCGCTGCTCACCTGCGGCCTGCTGACACTGCGCATACCCAACAGGAAGGCGCTGCTATGGCTGCTGGGCTTCTATGCAGTCGCTCAAGCGGTGGCCGCGTCCGCAACCAGCTACGACATCATGGCCATCGCCCGAGTTGCCACGGGCGTGGCCGGTTCAGCGTGCTTTGGCGTATCGTTGGCGATCTGCGCCGAAATTGCAGCTGCCGAATCACGGGGACGCGCCGCGTCCATCGTGATCGGCGGACTGATGCTGGCAACGGTGCTGGGCGTTCCCATTGCCACGGTCATCGACCAGCACTGGGGCTGGCGCGCCAGTTTCTGGCTGGTGGTCGCTCTGAGCGTGCTTTGTGCCACGGCCATCATTTTCCTGGTGCCCTGCTCCAGGGCTTCCGAAACAGTCAGCCCGGCTGTGGAGCTTGCAGAGTTCAGGAACCGGCATCTATGGGCGGCCTATGCCACCAGCGGGCTGATTATTGGCGCGACCTTCGCAGCTTTCAGCTATTTCACCCCGATCCTGACCGAGGTGACCGGCTTCGCTACTGCCTCGATACCCTGGCTGCTGGGAATCTACGGCGCGGCGAATGTCGTGGGCAATATGGTCGTGGGGCGCTATGCGGACAAGCACACCATGCCCATCATGGCGTGGGGCCTGATCGTGCTGGGCGCCGCCCTGGCGGTGTTTGCCCTCTTTGCTCAAAACCAGGCCTTGAGCCTTGCCGCACTGATCGTGATCGGCCTGGTCGGTGTTCCGATGAATCCCGCCATGATCGCCCGCGTCATGAAGACCGCTCACCCGGGCGCGCTGGTCAATACCGTCCATACCTCGGTCATCAACATCGGTCTTGGCCTCGGTACCTGGATCGGCGGCCTGGGCATTTCGGCTGGCCTCGGAATCCGCTCGCCACTGTGGGTCGCTGTTGCCCTGGCGGTTCTCGGCCTGCTCAGCCTGCTGCCCTATCTCGCGCGAAAAACCGCGAACGGCACGCCGTGCGCCGATCAATAGTATTGCTTATGGCCGTCGGTCCATGGCCGACCAGAAGAAACACTCAATTCACAGTCCGGAATTGTTTGACCACCGCAATGAAACCTTTACAGAAGGTTGGTTGCTCTCAAGGTGAGGGAGGTTGCACCTTGCATGACTTTTCAGGGAAGACTGTCCTGATTACCGGGGCTGGTTCCGGAATCGCCCGTAGCGTGGCATTGGCCTTCGGAGCTGCCGGCGCACGTATCATACTGTTGGGTCGGAGAGTCACCGAACTGAAGGAAACGGCAACGCTCATCCCCGGATCGGCTGAGGCCGTCCGTTTCATGCCTGTTGACATTACTGACGAAACTTCCGTGGATAAGTTCTTCAGTTCGGTCAACAGTATAAATGCGGCGCCTCCATCTAGTTACCGGGGTCTTGAAACCATCGTGCGCGGCCGCGAGGTGCTGATGGCCCACGGCGACATTACCATTCAGACCGATGACCACGTGATTCTGTTCGTGGTCGACAAGCGCCGCCTCAAGGACGTGGAGCGGCTTTTCCAGGTAGGGCTGAGCTTTTTCTGACGAAGCACTCAGCCGAGATCGCGCAGCGCCTCGGGGTGTCTGGCAGCCACCCGGAGCAGCGTCAGCGCCGCGCCGGTAGGTGCACGCCGGCCCTGCTCCCACTCCTGCAGGGTGCGCTTGCTCACCCCCAGCAGCTCGGCAAAGGCAAGCTGTGAAAGCCCCATGCGGTGGCGCGCCTGCGCGGCGGTGGAGACCTCCATCCGAGTTACCCGCGCCGCTTCGCCGCGCTTCATCTGGCGCACCGATTCAAGCAGCTTTTCACCCAGCTCCTCTCCGGTCATGGTGTTATCTTCACGCATACTCGATAGACTCCCTGATCGCTTTCAGGATCACGGCCGGAATATCGCCGCGAACCGCTTTGGCGTAAATCACCAACAGCCAGATTTCACCGTTGGCGAGCCGGTTATAATAGATGACCCTTATCTTGCCCATGCCGCGGCGCATCCAGCGTATCTTGCGACAACCGCCGGAGCCGGGCACTACGCTACCTGCCTCGGGATTTTCGGACAAAAAGGCGAAAAACTTACCCCGTTCATCTTCCGACCAGAGGGTTCGCGCATCAGTCTCGAACAGCGGGGTTTCGATAAGAGTATACATGACTCGATAATACGTCCCTGACGTATAAGGGACAAGATTTTCCCGCATCGCAGCTCGCTGAGGCAGCGCTTGCGCCCTTTTGTCTACGGCCGCCGCTTCAGCGATAATCATCTCGAACACGGGCAGCAGAACTCGCCCGCCATCATGACTTCCAGCCCGCGAGTGACCATGAGCGACACATCCCGGGGGCCGCGCGAGGGCCTCGATCTCGGCACCCACCATCTCGAACTGTTGGGCACCGCCCACGTCTCCCGTGAAAGCGCCGATGAGGTGCGTGAACTGATCCGCTCCGGCGAGTTCGACGCCGTGGCTATCGAGCTGTGCGCCTCGCGCTATCAGAGCCTGGTCGAACCGGATGCGATGGCGAAGCTCGATCTCTTCCAGGTGCTCAAGCAGGGCAAGGCCGGCATGGTGGCCGCCAGCCTGGCGCTGGGCGCCTTCCAGCAGCGGGTCGCAGCGCAGTCCGGCATCGAGCCGGGGGCGGAGATGCGCGCCGCAGTGGAAGAGAGTCATCAGGCGCAGCTGCCGCTCTACCTGATCGATCGTGAGCTGGGCGTGACCCTCAAGCGCATCTATCGCAACGTGCCCTGGTACCAGCGTTTCGCGCTGATGTCGGGACTGGTGGGCAGCGTACTGTCGCGTCAGAAGGTCTCCAGCGAGGAGATCGAGCGGCTCAAGGAGGGCGACGTGCTGGAGTCCACCTTCGCCGAGTTCGCCCAGCAGTCGCAGAGCCTCTATGCGCCGCTGATCAGCGAGCGCGACCGCTACATGGCGCTCAAGCTGGTCGAGGCGCTGCCGGAGGGTGGCGCAAGGCGGGTACTGGTGGTGATCGGCGCCGGCCACCTGAAGGGCATGAGCGGCCATCTGCGCGAGTTCAACGAGGCACCGCCAACGCTGCAGGCAGCCCAAAGTGAGCGCGAAACGCTGGAAACCACGGCACCGCCGAGCCGCGTCTGGAAACTGCTGCCGTGGCTGATCGTGGTGCTGATACTGGCCGGCTTCGCGCTGGGCTTCAGCCGCAATACCGAGCTGGGCTGGACACTGGTGCTCGAGTGGGTACTGATCAACGGCGTGCTGTCGGCGCTGGGGGCGCTGATCGCGCTGGCTCATCCGCTGACAGTGGTTACCGCCTTTGTCGCCGCGCCGCTCACCTCGCTCAATCCCACCGTGGGGGTGGGCATGGTGGTCGCAGGTGCAGAGCTCTATCTGCGCCGTCCCACAGTGGGCGATTTCTCCGCCCTGCGCCGCGATGTCAGCCACTGGCGCGGCTGGTGGCGCAACCGGGTGGCGCGCACCCTGCTGGTCTTTCTGTTCGCCACCATCGGCTCCGCCGCCGCCACCTGGATCGCCGGACTGCGCATCGCCGGTCAGCTGTTTGGCTGAGCGGCGCAGCGCACGGTCGCGGAATTTCAGGATTCAGCGCTGCTCTGCCCGTCGCGCCAGCAGTCGCTCGGCGGCGTCGGACAGGCAGGGCGTACCGGCGTCGCGACGGGCGGCGGCATACTGATCGTTGAAAACGGTGAAGTAGTCATCGAGCACTGCCGCCGCCTGGCTGTCACCGATACGCGACAGCAGCTCGGCGGCCACTTCGGCAGTACAGAGGTGCTCGGGGCTGGCCGCTTTGCGCAACCGATAGCGGGTTTGACGCGCGCTGTGCAGGGGCACTACCGGCAGCGCAGCGAGGTAATCACTGCGGCGAAACATGCGTCGTGCCTGGCGCCAGGTGCCGTCGAGCAGAATCAGTACCGGTATGCGCTCGCTTGACGCCACTCGTTGCGGGCCGACCACCCGATGGCGATAGTCGTCATTGTCGTCGGGAAACACCACGAAGGGCTCGAAACGCTCATCGGCAAGCGCCGTCAGCAGCGCCGGGTCGGGTTCGGTACGCGACCACTGAAAGACCCGGGTATGCTCGATGCAGTCGCCGATCAGGCGGCCGGTGTTGGTGGGCTTGTAGTGCTCGATACGGTGGGTGATCAGCCAGATATGGGTGCGGGTCGCCACCCGCACCCGGTAGGCGCAGATACAGTGCAGGCGCGGCATGCGGCACGCCTCGCAGCGGCTGGCAAAGCTGCCCCGCGCCCGAAAGGGGCGCGAAGGCGCCTCGGGATCGTAACCTTCGCTCATGACGCGGTGACATTCTCACGCGTGCCGGTGTGCGCCGCGCGACGTTTCCACCAGGCGGCCAGCAGCGAACCCGAGATGTTGTGCCACACCGAGAAAAGCGCCCCGGGCAGCGCCGCCGCGGCGGGGAAGAAGGTGGTCGCCAGCGACACCGCCAACCCCGAGTTCTGCATGCCGACCTCGATGGACACCGCGCGGCTGTCGCGCTCGTCGAGCCCGAACAGGCGCGCCACCCAGAAGCCGCCGGCCAGTCCGCAGGCGTTGTGCAGCATCACCGCCAGCGCCACCAGCGGTCCCAGACTCGTCAGCCGGTCGGCGTTGAGTGCCACCACGATAGCGATGATCACGACGATGGCGGCCATGGCGACACTCGCCAACGCCGGCTCGATGCGCCGGATAGTGCCGGCGAAGCAATGGTGACAGAGCGACCCCAGGGCGATGGGCGCGATCACCAGTCTGGCGATGCTCCACAGCATGCCGACCACCGGAATCTCGATGCTGGTGCCCAGCCAGGCCCACACCAGCAGTGGCGTCATGGCGACCGACAGCAGCGTCGAGACCAGCGTCATGCTGACCGACAGCGCCACATTGCCACCGGCCAGCCAGGTCATGACGTTGGAGGCAGTGCCACCGGCGGTAGCCCCCACCAGCATCATGCCCACCGTCAGCGCCGACGACAGTCCCAGCAGATGAGAGATGACGAAGGCGGCTGCGGGCATCAGCGCAAACTGCAGCACCAGCCCGATCAGCACCGCCTTCGGCGAGCGCGCCACGGCGGCGAAGTCATGGCGCGACAGCGTCAGCCCCATGGTGAACATGATCAGCGCCAGCAGTGGCTGGATCAGATGGCTCAGCGCGCTGAACGCCTCGGGCATCAGCGCCGCCAGCACGGCAGCGGCGATCGCCCAGAGTGGAAAGAGTCGATTGATGGTTTCGAACATGGGGCTGGCTCTATGCAGAACAGGCGGTAATGACCGCGCGCGGACAGGGTGATCTCAACGGCTGCGAGGGTAACCGAACACGGCTCCCGCCGCGCCTGGCCAAAGGTGTCACGATGGCGCCGACGGGCGCTGTCAGGCGGTGTCGAAATCCACCGCCGCGGGCTTCACCAGCCGGCCCTGCTGGTGCCAGAAATCACACAGATGGCGCACGCCACGCGTGGCACTGCCACAGATGGGCACCACACCGTTGCTGACCAGCGACGCCGCGCCCGGATCGACCAGCACGCGCGGTGCGTCGAGCGGCGCCTCATCGAGCAGCATCGACGCCGGCGTCACCGCCAGCGAGGTGCCGACAATCAGCAGCAGATCGGCTTCGGCGACGATATCGCAGGCGGTGGCGTAGAGCGGCACGTTTTCGCCGAACCACACCACATGCGGGCGCAGCTGCGAGCCGCTGTCGCAGTGATCGCCCATGTCGATGTTCTGGTCGTCATCGAGGCGATAGACCAGCCGAGGGTCGCGGGTCGAGCGCGCCTTGAGCAGTTCGCCGTGCAGATGCAGCACGTCGCGCGAGCCGGCACGCTCGTGCAGGTCGTCGATGTTCTGGGTAATGATGCTGACGCGAAAATCCTGCGCCAGCTCGGCCAGCGCCAGGTGGGCGGCGTTGGGGTTGGCGGCGCGCATCTGAGCACGGCGCTGATTGTAGAACTTCAACACGGTGTGCGGATCGCGGGCCCAGGCTTCCGGGGTCGCGACATCCTCGACCCGGTGGTTCTCCCACAGGCCATCGCCGTCGCGAAAGGTTTTAATACCACTTTCGGCGCTGATTCCGGCGCCGGTCAGCACAACCAGGCGAGACATTGATCACTTCTCTCCGCAGCAGTGGGAAGGCGGCCAAAAGACGCCGCCCTGTTCAGGATTTCATTCACTCAATGTTGCCCTCGAGTTGTCGCCTGCTCGACCACGAGCGCGGCTGCGATATTACCAGACAGGCGCCGACGAGACACGCCGGGGCCTGTACAGCCCGGGCTCGAGACCCGACAATAGTGGCCCTTTCCCTTTCGACAGTTCTCCTTGCGACGCAGCCGATGAGCGGATTGATTCCGATCCTCTACCGTGACGACCACCTGGTGGTGGTGCACAAACCCTCCGGCGCGCTGGTCCATCGCAGCGCCATGGCGCGCCATGCCGGGCGGGTCATGCTGCAGACGCTGCGCGATCAGCTCGGGCAGCGGGTCTACCCGGTGCACCGCCTCGACCGCCCCACCTCGGGGGCGCTGCTGTTCGCCCTCGATGACGATACGGCCTCGGCGCTCAACCGGCAGTTTCGCGAACATCGCGTCGATAAGCGCTATCTGGCGGTGGTGCGTGGCATCGGCCCGGAGGCAGCGACCCTTGATCGGCCGCTGCGCGACGAAGAGGGGCCACGACCCAAGGCGCAGATGCCGGCCCAGCCGGCACTGACTCGGGTGCGGCGGCTGGACAGCGTCGAACTGCCGGTGCGCATCGACCGCTACCCTACCAGCCGCTATTCGCTGATGGAGGCGCGACCGGAGAGCGGCCGCCGCCACCAGATCCGTCGCCATCTGAGCGGCTGTGGCCACCCCATCATCGGCGATGCCAAGCACGGCAAGGGCGTACACAACCGCTTCTTTCGCGATCACCTCGACGCCGGCCGGCTGCTGCTCGCCGCCGTGGGGCTGGGTTTTCACCACCCCGTCAGCGGCCGCTGGATGAGCGTCAGCGCCGCTCCCGAGGCGGACTTCGCCGCACTGCTGACACATTTCGGCTGGTCGGGGCATCTGCCTCCGGACAGCGTCAGCGTCTCCGATGAGGCGCCTGCCATCCATCGAACCGAGCGTGAACCCTCGACACCATGAACGACCCTATTCGGTCTCCCACGGCCCCCCTCGACCCGCGCCATGAGGCGGATTTCGCCGCCCGCTTCGATGGCCTGCGCCGCCTCTACGGCCAGCGCGGCGTGGCCCACCTGCGCCGTGCCCATGTGGTGGTGATCGGCATCGGCGGCGTGGGCAGCTGGAGCGTCGAGGCGCTGGCGCGCTCCGGTTTCGAGCGCCTCAGCCTGATCGACCTTGACGATGTCTGCGTGACCAACATCAACCGCCAGCTGCATGCCCTCGACGGCACCGTCGGCCGCCCCAAGACCGCGGTGATGGCCGAGCGCTGCCGACTGATCAACCCCTGGCTCGAGGTACGCGAACTGCCGGGGTTCGTTACCCCCGACAACATCGCGCGCATGCTGCCCGAAGACTGCGACCACGTTATCGATGCCATCGACCACGCCGCTGCCAAGTGCGCGCTGATCGACCACTGCCGCCGCCGGCGCATCGGCATTACCATCACCGGTGCCGCCGGCGGGCTGACCGATCCGACCCGCATCACCCTGGCCGATCTGACCCGCACCGAACACGACCCGCTGCTGGCGAAGGTGCGCAGCCGGCTGCGCCGCGACTACGGCTACAGCCGCAACCCGAAGCGGCGTTTCTCGCTGCCCTGCGTCTATTCGCCCGAGCAGCGCCGCTTTCCGGATGGCGCCGGTGAGGTGTGCAATACGCGCCCGCCCAATGGCGAGGCGCTGAGGCTGGGCTGCAGCGCCGGCTACGGTTCGGCAACCTTCGTGACCGGCGCCTTCGGCTTCGCCGCCGTGAGCCACGCCATCGACAACATCATCGCCCGCGGCGAGCGCGCCGAAGCCCCGGCCGCCGCCGATAGTGAACAGGAGTGATCATGCCCCATACCCCGCAGACCGCACTGCCGCCGGGCATCTACCGCCACTACAAGGGCAGCGACTACGAAGTGATGGGCGTGGCGCAGCACAGCGAGACCGAGGAGGCGCTGGTGGTCTATCGCGCCCTGTACGGCGAGTTCGGCCTCTGGGTGCGGCCGCTGGCCATGTTCATGGAGACGGTCGAGATCGACGGCGAGGCGGTGGCCCGCTTCCGCCTGATCCGGCATTTCTGATGACGCGCTGCGCGCATCGCACACGCAAAAGGCCGCACCTCTGAAAAGTGGCGCGGCCCTGTCGATACAAGCCGGAGAGGCGGTGCGATCAGGTCGCCGTTTCGCCCTCGCGCGGCTGGTCGGCGGCACGCATCTGGCGCTGATGGTAGTTTTCCAGCCCCACCTGCTCGATCAGCGACAGCTCGGTCTCGATGATGTCGATGTGCTCCTCTTCATCGGCGAGGATTTTCTTGAGCATGTCGCTGCTGGGGAAGTCGCTCACCGACTCGCAGTAGCGGATCGCCTCGAGCAGGTCGTTGCGCCCCTCGTGCTCGATATGCAGATCACACTCCAGCATCTCTTTGGTGTTCTCGCCGATATGCAGCTTGCCGAGATCCTGCAGGTTGGGCAGGCCTTCGAGAAACAGAATACGCTCGATCAAAGTATCGGCGTGCTGCATCTCCTCGATCGACTCCTTGTACTCCCAGTCGTTCAGGGCATGCAGACCGCGGTCGCGGTACATGCGCGCATGCAGAAAGTACTGGTTGATCGCCACCAGCTCGTTGCCGAGGCACTTGTTGAGGTGTTCGATAACGTGAGGATCGCCCTTCATGATGTGGTCTCCGCCGGTCAGGTCATCCTTTTCTGGCGCACAAGCGCCACAATTGTTCGGTCAGTATCCATCAAAAGGGGCGTAATTTCGACACCCGCAGACATAAAAAAACGCCGATGAGAGAGTTTATCATCAGCGAATTCAAACGGTTAGCAGTTTCCGGCAAAAAAGCTGACCCTATCCCACCGCATAGGCCAGTTCGTCAAAGCGTTGCGCCGCCGGATGAGTGGCGCCGAACTGCGCCAGCAGCGCGTCGTCGACGATCTCGCGAGCAAGACAGGTGCACTTGCCGCACTGGGTCGAGCAGCGTGTCTCACGTGATACTTCGCCAAAGCTGGAGGCGCCCTGCGCCACCGCCTGGCGCAGCTGACGATCGGTGACCTTCTTGCACATGCAGACGTACATCACTCCCCTCCAACTGACGAATACAAATGATTCTCATGACAAGCGCTGAAGGGAATATGCGAAATATTTTCATTTACGTCAAATAAAAAATTGAAGAAGAGCGGCGTTGGCCGCTCTTCTTCGTTGCCAATGACGTCAATGTCGTTTTCGGGGCGGGTCGCGCTCAGTAGAGGCCGGCGGGATCATCGCTGTAGGAGATCAGCTGGCATTTAAGCTGCTGGTAGCTGCCAAGAATGGCCAGATGGGTCTCGCGGCCGATGCCCGACTTCTTGTAGCCGCCGAAGGCGGCATGAGCCGGGTACTGGTGGTAGCAGTTGGTCCACACCCGGCCGGCCTGAATGCCGCGGCCCATGCGCCAGGCGCGGTTGATGTCACGGGTCCAGACGCCGGCGCCGAGGCCGAATTCGGTATCGTTGGCGATCGCCAGTGCCTCCGCCTCGGTTTTGAAGGTGGTCACTGAAAGCGTCGGCCCGAAGATCTCCTCGCGGAAAATGCGCATGTCGTTGTGGCCGCGGAAGATGGTGGGCTGCACGTAGAAGCCGTTTTCATACTCGCCTGCAACCCGAGCGCGCTCGCCGCCCAGCAGCAATTCGGCGCCTTCGGCACGGCCAATCTCCATGTAGGAGAGAATTTTGTCGAACTGCTCTTTCGACACCTGAGCTCCCATCTCGGTGTCGCTGTCCAGCGGATCGCCGAACCTCAGCCGTTTGGCCCGCTCGATGAGACGCGCCATCAGTTCGTCGTAGACCGCTTCATGAATCAGCGCCCGCGACGGGCAGGTGCACACCTCTCCCTGGTTGAAAAAGGTCAGCATCAGCCCCTCGACGCACTTGTCGGCAAAGGCCTCGCCGTGGCTCAGCACGTCTTCGAAGTAGACGTTGGGGGATTTACCGCCCAGCTCCAGGGTAGCGGGAATGATGCGCTCGGCGGCACGCCCCATGATATGGCTGCCCACCGGCGTGGAACCGGTAAAGGCGATCTTGCGAATACCCTCGTGGCTGGCCAGCGCCTCGCCGGCCTCTTCACCCGGGCCGTGCACCACGTTGAGCACGCCGGGCGGCAGCAGGTCACCGATCAGTTCCAGCAACACACCGATCGAGGCCGGCGTCTGCTCGGCGGGCTTGAGCACGCTGCAGTTGCCCGCCGCCAGTGCCGGCGCCAGCTTCCAGCCGGCCATCAGTAGCGGAAAATTCCAGGGGATGATCTGCCCCACCACGCCATAGGGCTCGTGGTAATGGTAAGCCACGGTCTGGCCGTCGATCTCGCTGATGCCGCCCTGCTGAGCGCGAATGCAGCCGGCGAAATAGCGAAAGTGATCGGCCAGCAGCGGAATATCCGCCGCCAGGCACTCGCGGATCGGCTTGCCGTTATCCCAGCTCTCGGCCACCGCCAGCGTTTCGAGGTTCTCCTCGATACGATCGGCGATTTTGAGCAGGATACCGGCGCGCTCCGCCACCGGCGTTGCCGCCCAGCCGGGTGCCGCCTTCTGTGCCGCCTGAACGGCCAGATCGATATCGGCGCGGCCGGAGCGCGGCACCTGACAGAACACCTCGCCGGTTACCGGGGTGATGTTGTCGAGATAGCGCCCCTCCACCGGCGCGCGCCACTCGCCGCCGATGAAGTTGTCGTAGCGCTGACGGAAACTGACTTTCGAATCGGGGCTGCCGGGTCTTGCGTACTTCATCACACACCTCCTGGACAGGCCGCAAAGTGACAATGCTGCGCCTGCCAGGATGGCACCCGCGCAGGAGCGTCACAATCGCTCATTGGTCCAGGAGCCGGCCGCCTATCGACAGGCGGCGATCAGCCGGCACGCCGCAGCAGCCAGAGCCCGATGCCGTAGCAGAGCAGCATCGGCACCAGGATCGCCCAGATCGGCGAGAAGCCGAAGATGATCGCCGCCGGCCCCAACAGATCCTGCACGTACTTGAAGGTCAGCCCCACGATGGTGCCGTAGAATACCCGGGTGCCGGCCGCCACCGTGCGCAGCGGGCCGAACACGAAGGAGGCGGCAATAATCACCAGCGAGGCGAGGGTCAACGGCAACAGTGCCTTCTGCCAGAAGTAGAGCCAGGTGTCGTCGGCGCGAGTGCCCTGGGCGTTGAGGTATTGTCCGTAGCGCCACAGGTCGCGCATCGACTGGGTGTCGCTGTCGGTGATGATCAGGCGCAGCAGATCGGGGTCGAGCGAGGTACTCCAGGCAAGGGTGTCGAAGCGTTCGGCGCTGGTGGTGTCATCGCCGATAGTGGTGCGCTCGACGTTTTCCAGCTGCCAGCTGCCATCCGGCTGCAGCACTGCCCGATCGGCGTGGGTGGCCGCCACCAGCTCGCCCTGCTGATAGCGAAAGCGGTTGAAATCGAGCAGGGTGTTGTCGGCGCGGATCGATCCGAAGCGATAGAAGCTGTCGCCCTCGCGCTGCCAGCCGCCACGGTGACTGGCCACGCTGCCGCCCTGCAGCTCGGTACGATACGACTCGGCAATCATCTGGGTACGTGGTGCGGCAAATTCGCCGATCAGCATGATCACGATCACCACCAGTGCCAGTGATTTCATCACGCCGACCAGGATGCGCCACAGCGAGAAGCCGGCCGCGCGCATCACGGTCAGCTCGTTGCTCGAGGCCATCGCCCCCAGCCCCACCAGTGCGCCGATCAGCACGCTCACCGGGGCGAATTCGTAAAAGCGCCAGGGCAGCTGCAGCACGCCGTAGACCAGCATCTGCGCGCTACCATAGTCGCCCTCGGCATCGCCCAGGTTATTGATGAAACTGATGATGAAATCGAGCCCGAGGATGATCACCTGGACAATCAGCATGCCCGCCAGCACGTTACGGGCGATATAGCGATCCAGTCGGTTGAACATTATCTGAGCCCTCCGCTGCGCCACAAAAGCCCTGCGCCGATCAGCGCAAACAGCAGGTGAATCGGCCACAGCCCGATGGCGGCGGAAAGCTGACCGGCGGCGATGGCATCCTGCGCCGCCAGCAGCAGACTCATGTAGGCGACGTACAGCATGATCGCCGGCAGTATCCGCGCGAAGCGCCCCTGACGCGGATTGGCGCGCGACAGTGGCAGCGCGATCATGGTCAATACCAGCACCATCAGCACCAGCGAGAAACGCCACTGCAGAGCGGCGCTGGCCTCGCGACTGTCGGCACGCAGCAGCGCAGCGGTCGATTCGAGCTCGACATCGTCAAGCGTCATCTGCGCGCTGCTGTCCTCCAGGCGCAACGCATAGGTATCAAAACGCAACCGCTCGAGCGCCGGCGAGCCGGGCGTGACGCTTACCCGCGAGCCGTTGGAGAGCACCAAAAAACGGCTGCCGGTCTCCTCGTCGGTGGCCTGGTAGCCGCTTTCGGCGCGGGTCAATACCTCGACACGCTGCCCCTGCTCGCCGCGCTGGCGCTCGGCAATAAAGACATTCTGCAGGCGGCTGTTGTTGTCGCTGTGGCCCTCGGCATAGAGCGTACGCCCTCCCAACGACTGAAAGCGCCCCGGCGCCAGCGCGCTCAAATCGGCACGCTGCTGCTGCTCGGTGAGCAGGCGCTCGTTTTGCGAAAGTCCCAGCGGGGTCAGCCACAGGCTGCACAGCGCCACCGCCAGCGCCACCAGCAGCGCCGGCCAGCAGGAAGCGCCCAAAAGGCGCACAGGACTTATGCCGCAGGCGCTCAACACCGTCATTTCACTGTTGAGATAGAGCTGCCCGTAAGCCAGTAGAATGCCCAGAAAAAAGGCCAGCGGCAGAATCAGTTGCACAAATCCCGGCAGGTGAAACAGCATCAGGCTGCCCAGCAGGGTGGCGGGAAAATCGCCCTCGGCGACGTCGCTGAAATAGCGAATGAAGCGATTACCCATGATGACCAGCAGCAGAATGCCGGTAACGGCCACCATGGTCGTCAGTATCTCGCGCATCAGGTAGCGAAAAACGATCAAACAGTAACTCCCTGTACCTGCTTTACCCGTATCGATCTCTTGCCGGCGCTTTCAGGCCTGCACTGCCCCGCATGGTCATGACCCTGCCACAACAACACCGATATTCGTTTACCATGGGGACAGGCACAAGCGCCTGTTCGTCAGGGCAGGCATTATCGCCAATACCCAGCGCATTGTCCCGGAGACATCATGGAATTTCCCGTTCTCACCGCCAACCCGGCCAGGGTCGATACCGGCTGCATCATCGTGCCGGTATTCAAAAGCGGCGACCTGCCGCCCGCCAGCGCGCGTCTCGACGACGCCAGCGAGCGGCTGATCGGCCAGCTGCTGGAGCGTGGAGACTTCGACCCGACCACCGGCAACGTCCAGCTCCTGCCCTTTGCCCCCGGCCTCAATACCGACCGCCTGCTGCTGGTGGGCTGCGGCGAGCCGGACGCCTTCGACGAGGAAGCCTTTCGCCGCGCCCTGGATGCAGTACTGGCGGCGCTGCTCAAGCTGCCCGTTGAAGAGGCTGCGATCGTCATGCTCGACCGCCAGACGGGCCCGCGCGACAGCGCCTGGAAGGCGCGCATGATCGCCGAGTGCACGCTGCGCGCCAGCTGGCGTTTTGACACCTTCCGCTCGAAAAAGAGCGAGCCGATTCAACTCAACAGGCTGTCGCTGATCGTCAGCGACGCCGGCGCCGCCCGCGATGTCGAGAAAGGCGCCCGGGTGGGCGCAGCGACCGGTGCCGGTATCAACCTGTCGCGGGAGCTGGGTGAGCTGCCGGGCAACGTCTGCACCCCGCGCTATCTGGCCGAGCAGGCGCAGCTGTTGGGCAGCGAAGCCGGCTTCGAAGTCAGCGTTCTTGACGAGCAGGCGCTGGAGGAGATGGGGGCCGGTGCGCTGCTGGCGGTCGGTCGCGGCAGTGCCGAGCCGTCGCGACTGATCGCGATCGAATACCGCGGCGCCGACGAGTCACAGCCCCCCCATGTGCTGGTGGGCAAGGGCATCACCTTCGACAGCGGCGGCATCTCGATCAAGGGTGGCGCCGACATGGACGAGATGAAGTTCGACATGGGCGGCGCCGCCGGTGTCATGGGCGCCATGAAGGCGATCGGCGCGCTGCGCCCGAAAATCAACGTGGTCGGGGTTATCGCCGCCGCCGAGAACATGCCCGACGGCCATGCCTACAAGCCCGGCGATATCATCACGACCCTCAAGGGGCTGACCGTCGAGGTGCTCAACACCGACGCCGAGGGGCGGCTGGCGCTGGCCGATGCGTTGACCTTCGTCGAGCGCTATCAGCCCGCTTCGGTGGTGGATATTGCCACGCTCACCGGCGCCTGCATGGTGGCCCTGGGCGATCACGCCAGCGGTCTTGTGGCCAACGACCAGGCGCTCGCCGACGCCCTGCTGGCAGCCGGCATCACCGCACGCGACCGCGCCTGGCAGCTGCCGCTGTGGGCGGAGTACGACAAACAGCTGGAGTCGCGCTATGCCGACATGGCCAACATCGGCGGGCGCAAGGCGGGTGCCATCACCGCCGGCTGCTTTCTGTCGCGCTTCAGCGGCAGCTACCGCTGGGCCCACCTGGACATCGCCGGTACCGCCTGGCGCGGCAAGCAGGGCTCGACCGGCCGCCCGGTGGGGCTTTTGACCCAGTATCTGCTCGACTGCGAGGCAAGCGCCGAATAACGCTGCAGCGCTTTGTTGCCGCACTGCGGCTGTGCCATTCTTGAATTTCGCCAATTGTGATGTGCCGGGCGCCCCGATCGGCGTCCGCATGCTCTTTCAAGCCCTATCGACAAGCCCTATCGACGGAGAACCGACCGTGTCTACCCAGCAATTCGATCTGCGCCCCACTGCCCACCCCACCGAAGAGAGAATTCGCGCGGAGATTCTGGCCAACCCGGGCTTCGGTCGCTACTTCACCGACCATATGGTGCACGTGCGCTGGACCCACAACGACGGCTGGCACAGTGCGATGGTGCGCCCCTATGGTCCGCTGACGCTGGACCCGGCTGCCTCGGTGCTGCACTACGCCCAGGAGATCTTCGAAGGGGTCAAGGCCTATCGTCACGCCGACGGCTCGGTATGGACATTTCGCCCGGAGCGCAACGCCGCCCGCTTTCAGGCCTCGGCACGACGGCTTGCGCTGCCGGAGCTGGACAGCGACACCTTTATCGCCTCGCTGAAGGCGCTGGTCAGTCAGGATGTTGACTGGGTACCCACGCCGGCCAGCGAGGCGGAGGAGTCGAGCCTCTATCTGCGCCCCTTCATGATCGCCAGCGAGAAGTTCCTCGGCGTCAAGCCGGCCAAACAGGTCGACTACTACGTCATCGCCTCACCGGCGGCGGCCTACTTCAAGGGCGGCGTCAAGCCGGTGTCGATCTGGCTGTCGTCGCACTATAACCGCGCCGCCCGCGGCGGCACCGGCTCGGCCAAATGCGGCGGCAACTACGCCGCCTCGCTGGCCGCCCAGAAGGAAGCCGAGGCGCACGGCTGCGATCAGGTTGCCTTTCTCGATGCGGTGGAGAACCAATGGGTCGAGGAGCTGGGGGGCATGAACCTCTTTTTCGTTTTCCGCGACGGCCGCATTGTCACGCCGGCGCTGACCGGCACGATTCTGGAGGGCGTCACCCGCGACTCGGTGCTGCAGCTGGCCGCCGACGACGGCCTGCAGCCCGAAGAGCGCGCCATCAGCATCGACGAGTGGCGCGAAGGCGTGCGCTCCGGTGAGATCAGTGAGGTGTTCGCCTGCGGCACTGCCGCCGTGATAACCCCGGTGGGTGAGCTGATCAGCGAAGATGATCGGCTGGTGTGCGCCGAGGGCAGCGGTGGCGAAGTGGGCAAATCGCTGCGCAAGCAGCTGCTGGATATCCAGTACGGTCGCGCCGAGGATCGTCACGGCTGGCTGACCCGGCTGGCCTGAACCCGACTTTTTGGCAACGTTTTTCAACCGGCAACGTTTTTCAAAAGGAGCCAACCGCCCATGAGCGTCATGATCATTACCGGTGCCAGCCGCGGCATCGGCGCCGCCACCGCGAAACTCGCCGCCGCGCGCGGCTATGCGGTGGCCATCAACTACGTCAGCAATCGCGAGGCCGCCGAGCAGGTGGTCAGCGATATCGAGTCAGCCGGCGGCCGGGCGCTGGCAGTACAGGCGGACATGGCCCATGAGGCCGATATCGTGCGCCTGTTCGAAACCGTCGACCGTGAACTGGGCACGCTCGACGTGCTGGTCAACAATGCCGGCGTGATCGACCGGATCGCCCGCCTCGACGAGATGAGCGCCGAGCGTATCGAGCGCATGATGCGCATCAACATCACCGGCCCCTTCCTCTGCGCGCGGGAGGCGGTCAAGCGGATGTCGACACGCCACGGCGGCAAGGGCGGCGCTATCGTCAATATCTCCTCGGCGGCCGCGCACCGCGGCGGCGCGGGCGAATATGTCGATTACGCCGCCTCCAAGGGCGCCATCGACACCTTTACCGAGGGGCTGGCGAAAGAGGTGGCGGCCGAAGGCATCCGCGTCAACACCGTACGCCCGGGCGTGGTGCACACCGAAATTCACGCCAGCGGCGGCAACCCGGACAAGCCCGAGAAATCGAGCCAGGCGATTCCCATGGGGCGCGCCGGTGAACCCGACGAAATCGCCCACGGCATTCTGTGGCTGGCCGGCGGCGAGGCGTCGTTTGCCACCGGCGCGTGTCTGGACATTGACGGCGGGGTGTAAGCGCCCACACAACGACTATCTGTCTCATGGCTCCTCCGCTGCTCTGTTGCTGGCCGATGACATGCAGGAGGTCAGGGCGCTCTATCGGCTCTGGAGTTTTCACTGGCAGGCCTCTGAAGCACACATTGCCAGGGTCGGAGAAGCATTAAGGGATACCGATAAAGGAACATTCACCATGTCCATGGATAACTGGCTTGCTTTTGCTATCGCCTCTGCCATCATGCTGGCGATTCCGGGCCCCACCATTTTGCTGGTCATCTCTCATGCGTTAAGTCATGGCCGTCGGGCGGGCGCCGCGACGGTCGCCGGTGTCGCCCTGGGCGATCTGGTTGCCATGAGCGCTTCGATGGCCGGACTGGGGGCGCTACTGACAGCTTCGGCAACGTTGTTTACGCTGCTGAAGTGGCTGGGCGCCGGCTATCTGATCTACCTCGGCATCAAACTCTGGCGTACCGCACCCACCCTTCACGACGAAGGTGCAGGCCCTGCCATTACAGGGAAATCAGCGAGACTTTTCGGTCACGCCTTTACGGTGACCGCACTCAACCCCAAGAGCCTTGTGTTTTTTATCGCTTTCGTGCCTCAGTTCATGGATCCGGGGCTGCCACTGCTGCCGCAGATCGCCCTGATGGAAATCACCTTCGTCTCGCTGGGCGCGCTCAACGCCGCGCTGTATGGCCTGCTCGCCTCATCGGCACGCCAGAAAATCAGACAGCCCGGCCTGCAGCGTATCGCCAACCGTACGGGCGGTAGCCTGCTGATCGGCGCGGGCTTTTTAACGGCATTCTACAGGCGAACCAATGGATAATTCGCTCACACGGTCATGACCCGCATCGACTTCTATGTACTCTCCGCCACTACGGCCGAGGCGCGGCTCGACTTCGCCTGCCGGCTGGCGGAGACCATCTACCGCAAGGGCTACCGGCTGCATCTGCACTGCGAGGACGAGGCAATGGCGGCCGGCCTCGACGACCGCCTGTGGACCTTCCGCCATGACGCCTTCGTGCCTCATGTGCGGCTGGACGATCAGCGCCTGCCGCCGGCGCCGGTAACGCTGGGTTGGCAGGATGCCGCGCCACCGCCGGGTATCGAAGCGCTGCTCAACCTGCATCCCGATATCCCCGACTGGTTTTCACGCTTTCCCAGAGTGGCGGAGATCATCTCTCAGCAGCAGACGGTGCTCTCCGCCAAGCGTGCCTGCTGGCAGGCCTACCGCGAGCGCGGCTATGAGGTAGAGAGCCACCGCATTGGCGGTGGCTAGCAGTTCAGCTCTGACGCTCGACACGAAAGCGCTGCGTAACGCCGTAGAGTTCACCGGCACTGCTGCTCATCTCCGCTGCGGAGGCGGCCGTTTGCTCCACCAGGGCCGCGTTTTTCTGAGTATTCTGATCCATCTGACTGATGGCGTCGTTGATCTGCTCGATGCCGCTGCTCTGCTCTCGACCGGCAGCAGCGATCTCTTCGAGCAGGTCGTTGATACGCTGAATCCGGCTGTCGATCTCCTGCATCCGCTCACTGGCGAGTTGCACCCGCTGCGAGCCACCCTCGATGTGCTGACCGGACGCCTCGATCAGTTCACGGATATCCTTCGCCGCATTCGAAGAGCGGTTAGCGAGACTGCGCACCTCATTGGCCACCACCGCGAAGCCGCGGCCGTGCTCTCCGGCGCGCGCCGCTTCGACCGAGGCGTTGAGGGCCAGAATATTGGTCTGAAAGGCGATGTTGTCGATCAGCGAGATAATCTCGCCGATACGCTCGGCGCTGGCGGTAATCTCCTCCATGCCGCTCACCGCCTCGCTCATCGCCTGTTGCCCGGCGCTGGAGGTATCAGCCGCTTCACCGGTCAGCTGGCGAGCACGGGCGGCGTTATCGGCGCTCTGGCGCACGCTGGCGGTCATCTGCTCCATGCTGGAGGAAGTCTGCTCGAGCGCCGCCGCCTGCTGCTCGGTACGTTGCGACAGCTCCTGGTTGCCGGAAGACAGCTCTTCGGCCCCCTGGTCCACCCTGCCGCCGGTCTGCTGCAGCGATTTAACCAGTTCGGCAAGATTGTCACGCATGGTGCTGATATCGGCCAGCAGGCTGCCACGATCGCCCTTGCGCAGGGTGATGTGGGCGCTCAGATCACCCCCGGCGATCTGCTTGACCACTTCAGCGGCACGACCGGGCTCACCACCCAGCCGGCTCAGGATACGACGCATTCCCCACCAGAACAGCATCGTCAGCAGCACACCGGCGATCAGTATCACCAGTGTTGACTGCAGTAGACGGGCCATCACGATATTGTTGATGTCCCCCATGAACATGCCGCTTACCAGGTACATATCCCAGTCGCGATCATGTTGCACGAAGGCCAATACGGAGAGGTTATCCTTGCCATCGCGGGAAAAATTGGAACGGTACTCAACAAATCCACTGCCTTCTCCAGCGGCGGCGATCACGTTCTGAAACAGCAGACTGCCGTCGCCCCCGGTCACATTGGAGACATCCTGACCACGTGGACGTTCGGGATGGGCCAGGATATGCAGATCGCTGCTGACGGCATACACATAATTGCCGTTGCCGTAGCGTAAATTCTGTAGCGCGTCCAGCGCCTGCTCACGCGCGGCACGCTGCTCCATGACGCCCTGCTGCGCCATGTCCTGATAGTGCTGAACAAGGCTTTCTGCCATTTCTACCGCCTCGACCAACTGCATGCGTCGCTCGGTCACCAGTGCACCGTGCAATTGGCTCGCATTGATTGTCAGCGTGACAAGCAGAACCAGCCACATTACTCCCAGACCGATCAACATTTGCCGTCGTAGTGTCAGCTCCCGACGGGTTCGATTAGCGCTGCCTGCGGCTGAAGGATTGTTTGTGGCGTACTGCGCCTGCGGTAATGCAGCTTGTGAAGCATTCATGAAAAAGCGGCCTGATCTTGTGTCGGGATGGATGTTGGCAGCATACCGGCGCATGGCATGCGACTTTAGTATCAATCCGTCTATCGACTCAGTGACGACAATCTTTAGAACCACCGCTCAATTGTCGACAATGCCTACCCCGCCATGACGGCCACCGCTTGCCGGCGCTATAATCGATGGTATTTCGCCGCTTTCAGGCGGCCGTTGCGAATTTCAGCACCCCGGACCGAGCCTCTTCATGGAAAAGACCTATCAGCCCGAATCGATCGAAAGCACCTGGTATCAGCACTGGGAGGGGCGCGGCTATTTCGCACCGCGCGGTAGTGGCGACCCTTACGCCATCATGATCCCGCCTCCCAACGTGACCGGCAGCCTGCACATGGGCCACGCCTTCCAGGACACGCTGATGGATACCCTGGTCCGTTATCGGCGCATGCAGGGGCGCAACACGCTGTGGCAGGCCGGTACCGATCACGCCGGTATCGCCACTCAGATGCTGGTCGAGCGCAAGGTGGCCCACGAGGAACAAAAGAGTCGTCACGATCTGGGCCGCGAGGCCTTCATCGAACGCATCTGGGAGTGGAAGCAGGAATCCGGTGACCATATCACCCACCAGCTCAGGCGCATGGGGTCGAGCATCGACTGGAGCCGCGAACGCTTCACCATGGACGACGGCTTCTACCGGGCGGTACGCGAGGCCTTCGTGCGTCTTTTCGATGAAGGGCTGATCTATCGCGGCAAGCGGCTGGTCAACTGGGACCCGGCACTGGCCACCGCGATCTCCGATCTGGAGGTGGAAAACCGCGAGACCGACGGCCATATGTGGCACTTCAAGTATCCGCTGGCCGGCGGCGAAAGCTATGAATACATCGAGCGCGATGCGGACGGCAATGTCACCCTGCGCGAGCAGCGCGACTATATCTCGATCGCCACCACCCGTCCGGAGACCATGCTGGGCGACGGCGCGGTGGCGGTGAACCCGAATGACGCGCGCTACGCGCCGCTGGTCGGCAGGCTGTGCGAAATTCCGGTGGGGCCGAAGGCACAGCGCCGCCTGATTCCCATCATCGAGGATGACTACCCCGATCCGGCGTTCGGCTCCGGTGCGGTCAAGATCACCGGCGCCCACGACTTCAATGACTACGCGGTGGCCCAGCGCAACGCCATTCCGCTCTACAATCTGATGGACCGCCACGCCCATATGCGCAGCGACGGCCTCTCCTATGCAGAGAGCGCCGCGCTCGCCTCACGTGCTGCCCGCGGCGAGCCGCTCGACGACGTGGCGCAGGTCAATCTGGTGCCCGAGGAGCTGCGCGGCCTGGATCGCTTCGAGGCGCGCGCGCGCGTGGTCGAGGCGATCACCGCCGAGGGCCTGGCGGTCACCGTCAGCGATGAAGAGGGCCGCCAGCAGCCGCTGGTCGAGAGCAAGAAGATCATGCAGCCCTTCGGCGACCGCTCCGGGGTGGTGATCGAACCCTGGCTTACCGATCAGTGGTTCGTCGCCGTCGAAAGCCTGGCCAAACCGGCGATTGCCGCCGTCGAGAACGGCGACATTCAGTTCGTGCCGAAAAACTACGAGAACATGTATTTCGCCTGGATGCGCGATCTACAGGACTGGTGCATCTCGCGCCAGCTCTGGTGGGGGCATCGCATTCCCGCCTGGTATGATGAAAACGGCGCCTTCTATGTCGCACGTAGCGAAGAAGAGGCGCGCGAGAAATATGGTCTCGAACCCGGGGTAGCGCTGCATCAGGACGACGACGTGCTGGATACCTGGTTCAGTTCGGGGCTGTGGACCTTTGCCACCCTGGGCTGGCCGCAGCAGACGCCGGAGCTTGCCACCTTCCACCCCACCAGCACTTTGGTGACCGGTTTCGACATCATCTTCTTCTGGGTCGCGCGGATGATCATGCTGACCCTGAAGTTCACCGGCGAGGTGCCCTTCAAAACGGTCTATGTGCACGGCCTGGTGCGCGACAGCCAGGGGCAGAAGATGTCCAAGTCGAAGGGCAACGTGCTCGACCCCATCGACCTGATCGACGGCATCGATCTGGAAAGCCTGGTGGAGAAGCGCACCGGCAACATGATGCAGCCGCAGAAGGCGAAGGCGATCACCAAAGCCACCCGCGCCGAATTCCCCGAGGGTATCGAGCCCAACGGCACCGACGCGCTGCGCTACACCTTTCTGTCGCTGGCCACCACCGGGCGCGATATCAAGTTCGATCCGGGCCGGCTGGAGGGTTACCGCAACTTCTGCAACAAGCTGTGGAACGCCGCCCGCTACGTGCTGATGAATACCGAGGGCGAGGACTGCGGCGCGGATGGCGAGGTAGCGCTGTCGCTCGCCGACCGCTGGATTATCTCGCGTCTGCAGCAGGTCGAGCGTCAGGTGACCCGCTCGCTGGACGACTACCGCTTCGATCTCGCCAGTCAGGCCCTCTACGACTTTATCTGGCACGACTACTGCGACTGGTACCTGGAGCTCTCCAAGCCGGTGCTGTGGGACAGCGAGGCGAGCATGGCAGCGCGTCGCGGCACGCGCCGCACGCTGGTGCGAGTGCTGGAGGCGATCCTGCGACTGGCGCATCCGATGATGCCCTTTATCACCGAAGAGATCTGGCAGAAGGTGTCGCTGCTGGCCGGTGTGGATATTGACCACCACGGCAGCTCGATCATGGTGCAGCCCTGGCCGGTATGCGATGCAGCGCGCATCGATGAGCAGGCAGAAGCCGACATCGAATGGCTCAAGGCGGTGATCGTGGCGATCCGCAATATCCGCGCCGAGCTCAATATCGCGCCCGGCCGTGAGCTGGCGTTGCTGCTGACCCACGGCGACGACACCGACCGCCGCCGCCTCGACGACAACGCCCGCTTTCTGAGCCGGCTGGCGCGGCTCTCGGAGGTCCATTTCGCCGCTCCCGAGGAAGTGCCGGCCGCCGCCGTGCAGCGTGTCGGCAGTCTCGAACTGCACGTGCCGCTGGCCGGGCTGGTCGACCGCGACGCCGAACTGGCGCGCCTGGATCGCGAGATCGGCAAGCAGGAGAAGCTGATGGCAGGCGTGGAGAAAAAGCTCGGCAACGCGAGCTTTACACAGAAGGCGCCCGCCGAGGTGGTCGAGAAAGAGCGCGGCAAGCTCGATGAGGCCCGCGCCAGCCGCGACACCCTGTTGGCCCAGCGGCGCACCATTGAGGCGCTGTAGCCGCTGCTGTGAAGTTGGTGCAAGGGGCGCCGTGAGGCGTCCGGCAGATCGATGACAAACCTGATAGCACTATTGCTGGCGGTATGGCCGCAAGGATCGGGATAGCCTGAAACGAGGGTTATTCGCCAGGGATGGCGAATTTAGCGCCCAGGGAGGGGTTTATAGCGCCCTCGTGGAAGGCTTGTCCCGATCTGAATTACTTTATCGGCAGCCTCAAAGGGCGCCACGAGGCGCCCCTCACGTTGCCGAACCTACCAGCTGCCGGTGTTCTCCATCGACGCCCAGGGTTCCTGCGCCGCCTGCGCATCGCCCTTCTGCAACAGCTCGATGGAAATCCCGTCGGGCGTTTTGACGAAGGCCATGTGGCCGTCACGGGGCGGCCGGTTGATGGTCACACCGTTGTTCATCAGGCGCTGACAGGTGGCGTAGATATCATCTACCCGGTAGGCCAGATGGCCGAAATTGCGAGCATCCTTTGAAAGCTCCTCCGGGTCCCAGTTCCAGGTCAGCTCGAGTTCCGGCGACTGGTGCTTGCTGGAGGATGCCACATCCTCGTCGGCAGCCAGAAAGATCAGGGTAAAGCGCCCCTTCTCGCTCTCCTTGCGGCGCACCTCCTTCATCCCCAGCAGGTCACAAAAGAAGTGCAGCGACTGGTCGATGTCGGTGATTCGCAGCATGGTGTGTAGATATTGCATGGTCTCTCCAGCTTTCTTTAAAGGCGTCGTGATGGGCAGGCTTTTCGCCCGCCTTGTCCTGCAGGATAGCTGGACCGTGAGCCGTTCACAGGTTGAGATTGTCCGGGCGCACATCGAGCTGTTCGAGACGCTGCGCCAGCAGCCCCGGAAAGCGGCGATACCAGGTCTGGTTGAGCGGCGAAGGGTGCGGCAGCGGATAGAACCTGAAGGTGCGGCTGCCACCGGCCGGGCGAGCTCTCGAAAGGCCTGTCGCTGGCGTTGCTCCAGCGCCATACTGCTCTCCTTAAGCCGCATCAATATTGGCATGCTATGGTAAATGGCGTCTTGCTCGATTCCAGGCTCGAGCACAGCCGTCATGGACGGTAACACCATCAACGCCGGTTCGATGGCACAGATAACGCACTCCCCGATCAGCAGGACATAAAAGGCATGGATTCATTGACACAGGCCTGCCTCGGCGGCGCTATTGGTGGCGCAGTGCTGGGAAGGCGGCTGGGACGCCGCGCGGTAGTGCTGGGCGCGGTCACCGCCACGCTGCCGGATCTCGACAGTTTCATCGATTACGGCAACGCAGTGGCCGACTATACCTTTCATCGCGGTTTCAGCCACTCGCTGTTCGTGCTGACCGGGGTGGCGGCACTCGCCACGCTCATATGCAGCCGGCTGCCACGGGCCCGCGACATCCCGGCACGCCGGTGGTGGTGGTTCTGGTGGCTGTGCCTGATCACGCATCCGCTGCTGGACGCCTGCACCACCTACGGCACCCAGCTCATGTGGCCGCTGGCGCCGCCACCCACGGCCTGGCCGCTGTTTTTCATTATCGACCCGCTCTATACCCTGCCACTGCTGATCGCCGTTATCGTCATGCTGATACGCGGCCGACCGGGACGCGCGCCGCTGGCGGGACTGGCGCTCTCCACGCTTTACCTCGGTTTTGCCATATCGGCGAAGGCTGCAGTGATCGATCACATTACGCCAACGCTGATCGAGCGTGACCTGGTCGACCGCCCGGTGATGGTCCAGCCAACGCCCTTCAACACTTTGGTGTGGCGGGTAACGGTGATCGACGACGGGCGTCAGCTGGAGGCGCTGGTCAGTCTGTTCGACGGCGACCAGGCGCCGCGCTTCGATCTCTTCCGGCGCCCGCAGGTCGACTACGACAGCGCCGTCGATCTGTGGGCAGGGCAGCGGCTGGCGTGGTTTTCGGCACCCTTCTGGCGCATTTCGGCAGCCGATGACCAACTGCTGATCACCGATCTGCGCATGGGCTTTCCGGGCAGCTATTTCTTTGCCTTCGTGGTCGCCGAGCGCGAAGATAACGGGTGGCAGGCAGTCACGCCGCGCCAGCCGCAGGACCTGCGCCCCGACATGTCACTGCTGCCACGGCTGGCGGCGCGTATTGTCGATTCGCGGGCGCTCTGCCCGGCTGATTTCGGCGATCGTGACCTGCTGTTGCCAGAGAGCGAGTGTGTGATGCCCTCGACCTGACCACGAGACGCAGGACGCCCTGCACTGAACGCGAATACCATGAGAGACAGGTCTTCATGATCGAATTTCGCCACCTGCGCACCCTGCTGGCACTTCGCGACACAGGATCGCTGGTCGAGGCCGCCGAACGTGTCCATCTGACGCAGTCAGCGCTCTCTCACCAGCTCAAGGATCTCGAGGAGCGGCTGGGCTGCCCGCTCTTTCTGCGCAAGACCCGCCCGGTTCAGTTTACCCGCGCCGGCCAGCGTCTACTGGGGCTGGCCGAGCAGGTGCTGCCCCAGGTACGCAACGCCGAGCGCGATATCGCCCGCATGGCCGGCGGCGAGCAGGGTCGGCTGCACATGGCAATCGAGTGCCACAGCTGCTTTCAGTGGCTGATGCCTACTATCGACCATTTTCGCGACCACTGGCCCGAGGTGGAGGTCGACATCCCCGCCGGTCAGCACTTTGACCCACTGCCGGCGCTGGCCCGCGAACAGCTCGACCTGGTGATCACCGCCGACCCACAGCCGCTGGCGCAGGTGCACTACGAGCCGCTGTTTCGCTACGAGAGTCTGCTGGCGGTATCCCGCCAGCACTCGCTGGCCGAACGTCGCTTTGTGACCGCCGAGGAACTCAGTGAGGAGACGCTGATCACCTATCCGGTAGCGCACAGCAAGCTGGACGTTTTCAGCCGCTTCCTCGATCCGCTGGGCGTTCACCCGCGCGAGACCCGCACCGCCGAGTTGACCATGATGATGATGCAGCTGGTGGCCAGCGGTCGCGGCGTTTGCGCGCTACCCAACTGGGCGCTGACCGAGTATCTGCAGCGCGACTATGTACGCGCCTGTTCGCTGGGTGAAGAGGGCGTGTGGGGCACGCTGTACGCGGCGGTGAGAAGCGACCAGTTGGAGCTGGCGTGGATGACCGACTTCCTGCGCACGGCGCGGGAGACCTCCTTTGCGGTGCTGGACGGCATTCGACCGGCGAATTGACGGCGTCGTACGCTATGACACCTCATCGTCGTCCGACCATTCACGCGGCAGGCAGAGTATAAAGCGGGCGCCGCCCAGCTCCGGCGCGCTGTCTACCTCGACATGGCCGTCGTGCCACTCCATGACCCGCGCCACGATCGCCAGTCCGAGGCCATAACCGCCGTTTCTTTCCCGCTGGCGGGTACGGCTGTCGTCAAGACGAGCGAAGGGTTTGAAGATACGTCGACGCGACTGTTCCGGCACGCCGGGGCCGTCGTCCTCGACGCTGATATAGACGCTCTGGTTATCGCCCGTCAGCTGGATCCGGACCCGGCTCTCGGCATGGTGGCAGGCGTTGACCACCAGATTCTGCAGCGCCCGCTGCAGGTAGCGCCGGTCAGCATGCACCCTCAGCGCGCTGTCGCCGACCACTTCCAGTGTCAGGCGCGGAAAGAGCGTTGTCAGCGTCTTGACCACTTCATCGGCCATATCGCCTACCGCCAGCGTAATCGGCGCCAGCGGTATGCTGCCATCTGCCGTGTTGTCCAGCCGCGCGTAGGTCAGTATTTCGTCGATCAGCCGGTCGATCGCCTCGATGTCGTCGTCGACACCGCCCAACAGCCGCCGAATCGCGGGCGAGTCGCTCATGTCATCGACCATCTGCAGGGCGAAGCGCACCCGCGCCACCGGCGTGCGAAACTCATGCGATACGGCACGCATCAACTCCTGCTGTGACGACAGCACCGACTGCACCTGATCGGCCATGGTGTTGAACGACTGCTCCAGCTGGGTCAGGTACTCCTGCCCCGGCTCCGCTCGAGCGCCGAAATCTCCGGAGGTGAACCGCAGGGTAATCTGCTCGAGCCGTGTCAGGCGCCGTTCCAGACTACGCAGCAGCAGATAGATCACCATGCCAAACAGCAGCAGCAACATCGCCATGACCGCGGCGATCACCATCAGCGGCAGCGGCTCGAAGGGGCGCAGCGGGCCGACCATCAGCCAGCGCCCGCCGGGAAGGCTGGCATAAAATGAAAGGTTGGCACGATCGGCGCCGATGTTGATGACCACATGGCCATCATTGAAGCTTGCAAGCTGCCGCTCGGAGAGCCCGGGCGGCGTGCCGCTGCCCAGTCCCATGCCGACCGCCATGCGCTGGCGCAGGGATCGAAAGCGCGTCTCGCGCTCTGCCTCGGGCGCAAGTTCCAGCCACTGGCGCAGCAGTGACACCAGCAGTATCGGCTGGCGCTCGGAGAGCCCGACGAACTGCGCCGCCAACACCGCGCCATCCTCGCCCGGCAGCTCCCGGTAGAGCTGCCAGCCGCTCTCGCCCTCGGCGCGACGCGCCAGTACGCCGCCGTTGTTGAGCCGGTAGCGCTCGAGAAACCCCAGTCGCAGCGTTTCCGGGTCGGACATGGCAAGGCGAATGCCCAGTTCATCTTCATAGGCACTGAGCCACTGATCGCGGGCATCGGCGGGCTGAGACGCCACCAGTGCGGTCAATAACGCCATGGGCGCACTGGCAAGCCGCTGACGATAGCTGTCCTGACGCCAGTCGTTGATCAACCAGGCGGCCCCGAGGCCGACCAGAAAGATCAATAAAAGCGATATGAACAGCATCAGGTAGAGACGGCGAAAGCCACCGTTGGTCGACCGGGTGGACGACCAACGCGCGCTCGGGCCGCTATCGGTATCCTGATAAATGGATGGCGTCCGGCCGGTTTGCAATGCCATCTTTCATTCCCGTCGGAGGATGACGATCACCGGGCATCGTTCTGACCAGGGGCACCGCCGTGGTTCAGCTTTCACGTACGAACAGATATCCCCTGCTGCGTACGGTCTTGATGCGCTGCGGCTGATGGGGGTCGTCGCCGATCTTGGGACGAATGCGCGATACGCGCACGTCGATAGAGCGATCCTGACCATCGTAGCGGATGCCGCGCAGCGCCGAGAAAATTTCTTCACGGGTCAGCACGCGCCCGGCGTGAGAAGCGAGCAGCCAGAGCAGATCGAACTCGGCACTGGTCAGGTCGATGCGTTCACCGTTGAGCCAGGCTTCGCGGGTCGAGGCTTCGATCACCAGGTCGCGAAACTCGAGCCGCGTCTCCTCCTGCTCGGAGGTTTCAGGGCCGTCGGCACGGCGCAACAGTGCCCTCATACGGGCCAACAGCACACGTGGCGGCACCGGCTTGGGTACGTAGTCGTCGGCGCCCATTTCGAGCCCCAGCACCTGATCCATATCGTCGGTGCGCGCGGTCAGCATCAGAATCGGCCCTGCATACTGCGGACGCGCTCGGCGACAGATCGACAGTCCGTCCTCACCCGGCAGCATCAGATCGAGAATCACCAGGTCAGGGCGCAGCGACACGATACGCTCTACGCCGTTGGCGCCGTCATGCTCGACGCTGACTCTGAACCCGTTGCCTTCAAGATATTCGCGCGTCAGCGCGGCCAGCCGCTCATCATCCTCGACGATAAGAATGTGCTCGTTGGCGTTTGTAATGTTATCCAAGGCTTGTCCGTCCGATCATTGTAAAGAGAGCTTTCCTGCCATCGCCTGACGCTGCGTTCTTTTCTGCCGCAGGCAGGCAAGACAACCCTCGACATGGACACCGCACTTCGATCAGTGTTCCGTTAACCACATTGTGCCACCCTTGCCGGAAACTGCCCATATCGATGGCCGCGCGATCATATCGCGCGGCTGTCTACCCTGACACGCATGAATTTTTGTCCGATTGCAGCCTGTTTCGGCTGAAATATTCGCGATCTACCCCACCCTATAGAATCGATGGCAAGGCTTTCCCGTCAACGCCAGCGGCAGCAGGCGTTGCGCCGGAAAGGTCACAGGTTGTCCACATCCCACGCACTCTTGACCACAACTTTTTACTGTTGAGCCCCCTCGCAAGACACAATATAGTGTGCCTGCAACGCCGGCAGACACACTATATTGTGTCCGGGCGCGCAAAACGCCCGATAACGGCAGCCCGCTTTCAACGACTCGCTTCAACGGTTATGCCGCTCTCTCCTGCACTTTAAGCAGGCGAACACGGCCTATCTTTGACCTTAACGGCATGGAAGGAATATCGCATGGCTACGTCCACTGACGAGCGCAGACATCAGGTCGCGCTTGATGACGGATCGCAGGATCATACGACCCATCGCCAGGTGCTGCGCATCATCAAGCGCACCGGCGATACGGTCGAATTCGACCCCGGCAAGATTTCCGTGGCCATGAGCAAGGCCTTCCTCGCCGTGGAGGGCAGCAACGCCTCCGGCTCCTCGCGCATTCGCGAACAGGTCGAGGCGCTGACCCAGTCCATCGTCGAGACCTTCGAGCGGCGCATGCCGGAAGGCGGCACCCTGCATATCGAGGATATTCAGGATCAGGTCGAGCTGGCGCTGATGCGCTCCGGCGAGCACAAGGTGGCACGCGCCTATGTGCTCTATCGCGAGGAGCATGCCCGCGCTCGCGCCGCCGAGCAGCAGGGCATCGAGCGCCCCCATCCGACCATCAACGTCACCCAGCCCGACGGCAGCCGCCGGCCGCTGGATCTGGCACGCATCGAAACGCTGGTCGGCGATGCCTGCAGCGGCCTTGCCAATGTTGATGCCAAACGCATCGTCGAGGAGTCGTTGCGCAACCTCTACGACGGCGTCACCGCCGATGGCGTAGCCACCGCGCTGATGATGACCGCGCGCACCCTGGTCGAGAAGGAGCCCAACTACACCTTCGTCACCGCGCGCCTTCTGCAGGACAACCTGCGCCGCGAAGCGCTCTCCTTCCTCGGCCTCTGCGAGGAAGCCACCTTCGGCGACATGGCCACCCTCTACAGCCGCGCCTTCTCGACCTACGTGGCACGCGGCATCGAGTTCGAGCAGCTCGACCCGCGGCTGGCCGAATTCGATCTGGAGCGCCTCGGCGCCGCGATCGATTACGAACGCGACAATCAGTTCACCTATCTGGGCCTGCAGACCCTCTACGACCGCTACTTCCTGCATCGCGACGGCGTACGCTACGAGCTGCCGCAGGTGCTGTTCATGCGCGTAGCAATGGGTCTGGCACTCGAAGAGGACGACCGCGACGCGCGCGCCATCGAGTTCTATCAGCTGCTGGCGAGCTTCGACTACATGACCTCGACGCCGACGCTGTTCAACGCCGGCACCGTGCGCAGCCAGCTCTCCTCCTGCTACCTGACGACCGTGCCGGACAATCTCGAGGGCATCTATGGCGCCATCCGCGACAACGCCATGCTCTCCAAGTGGGCCGGCGGTCTGGGCAATGACTGGACGCCGGTACGCGCACTGGGGTCCTACATCAAGGGCACCAACGGCAAGAGCCAGGGCATCGTGCCCTTTCTCAAGGTGGTCAACGACACCGCCGTGGCGGTCAACCAGGGCGGCAAGCGCAAGGGCGCGGTCTGCTCCTATCTGGAGAGCTGGCACCTGGATATCGAGGAGTTCCTCGAGCTGCGCAAGAACACCGGTGACGATCGCCGCCGCACCCACGACATGAACACCGCCAACTGGGTGCCGGATCTGTTCATGAAGCGCGTCAGCGAAGAGAAGGAGTGGACGCTGTTCTCGCCCTCGGTATGCCCCGATCTGCACGATCTCTACGGTGCCGCCTTCGAAAAGCGCTACGAAGAGTACGAGGCGATGACCCGTACCGGCGAGATCAAGCTCTACAAGCGCGTGCCGGCGAAGGATCTGTGGCGTCGCATGCTGTCGATGCTGTTTGAAACCGGCCACCCCTGGATCACCTTCAAGGACCCCTGCAACCTGCGCAGCCCGCAGCGTCACGCCGGGGTCGTGCACTCTTCCAACCTGTGCACCGAGATCACCCTCAACACCAGTGCCGACGAGATCGCGGTGTGCAACCTGGGGTCGATCAATCTGGCCGCGCACATCGTCGATGGCCGGCTCGACAGTGAAAAGCTCAAGCGTTCGGTCAAAACCGCCGTGCGCATGCTCGATAACGTCATCGACATCAACTATTACGCAGTGCCCCAGGCCAGGCGCGCCAATTTCCGTCACCGCCCGGTGGGTCTGGGGCTGATGGGCTTTCAGGATGCGCTCTACAAGCAGGGTATCGCCTACGCTTCACAGCAGGCGGTAGATTTCGCCGACAACTCCATGGAGCTGATCAGCTATCACGCCATCGAAGCCTCCAGTGACCTCGCCGCCGAGCGTGGCCGCTACGAATCCTTCGAGGGCTCGCTGTGGAGCCAGGGCGTGTTGCCGATCGACTCGGTGAACGAGCTGGCCCGCGAGCGCGGCGAGCAGTATCTGCAGATGGACACTTCCGCCACCCAGGATTGGCAGCGCATCCGCGACAAGGTGCGCCGTCAGGGGATGCGCAACTCCAACGTGATGGCGATCGCGCCGACCGCGACAATCTCCAACATCTGCGGCGTGACCCAGTCGATCGAGCCGACCTATCAGAATCTCTATGTGAAGTCGAACCTCTCCGGCGAGTTCACCGTGGTCAACTCCCATATGGTGCACGCCCTCAAGGAGCGTGACCTGTGGGACGAGGTGATGATCAACGATCTGAAGTATTACGACGGCTCGCTACAGCCTATCGAGCGTATCCCGGAGGATCTGCGCGAGCGCTACGCTACCGCTTTCGAAATCGAGCCGCGCTGGATCGTCGAGGCCGCTTCGCGTCGTCAGAAGTGGCTCGACCAGGCGCAGTCGCTGAATCTTTATATCAGTGGCGTCTCCGGTCGCAAGCTGGACAACACCTACCGTATGGCATGGCAGCTGGGGCTCAAGACCACCTATTACCTGCGTGCCCAGGCCTCGACACGGCTGGAGAAATCCACCCTGAAAGGCACCGATGGCAAGCTGACAGGCGTCAAGCCGGCCGCCGCACCTGGTGCTGCAACCGGCGACAGCCGTCCGTCCAGCGCCGCTCCGGCGGCCGATCCGCAGCAGCCGATGGGCTCGGCACCGCCCCTGGCCTGCTCGCTGGACGATCCGGACTGCGAGGCGTGTCAGTAACGTACATTTGCACCACCGAGGCAGCGACCGCCGTGTCGCTGCTGACGAATATAAAGGCCGCTCCGCGTCGGTGACGTCGGAGCGGCCCGCAGGAGGCCAACAACATGCAGGAATCCACACTCTTTGATGCCGAAGACGGCAATGGGCAGGTCGACAACAGCGGTCTGGGCGAAATCGACGTAGGTGCGGCACGTATCGATGCCAGCGAAAAGTCGATGATCAATGCCCGTTCCGACGTCAATCAGTTGCTGCCACTGAAATACGGCTGGGCCTGGGAGAAGTACCTCTCCGGCTGCAATAACCACTGGATGCCCACCGAAGTCTCGATGCAGGGCGATATCGCCACCTGGCGCGCACCGGTCAACAGCCCGGAAGGATTGACCGAGGACGAAGTGCGCATGCTAAAGCGCAATCTCGGTTTCTTCGCGACCGCCGAGTCGCTGGTGGCCAACAACATCGTACTGGCGGTCTATCGTCATCTGACCAACCCCGAGTGCCGTCAGTATCTGTTGCGCCAGGCCTTCGAGGAAGCGATCCATACTCACACCTTCCAGTACATCTGCACCTCGCTGGGCCTCGATGAGGGCGAGCTGTTCAACATGTACCGCGAGGTGCCGTCGATTACCGACAAGGACGCCTGGGCACTCAAGCACACCCAGAACCTCGAAGATCCGGATTTTCGCACCGGTTCACCGGAGCGCGATCAGGCCTTTCTACGCGACATGGTGGCCTTCTATGTCATCTTCGAAGGCATGTGGTTCTATACCGGCTTCGCCCAGATTCTGGCGCTGGGTCGGCGTAACAAGATGGTCGGTATTGCCGAGCAGTATCAGTACATTCTGCGCGACGAATCGATCCACATGAACTTCGGTATCGACTGCATCAACCAGATCAAGATCGAAAACCCACACCTGTGGACCGAAGACTTTCAGGAAGAGATCCGTGGCATGCTGCGCGAGGCGTGCGAGCTGGAGGTTGCCTACGGCAAGGAGACCATGCCCCGCGGTATCCTTGGCCTGAACGCCGAGCTCTGCGAGCAGTACATGCACTTCATTACCAACCGTCGCGCCGAGCAGATCGGTCTCGCTCGCCTCTTCCCCGAGGTGGATAACCCCTTCCCGTGGATGTCGGAGGTGATCGATCTGCCCAAGGAAAAGAACTTTTTCGAGACCCGTGTCACCGAATATCAGACCGGCGGCGCATTGAGCTGGGACTGATCTCTTCATTCGACGCACCGACAAGGGGCCCTGATGGGCCCTTTTTTGTGCCCTGCCATCCCTGGCGGGCACCCTTCCGCTGGCGCTGCCAGCGCGCAGTAAGATACCCTCCGAGCTCGCATACAAAAAGAGCCTCTTCAGAGAGGCTCTTTTAGACCGACAGAACAGATAACCGTTTTACTGCTGCTGATTATCGTCGCTCATCTCACTGCCCGCTTCCTGCATGGCGTCACCGGTCGCATCGGTAGCATCGTCGGCAGCATTACTGGCGGCATCGCCTGCGTTATCAAGTGCTTCGCCCGTCTCATCAACGGCATTGGAAGCAGCGTCGCTGGTAGCATCAGCCGCATTGGAGGCAGCGTCGCCAGTGGCATCGGCGGCATTGGACACAGCATCACCAGTGGCATCAGCAGCGTTGGAAGCGGCATCACCGGTGGCATCAGCAGCGTTGCTGGCGGCATCGCCGGCCTGGTCCGCAGCCTGACTCATCTCTTCGCTGGCATCATTGGCACCATCATCATTGCCGCAACCAACGAGTGCAAAGCCCATACCCATCATGGCAACCAACAGTAGACTCGATGTCCTTTTCATTTTGCCCTCCCCCTTGCCTGGTGATAAGTCGAATAATTCACAACCAATGACGGAAATAATCCTTTTCAACGGTTAATATAATTGTGGTTCAGGCATGCAGAAAGCGCCAGCATCAGAGAAGAGTTCAAACTGTCATACAACTGAAAAGCGAGGGACTCCGGACAGAAGCGTTGACGACGTAGATGCCTGATTTGCAGCTCTTTGTGGTCGGGGTCCGGAAAAGCAAAACCCCGACCATGGGCCTGGGTTTCAAAAGGGTGCCTGACGATGACCCGGGCGGCGTTCCGCTACTGTTACTCGTCCCGTCCCGGGACTCGCCCTGCGGGCCCGCTGAAGCGGTTCCCGTCTGTTCCCGACAGACGGGTCATGGGGAGACCCCTGAAAAGCCCATGGGGAGGACCGGAAAAGCAAAACCCCGACCATGTTGTAATCGGGGTTTCAAAAGGGTGCCTGACGATGACCTACTCTCGCATGGGGAGACCCCACACTACCATCGGCGCTGAGCGGTTTCACTGCCGAGTTCGGGATGGGATCGGGTGGGACCCGC
>NZ_KB907891.1 GCF_000382245.1 Kushneria aurantia DSM 21353
TGTCGCCTTGGTTTTCACCTTGAGCCACAACCTCCGGCTTTGCCGGACTCGGTGCCAGGCTTCCCCGGTTACTGCACCGGCTCCCTGTTAACGATGCCACCCTCAAGCACAACACAGGTCTGACTGAGTATTGGGCGTCGCGCTATTTTGGACGCTTACCCACCTGTGCTGCCGAAGCAGGTTCACTTGCGTTGTGTACCGTTAACTTCCTATGGCTTCCTTTAGACCCCACCGTTGGCCAGTGACGCCCTTGCCAGTCGGATTGTCTTCCCCTCAGTCGGGGTGACGACACCTTCTTTCAGGTGTCCGGGTTTGCCGGCTTCGCCGGGCAAACAAAAAACCCACCTTGACAGGTGGGTTAATCACTAATGGCGGCTTCCACACCAGGCGTCGGATCGGTTCAGGGCACCAGATGGATCACCGCATCAGGACCGGGGGCCTTGAGCTCGTCATCCAGCGGCTGTTTGAGACTCAGGTACACGCCCGCCTCGTTGGGCACCTTCAGCAGGCTGTTGGGCATCGGATCGATGACAAAGGAAGCGGTTCGCTCATCGCTTTGCGTATCGAACAGCGTCACGCTGCTGGCGTCGCGGTTGGTCACCCACAGACGGTTGCCATCGAGCAGCAGGTCCAACGCGCCCTCGGCGCTGTCGAGGATAGCGACGATTTCGCCGCTGCGGGTGTCGAGCACGGCAACGTTGGCGCTTTTCTGGTTGGTGACGTAGAGACGCTGGCGATCGCTGTCCAGCGCCAGGTTGGTGGGCCAGTCGCCGCCACTCGGCCAGCGCGCCATGATCTGGTGGCTCTGCATGTCGATGGCGATAACTTCGCCGGCCTTGATGGTGGAGACGTAAACGCGCCCGGCATCCGGGTCGAGCGCCAGCCCGGTGGTCCACTCCCCCAGCCCTTCGACGGTATTTTCCAGCGTCAGGCTCTCACCGTCGATGATCCACAGTACGCTGTGGGTCGCCACGCCGGTGACATAAAGGGTATTGGTGGAAGCATCGACTCTCAGCTGTCGTGGATTGGGACCGTAGAGATCCTGCTCCTCGGCGCGCGCCTTCTCCTCTTCGCTGACCAGCGCCAGATGGCGCACCTCGCCGCTTTCCAGACTGACGGCACTGATGCTCTGATCCAGGGCGTGGCCAACAAAGAGCGTATGGGTCCGCGGATTGAGGGCAAGGCCGAAGGCCTTCTGCTCCAGGTCGATCTGCCCCTCGATCTCCAGCGTCTGCGGATCGAGCCGGTAGATCGTCCCCCCCGCTTCGTTTTTGAAGCCGTTGGCGGCGGCAACGTAAATTGCCTCCTGCGATGGGCTGAACGCCAGTTCGTAAAGCCCCACCGCCGGTTCGACGCGGGCGTCGACCGACTCGCGGTCGGGCGCTGGCTGAGCCGTGCTGTCACCCTCTTCGGCGGCCTGTAGCGGCGAGGCCATCAGCGCCGCCAGAGCCAGCGCGAGAAGCGTGCGGTGAACAAAACGAGGGGCATAAGAAAGCGTGCGAGTCATCCTGAGTCTCTTTCAGAGCGCCCGCTACGTGGCGCGCATGATTAGTGGCAATGATACAACAGCCTCCAATGTAAATAATTCTCAACATTATTCAAGCCTGACTCGTTGTTCATCCTCAGGCGAGATCACTGGCTGCCAACTCGCAGAGCGTCATCGCCAGCGCCCGGGCGCGCGGCACCATGCTGTCCAGCCGCCCCCGCCTGCATGCCGAGCGCTCAGCGAATCAGCGTTACGGTGTTGCCGTTTTCGGCGTCGGGGTTGTCGCGCGAGGCCTTGTTGGTGACCCAGGCGCGCCGGCTTTCAGGGTCGACCGCTACGCTGTTGGGGTGCAGCCCGGTCGCCAGTGTTTCCAGCGTCTCGTAGCTTTCGGCGTCGATCACGCTGACCGTACCGGCATTGCGGTTGGTGACATAGAGCAGGTCGGCCTGCGGGTCGATCGCCACATCCAGCGCGCCGTCGCCGGCGGCCACCATCTCCAAAAGCTCACCGCTGTCGGCATCCAGCACCGCCAGTTGAGCGCTGCCCTGGCCGGTGACCAGCAGCCGGTTGCGCTGCCGGTCCAGCCGGACGTTGATGGCACCCTCCACGCCGGTCTCGAAAGTATCGATGACCTCACCGCTGTCGGTATCGACCACCGCAACATGGTCGTTGCCCAGCAGGGTGGTATAGAGCCGCTGGCCGTCGTCGCTCAGCGCCAGCCCGGTAGGGCGTGGGCCGACGTTTTCGAAGGTATCCAAAAGCGTCATCTGCGCGCCGTCGACCACCCAGATCACTCCGGGGTCGCTCACGCCGGTGACATAGACCCGGCTGCGTTCGGCATCCACCGCCGCCAGCCGCGGCTGAGGCGAGCGGGCGTCACCCTCGGTCTCGCGCTCGAGCGACAGCGTGCCGAGCACCTCGCCGCTATTGGCGTCCATGGCGACAAGCGCCAGGCCACGGGTATCGACGATATAGAGCCGATCGTTCTGCGCATTAAAGGCAAGACCAAAGGCCTTGTCGTCAAGAGGGAAGGTATCCTTTATCTCCAGCGTCTGCCCGTCGAGGCTGAAAATGTTGCCATGGGCGCCGTCGCCGCGACCTCCGGCATCGGCCACCAGCACTCGATTGTCGTCGGCGTCAAAAACGATTTCATAGAGACTGCCACCCAGCTGAGCGCTTTCGGCGACGCTCGGCGCACTCTGCTCGGCCTGTACATTGCCGGCCAGAAGTGCCAGCGACACACCCGCTGCCAGCAGACTGCGCCGAAAAAGACGTCCTGAATTCATAGGGTTCCCCTGCCTGTGATCGCTTGCGGCTGTTTAACAAGTGCCTCGCAATGGCGCGAGGCGATCGACAGCATAATATAAATGAGAATTATTAACATTAATTCTCATTGAGGTTATGCTGCTCTCCGCGTGACGTCCGGGCGAGCGCTACTGATGCGTGGCGGTGCGGAGCTGAAAGGAGAAAGCGGCGGGCAGCAGAGCTGACGTTATCCCGCCGCGAAGGCGTTCAGGTACGTGGCAGGGTAACGCCGCGCTGCCCCATGTACTTGCCGCCGCGGTCCTTGTAGGAGGTGTCACACACCTCGTCGGACTCGAAAAAAAGCATCTGCGCGACGCCCTCGTTGGCATAGATACGCGCCGGCAGGTTGGTGGTGTTGGAGAACTCCAGCGTCACGTGGCCCTCCCACTCCGGCTCCAGCGGCGTGACGTTGACGATGATGCCGCAGCGGGCATAGGTCGACTTGCCAAGACAGACGGTAAGCACGTTGCGCGGAATACGGAAGTACTCCACCGTGCTGGCCAGCGCAAAGGAGTTGGGGGGAATCACGCAGGCGTCACCCTTCACATCGACGAAGCTCTTTTCATCGAATTTCTTGGGGTCGACGGTCGCCGAGTGGATGTTGGTGAAAACCTTGAACTCGTCGCTGCAGCGCACGTCATAGCCGTAGCTGGAAGTGCCGTAGGAGATCACACGCTGCTCGTTCACGTGGCGCACCTGATCGTGCTCGAAAGGCTCGATCATGCCGTGTTCCTGCGCCATGCGGCGAATCCATCTGTCTGCCTTGATGCTCACGGAGATGTCCTGGCTGTTGCGGGGGATGTGGAGGCGCCATGCGCCGTGACCCATGATAGCGGCCACGGCGCTCGGACCAAAGCAGCAGGCCGACGTTCGTCAGCGCTCGGGGGACCTTATTCGCCGAAGCTGATGCTCGGCCCGTCCTGACGCTGCTGGCCACCGAGCTGCTCGTCGATGCGTGCGGTGATTGCCATGAAGGCGCGCGCTGCCTCGCTGTCGGGATCGGCCACCACGGTGGGCCGGCCGCCATCGACCTGCTCACGAATGCTCATCGCCAGCGGCAGTCGGCCCAGCACCTCGGTATCATATTGGGAAGCGATGCGCGCACCGCCGCCCTCGCCAAAGATCGCCTCGGTGTGGCCACAGCTGGAGCAGACGTGGGTGCTCATGTTCTCGACCACGCCCAGCACCGGCACATTGACCTTGCGAAACATCTCGATGCCCTTGCGCGCGTCAAGCAGGGCGATGTCCTGCGGCGTCGTCACGATCACCGAGCCCGATACCGGTACCTGCTGCGACAGCGTCAGCTGAATATCGCCGGTGCCCGGCGGCATATCGATGAACAGATAGTCCAGCTCTCCCCAGCCGGTCTGGGTAAGCAGCTGCTGAAAAGCGCCGGAGACCATCGGGCCACGCCATACCATGGCGGTTTCGATATCCACCAGCACCGCCATCGACATCATCTTCAGGCCATGCGCCTCGATCGGCCGCATGGTCTTGTCATCCACCATGGTGGGCCGGGTGCCGGGTTCGATACCCAGCATCTGCGCCTGGCTGGGGCCGTAGATATCGGCATCCAGCAGCCCCACGCGGTGTCCCTGGGCGGCCATCGCCAGCGCCAGGTTGACCGTTACCGTCGACTTGCCGACGCCACCCTTGCCGGAGGCCACGGCAACCACATGCTTGACCGTTTCGAGCACTGTTCTCTCCTGCAAAAACGCTGTATGGGCGGCATTATAACGTGCCACCGCGGGTCAATCCCAGGTGAAACAGTCGGAATCAAGTCAGGATCAGTCGAGACGCCATCCGCATGCCGCGATGGCACAACCACAGCCGAATGCTCAAAGCCCTTATTCCCGCACGCGCCCGCGCAGCGCCTTCTTCTGCCCGCGCTGCTTCTTTCCCTCCAGCCGGCGCCGTTTGGCCGCCCGGCTGGGCGCCGTCTTTCTGCGCGCTTTCTGCACGTAGAGCGCATCGCGGATCAGTTGACGCAGCCGCGCCAGCGCCTGCTGGCGATTTTTCTCGCGAGTGCGATGCTCCTGCGCCTTGATGACCACGACACCGTCGCTGGTGATACGGCGGTCGTTGCGCGCCAGCAGGCGCGCCTTGCAGGCCTCGGGCAGGCTGGAGGCGTGGATATCGAAGCGCAGATGTACGGCGCTCTCCACCTTGTTGACGTTCTGGCCACCGGCACCGCCAGCGCGAATGGCATGCAGGTCGATCTCGCTGTTGTCGATCGACAGCCCGGGCTTGATCTCCATAAGTGGTATGGGCGGTTATGAAATTCCCATCTCCTTTTGAACTTCGAGCTTTTGCATAATGAAGTCGGCATGATCGACATAAAGCAGCTCGGCGAGTTTGCGTACCCTCGCCTCCTCATGAGGATCGAGTTCACCGTCGGCGTAGGCCACCCGCCACAGCCGCCCCACCAGCGCCACCTTGTGGTCATAGTCGTACTGATCGTTGATCAGACGCACGAACTGATAGTAATCGACCGACTCATCGACCTCGCGACGCGCCAGCTCGACCAGCTCATCAAGGGCGCTGTCGTCCAGGCGAAAGCGCTGGCGCAGCAGCTCACGCAGCGAGCGCTGCTCGCGTTCGTCGACATTGCCATCGGCACGTACGATCTCGCAGAGCAGCGCCGCCACCGCCAGCTCCAGCGTCATTTCGCGATTCTCGGCGCTCTCGGGACGGCCGATGACGCGCTCGAAAAATTGATTGAGCGATTCCAGCACCCTGCTCTCTCCTTGCCGGTACTTGCGGTGCACTTCGACTCGTAACAGCCTGGAAGACGAGGCGGCGCGGCGACCGTCTGACTCGCCGTCGAGTCCGAAGCGACAAGGGGCCGAATCGGCACTTTCCGATCCGGCCCCTGATAGTAACGCTGCAGTCGCCCACAGCTACAGTCTTCCTTCTCGCTCGGCGTCAGATCAGACCCAGCAGCGAGAGGATAAAGAAAATGACGACCGCCAGACCGATCAGATAGATAATGCTGCGCATGCCGACCCCCTGTTTCATCCATGAGTATCGGGCAACACGCCCGACGAGTTTACTACCACCTGAGCAGCAGTCTAGTTCGGGATCACAGCGCGGGCCAGTCGTGCGCCACAAAAGCCGCGGCCGCCCGCATTTGCCGGGAGTATCGGCGGTATCGATCGCGCCAGCCCCGGGCCATGGGACGCCTCTTGAGCAGGTCAGGGGCGTTGGCAGCCGTCACAAGTGAGCGGGCAGTCCGTAAAGCGCCCGCTCTTCCAGACATTCGACGCTGTCGGTTGTGAAGTCGCGACACGACTGCGGACGGCGCGAATAGATCGTGCAGAGCATGGTGTTGCGGTCCACCGCCGCACACCAGCCCTCTTCATCCTGGCGCATCACGGCGCCGCCCCACTCGTCCTCATCGATCAGATCGCAAGGCACCCCGCGGACCAGATCTTCATCATCGAGCATCACCAGCAGCCGGCAGCAGCACGCCTCGCAGTTGAAGCAGCTGACGCCATCAGGCGTCTCGATGGATTCAAGGGGGATATCACCGGACATGAACGCAGCCATCATCGATCACTATGGGCCGGCCATTGTACACACCGCCAGCCAGGGCGCGGTCCTGTTTACGACACGCCGTGATGCCGGTGACCGATCAGGCGAGAACTCCACGCGATGCAGGTGATCAGCAGCACCTGCAGCGGCAGGCGCAACAGCAGCAAAATCTCGGGCACGTGCGGGAAATCCTTGGCATGCCACCACATATAGACGTTGGCCGGCGTCACGCACAGCGTCAGTGCGATCAAACCAATACCGGCAGCGCGGCGATAGCGCGGCAGCAAAATACCGATGGCGCCCAGCAGCTCGAACGCCCCGGTAATGAAGACCGCGGGCATTTTGAAGGGCAGCGAGGGGGGAATGATCGAGGCAAACGCCGCCGGCCAGACAAAGTGGGCAATGCCCCCAAGACAGAACCAGCTGAAGACAACGGCCAGGCCAATGCGTTGCCCGCGGCTCATGACGGGAATCGCGTCATGCCTCATGGAAACACCTTTTCGAAATGCTCGAGCACCAGTTCGGAGGCATCAGTAAATTCAAGGCCCAGCTTGGCCGCTTCATTCCGGAAAAACCGCAGATGCTCGCGATGCCACCATGTAAGGCTGCCATCCCCTTCACCTTCAAGGGCAGCAAACGCTGGTGTTACCTCATCAAAACGGCAGGTCGTGACAGAGGTCAGCGCGACGATGCATACCGGCACATCAAAGCTGTCCAGTACGACGGTAAGCTGTCCCACTTTTGGCAGAGGCTCGCCTGCGGCAAGATACGATGCCATCCAGCCGCAGCTGGCCCGTTTGATGCCGCTGTTGATCAGACGAGCGCAGGTATCGATCACTTCGGGGGCATCGCCAAACGCCTCCGCAATCACCCGAGTTTGTCGGGATTGCTTATCGTGTCCGGAAATATCCCGGTAACGCTGGAAAAACCGCCACTGTGCCGGTGTCACGCTCAACGCCTCCAATGATCGATGCTACAATCGCCGGTCAAATTTACAGTCTATCCACCCTTGGGCGCAGTCGATACCGGCGCCCGCGGGTTCGTCACGGGAATCTTCCAGCCACCATGTCGAACAACGCCAAGCGCCAGATTCTGGTGACCAGCGCCCTGCCCTACGCCAACGGTTCGATCCACCTCGGCCATCTGCTCGAGTACATCCAGACCGATATCTGGGTGCGCTTTCAGAAAAGCCGCGGCCATGAGTGCTACTACGTCTGCGCCGACGACGCCCACGGCACCGCCATTATGCTGCGCGCCGAGCAGGAAGGCATCACTTCGCAGCAGCTGATCGACCGGGTCAACGCCGAACACCAGGCGGACTTCGCTCGCTTTGGCGTCGACTTCGACAACTACTACTCGACCCACTCCGAGGAGAATCGCCGCCACAGCGAGCACATCTACACCGCGCTGCGCGACAACGGCTATATCGCCAGCCGCGACATCGAGCAGATGTACGACCCACAGCGCGGCATGTTTCTCGCCGACCGCTTCATCAAGGGCACCTGCCCCAACTGCCACACCCCCGATCAGTACGGCGACAACTGCGAGGCGTGCGGCGCCGCCTATACACCGGCCGAACTGATCGATCCGGTATCGGCGATCTCCGGCGCCACCCCGGTGGTCAAAAGTTCGACCCACTACTTCTTCGAGCTGCCCAAATTCGAGGCCTTTCTCAAGGAGTGGACCCGCTCCGGTCGGCTCCAGCCGCAGATCGCCAACAAGCTGCAGGAGTGGTTCGAAGATGGCCTCAACGACTGGGACATCTCCCGCGATGCCCCCTACTTCGGCTTCGAAATTCCCGACGCCCCGGGCAAGTATTTCTATGTCTGGGTGGACGCGCCGATCGGCTACATGGCGAGTTTCCAGCAGCTTTGTGAACGCGAAGGGATCGACTTCGAACACTTCTGGCAGCGCGACAGCGACACCGAGCTGTACCACTTTATCGGCAAGGATATCGTTTACTTTCACGCCCTGTTCTGGCCGGCCATGCTGGAGGGTGCCGGGCTACGCACGCCGACCGCCGTCAACTGCCACGGCTTCGTCACCGTCAATGGCGCCAAGATGTCGAAATCACGCGGCACCTTCATCAAGGCGGAGACCTTCGAGCAGTATCTCGAGCCGGAAACGCTGCGCTACTACTTCGCTTCGCGGCTGACCAGCGGCGTCGACGATCTGGATCTTAACCTCGGTGACTTCACCAACCGGGTCAACGCTGATCTGGTGGGCAAGGTGGTCAATATCGCCAGCCGCTGCGCCGGCTTCGTTAAAAAGAGCGGCGGGCGACTGTCGGCCGAATGCAGGGAACCGGAGCGGGTACAGCGCTACATCGACGAGGGCGAGGCGATCGCCGCCGAGTTCGAGGCGCGCGAGTTTGCCCGTGCGGTGCGCCGCATCATGGCGCTGGCGGACGACGCCAACCAGTTCATCGCCGAGGCCGAACCCTGGGTGCTGGCCAAACAGGCGGGCCGCGAGCTGGAAGTGCTGGATATCTGCTCGCTGGGTATCAATCTGTTCCGCCAGCTGATGGTCTACCTGGCGCCCATCATGCCGAAACTGGCCGAGGATGCCCGCGCCTTTCTCAATCTCGACACCCTTGACTGGGAGAGCCGCCGCCGGGTGCTGCGCGACCATCCGATTGAGAAATTCAAACCGCTGATGACCCGCATCGACAGTGCCAGCATCGACAACATGATCGAAGCCTCGAAGGAGGATCTGGTGGAGGAGAAAAAACTCAAGGCGGGCGGCGGCAGTGCCGATAAATATCAAGAGGACGAAAGTACGGCCGATACATTCGAACCACTGGCAGAGCAGATCGCCATCGACGACTTCGCCAGGCTCGATCTGCGCATCGCCCGGATCGTGAGCGCCGAGTATGTCGAAGGCGCCGACAAGCTTTTGAAGCTCGAGCTGGATATCGGCCTCGAGAAAAGAACCGTTTTCTCCGGCATTCGCGCCCAGTATGCCCCCGAGGCGCTGGAGGGCCGGCTGACGGTGATGATCGCCAACCTCGCGCCGCGCAAAATGCGTTTTGGCGTCTCCGAGGGGATGGTGCTGGCCGCTGGCGGCCCCGCATCACAGGATGACGGCATCTATCTGTTGTCACCGGACAACGGCGCTCGTCCGGGGCAGCGCATCAGCTGATTGCCGGCTTACGGGTCGGGAAGCCACGGGCGTCGGGCGCTGCCACATAAAAAGAGATCGACAAGGTGGAGTGTCATGGGGCATCAAATGCTTCCCGCCCTCTGCGGTGACGAGGGTGAACAGGACTCCGGCGTGCCGGGCCTGTTTCTTTTGCAGTTACAGCCGCTTGATGATGACGATTACAGCCCGCTGCTACTGGTCGAATGCCGGGAGTATCGGACTGTCGAGGAAGCCGAGGTGGTACAGGCCTCGCTGACCTTTCACTATCGGGTGCACTCCCCGGAAAGCAGCCAAGAGCCGCCCACCGAAGGAGAGTTCTCGGCGTCCTACTGCTGCCATCATCACTGCGGCAAACCGGCGGTCAGGCTGACCAGCAGTGACATCGACTCGAGTGGATACTGCGTCGTCGACCCGGACTGGGTCGCCGGCCGTGGCGTGGGCACTTTCTTCATGAACGAGATCGTGCAGTGGGTCCAGCAGTGGCCCAATGCCACCGTCATGCCGGTATTGCTCGACCGACTGGATGCGTTGGGATCGGGGGCTCGGCGGCGCAACCGCTTCTACGAACAGTTCGGCCTGCGCTTCGAGGTGCGCCGCCCGCAGGGGCGGGAAGCGGCATCGGCGCCAATCAGCGCCGGCGAACTGAAACCGCTGAGCGACAGAGCCGCCGAGCGCCTGGCCACCCAGGTGACGCGCCTCGAGCTGGAAGCCTATCTTTCACACCAGGTCGACCAGCAGGCGCGCATGGCGGCGCAGATCAGGGAGCTGCGCAGCCAGTTAAAAGCCCATGACGAGAGTCACGAACGGGCCAACGCCTCGCCGCTGCGCTGGGCGTTGGCGATACTCTGGTCGCGGCTCTGGTACGGCAACTAAGCGGGGGTGGGCCCAACCGGCGAGAAGACGTCGGACACTGCGCTCCCCCACATCGACTTCGAAACCCTCAGGCTCTGCGCGTATAATCCTGGCAATCTGCCCTCACCATCCGGGCTGCCAGGAGCCTTATGAACGCGCCCGCGACTATCCCCGTCAGCGAGATTGATCGACTGCTGCCGCAGACCCAGTGCGGCAAATGCGGCCATCCCGGCTGTCGCCCCTACGCCGAGGCCATCGTGGCAGGCGAGGCGATCAACCGCTGCCCGCCCGGTGGCGAGTCGACCGTGGCGGCCCTGGCGGCGCTGACCGGCCAGCCGGCGCTGCCGCTGGAGGTCGAGGCAGAAAGCCCGAAGGCGGCGCTGATCCGCGAGGCGGAGTGCATCGGCTGCACCAAATGCCTCCAGGCCTGCCCGGTGGACGCCATCCTCGGCGCCGCCAAACAGATGCATACCGTGATCGAGGCCGAGTGCACCGGCTGCGAGCTGTGCGTGGCGCCCTGCCCCGTGGACTGCATCGACATTATTCCCCATCCGGGATGGCAGGCGTGCGACAGCGAGCATGAACGTGACACCTGGCTGGCGCGCCGCGCCGAACTCGGCCGGCGACGCTTTGAAAACCGCAACGTCCGCCTTGCCCGCCAGCGCGAAGAGAAGGACGCGCGCCGCCGCGAACGCATGCGCGCCCGACGCGAGACCGCAGGAAATTCACAGCGCGTCACCACGACCTCTGCAAGCAGTGCGCCGGCATCAGGCGCCCGCGCCCGTCGAGCGGCCATCAGCGCCAGTGTGCGCCGGTTGGAGAAGCGCCTTGTCGCCAATCCCGACGACCGCGACAGCCAGGCCGCGCTGGAGCACGCCCGCCAGCAGCTGGCGGACATCGCGGCGCAGCGCGACAGCGCCGACGAGGCGTCATCGGTGGGCGAGACGCAGCCGTCACTCAATTCACTACGCATCGCCCGCTCCGCAGCACGCCAGACGGTAGTACGCGCCGAACGCCAGCTTTCGCATGCCGAGCGTCGCGGCAGCGAGGCGGACTGCGCCGCCGCACGCGAGCAGCTCGAACGCGCCGAAAAAACCTGGCGCGAAGCATGCGACGCCCTCGAACAGGCCCATCGGTGATGCACCACCGCGCTTCATGGACAGCGAGCCCTGCATGAACAACGAAAAACGCCGCGAAATCTTCCGCCGCCTGCAGGAAGCCAACCCGGAACCCACCACCGAACTGAGCTGGTCGACCCCCTTCGAACTGCTGGTCGCCGTGGCACTCTCGGCGCAGTCCACTGATGTCGGCGTCAACAAGGCCACTGCACGGCTCTTTGCCATCGCCAACACGCCCCAGGCGTTGCTCGAACTGGGACTCGAAGGGGTCAAGGAGCAGATTCGCACTCTCGGGCTCTACAACAACAAGGCCAAAAACCTGATCAAGATGTGCGAGCTGCTGGTGCGCGACCATGGCGGCGAGGTGCCCAATAGCCGCACCGCACTGGAGGCGCTGCCGGGAGTGGGACGCAAGACCGCCAACGTCATTCTCAACACTGCCTTCGGAGAGCCCACCATCGCCGTCGATACCCACATCTTTCGTGTCGCCAACCGCACCCATCTGGCGCCGGGGAAAAATGTCGATCAGGTCGAGCGAAAGCTGCTCAGGGTGGTGCCGACACCGTACCGCCGCGACGCCCACCACTGGCTGATCCTGCACGGCCGCTACACCTGTATGGCACGCAAGCCGCGCTGTGGCAGCTGCGTGATCGAGGACCTGTGCGAGTACAGGGAGAAGGTATACAGCTGAGCACGGATCTTTGTCAGGGCGTCAGCACATCGCGATAGCGCGCCGCTCACTGTCCGGGGCGTTCGGCCAGCGCCTGCCAGGCCGCCTCGGTAGAGAAAAACAGCCGGTGGCGATGCTCGGCCATGAACTCGGTGTTGCGCAGCTGGTCACGTACCGGGCCACGCAGCTCCGCCAGGTAGAGATCGATGCCCTGATCGCGCAGACGCTCGTCCAGCTCCTCGAGGGCGTGCAACGCGGCACCGTCGATATGGGTCACGCTGCTCAGCACCAACACCAGTGCGGTCACCTCGTCGCGTTGGCTGAGATGCTCGTTGAGCCAGCGCTCCAGCGCGCCCATGTTGGCAAAGTGCAGATCGGCGTCGGGGCGTACCATCAGCAGATGCGAGCGGGTCTCGACCTCGAAGCGCTCGACATTACGAAACTCGCCGCCCGGCAGTTGACCCAGTTCGGCGATGTGGGGGCGACTGGCACGCGCCAGCAGCAGTCCGATGGCGATCCCGACGCCGATCAGCAGCCCCTCCATGACGCCAAACAGCAGCACACCGGCGAAGGCCCCCAGCCAGGCGATGCCGTCGGCGCGCGAGTAGCGCCAGGCACGCCTGAGCGGACCGGGTTTGATCAGCGGCAGCGCCGCCTGAATGACGATGGCCGCCAGCACCGCCTGGGGAAGTGGCGCGAACAGACCGGTTGCCAGCAGCAGCACCACCACCAGCGCCAGCGCCGCGAACAGCGACGAGAGCGGGGTGCGTGAGCCCGCCTGGTCATTGACCACCGCACGCGACAGCCCGCTGGTGACCGGAAAGCCACGCGTCACGGCGGCAAGCAGATTGGCCGCCCCCAATACCCACAGCTCGCGCTGGGTATAGAGCCTTTCGCGGTTCTGCGCGGCCAGCGTCTGCGCCACCGAGATGGCACTGACGTAGTTGATCAGAGCGATCCCCAGCGCCGGTAGCCAGAGCGCGGTAAGCATATCGAAGGAGAGCGGCGGCAGCGTCGGCAGTGGCAGCCCGGCGGGCACCTCGCCGACTCGATTGATACTGCCGTGCCACAGCGGCGCGGCGATCAGTGCGGCGATCAGCACCAGCAGCGGCCCGGTGCGCCCCAGCACCGCCGCGACCCGCTCGGGCAGCCCCAGCCGGCGCAGGCCGGGGGTCAGCCAGCGGCGCAGCAGCAGCAGCAGCGCCAGCGAGACGCCACCGAACAGCAGCGCCCCGGGTACCATATCGCCCAACCCACTGAACAGGGCGATCAACCGCGGCAGGAAATCGCCCGAGCTGCCCTGAATGCCCAGCAGATCGCTGAGCTGTGACATCACGATCATGATCGCCGAGGCGGTGGTAAAGCCCTGCATCACGCCGGGGCTGACGAAGTCGATCAGCCGCCCGAGGCGGCAGAAATAGAGCAGCAGCAGCCAGCCGCCCACCAACGCCGCCAGCATGGCAGCGGCACCGGCGTAGCGCGCCTCGTCGATGCCACTGCCGGCCAGGGTCTCGCCTACCAGCAGCGAGGTAAGCGCCATCGGCCCCAGCGACAGCACGCGGCTGCTGCCGAACAGGGCGTACAGCAGCAGCGGCGCCAGCGCGGTATAGAGCCCCGCCTGCAGCGGCAATCCGGCAAGGCTGGCGTACGCCATGCCCTGCGGCACCAATAGCGCGGCGGTGATCAACCCGGCCAGGATGTCGCCCAGGCGATCGCTCATCGACAGCCGGCGCCAGCTGTCGAGCGCCGGAAAAAGGGGGGCCCGTTCGGTTTCGAGGCTCAAGGCGCTGCTGCTCCCTTGGTTGTGTCGTCAGCTCGGATGATGCGGGTTATTGAACAACTGTTCACCCTGTTCATCGATATAACGTTCAACCTTGGTGCGGGTCAACTCGATACAGCTGTCGCGGTCGGGCAGCATGTCGGAACGCTCGAAGCGCTGCTCCTGCATATGGCCCTCTTCGCTGCGGCGAATCAGGGCACTGACGCGATACTGACCGCCGCTATTATCCGGCAGGGCAATGATCTCGTAACCCTTGTAGTGGATCGGCTCCGCCGCCTCGGCGCTCTTTTGAGGCGTCCTGTCACCGGCGCCACCGCCGCGCAGCGCTTCCAGCAGTTTCTTCAACATCGACCGCTCTCCCCGTGTTGTTGGCTCCAGGACACGCCTGATGGCGGTCCTGCCAAAAATAAGCCCGGCGTGAAAGGGGCCGCACAAGGGCGGCCCCATTATCGACACGCCCTCGCAGGCGTTACTCGTGCGTCCGCCCCTTGCCGGCAGCGATGCGCAGGCGCAGCGCGTTGAGCTTGATAAAGCCCTCGGCGTCTTTCTGATCATAGGCACCGGCATCGTCTTCGAAGGTGGCGATCGAGGCGTCGAACAGCGAATCCGGCGACTGACGACCCACCAGGATCACGTTGCCCTTGTAGAGCTTGAGACGCACCTCGCCGTTGACCACATGCTGCGATTGGTCGATGGCGGCCTGCAGCATGCGCCGCTCCGGACTCCACCAGTAGCCGTTGTAGATCAGCTCGGCGTAGCGCGGCATCAGCTCATCCTTGAGGTGCGCGGATTCGCGATCGAGGGTGATCGATTCGATGGCGCGGTGGGCGCGCAGCATGATGGTGCCCCCCGGCGTTTCGTAGCAGCCGCGGGATTTCATGCCCACATAGCGGTTCTCGACGATATCCAGCCGGCCAATGCCGTTCTCGCCGCCCACCTTGTTGAGATGTGACAGCACCTCGTGGGGACGCATTGGTCGGCCATCAATGGCAACGATGTCGCCGCCTTCGAAGGTCAGATCGATATAGGTGGGGGTATCCGGCGCCGCCTCGGGGCTGACGCTCCAGCGCCACATCTCCTCCTCGGCTTCGCCCCAGGGGTCCTCCAGCACGCCCCCTTCATAGGAGATGTGCAGCAGATTGGCATCCATCGAGTAGGGGGACTTCTTCTTGTTTTTGGCGTAATCCACCGGAATATCGTGGGTTTCGCAGTAGTTCATCAGCTTTTCACGCGAGTTGAGATCCCACTCGCGCCACGGTGCAATGACCCTGACCGCCGGTTTGAGGGCGTAGGCGCCCAGTTCGAAGCGTACCTGGTCGTTGCCCTTGCCGGTAGCGCCGTGGGCGATGGCATCGGCACCGGTCTCGTTGGCGATCTCCACCAGTCGGCGGGCAATCAGCGGCCTGGCGATGGAGGTGCCGAGCAGGTATTCACCCTCGTAGACGGTGTTGGCACGGAACATGGGGAAGACATAGTCGCGCACGAAGGTCTCGCGCAGATCCTCGATATAGATCTCTTTCACCCCCAGCGCCTGTGCCTTGGCACGCGCCGGCTCGACCTCTTCGCCCTGCCCCAGGTCGGCGGTAAAGGTGACGACTTCACAGCCGTAGGTTTCGGCCAGCCACTTGACGATGACGGAGGTATCCAGCCCACCCGAGTAGGCGAGGACGACCTTTTTGACAGCAGACTCATTCATTGCAGACACGGGCTCCTTTCGGGATGCGAGAGCATTTCATCGAGTATTCCACCAGTATATCGTTCGCGCCGTCCGGCGAACACCGCGACTCGAGCAATGGGAGGCGCCCCCGGGGAGTGCTACACTCACACTTTCGATAGCCGAACCCACCCGCGATCAGAAGGCTTGCCGTGCCGGTTATAACGCAAGCGGGCGACGCCCTCCGACAAAGCGCTCCCGGCGCCCTCTCCATGTCACTGCCAGCCGTGTCACTGCCAGTCATGTCACTGCCAGCAGCGAGGGGCGACACATGAGCGATAGCACACCGTCATCGATGTCGCGCCGCTTTCGCGGCTTTCTACCGGTCGTGGTCGATCTCGAAACCGGCGGTTTCAATGCCCGCACCGATGCCATGCTGGAGATCGCCGCGGTCACGCTGACCATGGACGACCAGGGCTCTGTGCTGCCCGACGAGACCTTTTTCTTTCACATCGAGCCGTTCGAGAACGCCAATGTCGAACAGGCGGCGCTCGACTTTACCGGCATCCGCCTCGACAGCGCGCTGCGCCAGCAGCAGGCCGTCAGCGAGCGCCATGCCCTCGATGAGATATTTCGCCCCGTGCGCAAGGCGATCAAGTCGCAGCAGTGCAACCGCGCTATCCTGGTGGGCCACAATGCCGCTTTCGATCACGCCTTTCTCAATGCTGCGGTGGAGCGCGCCGGGATAAAACGCAACCCCTTCCATCCTTTCTCGAGTTTCGACACGGCCACTCTTTCCGGACTGGTGTACGGCCAGACCGTGCTGGCGCGCGCCTGCCGCGCCGCCGGCATCGCCTTTGACAACCAGGAGGCGCACTCGGCGCGCTACGACACCGAGCGCACCGCTGAGCTGTTCTGCGCCATCGTCAATCGATTTCGCGATCTCGGCGGCTGGGAGTTGGCGGTACGCGAACAGAGCATGGACGCCGAGTAGCCCGCCATTTCGGCATATCGAAAATGAAAAACCCCGACCGCATAGCGGTCGGGGTTTTGCCGTTGGGTGGTCACTCGCCGGAATCAGGCGTCGTCACTGGACTCCGGCGCGGCACCGGCGGCCTGTTTGACCATCGGCGCCAGCTCACCGTTTTGATACATCTCAACGATGATATCGCAGCCTCCTACCAACTCGCCGTTGAGCCACAACTGTGGGAAGGTAGGCCAGTTGGCGTATTTGGGCAGCTCGGCGCGAATATCCGGGTTGTCCAGAATATTGACGAAGGCGAAGCGCTCGCCGCAGCCCATCAGCGCCTGTACCGCCTGGGCCGAAAAACCGCACTGCGGCATCTGCGGCGTGCCCTTCATGTAAAGCAGAATGCTGTTTTCGCTGATCTGCTGCTTGATGGTGTCGAGAGTCTCGCTCATGTCCGGTCTCCGTGAGAAAGGCCTGTAGCACAGTCTCTGGGTGAGTGTCGTTAGCCATTATAGAGGGATATGGCGATGCCACCAGCCCGCTTCAACTCCCCCCCGGCGGTGCATGTTGCGCCCCGTCGCGGCGCTGGTTAGGATGATTTTCGAACAAGCGTCAGACGCCGTGCCGCACCCTCTTGCCCTTCCGTGCGGCGCGGCGTCTTTCATCAGGCGTCGCCGGCTTCGAGCGGCGCTTTTTCGTTGCCGGCGCCGCCCGCTTCCGGGCGCTACGCCTACCGCGCTTATTGCAGCCCACTGCAGTCATTCAGGAAAGGAACACGATAATGACAGGAGCCCAGGATATGGCCCTTCGCCATTTTCTCACTCTGATGGATCTCGCTCCCCAGGAGCTGAGCGCCCTGATCGAGCGTTCGATCACCATCAAGCGCGAGCTGGCCGAAAAGGGTCCGGTCTACACGCCGCTGACCAACCGCAGCCTGGCGATGATCTTCGAAAAATCCTCGACCCGCACCCGGGTCTCCTTCGAAACCGCCATGACCCAGTTCGGCGGCCACGCTATCTTCCTGTCGCCGCGCGACAGTCAGCTCGGCCGCGGCGAACCGGTGGGCGATACCGCCCGGGTACTGTCGGAAATGGTCGATGCGGTGATGATCCGTACCTTCTCGCACCAGAGCATCGAAGACTTCGCCGATGCCAGCTCCGTCCCGGTGATCAATGCCCTCTCCGATGACTACCACCCGTGCCAGTTGCTGGCCGATATCCAGACCTGGATCGAGTGTCGCGGCGCGGTGAAGGGCAAGATCGCCGTCTGGGTCGGCGACGGCAACAACATGTGCCATTCGTGGATCAACGCCGCCCGTCAGTTCGACTTCAGGCTGCGCATCGCCTGCCCCGAAGGCTTCGACCCCAGCCGCGAAATCATGGAAGCGGCCGGCTCGCGGGTAGAGATCGTGCGCGACCCGCTGGCCGCCGTCGAGGGTGCCCACCTGATCACCACCGACGTGTGGGCCTCGATGGGTCAGGAGCAGGAGCAGGCCGAGCGGCTGGCCGCCTTCGAGGGCTTTCAGGTCAATGAAGTGATGCTGGACCGTGCCGACGAGGAGGTAATTTTCCTTCACTGCCTGCCTGCCCATCGCGGCGAAGAGGTCAGTGAAACACTGCTCGACGATCCGCGCGCTTTCGTCTGGCAGGAGGCCGGCAACCGCCTGCATGCTCAGAAGGCGCTGCTCGAATTCCTGCTGCTGGGTCGAATGAACTGAAAGACGGATAGAGGAGCGCAGTCGTGGAGAGCGGAGACGAACTGGTGGTGCCGCGCGAGGAGCTGCCGGAGCACATCGACGTAGGCGCCATTTTCCACCTTGACCTGCGCCACGAAGACGGCACTTTGAGACGCTGCGCGCTGCTGCTGCGCGAGACAGGACCGCTGGAAGCGCTCTGCGACGTGCTGGCAGTGGAGAACCACGCTCCACCACCGTAGAGAAGGTATGACGAGGGCTAAAGGCGCGCCGACACTGGCCGATAACCGATATAACGGTACCGCTGTATCGCGTCGGCATCGAGCTTCTCGATCAGGGGCCATCCTCCAGGCGAGGGCGGCCCTGACGCGTCACGCCACCGGGGGAAGCCACCATTACCCCGGTACCTTCCTCGCCCTGAATGGCGGGACAACCCAAGGAGCAAGCCTATGGATATGAGCGTCAGCGCCACGGTGGATACCGCCATGGCCCTGCAGCAGCACAACACCGCCTCTGAAGTACAGGCCAACCTGCTGCGCAAGTCGCTGGACACCCAGGAACAGCAGATGTCACAGCTGATGGAGTCGGTGGCGCCGCAGCCGCAGCTGGCCACCGAAGGCCTGGTGGGTACGCAGATCAACACCACCGCCTGATCGGATGGTGTTTAACGAAGGGCCGCCTGCGGGTGGCTCTTTTTAATATCTGACCGAGCCCATGGGTTTGGTATGTGCCATGCCTATAAAAAAACCGCCGCAGCATGAGGCTGCAGGCGATTTTTTTGATGTCTCTGGTGGAGCCTAGCGGGATCGAACCGCTGACCTCGACACTGCCAGTGTCGCGCTCTCCCAGCTGAGCTAAGGCCCCATGAACGCGGCATATATTATCGGCGCATTGCTTCTTGGTCAACCCGCCAGCGGCGAAGCAACACCCTGCCGGGCCGTGCAAGACATAAAAAACACCGCTAAAACAGGCACCCGGCCGGCGTCGAAACGCTTATCTGTTAAAATGGGGCTATAGCAACATCGCAACCGAGGTGCTCATGAGCGATGAAGCGGTCGTGAGCTTCGACCCGCGCCAGTTTCTCAAAACAGTGACCGAGTCGCCCGGCATCTACCAGATGCACGATGCCGACGGTAATGTGCTTTATGTGGGCAAGGCCAAACGCCTCAGGGCCCGGCTCTCCAGCTATTTTCGCAACACCGGGCTCAACGCCAAGACCCGCGCACTGGTCAACCGCATCGCCGATGTACAGGTCACGGTTACTCGCAGCGAGACGGAAGCACTGCTGCTGGAGCAGACGCTGATCAAGCGTCAGCGCCCGCCTTATAACATCCTGCTGCGCGACGACAAGTCCTACCCCTATATCTTTGCCAGCGACCGCCACCCCTACCCGGCGCTGGAGTTTCGCCGCGTGCGCCACAAGCGCGGCGATGGCCGCTACTTCGGCCCCTTCACCAGCTCCGGCGCGGTACGCGAGAGCCTGGCGCTGATGCAGAAGGTGTTTCGTATCCGCAACTGCGAGGACACGGTGTTTGCCCACCGCAGCCGTCCCTGCCTGCAGTATCAGATCGACCGCTGCACGGCGCCCTGCGTCGGCTATATCAGTCAGGCCGCCTACCGCCGCGATCTCGAGCACGCCGTGATGTGCATGGAGGGCAAGAGCGAGGAAGTGACCCGTCGGCTTTACAGCGATATGGAAGCCGCCAGCGAGCGGCTCGACTTCGAGCAGGCCGCCTTTCTGCGTGATCAGGTACAGCAGCTGCGCCGCCTGCAGTCGCAGCAGTCGGTGGATACCGGGGGTGGCGATGCCGATGTTTTTGCCCTTGCCGAACGCCCCGGCGGCCTCTGCGTTACCGTACTGGTCATCCGCCAGGGGCAGGTGCTCGGCTCGCGCCACCACATGCCGGAGAACGGCCTTGATCTCTCATCGGAGGCATTGCTGACCAGTTTGGTCAGCCAGTACTACCTGGGCCAGGACAACGAAATTCCTGCCGAGGTGCTCACTTCCCACGCGCTGGACGATGCCGAGCTGCTGCAGGAGGCGCTTGCCGAGAACGCCGGCCGCCGGGTGCGCATTGCCCATCAGGTGCGCGGTCATCGCGCCCAGTGGCAGGAGCTGGCGCGCACCAATGCCGATCAGCACCTCGCCTCGAAGCTGGCCAGCCGCCAGCAGCTCAGCGACCGCTTCGAGGCGCTGGGCCAGACGCTGTCGATGGCCGAGCCGCCTCACCGACTGGAGTGCTTCGATATCAGCCATAGCCAGGGCGAAGCGACCGTGGCCTCCTGCGTGGTGTTCGATCAGAACGGTCCGATCAAGTCCGACTACCGCCGCTTCAACATCGAGGGCGTGGCCGCCGGCGACGACTACGCCGCCATGCGCCAGGCGTTGACCCGTCGCTACAAGCGGATTCAGAGCGGCGAGGTGCCCCGCCCGGACGTGCTGATCGTCGACGGCGGCAAGGGCCAGCTCAATATGGCCCGCGAGGTTTTCGAGGAACAGGGCGTCTTTGACATCCTGCTGCTCGGCGTGGCCAAGGGGACCAGCCGCAAGCCGGGGCTGGAGACGCTGTTTATCGATACCGTGGAGCGCAGCATGACGCTGGAGGGTGCCTCCGGTGCGCTGCACCTGATCCAGCATATTCGTGATGAAGCCCACCGCTTTGCGATTACCGGCCACCGCCAGCGCCGCGACAAGGCACGCCGCTCTTCTACCCTGCAGGACATTCCCGGCATCGGTCCGCGGCGACGGCGTGAGCTGCTGCGCCATTTCGGCGGCCTACAGGGCATTCAGAGCGCCTCGAAGGATGACCTGGCCAGAGTACCCGGCATCAATGAACGTCTCGCGGCTCAGATTCATCAGGCGCTGCATGGCTGATACCGCCATGGGGCGTTAGAATCCGAGCAGGACAGACAAGCAGGGACGTTCTTCCACTGGTCAGGACCCGATAGCGTCATGAGCATACCCAACATACTGACACTGGTACGCATCATCCTCATACCGCTACTGGTGGTGGTCTTTTACCTGCCGGTCGAGTGGAGCCGTTTTGTGGCGGCGTTGATGTTTACCACAGCCGCAGTGACCGACTGGTTCGACGGCTATCTGGCACGCCGCTGGAACCAGACCACCCCCTTTGGGGCCTTTCTCGATCCGGTCGCCGACAAGCTGATCGTGGCGGTGGCGTTGGGGGTATTGATCGAATACTACGCCGATCTTGCGTTGACGCTACCAGGACTGGTGATCATCGGCCGTGAGATCGTCATCTCGGCACTGCGTGAATGGATGGCCGAACTGGGCAAACGCGCCAGCGTTTCTGTTTCCAGCATCGGCAAGTACAAGACCGCCTTTCAGATGGTCGCGATCATACTGCTGCTGGCCTTTGCACCCGGCAGCTGGCTTGCCCAGCTCGGCCTAGTACTGCTCTACCTGGCGGCGGTACTGACGTTGTGGTCGATGTGCAAGTACCTGGCTGCCGCCTGGCCTGAACTGACGCGCTCCGTATAACGACGGAATTTGACACTTTTGCGGCAAGTAGATAGAGTACGCACCGCATCAAGCGGGAATAGCTCAGCGGTAGAGCATCGCCTTGCCAAGGCGAGGGTCGGGAGTTCGAATCTCCTTTCCCGCTCCATGCATTGACTTCTTTCAGAGGTTGCCGGAAACGGATCGCGAGGGTCGGGAGCTGGTACGCCAGCCCGGTCGATCTCCTTTCCCGCTCCCAAAGAGGCTGGATGGCAGAGTGGTCATGCAGCGGACTGCAACTCCGCGTACGCCGGTTCGATTCCGACTCCAGCCTCCACTTCTCTTACCCCCGATCTTCGGTCGTACTTATGGCCACCGCTCTCCTGCCCGGATGGCGGAACAGGTAGACGCAAGAGACTTAAAATCTCTCGACCGTATGGTCGTGCCGGTTCGATTCCGGCTCCGGGCACCAGTTTAATCAAGCACTTACCCTACCCTATTCTTTCGCAACGCCTATTCCTTTTCGTCAGGTGTCGACATTGTGTCAACGCCGGGACGCGGGCTGTATTTCACCGCTTCGATCAGATGGTCAGGCGACAGGTGTGCATAGCGCATGGTCATCTGAATGGTCTGGTGACCCAGAATGCGCTGCAGGGTCAGTAGATTCCCGCCGTTCATGATGAAGTGGCTGGCGAATGTATGCCGCAGGACGTGGGAACGCTGCCCTTTCGGCAGGATAATGCCGGTACGCTCGAGCGCGAGCGAAAAAGCCCTGTAAGCATCCTGGGGAAACAGTCTGCCACTGCGCGGATGATCCGACCGAAGGCGGTCATAAAAGGTACTGTCGATGGGAACGGTTCGAGAACGGCCATTCTTGGTATGGACGTAAGTCACGGAACAGTTGCGGACATTCTCGGCACGCAGGTGTTGCGCTTCGCTCCAGCGGGCACCGGTATAAAGGCATAGTTCGGTGATCGTGAGGACATTACGACTACGCGATGCACGCAGCTCCCGGAACAGGGTGTCGATCTGTTCCTGATTGAGCCAGGAGAGTTCACTGGCGGGGAGGCGAAGAGCGCTGACAGCTGCAAAGGGGTTCTCCCCAGCCCACTCTTTCATTCGGATCGCGACGTTGAGCACGGCGCGCAGATAAGCGATGTCGTGGTTCACCGTGTTGGCTTTCAGCCCTCTTTGCAGGCGCTCGGCACGCAAACGCGCCACATCGGTCGGCGTAATCGATACCACGGGCGGATTGCCCATCTGGTCGGCGAGAACGCGAAGTTTCTGGAGCCTTACATTGCCGTCCTTGAGTGAGCTGCCGTGTACGTCATACCAGAACTGAGCGAGATCACGCAGCCGGCGACGGTCTCGCTTGCGTGGCTGGTATTCTTCTCCAGCAGCCGCACGCGCCCGCACCGCGTTTTCGAAGCGCTTGGCTTCGGCCCGAGTACGAAAGGTTTTCCTGATGCGACGGCCGCTCCGGCCCTCGGGTTGGATATCCACCTGCCAGCCGCTGGTGACCTTTCGAATCATGCCGCCCGGCCCAGTAATCGCCGTTCTATGAGTTTCTGTTCCAGTAGTTGCCGGAAGGCGTCGCGGTCAATGCCCCGTCGTCGGTAGTAGGCGGCGAGGTCGTCCCAGAAGCCGGACCGTGTCAGGCATTTCATGGCCTGCCGGACGGTGAAGCCCTGGCGGGCGTAGATGGAGATCAGATTGCCGAAGGCGAGGCAGACGTTCTTTTCGTTACCGAGGCCGGGGGCCTTGCGTGCCCTTTTGTAGAGGAAGTCGGGGCCGCTGGCATAGAAGCGGGCGTCCTCCTGCAGGACCTGCCAGACAGGGTCGATGAGGTCGCGGCTGTGATCGAGGCGGTAGCCCTGCAGGGCGGTGCGCCAGAGACCGGAGAGGTGCGGCACGGTGTCGATGAAGCGACGGAAACCGTGTGCCATGTCGAGGCATTCACCGGTGTCGACATTGCAGGGAGTGCCCTGGGCGTATTCCCGCAGCACGGACTGATGAAAGCGCATCTCGATGCGCCAGACGGGCTTTTCCGGGTCATAGGGGGCGTCCAGCGGATCATCGCCGGTGGCGTCCTGCCAGATGCTCTCCCAGAAGTGGTGCTTGTCAGTGGCGTGGGCCTGTTTGGTCTTGTTGTAGAGGCAGCACTGCAGGGCCCCGGCGGTGCCGAACATGTAGGTCTCGCCATCGCCGTAGGTGGTGGCCAGCGTGCCCACATCGTCGAAGCTGGCGTGCTGGATGCCGTCAATACGCATGACCTTTTTGGAGCGGGTCACGAAGCGTTCCATGAAATCGCGGGGCGGCTCCCAGCCCTGTACGTCCAGCGCCAGATGCACGGCACAACCGCAGGGCTCGACGGCGGCGAGCATCCGGGCGGCGATATTGTCCATGAAGGCCTGGAGCGTGTCGGGGTCGTGCTCATGGATGAACTGCGGGGAGAGTTCGACCTTGAGATGGGTGCCGACGGCGTCGAGCTTCACGTGCCGCGCGTAGAAGAAGATGATGACACCCAGATCATTGTTCTGCAGGCGGTAGCGAAAGCCGGAATGGCGAGCACCGGCCCCGACCGACCAGCGGTGGCCGAACAGTTCCATGGTGGCCCCGCGCCCCTCGGCGTAGACTTCCATGATCTCCTGAAACTGCTGCTGACAGGGCATCCCGGCATAGAGTTGGCGCACGGTGTCGACGCCGGCGTGCAGCAAGTGCAGGTTGTCGAGCTGGCGCTGCCCCTTCGGGGAGAGCAACAGGCGGCCCTTCGGGTCCTGTTCGTCCCTCACCAGCGACTCGTATGAATACCGTTCCCACCTTTTCATGAAGCCCCCATAGGACCTGTATAGGTCGAAAAATGCCCGTGACGTTCAAAGACGGTCTGCGACAGGTCACGACCGGTTTTCTGGTTACTCTGCGAGACGTGTTACAGGGAAGGTCTCGCCTCGTTCATTACGGCCACTTCCTCCAGACGACCGCGCGCTGATTGCCGGTGGCATGACGATATGTCGGTGCGCGACGGTCATCAGTCGTCAGCGGCTACGTATTAGCGCCGGCAACGGTCGGCAACACGGTAGCCCGAAGCAGGACGTAGAGCTTGCGGTGCTGGTAGCTCCTTGAGGTCGAGCGAAACAGACCACCGATCAGCGGCAGATCAGAGAGCACGGGCACGGAAGCGTCGGAGTCGGAACGTTCCTCGGAGACGAGGCCGCCGAGCAGCAGGGCCTGACCGGAGCGTATCTGTACGGTGGTGGTGATAGAGCGCTGATTGGTGACGATGTCGGAGGCCTGCACACTGCTGGAGACGCTGTCGGCGTTGGTATCAATGGCCATGACGATCAGGCCATCACTGGAGACCACGGGCAGCACGTCGAGGCGCACGCCCACGTCGCGGCGTTCGATGGTCTGAAAGGGGTTGGTAACGTCGGCGGCCTGCCCGGTCAGGCGACCGGTGACGATGGGGACGTTCTGGCCCACCGAGATGATGCCGCGCTCGCCGGAGAGAGTAAGCACCTGGGGCGTGGAGAGAATACGGGCGCTGCTGTTGCGTTCGATGGCGCGCAGGGCAACAGAGAGGATGCTGCCGTCGAAGATGCCGAAGGAGCCCCCGGCATAGGCCAGTGCGTCGCCCAGCGCCGAGGTGTTGAAGCCGCCGGCGAGATCGCTGCCATTGCGGGCACGACCGGCGGCGAAGGAGAAGTCGAAGCTGTCGCCCTCGGTGGTCTCGAACAGGATGGCCTGTATCAGAACCTGATCGCTGGGCCGGTCGATGGAGGGCAGCAGGGGTTCGAGGCGGTCGAGCTGCTCGGCGGTCGCGGAGACGAGCAGGCCATTGCTGCCGCGCAGAAGCTGTACTTGAGCGCTGCCGGTGGCGCTGTCGGCATCCAGAAAGGAGGCGATCAGCGGCTGGGCATCATCGGCGCGGATGCTGTCGAGGGTGAAAACGCGGGAGACGATGGGCGGTGCCGGGGCGGAATCGGCGGCCACGTTGCGCATAAAGTCATTGCGGGCCGGCGTGGTGGGCTCGACCACGGGCGGGGTGCCGTCGCCGATGCGGTAGCCGTTGGCGCGCAGGACGCCGCGGAAGAAGTCGGGAAGCTGTGCCTCGCTGACGTCGTCGGCCCATGCGGTGACGGTGCCGGAGACGTCGGGGGCGACGACCAGCGGCCGGCCGGTGTGGTCGGCGTACCACTGGACGAAATCGCGCACGTCGGTGTCCTGCATCTCGATAGGGATGGCGTGGGCGGTGCCGGCGACAAGGCCGAGCAGGATGCTAACAACGAATTTCCGCATGTTGATCTCCTTGCGAGAGGCTGAGGCGGCAGGCGTTGACCGGGGTGAGCGTGTAGCCCTCGAGGGCGAGGTCATCCGAGGTCAGGGGCTGTTGATTGCCATCGACAAGGCGATAGCGGCGGTGCTCTCCGAAGCGGGCGTAGCCGGTAATACGGGCGCCCTCGAAACGGGTCATGTCGACGGGATCGGCGGTGTCGGCGACGGCCCGGTCGCGCTGGTCGTTGATGCGGTCGACGAGCAGCACCGAGGCGGTCAGCAGGATGCCGAGAGTGAAAGCGGCAAGGCCCAGCAGCGGACGGTTGAAGCGCTTCCAGTAGATGCGGGTCATCTTCATGTAGAACCTCGCGTTCCGTGGTACCCGGAAGACGCCATGCGTGTGCCATGGCGGCAGCAGCATGAAGGTGCGGTGCGGGTAGTTGTCGGAGAAGGCCTGTTTGGTGTCGTAGGCGGAATAGAGGCTGCGCCCGGTGTAGGTCCAGCGTTCGACAACAAGGCTGGTGGGGCTGTCGCCGTATTTGACGATACCGAGGTGGACCTTGGGCATCGGGAACTTGCCGCCGGCGAAGGTCGACCAGAGGGTGCCGATAATCGGCAGGGAGAGACGATCGAGGCGGCGGCAGTAGACGACATGCTCGGCAAGCGCGACGCGGGCCTGCTTGTCCATGATGGACAGGTCCTGAATCAGGAAGATGATGTCCCAGCCGAGTTTGCGGGCGTGCAGGAACCAGTCGATGACAGCCTGGCGTGACTTGTCGGCCCATGAACGGGAGTTGAACCATGTGCCGCACTCGTCGAGGACCAGCAGGCCGTTTTTCGATTCGTCGTAACTGTCGGTACCGCGCCCGATAGCTTCGAGATCGCCGAGGGTGGGCTTGTCGGGAATGCGGTAGCAGGTGCAGCGGCGGGACTTCTCGCCGATGAGCTGATCGAGCTTCAGATCGAGGTTGGTGGCCACACGGCAGTTGTGATTGAGCTTGTCGCGAATCTTGCCGACGGCGACGAGGGTCTTGCCGGCGCCGAGCTTGCCGGTGACGACATAGACGGCCATCAGACGCCCCCCAGACTCAGGACGCGATCCTTCACCTGAAGGGTGAAGACGGCGAACTTCGCCATGATGATGGCCGAGACACAGGTGGAGAAGTTCTCGGGCAGAATGCGAGAGATGCCGTCGGAGAGCATGGGCGGCATGGAGACGACCAGTGTGCCGATGAGGGCGTCGATGGCGGTTGCCATGATGGTAATGAAGGTGCCCAGCAGGCCGATCTTGACCAGCAGCCAGCCGAAACGTACAACCTGAAACCAGAGAAAGAAGCGAACGGCCAGCTGAGCGAAACTGAAAAAGGCGGCTTCCAGCAGAACGCCGAAGCGGGGGACAAGGCGCAGGATCAGACCGATAAACCCGATCATGACGACGCCTCGCTGTTACGGTAGCTGAGCGCGATCATGGTGATCTGCCATGCGGTGAAGAAAAACAGTATCCACGACAGGGCCGCGCGGATGAGGTCGAAGACGCGGCACTCGATGGTGAGGGTGTGGCCCTCGAAGGTAATCTGCAGCGGGGTGCAGGCGCCAGCGTTGGGAAGGTTGGGCATCCAGCCGGTAACCAGCTGCCGGACACTGTTGAGTGCCTGGCCAATCAGGCTGCCGTCATTGTTGAAGATATCGCGGTACTGGCCTTCGAGATCGCCGCGAACGCCGTCGTATTCCTCGCCAAGGCCTTCCATAACCTGATCCGAGATGCCCTGCCCGTTGAAGCTGCTGCGAATGTCGGCATCGGTGGGTGCCCCCTGCTGGCTGGTCAGGGTATTGCCGAGATCGTCGAAACCCTGGTTGATCGAGTCGTCAACGGTGTCGAGATCGTTGGAGAGGCGGTCGTTACCCCCGTTGACAGTGTTTTCGAGATCGGCAATATCACCGGAGAGTCGGTCGGCACTCTGATCGACGGCTTCTTCAACGCCTGACATTTTGCTGGCAAGGCTGTTAAAACGGTCGTTGATAGCATCACGCACCTTACCGATGGCGCTGATGACACCGGAGAGATCGACACCGCTGCCGCCTGATCCTCCACCGCCTGATGAGCCACCGCCACCGGATGAGCCGCCATCGCTGCCGCCCGATCCTCCACCGCCTGATGAGCCACCGCCATCGGAGGAACCGCCATCGCTACCGCCCGATCCTCCACCGCCTGATGAACCACCGCCACCGGAGGAACCGCCATCGCTGCCGCCGGATCCACCGCCGCCTGATGCGCCACCGCCCGATGAGTCGTCACCATTACCTGAGTCGCCGCCATCATCCGGGTCGCCGCCGTTGTCGTCGCCAGCGCCCGGTATGAGCTCGGGTTCGTTGTCATCGGGAGGCTCGACAGGCTCACCGGTAGAGGAGGCATTAAAATCGTCGGTATAAAAGCACTTGCCAGCGGGAGCGCTCTCGCCTTGCGAGTTGGTGCTGGTACACATCCCAACACCGCCGGCTGAACTCACACTGCAACCGCCTACATTGAAAGTACCCTGGCCATACTGGCTTTCGGTGACCAGAAAGGTTTTATTGCTGCCGCCATATTGGGACTGACACTGTTCGTCGGTTTTAGGAACGCCATAAATTTTTTCACCATCATCGGGAGGTTTATCAGCGGGATATGGATCAGATTCCAAACCATAAACAAAATTCGCATTAGCTCTATAATGGCTAATTTTATCAGAATTAGAGAACAAACCATCAGACTCATAACCAACGGTAATGTACATATCATACACATAATACCAACCGCCGTAAGAAGAAACGTAATCACGAATTTTTTTCCTAACACACGACTTAGCTTCACCGGAAGAAGAATATGATAAACACTGCATGAAGGAAGAACGTACAGAAGCATCAACATCATACGAAAAAATAAAAAGGGATAAAAAAGAAAAAACAAGAATAATTCTCATATCACCACCCCCGAAAAACAGCACTGGCGCAAAGGGTGTCGAAAATAAAAAAGGAGAAAGCCGGCTTTTCCATTTTCGTCATCCTCTGGCTGATAAGGAAAAGGGGCCGATCCCGACCCCTTGCCTGATCCCGTTCAGGTCGATTTGTTGGCGAATTTCTTGAACAGACCGATTGCCAGCAGGGAGCCGACCACGCCGATGACGACGGGCCATGCCTGGCTGGCCATGTCGCCGGCCTGCGACTCCAGGGTTGAAAAGGCCTGCGAGTACGAGGCGGAAGCACCGCCGGAACCGCCGCCTTCAGCCGCCTGAGCGGCACCGATGCCGGCAAGGGTAAGCGCGCCGGCGGTTGAGAGTTGGGCTGCCTTTTTCTGGGACAGCGCACGGAGGTAGGCAAGTTTGTTTTTCATGTCGAGATTTCCATAAAGCGCTTGAATGCAAGCATTGAGTATCCCCACGCCCAACCGAGGGCATAGGCACCGAGCAGGGAGCCGATGAGCTCTACAACACTCATCGCTGGCCCCCCTTTATCGCGCCGAGCCCGAATACCGCCACGAGCCCGATGCAATAAATCAAGAGCCACAGACTTTCGAACTGGTCGGGGTCCATGGCATGTGTTCCTTATTTCTTGGCACTGGTGTCAGCGCCCTGTGCGGCGGCGCCCTGGGTGTTGGTGCCGGTACCGGCCTGGGAGCCTTTCGGGCGGCGCACGGCGGTCGCGAAGAAGGTCATCTTGCCGCCGGAGGGGCGCATCTCGGCGTCGATCTCCAGATTGCAGGGCATGTCGGGGGCGAACTGCCGCAGCTGTTCAAGCATGTCGTAGGGAGCGGCGATGGTCATGACCTGGTGGCCGATGGCGTTGTCGGCCTCGGGAGAGGCCGGGTTCATGGCGATGATCTTGGCGCCTTTGGTGCCCTCGACTTCATAGCGGCTGGCACCGATAACGCGGGCGGTGATGGTGTTGATCATGTCAGTAGTCCTCGTTGGCGTGGGTGTGCGTGGCTTCACGGTGTTGGCAGTAGTGAGCGAGCACGGCTAGCTCGGTGGATTGCGGGCATTCGCCCCGGGTGAGTTGCGTGTAGTATTCGGCCTGGCCATAGAGCAGCGCGGCATGGCCGTAGTCCCGTCCGTAGAGGCAGCGGGCGGCGCGCTCCCTCAAGACTCGGGGCTCCGGGCAGGTGTCTGCCTGCCCTGCCCGCCGGCCCATCGGTCGTGATGCACGGCAGTCGTCACCGCCGCCCCCGTCAACCCGTGCTGCGCAGGGTATGACGGGGGCGGCGTCGCCGACTCGGAAAGCCGTGCGACCGATGGGCGACGGGTGACGGGCAGGCAGGAAAATCATGACTCGGAGGCAGATGCGGGAGCGCTGCCGGTATTCAGAGGCGGAACGTCGCCGCGCTCGAGACGGTCGAGGCCGTCCCTGATGATCGCTTCGCCCAGCATCGAGGGCGTGGTGTGATGGGTGCCGACCTGTATCAGCAGGCGGGAATGAACATCGGGCGTCACGAAGACGCGCACGGGAGTCTTGCGCTGGGTCATGGGAGGATTCCTCTCGGTGGTTGACGTCGAGCGGCTGAATGGCCGTTGGGGCCGGTATAAAAAGCACCTGTCCGCCGGGGTGCGGTGGGGTGAGCGGGCAGGTGAAGGCGGTATCAGGACGGGTATCGCCATAGAGGCGATAAAGAAAATCCTCGATATCTTCACGGCATGCGAAACCGTAAACGGAAGCACCATCGCCATATTCATGGGGTTCTGCGACAACATCAGAAGGAAGGTCGCAGATGTCGAAAACAGCAAGCTGCCATGTGCCATACAGCAGCGACTGTCGAATCGAGCCCCTGACACGGCCACGGACAAGAAAGGAGAGAGCGTCGCTGGGAGCAGGCATGGGACGGAAGGTGATCATGGCAGCACCTCGTCGTCGTCGAGGCATTCCACCTGGAGCAGGGCGAGGTTGATCAGAAGGCGCTTGCCGATCTTTCGGGTCGGCAGATACCCACGACGGATATGGCCCTCGACGGTGTCGACGGACAGGCCGGAGAGGTCAGCGAAGCGTTCCTTGGTCATCAGTGGCACCGGGGCCGGGACCTGTTGTGCTTTTGGCGTTTCCATTGTCGTAGGGCGCCTTTGGTTGTCTGTGGTAGGCTTTTCAGATGTTCCTATGTGTTTACATTAGGAGCCGGGGTGATACGACGAATGTGGGTACCACAATCAGAGTATATACGATAACTATCGTATAGGTGATTGCGCTTGTCAACGGAAAAAAGCTTCTCTGAAAAACTGCGTGCGATCAGGGATGCGCACGGGCTGGGAAGGAAGGCTCTCTCAGACGAGACAGGCATCCCGATCAGAACAATCGAAGGGATCGAGCAGCGAGGAACGATTCCTAGGACGGACATTGCGCAAAAAATCTGCAAGAGATGGCCGCAGTACTCTCTATGGCTGATGACTAATCAGGTGGACGAGGCTGCTGGACAGGTGAGCCCAGAGATAGAAGCAACAAAAGATCGGCTTAAGCCGACCGGAACGGATACCGAATCGCAAGGCGAGTAGCCGAACGCTGGTACCGAGGTACAGGGAAATAAGTTATGGGTGGGGAAGGGAGGGGGGATAATGGAAGCATGGGAAGGTGCTATAAATGGAATGATGATTGGTGGCATAGGCATAGTCATCGGCTCGTGGTTATCAATGTGGCTGGAGCCAAAGAATAAAAAGCTTAACAAGATCAGGATATGGCTATGCGGTGCTGTAACCGTTTGCGCCATTATTTTCGTCATCAAAGCGAACGTTATTTTGCCATTGTTGATGATAGGGCAATGGCCGTTGCTGGGCTTGGCAGTTTCTACACTGGTTACTTATTCAGCGATGGTTGTCGTTGTTGAGCCGGTGTTGTCAACATGGAGCTGGAAGTTCGGAGTCGGCGTAAAAGCGCTTCAGGATATAGCAGAGGAAGTGAGCAAAAAGAAAGAAGATGGAGAGGAAAAGGAGCCGACGATCAGTGACTTCAAAAACAATAAAAGCGATATCAAAGGCAATGAAGGCAAAAACCTGTCAGAAAGGCTAATGGACGAGGGTGAGGCATATCGCGTACGCACCTACATGATGTCGCCAACCGAAAGGCGAGTGTTCGAGGCACTGGAAAGAGACTATAGCCAATATTTCCATATCTTTTGTCAGGTTCGGGTTGTGGATATCGTACAGCCCAATATGAAGAAGCATTATAGCTGGAGCAAAGAGTATAAAGCGCTTTTCCGTCAGCTATCGCAGTGGCACTTCGATTATGTCATCTGCACAAAAAAGGATTTCAGAATCAAATATGCGATAGAGCTGGACGATCCCAGCCATGAACGGGCAGATAGAATAAAGCGCGACCGCATTCTCAATCAGGCATGTGAAACGGCCGGCCTGAACCTGATTCGAGTCAGGCTGGACGATCAAAACCGACTGATACAGACATACCCGACAACGGAGGAAGGGGTTAATCCTCGCTCAGCTGCTCAAGGCTGATGCCGAATGCAAGCGCAATCTTTTTGAGAGTGTCACGACGAGGCGCCTCCGACTTCTCCTGCTGGGCATAGGCAGACTGACTGATACCGATGCGCTCGGCCACTTCTGCCTGGGTGAGCTTCAGGTATTTACGCCAGGCGGCCACCAGAGTAAGCCCATCGTTGACGATCATGCCCACGACTTCGTTGGGAATGAAACCGGACTCCGGCTGACCGGCCATGTAATCGGCGTAGGGAATGACAACAAAAGCAGGCGCGCCGTCAGGACCGCTGATGATCTGAAGGTTTTCAGTAGGTACGTTCATCGCGCTTTCTCACTTCCTGAATCTGAATAATCTGGATGCTGCCATGCCAATCAAACAGCACTCGGTAGCTGCCGGCCCGCAGCCTATAGCCGTAACGGTGGCGCTTAAGCGACTTGACGTTGTGGACATCCGGCATGTCAGCCAGTTGCTGGACAATTGAAAATGCGTCGTATCAAAATGAAAAATGTCGACCAAGCGTCAACGCCAACAGCAGGCAAAGGCGAGCATTGACTGCATAGCATCGTGGCAACTATATGATATGGCAGAAAAAGAAATTCAAAGACATTCTTCCGTATCGGGCTTAAAATCTCTCGACCGTATGGTCGTGCCGGTTCGATTCCGGCTCCGGGCACCAGTTTGAAGTTGACCCTGTCCACTACTGGTGGATGGGTTCTGCCTCATTAGCACGACCACTTTTGAGTATTCAGTCCCGGACTGTGATGGTAGCTTGTCGCGCCAATAAAGGATGCGCTATGGGATAGCATCCCTCAGTTGGTGCGCTTGAGTTTGCATCGACTCTACCAGCGTCACGGCATTTCCAGGCTTCCGGACATGAAAACCGAGGCCGCGCCGAAGAAGGCGCTCAAGAGCTAACTCCTCGATTCTGCCGTAACGCCCCGCCGGTATGGTCGATACTCTGACCCAGCGCCCGCGATGCGCCGAGTACCAGTGCGGTATTGCCGTGCAATCCGAAATCCATCTTGCGTCCTCTTTGTCTGTGATCTCCGCGCCAGCGTATGCAAGACGTGAGCGCGAAGATTGGGCCAATGTGGCCATGAGGGCGTCTCAGCCGGTGAGATGCGTCGAGGCGTGACGTGCATGATCGAGATGGTGGGCGAGATAGCGTGAGGCCAGCCTGCGATCTCCCTCGCGCAATGCCTCGATCACCGAGAGATGTTCCTGGCACCAATCGGTAACGCGGCGGCGGTTGGTATAACCGAGATACTCGAGCATCCGGCGCTGCTGATTCTGACTCTGGATCGCCTGCAGGAAGAGCGCGTTGCCGCTGGCGCGCACCAGTGTCTCGTGGAAGTTGGCGTCGATGCGAAAGAGCATCGGTCCGGGCAGGCTGGTGGTATTGGCAGGCTGTAACAGCTGCTCATGCTGAGTCTGGAGCGCATCGAGAGTCGCCATGTCGATGACGAAGCCCGGTAGCAGCAATGCCTGTGGTTCCAGTGCACTGCGGTACTCGTAGCTTGCGATACGTGCTTCTTCGGTATCGAGTCCGGTACGGAACGTCCAGCCTTGGCCAGGGTTGCGTTCGACCAGTCCTTCATTGGCCATGCGCGTCAACACCCTTCGCATTGCCGGCGCATTCGCACTGTAGCGGCGTAAAAGATCGACCTGGTTGACCGTCTTCGCGAGCCGGCCGCTGACATGATCCTCCACGATGGCCAGATAGAGCGCCTCGTCGGGAGAGGGAGGCAGCGCCAACGTCAACGAGTGAACTTCACCGCGGGCGCGCTCGAGCACGTAGCCCTGATGGGGTACGGAGCGAACGACACCATGTGCCTCGAGCAGGCGCAGCGCTGCGCGTACCGGGGTGCGTGAAACGCCAAGATATTCGGCCAGGCGCTGTTCGCGCAGCGGGTCACCCGGATCGAGCAGATGCTCGTCCATGTAGCCCAGCACACGCTGAGCCAGCTCGGCCTGTCGTCTGGAGCCGTAGTTGCCTGTCATGGCATCGATTCGCCTTGCACGGGAATGAGAAAGGATTTTTGACATAGACCTTGGTTGTAGTTTTTTGCGGCAGTCAGTTGACATCACCATTGTACAAAAAGTATCGTCAAAAACAATCGAGGTCTGCACAGACGGATCACGATCCGGATAACTTCAATAACAAGCCAACGGAATTCATTGCCATGACACCAAGCATCCTCCGCACTCTAGCGCTGGCGGCTGCGCTGCCGCTCTCAGCCGGTTTCGCAGCTGCTGCCTGCGCCGCCGATGTGACCCCACCCGACTCCTTGGTCAACGACGGCCAGTTGACCTACGGCGTCGCCGCGACCTTCGCACCGTTCGAATATCAGCAAGACGGTAAGCTCGTCGGCTTCGATATCGAGCTGGGCCAACTAATTGCCGATCGCATGGGTCTGGAGGTCAATCCGTTCAACGTCGATTTCAAAGGGTTGATCCCGGCCCTTCAGGGTAAACGTATCGATATCATCAATTCGGCGATGTACATCAATGACGAACGCGCCGAGCGCGTCGATTTCGTGCCCTATCTGTGGGTCGGCAACGAAGTGATCGTGCGCAAGGGCAACCCGGCCGATGTTGCCGGGCGTGGAGAGATCTGCGATCACACCGTCGCGGTGACGCTTGGTGGTATCTCGGAGACCCAGGCGCGTGGCGATGCCGAGCGCTGTGAGTCAAGTGGTGAGGGAGAGGTCAACGTGATGACATTTCCGTCGGCCCAGGTCGCCGCGATGGCGGTACGCCGCGGCCGCGCCGACGCTTTCTACGATTCCACGCCGGGTGCCGCTCACCTTCTGAAGACCCTCCCGAACGTCTACGAGATCGTCGGCGATACCTTCGAAGCCAATACCCAGCTCGGCATTGCCGTGCGCAAGGGCGACGACGCGATGAAGACTGCGATTCAAGAGGCGCTCGTGCAGATCGCCGCTTCCGGCGACTACGAAGCCTTGCTCGAGAAGTACAAGCTTCCGCATAGCGCGGCACTGCTCCTCAAAGACGACTGACCGGAACTCTTCATGTCCGATGCGCTCTCCATAATCGCCGGTTATCTGGTCTCGTGGACCTTCTTCGAGGCCGCGTTGATGACGCTGGCGCTGACCTTGCTGGCGATGTTGTTTGGCATGCTGCTGGGGATCATATTTGCGCTGATCCAGGAAAGCCGAATCAAGACGCTGCGCGGTGTAGTCTTGATCTACTTGTGGTTGTTTCGCGGTACACCGGTACTTCTGCAGATCATCTTCGTGTTCAACGTGCTCCCGGTGTTTGGCATCGTCCTGTCTGGCTTCGTCAGTGGCGTCATCGCGCTGTCGCTCAACCAGGGGGCCTACATGACCGAAATTTTCCGATCTGGGCTTCAGGCCGTTGGCAAGCAGCAGCGAATCGCCGGTAGCGCGCTGGGTATGAAGCAGTCCCAGGTCATGCGCTTCGTGGTGTTGCCGCAGGCGTTGCGCATCGTCGTGCCACCGACCGGCAATCAGTTCATGGGCATGCTCAAGGAGAGTGCCCTGGTGTCAGTGATCGCTGTGCAGGAACTGCTGTTGGTCGCCGATCAGACCGCCAGCGCCAATTTTCGCTATCTCGAAGCGTTATCGACGGCCGCCATCTATTACCTGGCGCTGACCACCATCTTCATGGTGATTCAAACCTACATCGAGCGCTGGCTGGCACCGCGCAAGCACGGTGCCAAGGTGAGCTGGACCCAGCGTCTGCTTCGAATGACCGCCCAGCCCCGGAGCTCCCAGTGAAGGACGAAATCAATAGTGCGCTCTCGTTTCGCGAGGAAGCCTCGACGATAGACGTCGTGCCGGGGAAATCTCTGTTGAGTGTCAAGCACGTGAGCAAGGCGTTCGATGACCAGTGGGTGCTCGACAACGTCAGTCTCGATGTCGAAGTCGGCAAGACTCAGGTCATTCTCGGGCCCTCCGGTTCCGGCAAATCCACACTGCTGCGCTGCATGAATCTGCTCGAGCCGATTGACGCCGGTGCCATCTGGTTCAGCGGCCAGGAAATCTCGGCCCAGCTCGACCGCGCACATCTCGTTCGGCGAGAACTGTCGATGGTGTTCCAGCATTTCGAGCTGTTTCCACATCTCAATGCGCTCGAAAACATCATGCTGGCGCCGACACGGATCAAAGGCATGAGCCGGGTCGAAGCGCGCGAAAAGGCGATGGTGCTCCTCGAGAAGGTGCGCATCGCCGACAAGGCCAGCCTCTATCCGGATCAGCTTTCCGGAGGACAGCAGCAGCGTGTGGCGATCGCCCGGGCGCTAGCGATGGAGCCCAAGGTGATGCTCTTCGATGAACCGACTTCCGCGCTTGATCCGGAGATGGTCAAAGAGGTGCTCGATGTCATGACTTCGCTGAGCGAAGCCGGAATGACCAGTGTCGTGGTGACACACGAGATGGCGTTCGCTCGCGAAGCCGCCCAGCGGGTAGTGTTCATGGAGCAGGGGAGAATCGTCGAGGACGTCGACAAGGACGCCTTTTTCTCGGGCAACGTCGGCGAACGTGCCCAGCTATTCATGAGCAATATGCTGTAGCCAAGATCCCATCTCGTGCCTCATCACGCCAGAAATCATGCTGGTGTCGCCCTGCGATGCCCTCCGCCCCCTTTTCGATCCGGAATCACGCTATGTCCTCCCGTACCGAACTGCCTGTCGTCTCCGATCTTAACGTCGTCTCGCTGCTCGAAACGCTGGTATCGCTCAATACCGAAAATCCGCCGGGACGTGAGCTCGAGGCGGCCAGGTTTCTCGCTGGCGTGCTCGAAAGTCTCGGCTGTGAAGTGACACTCGACGAATTCGAGCCGGGGCGGGCCAATGTAATCGCGACCTACGTCAACGGTCCCGGGCCGACCTTCGCGTTCAACACGCATATCGACGTGGTACCGGCCGGCGCGGATTGGGAGTACGACCCGTTCGTCGCTCGCATCGCCGACGACAGGCTCTATGCGCGGGGCGCCTGCGATGCCAAGGGCCCGCTTGCCGCCATGGTGATGGCGGTCGCGGATCTGATCGCGAGTCGCGATCGGTGGTCCGGTACGCTGATGGCAATCTTCGTCGCCGACGAGGAGGTCGGCAGCGCGGGCGCCAAGCATTTCGCCGCGATCACCGAGCAGGCGATCGACTACGTCGTTGTCGGTGAGCCGACCTCCAATCAGCCGGTAATCGCACACAAAGGCAGTCTGCGCCCGATCGTTCGTATTCACGGCAAGAGTGCTCACTCCGGCACCCCGGATCTCGGCATCAATGCGCTTTACGAGGCCGCGAAGCTGGTTGGCTTAGTGGAACGGACCCATCGGCAAGTGAAGTGCCACCACCATCACCTGGTCGGCAACGCCAGTCTGACCATCACCCGACTCAACGGTGGGCATGCCGACAACGTGGTGCCGGATCGTTGCGACCTGATGCTGGACCGGCGCATGGTCCCGGGGGAGTCGGAGGCGCAGGTGCGTTCCGACATCCAGGCGATGCTCGATCTCGCCGCCAACGAGTTCGGGCTGCACACCGAGATCGTCGAATGGAAAGCGACCACCGGTGGTGCCAGCGAGACCGAACAGAGCCATCCGGTCGTCGCCGCCACCGTCGAGGCCGCGCGCCGCGTAGCCGCGAACGGAGAGGTGAATATCGGTGGCTTCCAGGGTGGTTGCGATCTGGTCCACTTCCGCAAGCTCGGTGCCAATGGCGTGGTTATCGGCCCAGGCTCGCTGGCTGTCGCGCATCAGCCGGAGGAATTCGTGCCGTTGGCCGAACTTGAGTCGGCAGTCGGTCTCTACCGCGATATCGTGCTGGGACTGCTGAAGAGAGCAGCGGTGTGATCGATGCCCGCTACTATCGTGCCATGCTCGTCTACGGCAATGGTGTAAAGCTGCATACCGCCGTCTCGGGCGCGATCGATGGACTCTCCGAACGCTATCTGCGTATTCAGTGCGGCTCAAGCGTCGGTATTGGCGCCATTCGCGCCAATATCGCTTATCTGAGCGGCGTGTCTGAGGCTGAGCTCGACGCGCAGATCGTCTCCGCCTGTCGCTGGCTGGGTTCGTTCGATGCCAGCGAGCCGGCGCGTCGCGCGCTCGATATCGACTTCCCGTTCAGCAATCCGGTCAAGGCGCTTGTCGAGCTGGCGCTGCTTGATCTCGAAGCCCGCCGCGCCGGGCTCTCATTGGGACGCTATCTGCGTCAGAGCCACGTGCTGGATTCGCTCCTGCCGATGGCCGAGGCGCCGATCCTCGCCAGCAATCAGACGCTTTTTCACGGTATGCCTGACGCAGTCGTCGCCCAGGCCCGAGGCTACGCCGAGCGAGGCTTCGGCGAGCTCAAGCTGCGGGTGGGCTTTGGCGACATCGACAGTGATCTTGCGCTGCTGGCACGAGTGCGTGAGGCAGTCGGTGCAGATATCGATCTGGCGATTGACGTCAACGGCCGCTGGTCGCTCGAGCAGACCTTGTCGGCATTGCCGCGCCTTCACGAGGTCGATTTAGCCTATCTCGAACAGCCGTTGACAAAAGGCGAGTGGACGAGATTGGCGCGGCTCTGTGAGCACACAGAACTACCGATCCTGCTCGACGAAGGGCTGTCGTCAGACGATGACATGCAGCGTCTGAGCCAATTACCGCGTCAGGTCGGCGCGCATCTCAAATTGGTGAAGGTGGGCGGCTTTGGCGCGCTCTCCGAACTCTACTCTCAGCTCCATTTCGAGAATCGCCCGCGCATGATCGGACAGATGAATGAGGGCGGGTTGGCCACGTCCTTCACCGTCCATGCCGCCTGGGCGCTGGGAGAAACCCGCGGCGAGCTCTACGGCGCCGATGGCATCGCAGATGACCCCTTTCCGCTGGTCGATTACGCCAACGGTTTCGCCAGCGTGGAAGACAGATCGACCGACACCGTCTTCCGTCGTCTCGACGCGCTGGCCATCGACTCATCCATTCTCAACGAGGTATCCCAATGACATCGGCTTTATTGCAGGGACGCGAATCCGCCTTCCCGCGTGACGAATATCTCTCACGTCAGCAGCGCCTGAGTGCGTTGATGGGGGAGAAAAAAATCGACTTGATGGTGATTACCGGGCCCGAAAATATCTTCTATCTTACCGGGCAGCAGACGCCAGGCTACTACACCTTCCAAGCGCTGCTGATGCCTCAGAATGGCACGCCGAAATTCATCATTCGTGAGCTCGAGTCGCTCAACTGCCGTGCCAACAGCTTCGTCGAGGAGATTCTGCCCTACGGTGACGGCGTCGATCCGCTAGCACTGCTTGCCGACCAAATCCGTGGTTTCGGCGCCGAGCGCGTGGCGATCGACAAGCGCGGCTGGTTCCTGCCGATCTCCACTTTCGAGACGCTCGTCGGCCAGTGTGGCGAGATGCTCGACTGTGCCGGAATTGTGGAGTCTCTGCGTGCGGTCAAGAGCGAAGCCGAAGTACGCTGCATCGAACAGGCTGCCGGTTATGTCGATGCCGGCATGCGCGCCGGTATGGAGGCGGTGCGCCAAGGCGCCAGCGAGAACGACGTGGTCGCGGCAATGATGTGCGAAGCGATTCGCGCTGGCTCCGAGTACATGGGAATGGAGCCGCTGATGTCGAGTGGTGAGCGAAGCGGTGTGCCTCACGGCACCTGGCGGCGCCGCCAATTTCAGTCTGGCGATCCGGTATTTCTCGAAATGGCCGCCTGCCACAACCGCTATCACGCGGTACTGATGCGGTCTGCCTGGCTGGGGGAGCCGCCAGAGCAGGCCAAGCGCATGATGGATACCTGCCAGCGGGCTCTCGCCGCTGCGCTCGATGTCTTCAAGCCGGGCAATACCTGCGCCCAGGTGCATGAAGCCGCTCAGGCGGTGATCGACCACGCCGGCTATACCGACTGCTATCGCAAACGTACCGGCTATAGCGTGGGAATCTCGTTCGCGCCCGACTGGGGTGAGTGGCAGGTGGCGAGCCTGTTTAGCGGCATCGACCGAGTACTCGAGCCGGGCATGGTGTTCCACATCCCGCCGGCGCTGCGCGACTACGGCAATTTTACCGTCGGTGTCAGCGAGACCGCGGTCGTCACGTCGGACGGGCATCGCGTGCTCGGCAGCGTCGATCGCGATCTGCTCATCGTATGAGCGCCGGACCGCGCTGGTTGGTGCACGAGCCACAGGAGTTCGACGCGGCACTGGCGCTGGCGACACTGTGGCTTAGCGCAGAAGGCTCGGTGACGTCCGGATCGATCCATTGTCTCGACGAGCCTGGCGAATCGCCGACCGCCAGGGACCCGGCGCTTCACCAGTTCGTGACTCGTGGCGGACGGCTCGAACATAACGCCTGGCTCTGGCTCGAGCGCGCTGGGGGGACTATCGCCGATCAGACGTGCCTGATGGCGCCTGCCGACATTGATGATCTACCAGCGAACGCCGTCGTGCTGGTGGCGACGAGTGTCGAAGCAAAGGCGCCACCGCGACAAGGTATCGACGTCATCGATCTCGTCGGTGACGGTGACGGTGACGGTGACGGTGACGACCAATGGTTTCTGGTCCAGCGCTCGAGCGGAGATGTGTTGCTACGTGCATGTCGTGACGTCTTCGGCAGGATCGTTGCCCGTCCATGGGCAGCGATGGTGAGAACATCAGAAGACGGCGCATCGGGGCTTCGCGTGGCCATCGCCGGAGAGTCCGAGCATCTGCGTCAACGCTATCCCGGCGTACTGGCAGCGCTTGGCGACGCGGTCGATGCGCTAGGTATCGCCGTCGAGGTCGACATCCGCTCTCCGCGGGCACTGTCGGCCGCCGACGCAGCGACGCTGGTCGGTGATGTCGACGCGCTGATTTTGCCGGGTGGGTGCGACAATAGTCAGGTGGCGGGCATGATCGCTCTGGCCGGTGCGGCGCTCGATGCCAACCTGCCGACGCTCGGACTCTGCTTTGGCATGCAGGCGATGGCGACGGCAGCCATTCGCACCCGCCTTGGGATGATGGATGTCGCGCTAGAGGAGGTAGATCCCGAAGCCTCCGAATTCGCCGTCGTCGGCATGCCGGGGGAGAGCGGCGGCCTCCGACATCGGCTTGGCGAGCATCGGAGCCGAATCATCACCGGATCGCGTCTCGCCGCGATTCACGCGACGCCGACGCTCGACGAGCGCATGAATCATCGCTATCGACTCGCCGATTGTTGGGAAGCGCCATTGGCGGATGTCGGGATCATAGTGTCGGCACGTTCTACCGACGCTCGCGAGATCGCCGATGTCATCGAGGCGACGGATCGGCGTTTTTACCTCGGTTACCAGGGCCACCCCGAATTGCTCAGCGCGCCGGAGCGCCCCCATCCCGCTTTTACCGCGCTATTGAGCGAGGCGCTAGATGGTGTCGTCACGAAATTCTAAGCCACAAAACAAGGAAACGAATCTGGGCGGCGGCGAGAAATGACACCAGATTTTTCGCATAGCGTGTCGCAATGCCCCGCCACTGTTTGATGTGCAAGAACGCATTTTCGACAAGGTGGCGCTGACGATAAAGGTGTTTGTCATACGCGCGCTGAGCCTTACGATTCTTGCGTGGCGGTATTTGCGGCTGCATGCCTTGCTGCTGAGCCTGCTCGACGATGGCGTCACTGTCGTAGCCCTTGTCGGCTAAC
>NZ_KB907892.1 GCF_000382245.1 Kushneria aurantia DSM 21353
CCTCTTGCCCCGTGACAGCGGATGCGCACTTTACCGCCCGTGGCGGCGCCATGCAACCCCGCTGTCATAAAAAAATCGTCGGGAACGATTTTTGACGCCGAAGGCGGCCCGAAGGGGGTTCGCAAGGGAGGGCGAACACAACAAATTGCCTCCTCAGTGCCATAGCGCCCGCATATCGCCGATCATACGCTGCAGTGCGGCCAGCGGGGGAAGCCATGGTCCGAGCGAAACGATCACGACGCTCATTAACAACGCAGTCACTGGCCTACCGTAGTCGTAGAACTTGAGGGCGGTGCCGAAGGAGCGCTTGAGGCGCGTCCCTTCAAGGTCAATGCTGCAGATCTCGTCGAGCAGCAGGTGAATCAGTGCCCCCACCAGTATGGCAACACCAAGATACCAGGAGTGCTCCGGAGTCTGAATAAAAAGCTGGTAGCTGACCACTGCCACCAGTGCCGCCGCCAGCAGCGAAGCCAGCAGCGAGTGCCAGATACCGCGATGCACCGAGAAGCGTTTGAAAAGGGCGCTGAGCGGGTAGCGTACAGCGAAGAAGGTCGCAATACCCGCGCCGCTCAGCGCTGCGATTGTCAGGTGCGGCTGCAGCAAAGTGACCACCCCGATCAGCGCTACGACCGCCATGATGGTGAAAATGACCTTCACCGACCGCGACTGATCGGCATCAATATCGGGTATGACCCCACCCAGTGTCGTCATTGCGGCCATCGGCAGCGCTGCCTCGAACGACCAGAGCCCGTAGCGCCAGCCGAAACCGCCAAGCAACGCCCCGCTCACTGCCGCAACAGTAAAATGTGTTTTGAAGTTGGCCATAAAACCAGTACTGGATAAAAACCCATATTATGGCGCAACCCACTGTTTTGACATAGCGAAATTCACATTCAATCGACCAGAGAGACTCAGTCGGGCCGCTCGTCGATAAACGCGTCCTTGAGCGCGACGTAGTTGCCTGCGGAGTAGGTGAAGAAGGCGTACTCCGCCTCCTTGAGCGGACGCAGCTGACGCGCCGGATTGCCACCGTAAACGTAGCCGCTTTCCAGATGCTTGCCGGGCGTCACAACAGCACCGGCAGCCACCAGCACTTCGCTTTCCAGCACCGCACCGTCGAGAACAATCGCGCCCATGCCGATCAGCACTCGGGAGTGGACGGTGCAGCCATGCAGAATGGCGCGGTGGCCCACGGTGACATCATCGCCCACCGTCAGCGGAAACCCTTCCGGGCTGTAGTCGCTGGCATGGGTAATATGCAGTACACAGCCATCCTGGATGCTGGTGCGAGCACCGACGCGAATACGGTGCATATCACCGCGTATCACTGCTGTCGGCCATACCGAGGTATCGTCTCCAAGGGTGACATCACCCAATACCAGGGCAGTCTCGTCAATGAACACTCGCTCACCCAGCTCGGGAGATATGCCGCGGAAGCTTCTGATCGCCATGATGCGCTCTCCATAATTACCGATTAACCTGCCTGACTCTGAGGTGGCGGCCGTGCCGCGCAATTGAAACAGGCGCCGCACGCCCTCACCTCGTCAGTATATCGATCGTAACCTGCGAGGTCCCTGCATGACCGGCAACCCCCTGCTTGACGCCCATACGCTGCCTCCTTTCAACGAGATCACTCCGGAGACCATCGAACCGGCCATTGATGAGCTGATCGCGCGTAACCGTGATGCCATTCAGCGGTTGGTCGACGAGGGCCAGCACAGCTGGGAGGGGCTGGCAGCGCCGCTGGAAGCGCTCAACGACCAGCTGTCGCAGGCCTGGTCGCCGGTATCTCACCTCAACTCGACGATGAACTCGCCGGCACTTCGCGAGGCTTATCAGGCCTGCCTGCCGAAACTTTCCGCCTACGCTACCTGGATTGGTCAGCACGAAGGCCTCTACAACGCCTTTCGTCGACTGGCCGAAAGCGACGACTACCGTCATCTCGATCAGGCGCAGCGTCGCTCGGTGGACAATACCCTGCGCGATTTCCGCCTCGCCGGCGTTGACCTGCCAGCGGAGCAGAAGGCGCGCTTCGGTGACATTCAGGCGCGACTATCGACACTGACCAACACCTTCTCCAATAACGTGCTGGATGCCACTCAGGCGTGGCACCTTGATGTCGCAGGCGAGCGCCTGGCCGGCCTGCCGCAGAGCGCGCTGGACAGCCTGGCCGCCAACGCCGAGGCCAAGGGGATCGAGGGGTACCGGATCACGCTCGACTTCCCCAGCTTCTTCCCGATCATGAGCTATGCCGACGATCGCGAGCTGCGCCAGGAGGTCTACACCGCTTTCGTCACTCGTGCTTCGGAGCAGGGACCCAATGCCGGCGAGTACGACAATTCGGCGATCATGACCGAAATCGTTGCGCTGCGCGGCGAACTGGCCGAACTGGCCGGTTTCGACACCTATGCCGACTATTCGCTGGCGACCAAGATGGCCGAAAGCCCACTGCAGGTACGTGAGTTTCTGGAAGATCTTGCCCAACGCGCAACGCCCCAGGCCCGCGAGGAGTTCGAGACCCTGAGCGCCTTTGCCCGCGATGAGCTTAATATCGCTGAGCTACGGCCGTGGGATACCGGCTATGCCAGCGAGAAGCTGCGTCAGGCACGCTACGCCATCTCGCAGGAGGAGTTGCGGCCATATTTCCCGGCCCCGGGAGCGGTCGACGGCCTGTTTCGCGTTATCGGCCGGGTGTTCGGCGTCAGCTTCCGCGAGAACCGCGACGCACCGCGCTGGCATAATGACGTGCGCTACTTCGACGTGCTGGATGGCGACGAGACCATCGCCGGCTTCTATCTTGATCTCTACGCCCGTGAGGGCAAGCGCGGCGGCGCCTGGATGGATGAATGCCGAGTGCGGCGACTGCGCGGCGAAGGCGACCTACAGCTGCCGGTTGCCTACCTCACCTGCAACTTCACCCGCCCGGTGGGCAATCGCCCGGCGCTGCTGACCCACGACGAAGTGCTGACCCTGTTTCACGAATTTGGTCACGGCCTGCACCACATGCTCACCCGCCAGCAGGTCGCCGATGTCTCCGGCATCAACGGCGTCGCCTGGGATGCGGTGGAACTACCCAGCCAGTTCATGGAGAACTTCTGCTGGGAGCGCGAAGGACTGGATCTGATCGCGTCCCACGTCGACAGCGGCGAGACGCTGCCCGACGAGCTGCTCGAGCGGCTGCAGGCGGCGCGCAACTTTCAGTCGGCGATGGGCATGACCCGCCAGCTGGAACTGTCACTCTTCGACCTGCGCCTGCACCATGAACAGCGAACGCCCTCGGCCGACGACATTCAGGCGCTGCTCGATGACGTTCGGGCCAGGGTTACCGTGACGCCGCGTGTCGAATTCAACCGCTTCCAGCACAGCTTCAGCCATATCTTTGCCGGCGGTTATGCCGCCGGCTACTACAGCTACAAGTGGGCCGAAGTGCTCTCTGCCGATGCCTGGTCGGCCTTCGAGGAGAGCGGCATCCTTGACCCGGACACCGGCCAGCGCTTTCGCAGCGGCATTCTCGAACAGGGCGGCGCCCGCGACGCCGCGGAGCTGTTCCGCGAGTTTCGCGGCCGCGAACCCAGTATCGAACCGCTGCTGCGCCACAGCGGTATCGGTCGAGCCGCCTGAATCTTTCAGTATCGATGACCGGCGTCCCGACAGGCGGCCGTCGGTCGGGAGGAGTCATGAACCGCCCCGCACCCAAGCGCTTTATCGCCGGCGCGATCTGTCCGCGCTGCTCGGCAATGGACCGTATTCGCAGCTGGGAGAGCAACGGCGTGCGCTATCGCGAATGTGTCAGCTGCGATTTTTTCGAGCAGCTACCGCTGGAGGACAACGACCTGCCACAGGAGCTGGATACCCGCGTGGAGCGCCATGAAGAGAAGCCGGCTGCTGACGACTTCCAGCCGGTGCGTATTCTTGATCCCGGCAAGCGTTAGCGTCATGGTCACCGGATGAAAGACTCGCACTCGTTTCTGCGGCGTTACAGCAGTGGCCCGGGAGACTGATGATAAAGCCCGACGAGGCGCTGCCTCGTCGGGCTCTCTTCTGGCTGCAATGCGCCGGCTTTAGAATTAATTCGGGTCGATCACGCCACAGGCGAAGCGCGCACCGCCGCCGCCCAGATTAGGCGTATCGCTGTAGGTATCGCCGCCCTCGTGCAGAATCACCGCATGCCCGCTCAGGTCTCTCTCCCTCAGCCGCGGTGCCAGCACCGGCGTAGTGATGTTGCCCTCGCCGTCGGCGGTCAGCACCGGCATATCGCCCAGGTGGCCGTCATCGCTGTAGGGGCCAGCGTGGCGGCCGGTATTATCAGGGTCGAAATGCCCTCCGGCAGCGCCGGCAGGCGTCGTTTCACCGTCAGTCCTTGAAGCCTGGCAGGTGGCGTTTTCGTGAAGATGAAAGCCATGCATGCTGTTGGCCGGCACCCCGGAAATATCCGGGGTGATCAGCACACCATAGGGGGTATCCTCGAAACTCACCGTGCCGATCGATTCACCCGGGCCTTCGGGAGTGGCCTTTTGCAGCTCCACCGTGGTGTCCGCGATTGCCAGCGGAGCAACGCTCAGCAGCGCGGCGGCCATCATCGTTTTACGTAACGTCATGGGTATCCCTTCCTGTGCGACGTTTATGGGATCGTACAGGTTGAGATTAGCAATGGCCGCTATGCGCTGCCATTCAGTTTGCTGACAGCGACGACAGGCTGTCGATGATCTCCAGCGACGGCTCGGCCTGATTGAGGGTGTAGAAGTGCAAGCCGGGCGCGCCACCGGCCAGCAGACGATCGCAGAGATCGGTGACCACCTCGTGGCCGAAAGCACGGATACTATCGCTGTCGTCGCCGAAGGATTCCAGCTGGCGCCGCATCCAGCGCGGAATCTCGGCACCGCACATCTCGGAGAAACGCGCCAGCTTGGCGTAGTGGGTGATCGGCATGATGCCGGGCACGATCGGTACCTCCACGCCGCGCGCGCGTACCCGCTCGACAAAATGAAAGTAGGCGTCGGCGTTGAAGAAATACTGGGTGATGGCCATGTCGGCGCCGGCGCGCACCTTGTCAACGAAATGATCGATATCGCGCTCGAAGCTGGGCGCCTGGGGGTGGCACTCGGGATAGGCCGCCACCGTAATGGCGAAATCATCGCCACTCTCTTCACGAATAAAACTCACCAGATCGCGGGCGTAGCGCAGCTCGCCGACCCCCATCGAGCCCGACGGCATATCGCCGCGCAGCGCCACGATACGCTCGACGCCACTGTCACGATAGCGCGCCAGCATGGCACGAATATCGTCGCAGTCGCTGGCGATACAGGAGAGATGCGGCGCCGTGGCGATACGGGTGCGTGCGGCGATATCGCGAACCGCGCCCAGGGTGTGCTCACGGGTCGTGCCACCAGCGCCGAAGGTCACCGAAAAGAAGTGAGGGTGGCGCTCGGCGAGCCGCTGATAAACCGAGGGCAGTCGCTCGCGGCCGGCTTCGGTGCGCGGCGGAAAGAATTCGAAACTGAGTTCCGGCGAAGACACGACGCTCATGGCCCCGAAAACTCCTTAGTAGTGAGGAAGCAGACAAAAGAGGTCTGTATTGTGCCCAGCGCCCGGCACACGACCAAATGAAACTTTCCCGCGGCCGACACAAGAAAAATTCATGGCGCCGTACAGGAAGATGAATAAAAAACAGGAAAAAAGCGCAGAGAAGTGGCGGAAAGGCGTGGGAGTCGAACCCACCAGAGACTGCTGGCAGCCTCTCTCGGGTTTGAAGCCCGAGCGCCCCACCGGGGAACGTCGCCCTTCCATTGCTCACGAATGGTCAATGCACGATATGATAGCGCAGTTAGTCCCACATGTCGGCCCGGCGGATCACATGATCATCGCGCACCCGGCGGGTAAAGCCAATGCGATCGAAAAACTCGAGAATCGACAGCGCCAGCTTGCGCCCGGTACCCAGACGGTCGCGAAAGCTCGCCACCCTTGCGGCGCCCTCGGCCTTTTCCAGTTCGCCGACAAGGCGTGCCATGTCGTACACCACCGGGGCGAGAAAGAAGTGATCGCGGCGCACGTGATAGACCCGCCCCAACCGCGCTGCAGCGGTCAGCACAGCGCGTACTCGTCTCTCGTCGATGGACTCGCGAGTGGCGATATCGCGCACTCGCGGCGGCTCGAAGGGGCTGGCCGTCAGCAGCGGCTCGATGCGCTGCCACAGCGCTTCATCGTCGGCGGAGAGCCGTGCCTGGTGGCCGGGCAGCGCCACAAAAGGGCCCTGCTGCTGTAGCCGACCCGCCTCGATCAACGGCGTGAGCAGCTGGCGAAACAGCGTACCGGGCAGGCCGGGCAGAGTCTGGCGCCGCAGGCGCTCGCGCTCGGTGCCCGCCGTCGCCGGCTCACGCTCGTGATTGTCGGCCACCACCCCGATAATACGCTGTTCCAGGCGCGCCAGAGCCTGCGGCGAGAAGGCGCGCCGCTCCTCACCGGCGCTGATGACACGCGCCCCCAGCGCTTCGAAGCGGCGCGTCAGCTCACTCGGCGTGCGGTTGAAATTGCTCGCCAGCAGATACACATCGGCACCGTCGTCGCGCTGCGCCAGCGCCACGGCAAGCGGCTCGTCCAGCGTCATGGCGTTACGATCCCGCACTGCCTTGCGACAGCTTTCGAGCCACTCGAGCCGCGCTGCAGATCGCTTGCCACGCCGCGGCGGCGCGATGTCCAGTACCACCCCGCCACCGAGGGTATGACGCGCGCCGTGGTCACGCACGATGAGGCGGTCACCGCAGCAGGCGTGCAGCGGCCGGTCGAGCACCAGTTGCGCCAGCATGCGACCACCCGGCGCCAGCTGCTGGCCCTCCAGCAGCGCAATATGGCCGGTCACATGGGAGGCCCCCAGATGCACATGCACACCGCTCCAGTGGGCAAGTGGCGGCGCTTCGGCCAGCAGTTCGAAGGCGATATCGACGCGCTGTAGCGGTGTCGCCGGCAGCGCTTCATCGAACACCCAGTCACCGCGACCGAGCGTGCTGCGATCGACGCCCGGCCCCGCCAGATTGAGCGCCAGCCGGTCACCCCGGCACGCCCTGTCAGCCTCGCGGTTCTGCCGCCGCAGGCCGCGCACTCGCGCACGCTGTAATCCGGGATAGAGTCGCACGCTGGCGCCGACCGCAATCTCCCCGGCCACCACCGTACCGGTAATCACCAGCCCGGCACCGCTACGGGTAAAGGCGCGATCCACTGCAAGGCGGAAGTAGCCCGTCGCCGCCGGTGCTTCGCTACTGCGCGCGCGCTGCCACAGCGTCTCACGAAGCGCCGCTACCCCGTCACCGGTGTGACTCGACAGCTCGAAAATATCCGCCCCCGCCAGCGGTGTGCCGGCCAGCAGCGCCTCGATCTCGCCGCGCACGCGCTCGATCTGCGCCCGCTCGGCGAGATCGCACTTGGTCAGCGCCACCACGCCGCGCCCTATGCCCAGCAGGTGCAGAATCTGCATGTGCTCACGGGTCTGGGGCATCACGCCGTCGTCGGCCGCCACCACCAGCAGCATGGTATCGATGCCGGCGACACCCGAGAGCATGTTGTGAATGAAGCGCTCGTGGCCCGGCACATCGATGAAGCCGAGTTCGAAATCGCTGATCCCTTCGGGATAGGCGTAACCCGCTTCAATGGTCAGGCCGCGCTCGCGCTCTTCACGCAGCCGATCGGTACCGATGCCGGTCAGCGCATGAATCAACGCCGTCTTGCCATGATCGACGTGTCCCGCCGTACCGATGATCATGGCGTCGCCTGCGCCAGCTGCAGAGCACCCAGCTGCTGGATGAAGGCGGTCTCATCGGCCGCTCCCACCAGACAGCGCAGGTCGAGCCACAGCGCACCGTCGTGCAGCCGCCCGACGACAGGGCGCGGCAGCTGTCGCAGAGCCTGCTCCAGCTCGCGCAGGCGGCGCTCACGCCGGCGGCGCTCACCTGTCGGCGTGACCACCAGCGCCTGCCCCGGCAGCCGGTCGACCGGCAGCGCACCGCTGCCCAGCTGACTACGACATGGCCGCTGCGACAGCTCGAAGTCAGCCGGCAGCGCACCGGCCAGCGCCGGCGCCAACCGCTCGGCGCAGGCGGCAATTTCCGCTTCGCTGCGGGTCAAAAGACGCAGAGTGGGAATATCGGCGGCGATATCGTCGCTGTCACGGTAGAGCAGCAGCGTCGCCTCCAAAGCGCTCAATATCAGCTTGTCGACGCGCAGAGCCCGCTTGAGGGGGTGGCGTTTGATGCGCTCGATCTGCTCACGGCTGCCGACGATCAGCCCGCACTGCGGACCACCCAGCAGCTTGTCGCCGCTGAAGGTGACCACGTCGGCGCCGGCCTCGATGCTCTCATACGGCTGCGCCTCGTCGGGCAGCCCCAGTGCAGCCATGTCGGTCAGTGCACCACTGCCCAGGTCGACCATGAAGGGCACGCCGTGATGATGCGCGATACGTGCCAGTTCGCGCTCCTCCACCGTCGAGGTAAACCCCTCGACGGCATAGTTGGAGGTGTGCGCCTTGACGATCAAACCGGTAGCCTCACCGAGCGCTGACTCGAAATCCCATGCGTGAGTACGGTTGGTGGTGCCCACCTCGCGCAGGATGCAGCCCGAGGCGTGCATGATATCGGGCATACGAAAGGCGCCACCGATCTCGATCAGCTCGCCGCGCGAAATGATCGCCTCGCGCCCGGCGCCCATCGCCGACAGTGCCAGCACTACGGCGGCGGCGTTGTTGTTGACCACGGTAGCGGCCTCGGCGCCGGTCAGCTCGCACAGCAGCGCCTCGACCATATGGTCGCGATCGCCCCGCCGACCGCTTTCAATATCATACTCCAGCGCCAGTGGCTCGCAGGCGGCACGCGTCAGCGCCATGACCGCCGACTCGGCCAGCGTCGAACGCCCCAGGTTGGTATGAATCACGGTGCCGGTCAGATTGAAGACAGAAGGCGCACGAGAGCGCGACAGCCACTCGATATGGACCACACCGGCATAGGCGAGGCTGTCAAGGTCGGGAACTGCGCTTGTCTCGTCGACCAGTCGCTGTCGCTCGGCGGTCAGCAGCTCACGCAGGGCACGACGCTTGAGACGATGGCCGGCACCGTGCTGAACCACTGCGGGATGCGACAGCAGGGTATCCACCGCAGGCAGCGCGCGTCGCTTGTCAGACATGAAGCTCCTCGAATCATCGCATCGATCACGACGGGTCGACATAAAAACGCGCTCCAAAGAGCGCGTCGCGGTCAGAGTGACAAGGCTATATCAGCCGGCAAAGATCATCCATGGATTGTAGCCGCTGCGTCCCACGTCGCGCTCCTCGGCGATGCGGATATCCAGTCCGAGGCTGGCCAGATCGTCGCAGAACGGCTCGGCGTCGGCCTCCATATCGCGATGGATGATCTTCTGGTAGCTGCCGCAGTCGCCGCAGATCTCGGCGCGCAGCGGCATCGCGCGACTGCCCTGCTCATCCTCCAGCCCCAGATAGTCGAGCTTGCCGGTGTGAAAACACTGGGTGCAGCGCGCGCGCTCCATATACCACTCGGTGGCACAGATGGCGCACTGCTGATAGCGCACCCGTGAGCGATCGCGGCCGATCTGCACCACGCTGGCCACCGGCAGCGCGCCGCAGCAGGGGCAGACCGTCTGCGCGCGGCCTTCGGCACGTTTGGGAGGCTGCGGCAGCAGGGTCGCCTGACGCAGCCAGGCAACCTGCAGTGCCGCCGCGACCAGCGGCATCAACGCGCGCTGCGCTTCACTACCGCTGGCGCCATCCAGCACCGCCGCTGCCAGCGTACGGCGCTGCGCCTCATCAAGGCGGCGCAGCTCGGCGATCAGCCGCTGCTGGGCCTGACCCACGTTGAGCTCAACGGCGTCGAGCAGGGCGTCGAGATCGTCCTGCCAGTCGATGTCAGCGCGCAGCGCCTGCACCGAGAGCGGCGGCATGCCGTGCTTGAAAGCGACAGCGAAGGCGTCAGCGTTGGGGGTGAAAGCGCTCTGGCGTTTCTGCAACACCTGATGCTGTGCCTGCGCCAGGCGCGCAGCGAAAGCGAGGAAATCGCTCATCGGCCGCATGCGCCGCGATAGATCACGCAGGCGACGGGCGCGCTCACGAAAAATGGTGTGCTGCGGCAGTACGACCTCCGGCGGCTCGACCACGCCGCCGGGGGCACTGCCGTAGTCGTGCTCAGCCTGATGTTCGGCCGTCATGACCGGGACTCTCCATACTACGGTTAAGCTGGCTGTCGTGCTGCTCCTTGCCCTCTTCACCAGCGCGCTGCTCGGGCTTTTCCATCTCCTCTTCATACCACAGCGGATGATGGTGCTTCGCCCAGGCATGGGTCACGCGCCCGCGGGTCATCGCCCTGATCGAACCCTTGACCCAGATGGCAGCGTAGATATGCACGATGATGGTGGCGATCGCCACGAACGCCGCCAGCGCATGCACAAGACTGGCAAAGCGAATCAGCGGGATGGGGAAGAAGCCGGCGAACCACGGACGCCACATGATGACACCGGTCAACAGCAGCACCGGAATACTCACCACCAGTGCCCAGAACACCATCTTCTGGCCCGGGTTGTACTTGCCGATCGGCGGCAGATTGTCGTCGCGATTATTGAGCACATCGCCAATCTGCTTCATCCATTTGACGTCGTTTTCCATCAGCAGATTATGCCGATACTGGCGCACCGCGATGATGACGAACAGCATAAACAGCACCACGCCGATGAAGGGGTGCAGCACCCGCGCCCACACCGGCCCACCCAGCGTATTGCTCAAAAAGAAGAACTGCGGCTGAAAGAAGGCCAGGCCCGACAGCGCCAGCAGGATGAAGGCGATCGCCATGCCCCAGTGGTTGGCCCGGGTGCCCGGGCCGTAGCGCTGCATGGTCTTCTGTTTTCTGATGCTCATGACCGATCCTCCTCGTGTGAGTGCTGATGACGGCCATCATCCTGCCCATCGTCACGGTCACCGCTGTTGTGGTCCTCATCGTCACCGAACACCTCTTCATCGGTGGGCTCCTCCTTCGGCCCTTTGGTGATGAAGTGGAAGAAGCCGGCAAAGGCGGTGATGCCCAGGATGGCCGACATGATCGGCTTGGTGACGCCCTTCCAGGCGCTGACCATGGGCGAGATGCGCGGATCCTTCGGCAGCCCCGAGTAGAGTCCAGGCTGATCGGCGTGGGAGAGCACATACATGACATGCGTGCCGCCCACGCCCTGGGGGTCATAGACCCCGGGATGGGCATAACCGCGCTGCTGCAGGTCGTTCACGCGCTTCTCGGCGCGCGCCAGCATGTCCTTCTTGCTGCCGAACTCGATGCAGTTGGTAGGACACGCCTTGACGCAGGCCGGCTCCAGCCCGACGGCAACGCGGTCGGAGCAGAGCGTGCACTTGTAGGACTTGCTGTCCTTCTCCGAAATGCGCGGAATGTCGAAGGGGCAGCCGGTAATGCAGTAGCCGCAACCAATGCAGTTGTTGGAGTCGAAATCGACGATGCCGTTGGCATACTTGACGATGGCCCCGGGCGCCGGACAGGCCTCGAGACAGCCCGGCTCGGCGCAGTGCATGCAACCATCCTTGCGGATCAGCCAGGCGAGCTCCTTGTCGCCCTCGGCGTTGTCGTGAACCGCATCCACATCGACTTCGTTGAAGCGCATCACCGTCCACGACTCGGCAGAGAGGTCCATGGGGTTGTCATACACCCCATGGCACTCGCCCACGTCGTCACGCAGATCGTTCCACTCCATGCACGCCACCTGGCACGCCTTGCAACCGATGCACCTGGAGACATCGATCAGCTTGGCGACTTCCACCACGTCGTCGCGCACATGAGGTGCCGGCAGGGTCGTTGCGGATCGGGCAACGATGTTCTGTGAATTGACCATAGTGCCCTCCTTATGCCTTTTCGACCTTGACGATGAATGACTTGTACTCCGGCGTCTGGGTATTGGCATCGCCGACGAAGGGCGTCAGGGCATTGACCAGATAGCCCTTTTTCGCCACGCCGGTGAAGCCCCAGTGGAGCGGAATACCCACATGATGCACGTCGCGGTCACCGATGCGCAGTGGCCGCAGACGCCGGGTCACCACCGCTACCGCGTAGATCGAACCGCGCCTGGAGGAGACCCTGACGCGGTCGCCCTTGCTGACGCCGATCTCATCGGCCAGTGCCGTGCCGATCTCGACGAACTGCTCCGGCTGCACGATGGCGTTGAGCTTCGCGTGCTTGGTCCAGAAGTGGAAATGCTCGGTCAGGCGATAGGTGGTCGCCGCATGGGGAAACTCCTCCCAGCTGCCGAGCGCTTCACGGTCGCCTGCGAAGATACGCGCCGCCGGATTGTTACGCGCCAGCGGGTTGTTGGGGTGGAGCAGGTTCTGCCCCACCGGCGATTCGAACGGCTCGTAGTGTTCGGGGAAGGGCCCATCCACCATACTCTGGCCGCCGAAGAAGTTACCGCCGCCGGTGGGCTGCATGATGAAGGGTCCCAGCCCCGCCGAAGGCGGTGACTGCGCCGGAAAGTCGGGAATATCGGCACCAATCCAGCGGCCCTGCTCACTGCTCCACCACACCAGTGCCTTGTTGGCGCCCCAGGGGTTGCCTTCAGTATCGGCACTGGCGCGGTTGTAGAGAATGCGGCGGTTGGCCGGCCACGCCCAGGCCCAGCCCAGCGACTGACCGATCCCGTAGGGGTCGGAGTTGTCGCGGCGGGCCATCAGATTGCCCTCTTCGCTGTAGCAGCCGGTAAAGATCCAGCAGCCGGCCTCGGTGCGGCCATCGGCGGTCAGTTCCGAGAAGCTCGCAAGCTGTTCACCGGCACGCCGGGTCACGTTGCCCTGATCGTCGGTGAGATCGACCAGCGCCCGGCCGTTGTACTCCTTCGCCAGCTCTTCGGCGGAAGGCTTTGCCGGCTGCTTGTAATCCCAGGTCAGATTGACAATCGGATCCGGGAAGACACCGCCCTCCTGCTCATAGAGACGACGCACGCGCAGGAACAGATCGGCCATGATCTGCGTATCCGGTCGCGCTTCCCCCGGCGGCGGCGCCGCCACCCAGTGCCACTGCAGCCAGCGCGCACTGTTGACGATCGAGCCGTCATCCTCGGCGAAACAGCAGGTCGGCAGACTGATCACCTCGGTCTGGATCTGGCTGGAGTCGACGTCGTTGTACTCACCGACGTTGTGCCAGAACTCCCGCGTTTCGGTATTGAGCGGGTCCATGATGACCAGGTACTTGAGCTTAGAAAGTGCCGCAGTCACCTTGGCCCGGTTGGGAAAGGAGGCCAGCGGATTGAAGCCCTGACAGAAGTAGCCGTTGATTTCCCCTTTCGACATCCGCTCGAAGGTGTCGAGCACGTCGTAGAGCGGGCGCTCCAGCTTGGGCAGCCAGTTGTAGCACCAGTTGTTGGCCTCGCTGGCGGCGTCGCCGAACCAGGCCTTCATCAGGCTGACGTGGAACTTTTCGTAGTTCTTCCAGTAGGAGACCTCGTCCGGCAGCAGCGGCTGTTTCGCCCTTTTGTCGATATAGGGGCGATAGTCCTGCTCGCTGGCGTTGGCCAGCGACATATAGCCCGGCAGCAGCTGCGACAGCAGCCCCAGGTCGGTCAGTCCCTGGATATTGGAGTGACCGCGCAGCGCGTTGACGCCACCCCCCGGCATGCCCATGTTACCCAGTAGCAGCTGCACCATGGCAGCGGTGCGGATGATCTGCGAACCAATGGAGTGCTGCGTCCAGCCCAGCGCGTAGAGGATCGTCATGGTGCGATCCGGCACTGAAGTGGCGGCGATCTTGCGCCAGATGCGCTGAATATCGCCAACCGGTACGCCGCTGACGCTGGAGACCAGCTCGGGCGTGTAGCGACTGTAGTGTGCGCGCATCATCTGATAGACGCAGCGCGGATTGGTCAGCGAAGTGTCGCGCAGGGCATAGCCATCGTCACCGACCTGATACATCCACGAGGATTTATCGGTGTAGGCGCGCCTTTCCGGGTCGTAGCCGGTGAAAAGCCCGTCCTCGAAGCCAAAGTCCTCGCGCACCAGCAGTGAGGCGTCGGTGTAGTTGACCACGTACTCCCGCTGAATCTGATTGGTTTCAATCAGATAGCTGATCAGTCCGCCAAGGAAGGTGATATCCGTACCGGTACGAATGAACGCCTTGTCCTGAGCTACCGCACCCGTACGGGTGTAGCGAGGATCGATGGTGATCAGCTCGGCATTATTGTGCTCGATGGCCTCGGTCACCCAGCGAAAGCCCACCGGATGAGCCTCGGCAGAGTTGCCGCCCATCGACAGAATCAGATTGGCATTGCGGATGTCGACCCAGTGATTGGTCATGGCACCGCGACCGAATGTTGGGGCAAGACCTGCCACCGTCGGTCCGTGTCAGACGCGCGCCTGGTTGTCGAACGCTACCATGCCGAGATTGCGCACCACCTTGTGGGTGATGTAGCCGGCCTCGTTGGACGAGCCCGAAGCGGCCAGGAAACCGGTAGTGGTCCAGTGGTTGACCGTCTGCCCCTGGGCGTTGCGCTGCACAAAGTTGGCGTCGCGGTCATCCTTGATATAGCGCGCAATGCGATTCAGCGCATCGTCCCAGGTAACTCGCGTCCACTCGCTGCTGCCCGGCTCGCGCACCTGCGGGTACTCGAGGCGGCCATCGCTGCGCACGAAATCGAGCAGGCCCGAGCCCTTGGGGCAGAGCGAGCCGCGCGACACCGGATGGTCCGGGTCGCCTTCGATGTGCATGACCTCCTGGTGGGCGTTTTCTCCGCCACTGCCCAGGCTGTAGATCAGAACACCGCAACCCACTGAGCAGTAGGTGCAGTTGTTGCGAGTTTCTTTGGTGTGGGTGAGCTTGAAGCGACGCACCGAAGCCTCGGCGGACTCCGGGGCAAAGCCCATCATTGCCATGCTGGAGGTCGCGGCACCGGCCGCTCCCAGCTTGAAAAACTGTCGTCTTGTGACGTTAACCGTCATGATCCATCTCCTCATCGTGCATTCGTACGACCAGATACGAATGTCACCTGCAGGGACACCGGTCACGGAAGCGGTGCCGCTCTGATAGATGTCGGCGCGGGGCCGCATCCTGCTGTTATCGGTTTTTATCGAATTCTCTTTACAGGAATTCGTTATAGGCATTGCCGGAAGGATCCGGCCGGTAGACTTGCTGACGGGCGCTCATTATGATCTTCGATCTCAAACAGTAGCGCCCGACTGTTATTTATTGTGAATAGTTTACCTGCGCTTGTCACCGGATTCTCCGGGATAAAAGCATGCTGCCAGTATCGCCAGAAAATACAGTAGTCACGCGCCGTTACAACGGAGGCCACATAAGCCTGAGCCAGGAATCAGCCGCGCTCCTCGCCGCCTGGCTCCTCGGCATCAGCCAGCCAGCTCTCCATCTCCGTCTTTTCGCGTTCGCCCGAAGGGGGTTGCGGGTCATCCACCAGGGTGGTGTTGGTCCAGTCCACCAGACGCAACCGGCCGTCAAACTCCTCGACCAGCGCTGTGCAGTTCTCCACCCAGTCGCCATCGTTGCAATACACCACCCCCTCGCTGAGCCCGAACCAGGGAATATGGATGTGCCCTCCCACATAGCCGTCGACGCCCTCACGGTGCGCACGCTCAAGCGCCGAGCGGCGAAAGGCATCGGCAAACTGTTTGACACTGGTCGAGCGGCGCTTGAGCGCCGCCGACAGCGACCAGTAGGGCCGCCCCAGCCTGCGGCGCGCGTGCACGGTCCAGCGGTTGGCGCGGCGCATGCTGTGCAGCGCGATCTCCCCGACGACCAGCTTCCACTTCGGCGCCTTGTAGTGGCCGTCGAACTCATCGCCGTGGCTGATCAACAGGCGGCGGCCATCACGGGTTACATGCACAGCGTCGCGCATGACCTCGACACTACGGAACCGCTCGCCGCAGAAGGTGCGCATGGCGGCATCGTGATTGCCGGGAATATAGATCACCTCGCAACCGGTGCGAGCGAGGCGCAACACGTGGCGCAGCAGCCGCTGCTGCTGGCCATCGAACACCGAGATAGCACGTCTTTTCATCACGATGAGGTCAAAGACGTCACCCACCAGATAGAGACGTTCGGGGCGCACCCGACGCAACAGGTGCAGCAGCAGCTCCGCCTGGGCATCCGGAGTGCCCAGATGCAGGTCGGATATGAACAGGGTGCGCACATTGGGCCGCTGGGCCATCGACTCCTCCCAAACTCTCGACAAAAAGGCTGCAGGGCCACTAACTATAGGAAACAGGCGTTGCGGACTACAGGAAGCCTGTATTATCCCGTTATTGACCGGCAGCGTCACTCCGGTCACGGCCGCTATGCCTCATGTCAAACAATTATCGACGTAACGGCTGTCGACGTCGAATTGTCGCAGCCAGGCGAAGTACCCAAGGGGGTAAACTGACCTTTCACCCATGCCATAAGTGGAGAGCGTCATGTCTACACTTTCCGACAAGGTCTTTATCAGCCCCGCCCGCTACGTTCAGGGTGCCAACGCCGTCGAGCGTGCCGGCCACTATATTGCCGCCCTCGGCGGTCGAGCACTGATCATCGCCGACGATCTGGTCTGGAAGATGGCCGGCGAGCAGCTGGCACAGAGTCTCGAAAGTGAAGGTGTCGAATTCGAGCGTGCAGTATTCGAGGGCGAAGCCTCCCGTCGCGAGATCGACCGCCTGGTCGAGCGCGGACAGCAGCAGCAGACAAAGGTAGTGATCGGTTTCGGCGGAGGCAAGGCGATCGACACTGCCAAGGCCGTCGCCGATCCGCTGCTGGCGGCCTGCGCCATACTGCCGACCACCGCCTCCACCGACGCCCCCACCAGCGCCCTGTCGGTGATCTATAGCGACGAAGGCGAGTTCGACAGCTACCGCTTCTACAATCGCAACCCCGACCTGGTACTGGTGGATACCGCCATTATCTGCAAGGCACCGCCGCGCTTTCTCGCCTCCGGCATCGCCGATGCACTGGCCACCTGGGTCGAGGCGCGCGGTGTCATTCGCGCCGATGCCAGCAACATGGCCGGCGGTCGCGCCACCCTGCTGGGCAGGGCGATCGGCGAGAAGTGCGAAGAGGTCCTGTTCGAACACGCCCTGCTGGCCTGGCAGGCCAACCAGGCGCAGATCGTCACTCCCTCCTTCGAGGCGGTGGTAGAGGCCAACACTCTGCTCAGCGGGCTGGGCTTCGAAAGCGGTGGACTGGCGGCGGCCCACGCCATCCACAACGGCTTTACCGCCCTGCACGGCGAAATTCATGATCTGACCCATGGCGAAAAGGTGGCCTATGGCACAGTCGCGCAACTGATTCTCGACCAGACGCCTCAGGCCGAGCTGGAAAAGTATCTGGCACTTTACGTGGCGCTGGGACTACCGATCACGCTGAAGGCCCTCAAGCTCGATCAAGCCAGCGAGGAGGATCTTTACCGGGTCGCCGAAGCAGCCCTCAAGGAGGGGGAGTCCAGCCACAATCTCGCCTATGAGCTGACCCCGCAACAAATAGTGCACGCCCTCCGTGCCGTCGATGCACACGCCAGGGCCTTCATGGACAAGGCCATCTCGAGAGAGTGAAAAGAACGGAGTGAACACCTGCCCGGTTCTCGTCGCCAGCACCCCGGAAACCGGGCAGGAACACAGCCGACAGGTCCGCCAGAGCCCTATACCCCTTGGACGTCCTTTCGCGCCTCTCTCTTGCCCCCTTCGCCGCATGTAGAAGCTGGATCGGTCTGTCCACGACCACCCCGTCTCGGCGCCCCGCTAACAGCGCTTGTTTCAACCCTTCGCCGGCCTTTGCCCCACAGCGCTACCCAAAATGCACTCCCGAGTACGATGGCCGAGCCGTTTTGTAACGCCCTGTTGTGAAAAAGCCGATGCGTTCTTTGCGGCGCTCGGGGGCGTAAATTTAAAAAAATTATTAGACCAATAGCTTATATGCAACAACTTTGTTTCATTTCGTTATGCGATATTACCCGATAGCATCAATGGCTATGGCAGGAATTTCGTTTCCCGGAAAGGTCAGTAATTATGTCTCAAAAATCTCACCTCCATGCCCTGCTTCTGGTAACCCATAGCGGTTCACCTGCCGCCGGGATTTTGCAGACACTTCACAAGGATATTGCCTGTAAGCTGCTGATAGCCTCACCGCACGATCACCGGTCAGTGCAGCCTATCCTTGCCGATATACTGCTGTTCGATAACGACGCCATGACGCTGGAAACCATGCAGCAATGGCAGCCTATGGTTTCAGAAATTACCCGTCAGGCCATACTCAATGTTGTCAATAGTCCATCCGGACTGATTGGCGACTATCTTCTCGACATGCCGATCGAAGGGATTTTTTATCGCAACGACAGCAAGGATATCCTGTGTCAGGGTATCAACACCCTGCTGGCTGGAAATATGTGGATTTCCCGAGAACTCTCGGCACGTCTTCTTTCCCGCATGGATCCGCAACAAAAGCGCCATGAACTCAGAGATTGCGACCTAAGCAGACGCGAGCAGGAAGTGGCTGAACTAATGATCATGGGGGCGTCCAATAGAGAAATCTCCGAACGCCTTTTTGTCAGCCTGCATACAGTAAAATCCCATCTGCACAACATATTTCGCAAGATAAACGTCGGCAATCGTCGCCAGGCGCTGAACCACCTGCGCAACAGCATCAGCCGGTTACCCCGATAGCACCCTGTACCGGCGGTTGCCAAAGATATCAAAAGATATACATCCTTTCCGCCACTAGAGTGGCGATTATTTCTCCTGAAACCCACGATACAGGAGGCAGCCTTTCGGCTATGCAGCCGAGCTTCAATGTCAATGTGACTACTCCAGAAAAGCGTTAAAAGCTTACCGGGGTCGGTTCTTTGGGATCTCAATAAATGAGTAGAACATTGAGATTTCGAAAAAAGCCGCATGATCCATAAAACAGACTTTCATGAGGATTTCTTATGGCAACAAAATGCGAAACATCCGCAACCGATCGAAGCATGAATTACGCTCCAGGCAATAAATATGAGGCAACTAATACTTCAAATCCATCCAGAAGCTGATACAACTCTGGCTTCGGCTATCCAAGAATGACGCCACAGCGATGCTCCCTGTGCGATACTTTCAGACGTCCTTTTGTCAGCCTTTACACGATCGCTTACGTTGACATGCCCAGCTCCGCAGGATAGATGTCGATATGCGTACCCGAACGCCAAATTTCAGTCAGCCAATGCAGGATCAGAACTGCTGCAGTAACAGCCTTATGATTCCCGAGGTAGAGAATCGTTATGTTTTTTCCTTTTCAACGTCAGCTTGTGGCAGGCCTTGCGCTTGCGGCGGTTACAACAATAACACCGCTTCGTGCTGAAGAGAGTGGCAGCAGCGTCCTTCCCGAAAACGAGCGCCAGGCTATCGACAACATTAACCGCCTTGAGGGTGAAGATGGCGCTGGTCTCGACCGCCACCTGTTCGGTAACAGCGTGCTGACCGGCGTGCTGGTAGACCGCACCGTCTCAAGAGCAGGCAAGAGCTTTTACCGCACTTTCAGTCAGATCGCCTTTGGCAACCCGATCATCGGCGGCGCCACACTGACCATCGTGGAGCGGCCGGATGCACTTCGCGGCGGTCTTTTATGGGTCGCCGAAGGCAATCATGTCTATTTCCGCACCCGTCTTTCGCCACGAGTCAACGAAGCCAACGAGGTGGCACGACAGGCCGTCGACATCGTGCAGAAGGCGATTCTGGAACGCCGTGTCAGCGCCGCCTTTTCTTCAAATCCTGATCTTGGCAGGGAGGAACTTCAGCCATGAATGGAAAACGCAACACCTTCATTGGCGCGCTACTTGGCGGCGCTCTCACCATAGCCGGAAGCGTCCAGGCCGGTGACCTGGTCTACCGTCCCATCAATCCCACCTTCGGTGGCGATCCTCTGGCGGGTAACTACCTGCTCAACAAGGCGCAGGCACAGGACAATAACAAGGATCCCGACGCGCCGGGCAGACAGAGTTTCAGTGCTACCGACCGGCTGGTTCAGAGTCTGCAAAGCCGCCTGATCTCTCAGCTCCTGGGCGATATCAGTACCGGTAAAATCAGCGAGGGAAGCTTTGAAAGCACCGACTTCAGCGTCACGATCCAGGAGCAAAACGATCTTATCAATCTGCGTATCACGGACAAGACAACCGGTGACGTCACTGATATCCAGGTGGGCGGTCTTTTCAACCCCTGACGTTAATTAGAACATCAATAAGAGAGATCGCTCATGAAAGTTGTTGCAGCACTTCTTCTGGCCACGACACTCAGCGGCTGCGCCAGTATGGTGGCCCAGCCCACCGATCTGGCGGGCACCGAACCTACGCTGACGCCGCGCAGTGCCACCTACCGGGACCTGATATCGCTACCGCCGCCGTCAGGGCGCATTTTCGTATCGGTCTATGATTTTCTCGACCAGACCGGTCAGTACCGTCCGGCGCCGGCCAGCACCTTCTCTACGGCCGTCACCCAGGGGGCCGCGGCGATGCTCACCGGTGCGCTGGCGGACTCCGGCTGGTTCGTGCCGCTGGAGCGTGTAGGGCTACAGAACCTGCTGACCGAGCGACGTATTATTCGCGCTGAAAGCGAACGGCTGGGCCAGCCCGATACGCTACCTTCCCTGCGCTCTGCCTCGGTGCTGCTGGAAGGGGGCATTATCGCCTACGATACCAACCTGCGAACCGGCGGGCTGGGCGCTGCCTATTTCGGTATCAGCAGTTCCGGTCAATATCAGGTCGACCAGGTAACGGTCAACCTGCGCGCGGTCGAGATCTCTACCGGCGAAGTTCTCGAAAATGTGACCACCACCAAAACCATCTATTCACAGGAAGTGCGCGCCGGCGTTTTCCGCTTCATCGAGTTTCGTCGTCTGCTGGAAGCCGAGGCGGGTTATACTACCAACGAGCCGGTGCAAATGGCGGTCATGTCGGCTATCGAGTCGGCGGTTATTCACCTCATTGCGCGTGGTATCAAGGATAACCTGTGGAACATGCAGCCCGGAACCGATATCAAGGATACCATTCTTGATGAGTATCTTGAGCTTCCAGAGGTCAGCTCCTGACATCCCCGGAGCGCCTTGATCACTCACTGCAGCACCTAAAATATTTCATTTATTGTTGACACACAAATGTCATATAGCGCATAAAAAAGCGGCTCCATCAGGAGCCGCTTTTTTTATACTTTAAAAATCTCAACCCGCGCAAACTATTAACCTCTCTCCAGGCCATGAGAATGGTCTTTCTCATACTCAAAATCCATCCAACGACCGATACCACACAGCGCCTCGTCTATTCAGAATGGCCTCCATAAAGAGATAAGCCCAAGTGACGGACGGTAGAAGTGATGCAAGAATCGACCGGGAATTCAAGCAGGATATCAGAGAAAAGAGCGTCAGTTTTTTCAACGCTCGCAGCTCTCGTGATGACCTCGCTGCTATCGCTTCAATGTTCGTCAACTCTGGCCAGTGATGATGGCATTCTGCCGGCAAGAATCGAGCAATTCAGTATGCCCTCTGCCAGCCATTCCACACCCGGCAGGAACGCTATTATTGCGCAAATCGGTAGCGGTAATAGTGCGGAAATAGTGCAATCGGCTTCGTCACGCTATCAACAAAACGCTGTAATTTATCAGCGTGGCAATAACAACCGGGCTGGCATTTATCAGTATGACACTGAAGCCACTGCCACAATTACCCAAATAGGTAACGGGCATTCAGCTAAAATTTTCCAGCGCGACGAAAATGCTATAGCAGCGGCCAATGCCGACATTAAACAGTATGGCAGCAACAGTAACGTCAATGTTTTGCAGTCCGATAGTGGCCAGAACGTTCAGGTAGCGCAATATGCCTGGTCAGGCAATGCCCTTCCGGTCACCATCACAACCTATCGGTAAACCAACCGATACCGGTAGCCAGGCCGGAGAATGCAGCAATCGAAGTAAAACCACTCGCAATCGATCTTCAAGGAGTTACAGCATGAAAATGAAACTGACCGCCATCGCCGCCGCTGTTGCCATGTCGGCTTCTTTCTCGGTCCTGGCCGCAGGTAACGATGCAGGTGTTTATCAGGATGGCCAGAACGCTCAGGCCGATCTGACGCAGAATGGCCAGAGTAACAAAGGCCGCATCGATCAGATTGCCGGTAACTCGGGCGGCCTTGCCACTCTCGAGCAGTCCGGTGAAGCCAACGAAGGCTATATTTATCAGGTGGGCATCGAGAATCAGGCCTATATCACCCAGCAGGCTTCCGATAACGATGCCATCGTCTATCAGGGGGAAGGTAACGGCAGCGTTGGCGCTATCGATCAGTCCGGTGGCAGCAACAACTACGCAACGGTCACTCAGTATAACGACTTCAACGAAGCCGGTATCATTCAGGTCGGCTCCGACAACGCAGGTAGTATCATGCAGGCCGAGGACAACAACTACGCCGGTCTGTGGCAGCTTGGTGACGGCAACGACGCCAGTATCGCCCAGATCAGTGCGGGTTACCAGGCAGAAGGTAACTTCGCCGAAGTGACTCAGACCGGGTATAGTCAGCAGGCTACTGTAACCCAGACCTCCGCACTCTACGACGCCGCCAATACCGCCTACGTCAATCAGAGCGGCTTTGGCAATACTGCCAACGTTGCGCAGAACGCTTACTGAAGCAGCCCATGAGCCAGCGATTAGCCGGCTCATGCCGATAAGCTGATCGAAAAAACCTCGCCCCGCTATAGCGGGGCGAAGTTTTTTACACGGTGCTTTCAGGCCCGCCATGCTGGTAGGCCTCTTGTCTTTCAGCGTACACTCAGGTTAAGCCGGCTGCCCTCGCCACCGGTCGATGAGTGAGAACGATTGCCGCCCTTTTCGACATCGAGTTGCAAACGCCCGGCATCAAGCAGCGTAATACTGGCCTGGAGTGCAACGCCCTCAAAATGGCGCTTCAGTGGCACGCTACTCTGCTCTTCAACGATGCGATGGCTACCGTCCGGGGCGACAATGTCCCAACGAGCTGTAAAACGTGTATCCGGGGTTCCCGTCACGCTGACATCGATCTCAGAGGCGCTCTGCGCGCCGCCGGCCTGGGATGCCATCATTACTGATGCCATCACGGCACCACCCAATACAGCACGGCGCCGCCGCTCTTTGCCGAATTTTTTCATCGTTGCCCTCCGCCAACCCGCCGGCACCATCGCCGGCTTTGAACCGTTATGAGCACGCCCGTTCTTCGCAAATATCTTTAACAGAGGCCTCGCACGACGGCACAAAAACTATCGCGCGTGGCGCACTTTTGCCATTATCACTGGCCTCAACACTGGTATCAAACCATTCCTGCGGAGTTCGATTTGCACCTTCAACATGAAGGCCAACAATCGTCTCGGAGGGCTGAAAACGAGTCGAGCCGCCCCTTCGGACGGCTCGATGCGAGCGCAATCGCGCGTCATCTGACGCCTTCGCTATCGAAGACTCAGTAGCGGTAGGCGTCAGGCTTGTAGGGCCCTTCCTGCGGCACACCGATATAATCGGCCTGCTTCGCGGTCATCCTGGTCAGGGTGCCACCAAAGCCCTCGACCATATAACGCGCCACCTCTTCGTCGAGCTGCTTGGGCAGCACCTCGACCGTTACCGCCGGGCGTTCATCGACCGGGATATCGGCGAAGCGACGCTGGTAAAGGTGAATCTGTGCCAGCACCTGGTCGGCGAAAGAGCCGTCCATCACCCGTGACGGATGGCCGGTGGCGTTGCCCAGATTGACCAGCCGTCCTTCGGAGAGCAGCAGCAGATAATCGTCGCTGGCAGGGTCGAAGCTGCCGGGCGCGCCATCGCGGTAGATCTTGTGAACCTGCGGCTTGACCTCTTCCCAGCCCCAGTGCTTGCGCATCCAGGCAGTATCGATCTCGTTGTCGAAGTGGCCGATGTTGCACACCACCGCGCCCTTCTTGAGCGCTGCCAACATGCCGGCGTCACAGACGTTGATGTTACCGGTGGTGGTCACCAGCACATCGATACGACCCAGAAGCGCTTTATCGATGCTGTTGCCGGACTCGTCATTGACGCCATCGACGTAGGGGGACACCACCTCGAAGCCATCCATGCAGGCCTGCATGGCGCAGATCGGGTCGATCTCGGTGACTTTGACGATCATTCCCTCATTGCGCAGGCCGGCAGCGGAGCCCTTGCCCACGTCGCCATAGCCGATCACCAGCGCCTGCTTGCCGGAGAGCAGATGATCGAGGCCGCGCTTGATCGCGTCCGAAAGTGAGTGGCGGCAGCCGTACTTGTTGTCGTTTTTCGACTTGGTGACCGAATCGTTGACGTTGATGGCCGGCACGCGCAGGCTGCCCTTGCGCATCATCTCGACCAGCCGGTGCACGCCAGTGGTAGTCTCTTCGCTGATGCCGTGGATAGCCTCCAGCAGCTCGGGATGCTGATCGTGCAGCATCAGGGTCAGATCGCCGCCATCGTCGAGCACCATATTGGGGCGCCATCCTTCTGGCCCTTCGATGGTCTGCTCGATGCACCACCAGAACTCTTCTTCGGTTTCGCCCTTCCAGGCGAACACCGGAATATCGGCAGCGGCGATAGCCGCAGCGGCCTGGTCCTGGGTGGAGAAGATGTTGCAGGAGGACCAGCGCACGCTGGCCCCCAGTTCGATCAGGGTCTCGATCAGTACCGCTGTCTGAATCGTCATGTGAATGCAGCCGGCAATGCGGGCGCCCGCCAGCGGCTGTTCATCGCGATACTTGGCGCGAATCTTCATCAGCGCCGGCATCTCGGTTTCAGCAATGCGGATTTCGCGACGGCCCCAGTCGGCGAGGCCGATATCCGCGACCCGATAGTCCTGATTAACGGCGTTTTCGGCAGTAGCCATATTTACTCCTGACAGAGAAAGGGCGCCGTTGAATCGGAATATCCCGTCCGAGCCTCGCAAAGGATGTCCCTTTGCTGCAGCGCCCCTCGGAGGGAGTTGTCTCAGACAGATGTCAAATGATGCGATTATAGCGGGATGTCCGGCACTCGGGTCAACGAAGGAGAAGAGGTCTCATTCAGGGCGATTTTGTGCGCTTGTCCTTATCCAGCAGGTGACGCACCACCCGGCCAATGCTCAACCCCTGCACCAGAATCGAAAACAGCACCACGATATAGGTGATCATCACGATCGGCTCGCGCCAATCGGTTTGCGGCAGCCCCAGCGCCAGTGCCACCGAGATACCGCCGCGCAGCCCGCCCCAGGTAAGCACCCGGGTGGTTCCGCGACGAAAGCCCAGCCAGCGCCGCAGCAGGGTCAGCGGCACCCCGATGGTGGCCAGCCGAGTGACCAGCATGATCGCGATCAGCGGCAGTGCTACCCACAGATAGTTGAGCTGAAAGGGAATCAGCAGCAGCTCGAGTCCGATCAGCACAAACAGCACGGCATTGAGGATCTCGTCGATCAGTTCCCAGAAGCCATCGACGTAGGTGCGTGTATTGTGCGACATCGCCCCCGAACGGGCCATATTGCCGATGATCAGGCCGGCCACCACCATGGCGATCGGCCCCGACAGATGCAGCTGCGAGGCCAGCGCGTAGCCGCCTACTACCAGCGCCAGTGACAACAGCACCTCGACCTGGTGCTGGTCGATCGACTTCATCAGCGCGTAGACCAGCGCGCCGATTGCCACACCCAGCACAATGCCTCCCCCGGCCTCCTGCAGAAAAAGCATCCCCACATGGCCTGCCGTCAGCGCATCACCAGCGGTCGCCGCGCCCAGCAGGGTCGAAAACACCACCACCGCCACGCCGTCATTGAACAGCGACTCGCCGACGATTCGAATCTCCATGTCATCGGGAGCGCCGGCGCTGCGCATGATGCCCAGCACCGCGATGGGATCGGTAGGCGCCAGTAGCGCGCCCATCACCAGACACCACAGCCAGGGGATGTCGGTACCCAGCGCGGCGAACAGCCACCAGGCGGCCGTTCCCACCACCAGCGTGGAGATCATCACACCACAGGTTGCCAACAGACCGATCGACCAGCGGTAGCGCCTGAGCTGTGCCAGATCGACATGCAGCGCGCCGGCAAACAGCAGAAAGGAGAGCATGCCATCCATCAACAGGGCGTTGAAATTGACCTGCTCGAGCCAGTAGCGGGCATGGTCGGTGACGTCGGCAAAGCCGGCGTGATTGAGTCCGATCAGGACCAGCGACATCACCAGCGCAATCACCATCACGCCGATGGTGGCAGGCAGACGGATGAAGCGGTGATTGAACCAGGAGAACAGCGCCGTAATAGTGATAAACAGCGCCGCCAGGTTGAGCAGAGGCATGGGCAGGCATCCTTGCCGCAGGAAGTCATGATGCCCAAGCATAGCGCACAACAACCATCGACCCGAATCGGCACTGCCAAAGGAAGGGCCCGCATGGCGCGGGCCCGGTGGGTCATTACAGGCCGGCTGACGACTTCAGCGCTTCGGCGCGATCGGTTTTCTCCCAGGGAAAAGCAGTGAAGGTCTCGACCTGCTCTTCGCCGTTGACGTCCCGCCAGCGATAGCTGTGCTCGAAGGGCTCACGGCCGAAATGGCCGTAGGAGGCGGTCAGCTGATACATCGGATGCAGCAGATCGAGCATGCGGGTGATGGCGTAGGGGCGCAGATCGAAATGCTCGCGTACCAGCTCGACGATTTTATCGTCATCGATGCGGCCGGTGCCGAAGGTATTGACCGATACCGAAGTGGGCTGCGCCACGCCGATCGCGTAGGAGATCTGAATCTCGCACTTGTCGGCCAGCCCGGCGGCGACCACATTTTTGGCCACGTAACGTCCTGCATAGGCGGCGCTTCTGTCCACCTTGGAGGGATCCTTGCCGGAGAAGGCACCGCCGCCGTGGCGTGCCATGCCGCCATAGGTATCGACGATGATCTTGCGTCCGGTCAGGCCGCAGTCACCCACCGGCCCGCCAATCACGAACTTGCCGGTCGGGTTGATGTGAAAGCGGGTCGAATCGGTGATCCACTCCGCCGGCAGCACATCGCGGATGATCAGCTCTTCGACGGCGTGGCGCAGTTCCTCCTGCGAAATAGTATCGTCGTGCTGGGTGGAAAGCACCACCGCGTCCACCGCCACCGGCTTGCCGTCGTCACCATAGCGGAAGGTGACCTGACTCTTGGCGTCGGGGCGCAGCCAGGAGAGAGTGCCGTTGCGGCGCAGCTCCGACTGACGCTCCACCAGCCGGTGCGAGTAGTGGATCGGCGCCGGCATGTAGCTGGGCGTTTCGTTGGTGGCGTAGCCGAACATCAGCCCCTGGTCGCCGGCGCCCTGGTCTTCCGGCTTGCTGCGATCCACCCCCTGGGCGATATCCACGCTCTGCTTGCCGATCAGATTGAGCACGCCACAGGTGGCGCCGTCGAAACCCACCTCTGAAGAGGTATAACCGATATCCGAAATGACCCGGCGTACCAGCTCCTCGAGATCGACCCAGGCACTGGTGGTGATCTCGCCGGCGACGATCGCCACCCCCGTCTTGACCAGGGTTTCGCAGGCCACGCGGGCCTGGCGGTCGCGGGCGATCAGGGCGTCGAGCACGGCATCCGAGATCTGATCGGCGATCTTGTCCGGATGGCCCTCGGAGACCGATTCGGAAGTGAACAGGGAATATTCGCTCATGACAACTTTCGATCCTTATTTGGCGCTCGGGCTTGAAACAGAAGGCATCTCGGGAACGGACGTCATTTTACAGCATCGGCGTTTCGCGCCGCGCAAGCCCCACGGGAAGCGACATCGAAAGAAAAGTTTACACGCTGTCATGCAAACTGCCTAACACCCCAAAATGCAAGAGTTTCATATTGATATGACGTTTTACTCATACCGACACCTGCCCTTCCCCCGCACACCTGAACATGTCTCAACGGGGCGTAAAGTGCTGATTGGTCAGCGTCGCCGCTTCAACTCGACCACTCCCCAAACCCCTGCTTGCGTGCCTCGCGGCAATAACAAAGCGGGTCCGTTTCGGACGCTTTTACAGCAACCGAAACGGACCCGGCGTTTTCAAGGTTTATGAGGTAGCAGCAAGCCATGGCACAGGCATCCGACCTGCTGCACGGGTGGTTCTCAGGGAATCAGCACGATCTTGAGCGACTTCGCACCGCTCTGCATCAGCTCGAAGCCCTCTTCGAACTTCTCCAGCGGTAGCTTGTGGGTCACGACACCCTCGGTGGGAAAGCTACCGTCGGCGATTCCGTTGATCACTAGTGGATAGCAGTAAGGACCAAGATGAGAGCCCAGCACATCCAGCTCCTTGCGATCGGAAATGATGCTCCAGTCGACGCTGACGGGATCCTTGAATACGCTGAACTCGACAAAACGACCCAGCTTGCGAATCATCGACAGGCCCTGCTCGACCGATTTGGGATGTCCGGTCGCCTCGATGTAAACATCGCAGCCATAACCCTCCGTCATCTCCTTGATGATCGAAACCACGTCGTCACGCTTCGGGTTGAGGGTCATATCCGCGCCGAATTTTTTTGCCAGCTCGAGCCGGTCATCGAACAGGTCAAGAACGATCAGCTTCTCGGCTCCGGCCTTTTTGGCCGCGCCCACCATGCCGAGTCCAAGGGTACCGGCACCGGAGAGTACGACGACGTCGCCCAGCTCGATCCGGGCACGCTGCACGGCATGTAGCGAACAGGCGTAGGGTTCGATCAGAATCGCCTGTTCCAGCGTCAGCTCCTCCGGCACATGATAGTTGATGGCCTCTTTGGTGAACTTCATGTACTCGGCCATGCCGCCATTCACGTTATTCTGAAAGCCATAGAGATCGTGCTTTTCACACATCCAGTACTGGCCGCGATTGCAAAAACGACAGTTCCAGCACGGTACGATCTGTTCCGAGATCACTCTATCGCCGGGTTTGAAGTCTTCCACCGCAGCGCCGACCTCCACCACCCGGCCGAGAAACTCATGGCCGGGAATCATCGGTGCCTTGATGTAGGGCGGCTGATATTCGTCGCCCCAGAAGCTGGGTGCGCCATCAAAAGACTTGATATCACCAGCGCAGATACCGCAGCCCTCGACCCTGACCAGAATTTCATGGTCGTTTTCCAGCCGGGGAACCGGCACCTCTTCATAGCGATAGTCACCGGGACCGTAGGCGACTACGGCATTCATGGTCTTCGGAATGTCGCCAGCAGCGGCATCGGAAGTCTGTTTGGCCGTCATATCAGACATGAAAATCTCCGGATTTACTGTTCCAGCACGAAGGGGGCGACGTACTGATCAACGTTATCAGGCGTGATCAGCATGGCATCGAAAAGCTGCTTTTCGCTTTCGATATCGAGATTACCGGTACTGATCAGCTCATCCGCCATGCGGACAGCGCGCTCCGAAAAGATCGCAACCGGCTGTAGTACGGTGTAGGCCAACTCTCCGGCGCGGATCGCATCCACCGCATCCGGTGAGCCGTCGAAGCCGCCCACGACCACGTCATCCAGCTTGTTGTTCTGCTTGAGCGCGGCGATCGCGCCCAGCGCCATCTCATCGTTACCGCTGATCACACCCTGAATGTTCGGATGCGCCTGCAGCATACTCTGCATCTTGTTGTAGCCCTGGGTGCGGTCCCAGTTGGCAACGTCCACCGCAACCCGCTCGAGATCGGGATACTGACTCAGCACCGTTTCATAGCCGTTTGAGCGGGTAGCGGCATTGTTATCTGACGGTGAGCCCTTAAGCTCGGCATACTGCCCCTCGCCGTTCATTATTTGCGCCCACTGCTGAGCGCCCAGCGCCGCGCCCTGAGCGTTGTTGGACACCAGCTGCGCCTTCGCCAGCCCCTGTTGATTGATCTCGGCATTGACGATAAAGACCGGGACACCGGCATTGACCGCCTTGCGTACCGCTCCGATCGAGCCGTCGGCGTTGGCCGGGTCGAGGATGATCGCCCTGGCCTGGTTGGTGATGGCCGTATCGACCTGGTTGCTCTCGGTGTTGGTGTCGCCATTGTGAGAGCTGACATTGGCGCGATAGCCCAGCTCCTCGGCCGTTTCACGGGCAATCTTGCCTTCAGTAAACCAATAAGGGTTGGAGGTATCGTTGACGATAACCGAAATCAGCCCCTTGTCCTGTGACTGCGCCAGCGCACTGCCGGCAACCAGGGCGCTGCCTGCCACAAGGGCCGCGATCAATAAACGTTTTGCCGTTTTATGCATGATGAGATCTCTCTGTTTCAGGGACTGGATGTCGCCGGTTTCCCGGCACGCTGATTCGTCTTCGCATTGGCCGGATTGGAATGCGGCGACGAAGAGGGAGTCGACGGCGAAGCGCGACGCTTGCGACCGCTGTACTGGATACTGTTGAGCAACACCGCCAGCACGATCACCGCACCGGTGAAAACGGTCTGCCAATAGGAGGAGACGCCGATAATGACCAGGCCATCGGAGAGAAAACCGATCACAAAGGCTCCCAGCAGCGTGCCTCGCACGGTGCCACGCCCCCCGGTCAGTGCGGCACCGCCGATCACCACCGCCGCGATAGCGGTCAGCTCATAGGTGGTACCCGCGGTAGGGCCGGCGGAAGTGAGCTGGGAAGAGAGCACCAGGCCGGCGATGGCAGCGCAAACACCCGACAACACATAGACCGAAATCTGTACGCGCTTGACGGGAACTCCGGAAAGCTCCGCCGCTCGCGCGTTACCACCGGTCCCGTAAATCCAGCGACCGAAAGGAGTACGCGCCAGCACCAGCATGCTGATAATGGCCACCGCGGCCAGAATCAGCACGCCCATCGGAACGCCAAAAAGTCGATTGAACCCAAGCCAGTCGAAACCGGTGTTGCCCAATGCCTCGCTACCGCTCAGATTGTTAAAGGTCAAACCATCGGTCATCAGCAGTGCGACGCCACGAGCGACATAGAGCATGCCCAGGGTGGCGACAAACGCCGGCACCTTGAACCATGCCACCAGCACACCGTTGATCAATCCTACGAAAGCGCCCAGCGCACAGGTCAGCACCGCCACCACCCACACGGGCGGATAGAGCGTGATGCCAAACATCTCGAAGGAGACACCCTGCATCAGAAAACCGGCGACCACACCGGCCAGGCCCAGCGTCGAGCCTACCGACAGATCGATTCCACCGGTGAGAATTACCAGCAGCATGCCGATCGAGAGAAGGCCAAAGATCGCCACGTGCGACGACATGGTCAAGAAGTTGCTGGTCGAGAAGTAGACCGGCGACAGCAACGAAAAGGTAATGATGATCGCGATCAGAGCGAAAAAGGCGCGCCCTTCAAGCAACAGACGACCGATATCGGGGCCGCCACGCGGTGTTGGCGCGGTTTGAGAGTCAGACATGTGTTTCTCCAGTCAGCGCGATATTAATCAGGTCATGCCGCCACGGACTCACCGGAAGCGGCCATAATCTCTTCCCTGGTCACTTCTCCGGCGGCGAATTCTGCCGCCACCCGCCCTCGGCTCATGACCAGAATTCGATGCGCAATACTCAGACATTCGCCGACTTCGGAGGTCGAAAAGATGACCGCCAGACCGCGCTCGGCAGCCCCTTCGGCCAGCAGACGAAATACCTCGGCCTTGGCGCCGATATCGATACCGCGGCTCGGCTCATCGAGCATCACGACGCGCGGATGGGTCGCCATCATCTTGCCGATGACCACCTTTTGTTGGTTACCACCGGAGAGAGAGCCGATCGTGGCGTCGGGACCATCGGTCTTGATGTGAACGTCGCGGATAGCTTCTGCGGTGACCTCACCCTCCCGCCGACTCGACGTAAAAAGCCCGCGGGTGAAAGCGCCAATGCTGGCCAGCGACAGATTGCGCCCCACCGTCATGGTCTGTACCAGACCATCGCGCTGCCGATCTTCAGGCACCAGCACCAGCCCCTGGCGAATGCGCTCAGCGATCGACAGCCCGGCTACTTCCCGCCCCTCGAGCACGACCTTCCCCTCGGCGAGAGCGACGCGACCGGCCACGCACTCCAGCAACTCGGTACGGCCGGCACCCATCAGGCCATAGATGCAGACGATTTCACCGGCGCGAACATCCAGCGAGAGGCGATCCACCACTCTGCGCCCGGGCACCTTGTCGTCATCCACACTGACCTCTTGCAGCGATAGCGCCACATCGCCCATTTCATGACCCCATGGTGGCGCCCCCAGATCGAAACCTTCACCCACCATATGACGCACGATCCATTCGAGATCGATCTCGTTGCGTCGCGCACGGGCGGTCATCACACCATCACGCAGTACCACGGCGTGATCGGTAATGGTCAGCGCCTCTTCCAGATGGTGAGAGATGTAGACAATGGAGACCCCTCGGCTCTTGAGATCTTCGATCACCCTGAACAGCACCTCCACCTCGGAGGCCGATAGTGCAGAAGTGGGCTCGTCCATAATCAGCACCCGGGCATCGACCGACAGCGCCCTGGCAATCTCCACGATCTGCTGCTGGCCCAGGCGCAGGTTCTCCACCGGCGTCAGCGGATCGATCAACTCGTCGAGCTCGACCATCAGCGCCTGCGTCTGGCGCGCCTGCTCGGCGTAGTCGATAGCGCCCATCGGGCCACGAATTTCGCGCCCCATGAAAATGTTGTCACGTACGCTGAGATTGGGCGCGAGACTCAACTCCTGATGGATGATCGAAATACCCAGCGCCTGGGCTTCGGTGGTGGACGAGAAACGAACCGGACGGCCTTCAAAGATGATCTCGCCGGAACTTGGCGTGATGACGCCCGACAGAATCTTCATCAGTGTCGACTTGCCGGCACCGTTTTCGCCGAAAAGCGTGGTGACCTGACCTCGATGAATATCGAAATCGACCGCTCTCAGCGCATGCACGTTGCCAAAGGATTTACCTATGTTGCGCGCCGAAAGCACGACCTCTTCCAGGCCGTTTTGAAACTTCACCTCTTCGCTCATGCTCGTCATGCTCCGATCACTCAACATTCATACTGACCGGCGTCACCAGCCAGTTGCGCGGATTGATCAACTTGAATACGCCGGTCACCTCCACCTGCCTGCCACTCAGGTTGGCAGTATCGATAGACCCCAGAAGCTCGGATTTCATGGCGTCATTGATGGCGGCACCAGCATCCTGATACTCGATCTGATTGGTGAACTGACCGAAGCTGATATCGCCGGTGGCGTCGCGCAATTCGGTGCCATTGATCGCCGGCCCCGTCTGTACCCGAATAGTGATATCGTCGGGCACACCCTCGACATCGACGGTGTAATTGCCGTTGCGACTCTCGCCCATGATGCCGGTAAAGGTGACAGGCACTACCGGACCGAAGCCCTCACCCACGCCGTATTGACTGCCCGCCGCGCTGGCGTCGGCCAGCACCGCCTCGGCCAGTTGCGGTGCCGGCACGGCGCGTTCGATAACGCTTTCGCGAATGATCGGAAACTGCTCGGCACCAAAGCGCTCGGCCACAAAACCCTCGGACTGCGCACTTTCCTCCGAGCCCATCGTCACCACATGGGTATCCAGCGCCATGGCACCGATCAAAACAACTGCTGCGGCGATGAGGATAACGCGAGCACGCTGGCGCTGTGGTTTTGATGTGCCCGCTATAGCCTGAGCATTCATGGCGCGAGTTCTCCTGATGATAGAGATTTCCAATCGGAGAGCTTTGCATCTGTTCAAGCATATGCTCTTCCTGCGTTCATATGATTGAAGAGCAGGCGACGATCAAAAACAATCGATATGGCACCAGGTGCATCTAAGACTTTCGGATTGATTTTTATAAACAGCTGTTTTGAATATTATTTTTTAATTTACCCACTCTCTTTGTGCGACCATGGTTGAACATCCGATATCCGAAACGAACTGAATTCTATGTTCAACATACGATCATTTGATCGAGGTGATATCCAATATACAGGAATAAACTTCACCATAGAGAAATGAGAGAGGAGGTGATTACCTTCAATAAAAGGCGACTTCTTTGCACCCAGGGATCACTGCAGGCCGTATCGATGAATGTCGATCGTTTCAGGCGTAGAAAAACAGTTTTATATCTGCGGGGAAGGGCACGATCAGAGGGTCATCAGGATCGACATGCACACCATTCGTGAGACAGGCAACGCTTGTCGACCATCACTGGCACATTATTTTCCATGCCACCATTTCAGAACCGTGCTGGATAACATCCGAACTGCTGAAGCCTGCACCAGGGCTACAATGCGGTCACCGCTACCCTGACCGTGTCGCCTCATCCAGATGCAAAATGGTGTGGGCATTGGTCGCACTCGTGGCCAGTACATCGATCACCCCGGTGCGTAGCGCGCCGAGAATGCCGGCAGCCTTGGTGCTCTCGCTGGCAATCGCGATGACTTCAGGGATGCGCGCCAGATCGGGAATGGTCAGGCCGATGACGCGCCCCTGCATGGGCGTTTGCGAGGGGCGCCCCTGAAGGTCGATAAAATCGTAGCCCATCATGTCACCCACCGTGCCGGAGAGGCGCGCCTCGGCGATCTCCTGGGGTGAAAACCAGCCCATGCGCACCATGTTGCTGTTCTCGGAGAGATCCCCCACGCCAATCATGGCGATATCAGCGCGGCGGGCGCGGTCGAGCGTCTGGCGCACGGTCGGGTTGGACAGCATGGCATCGCGAAGCTCGGGACTGTCGACCATGGCAGGCGCATAGAGCGTTTCGCTCTCGCCGCCGAAGCGCGCCGCCAGCCGGCGGCAGATGTGATCGGGGTTCATGTACTCGCCGGCGCGCAGCGAGCCGCCGATGGCGCAAATAAAGGCACACTGCCGGGCGCGACTGAAAAAGACATTGTCGGCAACGGTCCCCACACAGGGCGATCGCACGTAGCGATCCATTCTCATTCAAGCCCGAGGAGCTGGGCACGGTAATCATCCAATGTCGCCGCAAGGACTCGTTTGACCTTTAAACTGCCCTTGCGCTTTACCGGATTCAGCCGGATCAGGTTGAGGGTCAGGCGCTTGAGGATGGCCAGATTATGCGCCGCGTGGGCAGTCCGTGCTCGCATCTGGTCATCCGCAAAGGCCACATCCAGGCACCAGTGCACCCGGTTCTCGATGCCCCAGTGTTGGCGTACCGCCCCGGCCAGCCGCTCGGCATCGGGAGCCAGGCTGCTGATGTAGTACCGTCGTTCCCGCGTCACCCTGCCTTTCACCTCGCGCGTCGACTCGATGACTGCAAAGCAGCGCAGATCCGGCCAGCGCGTCGGATCAGGAAGGCATTCCAGTGCCTCGAAGACATGGCAGCGCCGCGTCTCCAG
>NZ_KB907893.1 GCF_000382245.1 Kushneria aurantia DSM 21353
CGCAGCAAGCCGCTCCAGGCCTGGTCACCCGTTTTGGTGTCGGCGCACAGACAGCGGCGACACTACTGGTGACCGCAGGTGACAACCCCGAGCGTCTTCGAAATGATGCAGCCCTTGCCGCACTCTGTGGGGTAAGTCCGCTTGAAGCCTCTTCGGGCAAGGTCATTCGCCATCGGCTCAACCGTGGCGGTGACCGACAAGCGAATAATGCGCTTTGGACAATTGCCATGGTGCGTATGCGCAGCGAACCACGGACGCGCGCCTACGTCGAGCGGCGCACACAGGAGGGACGCTCAAAGAAAGAGATCCACCGCTGTCTCAAGCGCTACATCGTGCGCGAACTCTACCCTTTGATCATCAAGGATTTACAGGCCGCCAGCGCCGTGCCTTGACATAGGAGCGTCAACGCCCCGACAGAGCGCTTTTTCAGAAGCTTGAAAACGGAATGGATACCGGAGATCGGTTATTCGTGCTTTGTCTCGGCGAAGCGGTCAATCACGGATTATCTGATCGGCTATTACAGTGCTCTCCGGCCCCACAAGCATAATGATGGGCTGCCGCCCAATGTGGCTGAGCAGCTCTATTGGAAGACTCAAAAGACAGTGGCCTGAATTACTTGACCACTACAATTGGGACGAACATAGCGAAAGCGCCAGCCCTTGCTGCCGTTGGGTGAAATCCTGAGTTCGAGTCCCAATCCGTCCGAAAGCGCTATCGGTTTTTCACCCGGCCTGGTTTTTTCGATTTTTCTGACAGTTAGCGACATCGTGGTATAGCGAGCATCTTCGAATATGGAATATGCCTGCCTGTATACCATTTTTATGCCGGATTCGGGAAGAACGCTTGGGACTGCTGGGGAACGTAAACCCGCTTAAATCAAGGTCTTGAGGCGGCTTTGAAAGCCTGGAGGGGACTGCCTGGGAAGGTGCAGTGGCGCCCCCGACAGGATTCGAACCTGTGACCTGCCCCTTAGGAGGGGGCCGCTCTATCCTGCTGAGCTACGGGGGCAAAGCGCGATATAGTATAGAGTTTACGCCCTCGTCGTGAAACCCCGTTACCACCCACTCGATACGGCCGCCATGCAGCGCATCACTACCGACCGCCACTTCATCGGCATGGCCGACAAGTTCGAAAACGCGCTCTATAACCACGCCCGCGGCCGGCTGCGGCTGGCGATGCTGACCCATGCCATCGAGTCCTCGATACCGCTGCACAACCAGCCGCTGGTGGATGTCGGCGCCGGCCTGGGGCAGATGGCGCACTGGGCCGCCGAGCGCGGTCACCCCGTGACGCTGCTGGAGCCTGCCGAGGATATGCTGGCCCGCGCCCGCCAGCGGCTGGCCGGTTACGACGCCCGTTTTCATCAATCCGATCTTCAGGCGCTCGCCGAGCGGGCACCGGGCCCCTGGCCACTGATCTTCTGCCATGCGGTGCTGGAGTGGCTGATCGAGCCCCGCGCCGCTATCGAGACGCTGGCGCAGCAGCTGGCGCCCGGTGGCTGGCTGTCGCTGATGGTATTCAACGAGGCCGGGCTGGTGATGTCCAATGTGGTAAAGGGCAACCTCGAACGGGTGCTGGACGGTAATCTGGCGGGCTACGGGCGGCGCAAGCGGCTAACGCCCATCGCGCCGCTGCGCCACGAGCAGGTGGTCGAATGGCTGCATGCTGTGGGGCTGGAGGTGCGTGACGTCACCGGTATTCGTGTTTTTCACGACTACCTGCGCGAACGCGAGCCTGACAGTGCCACGCTTGAGCGTCTTTTCGAGCTGGAGCGGCGCTACTGTCGCATCGAGCCCTACTGGCGGCTGGGGCGCTACCTTCATTACAGCGTCCGGCGCCCGGCCTGATATTCTTGTCGGATAGCATGAATGCTGTGAATCTATTTATACCGTTATCCTGCTCTTTTTCCCTTCGAGATGGGCGGTGCGGGTGTTGATGAAAGGGTGCAGGGTCGATGAGTTTTTCCACGCCGATGGGGCAACTGCTGGCGCGGCAGACGCCGCTGATCGAAGAGGGTGAGTGGCTGGTCGGACCACCGCTGGATGAGGGGCTGCTGGCCGGGCCGAAGCTGCGGGTCTGGACACTCGATCATCTGATCGCCGCGCGCTGGCGAGAACAGGGCCATGAGGTTGTCGAAGGTCTCGAGCCGCCGCAAATGGCCCGGGCGCTACTGTTCTGGCCCAAAACCATGGAGCTGGGCCGCTGGTGGCTGGCGCAGCTCAATCACCACTGCACGCCGGGCAGTGCGCTGCGCATCGTGGGCGAGCACCACGGCGGCGGCAAGCGGGTGCCGAAGGAGCTCGAGTCGCGCGCTATGCGCTGCGTTAAACGCGACAATGCGCGGCGCTGCTCACTGTATGAGAGCGCCACGGTCGCCGGAGACATGCCGGATCAGTGGGGTGAGTTCGAGGCGCTGGGGCTCAGGCTGATCAGCCACCCCGGGGTGTTCGGCCACGGCCGGCTGGACGACGGCACGGCGATGCTGATCGAGGCGCTGCCCGCGCTGGCCGGCCGGGTATTGGATGCCGGCTGTGGGGATGGGGTGCTGAGCGCCTGGCTGGCGCAGCGCGGCGCCGAGGTGACCGCGGTGGATATCAACCACCTGGCACTGGAGGCGACCCGCCGCACTCTGGCGGCCAACGGCCTGGAGGGCGAGGTGCTGGCCAGCAATATGCTGACCGAGGTCGAAGGGCGCTTCGACGCCATCGTCAGCAACCCGGCTTTCCATCAGGAGCGCCATCTCTCCCTGGATCCGGCACGGCAGTTGATCGAGCAGGCGAAAAATCATCTGAGCGCCGACGGTGTGCTCTATCTGGTGGCCAACGGTTTTCTGCCCTACATGGCGCCGCTCCAGCGCCAGTTTGCGCGAGTCGATGTAGTGGCCGAGGATCGCCGCTATCGGGTCTATCGCGCCAGCCGGCGCTGAGCCGATGTATCGAATGCAAAGAAGCGCTCAGCGCTCGGCCTGGTCGCCTGCAGTGGTATAGTCGATTGCGGTAATGATGTAGTGGGTTGCACCGCCCGGGGCGTCGACGGTGATATCGGCGTCCAGTGGCTTGCCCAGCAGGGCGCGGGCCAGCGGCGCATCGACGCTGATCCAGCGCTTTTTATTGTCGGTTTCGTCAGGGCCGACAATACGGATACGCAGCTCCTCGCCGGCCTCGTCCTCCAGCGTCACCCAGGCGCTGAAAAAGACCTTGTCGCGCTCCTGCGGCAGGCGGTCGACCACCGTCAGCGCATCGAGGCGCTTTTGCAGATAGGCGATGCGGGCGATAGTGCCGTTGAGCGCCTTCTTGTTGTAGGTGTAGTCGGCGTTCTCGCTGCGATCGCCCTGGGCGGCGGCTTCGCCGGTCTTGCGCGACAGCTCCGGGCGGCGTACCCGCACCAGGTGATCGAGCAGGCTCTGCATCGAGGCGTAGCCTTCCGGGGTGATCAAATCGGTTTTCTTTTCCTGGCGCGGGTCTTTTGCCGGGTCGCGCCAGCGGGTCATGTTGCGTCCCTTCATGTCTTTCTCGAACCTCTCGAAAAGGGGCCGTTACCATAATCTTCCCGCTCGGCGCTGCCAAGCGTGGCGGCTTGTGATAAGGGCGAGCAGGGTGGAGCGGGCTTGAAACTGACGCGGCGAGCGTCCATAACGGGGTAGCTTTGAGCGTGTCGGCCGCCGCGCCGGCGCATCGGGTTCCACCGGGGCAGGAAAACGCCATGACATCCGAAGACGCCGATCGCCTGCCGCGTTTTGGTTGCGAGGATTTTGAAATTGTCGGCGAAGCGCCGCTGCATCGCGGTTTCTTCGCCCTCGACCGTGTCGGCGTGCGCTATCGCCAGTATCGCGGCGGCTGGAGCGAGCGCGTCGAGCGCGAGGTGTTTCGCCATCACGACGCCGTCGGGGTGCTGCTCTACGATCCCGAGCGCGACGCCGTGGTGCTGGTCGAGCAGTTTCGCGCCGGCGCCGCCGGCCGCGAGGAGAGCCCCTGGCTGCTGGAGCCGGCTGCCGGGCTGATCGACAGTGAAGAGCGTGAGGAGCAGGTGGCACGTCGCGAGGTGCGCGAAGAAGTGGGCTGCGAGGTGAGTGAGCTGATTCGACTGCACCGCTATTTTCCCAGCCCCGGCGCCTGCGACGAACGCATCACCCTCTACTGTGCGCTGGTCGATTCGAGTGTCCTGGGCGGTGTGCACGGGCTCGATGCGGAGCACGAGGATATTCTGGTACGAGTGCTATCCTTTCAGGAGGTTTGGCAGCGAGTGGAAGATGGCACCCTCAACAACGCCATGGCGCTGATCGCGCTTTATTGGCTGGCGCGCGAACGCGCCGCCCTGCGAGCAAGGAGATAATTTGAGCAAACGGTCTGCCTATGTCACCGACCTGCGCACTCTGCAGGCCGAGTGTACGGCCAATTTCGTGCGACTGGAGCGGCTTCTGAGCAGTGCCAGGGGTGGCGACTGCCTCGAGATACCGCTGGCCGGCCGCGCCGGCCGTTTTGGCACCCTGCATCTGGAGGTGCTGGAGCGCGCGCCCTATACCACGCTGCTGCGGGTTTCGCAGAGCGGCGTGCTGGATGACATGATCGACTCGCCGCGCATGCAGGTGCATCTCTACCACGACGTACAGATGGCCGAGGTGACCGACTTTCAGCGTCGCCGCCACTTCCAGGGGCGCTACCGCTACCCCAATGCCCAGATGCACCAGCCGGACGAAAAGCTTCAGCTCAACCGCTTTCTCGGCGAGTGGCTCGACCATGGTCTGGCCCACGGCCACGATGTGCGTGTCACCGAAACCCCCTGATTTCTCTTCCTCTCCTGCGCTTTTTATCCGCGTTTCGCTATCGGCGGCGATCGGTACAATAGGGTTCCCCCTGACGCCCCGGACAGGAGCCCGACATGCTGATTGCCCAACTCTCCGACTGCCATCTGGCCCGTGAAGCCGGCACCGGCTATCGCGGTGTCGACCCCGACGCGCGGCTGGCGGCGGTGGTGGCGCGCATCGCTGCCCACCGTCCCGAACTGGTGATTGTCAGCGGCGATGTCAGCGACGACGGCTCGGTCGCCTCCTACCACCGTGCCAGGGCGCTGCTCGATGAGCTGCCGTGCTGCTGGGAATGGCTGCCCGGCAACCATGACGACAGCGCGGTGATGCACGGCGTGAAGCCGCTGACGCACTCGATCGAGCTGGGCGGCTGGCAATTTGTGCTGCTCGACAGCCGCCAGCCCGATAGCGGCAGTGGTTATCTGGCGCCGGCGCAGCTGGAGGCGCTGAGCGCCACTCTGGAGAAGGGCGACGCTCCGGCGCTGGTGGTGCTGCATCATCCGCCGGTATCGGTCCACACGGGCTGGATGGACCGCCTTGGGCTGGAGAACAGCGACGCCTTCTGGCAGACGCTGGCCGGTCATGATCGAGTGCGCGGCGTGCTGTGCGGCCACGTCCATCACGAGTTCACACGCCTGCATCACGGCGTACCGGTCATGGCGTTGCCGGCGGTGGCGGCGCAGTTCGTGCCCGAAAGCACCGAGTTCAGCGTCGACGAGCAGGCGCCCTGCGGCTTCCGGCTGCTGCACCTCGACTCGCCCGGCCCGCAGGCCGGCTTTCTGACCCGTGTCGAGCGCCTGCCGTTGCAGCCCTGATGGCGCGATCGACCCGACGCGGATGGCCATCAATGCATAGTTCTATATCGCATAACGGAAGAAAATCTGATTCTTTGACGTTATTAATGCCGCTCGCTACCTTGAGCGCATTGATCACCCTGCGGCCCGAGCCTTTCGGCTTCGGGCCGCAGTCTGTGGTGTCTGTCCACCGGCGCCGTCGCAGCTGGTGATACACCGCCTGGCGCAGGGCGGCGGCCGGCAGCCGGCACAGCGGTGACGTTTCCCCAAGAGAGGTTGTACACACCCATGCTTTCCCCCGAGCGACAGACTCATCTCAAACAGCTCGAGGCCGAGTCGATCCACATCATCCGCGAGGTGGCGGCGGAGTTCCGCAATCCGGTGATGCTCTACTCCATCGGCAAGGATTCCTCGGTGATGCTGCATCTGGCGCGCAAGGCGTTCTACCCCGGCACGCCGCCGTTTCCGCTGATGCACGTCAACACCACCTGGAAGTTCCGCGAGATGATCGAGTTTCGCGACCGCATGGCGGCAGAAACCGGCATGGAGCTGATCGAGCACATCAACGAGGAGGGGCGTGAAGCAGGTATCAACCCCTTCGATCACGGCAGTGCCAAATACACCGACGTGATGAAGACCCAGTCGCTCAAGCAGGCGCTGGACAAGCACCGCTTCGATGCCGCCTTCGGCGGTGCGCGCCGCGACGAGGAGGCTTCGCGCGCCAAGGAGCGCGTCTACTCCTTTCGCGACCGCCATCACCGCTGGGACCCCAAAAGCCAGCGTCCGGAGCTGTGGCACCTCTACAACGGCCATATCGACAAGGGCGAATCGATCCGCGTTTTTCCGCTCTCCAACTGGACCGAGCTGGATATCTGGCAGTACATCTATCTTGAATCGATCCCCATCGTGCCGCTCTACTACGCCCAAAAGCGGCCGGTGGTAGAGCGCGACGGCACCCTCATCATGGTCGACGATGAGCGCATGCCGCTGGCGCCGGGTGAGGTGCCGGAGATGAAATCGGTGCGTTTTCGAACGCTGGGCTGCTATCCGCTCACCGGCGCGGTGGAGTCGGAGGCCGATACCCTGCCGCAGATCATCCAGGAGATGCTGCTGACCCGTACCAGCGAACGTTCCGGCCGCGCCATCGACCATGACCAGGCGGGCTCGATGGAACGCAAGAAACGCGAAGGATACTTCTGATGGCTCACCAGTCCGCACTGATCGCCGACAACATCGAGCAGTACCTGAAAGAGCACGAGAGCAAGGATCTGCTGCGCTTTATCACCTGCGGCAGCGTCGATGACGGTAAATCGACCCTGATCGGCCGCTTGCTGCACGACTCGAAGATGATCTACGAGGATCAGCTGGCGGCGCTCTCCAGGGATTCGAAAACCCGTGGCACCACCGGTGACCGGGTCGATCTGGCGCTGCTGGTCGACGGCCTGCAGTCGGAGCGCGAACAGGGCATCACCATCGATGTCGCCTATCGCTTTTTCTCCACCGACCGGCGCAAGTTCATCATCGCCGATACCCCGGGGCACGAGCAGTACACCCGCAACATGGCCACCGGCGCTTCTACCGCCAGCCTTGCGGTAATCCTGATCGATGCCCGCTACGGCGTGCAGACCCAGACCCGCCGTCACAGCTTCATCTGTGACCTGCTGGGCATTCAGCATCTGGTGGTGGCGGTCAACAAGATGGACCTGGTCGACTACAGCGAGGCACGCTTCGAGGAGATCAGGGGCGATTATCTGGCCTTCGCCGAGAACCTGAATGCACGCGATATCCGCTTCGTGCCGATGTCGGCGCTGGAGGGCGACAACGTGGTCAACCCCAGCGACAACATGGCCTGGTATCGCAGCGGCGGTGAGCCCGGCACACCACTGCTGTCGCTTCTCGAAAACGCCGAGATTCGCCACGACAGCAACACCCGCGACCTGCGCTTCCCGGTGCAGTACGTCAACCGCCCCAATCTCGACTTCCGCGGCTACGCCGGTACGCTGGCGGCGGGCGTACTGCGTCCCGGTCAGGCGGTGAAGGTGATGCCCTCGGGCAAGCGGTCGACGGTCGAGCGCCTCGTCACCTTCGACGGCGATCTGAGCGAGGCCTGGCCGGGCCAGGCGATCACCGTCACGCTGGCCGACGAGGTGGATGTCTCACGCGGCGACTGGCTGGTGGCCGCCGACGAACGGCTGCCGCTGTCGAACGCCTTCACTGCCGATATCGTGTGGATGAACGAGCGTGAGCTGGTGCCCGGGCGCGGCTACGACTTCAAGCTGGCGACACGCAGTCTCAGCGGCAGTATCAGCGCTATCGACTACGGTATCGACGTCAATGAGTTGACCCATCATGACGCCGAGCGGCTGGCGCTCAACGAGATCGGCCGCTGCCGGGTAGCGCTCACCGAGGCGGTGCCGGTCGACGCCTACGACGTCAGCCCTGGTACCGGCAGCTTTATCGTTATCGACCGAATGACCAACCTGACCGTGGGGGCCGGCATGATTCGCGAAGCCGTGAGCGGCGAGGCCGGCGGTGGTGAAGTCGACTGGCAGGCTTTTGAAGTAGAGCTCAACGACCTGATTCGCCGTCATTTCCCGCACTGGCAGGCAAGGGACGTGGGCGAGATTTTGGGTGGCCGCCGCTGAGCGATTGTCAGCACCGCAGCCGCCAACAACCCGGCCTCGCGCCGGGTTTTTCATCGACGGGCAGTGGTTCAGGTGGCCAGCGCTACCAGCAGCCGCCCCTTGCTATCGAAACCTTCCAGGCGGCTGCTCAGCCCGCCTTCGTCGCGGCGGGTGACCAGCCATGCCTCGGTCAGTGCATCGCCTGCCAGCGATAGCCGCAACTGGTCGCTCTCCAGCGTCAGCCGACCGCAGCGGCCGTGGTTGAAGTGTTCGAAGCCCTGACGGTGGCGGTGAGTGCCGGCACCGTGCACGATGCTGACGGCGGTGGGCTGCTGGCGGCTGCAGCGATGCGCCATGGCGAGAATGAAGCGTCCCGGCGCAACGGGCTGGCTGAAATGGCCGGCCACCGCGCGGCAGGCATCAATACGGCGCAGCCGGTGGCGACGCAGCAGCGCGCTGAAGTCGCCGTCGCCGCGTAGCCGACGCCACTCGGTGATCAGTTTGCCCGGCGAGGGCGTCGCCGGCTCATTGGCCGCCTCGATACAGCGGGTAAAACCGGGTGTATGGGCAGCGCGATAGCACTCGAGCAGCGCCCGTACCTGCCGGCTCGGTGCCCGCAGATAGAAGCGGTGAAGGGCGCGGCCGAAACGGTCGAAAATCTGCACGCAGGGCAGCGCTTCTCCGCCACCGTCGGGACGCTCATGGGAGAGGGCCACCCAGTACCAGCAGGGCAGCAGCAGCTGCATCGCCAGCGCTCGATCGTCGCCCAGCGAGGCGTAGTGACGCCCGCCGCTCACCCGACAGCTGTCGAGGCGGCTGGCCAGCGCCGAGTGGGGCGCCTCGCTGACCACTTCCAGTGGCCCCAGCCGCGGCAACAGCATGACCAGGTCGCAGGCGGTGATCGCCAGCGTTACCGCACCGCGCCCCAGCCTTGAGGCCTGCAGCTCGCCCTCGCTGACGTCCAGCATCTGCGCCAGCAGGCGGCAATCAATATGCGGAGCGCGTTGTCGGGTCTCCTCGAAGGCTTCGAACAGCGTATCGGCCAGTGTCATGAGAGGCGCGCTCCCGGGCGCAGGCAATCTTTGATTGAGAATTATTTTCATTGGGTTCCAGGCTACGGTCAAGCTGCGAGATGAGGTGCGATGGTCGCAAATGCCTGTCGCGACCGCTACCGGGGCCGATTGGCGATGATGACCGCGCGTCGCGGCGCCGGGTAGCCCTCGACGGTTTTCGAGTGGTCCTCGGGGTCGAGAAAGTCCTCGAGCGACTGAAAGGTCATCCATTCGGTAGCGCGCTGCTCGTCAAGGCCGGTATCGGCTTCATCGACCACTCGCGCACCACTGAAGCCGCTGCGTGCCAGCCACTGCAGCAACGCCGCGGAGGAGGGCAGCAGCCAGACGTTGGGCATCTGCGCGTAGCGCTCGCCGGGCAGCAGGACCCGCTCGGCGTCGCCTCTGACCACCAGCGTTTCCAGTACCAGCTCGCCGCCGGGCCGCAGGGCGTCGAACAGCTCGCGCAGATGATCGAGCGGCGAGCGGCGATGATAGAGGACGCCCATCGAGAAGACTGTATCGAAGGCGGCCAGCCGCGCTGGCACCGCTTCGATGCCGACCGGCAGAAAGTGCACCCGACTACCGGCTTCAGCAAGGAAGTGGCGAAGCGCGCGGTACTGCCAGTAAAAGCGTGGCGAAGGGTCGATCACCAGCACGAAAGCGGCACCGGCGCCGGCCATGCGCCAGCCGTGGTAGCCGTTGCCGCCGCCCACGTCGAGCACCCGGCGACCGTTCAGGTCGGCCAGATGCGGCGCGATGCGCTGCCACTTCCAGTCGGAGCGCCATTCGGTATCGATGACGAGCTCACCGATGCGGTACGGCCCCTTGCGCCAGGGAGAGAGGAGCTTCAACAGGCTCTCGCAGCGGCGTCGCTCGGCGTCGGCGAGTTCGACATCGATGCCCACCAGATCGCAGTCGAGATGGACCGCCCGCGGCGAGAGTTCCGGCAGGCGCGCGACCGCCCGCTCCCAGCCCGGGATATCGCCGAAGCGCTTGCGATCGAGGCCGGCGGCCAGCTGCTCCGGCAGGCGGGCGAGCCAGCTATCGAGCCCCTGGTCGATAAAGGCGTGATAAAGACGGCGGTGGTCAGCGTCGGACAGGCGGTGGTCAGCGTCGGACATGAGTATTGATTGGCAGGCCGGGTTTATTTGAAGGCGAGTATGGAGGCGAAGTTGAGATACTGAAACCAGCTCTGGTGGCGGCTGAAACCGGCCGCGGCGAGGCGCTGATGATGGGTCGACAGGCGGTCGGGGATCATCACCTCCTCCAGCGCGCTGCGCTTCTGGCTGATCTCCAGCTCCGAATAGCCGTTGGCGCGCTTGAAGTCGTGATGAAGTTCGATCAGCAGCTGCTCCTCGCCCGGTTCGCCGGCAATCTTCTCCGACAGCAGCAGTACGCCGCCGGGTTTGAGCGCTGCGAACAGTCGATCGATGACAGCATCGCGTTCGCCGGGGTCAAGAAACTGTAGCGTGAAATTGACCATGATCATGTCGGCGGCCGGCAGCGGGCAGTCGCGAATATCGCCCACTTCGACCTCGATACGATGCCGTGGCGCCTGCTGTTCGAGCATCTCGCGGGCGCGTGTCACCATGGGCTCCGACAGGTCGACCGCCCGCAGGCTGAAGTGCTGCGGTGGCAACTGCTGGCAGATCGACAGACTGGCGGCACCCAGTGAGCAGCCGAGATCGAGCACCTGCGCGCCCGGTTTCAGGTAGCGCGCGGCGATAACTCCGGCCATGCTGATGATCTGGGCATAGCCCGGTACCGAGCGCCGGATCATGTCCGGGAAACAGGCCACGACGCGCTCGTCGAAGGAGAAATCCGCTACCTCATCGAGCGGTGTCGAGAACAGGGCATCGCGCCCGGCGGCGTCATGGGTCATGGTCGGGGGTGTCGTGGGTACGATGTGTCGTGGATACGAAACCAGTGGCGGTCGATACCGTCTTGAAGAAGGCGGTGGCGACCGTTCATGTTACGCTTTACACCGCAGCGCTGCATCCACCAGGGAGGTATATCGGATGTCAATTCGTCAGACAGGTGCCTGGCAGGCACTGACACAGCACAGTGAGCAGATGCGCGATGTGCACCTGCGTGAGCTTTTCGAGCGCGGCGCGCGCTTTGACGCCTTCTCGCGTAGCGGGGCGGGGCTGACGCTCGACTTTTCCAAACAGCGTATCGAGCAGGAGACGCTGGATCAGCTACTGGCGCTGGCGCGCGAGGCGAAGGTCGGCGACGCGATCGAGCGGCTGCTGACCGGCAAGCGGGTCAACCGCACCGAGGATCGCCCGGCGCTGCATACCGCCCTGCGTCGCCCGAAGGGCGAGGAGTTTCGCGTCGAAGAGCAGGACGTCGATGCCGATGTGCACGAGGTTTTCGATCGCATGGAGACGATCGTCGGCAAGCTCAACGCCGGCCAGTGGCGCGGCGCCAGCGGCACAGCGATCCGCAGCGTGGTCAATCTGGGGGTCGGCGGCTCCGACCTCGGTCCGCTGATGGTCGCCACGGCGCTGGAGGACGAGTTCATCGATCCCCATGCGCGGGAGGTGCATTTCGCCTCCACCATCGACGGCACTCAACTGGCCGAGCTGTTGCCGAAGCTTGATGCTGCCGAGACGCTGTTCATCTATTCGTCGAAATCCTTTGGCACCATCGACACGTCGGCCAACGCCGATACCGCACTGGCCTGGTTGGGCGAGCATCTCGATGCCGACATGGACGAGATCAAGCGCCATCATTTCATTGGCGTCTCCACCAAACCGGACAAAATGACCGAATGGGGCATCGACCCCGACAACCAGCTGCTGTTCTGGGACTGGGTCGGCGGGCGCTACTCCTTCTGGAGCGCCATCGGCCTGCCGATCGCCATCCGCCTGGGCATGGACAACTTCCGCCGTCTGCTGGCCGGCGGCCACGCCATGGATCGCCACTTCGCCGAGACGCCGCTGGAAGAAAACCTGCCGGTGCTGTTCGCCCTGCTGGGCATCTGGAATACGAACTTTCTCGATATCGAGACGCTGGCGGTGCTGCCCTACGACGGCCGTCTCAAGCATCTGCCGGGCTACCTGCAGCAGCTGGAGATGGAGTCCAACGGCAAGTCGTCGAGCAACGACGGCCAGCGCGTCGACGTCGATACCTGCCCGATTCTGTGGGGCGAGATCGGCCCCAACGGTCAGCACGCCTTCTACCAGCTGCTGCACCAGGGCACCCGCACGGTGGCGTGCGACTTCATTGCGCCCATCCGGCGCTTCGAATACGTCGACAGTGCCGCGGTGCGCGACAGCCTGGCCCGCCAGCACCGTCTGGCGCTGGCCAACTGCTTTGCCCAGTCGCGGGTACTGATGCTCGGCGACGCCGCCATCGATTCCAGCGAAACGCCGCCGCCGCACAAGCGCTATGCCGGCAACCAGCCGTCGTCGACCATTCTTTTCGACAGCCTGACGCCCGAAACCCTGGGGGCACTGGTGGCGCTCTACGAGCACAAGGTGTTCGTACAGGGCACGATCTGGGATATCGACTCCTTCGATCAGTGGGGTGTCGAGCTGGGCAAGAAGATTGCCAACGAGACCGCCGGGATTCTTGAAAGCGGTCAGGGCAGCGAGCAGCTGGACGACTCCAGTCGGCATCTGATCGACGCCGTATTGAGGAGCGGCTCCTGAAATGGCTGTTTATCCATACAGTAATTGCGTTATGCTGAGGCCATGAGCGATCTCGTTGACCCCGTCGACAACGTGCTTTATCTGCACGGCTTCAACTCCCATCCCGGCTCGGCGAAAGCCGAACTGACGCGGCTGGCCTGCTCGCAGGCCAGCCCCCGGCCGCGCTTTGTCGCGCCACGCCTGTCGCACCATCCGGCGCAGGCGTGGCAGACGGCACGGGAGGTGATGGCGGCGCTGGCGGGCACAACCCTGGTGATCGGCAGCTCGATGGGCGGCTTTCTGGCCATCGGCCTGGCGCGCGAGTTCGAGGTGGCGCGGCTGGTGCTGATCAACCCGGCGGTCGACCCGCTGCGAGTGGCTCGCGAGCGGATGGGCGCCGAGATCGAGCACGTCGAGACCGGTGAAATTTTCATCATCGACGAGAGCTATGCCACTGCCCTCGAGGCGCAGCAGGGCCAGGTCGTGCACCCCGAGCGCATGCTGGTACTGCTGGGCACTCACGACGAGATTCTCGACTATCGTCAGGCGCTCGCCGTGCTGGCGGGTAGTCAGTTCGTTGTCAAAGAGGGCGACGACCACGGCCTGAGCTGCTATCCCCGACTGTTGGAGCGGATAATGGCCCACGGTGGTCTGAGGCTACCGGCCGATTTCGACCCTGCGGCATGGCCCTGACGACTATCGCCGGGCCATGAAACGCCGTCGCTCGACAGCATTCGACACCTTTACCGTGACTCAACGTATGACCCGGTCCATATCATGACCCAATACAGTGCCAGTTCCATCGAGGTGCTCTCCGGTCTCGAGCCGGTGCGCAAGCGCCCTGGAATGTATACCGACACCACCCGCCCCAACCATCTGGTGCAGGAAGTGGTGGACAACAGCGTCGACGAGGCGCTGGCCGGCCACGCCCGCCATATCAGCGTGAAACTCGCCGCCGACGGTGCCATCGAAGTCACCGACGACGGCCGCGGCATGCCGATCGATATTCACCCCGAGCACGGCGTGTCGGGCATCGAGCTGATCCTGACCCGCCTGCACGCCGGCGGCAAGTTTTCCCAGTCAAGCTACCGCTTCTCCGGCGGTCTGCACGGCGTCGGGGTGTCGGTGGTCAACGCCCTGTCGGAGCGCCTTGAGGTCGAGGTGTGCAAGGGTGGCAAGCGCTATCGCATGGCCTTTGCCCGCGGCGAGAAGGTCGAAGAGCTGGCCGAGATCGGCAGCGCGCCGGCGAAGGCCAGCGGTACCACGGTGCGTTTCTGGCCGGAGACGGCCTACTTCGACAGCGCCAATGTGTCGGTGGCGCGCCTTGCCCATCTACTGCGCGCCAAGGCGGTGCTCTGCGCCGGCCTCCGGGTCAGCCTGGTGGAGAGCGATGGCAGCGAGACGGTGTGGCAGTACGAGGACGGTCTGCGTGACTACCTGGCGCAGTCCACCGATGGCCTCGAGCCGCTGCCCGCTTCGCCCTTTCAGGGCAACTTCGAGGACGAGGAGCACAGCGTCGACTGGGCGATCCAGTGGCTGCCGGAGGGCGGTGAGGCGTTGGTCGAGTCCTATGTCAACCTGATCCCCACGCCGCTGGGCGGCACCCATGTCAACGGCTTTCGCAGCGGCCTGCTGGAAGCGCTCAAGGAGTTCTGCGACTACCGCAGCCTGCTGCCGCGGGGCGTCAAGCTGTCCGGCGACGACCTCTGGGAGCGGGTCGCCTTCGTGCTGTCGATCAAGATGTTCGAGCCGCAGTTCGCCGGCCAGACCAAGGAGCGTCTCTCTTCGCGGGCAGTGGCCGGCTTTGTCTCGGCGGTGGTCAAGGACGCTTTCTCGCTGTGGCTCAACGAGCACACCGGCCAGGCCGAGCAGCTTGCCGAACTGGTGATCAATGCCGCCCAGCGGCGCCAGCGTTCGAGCAAAAAGGTCGCCCGCAAGAAGGTCACCCAGGGGCCGGCGCTGCCCGGCAAGCTGGCCGACTGCACCAGCCAGGACCCGGCCGCCTGCGAGCTGTTTCTGGTCGAGGGCGACAGTGCCGGCGGCAGCGCCAAGCAGGCGCGCAATCGCGAAACCCAGGCGATTCTGCCGCTCAAGGGCAAGATCATGAACACCTGGGAGGTGGAGCCGCAGCAGGTGCTGGGCTCGCAGGAGATTCACGATATCGCCGTGGCGCTGGGCATGGACCCCGGCAGCGACAACCTGGAACGGCTGCGCTACCACCGCATCTGCATTCTCGCCGACGCCGACTCCGACGGGCTGCACATTGCCACCCTGCTGTGCGCGCTGTTCGTGCGCCACTTCCCGTCGCTGGTCGACGCCGGCCACGTTCACGTGGCGATGCCACCGCTGTATCGCATCGACCTCGGCAAGGAGGTCTACTACGCCCTCGACGAGAGCGAGAAGGCGGCGGTACTCAAGCAGCTTGCCAACCGCCGCGGTACGCCCGGCGTGCAGCGCTTCAAGGGGCTGGGCGAGATGAGCCCGGTGCAGCTGCGCGAAACCACCATGGCGCCGGATACCCGGCGCTTGGTGCAACTGACCCGCGAGGTGGGCGACGACACCCTCGAACTGCTCGATATGCTGCTGGCCAAGAAGCGCTCGGCGGAGCGTCGCGGCTGGCTGGAGCGCTACGGCAACATGGCGGAGGTGGAGGTCTGATGGTTGTTCAGTTTTTGGAGGGGGAATGTGATGAGTGTTGAGTTACTCCCCGAGGGAATCAGAGATCTTTACGAAGTGCATGAATGGAGGCATGCGTGTGCCATTCTCAAGGAGGACTTTCCTGCTGAGTGGTGTGATCTTTTGGATGTATTATCTGATTTTCGTCTCCGTAGGAGCTGGATAAAAAATCCTGGCGGAAGAAAGTCCGGAGTTTCTGGTTATATCGACGACTTTTTTTATAAGCGTGGCTGGGTAGAGAAAGGTTTTTCTACTAAAACTGTCGTCGATGAGGTTGTAATGGATACGCCAACACACAAGGTTGACTGCTTTAGAAACAAGGTTGCCATAGAGATAGAATGGAATAATAAAGACCCTTTTTATGATAGAGATTTAAATAATTTCAGGTTGTTGTTTGATCTAAAAGCTATTAGTGTTGGTGTTATAATAACCCGGTGTGATGAGCTTCAGGAAATATTTAGCGTTCTGGGTAGAGGTGATTCTTACGGGTCTTCGACAACGCACATGAGCAAATTGTTGCCAAGAGTAGAGGGTGGCGGCGGAGCGGGCTGTCCTCTATTGATCATCGGAATTTCAAAAAAATTATATATAGAGGACTAAAAATGCGTGCATCAGAAGATCTTTTGGAAAAAGTGGGGAAAGAGAGATTTGCTACTATTTTGGCTGACCCTCCTTGGCAGTTTCAAAATAAAACTGGCAAAATTGCCCCTGAGCATAAGAGGCTGACCAGGTATCCAACCTTGTCATTGGATGAAATCAAAGAGCTACCGGTAGAAGTTATCTCCAATGATACTGCTCACCTTTATCTTTGGGTGCCTAATGCGCTTCTTGCCGAAGGGCTACAGGTCATGGAGGCCTGGGGGTTTACTTACAAGACGAATCTTGTCTGGTACAAAGTCAGAAAGGATGGCGGTCCTGATAGGAGGGGCGTAGGTTTCTATTTCAGAAATGTAACTGAGCTGGTTCTTTTCGGGACTCGAGGTAAAAAAGCTAGAACCCTTTCTCCCGGGCGAAGCCAGGAGAATATGTTTATATCCCAAAAAAGAGAGCATAGCAGGAAGCCTGATGAGCAGTATGAGCTTATTGAAGATTGCAGTTGGGGACCTTTTATAGAACTCTTCGCAAGAGGCAATCGGCCTGGATGGTTTTCCTGGGGAAATCAGACAGAAGGTTATACACCTACATGGGATACCTATGCCAACCATTCACAGGTCGCGACAACGGATTTACAAACAAAATTCTGGTAATTAAACGGATATAAGCATGGATATTCACGTCCGCGAGGGCGACGTCGAGCAGTTGACGCTGCGCGACTACACCGAGAAGGCTTATCTCGACTACTCGATGTACGTCATCCTCGACCGCGCCCTGCCGGCGATCGGCGACGGCATGAAGCCGGTGCAAAGGCGTATCGTCTACGCCATGCGCGAGCTGTCGCTGACCGCCAATGCCAAGTACAAGAAGTCGGCGCGCACCGTCGGCGATGTGCTGGGCAAGTTCCACCCTCACGGCGACAGCGCCTGCTACGAGGCGATGGTGCTGATGGCGCAGTCGTTCTCCTATCGCTACCCGCTGGTCGACGGTCAGGGCAACTGGGGCAGCCCCGATGACCCCAAGTCCTTCGCCGCCATGCGTTACACCGAAGCGCGCCTGACCCGCTTCTCCGAAGTGCTGATGGCGGAGCTGGGGCAGGGCACGGTGGACTGGGTGCCCAACTTCGACGGCACCATGAACGAGCCGGCGGTGCTGCCGGCACGGCTGCCTCATGTGCTGCTCAACGGCGGCTCGGGGATCGCGGTGGGCATGGCCACCGACATTCCACCGCACAATGTCACCGAGGTGGTCAACGCCACCATTCACCGTCTGCGCCATCCCGACTGCAGCGTCGAAGCGCTGTGCGAGCATCTGCCGGCGCCGGATTTTCCCACCGCGCCGGAGATTGTCTCGTCGCGCGATGATCTGCACCGGCTCTATGCCAGCGGCCGCGGCTCGGTGAAGATGCGCGCCCGCTATCGCAGCGAGGAGAGCAACGTCGTCATCGAGGCGCTGCCCTGGCAGGTGAGCGGCGCGCGCATTCTGGAGCAGATCGCCGCTCAGATGCAGAACAAAAAGCTGCCGATGGTGGCCGATCTGCGCGATGAGTCGACCCATGAGGAGCCCACCCGACTGGTGATCGTGCCGCGCTCCAATCGGGTCGATGTGGCGGCGCTGATGGATCATCTCTTCGCCACCACCGATCTGGAGAAGGGCGTGCGGGTCAATATGAACCTGATCGCCCTCGACGGTCGACCGCAGGTGATGGCGCTTGACCGCCTGCTCGACGAGTGGCTGACCTTTCGTCGGCGTACCGTGGTGCGGCGCCTCGAACACCGCCTCGGCAAGGTCGAGGATCGCCTGCATATCCTCGAAGGGCTGCTGACGGCCTATCTCAATATCGACGAGGTGATCCGCATCATCCGCGAGGAGGATGAGCCAAAATCCGCCCTGATGGCCGCCTTTGCGCTCACCGAACGCCAGGCGGAAGCGATTCTGGAGCTGCGCCTGCGACACCTGGCGCGCCTCGAGGAGCAGAAGCTCCGGGGCGAGCAGAAAGAGCTGGAGCGCGAGCGCAAACGGCTCAACAAGCTGCTGGGCAGCGACAAGGCACTGACCGACCTGATCGAGAAGGAGCTGCGCGAGGACGCCGAGCAGTACGGCGACGCACGTCGCAGCCCGCTGGTGGAGCGCGACGAGGCAAGGGCGCTCTCGGAAGTCGAGCTGCTGGGCGCCGACCCGATCACCGTGGTGGTGTCGCAAAAGGGCTGGATTCGCGCCGCCAAGGGGCACGATATCGACCCCACGGGGCTGTCATGGAAATCCGGCGACGATTTCGCCTTCGCCGCCCGCGGCAAGACCAATCAGCCGCTGGTGCTGCTGGAGGACAGCGGCCGCAGCTATACCCTGAACGCCCATCAGCTCCCCTCGGCGCGTGGCCAGGGCGAACCGGTCTCGGGGCGGGTCAACCTGACCGCCGGGGCGAAGCTGCGTGCGGCGTTGATCGGTGCCCCCGAGCAGCGCTGGCTGCTGGGCAGCGACGGCGGCTACGCCTTTCATATCGCCCTCGAGGAGATAACCGGTCGCGGGCGCAACGGCAAGGCGGTGATCACCCTGCCCAAGGGCTGCGATCTGCTCACGCCGCTATTACTGGGCGAGACCGGCCAGCGGCTGGCGGTCGTCTCGAACCTGGGTAACCTGCTGATCGTCGATGCCGACCAGCTGCCGGCGATGAGCAAGGGCAAGGGCGTACGGGTCATGAGTATTACCGCTGCGCGTGCCGCCAATCGTGAGGAGTTCGTGCGCGACTGGGTGCTGCTGGCGCCGCATCAGGCGCTGCTGGTACATGCCGGCAAGCGCCACAAGCGTCTGGCCGGTGACGAACTTGACGCCTATCAGGGCGATATTGGCCGGCGCGGCGGCAGGTTGCCGAAAGGCTTTCAGAAGGTCGATCGCCTCGAGGCCGGTTAGCAGCACTCTGGCAGTGCCGGCGTGATCGGCGGATAATCGTGCCCTTTTGGCAGCTATCGAGGAGCCAACATGAGCGCAAGCCCGTCGAACGACGCCACGCCGAACCTGGTAGTGACCCTGCTGGCGCCGCATCTGACCGCCCCCATGCAGGTCGCCGTCGAGCAGTTGCTGGTCCAGCACGGCCTGGTGGTCAGGCACGTGGAGCGTCTCGCCACGGCCGGCAGCGACGGTACCGGACTGTGCTGCGACGGCCTCGAACTGTGGGTCAGCGGCGAGCCGCCGGATAGCGACGCACTGCGACGCGAGATGCTGTCGCTGGGCGCCGAGCAGGGCATGGATATCGTCATGCAGGCGGAGAACGGCTGGCGCCATCGGCGGCGGCTGGTGTGCTTCGACATGGACTCTACCCTGATCAAGGCCGAGGTGATCGACGAGCTGGCGCGTCGTCATGGGGTGTATGACGAGGTGGCGGCCGTCACCGAGCGCGCCATGCGTGGTGAGATCGACTTTCAGCAGAGTTTTCGCGAGCGCATGAGCAAGCTGGCAGGGCTTGACGAGTCGGTGCTGCAGGAGATTGCCGACGGCCTCGAGCTGATGGATGGCGTCGAAACGCTGATGTGTCATCTCAAACGGCTGGGTTATCGCACCGCCATTCTCTCCGGCGGTTTCAGCTGGTTCGCACGCTATTTGCAACAGCGCCTCGGTGTCGATGAGGTGCACGCCAACGAGCTGCTGATCGATGCCCGGGGGCGGGTGACCGGCGAGGTGGGCGAGCCGATCGTCGATGCCGAGCGCAAGGCGCAGCTGCTGGGCGAGATCGCCGCGCGCCATGATATCGACATGGCGCAAACGGTAGCGGTCGGCGACGGCGCCAACGATCTGAAGATGCTTGCCGCCGCCGGATTGGGCATCGCCTTTCGCGCCAAACCGCTGGTGCGCGAGCGAGCACGGCAGTCGATATCGAAATCCGGCCTCGACAGCATCCTGCTGCTGCTTGGTCATCATCAGCGTGAGCTGACAGCGAACGCGTAAAATTCATTCATTCACGCTAAAGGAAACTTTATAAAAGACGATATAGCTGCGGTATATATGCGGTAAGTTACCGCCTTTTCCGGTATAGATTCATGTCCGAATGCAAGGAAAACCGCGTGCCCCAATCGCGTCATCAGGAAATCGAAGGCGTCGAAAGCGTTGCCGAGATGCTGGTCGGTCTGGCCGACCAGCAGGCCGGCCTGACGCTTGTTCTTGACGACAGAACGCTGCCTTTCCCGACTTCTCTGGTGCGCATCGATCGTGATCGGCGTCGCTGTCTGTTTACCGCTTCGCTGCTCAAGGATCTGGATGCCCTGCTGGCGGAGGGGGTTTCGTTTTCGCTGAAGGCCAGCGAGCCGACCATGCTGATCACCAGCGCTCCCATGCCGCTTCTCAGTTACAGGCGGCGTGGCGGGCGTTTTGAAATAGAGACCGAGCTGCCGGCTTTTCTGCATCTGAGTCGTCAGCGTAATGCCTTTCGCGCCACCCTGGAACGTGGCATGCAGGTTCAGGTGGTGCTGTCGCATGGTGTCGACACGCCGGGCCTCGAGGGCGAGCTTCTCGATCTTTCCATTGGCGGCCTGCTGGTATCGCTGCCGCCACACGAGGCGACGCACCTGACGATCGACTCGCGACTTGAGCGTGTGCATCTGGTATTCCCCAACGGCGAGAGCTTTCACGCCAGCGGCGAGGTGCGTCATCTGCGCGTCAGCGATGAACAGGAAAGCGCGCTGGTCGGCGTCGCTTTCGATATCGACCGTGCCGATTTCGAGCGTCAGGCCTGGTTTTACGTGCGCGAGATCGAGCGCGAAGCGGTGCGTCTTGACCCCCGCAACGACCGTCACGTGGTGCCGTCGCGACTTTTCGAGGTCGGTGGGCGCGTGGCCGTCGAACCGCCCCGGGTCGAAAGTCGTGGTGACGCCCGGGAGGCGTCGTCGATTCTGGAGACCACACTTGCCATCTCGCGGGCTCTGAGCGTTCAACTGATCAACCTTCAATCCGGTCTGGCACTGGAGAACGATCTGCTGTTGAGTCAGGCCCAGCGGCTGCTGGCACTACTGCGCGAGGACCGTCAGGGGCTGTTCCATGCGCTGGCCTGCGTCGATCAGCGCACATCGCCGCTGGTCAGTCACGGGCTTTCGGTTGCCGCGCATCTGGCCGATCTCGAAAGCGACCGGCGCAGCGACGAGCAGCTACAGCAGCTGATCGTCTGCGCCATGGTGCATGATTTTGGCAAGATATTGCTGGCCGACGAACTGCGTCTTTATCAGGGCAGCATGAATGCCGGTCAGCTACGCCAGCTGCACGCTCACGTCGAGCTGCTGCGCTTTCGGTTTGATCGCGAAGGCATCGAGCCGGCCATCAGGCGCGATGTCATGCTGTCGATCAACGAACGTCTCGACGGCAGCGGCTATCCGCGCGGTCTGACCCGTACCGAGCTGTCGCCGCTGGCGCGTCTGGCCGCCGTGGTCGATGCCATCGATGCCATGCAGCGGCCGCGTAGTGACCGCCCGGCATGGCTGCCGCTGGATGCCTATCGCTATATCTTCAATGCCGGCGACTGTTTCGACACCACCTGCGTCAACCGCTACGTCAAGCGTTTCGGTTTTACGCCCATCGGCTCGATGGTCAGCTGGTCACGAGGTTTCCTCGGCTGGGTCATGCGCCTGGACAGCCGTGGCCGCCCCTGGCGGGTGCGGATCGTCCACAACCGGGTGCGCGGTCAGGATATGGATGTGGTGCTTCAGGGCAGCGATCTGGAGCAGTTGGGAACGCTCGAGGGCTGTGTCGAGCGGGGCAGCTTCCACCCTCGCTGAAAACCGATCCGGCCGCGGGGCTACCCCCAGCGCTTTTGATGCTCACGCTTGCGTGCCAGATAGTCGTCGTCTTCACGCAGGCGTTTCCATACCGCCTCGAAAATGGCCGCCGCTTCGGCTTTCTCCCCGTCAATCTCACGAGCGTTCAACTCCCCTTCACTGTCGTACTTGCGCCCGCCCGGGTAGTTGGCATAGCGCCGCGCTCGGGTATAGCCCATCTGGATAAACTTGCGCGCCATGTCCATGCCGACGAAGTCATCGGCTTCGCGGTAGGCCTCGAACATCGCCTCGAGCTTTTGTGACGAGGCGCGGGCATCGTCGGGGGTTTTGAAACGCCAGTGCGGCAGCAGCTCGCTCTTGTAGGGCTGGGTGTTGAATACCCCCTGCTCGCCGCGGCCCACCCGATAGCACTCCGGGTGCCGGCGACAGTCCGTATTGATGTTCTCGGCGGCGTTGTCGCTCCGACTCATGAACGCTCCCTGTTGGCTGCTGACACAGGCTGAAGCCGCCTGTTGTACGACGCCCCAAAAGTGGTCAGAGGCTACCTTATCGGCCATGATAGTTCAGCACCAATGACAGGGAAGTGGCGATGGCACAACGCAGTAGTGGGTTGAAAGTGCGGGCATTCAAATTGCGGTACAGAGAGCGTTATTCAAAAGTGCTGCTGGCGACGCTGCTGAGCAGCGCCCTGGCCGTGCAGGGCTGTCAGGCCGGCGCTACGCAGCCGAACGATGGTAGCGAGGTTACGGCCGAGGCGCCGACCGGCAGCGCATCGGGCGCCGCCGAAAACGGCGTCGATACCGATGCAGGCAGCGCAAGTACCGGTTCGGGCGATAGCGAGGCCGATACCGGCGGCACCGAGCAGTCTACTGACGCAGTGCCCACGCCCGGCTCGCCGGCAGCGCACGAGTCGTTTGCGCAGTGGCTTGACGAGTTTCGCGCCTATGCCCGTGGCCAGGGCATCGAGACCGCCACCCTCGACCGGGCGCTGGCCGGGGTTACCTATCAGCCGCGTATCATCGAGCTTGATCGCTACCAGCCCGAGTTCACCCGAGCTATCTGGGACTATCTCGACAGCGCTGTGTCCGACACCCGGGTCAGCAACGGCCGTGAGCGGCTGGCAGCCAACCGTGCCAGCGCCGAGCGAACCGAGGCGCGCTACGGCGTGCCGCCCGAGATCATTACCGCCATCTGGGGGGTGGAGAGCAACTACGGCAGCAACTTCGGCAGTTTTTCCACTATCGAAGCGCTGGCGACCCTCGGCTATGACGGCCGTCGCCACGGCTTTGCCCGCGAACAGCTGATGGCGGCACTGAAGATCATTCAGCGCGGCGATATCGCGCCTGATCGCATGCAGGGCTCCTGGGCCGGTGCCATGGGCCACACTCAGTTCATTCCCACCAGTTTTCTGGCCTACGCCGTGGACGGTGACGGCGACGGCCGCCGCGACATCTGGGGCAGTATTCCGGACGTGATGGCCTCTACTGCCAACTATCTGGCAGACAACGGCTGGCGACGCGGCGAGCGCTGGGGCGCCGAGGTCAACCTGCCGGCAAATTTCGACTATAGCCGCGCCGATGCCGATACCCGTATGAGTACCGCGCAGTGGCGGGCGCTGGGCGTGAGTGGCATCGGCGGCGCGTCGCTGCCGAATCTGAATGAGGCGGCGATTATCGCCCCCGCCGGTGCACAGGGACCGGCCTTCATGGTGGGGCACAACTTCCGCGTCATCATGCGCTACAACAACGCCACCAGCTATGCGCTGGCGGTGGCACTGCTGGGGGATCGTATCGCCGGTCGGCCGGGGGTGCAGGCGGGCTGGCCGCGCGACGAGGAGCCGCTGTCGCGCGGCGACACTCGTGAGCTGCAGCGGCTGCTCAACCTGGCAGGCTTCGATGCCGGCACCCCGGACGGTATCATGGGGCCCAACACCCGCGGCGCGCTACGTGCCTGGCAGCGCAGTCGAGGGCAAACGCCGGATGGTTTCGCTACCATGCAGATACTGGACGCGCTGCAGGAGCGGTCACCCTGAGGCGGCGCCAGCCATGTCAATGACGTTTGCCGGTTGTGACAACAGGCTTGTGGACCGCAACATCAAAGGGGAGCAGGGCGTCATCAGCAAGCGACGCCCGCTCGCTCTTCAAGGCCCGGAGGGAGTGTTATGAAAAATGCTCGACGCAAGAACTCCTACGGCGTTATCCCGCCCCATCTGCTCAGTCATCTGATCGAAAATGGCAGCGAGCATCAGCGTCGCTGCGCACTCAATACCCTGACGTTGGACTCGCGTTTTCGCGCCCGCACCGAGCGTATCACCGGACGTACGGATGCGCGCCGCGCCGAAGCGGGCCAGCCGCTGCGCTATATTTTCGATGCGCAACACCGCATGGAGTTGCCCGGCGAGCGGGTGCGCCGCGAGGGCGAGCCGGCCACCGGTGACCGTGCCGTCGACGAGGCCCATGACGATCTGGGCGCGACCTGGCAGTTTTTTCACGATATCTTCCAGCGCGCCGCCATCGATGGTGAAAACGGCGCCCTGCTGGGCACCGTGCACTATGGCGAGGAGTATCAGAACGCTTTCTGGAACGGCTATCAGATGGTGTTCGGCGACGGTGACGGCGAAATCTTCGTCTCCTTCACCCGGGCCCTCGATGTGGTCGCTCATGAGCTGACGCACGGCATCATCGAGCGCGAGTCGGGGCTCGTTTACCACAATCAGCCCGGTGCGCTCAACGAGTCGATCGCCGATGTCTTCGGTGCAATGGTGGCGCAGTACACCGCCGGCTTGTCGGTCGAAGCGGCTGACTGGACGATTGGCGGCGAGCTATTGGCACCGGGCATCAATGGCGTGGGGCTACGCTCCATGTCGCATCCCGGCAGTGCCTATGACGATCCGCTGCTGGGCCGGGATCCGCAGCCCGATCATATGCGCGGCTTCGTCGAGACCAGCGAGGACAACGGCGGGGTGCACATCAACTCCGGCATTCCCAATCGCGCCTTCTATCTCGCCGCCACCGCGCTGGGGGGCTACAGCTGGGAGCGCGCCGGGCGGGTGTGGTACGCCACGCTGCTCGATGAGCGTCTCGCCAACGATGCCGGCTTCAGCGACTTCGCCCATTTGACGCTGGATAACGCCAGGGCGATGTTCGACAGCGACGTGTCAGAGGCGGTACGCGACGGCTGGCGCACTGTGGGCGTTGACGTGTGAGCGCGGTGAGCTGGGCGACACGCCTTGACGACGGCATGCGTCTGCGCCTTGCCCGCGAAGGTGGCGTGGCGCGGGTGCCGGCACTGGTGCGGCCGCGCGAAGTAACGCTCGGTGAGTGCAGCGCTGAACAGCGCCGCCGCATCGCCACGCTGCTGGACGAAGCCGAGGTGCTGCACTGTTCGCCGGCGCAGGCCGGTCGTGGCGATCAGCGCTATTTCCACGTCCTGATCCGCCGCGCCGATGACAGTGAAGAGGCCAGCCTGGTGGTGCCGGAAGCCTGCGCGCCGCGCCAGCTGACAGTGCTGTGGCAGCAGGGGCCGGCGGCGCTTTGAGGGCGTGTTTACAGCGGCGTCTTGGCCGGCTTGCCGGGCACTTCGCGTACCAGCCGCGGCAGCAGGAAGCCCGGCAGCTCAGCACGCAGCGCCTCGACCAGCAGGCGCGCGCGCTCGTCCGGCACGTCGAAGTGCGAGGCGCCCGCCACCGGGTCGAGCACATGCAGGTAGTAGGGCAGCACCCCTGCTTCGAACAGGCGCTCGGAAAGCGCCGCCAGAGTGGTTGCCGCGTCGTTGACCCCCTTCAGCAGCACGCTCTGGTTGAGCAGGGTAACGCCTGCCGATTTCAGCCGTGCGCAGGCCTGTACCACCGCCGCGTCGATCTCGGCGGGGTGGTTGATGTGCAGCACCATCACCTTCTGTAGACGGCTGGCGGCCAGCCACTCGAGCAGAGCATCGTCGACCCGGTCGGGAATTACCACCGGCAGCCGGGTGTGCAGTCGCAGCCGCTTCAGATGCGGGATCTCCCCCAGCGCCTGTGCCAGCCAGGCAAGGCGTGCATCGCTGGAGAGCAGTGGGTCGCCGCCGGAAAGAATCGCCTCGCGGAGCGTGTCGTCGCCGCGCAGGTAGTCCAGGGTGTCGTACCACTGTGCCCGCGATGGCGTGTGCTCGGCGTAGGGAAAGTGGCGACGAAAGCAGTAGCGGCAGTTGATGGCGCAGGCGCCGCTGGTGATCATCAGCACCCGCGCGGCGTATTTGTGGATCAGCCCGGCGGCCGGAGTGTGGTCGGCTTCTTCCAGCGGGTCGCTGACAAAGCCCGTCACCGGCTCGCCCTCGGCGGCCAGCGGCAGCACCTGGCGCAGCAGCGGATCGTTCGGATCAGCGTGGCGCATGCGCGCCATGAAGGCGTGTGGCACTCGCACCTCGAACGCCTCATGGCCGAGCTGTGCTCCCGCCAGCCAACGCGCGTCGAGACCCACGGCAGCCAGCAGGTCGCGCGGTTGGCGAATCGCCTCGCGCAGCTGGCGCTGCCAGTCGCCGGCCGGGGCGCTGCGCGGCTCCTGCGGCGCTTTAGCCTGCACAGCGGGTATGGTTCGCGTTATCATCGGCAGCCATCCGGTGGGCCTCGCCGCCGTCGCCAGATATCGGCGCGGGCGGGGTTCTGAAGGTTTCATCCGGTGGCGGCAGTGGATGCCGCCATCCTGTTCGAGAGGCGTTATGGCAAGCTATTCTACCAGTGAATTCAAGGGCGGTCTGAAGGTGATGCTCGACGGCGATCCCTGCAACATCGTCGAAAACGACTACGTCAAACCCGGCAAAGGGCAGGCCTTCAACCGCGTCAAGCTGCGCAACCTGATGACCGGCCGGGTGTGGGAGCGCACCTTCAAGTCGGGCGAGTCGCTGGAAGGCGCCGACGTGCTCGATCTCGATATGGAGTATCTCTATAACGACGGCGAGATGTGGCACTTCATGAAGACCGACGGTTCCTTCGAGCAGTACGCGGTCGACAAAAAGGCGGTGGGTGACAACGCAAAGTGGCTCAAGGAGCAGGTGGTCTACACCGTGACGCTGTGGAATGACAACGCCATCTCGGTGGCGCCGCCCAACTTCATCGACCTGGAAGTGGTCGAGACCGACCCCGGCCTCAAGGGCGATACCGCCCAGGGTGGCTCCAAGCCGGCCACGCTTTCCACCGGCGCGGTGGTGCGGGTACCGCTTTTCATCAATCAGGGCGAGGTATTGCGCGTGGACACAAGGAAGGGAGAGTACGTCAGCCGCGCCTGATTTGCCGCTGCTTTTATGACGCCCGATAGCTGGCGCCCCGGCGCCACCCTCGACACCCTGCGCCGGCGCGCCGTACTGCTGCAGGCCATTCGCGATTTTTTCGCCGCCCGCGATGTTCTGGAAGTGGAGACGCCGGTGCTGGGCCACGCCGGCAGCACCGAGCTTCATCTCGACGCGCTGTCGCTTGACGCCCGCACCCCGGCGGGACGTGAGCGGCTGTGGCTGCAGACCTCGCCGGAATACCACATGAAGCGATTGCTGGCGGTAGGCAGCGGGCCGATTTTTCAGCTCGCCAGGGTGTTTCGCGACGGCGAGAGTGGCCGGCGCCATAACCTCGAATTCACCATGCTGGAGTGGTATCGCCCGGGCTGGACGCTTGCCGCCCTGATCGAAGAGGTGGCGGCGCTGGTAGGTGAGGTGACCGGGCGATCGCAGGTGCCGCTGCGCAAGCGGCCCTATCGCGAGCTTTTCGTCGAGCACCTGGGCGTCGATCCGCTGATCGATAGTGCCGAGAGTCTGGCCGCGCTGCGTCAGCTGGCCGCCCGACACGGCGGTGCGCAGAGCGCCGACTGGAGCCGCGATGACTGCTGTGACCTGCTGATGTCACTGGTCATCGAGCCCGAGCTGGGGCAGGGCGGTCCGGAGGCGGTGATCGACTACCCGGCAAGCCAGGCGTCACTGGCGCGCCGCCAGGTTGATGCACAGGGCGCCGAGGTGGCGGCCCGCTTCGAACTCTATCTCGACGGCGTCGAGCTGGCCAACGGCTTTGACGAACTGACCGATGCCGCCGAGCAGCGTGCCCGTTTTGACGAGGACAACGCTCGCCGACGGCAGTTGGGGCTCGACCCGGTGGCGCCCGACGAGGCGCTGCTGGCGGCGCTGGCGCACGGTATGCCACCGGCCTGTGGCGTGGCGCTGGGCGCTGACCGCCTGATCATGCTGGCGCTGGGGCTCGATAGCCTTGAAGAAAGCCTGGCTTTTGATACCCTGCGCTGTTGATGTGCGGCGCTCGAATTTCAGGATTCAGTGTCACTGAAAGGCCACATGCTTGTTATCCCGCCCTGCAGTTGGCGGGCTGCCGGCGATTCAGGGCCAACGCCTCGCGCCACAGCGCCCTCTCCCATGGCCACATCGAGAAGCTGGAAGCCCGGCTCGAAGCACAGGTGCAGGAACTGCTGGCGCTGGCCGAGGGCCGTTCGCCGACGGAGCGAATGTCGCACAAGCTGCAGACCCGGGCGGGACGTGCCGTTTATGCGCTGCGCACCATGGTGATGCAAAAATCTGCCGGGGCGGGTCGCACGCCCCATCTGCCGACGGCAACCCCGACAGGCTGCCAGGTTTTTGTGTTGAAGATAGACTGGATACACGTGGTGAAAACAGTGGTATGATTTCTGGTAATGATTGCTGGCCCAATTAAATTTGTCTTATTGCAAGGGGTGGGTGAGAACTCACAGATCACCCGATTTATCCAGAAGTATGGTGCAGGACCACAGCATATAGCTATTGAAGTTGAGGATTGTGAAACTGCCTGCCAGGAATTGGAAAATCAAGGGCTGGAATTTAACACGAATATTATTAAGGGGCCTCAGCTAACCCAACGCTTTAGCAAGCGATGTGAGAACTCTGGCGTTATGCTGGAATTCATTGAACGGAAAGAAAATTCAGAGGGGTTCTCTGAACAAAACGTTTCAGACTTGTTTAAGCAGTTAGAGCAAGGTGATAATTTCTGATAGCTGAAATCACAAATGAGACGAGGAAGTTTATGCCTATTGTCACAATTCAACAATCCCCCCGTTCTATTGAGTTAAAGCGTGAATTGGTGGAAAAAATAACTAATGCATTTACTGAAGTGTATCAGCTGCCTCCGGAGGCGATACAGATTTTTTTCGCTGAAACCAGCCACGAAAACTGGGCGAAAGGCGGTGTCTTGGCCAGTGATAGAGAGTAATAAAAGCTATTAGGTGTTTGATTTTTAATTTCATTTAACGGATTGGTGTTGTCATGACTCAGAAGGTGTTTTGTCTAAATGAAGAAGAAATAGCTTCGCTCCCTAGTGATGAGGACGTTGTTCATTACCAACGGCATGGGTGGTATATAAGCAAAAAGTTGCTGAGTGATGATGAGGTTGCTTGGCTTGAAAAAGCTAGCGATGATTTCTATGCGCAGGGAGCGGATCGCCCACTTCACGCACATCCCTCGAAGCTTGCCTATTGGTCAAAGGATAAAGGCGAGGTTCAGCGGCATAATGATTATATCGCTTATGAAAATGAGGTGATTGGTAAGATTTTGCAAAAACCACTGATAGGAGCTGTTGCTGCCAAACTATCAGGTTGTAAAGAAATTCGTATTTTTCAAACTACTATGATATACAAGCCTGCTGATCCCAAGGAGACTAGCAGCCTGTCGGACTTTCCACGCCGGGCATGAGATAATACCGACATCCGTCGATGAGTGGTTGCCTCAGGATCATCTGGCGCGCTTCATCGTCGAGGTCGTCGACGGCCTCGATCTGCGCGCGATGGTGAGCGCCTATGGCGGGCGCGGCAGCGCAGCCTATCACCCGTCACTGCTGTTGTCGCTGTTGATCTACGGCTATGCCAACGGCGTGTTCTCCAGCCGCGGGATCAAGCGGGCAACGTATGATTCGGTAGCCTTCCGCTTCATCGCCGCCGGTGCGCATCCCGACCACGACACCCTGGCCACCTTCCGCCGGCGCTTTCTCGACGAACTGGCCGGGTTGTTCGTTCAGGTGCTGGAAGTGGCCCGCGAGATGCAACTGCTCAAGGTGGGGACCATCAGCCTGGACGGCACCA
>NZ_KB907894.1 GCF_000382245.1 Kushneria aurantia DSM 21353
ACAGAAATAGATAGCAACACCGGTATTTTGGGTGATCCGGGCATGCTGCGTCATCTCACGTCCCTGGTCATACGTCATGCTCTTCCGTGCGGCCAGCGGCATGCGGTTCAGCGCAGCGCTGAAGCCTTCTACAGCCGAGGTGGCAGTCGCATCATTCATCTTCGCCAGAATCAGGTAACCGCTTTTGAGTTCGACGAGGGTGCCGACAGCCGATGCATTGCTCTTGCCCTTGATCAGGTCGCCTTCCCAGTGACCAGGAAATTCACGTTTTCCCACCTCTGGAAGGCGGAGGTGAATGCTGACCATGTCCGGAATCTGGTTGCGCCGGTCAACCTGACCACGACGCGGCTTGCGGGTCGGCTTTCCTTGCCGCAGACAATGGATCAGTTCCTTTCTCAGCTCACCGACGGGCAACGCGTAGATGGCGCTGCGGATGGCCGCCCCGTAAATCGTTTCTCGGCAGACGTAGGCGTCTCGGAGGTCAGGGATATTCATATGCTTGAGCTTGCCGCTGATCTGTTCGGGAGAAAAGCGCCGACGCAGCATGTGCTGAATCAGGGCGAATCGAGGGCTGCCTGGAAGCAGTTTGCGCCTGGGCCGACAACCGTCTCGACGGTCATGACGGTGCTGTTGCGCGTGTGACGCGCGATACCGTCCATCGGACGACCCATTGCGCCGTATCTCTCGACTGATCGTCGCCGGAGACCGTTCAAGCAGAGCCGCTACCTTCCTGATGCTCAATCCTTGTGCGAGGCTGACCTGGATAGTGGCACGTTCTTCGGTGCAGAGTTCAGAATATGGTGTAGGGTCAACACCTTACCGGTTTGATCAGGTGTTGCATTCAGAATTTGCGGCCAAGACCTATTGATAGCCAAGATGTCTTGGCTACCTATGCAAAATTTGCGCACTTAAACATCTTGCCAGACCCACTGACACTGTACAAACAAACATAATTCAGAAAAGCAGGGCATGGACGCGTAGAGCAGACCGCACAGGCTGATGGATCGTGTGAAGGCCACCATGCGGATAAAACGCTACAATCCGCGCACGGAGAAGACCTACTGCTACTGGTGATGTACGGCTCAGGATCAGGGCTCATGGAGACCTCCTGACGTAGCGAAGACCGATAACCATGGCAATTAGTCATCCGTCAGACTATCGCCCCCGAGGGCTCGCCTCCCCTCAGCGCAGGCAATGGCCTTGCACCATCGCCGACGCCATTTGAGAACTGCCTGCTCCATTCCGACTCACAGCCGCGCCAGCAGCAACAACGCCAGGTGAGTGGTCACCACCACGACCGTCAGCAGAGTCCGCAGCGCGGTATACCAGGCGGGCAGGCGCGCGATGCTGTCGCCCTGCGCCTCGTAAAGGCGGATCAGCAGAAAGCCGATCATCAGTGCCAGCAGGCCGAACTGCGCATCGAGCATCAGGGCCGGCCAGGCCAGCAGCGAGGGCGCCATCGCCACCAGCAGGCGGGAATTGAAAGCGTGGCTGCCTTCGCGGTCGAGGCTCATCGCCACGCCCCAGTGCACACCACCGAGAAAGGAGAGAATGACCGCGCTGTAGTAGAGAAAAGCCTGCAGTGCGACGGCCTGCCAGCGTGCATCGCCGAGCATGACCAGCGCCGCCAGGCCGATAAAGGGAATCAGTCCGGCAGCGCCCAGTAGCCAGGCCAGTGGCGCGGTTCGACTCGCTTGCAGCATCAGTGGTTACCTCCCGAAAACACGGCGCCAGCATAGCAGCACCGTGCCGCAAGCGGTATCACGGCAGGTTGTTGTCGGTTGTGCCGGCGTCGCCGCTGTCATCTTCCGTGGCGTTTTTCGACTTGCGCGCGAAGGGGTTGTGCAGCCGGTGACTGAGCGGGTTGTAGTTGGGCTTGAGTTCGTCCTTGACGGTGCCGTCCCATAGCTCAACGCCGACGAAATAGCCGGCGCGGCCGATGGCGTGCGCGGCCACCGGCGCGGTCAACAGCACGAAGAAGGTGATCGCCATGGTGCGAGCGAATACCACTTCCTGCATGAAATGCAGCGCCACACCGCCCATCAGCAGCATCACACCCAGCGAGGCGCCCTTGGTCGAGGCGTGCATACGGGTCAGCAGATCGGGCAGGCGGACGATGCCCAGAGAGGCCACCAGCATGTAGAACGCCCCCGAGAGCAACAGAATGCCCTGCAAAATATCAATCATCACGATGGCCTCCTCGCTCCAGAAAGCGGGCAAAACCGATAGTGGCCAGAAACGACATCAGCGCCACCACGATGGCAACGTCCAGAAAACTGGTTTCATTGCTGTAGAGCGCATTGGTGCCGATGATGCCCACGATCAGCATCGACATCAGCTCCAGCGCCACGACCCGATCCGGCAGACTGGGTCCGATCACCAGGCGCACGAAGCACAGCAGCATGGAGATCGCCAGAATAATGAAGGTCAGGTAGATCAGAATCTGCATGTCGGCCTCGCTACATCAGTCAAAAATCCGTTCATCGCAGCACCGCCAGCGCCCGCGACTCCAGCTCCTGAAGCTCTTCGCGCAGGCTCTTCTCGTCATCCAGGAACATGGCATGGATATAGAGCACGCGACGGTCGTCGGAAATATCCAGACTCAGCGTCCCCGGCGTCAGCGAGATCAGGTTGGCGACGAAAGCGATCTCCAGATCGGTCTGCGCCTTCAGCTCCAGCGCGATCACGCCGGGCGACATGTGCCAGGGAGGCGTCAGAACATCGAAGGCAACCCGCGTATTGGCCACCAACAGCTCTTTCAGGAAGTAAAAGACGAACGAGATCATGCGCGGCACGCGGGTGCCGTAGCCGTGCAGGGCGGGGAACTGATTCTGCATCAGCGCCATCACCAGGTAGCCGAACACCAGTCCGGTGATCATGCCCGCCATGCTGAAGTCACCGGAGAGCGCAATCCAGACCACCGCCAGCAGCAGGTTACACATCAGACCTATCATGGCTGCGCTCCCATTACGGCGTTGATGTAGGCCTGCGGATCGAGCAGTTGGGCCGCCGCTGCCGAGGCGATGTCATAGAAAAGCTGACCGTTGAGACCGATGAAGACCGTGCAGGCCGCCAGGCCGACGATCGGCGTGACCATCAGCCACAGCTGACGCCGGTCGAGCGCCGCCGGTTTGGCGACACCGCCCTCCTCCTCGTCGGGCGCCTTTTTCCAGAAGGCCTCGGCCCAGATTTTGGTCATCGAGTAGAGCGTCAGCAGACCGACCAGCAGCGCGATAATGGTAATCACCACCTCGCCGCTCTCGATGCTGGCGCGAATCAGCACGAACTTGGCGAAAAAGCCCGACAGCGGTGGAATACCGGCCAGCGACAGGGCCGGAATCAAAAACAGTAGGCCAAGCAGCGGCCAGGCGGCGTAGACCCCACCCAGCTTCTTGAGCTCATAGCTGCCCTTGAGGCGGTAGACCAGCCCGCTGACCAGAAACAGGTTGGTCTTCACGATAATGTGGTGAAGGATGTAGAACACCCCACCGATCAGCGCCAGCGGCGTGTAAAGCGCCAGCCCCATGATCATGTAGCCGATCTGGCTGACGATATGGAACGACAGAATGCGGCGGAACTCGTACTGCGCCGCAGCCCCCAGTACGCCGGTCAGCATGGTCAGCGCCGCGCCCCACAGCAGAATCTCGTGGGTGAACGCCGCCGAGTCGTTGAAGATCAGGGTAAAGACGCGGAACAGCGCATAGACCCCGACCTTGGTCAGCAGGCCGGCGAACAGCGCCGATACCGCCACCGGCGGCGTGTGGTAGGAGGCCGGCAGCCAGAAAAAGAGCGGGAAAGCGGCCGCCTTGATGCCGAAGGAGACCATGAACATCACCGCCAGCACGTCGACCAGGGTCGAGTTCTCCACCATCGACACACGCTCGGCGATATGCGCCATATTGAGGGTGCCCAGCGCGCCGTAGAGCAGCCCCACCGCGCTGAGAAAGATCACCGACGATACCAGATTGAGCGTGACGTACTTGATCGCGCCCTCCATCTGCGCCCGCTCACCGCCGAGAATCAGCAGCGCAAAGGAGGCCAGCAGCATCACCTCGAACCAGACGTAGAGGTTGAAGATATCGCCGGTCAGGAAAGCGCCGGCTACCCCGGCCAGCAGCAGGTGCATCAGCGGATAGTAGCCGAACTTTTCATGCCCCGGCCCCATGGTGGGCAGCGAGAAAAGCGCCACAGCAAAGCCGATGATGCCGGTCAGTACGACCATGATGGCGCCCAGCAGGTCGGCCACCAGGCTGATGCCATAGGGCGCCTGCCAGCCGCCCAGCTGCAGCACCACGTACCCCTCCTGCTGAACGCGAAAGAAGAGGACAAAGGCGGCGATCATCAGTGCCCCGGTACCGACCACACCGAGCACGCGCTGCACCGTGCGCGAGCGCCAGAACAGCAGCGAGAGCGCGCCGGAGAGCAGCGGAATCAGAATGGGGAGTATGACTTCCGGTCTCACTTGGCGTTTTCCTTCATCTGATCCATGTCATCCACCTGCATGATCTCGGTAGCGCGACGGATCAGCACCACGGAGAAGGAGAGCACGCCAAAGGCGATGACGATAGCGGTCAGCACCAGCGCCTGCGGCAGCGGATCGGCAACCACTTCCGGCAGTGCACTGCCGTCCATGGGAATCAGCGGCGGCGAGCCGCGGGTCAGACCGGCGGTGGTAAAAATCAGCAAATTGGCCGCGTTGGAGATCAGGATCAGACCGATCACCAGCTTGACGATCGAACGGCGCAGCATCATGTAGATGGCGCTGGCGTAAATGGCGCCGATGACGATGGCGATCAGGGGTTCCATGGCAGGCTCCTTTTCACGGCTCGCGGACGTTCAGTAATCATCCTTGTCGACCTCGGTTAACGTGATAACGGCAGTCAGCACCGAACCCAGCACGACGAGATAAACGCCGACATCGAAAATCAGCGGCGTATTGAGCACCGGCCACCACTGCGCGGTCATGAAAGCTTCACCTGCCAGCCACGCCGGCAGTGCCGACACCACCCCCAGCACCAGCCCGAAGCCGATGCAGTCGCGCGGGTCGACGCGCAGCAGTCGGCGTGTCGCCGCCGGCCCGTAGACGAACTGATGCAGGGCGAAGGCGCCCGCCACCACCAGCCCGGCGATAAAGCCACCGCCGGGTTCGTTGTGGCCACGCAGCAACAGAAAAATCGAGAACAGTACCTGCAGTGGCACCAGCATGCGTGCCGCCACCGACAGAATCAGGGTACCGGTTTTCATCGTGCCTTCTTCTCCCTGGTCTGCAACTTGAGCATGGCGAAAACCCCCGTGGCCGCCAGTGCCAGCACGAAGATCTCGCCCAGCGTATCCAGTGCCCTGAAATCGACCAGAATGACGTTGACGATGTTGTGGCCGTGGGCCAGATCAACGCTGTTGTCGACCATGTATTCGGAGATCGACGGAAACAGATTGACGTCGTACATGGTCAGCACCAGCAGCGACATCAGTGCACCGGTCAACAGCGCTACTATCGCATCGCGAATGCGCTCACCTGCGGTGGAGAGATCCGCGAAACGCGGCATGCGAAACAGCACCAGGATCAGCAGGATGACCGTCAGGGTCTCGATCAGCAGTTGGGTAATGGCAAGGTCCGGCGCACTGAACAGCAAAAACAGCAACGCAATGCCGAAGCCCATCACCCCGGATGCGGCCACCGCAGCGAGCCGCGAGCGCATCAGGCAGGCCGCCACGGCACTGGCAGCAGTGACCGCCGCGACCACGATCTCGTGAATACGCATATCGAGCGCCAGGTTCAGCGACAGCGAGTGGCGCACCAGCAGCGCATAGCCGGTCAGGCCGACGAAAACGGTCAGCGTCATGAGCAGATAGTTGCGCATGTGGCCGTTCTGCAGAACCCGGGTCTGCCACTCGGAAAAGCGCACCAGGCCGTCCATAAGTCGCCAGTAGCCGCTCTCCGGCCCGCGATCAAGCAGCGGATTGAGGCGTGCGATCAGGCCGCGCACCCGGCGCCACTGCCAGCAGATCACCAGCCCCAGCAGGAGACTGACCATCGACATGATCAGCGCGGTATTGATGCCGTGCCACAGATAGAGCGACATGGTCAGCTCGCCGCCCATCACCGCGCGGGCGGCGGGCGCCAGGATGGGCTGGCCGACCAGCGGCGGCAGAAAGCCGAGAATCAGCGACAGCCCTGCCAGAATGAAGGGGCCGGCGAGCATCGTGACGGGCGCTTCGTGGGGCGTTTTGGGGGTCTCTTTGAGCGCGCCGAAGAAAGGCCGCAGCGCCACGATGCCGGCAGCAGCCACCACCAGAATGGAGGAGACCAGCGTCATGGCGAGCAGGAAGGTGGTCAACTGCGATGTCGCCAGCACCGCCTCGAACAGCAGCTCCTTGGCGACAAAACCGAACAGCGGAATGATGCCCCCCAGCGACAGCGCCGCCACCAGGGCGCTGAGCGCGGTGACCGGCATCTTTCTGAACAGGCCGCCCATGGCGTCGATATCCTTGGTGCCGGTCTCGTGATCCAGCGACCCGGCCACCATGAACAGCGCCCCCTTGTAGAGGGAGTGGGCGAACAGGAAGGCGACAAAGGCGATCAGCGCCGCTTCACTGCCGATCCCCAGCAGCATGGTCAGCGTGCCCAGCGCCATGATGGTGGAGTAGGCCAACACCTTCTTGATGCCGGAAAAGCGCAGCGCCAGGAAGGCACCGGTCAGCATGGTGACGGCGCCGAAAACGCACAGGATCAGCGTCCAGGCGGAGGTGCCCGAAAACTCCGGCGAGATACGCGCCATCAGATAGATGCCTGCCTTGACCATCGTCGCCGAGTGCAGAAAGGCCGATACCGGCGTGGGCGCGGCCATGGCGTTGGGCAGCCAGAAGTGGAAGGGAAACTGCGCCGATTTGGTGAAGGCGCCGCCCAGCAGACAGAGCAGAATGGGAAGATAGAGCGCGTTATCGCGCAGCGACACCTCACCGCCGATGATCTCGCGCAGCGACCAGCTACCGGTCACCAGGTTGAGCATGATCAACCCGCTCATCAGCGCCAGACCGCCGCTGAAAGTTACCAGCAGCCCCTGCAGTGCCGATTTGCGCGCCTTTTCGTCTTCGTGGTCGAAGCCGATCAGCAGATAGGAGGTAATGCTGGTCAGCTCCCAGAAAACGAACAGCGACATCAGGCCGTCCGCCATCACCACGCCCAGCATGGAGGACATGAAGCAGAGCATGATGGCGTAAAAACGGCCGACTCGAGGGTCGCCCTTCATATAGCCGCTGGCGTAGAGCAGAATCAGGGTGCCGATACCGCTGATCAACAGGCCGAACATCAGCGACAGGCCATCCAGCCAGAAACTCAGGCTGAGCCCCAGGCTGGGCGCCCAGGCCTGCTCGAAGTAGAGCCCGCCGCCCTGCATGACCTGCGGCACCTGACCGGCCAGCCAGATCATCACAGCGGCCGGATAGAGCGCCATTACCCAGCCCACGCGGTGGCCCAGCCAGCGCGTCAACACAGGCGCAAACATGGCCAGTACGAAACCGGCCAACACGGCAATCAGCATTGTTTTCCCTCTCTCCCCGGCACGGCGATCACAGGCCTGTTACTGCAATCCGGACAACACATCATGGCGCCGACCTGTCTGAAATGCGGGCAGGTCGACCGTCGTCGCTTGTCGATATGCTATTGTAGTGCGGCATTACAGCGGCAATCCCTGACCTCTTTCAATCATTTAATCTTAAGATTCGGCTGCTGTAGTCTTCATTAACCGTCGTCGACGTCCCGCTTGCAGGGTCTGGCTCCTGCAGGTGAGAATCGCCGATCGCCGGCAGCGCATTACCGCAGCGATCATAACCATCAGCAGGATATGACCATGCATACGACTCCGGAAAGCCGGCGGATTGACGTCCCGTGCCGACCGGCGGCCAATGCTGCCAACGAAAGCGACCCCTCGGGAACCACATCTTCATGACGCTACTCTGGATTCCGCTGCTGACCTTCCTCGGCGTCTTCGTACCCGCCCTGACCATAAGGGGTGGGCGCAGCCTGTGCGCGCTTGCGACCTCGCTGGCCCCGCTGGCGGCGCTGCTACTGGTCATTCACGCCTGGCTGTCGCGCGGTGACGCCGAAGTGCTGCGCGCTTCGCTGGAGTGGCTGCCGACCTTCGGGGTCGATCTGGCACTGCGCATCGACGGCCTGTCGCTGCTTTTCCTGCTGCTGATTCTTGGCATCGGCTTGCTGATCATTCTCTACAGCCGCTATTACCTCTCGGCGCAGGACTCGATGCGGCGCTTTTACGCCTTCCTGATGCTGTTCATGACCGCCATGGTCGGTATCGTCATGGCCGACAATCTGCTGATCCTGTGGGGTTTCTGGGAACTCACCAGCCTCTCATCGTTTCTGCTGATCGGCTTCTGGTCGCACCAGACCGAGGCGCGCAAGGGCGCCCGCATGGCGATGACGATCACCGGTGCCGGTGGGCTGGCGCTGCTGGCCGGCATCCTGCTGATCGGCAAGGTGGTCGGCAGCTTCGATCTGGGAACGGTACTGGCCGGTCGCCAACAGCTTCTGGCCAGTCCGCTGTATCCGCTGATCGTGGTGCTGGTGCTGCTGGGCGCCTTCGCCAAATCGGCACAGTTCCCTTTTCACTTCTGGCTGCCCCACGCCATGGCCGCGCCCACACCGGTGTCGGCCTATCTGCACTCGGCCACCATGGTCAAGGCCGGCATCTTCCTGATGGCGCGCCTGCATCCGGCCCTGGCGGACACTCCACTATGGAATACGCTGGTCACGCTGACCGGTCTGACGACCATGGTTTACGCCGCCTGGTTCGCCTTTTTGAAAACCGACCTGAAGGCGATTCTGGCCTTCTCCACGATCAGCCATCTGGGACTGATCACGACCCTGCTGGGACTGGGCAGTCGCCTGGCGCTTGCCGCCGCCCTGCTGCACGTCATCAACCACGCTCTTTTCAAGGCGCCGCTTTTCATGTCGGCGGGCATTATCGATCACGAAAGCGGCACCCGCGACGTGCGCAAGCTGGGCGGAGTCATTCGACTGATGCCGGTGACCGCAACCCTGGCCTGTCTCGCTACCGCCTCGATGGCCGGTATTCCACTGCTCAACGGCTTTATCTCCAAGGAGATGTTCTTCACCGAGGCGCTCGAAGTGCAGCCGTTCGGCGGCCTGAGCTGGATCGTGCCGCTGCTGGCGGGGCTGGGCGGTTTGCTGTCGGTGGCCTACTCGTTGCGCTTCGCCTACGCCACCTTCTTTCGCCGGCCCCGCCAGCAGCCGCCGCAAACGCCGCATGAGCCCCCCTGGCCGATGCGCGCCCCGGTCGAGCTGCTGGTGGCGCTATGCCTGGTGTTCGGCCTGTTCCCGGCCGTTTTGCAAAGTACGATACTGGACAATGCCCTGCGGGCCGTCAGCAACGGGCCCCTACCGACGTACCATCTGGCGCTGTGGCACGGCCTCAATGCCCCCTTGCTGCTGAGCGTGGCGGCGGTACTGGGCGGTATTGTGTTGCACTTCTTCCATCGCCATGTGATGCGCTTCAAACGCAAATTTACCGCCCACGACGCGCGCTACATTTTCGAGGGGGCGATACAGCGGATCGTCTACCTCAGCCAGCGGGGCATCGATCGTCTCGAGAACGGCTCCCTGCAGCGCTATCTCATGCTCCTGGTGCTCTGCTCGCTGCTGGCCATCGCGCCGGGACTGGCACAGCTTGAACGCCTCGGCGGCAGCCTTGCCGGCCAGCCGCTCGACCCCCTGCTGGTGCTGGGTGCGGCGCTGCTGATCATGGGCGGCGTCCTGACCGCTGCCCTGCACCGCCAGCGACTGGTGTCGCTGCTGATGCTGTCGGTCGTGGGCCTGGTGGTATCGCTCACCTTCGCGCGCTTCTCCGCCCCCGACCTGGCCCTGACCCAGCTGTCGGTCGAGGTGGTCACCATGATTCTTCTGATGCTGGCGCTCTTCTTCCTGCCACAGAAAACCCCCAGGGAGTCGAGCGGTGGACGCATAGTGCGCGACATTCTGATCGCCGCCGCCTTCGGCGCTCTAATCGCCAGCCTCAACTACGCCGTGCTGACCCGTGAGCTCGACAGCATCTCCAGCTATTTTCTGGCCAATGCGCTGCCCGAGGGCGGCGGCCACAACGTGGTCAACGTCATTCTGGTCGACTTCCGTGGCTTCGATACGCTGGGCGAGATCACCGTGCTGGCGATCGCCGGTCTGGCCATCTACAAACTGCTCAACCGGCTGCGACTGTTCATGCCGGCCACCGACCTCGAGGGACGTGTGTGGGCCGCCGATCGCCATCCGGTGCTGCTGATGGTGGTCGCCCAGACGCTGCTGCCGCTGGCGCTGCTGGTGTCGTTTTTCATCTTCCTGCGCGGCCACAACTACCCCGGCGGCGGCTTCATCGCCGGCCTGATCACGGCAGTGGCACTGATTCTGCTTTATATGTCGCGAGGCGTGGAGTGGGCACAGCAGCGTCTGACCTTCCAGTTCCAGCCCATCGCCATCGCTGGGGTGGCACTGTCGACGCTGACCGGGCTGGGCAGCATGCTGTTCGGCTATCCGTTTTTGACCTCGACCTTCGGCCACTTCCACCTGCCGCTGATCGGCGACATCGAGCTGGCCAGTGCGCTGGTTTTCGACGGTGGCATCTATCTGGCCGTGGTCGGCGCCACCCTGATGATCCTTGCCAACCTGGGCAAGCTGACCACCGAATACCGACCCAACAAGGACACGCCCTGATGGAAGCGCTCTACGCCATAACGACCGGCGTGCTCACTGCCTGCGGCGTCTACATGACGCTGCGCGGTCGCACCTTTCCGGTCGTGGTGGGCCTCACCCTGCTCACCTATGCCGTCAATCTCTTTCTGTTCTCGATGGGCGGACTGACCACCCACGGCGCGGCACTGATCGGCCAGAACGAAGCCTATGCCGATCCGCTGCCCCAGGCGCTGGTGCTCACGGCCATCGTCATCGGTTTTGCCATGACCGCCTTTTCGGTCATTCTCGCCATGCGCTCGCGAGGCGATCTGGGCAATGACAGCGTCGATGGCAGCCGTACCGACCGGGATCCTGATCAGGACAGCCGGCGGGAGAGCAAGGCGTGATACAGCATCTGCCTATCGTGCCGATCCTGCTGCCGCTGGTGGCCGCCATCGTGCTGCTGCGCAAGCGCGAAGGGGTCGATCCGGTGCGGCGCACCATCTCGATTACCACCACCACGCTGCTGGTGATGGCATCGCTGGCACTGACCCTGCAGGCGGCGGACGGCCACATTTTCGTCTACCACCTCGGCAACTGGCCGGCGCCATGGGGCATCGTGCTGGTGGTCGACCGCCTTTCGGCGCTGATGGTCCTGCTGACCTCGCTGCTCGCCCTGTGCTGTCTGATGCACGCCTGCTCCGGCCAGGACGGTGAAGGCTCCAACTTTCACGGCCTTTTTCAGCTGCAGCTGATGGGACTCAACGGCGCCTTCCTGACCGGTGACCTGTTCAACCTCTTCGTTTTTTTCGAAGTGCTGCTTTTGGCCTCCTACGCCCTGCTGATGCATGGCGGCGGCAAGCCGCGGGTACAGGCCGGATTGCACTACGTGGTGCTCAATCTCGCCGGCTCGTCACTGTTTCTGATCGCGCTGGGCGTGCTCTACGGCAGCCTCGGCACCCTCAACATGGCGGACATGGCCCAGCGGGTCAGCAGCCTGCCCGCCGAGCGTACCGGGCTGGTATACGCCGGTGCCCTGCTGCTGCTGGTGGTCTTCGCGCTCAAGGCGGCGATGCTGCCGCTCTACTTCTGGCTGCCACGGGCCTACAGCTCGGCCTCGGCGCCGGTGGGAGCGCTGTTCGCGATCATGACCAAGGTGGGGATCTATGCCCAACTGCGCGTCTTCACGCTGATTTTCGGTGACCAGGCGGGGCAGCTTTCGGGCCTGGCACAGCCCTGGCTGTGGTGGGGCGGGCTGGCCACCCTGGCCGTGGCGGCCGTGGGCGTACTCTCGGCCCGCGATCTGCGTATCCAGATCACCTATTTCATGCTGATCTCGGTGGGCATTCTGCTCTGCGGCCAGGGCATGGCCGCGGTCGACTCGCGCGGCGCCCTGCTCTACTACCTGGTGCATACCACCCTGGTCAGCGGCGGCCTGCTGCTGCTGGCGGACATGATTGCCGACCAGCGCGGCAAGGTTGGCACCCGCATCGCCCGCGGCCGCGCCTTCCACCATACGACCCTGCTCGGCGCCCTCTATTTTGTCGGCGCCATCGCCATGGCAGGTTTGCCACCGCTCTCCGGCGCGGTGGGCAAGGCATGGCTGATGTCGACGGCGGCATTCAACGAGGCGCTGTGGCTGTGGCCGGTGCTGCTGCTGTCGAGCCTGGCCGGCGTCATTGCCGCCTCCCGTGCCGGCTCGACCCTGTTCTGGCGGCGCAGTGACGGTGAACCGGGCGGCACCCATCTGGCACGCGGCAAGCTGATCGGCACCGCCTCGCTGCTGGCCACGGCACCGCTGATGGTGATCCTCGCCGGGCCGATCAGCGACTATACGCAGGCAACCGCCGCGCAGCTCGGCGCCACGCAGCAGTATCGCAACGCCGTGCTGAGCGGTAATACGCGCGCGCAGGAGGGTGTCGAATGATCAACCGCATACTGCCCCGACCGATACTGTCGCTGATTCTTGCCGTGGTCTGGATCATGCTGTCGGACGCCATCAGCTGGGGCTCGGTGATTCTCGGTACCCTGCTGGGCATCGTTATTCCGCTGCTGACGCGGCGGCTGTGGGACACGCGCCCGGAGGTCAAGAAACCGCTGCTGCTGCTGCGCTACACCATCCGCGTGCTGGTCGATATTCTAATCGCCAACCTGCAGGTCGCGTGGTTGATCGCACGTCCATGGAAACGACCGCGTCCGGCCTTTGTCGAATATCGCCTGAAACTCCGGCGCGACTTCAGCATCACCCTGCTGGCCAGCACCATCAGCCTGACGCCGGGCACTATCTCGGCCAATCTGCGCCTCGACAAGCGCACGCTGCTGATTCATGTTCTCGACGTGACGGATATCGATGCCCTCATCGAGGATATCTATCAGCGCTACGAGCGGCCGCTGCTGGAGATCTACGAATGATCGACATCGCACTCTGGATCAGTTTTTTTCTGATCGCCATGGCGATCGTGCTCAACGCCTGGCGGCTGCTGATCGGCCCGTCACTGCCGGATCGCATCATCGCGCTGGATACCATGTACGTGAACAGCATTGCGCTGATCATTCTCTACACCATCTGGCTGGGCTCGCGGGTCTATTTCGAAGCCGCCCTGCTGATCGCCATGCTCGGCTTTATCAGCACGGTGGCGGTCTGCAAGTACCTGCTACGCGGCGATATCATCGAATAGGAGAGCGACATGGAGTGGCTTGACCGTCAGTGGGTCGACACCGTACTGGAAGCGCTGACCGCCTTTTTTCTGGTCGCGGGGTCGCTGATCACCTTTATCAGCTCATTCGGCATGGTGCATCTGCGCGACTTCTATCTGCGCATGCACGGGCCGGCCAAGGCGACCACCCTGGGCGTCGGCCTGGTGCTGTTTGCCAGCTCGCTCTACTTCATCCTGATCGAGCGCACTTTTCACATTCAGCTGATTCTGGTCACCATCTTTTTGCTGATCACCGCGCCGATCAGCGCCCATCTGCTGGCCAAGGCCGCGCTACACCGCAAGCTGCCCAGCACGCCGGACACCCGCGGCGCACCGGGAGAACTCAAACCCGAGGACACGGCGCGCGAACCCGACACGCCGCACCCGGAACACCCCGGCGGTACCGCGCCACAACGCCCCGAGCAGCCGCAGTGAAGGTGGCTGCCCTGATGACAGCCGCGATGTTCACTCCCAGCCGCGCGTATTGCGCGCCACCAGCCCCGCCAGCATGGCGATATGGTCATCACGGTCGTTGAGCGCCGGCACGTAGCTATAATCCTCGCCGCCGGCCTCATCCATGAAGTATTCGCGGTTTTCTTCCTGAATCTCCTCGAGGGTTTCGAGGCAGTCGGCGGAAAAGCCCGGACAGATCACATCCACGCCCGGCGCCGCTCTGATATCCCAGTGCTTGAGCGTCTCGTCGGTGTAGGGCTTCAACCACTCCTCGCGGCCGAAGCGCGACTGATAGGTCATGGTCCAGTCGCTGTCCTCAAGACCCAGCGCCCGAGCCAGCGCCCGACTGGTCGCTTCGCACTGGCGTGGATAGGGGTCGCCCTCGGTGGCATAGCGTTTCGGAATGCCGTGCCACGATATCAGGAGATGATTGCGTCGGCCGCGCTGCTCCCAGTGCTCACGCACGCTGGCTGCCAGAGCGGCGATATAGTCGTCATCGACATGATAGTCGCGAATGAAACGCAGCTCCGGCAGTGCCGGGCAGGGCTTGAGCGCGTCGGCAAGGCGGTCGAAAACCGCCGCCGTGGTCGAGCGCGAATACTGCGGATAGAGCGGCAGCACCAGGATGCGCGACACATCCGCCCTGCGAAAGGCGTTGGCGGTACTCTCCATCGAGGGATTGCCGTAGGTCATGCCCAGCTCGACCGGTACATCGCAGCCGTACTGCGCATCGAGCCGCGCCTTGAGGGCGCGCTGCTGACGCCGGCCGATCGCCAGCAGCGGCGAGCCCTCCTCCTGCCAGACGCCACGATAGGCCTCGGCTACCCTTTTGGGCCGGGTACGCAGTACGAAGCCGTTGAGAATCAGCCACCACAGCGGACGCGAGACATCGATCACCCGCTTGTCCCACAGAAACTGTCCCAGATAGCGCCGCACCGCCGGCGGCGTCGGCTCGTCGGGCGTACCCAGATTGGCCAATAGAACGCCAAAGGGAGCCTGTGCCATGTCTATACTCCTTGTATCCGTCGCGGCCGGACATTGCCTCCTGCCGACCATCCACCGTTTTCCGATGGGCAAATACTATTCGAGGGGCAAATACTATCAGTGACGCTATCGAAGCGCCGATGAATAGTGGCTATTTGTCGCATACCCGGCCCCCGGTGCAGAGCTTGCCGGGCACCGTTACAAGAGAAGCGCTGAATAAATCGCCGAACGAGATGAAGGGCAAGGCGCACGGAACGCAGAAGGTGAGACATAACATGGGGTTAGGCGAGCCTTCGAGTACCGCGCAACGTAGTCATTCGCTCGTGCAGGCATTTATGCAGTGGTTCCCAAGGGAAAGGAGTCCCCATGTCCACACCGCTGATCGTAATCCTCGCCGACCAGCTCACCCTCGACCTGCCGGTGCTCGCAGGCGCGCCCGAAGATGCCGTGGTGGCACTGATGGAGGTCGATGGAGGTCGGTCAGGAAGGCCGCTACGTGCCCCATCACCCGCAGAAGATCGCCTTTCTATTCTCCGCCATGCGCCATTTTGCCGGCGAGCTGGAGAAAAAAGGCTTTCGGGTCCACTACAGCCACCTCGATGACAAGGACAACTGCCAGGACCTGCTCGAAGAGGCCGAGCGGCTGGCAGGCCGCTACCGCTGCGACGACATTCGCGTCACGGCGCCCGGCGAGTGGCGGCTGGCCGAGCGCATCCGCAAGCGTCGCGGCACTATCAGCTGGCACCGGGTCGCCGACGACCGCTTCTTCTGTAGCTTTGACGCCTTCGCCGAGTGGGCCGACGGCCGCCAGCGCTTTCGCATGGAGCACTTCTACCGCTGGATGCGCCGTGAAACCGGTATTCTGATGGACGACGACGGCGAACCGCTGGGCGGCAAGTGGAACTTCGACCACGACAACCGCGAACCGCTGCCAAAGCAGCTCGATGTGCCCTGCCCGGTCGAGCACCGCGCCGACGACATCACCCGTGAGGTGATCGAACTGGTAGGCACGCATTTCGGCGAGCATTTCGGCAACCTCGAACACTTCAACTGGCCGGTCACGCGCCGCCAGGCGCTGAGCGACCTGCGCCACTTCATCGAGCGCTGTCTGCCACGTTTTGGCGACTACCAGGACGCCATCAGCGACGACCACGCCTTCCTCTACCACTCGCGGCTTTCGGGCGCGCTCAACGCCGGCCTTTTGCGCCCGCGCGAGGTCTGCGAGGCCGCCGAACAGGCGTATCACGACGGCAGCGCGCCGATCAACGCGGTGGAGGGCTTCATCCGTCAGATTCTCGGCTGGCGCGAGTTCGTACGCGGCATCTACTGGCTCAACATGCCGGACTACAAGCGCGAAAACCGGCTCGAAGCGGACCGCGACCTGCCCGCCTTCTACTGGAGCGGCAACACCGACATGCGCTGCATGCGCCGCGCCATCGAGATGACCCGCAACCACGCCTACGCCCACCACATCCAGCGCCTGATGGTGACCGGCAACTTCGCCCTGCTGTGCGGCGTCAAACCCGAGGCGCTGTGCGACTGGTACCTGTCGGTCTACATCGACGCCTACGAATGGGTAGAGCTGCCCAATACCCTGGGCATGGTGCTCTACGCCGACGGCGGCTATCTCGGCTCCAAACCCTACTGCGCCTCGGGCAAATACATCGACCGCATGTCGGATCACTGCCGCCAGTGTCGCTACGATGTCAAAAAGAGCATCGGTGAGGACGCCTGCCCCTTCAACAGCCTCTACTGGTACTTTCTGGAGCGCCATGAAAAACAGCTGGCCGGCAATCAGCGCATGAAGCTGATCTATGGCTCGCTGCATAAAATGAAGGATGACAAAAGAAAAGCCCTGCGCGAGCAGGCGCAGGACTTTCTGGATTCACTGGAGTACGCGCCGGCCTATGGCCGCGGTGAGCACCTGCAGGGGTATCGGCGGGCCAAAACCGCAGGGTAGACAGCAAAACGGCGATAGTCGACGGCGCCGTACCAACAGCCTAAAAAGCAGCGCCGGCATCTGCCGGCGCTTTGTACTACTGACTGATGGCTCAGTGCGTTTCAGATCGCCATTCGCAGCGGCGCGTTGTCGTCGAGATGTATCAGCCGCCGGCTGGTGGCCCCACCCTCTTCCTCATCGGGATGGCGAACGATCCATGCGCGGCGCAGCCCAACGCCCTGAAGTTCGTCCACCGCCTCATCGATGGAGCGGAACAGACGCGGCTTGCCGCGACGGCTGAGGCAGCGCTGCTGGCCGTCGTCGGTGATACATTCGATCTGATAGATATGGCTCAGTGAGCTGCGCACCACCCTGATTTCCATATCGGGATGTCGCGCGGCGGCGTGCTGTAGTTGATGTAGTTCCATGGTCACTCCCGGGGTTCGATGACGCGGTCAATCTCCCTCCCGCGTCCTGCTTGTCGCATTGCGTCTTCGTTTCATTGCAATATTAGTCTGACGACATCAAGTGACGCTTTAATGTCAGCTGATGGCGCTGAGGCCCGGCTTCAGGAGCGGGCAAGCCGATGATCGAAAAGGCGCCGCTGGGGCTCGCTCATCAGTCCTCGGGCGCGCTCGATATGCGCCTTTCCAAGCCCTGCCAGGCGCAGGGTGGCGGCATCGAGCCAGCGCGGGTCGTCAAAGAGGTTGTTCGGCAATGCAGCCCGGCGAGGCAGTTCACCGAGCTGCCAGAGATAGTCGGCCGGAACGCCACTGCCGGGCGGCGTGGCGATCATATGATGATAGGCCGGCGCCGGCGGCAGTTGATCGACCGAAAAGAGCCCTTTTTGCGCATGGAAGGGGTGAATCAGCGTGATACTGGCGGGGCGGCGCGCCAGCAGGCGCTCGGCGAGACTGTCGCCGTCGCTACCGCCAGCGCGCGCCAGATGGCGCAGGCCGAAGATCAACAGCGCACGCCGCCCGCGCCCCAGCACCTCGCGTTCGATGCACTCGACGTAGCGCGCCTCGCGCTCGCGGTGCGCCGCCGCAAAGGCTTCGGCATCCAGATGACGCCAGTCGACCGGCGGCTCGGCCAGCACGACCCGAAGCGGCGAGTGCGGCGCGCGGCGGCGATTGAGGGCGCGAATGCGCTCGAAAAAGCGCACATAGACCGGTGCGCTCCAGAGCAGAAAGTAGAGGGTGTCGCGGCGTACGGCGTCGATATCCTCGACATTTTCACCTGAAATGTAGCGGTCGATCAGGGCCTGATGCTGGCTGGCGCCGAACTCCACCACGATATCGTCGAAGCTGCCGGCCAGCGCCGGCGACTCGATCAATTCACACCAGGCCTCGAGCACCGCCGGGCACCAGTGAATCTCGCCCAGCCCGACCAGCGGCGCGCGTTCGAGCGCTGCCGCCAGCGTCTCGAAAGGGTCGAGGCCGGCGCTCATCCAGCCGCCCCGGCATACCGACGGCGCAGTGCGGCGACAAGGTCGTCGGCGATGGCCTGCAACCGCCGGGGGTGCATCAGCTGCGGATGAGTGGCGTCGAGGTCACGATTGATCAGCTCCCCGCCCAGAAACGGCCGCCAGGCTTCTCGGTCGAGCCAGACTTCGGCGCGCGGTGCGGCGGCGGTGAAAAAGTGCATATCGCCACCGAAGCGTTGGTGGCGGGTATCACGCACCAGCCGGCTATTGTTGATCACCACATCGACCAGCGCCTCCAGGATGGCGGCGTCGAGCTGGCCCAGTGCACTGCCCTCGCGACGCAGCAGCGCAATCACCGCCGCGCGGTTCAGCTCGCCTTCCCCTTCGGTTTCGTTGTCCAGCTCGACCCCGGCGATGCGCAGCAGTGCGGTGAGCGCCATACGCTCGTCGGGCGGCGTCATGTCGCGCCACAGGTCCGCCGGGTAAGCATCCAGCAGCGCCAGCAGTTCGACCTCCTCGCCCTCGGCCTCCAGAATCGCCGCCATGGTGTGGGCGATCATGCCGCCCACCGACCAGCCCAGCAGCCGCCAACGGCCGCTGCTGTTCACCCGCCGCGCCTGTTCAATGTAGTCTCGCGCCATCTCGTCCATGCTGGCGGGCCGCGTTTCGCCCGCATGCAGTCCGCGTGCCTGCAGGCCGTAGAGGGGGTAGTCAGCGGGCAGCGCGCGTGCCAGCCCGGCGTAACACCAGGCCAGCCCGCCGGCGGGATGAATGCAGAAAAGCGGCGCCTGGCTGCCGGCCTCGCGCAGCGGCAGTAACACGCCGAGACCGTGCCGGCCGGCGCCGTCGCCCTCCAGAGCGTCGAGTGCCATCACCGTGGGCGCTTCGAAAAGCGCTGCCACCGTTAACGCCGACCCCAGCGTCTGGTTGAGACGGCGTACCAGTTCGACGGCGCTGAGTGAGTGGCCGCCAAGGTCGAAGAAGTTATCCTCGACCCCGACCCGCGCCAGGCCCAGCACCTCGGCGAACAGTTCAGCGATCTGCTGCTGGCGCGGCGTAGCCGGCAGTCCGGCCCCCACCGCCTGCTGCGGCGGTGCCGGCAGCGCCTTGCGGTCGAGCTTGCCGTTGGCGCTCAGCGGCAGTGCCGTCAGCGGCACGAAAACGCCCGGCACCATATAGTCCGGCAGCCTTGCCGCCAGCTCTCGTTTGAGGGTTTCGGGCTCGACCTCGAAGCCGGCCGCGGCCACCACCCAGGCCACCAGACGCGCCTCGCCGGCGCTGCCCTGCACATCAACCGCCACCTGCGCGATGGCGTCACAGCACAGCAGTGCCGCCTCGATCTCGCCGAGTTCGAGGCGCTGGCCGCGCAGCTTGACCTGATGATCCAGCCGGCCGAGGTATTCAAGTTCGCCGTCGGCGCGCCAGCGGGCCAAATCGCCGCTGCGATAGAGCCGCGAGTACGGCGCCAGCGCCGGCTGCTCGACAAAGCGTTCGGCGGTGAGTTCGGGCTGACCCAGATAGCCGCGAGAGAGATTGCGCCCGGCAATATAGAGCTCACCGCTGACCCCCGGCGGCAGCGGCTGCAGCCGCTCGTCCAGCACGTGCAGGCGGGTATTCCAGATCGGCGCGCCGATCGGCACACCGGCCAGCGCACCGTCCTGCGGCGTGCAGCGGTGGGCGCTGACGTCTACCGCCGCCTCGGTAGGGCCGTAAAGGTTGTGCAGCTCGACACTCGGCAGACGGGCGAAAAAACGCCGCACCAGTTCACCGGTCAGCGCCTCGCCGCTGACGAACACCTGCCGCAGCGCTGTCATGCGTGCGGTGTCCGCCGCGCTCAGTTCGGCCAGCCACAGCGCCAGCATGGAGGGCACGAAATGCAGCGTGGTGACCGCCTCGGCGATAACCGTGTCGATCAGATAGCGCGGGTCACGGTGGCCCGCCTCCTGCGCCATCACCAGACTGGCGCCGCCGATCATCGGCCACAGAAACTCCCATACCGAGACGTCGAAGCCGTTGGGAGTTTTCTGCAGCACCCGGTCGCCGACGTCCAGCGCGTAGGCGCCCTGCATCCACAGCAGGCGATTGACGATGGCGTGCTGCTCGACCACCACCCCCTTGGGCCGGCCGGTGGAGCCGGAGGTAAAGAGAATATAAGCGGCCAGCGCCGGGGCGCGACGCGGGTCATCGCTCGCCAGCGGTTTCAGCGGCGCGCCGGCCGTCGCCAGTTCGGCAGCCAGCGGCGGCGCATCGAGCTGTATCGCGGGAGCACCGGACAGGCGTGCGCTTTCGGCGTTATGGGTCAGCACCAGCCGCGGCGTGGCGCGCTCGACCATCTCCGCCAGGCGCGCGTCGGGATAGGCCAGCGGCAACGGCAGCCAGGCGGCGCCGACATGATGGATGGCCAGCAGCGCGACCTGCATATCAAGCGAGCGCGGCAGCAGTACACCTACCGCCTCACCGGGCAGCACGCCCGCCCTGCGCAGGTGCGTCGCCAGCGCTTCGACGCGCGCGCCAAGGGCGGCATAGTCAAGCGTTTCGCCATCGGCACGCAGGGCGACGTGGTGCGGCGTGGCGGCCACCCGGCGCTCGAACAGCGTCGCCATATGGGTCGTCTCGACCGCGTGATCGGTGGCGTTGAAGGCCGCCAGTGCCCGGCGGTCGGCCTCGCTGGTCAGTTCGAGCTTCGCCAGCGGGGTATCCAGCGAAGCGACGAACTCGAGCAGCCAGTGGCGCAGCCGTTCGAGATGGCGCTCGGTATCCGCGCCACTGAACAGTGCCGGGTTGGCATCCAGCGCCAGCCGCATGGCGTCGCTGTCACCGCCCAGGTAGACGGAGAACACCAGCTCCTCCACCGGGCCAGCCACCAGGTGGTGTTTCGCCACCCGGCAGCCGGGCCACTGGCCGGCGGGGTCGAAAGGCAACACATTGACCTGCATGCCCTGCAGCGGCCGCCGACCCGGGCGGCGGCCCAGATCGCGCAGCAGCCACTCGTGGCGGTAGCGCTGATGGCGGCGCATGCCGCCCAGCGCCTCGGCGGCCTCGCCGCACCAGTTGGCGGGGGTCGCCTCGAAGCCGCTGGCAAGCCGCAGCGGCAGCAGGTTGACCTGCGTCATGGGGGTTTTCAGCGCCGCGCCCTGCAGACGTCCCATCATGGGGATGCCGAGGGTGATGTCGGCACGGCCGCTCATGCGCGCATACCAGCTGCCGGCCGCCGCCATGATCGCTTCGGCGAGTCCGATGCGACGGCCGTCGCAACACTGCCGAAAGCGCCAGGTGGCTTCGGCACCAACGCCCAGCTCGCGGCGATGGGCGTATGCCGAAGCGGGGGCAAAGCGGCCGGCGGGAGAGACCGGCTCGGGAGCATCGCTGAGTCGCTGATGCCAGTAGCGGCGATCCGTTTCGAAGGCGCTGTCGTCGAGATAGCGCTGCTCCTCCTCGACCACCCGGTCGATACCGCCATACCACGCCGTTCTGGCTTGAGTACCCTTGACCAGAGCGGCGTAGTGCTCGGCGGCACGCTGCTGAATCAGCGCGAAGGCCCAGGCGTCCGCGGCGATGTGGTGCATATTGAGCCACCACAGCAGATGGTCGTCGGCCACCCACCACAGTGCCTGGCGCGCCAGCGGCCCACGCTCGAGCTCGAAAGGCTGCTCGCGCCGCTGGGCCATCTCGCGGAAGGCGCGCTTGCGGGGTTCAGGGTCGTCGCGCAGATCGATCACTGCAACGTCCGGCGCGCGGCGTGTCGCGGGGGCGACCAGCCGTCGAGGGCCCCGTTCATCCTCGACGAAGCGCTCGAACGACGACTGCGTCTCCTCGAGGGCAAGGGCGGTGGCGCGAGCCAGCTGCCGCGGATCAATCGCGCCGCGTATTTCAAGGCACTGCGCCGTCGCGTAGCCACCCTGCTCACGGCTGCTCTGCTGGCCGTACCAGATGCCGGCCTGACCACCTCCGAGGGCGCGGGAAGCGGTACTGTTCATGAAGTCGTCATTGGCTGCTGTATGGATCCTGCTGCGCGAGTCGCGGAAAGTGCCGGCGAGGGAGAAGCCGGCTGGCTTGAGCAGAATTTAAATAACAATGCGTCTCATTTCAAACCGGACGCATCCGACCGCCGCAACGGCAGCCGGCCGCGCCCTCAGTCACGATTGAATGTCGAGGGGTCGATCGCCACCCCCAGCGAACGCCGATCAATCCAGCGTCCCGCCTTTGTTTCCTTGTAGCGAAAAACGACATAGTCGCCGATGGCGACCGGCAGCTCGGACTCCTCGACCTGATAGCTGTAGACCTCACCGTTCACGGTCAGGGTATGGCGATACAGATCGGGCATGCCCAACCACTCCTTGAAGGGCCCTTCGGTCTCGACACTCTCCAGTGTGCCGCGCGCTTCCAGCCGCGGCTGGCGACGGCCGCCACGGCGATATCCTGATGGCATGGTGACTCCTGTCAGAAGAAATGGGTCAAATAGGCTGTCCACCGCTCGGACGAGCGGCGCCTTACTCTTCGTACTGGCCGTAGCTTTCGGGAGCGAGGTCCTCGAAGCGGGTATATTTGCCGATAAAGGCCATGTGCACGGTACCGATAGGCCCGTTACGCTGCTTGCCGATGATCAACTCGGCCAGCCCCTTGTTGTCGGGGTTGTCCTTGTTGTAGACCTCGTCGCGGTAAACGAAGGTGATCAGGTCTGCATCCTGTTCTATCGCGCCGGAGTTATGGCTGACGATACCGTCGGCAAGCCAGCAGGCGTTTCCCGGCACGGTCAGATCGAAAACCTCCTCCTCACCACAGGCGCGAATCTCGACGACCTTGTCCCACAACAGATCGCTGGACGCTGCCTGTTTCAGCGTCGCGTCCTGCAGCACATCGGCATAGCTCTCGAGCGTCTGCCGCGACGGAGCAAAGCGGAAATGAGAGGAACCGCCATAGGCGGTACCACGCATCGCAGCCATTTGCCGATGTCTGACCTTTTTTTCCGCCATGGCTTGTCTGACGTGTTCAAAGACTTCTTGCGGCAGAGTATCGAGATTGGTATTGGCACGAATGCTGCTTTCCCTGCAACGTTCGAGCGCCTGCTGCTGGTGACCGAATCCCCCGATCCGCTCGGCGAAACGCCGCTGCTGGTCCGAACCGGAAACGTCAGCGGTGTACCACCCTTTACCTGCCCCCGATACGATGTGACGAATTCTCGCCACAATGGCGAAACGCAGCAGCAGCGCCGCCACATCATCGATCAGACGCCGGCTGACGGTCGAGAAAAAGATCCGCGTGCGTCCAGCGTGTGTCGTGGTGACACTGCCGTCAGTGGCCCATAGATGGCGCAGAAAGAGCGCAAGCTGGTCGTTGGCAAGCTGGAACACCTCGTCGGGCACATGCTTTTCGGCGGAGCGCTGGCCGAAAACGCCCAGCGACTTCAACCAACGCCCCACCCCCAGTGGATGCCAGCGATTGCCATTACCCGCGATCACCAGTTGATGCCAGTTGCCCCGCCCCGCATGGCGAGTCACGCTTGAACCAAACTGCTCTGCAGCACATCTGACCGCCTCGCTGTTGGCTTCGCTGGCGGTGGTATAACGCAGAGGCTGTCCCTTGACATAGCTGCCATCACCCAGCAAATGGGCCATCAGCACAATCGCATGCTCCTTCCAAACCCGTGTGGTGCCGGGTTCGGGTAGCACTCTAGCCACCGCAAGGCGGTCACCCACTTCGAGGCTGTCGACCCTTTTCCAGTCCCGGAAGGCCCTGAGGCGATGCTCGGAGGTAGCGCGAAGGCGCCGGCCACTGGCAAGGGAAACCTCATAAACCGGCCTGATACCTACCGACCACACCAAATCGGAAGTCGAAAACTGAAGCCTGTTGTCATCGCCCAGCGACACCACCTCGGGGGTCTGACCCACCAGCTCGCGTATCGGCCTGCGCTCTCCGTTCGACAACATCACCAGCGTATCGCCGCTGACACACTCACGCAGATCCGACATTACCGGGCGCTTGTTGGGACGCTGCTCCAGCGAGCGGTTGAGCTGCGAAAGCGCCACCACCGGGCAGTTGAATTCGCGCGCCAAGCCTTTCAGCGAGCGCGAGATTTCGGATATTTCGGCGGTACGGTTCTCGGCGAAACCGGGCACCTGCATCAGCTGCAGATAGTCGATCATGATCATGCCGATGCCGCCCGAATCGCGGGCGATACGGCGCGCGCGCGAGCGCATCTCGTTGGGCGACAGCCCCGGGGTATCGTCGACATAGAGCTGGCGATCCTTGAGCAGATTGACCGCCGAGGTCAGGCGCGGCCAGTCGTCGTCCTCCAGTTGGCCGTTGCGCACCCGGGTCTGGTCGATGCGCCCCAGCGACGAGATCATGCGCAGCATCAGCGATTCCGCCGGCATCTCCATCGAGAAGACCACCACCGACTTTTCGCTGCTGACCACGGCGTGCTCGACCAGGTTCATGGCGAAGGTGGTCTTGCCCATCGACGGGCGGCCGGCGACGATCACCAGATCGGAAGGTTGCAGCCCCGAGGTCATGTCGTCGAGATCGCGAAAACCGGTGGAAAGCCCGGTCATCTGGCCCTTGAGGTTGAACAGCTCGTCGATGCGATCCACTGCCTTGCTCAGCAGATCGCTCATGCCGATAGCGCCGCCACTCCTGGGCCGCGACTCGGCGATCTGAAAGACCAGCCGCTCGGCTTCGTTGACCAGTTCGTCGGCGCTGCGCCCCTGGGGGTTGAAGGCACCTTCGGCGATCTGATTGGCGGCAGTGATCAGCTTGCGCAGCGTGGCGCGCTCGCGAACGATATCGGCGTAGGCGCGGATATTGCTCGCCGAGGGGGTATTGCGCGCCAGCTCGGCCAGATAGGAGAGCCCGCCGACCCGTTCCAGCCGATCGTGGGACTCGAGCTCCTCGGAAAGCGTTACCACGTCCAGCGGCCGCCCCGCTTCGGCCAGCCGCGTCATGGCGTTATAAACGTCACGGTGCTCGATGCGATAGAAATCGTCGCTGACCAGCCGTTCGGCGATCTCGTCCCAGGCACGATTGTCGAGCATCAGGCCGCCCAGTACCGACTGCTCGGCCTCGAGGGAGTGCGGCGGTATCTTGAGCGCCGCCGTCTCCTGATCCGCTTCGATCACTTCGCTCATGGCAGTTCTGCTACTCCAGGGCAGGGCTGAAACAGGGATAACCAGGACGCTCGGCGGTCACCGGCAGAAAGACCATAGCCTACGCCCGCCCGCGCTACGCTGTCATCCAACGTGCGGTTTCCCGGCTCTCCCCACTTTTCCCCAGCGGGTTGCACAAGCGATTGATGAGACAGGAAAAATGCCCGGCCACCAATGAGATCGGAATTTCCCCTACGGTATCATGTTATCTACCACAACCCCATGAACCAAAAGGAAAATTCCAATTTCTCAGAATGACCGATCTGATGCCAAATGGAAAGTACATCTGCCTTGCTGGTGTGACGGCCTCTCCCGGTGCCTGTCACGACCGGCGTTGATGACAAGCGTGATCAACACTGACGGAGCACAGCCAGTTCAGCATGCTGCGTCGAACTAAGGCGCCATTCGTTGGCAGCCATCCGGCAACACGGTCTTCAGGTCCTCGCTCCAGCACGACCAATCAAAGCCGACGAGAATATTCTGCTCATCAAATACAGGATACGGCGTCATGGTCAGACTCTGACCAGCGTGGCTGTAGCCCACAAAGGTATAACGAAGCTCACCCTCGATGCCAAGTTGGATGTTGGCATGCAGATCGTCAGTACTACGGAGCATGCCGATACCCAGTTGATCAAGCGTCTCGGGCCAAACCTTCTCGCGCAGTGCAAAGGCCGTGACCGCCGCCTGATCCGAATCGGTCTGAGCGACAAAATTTGCCAGCTGCGTTCTGGATTGATACGCCTGAAATTCATCCCAGCCAATCGCAATAGAAAGCCCGATAATCATTAGATAGACCATGACGTCTGCCCCGCCAAAGCCGGGAATTCGCGGAAAAAAGGCAGCGAAACACCATGCCAACGGATGACGACGCGGCTGTGCTGGCTCCTCACCCTCGGCGAGCCGGAGGATGGCATGGGCGCGCTTGGTGCTCCAGGGGTAATCGCCGATCAGTTCATGCAGTGATGTCCAGAATCCCTTGAGATCGTGACGCTGCGCAGCGTACGCCGATAGGTTGAGCGTTTTCCAGCGCGACTCGCCGGCGGCCAACGCCGACACCGCGGCAAAGGCGGCGTCCGGATCCTGGCAGCAGGCCAGCCCATAGCGGTCGCAGGTATATTCACAGGCGCGTTGATAGGCGGCGCCGAGTAGCGGTAGCCAGCCGGCGATGGCGAGTATCGGCCCCAGAGCCAGGTGCTTGCGTTGGATATGACCCAGTTCATGGCCGATATAGAAGCGCAACGCCTCGGGACGCTCGGCGAGGGCATCGACCACCGAAGAGAACAGCACCACATAGTGGCGGCGCAAAAAACGGGTGGCCAGGGCGTTGAACAGGCCATCGGCGTGCAGCAGGTAAACCTGCGGCGGTGTCTCGATCCCCAGCGTCCAGCAGCAGGCCTCAATGTCCGCCGCCAGCTCCGGATACTGCTCCGCGCTGATTTTGACGCCGTTGCCACGAATCATGGCGATGAATGCCGAGTGTGCGAAGAACACAACCAGCCCGACCAGCAGCAGATAGATCAGGATAAGTCCCAGCGAGACCAGCGAGAGGCTAATCCACAGGATGCTGGCGATCACCATGAGCAGTACGAAGCGCCGACGCTCGCCCGGGTAGACCAGAGAAAAGTTCATCGTTGTTCCCTTGAAGGCTCTCTTTTTATATGCCGCTGGCGCGTCCGCCCCGCCTGCGTCAACCGTCACCGCTGATAATACGCGACCTGCGCGCCCATCGCGCGCGGGACCATGCGCTGATCTGTCACTTGCCGCTATGGGGTGATTATGGGGTTATGTAGCGGCATAGTGATGCTGGCGTTTGCGTGCTGAGCATGCGACTGAAGTCAGCTTACCTCGGCGGTGGCATTCGATGCTAATCGCAACCTGGGCATTGCATTGCTTCAAGATAATCAGGGGTTCGATATCTGCCTGATGAAACATCGAGTCGATCAGCAGGTATACTGCAATCTACCCATTCAATATAGCATTAGGCACTTCATTCTCAGCCACCGTGCTGATCGATTGCGGAGGATATAGCGGATGAAACCCTTGATCTGGATAGTGCTGGCAGGCCTGTCGATCGCACCCACAAGCTGGGCCTCGCCGACACCACCCCGTCTGCCCGCAGAAATGGTCATGGTCGCTCCGCCATTGGAGAGCGTAGGCGCGGGCCTCGAAATTCAGCGTCTCGTGCATGGGCAGTTCGAGCAGGAAGGTGGCCGGATCCTGGCGTTGTTGCATCTCATCCGGCGCCCGCTCGGGGAGCCGCCGACCTGTCGGCCAGGCGCTGACGGCTGCTTGCCCAATGTGTCTGATTCGTTGACGCTGCGACTTAATACCCATGATCGTGAGTCGCCAGCGACGACACTGCCCCGAGTTCGCGGTGAGCCTATTACCGATTCGAGTTCCACACGAACGCCCATTTTCCGCGACATGTTCCAGTTGCTGGCCGTTGGAGCTCTCGACATTCAGCACCGAGGCAATACCTGGACGATGACTGATGAGAGTGGTGTCACCACGACATGGAAGCCGATGAGCCTCGAGCAGGCATCGAACGCTTCCTATTTCGTCCAAACCCTGACGCCGCCTGCCTATGCGATCGAGCAGTGCGTCGCGGCCCAACTGTCTGACGCTTATGCGACCCAATCACCTACCGCTGCCCAGAGCGAACTTCTTGATGCGGTATCGATAATCTCAGCGCCGGAGCGTCTACGCGATAGTGACGATTCGAGTCGATATGAGCAGGCCGCACTCGTGAAATTCGCAGCCCAACTGCTTGCCGGATCGGATGACGTGCCGGACACTCCCGCCGATTTCGTCTCCACCCCGCCCTACGCCGCTATGGCACGGGACGCCGAGTCGCGTGCTCTGCTGATGAATAATGCCGAGCGGATCAGCAGTGCCTCACGCTACCTGCGCCGGCTTGATCGACTTTCCCACAGCGATACACCGGATGCGCAAGAACGCATTATCTGCGGCGACCTGGTCACACTGGACTCGCCCTGAGCGCTGCCGTCACAAATCGGTTTGAGTCCCGGCCCCAGCCACAGGGCATTTTTCCCCATTTCATCAATCGATTGTGCAACCCGCTGAGGAAAATGGGGAGAGCCCGGAAGAGAGTTTCATACGGCTACGATCGAGTAGGAGGGGGAGTTGCCTCCCCCGTCCTCTCACACCACCGGGCAAACGGATCCGTACCACGGCGGTTCCTGTCCCCCATTATTGTTGGGCTGAGCTTCGTTCCGCTGAATTCGCCCACCTGTGCGCTCTGAGCGCTTCGACAGTCTTTGGGCTTCCGGCCCGCCATACAGTTATCGAGAGCCCTCCGGGGAGGCTTCTGCTCGTACACATCAGAGAGCGGTCAACTGTCCACTCGTGACAGGTTCAGCCCTTCAGCTCCTGGTTAGAGAGCCTACT
>NZ_KB907895.1 GCF_000382245.1 Kushneria aurantia DSM 21353
GGAAGGAATCGCGACCACCTGCGGCACCTCGTCGGCGCCCATGATCCCGAGCGCCACCGCTTCCTCGAAAATCGCTACCGCAAAGCCGTGCCAGCTTACCGCGCCGGCGGCAGTCAGGTGCCAGCTACCGGCGCGGTCGTCGGCCCAGCCGCTGCGGCGCCAGTCGTGCAGTGCCAGCGCCGTGGTGTCGGCGATGGTGGCCGCCCAGGTAGGCGCACCGATCTGGTCATCGATCACCTTCAGCTGATCGCGCTCGCGCCCGACCCGCAGCATGGTGCGCACGAAGTTGTGGCCATGGGCGGCGTATACCCAGCTGGTGCGCAGCACCATCGCTTTGGCAGCGGCGGCGGCGATCGCCCGCTCACCCTCCAGCTTGGTACGGCCATACACCGAGCGCGGCGCCAGCGGCGCGTCGATGCCGTGCGGCGTCTCGCCGCTGCCCTCGAACACGTAATCGGTCGAGTAGTGCACCAGTGCGGCGCCGCTTTCGGCACAGGCGCCGGCCAGCTCCGCCACCGCGCCGGCGTTGAGGCGGTGCGCCCGGTCGGGCTCCTCTTCGGCGCGGTCCACCGCCGTCCAGGCGGCGGCATTGACCACCACCTTCGGCTTCAGCCGGTGCACCGTCTCGGCCACTGCCCCGGGGTGTGCCAGGTCGCACTCGGCGCGGCCCAGCGCGCGGCCGTGGCCGAAGGGCTGCAGTGCCCGGCTCAGCTCGCGCCCCACCTGGCCGTTGGCGCCCAGAATCAGATAGTCGAGAGGTTCACCGGTTTCCATGCCATTGCTCATTCGAATACCTCGGCATCGGCCAGCAGCGGTGCGGCGCGATCCTTGTCGGAAAGGGCCATCTCAGCGGCCTGCGCCTCGGGCCATACAATGCCGATCTGCGGGTCGTCAAAGCGAATCGAGCGCTCCGAGGCGGGATGATAGAAATCGGTCGCCTTGTAGAGAAAATCGGCCTGCTCGGAGAGCACCAGAAAGGCGTGGCCGAAGCCTTCCGGTACCCACAGCTGGCGGTGGTTGTCGCCGCTAAGCTCGACTCCGGTCCACTGCCCGAAACGGGGCGAGGCGCGGCGCAGATCGACCGCCACGTCGAACACCCGGCCGTGGGTCACCCGCACCAGCTTGCCCTGGGTCTGTTCCAGCTGGTAGTGAATGCCGCGCAGCACGCCACCGCGCGAGCGCGAGTGGTTGTCCTGCACGAACTCGCGCCGACAGCCGGTGGCCGCCTCGAAGGCGCGGCGGTTGAAGCTCTCCATGAAAAAGCCGCGCTCGTCGCCGAACACCTTCGGCGCCAGAATCACGACTTCCGGCAGTTCGGTCTCGATAGCCTGCATATCAGCGTCGCTCCGCCTTGACGGTTTGTTGCAGATACCGGCCGTAGCCGCTCTTGGCCAGCGGCGCGGCGAGCGCCAGCAGCGCCTCGGTATCGATCCAGCCCCGGCGCCAGGCGATCTCTTCCGGGCAGCAGAGCTTGAGCCCCTGGCGATGTTCGAGGGTGGCGACGAAGTGCGAGGCCTCCAGCAGCGAATCGTGGGTGCCGGTATCCAGCCAGGCAAAGCCGCGCCCCATCATCTCGACCTGCAGATCGCCGCGCGCCATATAGAGCCGGTTGATGTCGGTGATCTCCAGCTCGCCGCGGTCGGAGGGTTCGAGATTTTTCGCCATCTCGACCACGTCGCTGTCGTAGAAGTAGAGCCCGGTGACCGCATAGGACGATTTCGGCACCGCCGGTTTCTCTTCCAGCGACGTAGCGCGGCCGTTCTCATCGAAATCGACCACGCCGTAGCGCTCCGGATCGTTAACATGATAGGCGAACACGCTGGCACCGCTTTCCTGCGCCATGGCGCGCTCCAGCAGCGGCTGGAAGTCGTGGCCGTAAAAAACGTTGTCGCCCAGCACCAGGCAGCTCGGCGCGCCGGCGAGGAAATCCTCGGCAATAATGAACGCCTGCGCCAGACCATCAGGCGAGGGCTGCACGGCGTACTCGATGCGAATGCCCCACTGGCGGCCGTCGCCCAGCAGCTCCTCGAAGCGCGGCGTGTCGCGGGGGGTGGAGATAATCAGAATCTCGTCAATGCCCGCCAGCATCAGGGTGGAGAGCGGATAGTAGATCATCGGCTTGTCATACACCGGCAGCAGCTGCTTGGAGGTTGCCAGGGTTACCGGATGCAGCCGGGTGCCGGAGCCGCCGGCCAGAATAATGCCTTTTCGTTTCATATCGGAAGATCCGTCCTTTTGGATGCCTGCTGCCCTTATGGTGTACCGCTGCCCGGCGGCGCCCCATATTGGCGCTCGGTCCATTCGCGGTAGGCGCCGCTGGTCACACCGGCAATCCAGTCGTCGTTGTTTAGATACCAGGCAACCGTTTTGCGCAGGCCGGAGTCGAAGGACTCCTGCGGGCGCCAGCCCAGCTCACGCTCGATCTTTTCCGCGTCGATGGCGTAGCGTCTGTCATGGCCGGGCCGGTCGGTGACGTAGGTGATCAGGTCAGCGTAGCGCGCCACGCCCTCGGGGTGAGTGGGCGCCAACTCCTCCAGCAGCGCGCAGATGCGCTCGACCACCTCGAGATTACGGTGCTCGTTGTGGCCGCCGATGTTATAGGTCTCCCCCACCTCGCCGGCTTCCAGCACGCGCACCAGCGCCCGGGCATGGTCCTCCACATAGAGCCAGTCGCGCACCTGGCCACCGTCGCCATATACCGGCAATGGCCGGCCGGCGCGGGCGTTGAGGATGATCAGCGGGATCAGCTTTTCGGGGAAATGGAAGGGGCCGTAATTATTGGAGCAGTTGGTGACCAGCACCGGCAGCCCATAGGTGCGGTGCCAGGCGCGCACCAGGTGGTCGGAGCCCGCCTTGCTGGCCGAATAGGGCGAGCTGGGCGCATAGGGGGTCTCTTCGGTGAAAAGCCCCTCGGGGCCGTCGAGATCGCCGTAGACCTCATCGGTGGACACATGATGGAAGCGAAACGCCGCGCGGCGCGCGGCGGGCAGCGCCTCGAAGTAGCGCCGCGCCGCCTCCAGCAGCACGCCGGTGCCGACCAGGTTGGTATGAATGAAATCGGCGGGGCCGTGAATCGAGCGGTCCACGTGGCTCTCCGCGGCCAGATGCATGACCGCATCGGGCCGATGGCGCTCGAAAGTCGCATTGAGGCCATCGGCATCGGCGATATCGAGCCGCTCGAAGGCGTAGCGCGGGCTCTCGGCCGACTGACCCAATGAGGCCAGGTTGCCGGCGTAGGTCAGCTTGTCGACGTTGACCACGCTGTGTTCGGTCTCATTGATCAGATAGCGAATGACCGCCGAACCGATAAAGCCGGCACCGCCGGTTACAAGAATTTTCATCATTAGCACAACATTGGATGGGTTTAATCAGCGCCAGCGCTCACCCAACCAGCGCAGCACCGGGTTGCTGGAGTCGCGGCAGAAGCGCTGTGGGTCTTCACGCAGCTTGCGCCATTTACGTCGCGCCGGCGAAACGGGCGGCGGCGCCTCGCGGTCATCTTCCAGAAAGCGGCGGCTGTGGTAGCCAATGGCCGCCAGTTCAGAGCCGATCTGCGCCTTCTGTTCGGCCGTCAGGCGCTCCGCCTCTATCTTCTCCGCCAGCTTGCGCGCCTGCTGCACATGCTGCAAAAGACGCCCGGGCATTTCGTGGTAATTGGCCTCGATACGCAGCTGATCGAGAATATCAGTGATCTCACGGGTCAGCTCGGTAGCTTCCGCCGGCTGCGACAGCAGACGCTCCAGCGAAGCGCGCTGCCCCTCATCGAGCGATTCGGCTTCGGCGTCGACAATAGCGCGCGACTGCGCCAACCGCAGCGGCGCCTGTTCAGGGGCCTGCACAGGGCGTGGCGCGGTAAAGGGAAAGTAACCCAGCGGATTCACACCACGCGCCCCGCGTGCCTGAATCATCGCAAAGCCGATCAACCGCCAGAGCGCTTTGGAGCCGCCCTCCTTCATGGTGCGCAGCTGCGCATTGAGCGCGATAAAAAGTTCTTCGCACTCCTCGATTTGCCCGTAGTCACCCGGTTCGCCGCGATAGTCGCGCAGCCAGGCTTCCGCCAGCTCGATCTCTTCCAGCTCGCGCTTCAGGCTCTCTTCGTCGGGGAGCCGGTAGCTCTCCAGAATGCGCGCCACCGGCAGCTTGAGCGTATCGCGCTGGCGGCGCAGCTTGAGGCGCCGGTTGGTCCAGGTGTAGGGGAGCTTTACCTCGGGGGCGAGCTGCAGCGCCGACTCGACGTACTCGATATCCTCGGGCGTGGTCTCTTCCGGCATGACCGCCACACGAAGCGTGCTGAAAGAAGCGTAGCGCTCGCCGTTTTCACCAAGCAGCGTGCGCATTGCCGCCAGCCGACGGTTGCCGTTGACTACCACCCCATCGCGGGTCATCAAAAGCGGCTCGGTCTGCTGTGCCTGGTCGCGCAGCTCGGCGTAGATCGAACCGCGCTCGTCCCGCGCCAGCCTGATCAATAGCGCATGCAGTACCTGCTGCACGTCGGGGGATTCGATCCGCTCGGCGAAAGCGCGTTCTTCCTCACCCTGTTCATGCAGATAGCGGCGCAGCTGACTGATCAGACGGCCGTTCTCGGGACGATAAAGCGGCACCTCGATGGGTAGCGCCACCACCGGCAGCTCACGATACTGGCCGCGAAAAAGCACAAAGGAACCGCCGCGCGCTTCCTCTTTCAGCGCCGCCGCGATATGGGAAGCGGCTTGCTGACGTGACGTCATATATGGTCCTCCTGACCCGGTACGCGCTCAACGCTGGATGCGTTCAGGCTGTGCCCGAAAGGCATTCAGTCACCGCCAAAAAGATCCCGCGTATACACCCTGTCATTCACATCAGTGAGCTCATCGGTCATACGATTGGCAAGAATCAAATCGCAGCGTGCCTTGAAGGCATCAAGATCGGCGAACACCTCGGAATTGAAAAACAGCGGTTCCTCCAGTACCGGCTCGTAGACGACGACTTCGATGCCCTTCGCCTTGAGCCTCTTCATCACCCCCTGCATGGCACTAGCACGATAGTTATCGGACCCTGACTTCATGATCAGGCGGTAAATACCCACGACCTTCGGATTACGGTTGATAACCGACTGTGCAATGAAGTCCTTGCGTGTGCGATTGGCATCGACGATGGCACCAATCAGATTATTGGGCACTTCCTCATAGTTGGCGAGAAGCTGCTTGGTATCCTTTGGCAGGCAGTACCCCCCATAGCCGAAACTCGGGTTGTTGTAGTGCTGGCCAATGCGCGGGTCCAGCCCCACACCTTCAATGATCTGTTTGGCGTTCAGTCCGTGCGTCTGGGCGTAGGTATCCAGTTCGTTGAAGTAGGCCACTCGCATGGCAAGGTAGGTATTGGCAAAAAGCTTGATCGCCTCGGCTTCGGTGCTGTTGGTCAGAAGCACCTCGATTTCCTGCTTGAGCGCGCCCTGCTTCAGCATCTCCGCGAAGGTTTCAGCGCGCGTCGAGCGTTCCCCGACAATGATTCGCGAAGGGTGAAGATTGTCGTAAAGCGCCCTGCCCTCGCGCAGAAATTCGGGCGAAAAAATGAGGTTATCGGTAGCAAAACGAAGCGAGGCGTCTCGGGTATAGCCGACCGGCACGGTCGACTTGATAATCATGGTGGCCCGAGGGTTGACGGCCATGACCTTCTCGATGACCGCCTCGACGCTCGACGTATTGAAATAATTGGTGACCGGGTCGTAATCGGTCGGCGTCGCGATGATGACGAATTCCGCCTCCTCATACGCCATTTCGGCATCCAGCGTTGCCGAAAAATGCAGGTCTTCCCTGCTCAGAAAAGCCGATATCTCAGCGTCTTCGATGGGGGAAATGCCCCTGTTCAGCAGCGCCACCTTCTCTTCGACAATATCGACTGCGACGACATTATGATGCTGTGCCAAAAGCATCGCATTGGAAAGCCCCACATATCCCGTTCCTGCAACTGCAATTTTCATGACACTCTCTTTTTCAAAATAATGAATGACACTCACACTATGCGCTGGCAAATATCTAAAAAACCGGAGAACTCAAGCGGAAGATATTGGTTAACTTATCGTTACGATATCCGGGCTGACCAGAACGCTTCTGTCAACCTGGTATCGCCCATGCGGCGAGCCGTCGCCGTCGCTGAAGACGCCATCCGCGCCGCCTGCTCGGGGTTATCCAAGAGCCACTGCAAGGCATCGCGCCATGCCAGCGGGTCATCCTCCAGCAGAAACCCGTTTTCGCCGTGTCGGACAATAGCGCGATAGGGCTCTCGGTCACTATAGAGGCCTACGCCGCCCATGGCGGTAATATCGAAAAATTTGATAAACGACTTTGCCATATTGAAAGGCGTGGGGCGAAGCGGCGCCAGACCGATATGCATTCGACACTCACGCTGATAGCGGCGAAACGACGCCCAGGGCAGCGGTGCTGGCGTTACCGTACGCGGCAGCGTACTTAAATCCGCCGGCGTATGCTGACCAAGCATGATTTCGAGCCGGGTATCACAGCGCTGTGATTGCATGGCCTTAAGTGCCGGACCAAGCCAGGCCAGATCCGCCAGGTGGGCGCGGGTGCCGTGAAAACCGATACGCCAGGGCGTCTCGGCTGCAGGTGGTTGATCGAAGTGTTCAAGCGACGGCAGTGACGCCAGCATCGGCGGCGTCAGCACACTGACATTGCGGTGCAGACGGCGCATACGATCAGCCAGAGCAGGAGCACAGGTTATGACCTCATCGGCCAGCTTTAGCCAGCGTGGCTGCTGCGCGGCCAGGCCTGCCATACGTTCGCGATAGCCTGTCGGCAGATCGGGGTCTTCGGCCGCAGCGCGCAGATCATCGTCGATGAGATAGACAATACGACCAAAGCGGTGGCGGTGACGCTCGAGCCATCGTGTCCATGAAGGCAAAAGCGAACGGCAGATCAACACATTGGCGCCGAACCAGCGCCGACGCATCGGCAACGCCTTCATGCCCGCCCAGCCCTTTACCGGCCGGCGTGTTACCGATACCCCGGCGCTGCGCCACGCCGGAGCCACCGACGCATAAAAATAGATATCCTCGGTGGGTGTCGCGCCGTCGCTGAGCAGAAGCCATGGCGTTGTCATTGGTGCCCCCTCAGCGCAGCGAAAAATCCTCATACGCCACGGTCAGGTTGGGGTTGTAGGCCGGATCCTGCTGCAGCGCCTCGCGCCAGCGATAGCGTATGTAATCGACTTCACGTTTCGCTCTGGCGCGTTTGGTCGGGTTGTCATCGACACCACGTGAAATGGACTCATGGTGATAAAGCTCGGCAAACGGCGTCCAGAGGTTTCGATAGCCCGCCTCGCGTACCTTGAGACACAGGTCAACGTCGTTATAGGCCACCGGCAGGTCCGCCTCGTTCAACCCACCGACCTCCTCGAATACCGCGCGGCGTACCAGCAGACAGGCGGCGGTCACCGCCGACAGATTCTGCACCAGGCTCAGCCGGTTCTGAAAACCACCATGCGCGCGCGGAAAGAAGCGGTGAGCATGGCCGGCGACGCCGCCCAGGCCAAGGATGACGCCGCCGTGCTGCACTGTATCGTTGGGATAGTAGAGCTTGGCCCCGACACAGCCGATCTCGGCACGGCAGACATGACCCACCATCTCGGTCAGCCAGCCCGGGTTGATGGGCTCGATATCGTTATTGACCAGCCCGATGACCGAACCATGCGCCTGCTCCACACCGTAATTGTTGATCGATGAGTAGTTGAACGGCTCGTTCCAGGCCAGAACGCGCACTCGCGCGTCCTGCTGTATCTCATCCAGATAGCGCCGGGTTTCCGCGCAGCTCGACTGGTTATCGAGAATCAGGATCTCATAGTTCGGGTAATCGGTGATCGCCAGCAGCGTATCGACGCAGGGGCGCAGTATCTCCACCCGGTCGCGGGTCGGCACCAACAGGCTGACCAACGGCGCCGGTTCGGGCGCAGGCCAGCTCACTTTCAGGCCGATGTCATCCACAGGGCGCACGCGCGCATTCGCATCCAGGCGTTGCACAAAGCTTTCAACAGCCCGCTGGCTGGTGGCATTGGCCGCCATAGGATGTCGGCAGTTCGCTGCATCGTTGTGATAGATCACGAAAGGAAGGTGATGAACACGCTCGCGCTCACACTGGCTGCCACTCGCCAGCATCAGGGCATGCACATCGACGTCACCGGGGTCTTCCCGCTGCGCGAGATAGCGCTGTAACTGCTCGCAGGAGAACGCTGCTGCATGGCCTATATAATTGGCCGCAAGGAGATAGTCGTCATTCCAGCGCGGTTTGAAGTTGGGCAGGACGCGCTCACCCGCCGCATCGATGATATCGTCATCGCCATAAATCAGAGCGCCCCCCGGCGTCATCTGACACTGATGGGCAATGTGATAGAGCGCATTGCGTGCCAGCCTGTCGCCGACGCGCAACAGCATCACGTAATCCGGTGACGCTGCTATACAGGCGCTCAATGCCTCTTCGGTACTGCCCGGCAAAAGCCCAATTCTGTCATCCCGGGCCGCCATGCCCCGAGCCTGCGCCAGCACTTCTGCCTCTTCCAGCAGCGCCTCGCCGGCAAAGAGCTGCCAGTGGGGATAGCGCTGCTCGGTCACAGCGCCGAGGCTGGCTGCCAGGTGCTGAACGGCGCCATTGTGCGCCACCAGCACGACGGCAATACGCACCGGGTCGACAAACTGCTGCTGAAGGCGGCGCACCTTCTTTTGGGAAGGCTCGCGCAGAATCTCGATATGCTCCTGCCAGTACGCATAGCTGGTTTCCGGCGAGCAGTGAACGAAGGTGGCTTCGTAATAGGTATAAAGCAGCTTCTTCCAGCTGATGCCCTCGTCGATTTCCTCCTGGCGGAGAAGATCGACGACCGCTCTCCTGTCAGGATGCTGAAAACGGGCGTCCGCATAACCGAGGCGCCGGATCATCCGGTCATGCGCAAATCGCGGCGTCAGCCATACGATCTGGAAATGGTGGATTCTGAAACATCCCGACTGCTCCACCAGAGGTTCAAGCCGAATACGCCGAGTGCCATAGGGGATAAAGAAGATTCTTTTGGAAATCCTGCCACCGCGTACCACCAGGTAAAAACTGTGACGTTCCTCGAAGCCACGCCCCACATCCAGCGTAATCCGGGCCGCCGCAGAACGCTGATCGTGGGTCACCCCCAGCTCAATCATGTTCCAGCCGACCGTGGGCCTTGTGCCCAACAGGATAAAACTGGCGCCCCTGTCGGCTTGCCACTCATAGGGCGGCCCTGCACCTTGCGCCCCCTGCAACGCCTTCATATTCCCCATGGGCATGACCCGTGGAAAAACCCTGAGGCCGGGGGGCTGAAAAAAGAGCCGACGATAGCGCCCGCGAATCACACGCACCTTGCTCATCTGCTGTCACCCATTGGCGGCCGGAGCGCGCTGGCGCCTGGCCACCCTGTCCTGATAAAGAACCTCCCAGCGTTCCCAGAGCCGCTTGCCGGTGCCCTCGGCCGATACAACATGCTTTTTGAGCATGGCCTCGATCTCCCGATCATCCAGACGGTCAATCTTGTCGCACAGCGTCTGCTCGAGCGAAAAAGCGGTCGTCGGCGGGCGAATGGCAAAGCGGGCAGTGGTCTGCATGACCAGATAATCCGGCGTAAAGGCCGCCAGCAGGGAGGGATCGAGATTGCCCGCCGTATGGACAAAAATCACCCGGGAGAAAAGGCGTGCCAGATAATTGAACATCCCGGCACTGGAGGATGCGCCACACAACAACAGCACGCCATCCACCGGGGCGGCGTCGTTGTCGAAGATCGCCAGCCGGCCGAAGTTGGGAACGCCATTATCGTAGACTTTCAGCTGCGCATTGGAAAAAGAGTGCAGAACATCCACCCGCCGGGACCGGGGCGGTTCGAGCTTGCCGCCCAGGTCACCCTGGTGGGAGACGGCCCGGTACCGATCCCGCGCAAACAGCGCCTCGACAGCGCTGCGCTCAAGGCCCAGCGACTCGGCCAGCGCCACCGTGGCCTGCATGGCACCGCGATGTGTCCAGTGTGTATCGGTACGATAAAAGGCATGCTCGCCCAGTGCCTTCAATTCTTCCACCGGATAGAGCACCGCCCCGGCCGGCTGCTGCTGCAGCACCTGATCGACCGCCGTCAGCGCCGCCCGGGGCACACCATAGGCCGACTCCAGTACCGCCTCCTTGGAGGGCACCACCAGCACCCGGTGAGACACCCCATGCAGCGCTGCGAGTGCTGACAGGGCACTGAAGTAGTCCCGCCACTGCTCGATACCCGTGTGGGTGAGCAGCAGCTGCCCGCGATGCTGAGCGCCACTGAGGTTGGCATCCGCGCGCAGGAACAGCCAGTCCTCCTGCCCCTGATACACCTTTGCCGACGCCGGCGGCGCATCGCCCTCCCGGCGCTCGATAACCAGCCTCTGCAGCGGCCAGCGCTGCTGGCCCAGCTCCAGCTCCAGCTCACAGCTCGTGACCTCCAACGGCAGATGGAACCGGAAGCCACAGCATCGCTGAGGGTGGCTATCGCGATCGTCATGACCATAGTGTGCAAGCACATCGTCACGGCGCACGCCGAGGGCGTGCTTCAGTTCAAACTCCGGCGACCAGCGAACCACCAGACGCACTGCGGTGCTGAGTTCGGCATACGCCTCCCTGAGAAAGAGCCAACCCGTGACAAGGGTTTCGCCGCCTTCCATCCGTGCCGGCTGCGCGGCGCCAGGGCTGTCGATCACCATGCCGCGCAGCGGCGTCTCCTCCCGCCGCCGGCGCCCGAACAGCCCGGGGCCGCCTCTCTTCGCCTGCCGGCCCTTCGGCGCGCCACGCTCCAGCCTCTGACCGACCATGGCAATGGCCTCGAGATGGCGCAGCTCCTGATTGACCCGGCTGCCCAGTTCGGCCGCCAAAGAGCAGGCGTCATCGTTTTTATCGTGCCGCTCGAAGTACTCGGCCGTCTTGTGGTAGCCCACCTTCGACGCACTGCCGCGACGCGCCTTTTTCAGCACGAACTCCTCGACCGACTTGACCATATAGTGATTGAGCCGGGCCTCCTCCCAGACCACTTCGCTGGAAAGCCCCTGACGCTCCCGGCCTTCAGGCGTCAGGCGGTAATCGAACGCCTCGCCCCTGGCATTCACCAGCCGGCCGAATGTCAGCTCGGGGTGATGAGGATTCACCATCTGCTTCAAAGCCGTGCGGCGCACGATAGACTTGTAGTGGTGATTGGGTCCGAAGGCCTTGAGCGCTCGGCGCTGAAAGCGCTCGATCACCAGGCCCTCCTTTTTGAAACGCTCGCCCGATGAGCCGAAACAGGCCCAGTTCATCGTCACGGCCCCGACATCAGGATCAAGAAAGCGCCTGTCCAGCCAGGCGTGGAGCGTGGTGCGCGGCACCACTGCACCCTCCGCCGGCAGCGGCAGCAGATACTCATCGGCATCGATGAAGGCGATCAGATCGACCCATTGAGGGCACAGCGCCGCCAGCCTGCGATAGGCCACCAGTTGAGGCGCCTCATCCGCTGGCGTATTGACGCTGACCACCTGCAGCCAGCGTTCATCCTGCAAGGCCTGCAGATACGCCAGGGTGCCGTCACGACTGCCATTATCGGCGATCAGAAAATAGTCGGCACCGATCATCCGGTGAAAGGCAATCCACTCGGCCAGCGAGTCGATCTCATCCTTGACGATAGCCGCAACCGCCAGTTTCAACGAAGACTCCATACAGCGCCGCTGACGTCGCGGCTGCCATTATTGAACATCAGGCATTCCCTGCCGGCACGTAAAAGGCCTCTTCGATATCATCGGGCAGGCGGTCCACCCAGGGCTTTTTCCAGCCATCGTGCAGCAGATAGCGGTACAGCGCCTGATAACGGGAGGCCATCTGCGCCGTGGTCTGCGCCCTTCCGGACTCCCGCTGCCAACGCAGCACAGCGGCATGGCGCTCGCGCCAGCATACCGGGTCGGCCACCCGACGCAGCGTGGCAAGCAGCGTATCGAGGGTCGGCTCCATGGCCACTTTCCAGCCCCCGCCGACCTCCTCCATCCGATCGCCCACCGCACCGATATCCAGTCCCACGACAGGCACTCCCGCTGCCCAAAGCTCGGTGAGAGTGTGGCAGTAGGTTTCCGGCCACATCGACAGCACCGCACCGGCATGAGGGCGTATCTCGGCCAGCCGCTGATGAAACTCCTCGCGCGCATAGCTGCCGTGATTCACCACCGTGTCCGGCAGCCTGATATCACTGGAAACCTTGCCCAGCAGGTGCAGTTCAAGATGATGCTGCCGCGCCACCTCGCCCAGCTGACGCAGCCACTCGCCTCCCTTGGCAAAGGAAATATTGCCCGGGAACACGACCCTCAGCGGCGCCCCGGGGGTGGGCTCGCAGGCGAGATCCGGCAGGGACTCGAAATCACGCCCGTGCGGTATCACCGCAAAGGGGCGGTGGGTCAGCTGAGGAAAGATCTGCTGCAGATAGCGCCGCGCACTCGGCGTCGTGGTCACGAACGCATCGCAACGCGCCAGCACCTGAGCGAACTGCCCCTGCCACGCCTTGATGGCGCGATGGCGCAGCGGCGGCAGACTGCCCGCCGGCCAGAGGTCGTGCTTACACTCGCCCTCACCGGCCGTACAGCGCCCGGCACAGAAACGATTCTGCGCATCCAGCAGCTTGGTGGTGGGGCAAATGCTGTAGAAATCGTGAAAGCTGAACACCACCGGTAGCCCCAGCGCCCTGGCCACCTCGACCAGCCCCAGGCCGTGCCAGGCGATATGGCGAACATGCAGCAGCTCGAAATCGTAGCGCACCAGCCAGTCGAAGACCCGGGCGTCATACTCGGCGCTACGGTGCGGAAAGGCCGAAAGCGGCGTTTCCAGCAGATAGCGCTCCACCTCGGTTTCAATCCCCTCACTGAAAAAATGCAGCGTCAGAACACGCGAATTGCAGCGCAGTACGAAGCACTCCGCCTCCTGTTCCAGCGCCTGCATCAGATCGCGATTGGTCTGCGGCGTGCCGCCCGTCCGGGTCGAGATCACGAACAGCCAGCGCGGCCTGGCCGGCGTCGGCCCCTGCGGCGCATCGGCCGCCCCCGCGGCCAGCCGCCCGCTCACCGCGGCCACGCGGGCGCGCACATCGCGCAATGGCTGAGCGCCGAAGTGGTCACGCACCAGCCGAGCGTATTCCGGATAGCGCCTGTCGATCACCGCCCGCCCCGCCTCCATCAGCGCGGTTTTCTGCTCACCGAAACTGGCCGAGCGGACATGATGAATAAAGGTGGCATCGTCGATCAGATGGCACCATCCATCGCGTCCGGCACGCATGCAGAAGTCGTTCTCTTCGCCATAGCCACGCGGAAAGGCATCGGCATCCAGCGCCCCCACGGCATCCAGACAGTCGCGGCGTACATAGAGACAAAAACCATTCCCCGTGGGCACCGAGGGATAGTGGCGCAGTGCCGTCTGCGCCAGCCCCAGCCCGGCACTATCGAACGACACCCCGTTCGGCAGCGCGTTGGTACCCTGTTCGGGCACGGAAAACGCGCCAGCGTTGTCGGATACCGGCGTCACCGTAGCGACCCGCGACTGACTCCAGGCCGCCATTCTCAAGCGCCGCAGCCAACCCGGCGTCACCTCGGTATCGGAATTGAGCAGGACCACATCACTGCGGCCGGCCAACGCGATACCGCGATTCACCGTCGCGGTAAAGCCAAGGTTATGCGCGTTGCGGTAGCACTCGAACGGCCAGACATCGCGATATTGCGCCAGCAACGCCGCCACCGCCGGGTCCGGGCTGGCATCGTCGATGACGATAATGCGGCAGGCAGTGCGCGTATTGCGGATCAGGGCCGCCAGACAGACCTCTACCTCCTCGACGGCGTTATAGACCGGCAGAATCACCGCCGGCGGCGCGGCCTGTGCCATCAACCGTGACAGCGTAGCGGGTATATCGAAAGGCAGCGGCGACGACGGCGCCAGCGACTCCCACCACGCCTGACGCTGACGCGCCGGGCGCGGCAGCAGACCCTGCTGCTGCCCTTCCCGCAGGAAATGCAGCAGCGGATTCTCGCCCGTTTCCCTCAGAGACGGGCACTGGCGCAGATAAAAACCGGTCTCGAAGTGCGGCCCCGGGTCGCGCAGCTCCGCAGCGCCATGGCGCAGATAGTGCTCCGCCGGATTGGCCGCCCTGTGCGCCACATCGGCATATTCGGAGAGATACCAGTGCCCGTCGAACCACTCGCTACGGCTCAGCTGGCGGGCCTCGTCACTCGAAGGCTGCGGTATCGTCGTGGCAATGACCGCGCCACCGCTTTTGCGGGGAGCGGCGGGGGAGGCGCTATCGGCGGATCGAGCCGGCGGCTTCTCATCGCGCCTGCCGGCCTCGATCGCTGCCGGAAAAATGCGCCGCCCCTCCTGTCTGCCAAAGCGCAAATAGTGCTGCAGGGCATTGTGGCCGGCCTTCTCGACATCCGTATGGGCTTTGAGGTAGGCCGCGGGATCGAACCCCGGGCCGGGACAACGGTTCAACAACCAGCCGTGGTGGCAGAAATGCTGCCAGGCAGAGAGACCGCTTCTGGCAACATCGGCATAAACACGCCGATACCAGTCCGCTTCAAACAGCCGGCTCTCCTCGAGCCGGACACAATCTTCACTCGTAAACGTCATGATAGCCGGGTCTGGCGCTCTTCCCGCTGGCCGAAGCGGATGTAGTGCAGCAGAGGGTTCATGCCGCGGAACAGCACATCCGGGTAAAGCGAAAGATAGCCTGTGGAGTCAAATTCAGGATTGGGATTACGCCCCTCATAGCCGCCGAACAGCAGATAGTGACGCGCCGGCGCAGCGGCGAAATTCTGCGACTGCGCCACATCCGGGTAGGTGTTGAGATACCACTCGGCATGAAACTGCCCGCTTGCCACCAGCTCCTCGACTTCACGCTTCACCAGGCGGGCCTGCTTGCGCCCCGGAGACTTGTGCCGATAACGGGCCGGACGCAGCGCCATGGGGTCGGCCAGCAGCTTCGGTGCCCGTGCATTCTCGAGTTCACGCACCAGCTGGACGATCTCGCTGCTCTGACGATCACGCTCCTGCTCGAGTGCCGCCAGGTCTGTGTTATAGCGGCGGCGCTCAGCGGTCCGCGCCCGGCGCTGCTCCTCCACGCGGCGCTCACCGTCGGCCCTCGCTTTGTCAATCTCTTTGGCATGGCGGGCACGTTCATCGGCGCGGGCGCGACGCTGCTCCTCGACCTTGCGCTCTTCACGAGCCTGCGACTCGCTCAGTTGCCGGGAGAGCTTGTCCCGCGTCTGTTCGTTCTCCTCCAGCATCTCGGTCAGCTTTGCCAACTCACGAAAGCGGGTATCGATCGAGCGCTGCTTTTCCTGCACCTGGCGCTTCGCTTCCTCGACCTCGCGTTCGGCAGACGCCAGCGACGCATCGGCCTCTGCCTTGCCTTCCTGCGCTTCGGTCAGCATTTGCGTCAGCTTGCTCAACTCCTCGAAACGTTCATCCAGCGCCTTCTGCACCTCCAGAGCCGCCCCCTGCTGCTCCTCGATGCGCTGGTGGGCCGCCTCCAGCGACGACTCCGCCGCCTCACGCGCCTCTCCGGCTGCCGTCAACTGCTGCGCCAGCTCAGCGTTTTGAACGTCAAGGGACTCCCGCTGATGGGCTTCGGCTTCCAGGCTCCGGCTCGACTCATCGGCCCGGGAGCGCCAGTACTGATGCTGCTGTTTTTCGTCATCCAGCGACTGCTGCAATGAAGCCAGCGCTTTTTCATGAGCCGCCTGCTGGCTTTGCTGCTCCTGGCGCAGGGCCTTCAGGGTCTGCTCACTCGACTCCAGTTGCCGCTGCTGGGTCGCGAAGCGTTCACGCCACTGGCCGGTTTCGGTTTTGAGTTCATCGCGCCACTCCTGCAGCAGGCTGGCGCGCTCGGCCAGCTGGCCACGTTCGGTGGCGTGCCGCTCAACCGACTTTTCCAGCCGCTGGCGCACATCGGCAGCCTCTTCCCGGCTCTGCGCCAGCGATGCCTGAACGCCCTGATACTCCTGCGTCAGGGTGTCGAGCCGCTCAGCGGCTTCGCGCAGTGACACATCCAGCGCCTCGCTGCGGTGCTGCAACTCGCGCCGGCGCTCCCCCTCCTGCAGGGCCCGGCCCAGATGCGCGAAGACCTCACGCACCACCTGCTGACCGGAGGCGGACTCCCCGAAGCTCAGCAGACTCTCCAGCAGGGGCGTGGGATTATCGCCGACCGACAACACTCCCAGGCCGCTACCATGGGGGAACTGAAACGCGCGAAAGCGCCCGGCCAGGGCATTGAAATCCCGGAACAGCCGGCACTGGGGGTCGTGCCGGCCGATCTGTGGCACCAGCACCACCGCCCTTGAAGAGAGACGCGGCAGCCAGCGCTCCAGCAGGTAGGGCAGGTCCTCCCGGTCGGCCGTTAGCTCCAGCAGCAGCAGATCGACGCTGTCGTTGTCGAACTGCTCCGCCGCCCTCACCGGTTCGCTGTCGACAAGCTGCGAAAACGCCCCATAGTGCTGCGCATTGCCGCTGGAAAGCGCCTCGTATGCGCGTTCCGAATGCGGCTGCCGGCCCGGCACAGCGAACGCCAGCGTGTCCAGCCGCAGCCGCGAAATCGCCTGACAGAGCGCAAAATGGGGCGTGCCGTCTACCACGCCAAGGCTGACGACACGGCGGGGGGAGTGCGCCTCGACCAGCCAGAACAGAAACGGCAGATGCGCCAGCCATTCGCCGGGCTGCGCATGAGCCGGCTGCCAGAACATCGAGGCCTGGGCCAGTTGGCTGATGACACTGTTGTGGGTCAAGCCGCTCTCCCGCGAGGCAGTCTGGGAAGCCACCTCGATCGCAGATGATGCTACTGATTCCGACGCATGCATAAAAAAGCTTCCCGAACGCTGTACCGGCACCGTTGACGGCGGTTTTCAATGTACTGATTCATATGGCAACAGGGCACCACTATACCTTTCGAACGGCCATCCACACAGTGGTCCCTGCCACGCCGGGCCACCCCGGCGAAGCGAAGCGCTGCGGCGAGTGCTGACCGACACCGGTATTCGCCAGCGCCGATCAAATATCGGACAACAGAGAGGCCACCTTTTTGAAAACATCGCTTTCAAACAACGAAGCGTCGACATCGTTATAAAACTCCTCCTGCCTGTCCAGCTTTTCAAGCAGCACCCGGGGCCTCTCCCTTACCCTTTTCGGGTCGTCTGCCCTTCTGGTGGCAAGCCCCTTTTTGATCTTCGCCTCAAACTCTTCCAGCGACTTGACCTGATAGTGATTGAGCTGCAAAACCGAATGCTCGATCTTTTGCGTAATACCCGGTTTGGAGGGAAACTCGAGGGGCTCACCGTTCGGATGTATATAATCGCCACTGATGACATCGCAATGGTGAATATCCACTCTTTTGACTTTCGGTGGCCGCATGATCGTCTTGATATGCGCATTATTCCTGAACGAACGTTTTGGCCCCCAGCGGAAGGTCTCGGTCACCCGCTCATAGTCGCTGCCGGCCTGCCCCGAGCTGCCCAGGGTCAACCAGTTCACGCCAACGGCTGCCACCGAATCGGGGTACTGGCTCAGCACAGTTTTTAAACTTGCCCCATTCCTGACGACCAGAAACTCATCCAGATCGAAAAAGGCAACCCAGTCGTATTGGCTGGCGTGCAGTAGCCTGAAATGATTATAGGCCGTCAGCTGCGGCGAGCGAATTTCCCTGTTGTTCCACGGGTTACGGGTGACGGGCAACGCCTCCCCGAGCTTCTCCAATATTTTTTCACTGTTATCTGTACTCTCATTGTCATAAACAATGATGTCATCGAACCCCAGATACAGATGATGGGCGATCCATTCCGGCAGGCTCTTGGCTTCATCCTTCGCTATCGCGACCAGGGCGACCTTCATTGACACATTTTTCCTTTCAAGAGCAAATTCCAACAATACGTTGGACCGAGCCCTCATGACACTTCGCGCCGGCATCCCCCCGGCAACCCTGAAAAGGCTGACCCTTCATCAGGGCAGATTGCCTTCCGGCGCGGGAAAAGGACGCTGCTGCGGGAACTCGGACAGATAGAGCGCTTCTCGCGACGCCTCGGCGTGCCACTTCAGCGACGCCTCGTGATACACCCTGCGCACCCCGCCGAACTCGGTGCGCCTGTGGGTTGCCGAATCGCGGCTCAGCGAATCCTGCGTCATCCGACCGAAGGAGAGCGGCACGCCGGGCAGGACCTCGCCCACAGCCCTGGCGCCAAACGCGGCCCGGGTACGGTTGAGATACTCGGTATCCGCATTGACCCGCACTCGGTCCCAGAAGCCGATAGTCTCGAACACGCTGCGACGAAACAGCAGCGACGATGTATTGGGATAAACCCACCCCCGCTCCATCAGCCAGCCGCCGAATTCAAGCCTGTCCGTACAGCGCACCCAGCTCGAGCGGCAAGCCTGCCAGCCGGCGTTGGCCTGCAGCGCTGACAGCTGCAGCGCAATCTTCTGCGGATGAGACCAGTCGTCGCTGTCGTGCACCGTAAAATAGGCGCCACGGCTCTCTCGCAGGCCACGATTGCGCGCGGCATAGGTGCCCTGATTGCCGGACTGACGAATAAGCCGGAAGCGCGCATCCTGCTCGGCAAAGGACGCCGCCAGCCCGGCACTACCATCCGTGGAGGCATCGTCGATGACCAGTATCTCAAGATTGTCATGGGTCTGATCGCGAAGGCTGCGCAGGGCACAGGCCAGGACGGCTTCGGCGTTGTACACCGGCACAATCACACTGATCAGCGGTTGGCTCTCCCCGTTTGCCGAGCGCGCCGGGGGTTCACCGCGCAGGTTATCCAACAGCAAGGGCCGTGAAGCGTCCGCCAGTTCGATAGCCTGCAGCCCCGCAGGGCGCAACGCCCGATTGACCCAGCGCAGCCGGAGCGTCTCCCACGGCATCGACCGCTCGGCCTGCGAGCCGACCGGCGCCTGGGCTGCCAGCAGGTTGGCCATGGCCAGGCAGGCATCGGCATAATCGGGCGCATCCCGCAGCAGCCGCAGGCAGGCGGCCTGGGCCGCCTGCCATTGACCACTATGCAGCAGCGCCTCCAGCGCGAGCAGCCTCGGGCCGTAATGGGCCGGCATCTGCCAATGGCCCGGCCCACGGGCAGTCAGTATCTCCGCCGCCCGGCACCAGCGCTGGTTGGCCGCATGCCAGCGGGCCAGCACCCAGCAGGCATAATCCGCTTCCAGCGCATTATCGTCATGACGCAGCGCCTCCAGTTCGGCCAATGCCCGCTGGTGGGCGGCATCGTCTTCCGGCGCATGCAGCGCCGGCTCCAGCGCCATAGCGCTCAATGGCCGCGGCTGGCGCCCTTCCGCACGACCACTGCGAATATAGTGCAACAGCGGGCTTGCACCGGCCCTGGCCACATCGTCGTAGCGCTGCCGATACCAGCCCGCACAGAACGACGGCCCGGCCCATCGCCCCAGCGGCTCACCGATTTCCAGATAGTGCCGCAGCGGGTCAAGACCGGTCGCGGCAACATCCGGATAGCGGCGCCGATACCAGTCGGGCTCGAAGCTGTCATCCGAACGCACAAGGGCGGCCTCTCGAGAGGCAGTCGTCTCCATACGGTCACTCCTGGCGGCTTATGGCCTTTTCAGAATCCCCAACCCCTTTTCGAGCGGTAGAAACGTCACTTCAAGGGGGTAGTGCTGCGCCCAGTGTTCACAGATGGTCTTCTCATCCTTCCTCTTGGCATCATCCATCCAGACCTGAACAGCGGGCGCCATGCGGTCGTACAGTGCCGGCACCGCCGGGTAGCGCGAGAAGGGGCAGGTAGCGCCGGGCGGGCCATCCACGACGATCAGCGCCACCCCCTCGATACCATCGAGAAGCCCTGCAGGGTACCAGTAGGGCGGCTTGTCGGAATCCTCGGGGCAGGGGTGCTCCCCTTCCCACGGCTGCAACGCCCCGATACGCAGGTCAACCCAGGACGTCAGATGCTCGGCATCCAGCGTCGCGCGCGTCTGCTCACCATAATATCCGCTGTGATCGATCGAGATCAGCTGACCGAAGCCGTTCTGGCGCAGGGCATCGGCCATCACCAGCGTGGAGGCCCCACTACCGAATTCGACAACCACCGCCGGCTTTGCCGCCATAATGTGGGAGTGCAGTCGCAGGAGCACATCCGGGGAGGCCGCCCAGCCACGCAGGGGCGGCAACTGGGCCCTGAGCGACAGCCGTCCCTGCAACCACGACAGGGCTTCCAGCTGCGTATAGGTATTCTGCTGCACCTGTTTAAGTTCACGACTGAGTCGGTCGGCCCCCTTTTTAATATGCTCTGCCAGCTTTTTCTCCAACGCCGCCGCATCGTCGGCCATGCTCCCTCCTCAATAAAAGACACCCGCCGAAAAAGAGCAGGGTAAGCGATTTCAGTGGCTGCCGAACAGATCGCACGTGTCAAACCGCCTTGTTCACGAGGGCGGGATAAAAACGAAGATAGCGAGTGTTTCCTCCCGTAGAATCAATCTGTTCCAGCCAGAACCTGATTCAGGAGGACCACTCGCCATGGGTGAAAGCCCATCTCTCTGGATGCCGTCCTGCATTGGGTCCATCCGCGTTGAGCTCAACGGCCATCGCACCACCAGCGACAGTGGCGCTCTACTGCTGCTTGAAGCCCTCGATAACAGCGGCGTGGTCGAGGCGCTCGCCGACAACAATGCGTGAGGGGTGCAGGTTATCCTACAGCGCCCTGCCTTCACGCAAAAACTCCGGCGAGAAAATCAGCTTTTGGGTGCCAAAGCGCTCACATGCGTCTTTGGTGTACCCCACCGGCACCGTGGATTTGATGACCATGACGGCATCCGGATTCACCCGCATCACGTCCTGAATGACGGACTCGACACTCGAGGTATCGAAATAGTTGATCACCGGATCATAGTTGGTCGGCGTAGCAATAATCACAAAATCGGCATCCTTGATCGGCGGTTGGTGAGCGTTGATCTGTTCGACGCGATAATCGACGATATCAATTGCTGTAACCTCTTGATGCTGTGCCAGGAGAACAGCATTTGAAAGGCCTACGTAGCCTGTACCTGCTACGGCAATTTTCATTTGCCAGCACCCTTTCGTCTTTTAAACGCCATAAAGCTTATATAGCATCTTAAGTATTCACCGGAGCTGGAGAATAAAGTTTTAGCAATGCTGGCTATATTTGCATCTCGATACTCTCAAGCAATGCAGAAGCCATCGACTCGGATTTTTTAGCATCGTCGCTTTCAACATAACAGCGTAGTTCCGGTGCATTGCCTGAAGGGCGTAAATGGAAAATATCTCCATTTTCAAGAACGACACGCAGACCATCTGTAGTATCGAGTTCCACCACAGCAGAACTAATAGCCAAAGCATATTGCATGGCAGTCGGATCGGCCGTCCAGCTCGCAATCAAAGCGTGACTCTTCTCAGCAGGAAAGTTTTTCAGACGATCACTGGCTGTATAGCGCTCAGGCAAATCAGCTACTAATGCCGAAAGTTGCTTCGCGCCAAGCGAAGCTGCGATCATTAAGGTTAGAGCAGGCAGTAACGCATCACGAGTAGGCAACGTCGCCAGTACTCTATCTTCTTTCACAATGCTGCCGCCCAGCAAAAAACCACCGTTGGCTTCAAAGCCCGCTACCCGATCGTGACGTAACGCTAGCGCTTCCATACCAGCCAGCACATGTGGAGAGCCGATCCGTGTTCGCATTACTTCATCGAAAACCCCGCAGGCCTCGATAGCAGTGTTACAACTAACCGGAATTGCCAGTGCCTGAATGCCCAATTCACGAGCGCACAGCAAGCCCAAGATGTCACCACGTAACCATTCGCCACGTTCATCGGCCAGCAGCGGCCTATCGCCATCACCGTCAGTGGTTAAAAGCGCATCAAGGCAATGCTCTTCTGTCCAAAGACGTGCCTGTCGGCGATCCGGCTCGCTAACCGCCTCGGTATCTACAGGAACAAACTGCTCACTGCGTCCCAACACCACTACCTCGGCACCCAGCGCTTCCAGCACCTCATGGTTGAGATCGCGCCCGGCGGCAGAGTGTTGATACAGCCCTACGCGCTGTCCGGTAAGTGGTCTACCCTTGAACCACTCGGTATAACGGGACACATAGTGTTTATGGGCAATATCACTTTCCGATCCACGACAGATATTGCCAAGCTCCGGAAGCTCTGATGAGACCGCCAGAATCTGCTGTTCGTCAGCCTTGGTGATCTCACCATGTGGTGTATAAAACTTGATACCGTTACGATCAAAAGGGATATGGCTACCGGTAATCATGATAGCTGGCACGCCATCTCTCATCGCCTGAAGAGCCAGTGCTGGCGTAGGCAGAATGCCATAATCGATAATTTCGATTTTCATGGCTCGCGCTGCCGCCGCACAGGCAGCAGCCATCTCCGGGCTGCTGGGCCGGCGATCCATACCCAGCGCTACCTGTAACACGCTTCCTCGTTCCTGCATTACACTTAGAAATGCCATAGAAAAGGCCGCGCACACCTCCTCGGTGAACTGCGATACCAGACCACGAGCACCGCTGGTACCGAAAGCTATACCACTATCGGCCAAAATATTGTCGATACTTTTAGACATCTTTACTTGCGCCCGTATCGGTCTTCGAAGCGAACAATGTCGTCCTCTCCCAGGTAGGCACCACTTTGGACCTCAATAAGCTCTAAAGGAATCTTGCCAGGATTTTCCAGTGCATGGACACCACCTACCGGGATATAAATCGACTGATCTTCGGTTAACATCTGCACTACACCATCAATGGTCACGCTTGCAGTTCCGGAGACAACAACCCAATGCTCCGCTCGATGATGGTGCATCTGAACGGAGAGTTTTTCGCCCGGTTTTACAGTAATTCGCTTTACCTGATAACGCCCACCACTATCGATCGACTCGTATTTTCCCCAAGGGCGATATACTTCACGGTGTAGCTTGTACTCTTCTCTACCAAGTCGCTTTAGCTCAGCCACAACATCCTTGACATTCTGAGCCTTGTATTTATCGGCAACTAAAATGGCATCCTTGGTTTGTACGATTATAAGGTCTTGAACGCCAATTGTCGTAACCAACGTGTCTTCGGCAAAGACATAAGTATTATCGGTGCTATGACTAATGAGTCGCCCCTGCTAAACCCCGATTTTTTCCGGGGAGTCGAATTCGGCTCTCCTTATACTGGCCAATGAGCACAAAAAATTGAAGATCATTGACCGGACATAACGCCAAAATAGACCTGAAAAGCGGAAAAAGTAACAGACAAAAAGAAGCTCCCTGAGCTTCTTCATGACTTTCCTCAAATTCATGCCGACACCACACAGCAGCGCATGAATCCGATCGCCCTTGCGCCCTTTCAGATAACAGCGTGACAGCAATCCTTCGCTTTTCATGTGACCGATGATGGG
>NZ_KB907896.1:0-3699 GCF_000382245.1 Kushneria aurantia DSM 21353
CACCACCTGGGGTGAGACGCCGGGCAGTACACTGTCAACCCAACGGCGAAAGGCGGCTTCGAACTCTCCGGGGTTCATCAGTCCAAAGAGGCGCGCGAAGGTATCGTGCGAGGGAATTCCGTTGGGCAGGGTAAGGTACTGGCGCAACCATGGCAGCTTCTCTTTGGCCCAGAACTCGATCTCCTCGAACGTGTCAGTGCCGACCAGAATGCCGCAGGCCGCCACGGTCAGCACCTCCGGCAAGGAGTGCTGAACCTTGCTGGACTGGCGAGGATCGGTGACGGCGACGAAAACATCCATGATGGGCTTCGGGGACTGGGTCATGAGGGAACTCCGACCAAATGCCTCAGCTATACCGATTCACACGCGATTCTTCAAATGCGATCGATTATCGACGTGCGATCGCCCTGGGCTTCACCGTGGGGATCAGCAACCCAAAGGATCTGCTGTTCTTCGGCGCCCTCTTCCCCAACTTCATCGACCTGGGTCAGCCACAGTGGTCGCAGTTCGCGATTCTCGCGCTGACATGGGTCACGGTGGATCTGGCGGCGATGACCACCTATGCCTCGGTAGGCTCTACGGTGAGCCGCTGGTTCGGCACGCCGCGTCGTGTGCGGGTCTTCAACCGCACCACCGGCGGGCTGTTCGTGGCAGCGGGCGGTGCGCTGGCCACGTCGCACCGCTAGATTTGGCTGACCCCAGGGCCCGAGATCGTTGAAGCGCCGTAGCCGGATGGCTTGACGCTAGCAGCCAAGATGTCGCCCCTGCCACGTGGCGGACATTACCGGTGGGCGCAGCACTGCCGCGCACTCGCCCCCGGGGTCGCGCACGCTGGGGTAGACGATACCGTCTCCACGGTCTTCCCGGATTTGCCGACCGAGCGCCTGCGCCGCACGCCAGTCGTCGGGATCGAGCAGTGGCGTGGCATCAGGAGCGCCTCGCAGGTCATGCAGTCTGCCCTCCAGGTTGGAGAGATAAACCCGCTGCTGGAGCTGCATCGGTGGTTCGCGGGAGTCGCGCAGGAATCGCTCGGCATGATATCGCGTCTCGGCGATGGCGGTGACTTCGCTCAGTGCGCAGTAGTAGACCCCGAAAGCGCCATCGCTGAAACGCGAGCCCTGGCCGTTGAAGTGGCAGAAAGCCGCCATGACAGGGCTCCAGCCCGGGCCGTAGCGCCGATCCTCCTCACGAACCATGTGAATGGCCCCGGCTTCTTCACGCAACCGGGCAGAGGTCTGCCCTTCAAGCAGATCGAGAAGGTCCCGATCATCGGGCGTGGCCACTCGCTCGAACAGGTCGATAGGCGGGAATCGGGAAGGCACGATGCGATAAGCAGGACGCCACTGTACCGTCGAGCATGAAAACGTCATGCATGGCCGCCGCCCCGGGCGGCATCGAGATACTGACGCACCACGTAGAGATCCGAGACCAGGCCGCTACGCAGTCGCTCCAGGGGCGCCTGCCCCGAAAAAAGCGGGTTGCTGTTCGGCCGACGTAGCCAGCTGTCCGCCGCATCGCTACGGGGCAGGAGAATTTGCAGTGCCTCGTAGATCCCCAGGATCAGCGACATGCGCTCCAACTGGTTCACGTCCAGAGTGGCTTTCTCGGGTTGCTTCTGCCAGCGACGGTATGTCGAACCGGGCACGCCGAGCAGCAACGCGGCCTCCTGCTCCTGAAGCTGCCAGTCCCTGGCGATATTGGGGTAGGTGCGCATGGCCGCAGCGCTCATATCGTGACGCTGATCGCGCGACATCTGAGTAATAGCCATGGCGCCCTCTTTTTCAAATGGCGGTTTATTCAGATTATTCGCCATTTGATACCTCATGTCACTTTGGGACCGCACTCTTCGTTCGCCATCCGAAGAACAAGAGGAGAAAAGCGGGGGAAGAAAAATTCACGAAAACTAAAGTTTTCAGTGCCTTGCAGGAAAACCCGGAAAGGCTGGGAGAGCCCTGTACGATCGCGGTCTCTGATCTGGGCAGAAACGTTGCATTTTATAGGGACACACTAGCAGCCTGTCGGGCGGATCTCTCCATGACGGACGAGGTTATGTCCGAAGAGATGGCAGCAATCTGGCCGCTATCTGCCTGGCTCTCCCGACAGGCTCGAGATTGCCCTCTCGTAGCACGCCCATGACGGCCCCATCGATAAGCAGTTGAAAATCGCAGGCGAGTTCGTAGCTCGGTGAGTGCCCGGCTTGCTCGAGCACTCGAGCAATGATCTGTATCTGTGCCAGCTTGTGCTCTCTGGCGATTCGATGGGTCTCGCTACCGCGGTCGGCAGCTTCCACCATGGCGTTGATGAAGGCACAGCCCCGAAAATCGGCTTGTCCGTAGCGCTCGGCGATGACATCGAACACACCGAGGGGCGAGCTGTCATTGGCGGCGATACCCGCCTCGAGTGATGCCAGGGCGATCTCATTGCGGTGACGTAGCGCGGCATGAACCAGCGCATCCTTGCTGTCGAAGTGACGATAGAACGACGCACGTCCTACGCCGGAGGTTTCTATCAACTCGCTGATGCCGACCGTATTGATGCCTCGTTGATAGAACAGCGCTTCCGCCGTCGCTATCAATCGCTCACGAGCCTGTATCGCCATGGTCTTCCCTCTCTGCGATCTTGACACCGGATGGTAATGATCAGTACCGTTTCATGCAAACGGTACTTATCGGTTCCGTAACAGGGCTGGCATGTTGCGGTCGCTATCGCTCTGAGAAGAGCATATTCGGAGATGAAAAGGCTCATGTCGCAAGTCGCCACACTCGCTATCACGGCAATGCTCTTGTTTGGCTCTCCGGGGCCGGGACCGATGACCATCGTGGCGACATCCGCCACCTTTGGCGTCCGCAAGACGCTCTCACTCTATGCGGGCATTCTGACCGGGCTGGCGATCTCGATGGTCGCCGCAGCCCTTGGCCTGGCAGCGCTACTGGCAGCCTGGCCTGGTGCAAAGCTGACACTGCAAATCGTGGGCGGGCTCTACGTGCTCTACCTCGCCTACCGCATCGCGTCCACGCCACTCGACACCAACGCAGCCGAAGGCGCCCGCCTGACGATGCGCGATGGGGTTCTCCTCAACGTGCTCAACCCCAAGTCCTACGCGGTGTTACTGGTGATCTACTCTCAGTTTTTACTGCCGCTATCGCCGACGGCTATCGCTTACATTGCCACCATGGGGGTTTGCCTCGCGGTTGCCGTCTTCACCAATATCTTCTGGATGTGCGTCGGTGGCGCCATTCGACCGCTCGTGCAGCGTCCTATCTTCTCCAGACTGCTCCGCCTTACCTTCGCACTGCTGATGATCGGGGCGGTCTCCTGGGCTTTCATTCAGAGTTGAGTCCCTATTCATCATCCGACTGGGCCTTGGCCAATAGTGCAGGTGCCGACATGGATCTTGTCCCAGCGCCCAACACAGCCCAGCGGCTCGATATCGGCCAGGATCTCCGGTTGGGCGGCATCGAGCTTGTCCGGTCGCAGCCGCCACACCATCTCGCCAATGGCGGCGTACTGGCGTTTGCGGATCTCGTGATCGAGGTGCTGGGTCTCCTGGTTGTTCAACTGGTGCTTCGAGCAGGGCTACAATGCCCAGGCGGCAGTCGATACGGACAGCCTGCTGGTGATAGCCGGGGCGGTCACCCAGGCCTGTAATGACAGGGAGCAGGTCGAGCCGATGCTCGAGCCACTGGCGGCCCTGCCGGA
>NZ_KB907896.1:4149-22275 GCF_000382245.1 Kushneria aurantia DSM 21353
TCGCCGGGCAGCGTCGACAGGCTGCTGGCCGACACCGGGTATTTCAGTGCCCTGCGAACAGGCCGGCATGGATCCGCACATCGCGGTGAAGCGGGAAGTCCACCACACGCCGCCGCTGGAGCGGTTCACCGAACCGATGCCGCTGGCCGAGGGCAGTTCGCCGACGGAGCGAATGTCGCAACAGGCCTTTTCAGCACAATATTCGAGCGCGCTGATTAAGTAAAGTTGTGTAACAATAGGGTGAGACGAAAGTAGCGCCTTCCACGCCCCCCTCTCGCTCGCTAGAGGAGTTACTGCTCTTTCAGCATGTCGATAAAAGCCTGTAGCCCTGATGGCACATGTCGACGCCCGGAATAGTACAGACAGAGCCCGGGGATGAGCGGACACCAGTCGTCAAGCACGGTCACAAGTTCGCCACGCGCGAGCCGGCCACGCACGACATGCTCGAACAGGTAGGCAATGCCAAGATCACTGGCAGCGGCCTCGGCCATCAGCCCCTGATGATCGAGCGTCAGAACCCCGGGAACATCCACAGTCGTCTGCTGGCCATAGCGCTCGAACTCCCATCGATAACGCTTGCCGCTTGGCATGCGCTGGCGAATACAGGCGTGGTGATGGAGCGCGTCGGGCGTTTCGGGTGCATCGTGGCGGTCGATGTAATGAGGGGATGCAACGGCGATGAAGCGCGTCTCGCCGCCAAAGGGCACGGCAATCATGTCCTGCGGCACTGCCTCTGCCAGCCTGATGCCAGCATCGAAACCAGCTTCCACGATGTCGATCAGCCGGCCTTCGGTCACGATATCCAGAGTCATCTCGGGGTATCGCGTCAAAAAGTCCGGCACGACGCTGGTGAGCAGCACTCGTGCCGCAATCTCGCTTGCGTTTATACGAAGCGCCCCGCTTGGCCGGCCGCGTTCGTCATTGACACTTTCCAGCGCCATATCGAACTCCTCAAGTACCGGTTGCATGCGATCGATTAGACGCTGACCGGCCTGCGTGGGAGAGACACTGCGTGTTGTTCGATGCAGCAGCCGGACGCCCATTGTCTTCTCCAGGGCGCGCATTCGGTGGCTCAGGGTCGAGGGAGAAAGCCCCAGCTCATCGGCCGCTCGCCGGAAGCTTCGGTAGGTGGCGATTAGCAACAGCGCGCTGACATCTTCAAGACTGGGTCTGGTATTCATGGTTTATTTTCACTGGTTCATCTCATATTGACCGGATAGTACCAGCGATAAGCGCGTGCCAGCATGAAGTCTCCACTGTCGCACGGCGACGAATACCCAAAGGAAGAGTTTCATGAGAGATAATTTGAAGACCATTGTGATTACGGGCGTTTCGAGTGGCCTCGGCCGCTCCATCGCCCTCGAAGCCCTCGCCCGCGGACACCGCGTCGTCGGGACCCTGCGCCAGGAAGAGCAGCGCGCCGAGTTCGAGGCGCTCGAACCGGGACGGTCGATCGGTCGCCTGCTCGACGTCACCGACCACAACGCGATCCAACCCTTCGTGGAGGGGATCGAGCGGGAATTCGGAGCCATCGACGTCCTTCTCAACAACGCCGGATACGGTCTGCAGGGGGTAATCGAGGAACTCGACGCCGATGCGATGCGCCGACAGTATGACGTCAACGTCTTTGCGCCGGTCGCGCTGATACAGGCGGTCCTCCCATCCATGCGCCGTCGTCGTGCGGGCCATATCGTCAACATGGTCTCGATGGGCGGGATCATCGCTTTCCCCAATCTCGGCGCCTACAACAGCTCCAAGTTCGCCTTCCTGGGACTGAACGAAAGTCTGACCCAGGAGGTCGCCTCTCTCGGCATCAAGGTCACCGCGATCATGCCGGGCGTCTATCGCAGCGACTGGGCATCGCGCTCGCAGGCCCGGACGGAGAGTCGGATCGCAGATTACGATCCGATCACGAGCGCTAACCCGGATGTGCCTTGGGGCGATCCAGCCGCGCTTGGACGCGTGGTCCTCGATGCCATCGAGATGAACGAACCGCCTGAGCACCTGCTCGTGGGACCGGTCGCGCTCGACCTCGTGCGCAAGCGTTTGGCGAAATGGACGACCGAGATCGATCGCTGGGAAGCGCTGTCCTACGCCGACGGCGAAGGATGATCCCCATGATCGATCTTCTCACACGCTTTGAAGCCCGCGACGAAGAGGCGGCAGCTCGCTTTGCCGAACGTCTGGCGGAGGTGGCGGTGGAGGTCCTGAGCGAGCCCGGCCACGTCTCTTACGCCGCCTACCGGACCGAAGAAGAGCCACGGACCCTCTTCGTGCTGGAACGATGGCAGACGAGGACGGACGCCGATCGGCATATCGCTCTCTCGGCCGAAGGGCCGGCAAACCAGCAAGCGCTCGCGCTGCTCGTCGGTCCACCGCACACCGTCTCCCTCGTCCCGACAACGCCTGAAGGAACAACGCGATGAACATCTCGGGAAATACCATTCTCATCACGGGTGCGGGGACGGGCATGGGGCTCGCCGCAGCGAAGGCCTTCGCATCTCTCGGCAACCGCGTGCTGATGGTCGCTCGGAACGAGAAGCGCCTCGCGGAAGAAGCCGCTCACTTGCCGGGCGCGCTTCATTTCGCCTGCGACATCGCCGACCCTGCGCAGGTCGAACGGCTCGTTCAGTGGGCCCAGTCAAACGCCCCTGAACTGAACGTTCTCTTTCTGAACGCAGGCGTGACCCACACATACCGCCTCTTCGACGGCAGTCCGGCGCGCGACCACGCAAAGGCCGAGATGGAGGTCAACTTCGTCTCCGCGGTCGACCTGACGCATCGGTTCGTTCCGCTTTTGAATGGGCGGACCGCACCCGCGATCATCGTAACGACCTCGGGCGTGGTCTACGCGCCCGACAACACCAACCCGACCTATAGCGCGACGAAGGCCGCGCTTCATTCCTACATCCAATCGATGCGCTTCACACTCAAAAAGAACGGCTCACCGATCAGTCTTTTCGAGTTGGTCGCCCCACTGGTCGACTCTCCCTTCTCCGCTGGGGTTGTCTCCGATCAGAAGGCTTCGCCCGACGAGGTGATCCGCGAGATGATCGACGGGCTTGCCGAGGACAGGATGGACATCCGTCCCGTCACGAGCGAGACGCTGTTCGATGCATGGCGCCGCGATCCTGAAGAGGCGCAGAAGATGGTCAATGACGCCACAGGGGCGTGAGCCGGGCTCGCTTGCCGAAATTCGCTGCTCACCTCCACGAGCTGAGTAGCATGACCACGGACTCAAGCAGGCCACGATGTGCGGCCGCTTCCCGCAATCGAGGCACGGAAGCGGTCGCCTTTTCGCAGACATGCGGTCGCAAGGAACTCTCCCATGGATACATTGCATCGCCGTCGAACGTGCCGCGACTATCGATGATATGAGGGGACTTGGTCGTCAGATAGGTGAGCTGGCCGACAAGCGGCGATCGGGTGCGGCATCCGGGCCTGTCGCAAATTTGAGATCGAGGTGCGAAAGCCCCGTTTCGCTCAAAAACTTCAGGCTTTGTTAACCTTTTGCAGCCCGAAGATCTGCGCGACCAGTTCGTTCTGGCTGTGAACGGTCCACTCGCCTGCGAAGCCGAAACCCTTTTTCAGCCAGAGCATGGCCTCGAAGCCTTTGATCGTTCGCCGGGCGGTGTTGAACGATCGGAAGCCGCCGATCCTCGGCATCGCGCTTGGCGGTCAGAAGGAAGTCAACCGCGTGGCCGTGCTTGTCGATGGCTCGATACAGATATCGCCACTGGCCGCGGACCTTCACATAGGTCTCCTCGATCCGGATCGAGCCGCAATGGGGCCTGCGAAACCGGCGCAGACGCTTATCGATCAGCGGCGCGCAGGTCAGAACCCAGCGATTGATCGTCGAATGATCGACCGGAAAGCCGCGCTCGGCGAACATCTCTTCCAGATCCCGGTAGCTCAGCGGGTAGCGCAGGTACCAGGTCACCGCCTGCACGATCAGCCAGGCCTCGAACTGCCGGCCCTTGAAGTCGTCCTGCGACTGCCGCTTCAGCTTCTCGGCGATCGCGTTCAGGATCATGACATGGCTCTCCATCAATTGAGAGCTCGAAAATTGACCAACACGGTCACCAGACCGTTAAGCTGAAAAGTTTGCGACAGCCCCTTTGTTCAGACCATATGCCTCGCATGGAAAGAGCGCGAGCGCCCATCCTTACTGGCGTGCTGGCCGACGCTTGCGATGCCTCGACTCCTGTGAGATTCAGGGGAGTCCGTCAAATACAGGAGCCAGGTATGCTGAAAGGTCTAAACCATCTAACACTCGCGGTCCCTGACCTGGCCAGAAGCGTTGCATTTTATAGGGACACGCTAGAGCTAACTCTGAACGCCAGATGGGACACCGGTGCTTACCTGTCGCTTCACGACGGTTTTTGGCTTTGCCTCACTGCGGACGAGCACCGGGGCACCACACCACATCCCGAATACACCCACTACGCCTTCACGGTTACGGCCGATGGGTTTACTTCCGCCGTCGAGCACCTCAGAGCCCACGGCGTTGCAGAGTGGCGGCAAAACCGAAGCGAAGGGGATTTATTCTATTTTCTCGACCCTGATGGCCATAAGCTCGAGCTCCACGTGGGTGATCCAGGCAGCAGGCTGGAAGCCTGTAGGCAAAAGCCCTATGCCGGAATGGAAATCCTGACCTGCCCGGATGACGGCATTGGATAGAGCCTGTCAGTTTCAAACGGCATTATCGCTGGGCGCTGGCCCGGCGCCATAGGCTCGGCGCGGACGTTACCATACCGTTTGTATGCCGGATTGAGCTGGAATTAGAGAGGGGCAGCGAGGAAGGAAATTCTAAAAAACTAAATATTTCAGTTTTTTATCGCAAAACCTTGAAGATCCATGAAGCCAATATGGCGCCCGAGGCAGGACTCGAACCTGCAACCCACGGCTTCGAAGGCCGTTGCTCTATCCAATTGAGCCACTCGGGCATGGCGGGAAATACCTTACCTATCAGTGCTTTATAGTATCAATCAGCACCATCGCCGGAAAGCCCTTTTTGACCGTTGACCGCTTTTTGACCGCCTATCGTCGGAGCGTGTCTTACAGCGTCGGCCAGATAATCCGGAGAGAGGTGAGCGTAGCGCATTGTCATCTTGAGTGTCGAGTGACCAAGTAGACGCTGAAGCGTGACGAGATCGCCCCCGGACATGACGAAATGGCTGGCGAAGGTATGCCGCAGAACATGGGCACGCTGACCTTTAGGGAGCGTGATACCAACGCGAGCGAGGGCGTTTGTAAAAGCAGCGTAGGGATTGGTGGAAAAGACGGTAGCGCCATGCGCATGGTGGTGAAGGCGCCGGAAAAGATCGGCAGAGATCGGAACAGTGCGGCTGGACCCATTTTTTGTATCAATGAAGGTCACGGAGCCAGAACGGAGCTGGGAAGCGCGGAGGGATAGCGCTTCGCCCCAGCGACAACCAGTGGAAAGAGATAACTCAGCAACCAGATAGGCATCGGAGCTGGAAGACAGAGCGAGCAGAGAGAACAGAGCATCTATCTGGTACTGGTCGAGAAACGATAGCTCGGTGTCGGGCTGGCGCAGAAGCCGGACAGCGGCGAAAGGATTATCACCCTGGTATTGGTTCATTGCGATAGCGTGGTTTACAGCAGCGCGAAGGTATTTCAAATCGTGGTTAACGGTCTGAATGGATCGGCCATCGGCAAGGCGCCGAGAGCGAAGTGCCACCACGTCTGAAGGCTTGATCGACGAGAGAGCGCAATCACCCAGCAGGTGAGCAAGACGAAGCAGGTGGCGCAAGCGAGCGGAGCCGTCTTTAAGATGACTGCCATGGGTATCGAACCAGAAATGCGCACAGTCTGTCAGCCGCATATCGCAGGACGTGCGGCCATAAACAGAGCCATCGGAGACGGAGGCCAGAACCCGCTTTTCAAAACGCTGGGCTTCACCCTTTGTGGGGAAAGTGCGCCGGGCGCGCTTGCCCTTCATCCCACTGGGACGGATATCAACCTGCCAGCCCTTTTCAGTCTTTCTGATGGTCATGCGGCCCTGCCCAACATTCGGCGCTCTATCAGCTTGTCATGCAGTAGCTGGCGAAATTCGGCAGCGTGTATGCCGCGGGCGCGGTAATAGGCGGCTATTTCATTCCAGATGCCGCAATGCGCAAGGCCATGCATGGCTTGCTTGGCAGTGAAGCCCTGACGGGCGTAGAGCGATATCAAATTACCGACGACCAGCGCGATATTTTTATCGTTACCCTGCCCCGGCGTCTTTTTGCGGCGCTTGTAGAGAAAATCGGGAGCGCTGGAGTGAAAACGCGGATCGTCACGAAATAGCTGCCATGCGGGATCAATCAGGTCACGGCTATGATCAAGGCGCTGGGACTGAAGCGCAGAACGCCAGAGGCCGGTCAGATGCGGCACCACGTCGATGAAACGGGCAAAGCCCTTGTGTGGATCAGGGCATTCGCCGGTATCGGGATTATGGGGCTCACCACGGGCGTAGTCAGCAAGTACAGACTGATGGAATCGACACTCGATGCGCTGAACAGGCTGATCGGGATCATATAGCGCCGTGCAGGGATCATCACCCGCAGCGGTCGACCAGATGCCCTGCCAGAAATCGAGTTTATCAGTCGCAAGGGCCTGTTTTGACTTGTTATAGGTGGTGAGCTGAAGGGAAGCCGCTCGCCCGAAAGTAACGGTTTCACGATCGCCATAGCCGGTCGCGATAGTGCCCTGATCGAGCTCCATACGGTTGATACCGTCGGCGGTATAGATATGGCGGGAGCGAGTGGTAAAACGGTCGAGAAAGTCACGCGGTGGCGTCCAACCCTGTACGTCGATAGCGAGATGAACGGCACAGGACTGGTGTTCCAGCCGGGCGAGCAAATGACAAGCAAGGGTATCCATGTACGTCTGACAACCGTTCGCACCATGCTCATAGATGAAATGCGGCGAGAGCTCAATCTTGACGTGTGAGCCGAAGGTGTCGAGCTTGGCATGGCGGGAGCGAAACAGAACTATCACGCCAAGGTCGTTATTCTGGAGCTTGTAGCGATAACCGCTGTCCTGCCCCACCGCGCCAACGATGAAGTCGGAGCCGGCCAGATTGACAATAGCGCCCTCGCCGGACTGATAGGCTTCGCGAAGACGGTCGAACTCATAGCGGCAGGGAACGCCGGAATAGGTCTGCCGGATGGTGTCGATACCGGCATGGAGAATACGGATGTTTGACAGATCGACCTGCCCCGCCGGGCTCAGAAACAGATTGCCAAGCGGATCGGCTTCGCCGCTGGCGAGAGAGCTGATGCTATAGCGATCCCAATCGGACATGATGAACCCCTTTTTCGTAATGAATAATAACCAATCAATTTTGGCGCTGACGCTGTTAGTTGATGAGACGTGTTACAGGGACGGTCTCATCGATGCGCGCGGTTCGGTGCGTCCGGTGGGGCGCTCCGGCCGCGCGCAACGGAGAATGCGGTTTGTAATCAGTATAATTTCCATTAAACATATGACAGCGGCACAGAGATTGGTTAATGCATAAGACATGATGAATAAAAATTATCATTGCGGCATTAACCTGAAGCAAATGCTATCAGAGCAGCCATGAAGATTTATAAGAGAAAGGCTGCTAAAACTATCAGAAGGGACAATTGCAAGCAACTCTCGGGAAACGGCTTCAACAATTTGAGCATAGAATCGAAGCCGAAAAGCAAGGTGAGAATCAAGGTCAAAAGCATCCTGAAAATTATGTAAATAACGAACTTCAGACTGCAAAATAGCAAGAGACTCGACAAAGGGTAAAAGGTCAGGAGACATTAATTTAGAAGTCATCGCGGCATCACCTCGACAGATTGCGGAAGACCAAATTCGAGAGCATCAAGACAGACAGGAAGGGAAACATTGAGACGAACTCCGTCACTGTCAAAGAGACGGCATATTTCATCATTGATAGAACCGCCTGAAGTGGCCACTACAACTTCACGCTCGGAAGACTGTGCCGCTTGACCGATATTAAGTTCGGATTGACGCGAGGCGCTGGTATCGGAAGACGAATCATCAGCGTTAGCATCGAGTATAAGGGTATTGATAGTGCTGGAAAAAGCGAAGTAAATCGCAACCACAGCGGCAATAAGAACGGCGGGAGCGACGTAAAGGATGCGAGGCAGACGACGCTGGACAGTATGCATCGAGGCAGACTGATACATCGAGAAAACTTCCTTCGGATAACGCCATATCTGCTGTTCACAATCAGCATCCTTACGATGGGATGCAGGACTACTATGACACTGCCCTTCCCATCGACTAACAACAGCGCCATTAAGGCCACCCTTTCGCATAAGATGTTCATGGGTATCAACAAGCGAACGAACGTCAGCAGTCAACTGCTGAGGATTCTGGCAGGTCAGCACAAAGTCGATACCACGATGCCTATGCGTCTCCAAAGCGGATATCTCTGCTGGAGGCGTGCCAGTACTGCGATATCGACGCCATCGCTGCTGACATTCATCTATAAGGACAATGGCGCCATCAGGGCAATCCATCCATTCATCAGGAATAGGAGACTGTGCCTTGAGCCCATTAACGTTACCAAAAAGTGGACGATCCTGCCCCGCTTCCATGTCAATCAGTCTACGAACAGTATCAACCGCACGAAGTGTCTTACCAGCCCCGGGCACGCCTGAAATTAGATGAATAGCCATTAGCTCCTGCCCCCAGTGATCGCTGAACCCGGCTTGAGACTCCAGGCATTCATGGTGGCACGTAACAACAAAGCAGACCCGATAGAAGACAAAGCGACCGGAAAACCAGCCAGTTCCATAAACCAGAGAAACTGGCCAACACCAGAAAGCTCCGACGTAAAGCGATTGAGAAGCGAACTTATTAGAGTAGAGCCGATAGTTGTAAAAACAACAAGTGATGAAACACGAACAAGAAGAGACGACACCATATAAGTGCCAAAGCGAGTCAATATGCTAATAAGAATAGTCCACATAGTTATGTCCTTTCAAATTACTAAGCCGAAGTACGAACACCAAGAACAATGTAAAGCGCAGCAAGAAAACCGACGGCAATAACAGCCCCCCTTATGTAAGTAGCAAAATCACAGATCGGTTGCCAATCAAGCTCTATATTACCCCATCCCAAAGGAAGAGGAATAACGGCAGGAGCAGGACAAGAGCCAGAACCAAGTCCAGTGCTATAATCAGGAAGCTCGGAAATCACTTCAGTCTGCCACTCAGGGGACTGATCAGGAAATCGAGAATCATCACCAGTAGGATTCTTCATTATTTCATCATAAATCTGGGAACTTGAATCAGTACCCGGACTAGTATCTTGATCAGGATAAGGCCTATCAGAATCATCATCATTACCATAATCATGGGCTAGATTCTGACCATCTTTCCCAACTCGATCAAAAAGTTCAGGTGGAACAGAACCAGAAGAAGATCGAGAAGATACATTATTACTAAAAGGGGAATCTGAATTCTGAGAACGCCAATCGGAAATGTCACTACCAGAATCAATAATATCATTCACAGAATTAGGCGAAACATTATCTGATAGAATCTGAACAACAACATCATCATCAAAAGAAACAGAATCACCACCAGAATCTGAATCAGGATATTGAAACTCAGGAGAATTCTCAAATCTTGTAGGATCAGAAGCAGAAGGACTAACAGTATCAACATATGTTAAATAAGAATCGCCATTAGGATACTTAAAAACACAAGCCACAGCATAATTTTTGCTAATCTTATTATAATCCAGAGAACCTATAGAACCACCCTGACAAATAGTTTTTGCAGCAGCATAAAGCGTATCCCAACCTTTAAAGGAATAGCCAGAATCATGGCCATTTTCCTTAGAAACTCTGTCTGCATCAACACGATCGCCACTACCACCAGACTTAGACAAAGAATTAGTAGCGGCATCATAAAGATAACCAGCACCCTGAAGAGCGGTTATAGCCCAACCAATCTGGGTGCCCCTTTTCAAAAGAAAAGATGCAGCCCTACCAAACCGACGAGCCGGAATCCAAGTGCCAGTTTTGACATGGCGCGTAACACCACCAGGCAAATTAGAGTGCCTGACATTAGATTCGACCCTTATTTCACGATTGCGCCCGGACATGCGATCAACAGTAGCTTCCATGGTATCTATACGAGATCGGACATTTTTATATCTCAGATCAAGATCAGTAGGCGCGGCATAACTCAATTGTGGAAAAGAAGCCAAAAGGCACCCAAGAATGCAATAATAACCAAAGCACCGTCGCTGAAATCTAGCATTTCGCATCCCCTTTCCCCCATTTGTGACAGAAAAAGGCGCACATCCACTGTGCGCCTTTAAGTCGACAGCGTGTTAAAGCGCGCGACGGATCAGCTTAGCCACCTTGATGGCAGCGAGCACACCGAGTACAGCAGCCGCAACAGCACCAACAGCCGCCATACCGGAAGTGATGGTAGAAGCCGCAGCAGAGCCATCGGGAACGTTACCGCCACCACCACCTTCAGCAGCAAAAGAAGGAAAAGAGGCAAGCGCCATAGCACCACCAATTGCTGCATTGCGATAAGCCGTCTTGAGCCGACGACCTTGAACGATCATTACTTTTTTCATGGTGTTCACCTTATGTTGAATGCTTTTCCAACGGCGCGGGCTACCCATGCGAGCGCCCAGACGCCAAGTATTGCCGCCACTATCTGCGATCCTTCGGCGGCACTCATGCCAGAAGATGCCTGGCTGAGATCAGCTGCATCGACCCAGACAATTGCGTGACACTGGGAAAGCTGTTCGTCGTAATCGATGCAGGCTTGTACTTTCATGAAATATCAGCCGCTGGTCCGTTATCAGGTAGTCGACTTGGCCTTATCGGCAGATTCGGCCCCGGATCGGCTGTGACCGGCGTTCGATGCCTGGCCGTTTCCGCCACCGATTGGGGCGCGGAGGGCGACCACGTGAAGGCTGGTCATCTGCCGATTGTTGCGATCCTTCGTCATGCGGATATCGACATCGACTTCGACGTTGCAGGGCGGTTCAAGGCCAAGGCTTACAAACTGATCGAAAACGCTGTAATCAGCAGACATTTGTGAAAAATCGATGCCGGTACTGTTTTCGTTACCCGCTCCGATATGGTCCATGACGGTGACGCTGGCGCCCTGTCGTCCATCCATGTTGTAACGCTTGACGTTGGCGAGGCGGACGGTCATCTGGTTAGCCATTTCCGTTACTCCGATGTTGACGTTTGTGGTTTGTCGTACTGCTATTGCGTGGCCGTTTCCCTGTCAGATCGGGCCGGGCAGCGGTCCCGTGCTCGACTCGGTCGATAACCCCGTTTCGCTGAGTCGAGCCGTTGCAGACGCTGATGGTGCTCGATGCCAAATGCTCCCGCTCAAACCGAGCAATCAATCGATCCAACGGAATGACCGAGAAATGGCCGTTGCGCGAAATTGATCCCCCACGCTCTACAAACTCGGTGCATACGACCAGATAATCCATTGATTCGTCCCTTAGCTGGTGGCCTTGGCCTTATCGGCGGAGTCGGCCCCGGATCGACTGTGACCAGCATTCGATGCCTGGCCGTTTCCGCCACCGATTGGGGCGCGGAGGGCAACCACGTGAAGGCTGGTCATCTGCCGATTGTTGCGGTCCTTCGTCATGCGGATATCGACATCGACTTCGACGTTGCAGGGCGGTTCAAGCCCAAGGTTTACGAACTGATCGAAAACGCTGTAATCAGCGGACATTTGTGAGAAGTCGATGCCGGTACTGTTTTCGTTACCCGCTCCGATATGGTCCATGACGGTGACGCTGGCGCCCTGTCGTCCATCCATGTTGTAACGCTTGACGTTGGCGAGGCGGACGGTCATCTGGTTAGCCATTTTCGTTACTCCGATGCTGGTGCTGCGTTGACGTTTGTGGTTTGTCGTACTGCTATTGCGTGGCCGTTTCCCTGTCAGGGATCGGGCCGGGCAGCGGTCCCGTGCTCGACTCGGTCGATAAACCCGTTTCGCTGAGTCGGGCCGTTGCGGCCGCTGATGGTGCTCGATGTCATAAAGGGCTCGCATCCGGCACCGTGCGCGATGCCGGCGCGGTGCCGGATGCGAGGAAGGTCAAAAACAAAACCGCTCCTATGCTCAGGGCTCCGGGGGGCGCTGTTACCCCCCCCTGCCCGCCGTGTCGTCGGAGGCGCTGTGCTCGCTACCCGTGCGAAGGTCAAGGGTTCGCTTCGCCGCTGCGCGCCCTTGACCCACGCACAAGCAGCGAGCAGGTAGGCGGTGCGACGACGCGACGGGCGACGGGGGGCAACAGAGCAGCATTTCAGCGGGCCTCGACATGGCGGTTCTGAATGTGGTCAATCAGCGCAGCGTCGCCGGATTCGAGCAGCTGACAGGCGTGCTCAAGAATCAGGTTCATCAGTGTCGTGGGCGGCGTGCGCTGCTGGCCGCTCTGCGCAATCAGGCGGTAATAGACGCTGTTCGGGATATAGAGGTTCTGACGATGCGAGTCAGCAGGTTTAAAGGCCATGGTGAAGGCTCCGAGTCTGGTGGAGGGATGCCGAGACAAAAGACAGGAGCCGGAGAGAGCAAGACATATCGCTATCAGGAGTGATAGCGGATACATCGGCCTGGCGGCTCGGTTTAGAAGCCATTCGGCAACGGTTACGTACAGAGAAAGAGCGGGCTTGTGCACTGGCACGCTCGAGATCGGCGCGGAAGACGTCGGAGATAAAAAGCCCCTGACGAACGGTGTTAGGGGTTGTTACGTCAGGGGAAGCGGGCCCAGCATACAGCGGCAATTCGGGCTGGGATTCGAGGCCACGAGATAACGCAGTGCGGCAACGAATGCGTGAACAGAGCTGAAACACTGTTTTGACGAACAACCATGCACTATGGAAGCCACAGAAGCCGGAAACCACGCAATAGTCGCAATGCTCGGAGGTGTGAAGCCCATCCAGATCGAGCAACGCGAACACACGGTCAAGAGGCACCGTCATGGGAAGGGTAACGACAGAATCGCACTTGCTTTCATGCACCGAACCGGTATAGGTATCGCGGCCAATAGTGCAGGCGTAGAAATGAAAAGCGAAATTCGGATATGAAGACGTTTCGGTGATCGAAATTTTCATCACAAGCCCCCTTCATCGTCGATCAGGTCGCGAATCAGGCCCACCATGTTCACAAGACGACGCTTGCCCACTTTCACGCTGGGGATATCGCCGTTATGCACCCATGCCCGAACCGTGGGGACTGTCACGCCGGTGCGGCTGGCGAATAGCTCCAGCGTCATGATGGGATGGTTGTCGGTCTGCGGTGTCACCTGCTCCTGTTCCATAACGCCCCCGATAGCGTTGGTTGTGATTCGATGTTTTTGATTGTGGTATGTTTAGGAGGTCAATTTACCAACAGTGTACTCTTAAAAGAGGACACTTAAAGCGAGTATACTCGCAGGCGAGTACATGTCAAGCACCATTGCATCGCGTTTGAGAGAGATAAGGGAGGCAGAGACCAACGGAAGACATGAGTTTTCCCAAGTCACTGGCATATCTAAAAAAACAATCGAGGGAATAGAACAGACAGGAAGAATCCCAAGAGGAGATGTCATAGAGGCTGTATGCAGAATATGGCCTAGATATGCGCTATGGTTGACCACCGGCATGGTAGACACAGAAGGTGGGCAAATAAGCCCAGAAGTAGAAAGGGCAAGAAAAGAGCTTAAGACTCAAAGAACGGTCGCCAAATCGCAGGGCAAATAGCCAAACGATGGTGCCGAGGCAGGGGAGAAGGGAACAGAAACTAAAAAGAGAGTTTAATGTTATGGAAATAGATTTTTGGCAGAATATATTAAAACCTATGCTATCAGTGCTATGGCCCCTACTTATTGGCGCCTTGGCTCTAAAAGCCATTCAAGTTATCTGGAGAGAAAAAAAGATAAAGAATTCAAAAAAAGATATACACAGTGAAAAGAAAGATAAGAAAAATTACTCAGAAAAACTGATGGAAAAAGGAGGCGCATACACAGCGCGCTCACACTTAATGTCGCCAACAGAAAGAGAAGTATACAATGCATTAGAAAGAGACTACGGGCAGAGCTTCAAGATTTTTTGCCAAGTAAGAGTAGTAGACATCATTCAGCCTAATACAAAAAAATATCATGTAAAAACAAGGGAGTATCAATCATTATTCAGACAGCTATCACAATGGCATTTTGATTATGTCATTTGCGATATAAACAACTTTGAAATACTCTATGTTTTAGAACTCGACGACGCAAGCCACGAAAAAGAAGAAAGACAGAAGCGAGATAGAATTCTAAACCGTGCATGCGAAGTTTCAGGCGTAAAGCTTCGCCGTTTTAAATTAAAGAAAGATAAAAGCGTAGAAGTAACATATTCCAGCGAAATGAATAAACAAAAGGCGTCCAGAAGCTTTGCCGAACACTAATATCAGAGAACAGATGATAGTGACGCAGGCAATAGCCAGTGACCGGAAATTGACCGTTTTAACCGTCAACAACGGGCAATAAAGCAACAAGTGCAATGGATAAGTCATTGAATTGAATAACAACAAACAGCATTGAACGCCTTAAAAAAGGCTTCGAAGGCCGTTGCTCTATCCAATTGAGCCACTCGGGCGTAACGCCGGGAAACACCACCCATTCTAGCGGTCATGGCCAGCGCTGACCAGGTCGATCACAGCCAATAATGCCCCGGACCGTGCAGGCCAGGGGCAATACGCTCAGAAGCCGAGCGTTACGCCAACGTTGTAGCGCCGACCGTCGAGCACCCGGCCGTAGTCCGCTTCGTTGATGTCGCGGTCAAAGAGGTTGTAGATGCCGCCGTAGAGTTCGACCTGCTCACGCAGCTGGTGGCTGAAGCCGCTGTCCACCAGGGTGTAGCTGGGCCAGGCTTCGCTCAGCCCGCCCCGGCCGGCAACCTGTTCGGCCTCGCCGCGGTAGCGCACTCTGCTCCACACATTGGTGTCGCGGCTGGCCGCCCAGTCGAGGCCAAGGCTGGCGCGGTGGCGCGGCTGGTCGTTGAGCGGCATGCCGGCGTTATCGCCACTTTGCTGTTCGCTGTCGGTAAAGGTGTAGCTCGACTCGAGATCCAGCGTCGGCGTGATCGCCCAGTCGGCCGTCCACTCAACGCCCTGTATGGTCGCCTCTTCCACGTTGGTGTACTGGTAAAGGGCGGCGTATTCCTCACCCAGGTAGACACAGGAGGCATCGACGCCTTCGCGGGTATCACAAACGATCGGCTTCTCGATCTTGTCGTCGAACTCGGTGTAAAACACGGTCAGGCTGGTCGCCAGATCCCGGGTGGCCTGCCAATAGGTTCCCAGCTCGTAGGTGACGCTCTTCTCCGGCTGCAGGTCGGAGTTGCCTACGTCGCGGCAGTCGGCACAGCGCGGACCGCCGCCGCCCTCGATCCAGTTGGAGTCGCCCTCCTTGAGATCCGGCGTACGGTAGCCGGCGCTCACCCCACCCTTGAAGGTGAGCGCCGAGGTGGCGTCGAAAACGCCGTAGAGACGCGGCACGAATTCGCTGCCGTAGTTTTCGTCCTTTACCCAGCGCGCGCCGGTGGTCAGAGAGAACCGACGGGTCATGAACCACTCATCCTCGGCGAACAGGGCGCCGTCCCAGCGTTCGAGCGTCTGGCGACCCAGTCCGCGGTCGGGGTTGTGGTTCTCCTGATTACGAAACTCGGCGCCCACGGTCAGCAGGTGATCGCCCAGCGACATCGCAGTGGTGCTTTTGGCGGTGGTGCGCTCGTAGGTGGAGGTGTAGGCACTGTCGTTCTGCTGCAGTTCGACGCGCTTGACGAAGCTGCGGGTGTTGAGGCCGCCACCCCAGTCCAGTTCATGCGTCAGCGTCTGGTGACGACGCTGTGCGCGAAAGTCGGCACCGCCGGAGCGGCTGAAGCTTCTGTCGCTGTCGGCGGTGGTGTGCTGGTTACCGTAGCCCGCCTCGAACTTGAGGGTGTTGGCGTCGTTGAGGGTCCAGGCCAGTTCGGCGTCGAGCACTTCACGGTCGTAGCCGGCGTAGCCGCCTTCGATGTTGTCCTCGTTGCGGTTGAGCCGCGAGCCGGTAAGGGTAGCGCCGAGTTTGTCTTCCACCAGCGGGCCAGCGAAGTAGAAACGCCCCTGCTGTCGATCGCCGGAATCGCTGCTCTGCTGGACGACGGTGTCCATCGTCACCGAGCCGGTCCACTGCTCGGGCACGTCACGGGTGATGATGTTGATCACCCCGCCCAGCGCATCGGAGCCGTAGAGCGTCGACATCGGCCCGCGGATCACTTCGATGCGCTCGATGGCCGAAGTGGGCGGCAGCCAGCCGTACTCGGCACCGGAGCCGTAGCCGTTGTAGTAGGCCTGGGAGGAGTCCTGCGGCACGCCATCGACCAGAATCAGGGTGTAGTCGGACCCGAAGCCGCGAATTGACACCTCGCCGGTGCCGCCCTTGCCGGTCGGCGCGGTGTCCACGTAGACACCGGGAATATCCTGCAGCGCCTGGCTGACGTCACGATAGGAGCGCGATTCAAGCTCGTCGCGACCGATCACCGAAATACTGGCCGGCGCATGCACCGGGTCGACCGCATAGCCCGACGCCGAGGCGGAGGTGACCGTCATGGTATTGAGCGTGTTGACCTGCGCCTGCGTGCTGTCCTGCGCGGCGGCCGGGCGACTCTGTTCGGCCGCCATCGCCATACCCGCAAGCCCCATTGTCATACCCAAAAGCGCGAGTGAGGCGTAACCACGCCCGGCAGCGGGCGCGTTTTGATCTTCAAGCATTGTGTTCCCCGAATGGTATTGCGTTCGTTGTCTCATCGGGGCCAGTCACGAAGGCCGGCGCTCTGTGGTGCCCTGCCGTTAATATCATTGTTGTGGATGCCCGCACTAAAACAGACGTTTCGGGCGGCTTTCCCCGAATTCGTCAATGCTGGACCCTACACCAAATGAAAATGAATATCATTAACTAAAAGTGCCGTTCCCTACCTGTCTGCCCTCCCGGCCACGGGTGTCGATCTCTCCTGATCGGCACTCGGCCGGCAGTGCCGGTAGACAATGCTCGGTCAGCGAAGGGGGGGGGCGAGCCGATCGGGCCATTCACCAGGCCCTTGCACGCAGTGTGGCCCGCAGGCGATAGCCAGGGGCGTAGACTATGACTTTTCCTGCCGGTAGGCAGCGTAGGTCTCACGTGCCCGACTGAAGTGGCAAACCACCGCTTCCCGTGCCCCCTCGCTGTCGTGCGCCAGGATGGCATCGAGAATAGCGCCATGCTCCTGTGCCACCATCTCCAGGTAGCGCTGCGTGGAGGCAGTATCCAGTTCGGTCGCGATCAAACGCGCACGCGGGATCGCTTCCTGACTGAGCGGTTCGTAACAGGAGAGAAAGAAAGGATTATGGGCAGCTTCAATGATCGCGCGGTGGAACTGATAGTCTTCCCGGCGCGCCTGGTCGCCGCGGCGGGCAGCGGTCTGAAAGTTCGCGTGGGCCTGCTGCAGTTTCTCGACATCCTGCGGCGTATGGCGCTCGGCAGCCAGGGCTGCTGCGCGAGGCTCCAGCGTCAGGCGCAGTTCCAGCACATGCAGAATGTCATCCAGCGTATTGGCACGAATACGCCGTGCTGGCAAGGGCGTCTCGCTGCCGGTGCTGATGACACGGGTGCCGATCCCCCGTCGCGTCTCCACCAGCCCCATCGAACGCAGATACGCAATGGCTTCGCGTACCGCCGTGCGGCTGACGCCGAACATGTCGCAGAGCTCGCTTTCCGTCGGTAACAGCTCCCCCACGGCGATACGCTGTTGCACGATCTGCGTCCTGAGCTGCGCCGATATCTGCCCCGAGAGACTGCCCTGCTGCGTGATGCGTTCGACCTGTAGCGACTTCGATTCCGACATGAATGCATCCACGCTCTCTGTTGTACCCGACCGGACGGCGTCATTGATCACTTGCGCAGTCACGATCATAACACGCAGAGCACTGCACTCCCGCCGGGGCCGCACTTTTGCTGCATGCGGCCCCCGGTCGGAAGGGGCTATCAATCGCGCTTGCCGTCGACCAGCCGGCTCAGCGACAGCGGATTCTCCTCTCGCAGCGCCTCGGGGCGCAGCGCCTCCGGCAGGTTCTGATAGCAGACCGG
>NZ_KB907897.1 GCF_000382245.1 Kushneria aurantia DSM 21353
GTCGAACCGGTCTTCGGCATCATCAAGTCGGTACTCGGTTTTCGTCAGTTCTCGCTGCGCGGACTGAACCGGGTGAGCGGCGAATGGACGCTGGTGTGCCTGGCGTGGAATCTGAAACGCATGGCCGTATTGCGCCCGACATCCGCCCGAAAGGCCTGAAAAGCGAGCGGCAGGGTGCGTTTTCAGGATATTGGGCGTAAAAAGACGTCATTATGCGCCGCTGCGCACCATGCTGGTGCAAAAATCTGCCGGGGCGGGTCGCACGCCTCACCTGCCGACGGCAAGCCCGACAGGCTGCTAGCCCATCAATTCGCGAGCGCTTGTCGAAAGTCAGCTGCCAGTCGATAAGCCGCCCGGAGAGGGCGCGCCTCACTTCACCCACCCGCGAGCACATGCGCGCCGGATTCATGTTGCTGCCGTAGGCGAAGTAATACTCGACCGATAACGTCTCGCTGCCGGCCATGCTCATTGCGGCGTCTCGCGCAGCGCACCGCTGACCAGCACGCTATCGACATCGCGCAGCGCTTCCAGAATCGGCAAACGTACGCTGGTGCGCTGCTCTTTCAGATAGAGCTCCGCCGCCGGCGTAATCTCGGCGTTATCGGGCAGCGGACGGTTGGCATCCATCAACGCCTGCAGGCGCGGCACCATTACAAAGCGCAGCCACTGGCCCATCTCCATGGTATCGACGCAGAAAGGCTGCTGGCTCTCGAATGCCGCCGGCGCCGGACTGGGTTGTTTCCACAGGTCGCCGGCGCGCATGGCCGACTCCAGCCGCGCCAGGGCTACCGTTAAAGATTCATATTGAGTCATGGCATTTCCCGTGGCTCATTGGCAAAAGTGGCGTTCTATCAATGTGCACATTTTAACAGATCGCCGACAGTCGCCGCTTTTGCACAGACTGTCCGTTTTTGCACAGATTGTCTGAATGAGCATGTGGAAAAGTGCTGGATAAGCCTGCCCGAGGCGGTCGTCACGCCGTCGGGCGGCGACTGATCAAATTTTAACCAGGCATAGCAGTGGCAGCGCTGTTAACATCGGTCTACATTGCGCTCGCCAACCGGGTAGACAATGGCAACCCAAAGCAGCAGGACTCTTTTCATGCCGACACCCACCATTACCGCCCTGCTCGCCGATACCGAGCCGCGTCTTTATCACCTTGGGCGACGCGTCGAACCCTGCCCGCAGATCCATTTTCATCAGTTCGAGCAACAGCAGATCGCATGGCCCAGCCCCTGGCAGGGCAGTGCTCGAATCGCGTTGGCCATTACCCCGGCGCCCGAGCGCGATCCCATCATCTGGTGTCTGGCACTGCCGCTGGATGAGCAGTCAATGCTTATACCGTCCCAGCGTGACGCTTTCCTTGAGCAGTTACTGGCCGCTCTGCAGCGCGACGAGGCGGGACGCCTCGATCTCGAAGCCGCCGCGGGCACGTTGAAAAACGTCGCTATTGCCTTCCAACCCGATCAGCACCGCCTGGCACTGCTGCACGCACGTCTGTGTCACGACATGGGGCGATCGCCGAGTCAGCACTTCGAGGCTGCCAGGGCGTTTTTCACCACCAGCAAAAACGGCGTCGACTGGACCACTATAGGCCTGCAGGGCGTCGCCGATTTCGTGGTGCGACGCAGCGCCGATGACGAGGGGGCACTGGCGATACGCCTGTCAGACCTTGATAACGCCCCGCTGACGGCGCTGGGAGAGTGTCTGACCCACGCCGCACCTACCGAGGCGACGCTGATCGATGCGCTGATGGCCCGCTACCATGACGCCGTCAGCGAGGAGGACCAGGCGCTGGCCCAGGCCTGCTCGGGGGCGGCGCTGTCGAGCAGTGACGAACGCGCGGCGCAGTGGTTCGACTCTCTGCTCGAGCGCGACGTCGATGCCTCGATACTGGCGACCATGGCTGCTCGCGGCTGGCGGCACCTCGAACACGAAAGCCGTCCGCTACGCTACCTTGAACATATCGCCCGCCTCGATGAGCACGACTTCAGGATGCTGCTCAATGATTTGTGTCGTATACCGCGTCTTCGCCTGCCGATGATCCTGGCGCTGAAACAGGCACCAGCAGGGTCGGCGCTGGCGGAACGGATCAATGCGCTTCAGAGAGATTGTCATGAATGAACTACCCTATGAGCCGAGAGCCATCGTCGGCCGCCGTGAAATGGTGACGCTGCCGGATCTCTCTTTGCGGCTGGCCTGCAAGATCGACACGGGCGCACGCACTTCGGCACTGCATGCCGAAGGCATGCGCGCTTTCGAGGAAAAGGCACAGTGGTGGGTCAGCTTCGACACCTGGAGTGGGGATGACGACCGCACCATGCGGCGTATTACCCTGCCACTGAGCGACCGCCGCAAGGTGCGCAGCTCCAATGGCCACGCCAGCTGGCGTTATGTCATTCGGACGACCATGCTGCTGGGAACGCTGAAGACCGAACTGGATCTGACACTGGTCGACCGCAGCGCCATGCGACACCCCATGCTGCTGGGGCGTCGCGCCATGAAAAGGGTGCTGGTCGCACCGGGCGCTTCCTTCCTGCACGGCACGCCCTGAATACCGACAATACCGAGGTTCATCCATGCATATCGCCCTGCTCTCGCGCAATCGCAATCTCTACTCCACTCGCCGACTGATCGAAGCTGCCGAACAGCGCGGCCATTCCGTCAGGGTCGTCGACACCCTGCGCTGCTACATGAATATCGCCTCCCATCAGCCCTCTATCCACTATCGCGGCGAGGAACTTGAGCATTTCGACGCCGTAATTCCCCGCATTGGCGCCTCGGTGACCTTCTACGGTACCGCGGTACTTCGTCAGTTCGAGATGATGGGTACCTATGTGCTCAACGATTCGGTCGGTATTACCCGTTCGCGGGACAAACTGCGCTCGCTGCAGCTGCTGTCGCGCAAGGGCCTGGGGCTACCGATTACCGGTTTTGCTCACTCGCCGGACGATATTCCCGACCTCATCAAGCTGGTCAAGGGTGCGCCACTGGTGATCAAACTACTGGAGGGCACTCAGGGCATCGGCGTCGTGCTGGCCGAGACCCAGCAGGCGGCGGAGAGCGTTATTCAGGCCTTTATGGGGCTGAGCGCCAATATCATGGTGCAGGAGTACATTCGCGAGGCGAAGGGCGCGGATCTACGCTGCTTCGTGATCGGCGACAAGGTAGTGGCGGCGATGAAACGCCAGGCCGCAGAAGGCGAGTTCCGCTCCAACCTGCACCGGGGCGGTAGCGCCAGCAATATCCGTATCACGCCCGAAGAGCGCTCCACTGCAATTCGCGCCGCCCGGGCAATGGGCCTGCAGGTGGCCGGTGTCGATCTGCTGCGCTCGAGCCACGGCCCGGTGATCATGGAGGTCAACTCCTCTCCCGGCCTGCAGGGCATCGAAACCACCACAGAAAAGGACATTGCCGGCCTGATTATCGAACACATGGCCCGCAACGCCGCACCGGTGAAAAAGGCGCCGACACGTCCCAGGGGCTAACCGGGCCACATTGCGGAGAATAATCCCGATCTTCGCGCCGACGGGGATGTCGCAAATTTCGCCGGCGCGTTAGAATTAATTCTCATCCCCCGATTTTCGTTCCGGCAGCAGCGGAGATGGCGCCCCATGTTTCTCGATAATCGCCAGGCGGCGATGGACGGTCTACTCGAGGCCCTGGCCGACAGCCTCGACTATTTCCATGACAACGCCGACCGTCTGAATCGCGATATGCGAGAGGCGCTTTCACCCTGTTTCGGCGAGCGACGCAAGGATATGCGACGCCTGCAGCAGCAGGCACGACGCCACCTCGATCTACTGCCGCGCGATGCCGACGTCGAACGTGACGACTATCTATGGCTGTGGAGCCGCCTCAAAAGCTTCGTGGCCAACAATACCAGCGTACTGACCAACGAACTGCTGGAGCAGGAACGGGTGATCATGCAGTCGCTGTCGACGGTCATGACCCACTCGCTGCCGGAAGATATGGAGCCGCTGATGGAACAGTTGTGGAAAAACTGCCGCGCTACCATTCGCGTACTACACGACTATCAGCAGCAGAAAAAGCGATAGAAGCGATTGCTACCTTGAATAGCCAGTCAAGCATCGCACTTTCAATGCAGTCAGATCTCTTCAATTGCCTCATGTGATTCCGGCAACACCTGTCCGCCATCCACCACAATGGATTGACCTGTGATATAAGCAGCTTCAGCCGAAGCGAAAAATAGCGTGGCATTGGCGATATCCTCTACCCCACCCAGACGTTTGAGAGGAATCGCAGATGCCATACTATCAAGATACTCTTGTCCAAGCCCCGCCAACCCTTCCGTTATAATATTACCGGGCAGTACCGCATTGATGGTTGTGTTATAGCGTGCCAGTTCCATTGCCGCAGTTTTAAGAAAACCCATCTGGCCGGCTTTGGAAGCGCCATAATGAGCCCAGCCAGGAAAGCCGGTAATGGTGCCAGTAATCGAGGAAGTCACTATGACTCGCCCCTGCCCCGCCTTTTTGAATTGAGGAATACAAGCCTTAACGCATAAAAAAGTGCTTTTAAGGTTGGTTGAAACTACGCTATCCCACTCTTCTGGCTCCATGTCGACTATCCTGGTCTGTGGAAAAGTGCCCGCGTTGGCGCAGAGAATATCAACATTGCCAAAAGCCTTGACGGTTGCAGCAATCATTGCCTGAATCTGGTCCCAGTCAGAGACGTCACAACAATGCATTTCTGCAACGCCGCCAGCTTCACGAATTTCACGCACCGTGACAGCAGCATCAGCTTCACCACGAGCAACGACCATAACTCGCGCTCCCTTATCAGCGAAAAGACGCGCAATGCCCTTTCCGATTCCTTTCGAGGCACCGGTGACGATACAGCTCTTGTTATAGATACTGGTCAGCATGATGATGCTCCTGTAATTATCCCTGGATTGAGAGTCAATTTTACTGATGACACTTCGGTGATCATGGATCAGAAACCACCTGGACAGCAAAACGGCGGCTACGTAACAGGCGCAAGCTGTAAAAAATCAGCAGCGCGGTTACTAAAAGCAGAGCTGAACCCAGTACGGTCAGGATGCCGACGGCAGGCACTAAGGGTGAATAACCAGAAACCATCCTCGCGTAGAGCCACTCGGGTAATGTAGAGTCTGCACCCGTCGTAAAAAGTGAAAGCGGAAAGTTACCCCAGCTCAACAGAAATGCGAACAAACCCGCCGAAATAATACCCGGCATCAATAGTGGTAACGCGATCCGGCTCAAAATCTGCCAGTTACCGCAACCCAGATCGCGCGCTGCTTCTTCAAGAGCTGGATCGAAGCTATAAGCACGAATTGCAATAATCAGAGTGGCAATAGGGGAGACCCATACCAGATGGGCAACAATTGCTGTTTTCCAATCGGGCACAATGCCTACAGCGTTGAACCACATCAGCAGTGCCAGTCCCGAAACCGTCTGGGGAAAAAAAACAGGAAATAGAATGAGCTTCTGAAACGACAAGCGAAAACGCCACCGATAACGTGCAAAAGCCAGAGCGCCAAAAAAGCCAAAAATTACACTGATCAGCGTAACTATACTGGCTACCTTCAGCGACACCCAGAACAGGTTATGCACGGCATCACTCGCCAAAGCCTGATCGTACCATTTCATATCATAATTCCGAAGCGGGAAGGTCAGATAACGGCTACCGGAGACTGACGCAAAGCCTACCGCGACCAACGGCAGATAGAGAAATATCAGAATGGCAACACCGTGGATCAACAAACCCACACGAGCCAGGGGATGAGTCTGCATCAGCCTCTCCTCCCCATAATGGCATCCAGATCAACGCGCTTGACACCATAGAACGCAATGGCACCAATAATCATGACCAGCATAACAGCCAACGCCGATCCCAGCGGCCAATTCTGATTATAGGTAAAAGCAGTTTCAACATCGTCAGCAATAACAATCACGGCCTGTCCACCCAGCAGTCTGGATTCAGCGATCGCACCCGCTGCCAGTACGAAAGTCAACAGGCTGCCAACAACGATACCGGGAGCAGCAAGTGGAAGCTCGATCTCACGAAAAATGCGCGAACGTCCAGCACCCAGATCATGGGCGGCCTGACTCAGATCGTCAGGTATCATGGCAATTCCCTGAGCAAGCGGAAATAACATAAAAGGGAGATAAACATATATCAGGCCGAAGATGATAATCGGTACATCATAGAGTGGGCTTTCAAAACCACTGCCTGTCCAGTGACGAAGATAGCCCTCGAGCATACCTCCTTTCATCAAGGTGAGAACCCAGCCGAAAAGCCGAATATTCTCGGAAACGAAAAGCGATAACACAACTCCGAGTGTCAGTACCAATGTAAAGCGCCTGAAGACTTTGGCCATACCATAGGCTAGCGGCCAACACAGCACGAATAGAATCGCCGTGGCTGCCAGCGCCATACCCAACGACCATAACAGAGACTGCCAGTATCCTTGTTGAAAAAGTACCAGATAAGCAGAAAAGTCTGGCACATTCCAAAGCGAGAAGGCTCTTTCCGGCATTATCGAGAATACCGCCACGATTAATAGTGGCGCCAGAAAACTGATAGCCAATAGACCGATCATGGGTAGGGCGTAGAGGCTACCCAGACGTCGTTCCAGACGTTGCATGAATTACTCTCCCGTGATCAAGTGACAATGTTCCAGATTCCAGCCCAGCGTCACGCTACTTCCGATAGCATTGCTCAGACGATTTTCGCGAAACACCTCCACAATCAGGGGCTCAGCGCACTCAGTTTTTACTTCATATTGAACGCGTGACCCCAGATTAAACTCACTCTGTATCTGACCATCGACTTTAAATTCATAGCCTTCGCCACTATTTCCAGGGAGTCGAATATTTTCCGGACGTACGACCAGGGTTGCCGGCCGGGAATCATCCAGTTCCAGCTGATTAATAACGCGAGGCGAAACATTCAGCTCTTCAATGCAAGGAGAGTGGTCCCTGTTATTGACTGAAAAAAGATTGACCTCCCCCATGAAACCAGCCACAAAACGACTGACAGGATGTGCATAGATGGTATCGGCAGAATCAATCTGCACAAAGTTCCCTTGCTTCATGATTGCAATACGATCAGACATCCCCATAGCCTCCTCCAGGCTATGAGTGATATAAATAAAAGTTTTGCCGGTACGTCGATGAAGCTCTCGCAGTTCTTTCTCAAGTGTTTTTCGCAGACGATAATCAAGTGCTGATAGAGGCTCATCGAAGAAGAGGATCTCTGGATCAAAAGCCAGCGCGCGCGCAAGCGCAACACGTTGTTTCTCGCCACCGGAGCAGGCGGCTATACGCTTGTCGTAATAATAATCCGGTAACTGCAAAAGTGACATAAGCTCCAATGCCCTTGCCCTGCGATTGACTGCATCGACACCCCGAATCTTGAGCGGAAATTCGATATTTTGGCCTACGGTCATGTGAGGAAAGAGCGCCAGTGACTGAAAAACCATGCAAGTAGGGCGCCGATTGGCTGGCACATTGTCGATCCGTTTGTTGCGTAACCATATAGTACCCTCAGTGGGCTCATCCATACCAACAAGCAGCCGTATCAACGTGGTTTTCCCACTTCCGGAAGGTCCAACAATAGCGAGAAACTCACCGTCCGATACGTCGAGATCGATACTATCAAGCGCATTAAAATCGCCAAAACTTTTATGCAGACCGGCGATCCTAAGAACAGGATTATCTATCATACTAAATTCCAGCCACGAAACGATAAGATGAAGGTTATTCAAGAATCACGCCCGGCAACAATCAGTCCACCCGGCGTCCAAATCTGTCAACGCCTGGCTGCAGTATATATTTGTGATAGCTCATCGTAGGAGGCAACAGCCCGGTATTCCAGACTGCGTGATACCTCCTCTTCGAGACTTTCCCATTGAATGGCATCCAACTCATCAGAGCGCCATAGTTTGAAAGTATCAGGATCTCCCATCTGAGCTACCGGATTATAGGTCCCTTCGGCAAAGCCAACGGCCTTACAGACCTCCGGTTTTTGTACGTACTCCAGAAAATCCTCAGCCAACGTGCTTGGGTCAGGATTATTAACCCTTGAGGTCAGCTCTGCCCATACCACGCCACCTTTACCATTAACGGGCCCTGACGTCGGTGTAATAGCGTGTACGTTAGTCAGACCGTCCAGACGTGCCGGGCTGGCAGTATAAGTACCGCCGGTAAAGTAGGCATCGATTTCACCATTGATCAGAGCCATATTCATAGCTACAAGATCATTACTACGAAGTCGTGCTCCGGCAAAAATGGTTTCGGCAGTGTTACGAAAGGTCTCCAACCCCGATTCATCCATTGGCGCGAAGGGGTTCTGGTCACCGGTCAGACAGATATGGATTATGTTCCAGTTGTCGTAGGTCAGAACGCCGTAGCGTCCCTTCATTGCAGGGTCAAGAAAGAGTTTCCACCCCTGCTCCTCCGCCGTCTCACGACTGATCCTGTCAGTATTGACTACAAAAGAAAAAGGTCCGAAACGCTGCGGCATTCCGATTAAATCGCCGTTTTCGGCAAAGGCGAGCGGATAGGCCGGTTCCGAAAAGGCTGGAAGCATATGCTCGAAATACGGCATGAAGCGAGCCTTGTCGAGCGGTCTGATCAGCCCTTCGGGGTAGAGCTGACCACGCGCCCACGGCTGGTTAACGTTAATGAGATCCCAAACATTCACCTCGCCGGCGCGCAGCTTGTTGATCATATCCGGGTCCGATGTACCACTCTCGGCACGTACTGTGGCATTGGGATGCAATTCCCGGAAAGGCGATAGCACCGCATTGGTGTTGTAACCCTCCCAGCACAGGATGTTGAGGCGGTCACTCACCGCAGCATGGGCCATGCGACCCAATGGCCCCATGGCGGCGAAAGCCGCAAGGGCGGCGGCGGAGCGGTTAAAGTTTCGTCGGGTAATATTCATCGCATCCTCTTTATCTTGTTGTATCGAGTTATAACGACCTGCCGTGCTCATGAAGCATCCAGTGATTGCTGCCATGAACGCTGCTCACTGCCGAAAGCCGCATTATTGTCGTGACCACATCGGCTTTTACCTATTGGTACGACATGGAATGTGGAAAATCAACAAAAAATTTGGAAAAACCACAATATCGGTTTAGTATTTCTCACACAATGACAAACAGGAGCCGCTTATGGCCGGGCTTTATGACGATGAAATGATGGCGGCCCTCGAGCACGGCGTGCACGAGGCAAAAGCACAGTGGGGCTTGTCTGCGGAGGCGTCGATCAGGCTGCTGACGGTATCGGAAAATGCCACCTTTCTTGCCACTCCCCCTGGTGAAGGGCGATCCCTGGTGCTCCGGGTGCATCGACCCGGCTACCACACCTACAGCGAGATCGCCTCGGAACTGGCATGGATCGAAGCGCTACGCACCAGGGAGGTAATTACTACACCGGCACCAATTGCCTGCACTGACGGTAACTACATCGCCACCTTCAGGATGGCAGGAGAAACTCGTCCCATAGTAGCCTTCGAGTTCATGCATGGTGTCGAGCCCTCGACCAATGATCGGCTGCATGAAGGTTTCCGGCAGTTGGGCAGCATCAGTGCTCGCCTGCACCAACACGCCCGACAGTGGCAACGCCCGCCACACTTCACGCGCAAAATATGGAATTTCGAGACCACTCTGGGCGTCGCCCCACACTGGGGTGACTGGCGTGTAACGGCGGGGATGGCACAGAGCACCAGGGCGACACTGGAAAGCACCTGCGAGGTCATCCGCTCCCGATTGGCAGCATATGGCACTGATCCTGAACGCTTCGGCCTGATTCACGCCGATTTACGTCTGGCCAATCTATTAATGCAGGACGAACGACTGGCAGTTATCGATTTCGACGACTGTGGTTTCGGATGGTTTGGTTACGATTTTGCTGCTGCTGTCAGTTTTTTCGAGGACGATCCAATAGTGTCAGAACTGCTGAGCGCCTGGGTGTCCGGCTATCGCAGGGTTGCTTCACTAGCGGAAGCGGACGAAGCAATGCTGTCTACCTTTGTCATGTTAAGACGATTGTTGCTTACCGCCTGGCTGGCCAGCCATTCAGAGACCCCTACGGCGCAGGAAACAGGAGCCTCTTATATCGACGGTACACTTGCGTTGGCCGAGCGCTTTCTAACAGACAATTACTTCCTCTCTCGCCATTAAAGACACGGCTGCGCTCTGCCGGGCGAATGGGCAAGACCAATTTCACCATAGAGTACCATTACATGTCGCCAACCCAACCACGCCAGATTCTCGATATGAATGCCTTCAATCCCTCGCGAGACAGGGCGGGGGAGAACCCGCTTCTTGAGCGCCATCATCATAACTTTGGCGCGGCATCGGTGCTGTTCTACCGTGACCCCATCGAGATGGTGAGTGCTTCCGGTTGCTGGATGGAAGCAGCTGATGGCACTCGTTATCTCGATTTCTACAACAATGTCCCCTCCGTAGGGCACTGTCATCCCAGGGTAGTGGAAGCCGTATCATGCCAACTTGCCAGGTTGAACATTCACACCCGCTATCTGAACCAGTGTATCGAGACCTATGCGGAGCGATTGAAAGCAACGCTTTCCAGGACACTCGACAATCTGGTGATGACCTGTACCGGCAGTGAGGCCAACGATCTTGCCCTGCGGATCGCTGCCCTCAAGAGTGGCAACCGCGGCGTGATCGTGACCGAGAACGCCTATCATGGCAATACCGAAGCGGTCACTGCCATTTCCCCATCGGCACTCAAGCGTGCCCCCCTTTCCCCTCATGTCGTCACTGTGCCTGCACCGAGTGTCGATGCTTTCGGTAGTGATATCACTACTGGCTTTACCACTGCCGTGAAGCAGGCCATAGAGACACTGAGAAAACGCGGTTATGGGCTGGCCGCCTTCATTTGTGACGCTATCTTTTCCAGCGATGGCATTCATGCTGACCCAACCGATCTGCTGAAACCCTCAATTGCGGCGGTGCACGCAGCCGGCGGGATCTACATTGCCGACGAGGTGCAACCCGGCTTTGGCCGTACCGGCGATGCATACTGGGGATTCGAGCGCCACACCGTAACGCCTGATATCGTCACCATGGGAAAACCCATGGGCAATGGTTTCCCACTGGCCGGACTGGCGGTGAACGCTGACGCTCTTGCGTGCTTCTGCGAGGAGTACGGCTACTTCAATACATTTGGCGGAAACCCGGTAGCCTGTGCCGCTGGTCAGGCTGTTCTCGAGGTCATGGAAGAGGAACAATTACAAGCCAATGCACAGCACATTGGCGCTCATCTCGGAACCCGGCTCGAAGCCTTGCGTCACTACGACAGGCGCATCACGGCAGTGCGTGGCGCCGGGTTGTTTATCGGTATTGATCTATGTCATTCAGGAGAAACAGCAACCCCGAGCCCCGAGCTGACCAGTGCAGTGATCAACGGCCTCCGCGAACGGCGTGTGCTGATCGGCGCTGCCGGGCGTTTCGGCAACACCCTCAAGATACGTCCGCCGCTCTGTCTTGACGAGCAGGAGGCGGATTTCTTCGTCGAGGCACTAAGCGATACACTGGCCTCGCTTAGCGTTAAGTCTCGATAAGCCGAGGGCAGCTCAATCGTCACTGTTGGCAATACGAACGCCACGCTCTTTCAGTGTGCGCTCCAATGTGCTGCCCGTACGGCGCTCTGTTACCAGGGCATCAACCTCGTCCCAGCTGGCATAGCGGGATGTAAAGCGCTGATCAAACTTGCTGCTGTCTGCTACCACCATGGTTTGCGCCGAACGCCGGATCATCATGGCGTATACCTCCGCCGCTTCAATCAGCGCATCGCTGGGCCCTTCCTCGTCCAGACCGCTGGCGCCAAGAATTGCCCAATCAGCATGATAGGTTTCGAGAAAGCGTAGTGTAGTCGCGCCGTGTAGCGCACCTTCACCGGCGTGATAATCACCGGGCAGCATGATGACGCGAATAGTGGGATTGAGTGACAACACCGTCGCCACTCCGAACGAGTGCGTCAATACGGTGACATGATTCATCTCATAAGCGAGTCGACGAGCCACATGCATGGTGGTTGCTCCCGAGCCGATCATCACATACCGGCACCCTTTCAGCACCGGCATCGCCAGCCGGGCAATCCTGCGGCGCTCCTCGATCATGAGGTGATGGCGCTCATTCAGCACCGGCTCTTGAGTCGACTGACGCACGATGGCACCACCGTAGGTACGCTCGACCAAACCCTCGTCTGTCAGCTCGCCCAGATCGCGCCGCACCGTCTCGGCCGAGACGGCCAGATGTTCGGCAAGATCCGCAATACGCAGACCCGGGCGAAAATTGAGCTCTTCGATGATACGTCTCTGACGTATCTCCTTCTTGCTTGCCATATCGATTCCATAACCATTCGGGCGAGGCCCATTAGTCATTCGCTCCTGAAAACAGCAGTATATCCGGGAAACTTCGATTCAAAACTTCCACGCACGCCACGGCGACTCGTTTGACGCTCTGCTCTCGATGCCCAGTTGCTGACGCAGCGCTTCCAGCGCCGACGCCGCAGGCGCCGGCAGCGCAACGCGATTCCAGATCGGCACGGTCTTGTCCTGTCGGCCGGGCACTAAAATCTGCGGGCCGAGGAAATGCGGCCGGCGATCGAGCAGATAGAGATCGGCCAACATCGCCGTGCGCGCCAGCATCTCCCGCAGCCACATCCAGCGATCATCGATCAGCGAGCGGGCCCGGGTGGCACACCCTCTGGCATCGATCCCCAGCTCGCGAGCGATATACACCGCGCGCGGCAGGTGCCAGCGCTGCGAAATCAGCGTTGCCCTGTCGATGCCGAACACCCGGCGCGCGCGCGCCAGCGTGTCGAAAGTGCTGAAACCGGCGTAGTCAAGCGTCATGGCGCTGTCGGCAACGCCGGCCTTGCGCAGATCGCGCCACATGCGGATCGGTTCGTTGTAGTAGCGGCTGTGGTTGTCGCCTGAAAGCAGCAGATGATCCACGCGACCGCCTTTCCACAGCGCCTCGGCCAGTTCGAGGCGGGCCTGATACCAGGGGTTGGTGCCACCACCACGCAGGCCGGAAGAGGTACCGAACACGATGGCGATTTGATCGCCGACACACTGCGAGGGCCGGCTTTCGATATAGTCATGGGTGCGCTGCCAGACCCACAGGTTGGCCATCAGCAGCACCGCCAGCCCCAAAAGCAGTAGCGCAACGGCCGACTTGATGACTGTCCTGAGCAAGCCTTTCATGGTCGAACCCGTCTGCTACCGAGGAAACTATAGAAGCGAAAGCATTCCGGCCTGCCGCCGCAGGGCGCTCCAGCTTAAGCGAGCGCCCCTCTATCGACAAGTACTCGCGACAGCGCCCCGCCGGTGGAACCGGTCGGGGCGCTGCAGTTGGCTTGATAACCCGGCCTGGATCAGAACATATTGAGGGCCAGTTTGGCCTCGTCGCTCATCATCTCCCGTGACCAGGGCGGGTCGAATACCAGCTCGATGTTGACGCGGCTGATCTGTTCGGCGCCGAGAATCTTGTTTTTGGCATCCTCGGCAATCACATCGCCCATGCCGCAGCCCGGCGCGGTCAGCGTCATACGAATCTGCACCATCTTCTGACCGTCGATCAGGGTCGTCACCCGGCAGCCGTAAACCAGCCCCAGCTCGACAATATCGACCGGAATTTCCGGATCGAAACAGGTGCGCAGCTGCTGCCAGGCAAAAGCTTCCAGCGCCTCGTCGCTGGCACCGCCGGCCAGCCAGGGGCGCGCCGTCGGCTCGATGCCGAAAGCGTCGAGGTTATAACCCTCGATGAGGTACATGTTACCGCCCTTGAGTACCGACACCGAGGTGCCCAGCGCCTGCATGATCTGAATGGTGTCATCCTCATCGAGCGTTACCGGCTTGCCGAACGGGATCGAGATCGCCTCGACGCTCCGCTGCAGCGGCAGCTGCTCCCCCTTTCTGAGCGATTCGATACCTGACATGCCCCTATCTCCCCGCAAAGCCTGTGTCAGTCGCGCACCATGCGGATCACGCTGCCCAGTGCATCGACGAAATAGTCGACCTCCTCGGGCGTGTTGTAAGCCGCAAAGGAGGCGCGACAGGTCGCTTCCAGCCCGTAATGGTGCATCAGCGGCTGAGCACAGTGGTGGCCGGTGCGGATCGCCACGCCGTACTGGTCGATCAAAAGGCCGAGGTCCTGGGCATGGGCGCCATCGACCACAAAGGAGATCACCGCCGCCTTGTGCGGCGCCTCGCCGATGATGCGCAAGCCGTCGATGCCCTTCATCGCCTCGCTGGCCCGGCGTAAAAGGCCCTGCTCCCAGTCGCTGATCAGCTCGAAGTGATGATTGGTCACCCAACGAATGGCACGATCGAGTGCGATCACCTCGGCAATTGCCGGTGTTCCCGCCTCGAAGCGGTGCGGCGGCGCGGCAAAACGACTGCCCTCTTCAAGGCTCACCGTCTTGATCATCTCGCCGCCGCCCTGCCAGGGGGGCATCGCCTCCAGCAGCTCGAAGCGGCCGTAAAGCACGCCCACGCCGGTGGGGCCGTAGAGCTTGTGCGCGGAGAAGGCGTAGAAGTCCGCGCCCAACGCCTGCACATCGAGGGGCATATGGGCAACGGCCTGAGCCCCGTCGACCATCATCAAAGCGCCATGGCGATGCGCTACCTCGGACATCGCGGCGATCGGATTGACGGTGCCCAGCGCATTGGAGACGTGGGAGACGCAGACCAGCCGTGTACGCTCGGTGAACAGCGCGCGATAGGTGTCGAGATCCAGTTCGCCGCGCTCGTCGACCGGAATCACGCGCAGCGTCAGCCCTTTCTCCTCGGCCAGCAGTTGCCAGGGCACGATATTGGAGTGGTGCTCCAGCCGCGAGATGAGGATCTCGTCGCCTTCGCGCAGGTTGGCACGCCCCCAGCTCTGCGCCACCAGGTTGATCCCCTCGGTGGTGCCACGGGTGAACACGATCTCGCGAACATCCTCGGCATTGACGAACTCACGCACCGTGTCGCGGCTGCCCTCATAGGCCTGAGTGGCCTCGTCGGCCAGTCGATGCAGACCGCGATGGATGTTGGCGTTATAGCGCTCGAAGTAGTCCGTCCAGGCGTCCAGTACCGGTCGCGGCGTTTGAGTGGTCGCCGCGTTATCCAGATAGACCAGCGGTCTGTCGCCGTGCAGACGACGCGAAAGCACCGGAAACTCGGCGCGTAGCGCCTCGACATCCAGCCTGAGTTCGTCGCTCATGCTCATTTTACCGGCTCTCTTCCACCAGGCTTTCAAGGTTGAAACGCTCGGGCAGCTTGCCGGCTACCGTGCGCTCGACACGATCGGTTACCGCAGTGTGGCGAATACGCTGCATCACTTCAGTGGCAAAGGCCAGCGTCAGCAGGCCTCGCGCCATTTGCTCATCGATACCCCGTGCGCGCAGAGCGAAGATGGCGTTCTCATCGAGCTGACCGGTGGTCGTGCCGTGGGAACACTGCACATCGTCGGCGTAGATCTCAAGCTCCGGCTTGGTATCGATCTCGGCACGATCGGATAACAGCAGGTTGGCGTTGTTCTGGTAGCCCAGTACCTGCTGCGCGTCGCGCTTGATATACACCCGGCCGTTGAACACGCCGCGCGCCCGGCCATCGAGAATCCCCTTGTAGTTCTCGTTGGAGTAAGTGCGCGGCGCGTTGTGGTTAACCTTGGTGTGATTATCGATATGCTGACGCTCCTGACCGAAAAACAGGCCGAGAAAGTCCGCCGTGGCGTTCTCGTCGTTCAGGTCAGTCATCAGGTCGTTACGCACCACGGCACCGCCCAGGTTCAGATTGTGGGAAGTGAAATGGCTGTCACGCCCCTGATCGATCTGGATACTTGCCACGTGGTATTCGCTCTGGCTGGCCTCCTGCAGCTTGTAGTGCGACAGTCGCGAGGCCTTCGCCATGCGAATCTCGGTCAGCGCATTGGTCAGGTTGGCCGCACCCTGCTGCCCCACGTAGTGCTCGATAACGGTAGCCTCGCTCTCCTGCTCGCAATCGACGAGGATACGCGGATGGCTCATCACCGGAGTATCGCCGCGCCGCGACACGAACAGCAGGTAGAGCGGTTTGTCGAGCGCCCTGCCACGACCGATGCGCAGCAGCGCACCTTCTCCGGTCAGTGCGGTATTGAGCGCCGAAAAGGCGGAGAATTCGATACCGGTCAGACGGCCCAGCTGCTCGCGTACGGCCTGCTGGTCATCGCTCAGTGCCTGCGACAGCGGTGCCATCGTCACCCCTTCGGGAAGGGATTCGAGATCCGACAGCCTCGGGCTGAAGATACCGTCGACGAAAACCAGCCGCCAGGCGTCGATATCGAGCTTCAACTCGTCATACAGTGCTTCGTCGAACTCGGCACTGTCCGCCACGCCAAAGTCGGCGGCGGAAAGTTTCGACATATCGGTATATTTCCACTCCTCCAGACGGCGAGTGGGAAAACCGACCTCCTCGAAGCGCGCCGCACCGGCGCGGCGCTGTTCGGCCAGCCACGCGGGTCCGGCCTCGGCGGCGCCGTTCAGGCGCTGCACAAGCGTCTCGGGAAGACTCATGCGGCAGACTCCTCCTCGGTCACCCATTCATAGCCGCGCGCCTCGAGCTCTTCGGCCAGATGGCGATCGCCCGAGCGCGCAATGCGACCGTTGATCAGTACATGCACCTGATCGGGAGCAATGTGATTCAAAAGGCGCTGATAGTGCGTCACCATCAGGATGGCGCGGTCGGCGCTGCGCAGGGAGTTGACGCCCTCGGCAACCACCTTCATGGCGTCGATATCGAGACCGGAGTCAATTTCGTCGAGCAGCGCCAGCTTCGGCTGCAGCACCAGCATCTGCAGAATCTCATTGCGCTTTTTTTCGCCGCCGGAGAAGCCTTCATTGACCGCACGCTGCAGAAAACTGGGGTCCATCTTCATGAACGCCAGCTGCTCCTTGACCAGTTTCATGAACTCCGGCGCGGGGATTTCGTCTTCGCCGCGCGCGGCGCGCTGGGCGTTGAGCGCCGACTTGAGCAGATAGATGTTTTTTACCCCGGGGATCTCCACCGGATACTGAAAACCCATCAGCATGCCCGCCTGGGCACGCTCCTCGACCTCCATCTCCAGCAGGTCGCGACCTTCGAAAGTAATCGACCCCTGCGTCACTTCATAACCATCCCGACCGGCCAGCACGGCAGAAAGCGTTGATTTGCCGGCGCCGTTGGGGCCCATGATGGCGTGTACCTCGCCCGGATTGATGGTCAGCGTGATCCCCTTGAGGATTTCGCTGCCTTCAACGCTTGCGTGCAGATCCTTGATCTCGAGCATATTGTCACCTGAATCAAAAAAATGGTGAGACATAAAGGTCCGCTGCGAATAAAAGCGGCGACCGACTGTCTGGATCGGGACAGCTTCTTCGCGAGGGCGCTATAAACCCTTCCCTGGGCGCTACTATCACCATCCATGGCGATAGACCCTCGCTCCGAGCTTATCCCGATGCCTGTCACTGAATTCCTGTAGTGGTTGTATCAGCCCACCTTTACCCCACCGAACCTTCAAGCGTGACGCTGAGCAACGCCTCCGCCTCGACGGCAAACTCCATCGGCAGCTCCTGAAAGACGTCCTTGCAGAAGCCGTTGACGATCATGCTGACCGCGTCTTCTTCGGAAATACCCCGGCTCTGGCAGTAGAAGAGCTGATCGTCACCGATCTTCGAGGTCGTCGCCTCGTGCTCGATGGTCGAACGGCTGTTGCCGATCTCCTGATAGGGAAAGGTATGCGCGCCACACTGGTCGCCGATCAAAAGCGAGTCGCACTGGGTAAAGTTGCGCGAGCCGGTGGCCCGCGGCGACACCTTGACCAGACCGCGATAGGACTGATTACTGCGTCCCGCCGCGATACCCTTGGAGACGATGGTCGAAGAGGTATCCTTGCCGATATGAATCATCTTGGTGCCGGTATCGGCCTGCTGGCGACCGTTGGTCACCGCCACCGAGTAGAACTCGCCCTTGCTTTCGGTGCCGCGCAGCAGGCAGGAAGGATACTTCCAGGTGATGGCCGAACCGGTCTCGACCTGGGTCCAGCTGATGCGCGAGCGATCGCCGCGGCAGTCGCCGCGTTTGGTGACGAAGTTGTAGATGCCGCCACGGCCCTCTTCATCGCCGGGATACCAGTTCTGCACCGTGGAGTACTTGATGTAGGCATCCTCCAGCGCCACCAGCTCGACCACGGCAGCGTGCAGCTGATTCTCGTCGCGCTGCGGCGCGGTACAGCCCTCCAGATAGGAGACCTGAGAGCGCTTGTCGCAGACGATCAGGGTGCGCTCGAACTGGCCGGTGTTGGCAGCGTTGATGCGGAAATAGGTCGATAGCTCCATCGGGCAGGTGACGCCCTCGGGAACATAGACGAAGGAGCCGTCGGTAAAGACCGCCGAATTGAGTGCGGCGAAGAAGTTGTCGCCACGGGGTACCACTGAGCCAAGATACTGCTGCACCAGCTCGGGGTAGTCGCGGATCGCCTCGGAGATCGAGCAGAAGATCACGCCGGCATCGAACAGCTTCTCCTTGAAGGTGGTGGTCACCGACACCGAGTCGAATACCGCATCCACGGCAACCCCGGCCAGCGCCGCGCGCTCATGAAGCGGAATACCCAGCTTCTCGTAGGTTTCCAGCAGTTTGGGATCGACTTCATCAAGACTCTGTGGGCGATCCTCGGGCTTTTTGGGCGCGCTGTAGTAGGAGATCGCCTGATAATCGATCGGCGGATAATCGAGATGCGCCCAGCTGGGTGACGTCATCTTCAGCCACTGATGATAGGCCTCGAGGCGCCAGTCGAGCATCCACTGCGGCTCGCCCTTTTTATGCGAAATAAAGGCGATCACACTCTCGTCAAGACCGGGCGGCACCGTATCGCTTTCGATATCGGTCACGAACCCCTGCTTGTATTCGCGCTGAGCGAGCTGCTCCATCGCTTCGGTTGCCATGATTCTCTCCCCTTCAAACGGGTAATACGGATTCTTTCGGTCCAGGCAGGTGTTGTTATGTGGTCATCTCAAAAGCCGCCCGGGCTTTCGCTATGAACCCTGCGCTTCCCTGAGCGCGACACTCTGAATCGGTAGCTGTACAGGCAGCTTGATGGGCGCATCGTGCGCCAGATCGGACAGCGTCACGCTGTCCAGCAACTGACGAATCGCCAGCGATACCCGCTGCCAGTTGTCCGCCACGCCGCAGCTGTCGATCAGATCGCAATCGCCTTCACCATGGCTGCACTCGGTCACCGCGATGGGGCCATCGATGGCGGTGATAATGTCGCGCACGGTGATGGCGCTGGCCGAACGTGAAAGACGGTAGCCACCGCTGGCGCCACGGCGCGACACCAGCAGACCAGCGCGCAGCAGGAGCTTGAGCGTCTTGCTGACGGTAGGCCGGGGAAGGCCGACACGTTCGGCAATGTCAGCAGCGGCATGAGACTCTTCGTCGTCACGCGCAATCTGCGCCATGATGACCGCCCCGTAATCGCTCATTTTCGACAGCTTCAGCATGTCGGCCCTCTGCGTCCTTATTGGGGACTATTTTAGTCCTGTTTACAGGCAGTGTGAACCTTGCACCGCCAATCGCGGCGATAGTTGTCATCATGGTGTCATTTTAGCGGTAAACGGCAGGGCGCAACGCTCTTCGGCACGGATACCGAAGAGCGCAGGGATCGACTATTCGTCGAAGGGGTTGCGCAACACGATGGTTTCAACGCGGTCGGGGCCGGTCGAGATAATGTCGATGGGAGTGCCGACCTGCTCTTCGAGAAAGCTGATATAGGCGCGCGCGTTGGCGGGCAGATCATCCAGCGAGCGGGCACCAACGGTGGACTCACGCCAGCCGGGCAGGTCGTGATATTCGGGGCTGATGGTTTCGTAGCCTTCGCTGTCCACCAGGTTGTCGATCAACTCACCGTCCTTGCTGCGGTAGCCGACGCAGACGCGGATATTGTCCAGCCCGTCGAGCACGTCGAGCTTGGTCAGACAGAGACCCGAGATCGAGTTGATCTGCACCGCATGACGCAGCGCCACCGCATCAAACCAGCCACAGCGGCGGGCACGGCCGGTATTGGAGCCGAACTCGTGGCCGTGCTCGGCAAGATGGCGGCCGTGCTCGTCGAACAGCTCGGTAGGAAAGGGGCCCGAGCCGACGCGGGTGGTGTAGGCCTTGGTAATGCCCAGCACATAGTCGAGATAGAGCGGCCCCACGCCGGAACCGGTAGCGGTACCGCCGGCAGTAGTGTTGGAGCTGGTGACATAGGGGTAGGTGCCATGGTCAATATCCAGCAGCGACCCCTGGGCGCCCTCGAACATGATGTGGCGGCCCTGCTTGCGCAGGTTATGCACAAAGGAGACCGTGTCACACACCATCGGCCGCAGCTCCTCGGCCATCGCCATGGCGTGGTCCAGTACCTGCTGAAAATCCACCGCCGGCTCGTTGTGATAGCGGGTGAGCACGAAGTTGTGATAGTCGAGCACCTCACCCAGCTTGCTGGCGAAACGCTCGCGATGCAGCATGTCGCCGAGCCGCAGGCCGCGACGCGCCACCTTGTCTTCATAAGCGGGACCGATGCCGCGTCCGGTGGTGCCGATACGCGCTGCGCCGCGTGCCTTCTCGCGGGCCACGTCGAGGGCCACGTGATAGGGCAGAATCAGCGGGCAGGCGGGCGACAGCCGCAGCCGGTCGCGCACCGGCACGCCGCTCTCCTCCAGTTCACCCATTTCACTGATCAGCGCCTCCGGCGAAAGCACCACGCCGTTACCGATCACGCAGGTGACATCGGGGCGCAGAATACCCGACGGAATCAGCCTCAAAATGGTCTTCCTGCCGTCGATTACCAGCGTGTGGCCGGCGTTGTGACCGCCCTGGAAACGCACCACCGCGGAGGCCGACTCGGTGAGCAGGTCAACCACCTTGCCCTTGCCCTCATCGCCCCATTGAGTACCCAGCACTACGACATTTTTACCCATTGCACTGTCTCATCTCTGCTTCGCAGGTCCCGTTCACTCCGCAACAGAGACCCCATTTCAAATTCATGCCAGCGGCTCGACCCGCCAGCCATCCTCGCCGCGCACCAGCTGGCGCTCGCAGAAGTGATCCTGCGCCGCAGTGGACTGCCCCGGCAGCTCCTGCACCACCCGCTCCCCGGCATCGCGCAGGGCAACGACCGTCGCCGCCAGCGCGTCGTCCTCTTCAAACGGCGCCCAGATACCATCGTAGCGCGCGCTCTGGTGTGCCAGTGAAGCAAGCTGCTTGAGATCCATGGTGCAGCCGGTCGCCGGTCGCGGCCGGCCGAAGGCGCGGCCGGTGTCATCGTAGCGCCCGCCCTTGACCAGCGCCTGACCGTAGCCGGGCACATAGGCGGCAAACACCAGCCCGGTGTGGTACTGATAGCCGCGCAGTTCGGCCAGATCAAAATAAAGCGTGACCTCCTCGAAGGCACTACCCAGAAAGTGCTGTAGCGCCACCAGTTGATCCAGCGCCGCGGTGACCGCTGCCGGGGCGTCATCAAAAGCAAGGCGCGCCTTTTCGATAACATCGCCACCGCCGTGCAGGCGCGGCAGTTGCTTGAACATGGCAGCGAGATCGTCACCCTCGATATAGCGCTCGATCAGCGCATCCACTTCGGCCACGGCCTTGCGCTCCAGTGCCTCGAAGATCAGCGCTTCGACCTCTTCGTCGAGGCCGGCTTCACCGGCCAGCGCACGGTAAATGCCGATATGCCCCAGCGCGAGGTGAATATCCTCGGCGCCGGCAAGGCGCAGACTCGACAGCGACAGCCGCATGATCTCCAGATCGGCCTCGATGCCGGCGTGACCAAACAGCTCGAGACCGGCCTGCACCGGGCTGCGCCCACCCTGATACTCATCGGCGCGCGCGCGCAGTACGTTGGCGCAGTAGCACAGCCGTACCGGCCCCGGGCGACGCAGCGAATGGGCGTCCATGCGCGCCACCTGGGGGGTGACGTCGGCGCTGGCCCCCATCAGCCGACCGGTAAGCTGGTCAGTGAGCTTGAAGGTCTGAAGATCGAGATCGGTGCCGGTGCCGGTCAGCAGCGAGTCGAGAAACTC
>NZ_KB907898.1 GCF_000382245.1 Kushneria aurantia DSM 21353
AGTCGGTACTCGGTTTTCGTCAGTTCTCGCTGCGCGGACTGAACCGGGTGAGCGGCGAATGGACGCTGGTGTGCCTGGCGTGGAATCTGAAACGCATGGCCGTATTGCGCCCGACATCCGCCCGAAAGGCCTGAAAAGCGAGCGGCAGGGTGCGTTTTCAGGATATTGGGCGTAAAAAGACGTCATTATGCGCCGCTGCGCACCATGCTGGTGCAAAAATCTGCCGGGGCGGGTCGCACGCCTCACCTGCCGACGGCAAGCCCGACAGGCTGCTAGGCCATGACATCAACCCTGGCTAATAGTTTGAGTAGTGTATACAGCAATCCCGAGAAAAAGGAGTTGTTCTTTTCTGATTCAGAGCAAATAGATATTGACAACCTGCTGGAGGCGCGTGAAAAAAGCCCCTCTGCAATGTCTCCCTGCGACACCAATCTCTTTATCGGCGTGTTCTTCGATGGCACAGGCAATAACTACGCCGAGAGCTTCGACAAGCAGGACTACAGCCAGTCCAACGTCGCGCGGCTGTATAGCGCCTATCCGGGACTGAGTGTTCCGGGGGTCCTGCCTCCGGAGACAAACTGGCGGAGCAACCTTTCGGATTACGACAATTTCTTTCGCATCTATACCGCCGGCGTGGGTACCTTTTTCGAACCCGTGGGCGACTCGGGGAAGGGCTTCTGGGACGAAAAACTGGGCCTCGGTATGGGCCGGCTGGGGCAGGTGCGTATCCTCTGGGGGCTGGCTCAGGTCATCAACACCCTGAGCCGCTATTTTCTCAAACAATCCGTGATTGACAATGCCGAGGTTCAGCAGGTCAGCGCTGCCAGCAGGATGTCCTCGAGGGCACTGCATCTTGAGGCCGCTTCTCTCCAGGCGCCGGGGCTGCTCAACAGCCCCGATGCCAACCTGCCCCGGCGCCTGTTGAAATGGCTACGCCGTCTGCATGACGCAATTCGCCCGCACATGACACTGGAAGGCGGCAGACCGGATAATATCGATCCGGGCATTGTCAGAAATATCTACCTGTCGGTATTCGGCTTTTCGCGAGGCGCCGCCCTGTCCCGCGTTTTCGCCAACTGGCTGGTCAGGCTGTGTCGGCTGGATGCCGAATTGACAGGAAAGAGCGGGCTGACCCTGGCCGGCTTTCCCGTAACATTCGATTTTCTGGGTCTGTTCGATACGGTGGCTTCTGTCGGTATCGCCAACCTGATTCCGGTCAGTGATGGCCATGCCGGCTGGGCGGATGCAGAGGCAGAGTGAGATAGATAAGGCATGGGTGTCATATTCCAAACTCATGAATCTGTCCATCAAACCATTCCATGATGCTTTGGCCGACTAATCGCACCCTGATCGTGACCACTAAAGAACCTTTCGATCCACAGAACGCTGAGCACATCAAGCTGGCGCGGGCGACGGAGGTTTTTCTGGCGGATAGGGGGCTGCTGCCCGAGCGGTGCATCTAAAATTCACCTGCTGTTCCGACGCCAACCAGCCGCTGATCACCGGCCGGGTCTACAACAGCGCGCAGACCCCGGCTGGCACAGCAACGGCCTGTTCCCCGGATTCCGGAGCAAGACCTACTGCGGCAGCACCTACAACGAACTGGTGTTCGACGACGCCTCCGACCGCAACCTGATCGACTACCGCGACCCGCTGGGCACCACACTCGCTATCGCTATGTACGACGGCGAGTTTCGTCTCGTCGAACGGCCGATGCTATCGGCTTTCGCCGGCATTATTATTAAGACGCTGCCGGGCATCTCGACACGCGCCACCAGTCCGTCGACATGTGTAAGCAGCTCGACGGCCTGGTCCTGCTGGCGCAGGAGGGGATGGCGCCTGAAGCCTTCGAGGCCGCGGTATTTGCCTGATACCGGGTTAGAGCGCTCTACCGCGGGCGCCGGTATCAAGGATTACAGCTTGTATTCGGCCAGTTTGCGGGGCACGCGCTCGAGTTTGAGCCTGGCAAACTTCGGCAGGCCGTTTTCGAACGGCGGGAAATCCTCGCCCTGGATCAGCGGGTTCAGGTAGCGTCGGCCGGCGTCGCTGATGCCGTAGCCGTCCTCGCGGATGAAGTCATCGGGCATGAACTTCTCATGGTTGGCGACCTCCTCCAGCGGCGCATCGAAAAGCGACCAGCGGTAGGGGTCGTCGCTGTCGCGCCGGATCGCCGGCATCACCGCGTTTTTGCCCTCCAGGGCGCATTCCACCGCGCGCCGGCCGACCGCCCAGGCCTGTTCGACATCCACCCCGGCGGCGAGATGGCGTGCGGCGCGCTGCAGGTAGTCGGCCACCGCCCAGTGGTACTTGTAGCCCAGGTCCTGCTTGACCATGCCGGCCAGCGTCGGTGACACGCCGCCCAGCTGGCGGTGACCGAAGGCGTCGGTGTTGCCGGCGTCGGAAAGGAAGGTGCCATCCTTGTAGCGCGCGCCTTCGGAGACCACCACCACGCAGTAGCCCTCCTTTCTGACCGCCGCATCGATATGGTCCATGACGCGCTGGCGGTCAAAGGGCACCTCGGGCAGCAGCACCATATGCGGCGGGCCTGCACCATCCTCGCTGGCCAGCGCGCCGGCGGCGGCGATCCAGCCGGCGTGACGGCCCATCGCCTCGAGAATGAATACCTTCGTCGAGGTTGAGCACATCGAGGCGATATCCAGCGCCGTTTCGCGGGTGGAGGTGGCGATATACTTGGCCACCGAACCGAAGCCCGGCGAGTTGTCGGTGATCGGCAGGTCGTTGTCGACCGTCTTGGGGACGTGGATCGCCTGCAGTGGGTATCCCATGTGGTCGGAAAGATGAGAAATCTTCAGGCAGGTATCGGCGCTGTCGCCGCCACCGTTGTAGAAGAAGTAGCGAATATCGTGTGCCTTGAAGACCTCGATCAGGCGCTCGTACTGGCTGCGATGAGTCTCGATATCCTTCAGCTTGTAGCGGCAGGAACCGAAGGCGCCGCCCGGGGTGTAGCGCAGCGCGGCGATCGCCTCGTCGCTTTCGCTGGCGGTATCGATCAGATCCTCGGTCAGGGCGCCGATGATGCCGTTGTGTCCGGCGTAGAGCTTGCCGATGCGGTCGCTGTACTGCCGACAGGTTTCGATGACGCCGCAGGCGCTGGCGTTGATCACGGCAGTGACGCCGCCGGACTGCGCATAAAAGGCGTTATGGGTGGTCATGGGATTCCTGCTTTTTATGAATGAAGGCAAGCGGCCACGAGCGTCCCTGATGACCGCTCTCTCGGCAACCCGACGCGCGCATGGCGCGGCGCTGTTGGCCCGGTCAAAGGACTGGTGATACTTTTCAGCAGGCGATCATAGCCATTTTCGGTCCGTACGATCCAGTCGAGTGTAGTGGTGTTGTTGCTCTTGTGCAGCGAGGGACTGATTGCCGCCGGCGCTTGCCCTACAATGGCGACGGTCACAGGACGTGCGCCGTCAGCAGCGATGGCGCTGCCCGGTACCGCCAGTAGCATCGGTCGAGGGAGAGGTTTTGTCATGCATATTCACATTCCGGGCATCTGCGGCACCTTCATGGGCAGCCTGGCCCTGCTGGCGCGGGAGCTGGGGCACCGGGTAACCGGCTCCGACAGCAATGTCTATCCGCCCATGAGCACACTGCTGGAAGCCCACGGCATTGATCCCGGTCACGGCTTCGATGCTGCCCATCTCGACCCCGCTCCCGATCTGGTAGTGATCGGCAACGCCCTGTCACGCGGCAACGTCGAGGTCGAGGCGGTGCTCGATCGGCGCATTCCCTACACCTCCGGGCCGCGTTGGCTGTTCGATAACCTGCTTTGCCACCGTCGCGTGCTGGCGGTGGCGGGCACTCATGGCAAGACCACCACCGCCGCCATGCTTGCCTGGATTCTGGAGCGCGAAGGCCATGCGCCGGGTTTTCTGATCGGCGGTGTACCGGGCAATTTCTCGATGTCGGCGCGCGCCGGTGAGCCCGGCGGGTTCTTTGTCATCGAGGCCGACGAGTACGACACGGCTTTTTTCGACAAGCGCTCCAAGTTCGTGCACTACGGCCCCGAAGTCGCGCTGCTCAACAATCTCGAGTTCGATCACGCCGATATTTTCGACGACCTGGCGGCAATCGAGCGCCAGTTTCACCACCTGGTGCGTACCGTGCCGGGCAATGGCCGGCTGCTGGTGGCCGCCGATGAACCGGCGCTTGATCGCGTGCTGGCGCGGGGCTGCTGGACGCCGGTGGAGCGCTTCGGTAGTGCGCCGCAAGCGGCATGGCAGCTTGAAGCGAGCGCCGGGGGCTTTACCGCCATCGTCGCCGGGCAGCACTACCCGGTCGGCTGGACGCTCAGCGGCGAGCACAATCGCCGCAACGGCCTGGCGGCCATGGCTGCGGCCGCGGCGGTGGGTATATCGCCGCAGGCCGCGGCGCGGGCGCTGCAAGCCTTTCGTCCGCCGCGCCGGCGTCAGGAGCTGCGTGGGCGGGTCAACGGCATCGAGGTGATCGATGATTTCGCTCACCACCCGACGGCGATCGCCCTGACGCTGGAGGGCCTGCGCGCCGAGCGCCCGCAGGCGCGGCTGATTGCGGTGATCGAGCCGCGCTCCAACACCATGAAGCTGGGGGCGATGAAGGCGCGTCTGCCGGGCAGCGTGGCGAGCGCCGACCGGGTCTGGTGGTACCAGCCGCCGGGGCTGGGCTGGCAGGTCGAGGAGGTCGCCCGCGACTGCCCAGTGCCGGCCTCTGCCTGCGCCGACAGCGCTGCGCTGATCGAGGCACTGGCCGAGGAGACAGGACCCGGCGACCGCATCGTCATCATGAGCAACGGCGGTTTCGACAACATTCACGAGCGGCTGTTGGTGGCGCTGCGTGAACGCTATCCGCAGCAGACAGAGGATGGCGAGGCGTAGCCTTTTAAAACGCCGGCAGCACAAGAATGCGCAGCACTGCCAGCAGCAGCGAAGTGAATACCAGTACCGCCAGCGTGAAGGGGCGGCTATCCGCCTGCGGCGGACCGGCGAAAAGATGATAGCTGACCCGTGTGGCGGCGCAGATTGCAAGGCCCAGCAGGGCGCCGCCGATCAGATCGCTCAGCCAGTGTACGCCGTAGGTGAGCCGCGACAGGGCGATCAGGCTGGCCGGGGTCAGCGCCAGCCAGTAGGGCCAGCGTCGGGCCGCACTGCTCAGACGCTCGGCGGCGAAGGCGGCACCCAAACCACATACCAGCACGGCGCTGGAGGTGTGGGCGCTGGGCCATGAAAAGGAACCGATCAGATGCGCGGGCGTTTCCGGTCGCACTCTGCCGACCAGCGCCTTGAACAGGGTATTACTCATCGCCAGCAGCGCCAGCGCGCCCAGCCAGTGCAAAAGGATGGCCCAGCGCCGCTGCAGCAGCCACCAGCCCAACCAGGGCAGCAGCAGTGCGGCGATACCGAAACTGTCGCCAAGGCGGTCGAGCCATAGCGAGAGCCGGCTGACCATGGGACTGTCGAGACGCGCCGCCAGTTGCTGAATGGCGACATCGAAGGCCGGCGGCTGCGACAGCCCGGCAACCCATAGCCCCATCAGCGCAAAGGCGAGCAGGGCAGAGGCCGCCAGTATCAGCGAGGCCAGCGGCACCTCGCCGCCGACACCGCGTCGCCGCAGCGCCAGCCATAGTCTTCGGCTGACGACGTGACGTCGGGCGGCTCTCAGAACGGCGCCATAGAGACGGCTACCGCGCGCCAGCCGGCGGCGCAGCCAGGAGAGGATCAAAATCAGCGCCGCCAGCGTCAGTACCAGTGCCGTCAGGCCCTGCTCGACCCCGGCAGGCAGGTGTATCATGCTCTGCCAGGCGCGGCCGAGGTAGTAGCCGGGCAGCAGATAAACCGGCGCCCAGGCGAGCGCCGAAAGCAGGTTGAAAAGCGCAAAGCGCGCCGGCGGCATGAACATCATGCCCGCCACCATGGGTACGATGGGCCGCACCGGGCCTATAAAACGGCCCAGCACCACCGAGAGCGGGCCGTGGCGGATAAAAAAGCGCTGGCCCTGCTCCAGCCACTGCGGATGACGGCTGAAGGGCCACCAGTGGGGCACCCGGCGACGCTGGGTGCGCCCCAGCCAGTAGCTGATGCCATCGCCGATCACCGCGCCCAGGAAGGCGGCGGCGATCAGTGCTGCTATCGGCACCTGTTCGTGGCCGGCCAGCGACGCGGCGGCGGTCAGCATCACCACACCCGGCACCACCAGGCCTACCATGGCCAGCGACTCCAGCATGGCGATCAGGCCGGTTATGGCGATCAGCACGGCAGGAATATGGGACCACTGCTCGATCAGTTCGACGGCGCTCATCCGATGATTCGTCCGGTGTACGCCGCCGCCGGGCGACTATTGGCGTCTTGAGGAATGCGACCGGCCGCTGACGGCCGGTGGCAAGCGCGGCATGGCGTTTTTACTGCCACTGGCAACTGCCTTATAGTGAGTTGAAAACGTGAGCCATTATAGTAGCCGTCCGGCGGCGCAACAGCGTCTCCAATGCAGCAGCGGCTCAATCATAGTGAACAGGAGATGCCGAATGACCGCCGCGACCCAGGCAGGGAAGACGGATGTGGCCGCTGAAGTAGTGGCCTGCGGAGCGCGCGCGCGCCATGCCGCACGAATTTTGCGATCCAGCTCGACGGCGCAGCGCAACGCAGCCCTGGCGGCCATAGCGCATCAGTTGGAGAGTGCCCGCGAGTCGCTAAAGGCGGCCAATCAGGGGGACCTGGAGCGCGGCCGCCGGGCCGGGCTTGCCGATGCGCTGATGGACCGTCTGGCCCTTGATGATCGGCGTATCGACGCCATGATCGCGGGGCTTGAAACCGTGCGCGCGCTGCCCGATCCGATCGGCGGTGTCGACGAACTGCGCCGTCAGGCCAACGGCCTCGAGATCGGCCGCATGCGCACCCCGCTGGGCGTGATCGGCATCATCTATGAGTCGCGTCCCAACGTCACCATCGATGCCGCCGCGCTTTGTCTCAAGGCGGGCAATGCGGTAATTCTGCGCGGCGGCTCTGAAGCCTTCGACTCCAATCGGGCGATCGCTGACTGTATTGCCGCCGGGCTGGCCGAGGCCGGACTGCCCGCCGCGACGGTACAGGTGATCGATACCACCGATCGCGCCGCAGTGGGGGCGCTGATCACCGCCGACGAGTATGTCGATGTCATCATTCCCCGCGGCGGCCGCTCGCTGATCGAGCGCATTGCCGGCGAGGCCACCATTCCGGTCATCAAGCATCTCGACGGCCTCTGCCACGTTTATATCGACCGCCATGCCGATCCGCGCAAGGCCGAGGAGATCGCCTTCAATGCCAAGTGCTTTCGCTATGGTATCTGCGGGGCCATGGAGACGCTGCTGGTCGACGAGGCGGTGGCCGGCGACTTGCTGCCCGCCATGCTGGCGCGCTTTGCCGCCGCCGAGGTCGAGCTGCGCGGCTGCGAGCGCACCCGCGAGCTGGCTGGCGAAAGCGGCGTTCAGGGCGTGCTGGCCGCCGATGAGCAGGACTGGTACAGCGAATATCTCGGCCCCATCCTGTCGGTAAAGGTGGTCGCCGGGCTCGATGAAGCGATCGACCACATCAACCACTACGGCTCGCACCACACCGATGCCATTGTCACCGAGCATCTGACCCATAGCCGACGCTTTCTCGCCGAAGTCGACTCCAGTTCGGTGATGGTCAATGCCGCTACCTGCTTCGCCGACGGCGCCCAGTACGGCCTGGGCGCGGAGATCGGCATCTCCACCGACAAGCTGCATGTGCGCGGCCCGGTGGGGCTGGAAGGGCTGACCACGCGTAAATACATCGTGCTGGGCGACGGCCATGTCCGAAGCTGACAGACGTATCGCCATGTTCGGTGGCACCTTCAACCCGGTGCACAATGCCCATCTGCGCGCTGCGGTGGAGCTGCGCGACGCCTTCGAACTGGACGCCCTGCACATGGTACCGGCGCATCTGCCGCCGCACCGTGATGCGCCGGGGGTCAGCTCCCGTGACCGTTTCGAGATGCTGCGGCTGGGCATCGACGACACGCCGGGGTTGATCGCTGACGACCGCGAGATTCGGCGCGATGGCCCCTCCTGGTCGGTGGAGACGCTGCGCTCGCTGCGTGAGCATTACGGTAGCGACTGCCGGCTGATGATGGTGCTGGGGCACGATGCCTTTCTGGGCCTGCCCGACTGGCATCGCCCGCGGGCGCTGTTCGAGCAGGCGCACGTTGTAGTGATCGGCCGCCCGCACAGCGATAGCCTCGGCAACGCTGCGCTGGAGTCACTGATCGACGATCGCGTCGTCCGCAGCAGCGCGGAACTTATGCGCCATCCCGCCGGCGGGGTGCTTTTCTTCGACGCGACGACACCGATGTCGATCTCTTCGACCGATATTCGTCACCGCCTGGCAGCAGGGGGCTGTGCCCGCTATTTGCTGCCGCCGGCCGTGGAGCGCTACATCACCGCTCGCGGCTTTTACCGCGATGGCGGCAGTTGACGCGACAGCCGTGACATGGCGGCAGTTGGGGGCTCGCTGAGCGCGGCCGGCGTGGGTACAATAGATCTATTGCCCATTAATACCGAGGAGCTATGCAGACAGCACTTTCATCCCTGGTGGTGGACGCCCTTGAAGAACACAAGGGGCGTGATATTACCGAGCTTGATGTCTCCACCCTGACCAGCGTGACCGATGTCATGGTAGTGGTCAGCGGTACCTCCAGCCGCCACGTCAAGGCACTCGCTGACAGTGTCATCGAACGTGCCAAAAGTAGCGGCGCACGCCTGCTTGGCGTCGAGGGCGAGGCCGGCAGCGACTGGATGCTGGTCGACCTGGGCGACGTCGTGGTGCACGTCATGATGCCCGAAGCGCGTCGCGTCTATGACCTCGAGCGGCTGTGGAGTGAGCTTCCCAACGATCTACAGCGCCTTGAAGCGAGCGAGACGCGCCATTGAAACTGCGGGTACTGGCCGTCGGTACGCGCATGCCGGGCTGGGTGGTGCAGGGCGTCGAGACCTACCGCAAGCGCATGCCGCGCGAGATGACGCTTGAATTCGTCGAGATTTCCCCCGGACAGCGTTCCAAAAGCGCCGATCCCGAACGTGCCGTACGCACCGAGGGCGATCGTCTGTTGGCCACGCTCAAGGGCAGTGAACTCATGGTGGCGCTGGATGTCGAAGGCAGCAGCTGGTCGACGCCCGAGCTTGCCGAGCGGATGTCGCAGTGGCAGATGGGCGGCAGCGACGTGGCGCTGCTGGTCGGCGGTCCCGACGGTCTTGACCGGCGCTGCCTGCAGCGCGCCGATCAGCGCTGGTCGCTGTCGCCCCTGACGCTGCCGCACCCACTGGTTCGGGTGATGCTGGCCGAGCAGCTTTATCGCGGCTGGAGTCTCCTGAGCGGTCACCCTTATCACCGCTCTGGCTGATCCGGTCGGTTTTTACTTTTATCCTGTCGAGCAATATCCCCCATGCGCTCAGGTCGCGACACTCTGAAGGACTCTGAACAGCAGTCGCGCATCTTCAATCGCCGCAGTGTGCTGGCCGCCATACTGGTGTTCGTCATGCTGGCCGGACTGGGTGGGCGCATGGTCTGGCTGCAGATTTTTCAGCACGAGACCTTCATTACCCGCTCGGATCGCAACCGCATGCGCGTCGAGCCGCTGCCGCCCAATCGCGGCCTGATTTTCGATCGCCACCATCGAGTGCTGGCGGAGAACCGGCCGACCTATAATCTGACCATCGTGCGCGAACAGGCCGGTAACGTGTCGCGTACCATCGATCGGCTGGTGGAGATACTGGACCTGCCGCCGGAGCAGCGCGAGCTGCTGCTGCAGCGCTCCCGGGAGCGGCTGCGCTCCTTCGAACCGGCGCTCTTGTTGAGCGATCTCACCGAAAAGCAGATTGCCGATATTTCCATCAACCGCTATCGGCTGCCGGGCGTGGCGGTGGAGGCGCAGCTGATCCGCTACTATCCGCAGGGCGAGGTGATGTCCCACGTGCTGGGCTATGTCGGACGCATCAGTCAGCAGGATCAGCAGCGCATCGACAACAGCAACTACGCCGGCACTCACTTTATCGGCAAGACCGGCATCGAGCGCTTCTACGAGGAGGAGCTGCACGGCCGAGCAGGCGTGCGCCGGGTCGAAACCAATGCCCGCGGCCGCGCGCTGCGCGAGATCGACCGCACGCCGCCGCAGCCGGGCAAGGACATTACCCTCACCATCGATGCCGACCTGCAGCAGCTGGGCTATGAATTGCTCGACGGTCGTCGCGGCGCCATCGTGGCGATCGAGCCCAAAACCGGTGCCATCCTGGCCATGGTCTCCTCACCGGGCTTTGACAATAATCAGTTCGTTACCGGCATCGACACCGCGTCCTATAACGCACTGCGTAACGATGTCGACATGCCGCTCTACGACCGTGCCGCGCGGGGCTCCTATCCGCCGGCCTCCACGGTCAAGCCCTACATGGCTTCGGCGGGTCTGGAGTACGGCCTGATTACGCCTTCCGATACGGTCTATGACCCCGGCTATTATCAGTTGCCCAACGATTCGCGACGCTATCGCAACTGGCTGCGCTGGGGGCACGGGCGGGTCGATATGCATCGTGCCATCGAGGTCTCCAACGACACCTACTTTTTCGATCTGGCGCACCGTATGGGGATCGATCGGCTCTCCGCTTTCATGCAGAAGTACGGTTTCGGTCATGATTACAGCCTCGATGTATGGGGCGCCAGTGCGGGGTTGATGCCGAGCCGCGAATGGAAGCGCGAGCGCCATGGCCAGATCTGGTTCCCGGGCGAGACGCTGTCGGTGGGCATCGGCCAGGGCTACTGGCTGGCAACGCCGTTGCAAATGGCTACGGCGGTGGCGGTGCTGGCCAACCGCGGCAAGTGGGTGCGCCCCCACCTGGCGATGCAGATCGGCGACGAGTCCATTGCGCCGCCTTTCGAGAACACACCGGAGGATATCCAGCTCGACAACGATCACTGGTGGGACCTGATTTTTCAGGCGCTGGAGGATGTGATGACCGGCAGCGAGGGCACCGGCCGCGCTTCCGGGCGCAATCTTCAGTACCGCATGGCGGGCAAGTCGGGTACCGCTCAGGTCTTTACCCTCGGTCAGGAGGAGAAGTACAACGCCGCCGAGCTGGAGGAGCGACTGCACGATCACGCCCTGTTCACCGCCTTTGCCCCGGTTGACGACCCGCAGATTGCCATTGCCGTAGTGGTCGAGAACGGCGGTGGCGGCAGCCGTGTGGCGGGTCCGCTGGCGCGTCAGATGCTGGATGCCTGGCTGTTGCCGGAAGAGCACTCCAGCGACGAAGCACTCGAGCAGATGCGCCATAACGAAAACGTCGCCGAGCGCATCGGAGGGGGAGACTGATGGTCGAACAGTGGCAGCGTCTCTATCGCCGCAGTCGGCGTCATTATCAGAGCCTGAGCTGGCAGACCCTGCACCTTGACCCCTGGATGCTGCTGGCGCTGCTGACGCTGGTAGGGGGCGGTCTGGTCGTGCTCTACAGCGCCGGCGGCGAGTCCGGCTATCTGGTCGAGTCGCAGGCGCTGCGTTTTGTCGCCGCCTTTCTGGTGATGATGACCATCGCGCAGTTCTCGCCGCGCACGCTGATGCGCTTTGCGTGGCTTTTCTACAGCCTGGTGACGCTGATGCTGCTGGCAGTAGAGCTGATCGGCACCCATGCGATGGGTGCGCAGCGCTGGTTGACCATCCCCGGGGTGATCACCTTTCAGCCGTCGGAGCTGATGAAACTGGCGATGCCACTGACGATCGCCGCCTTTCTGGCACGGCGTACCCTGCCACCCGGCTGGCTGGATATCGTCGTCTGCTTTGCCCTGATGGCTCTGCCGGTGGCGTTGATTGCCGCCCAGCCGGATCTTGGCACTGCCATGCTGGTCAGCGTTTCGGGTGTTTTCGTGGTGCTGCTGGCGGGGCTGTCGTGGCGCTTTATCGCCCTCTGTGGGGCGCTGGGCATGGCGGCGATGCCGCTTTTGTGGTTCAACATGCATGACTATCAGCGCCAGCGGGTCATGACCTTTCTCAACCCCGAAAGCGATCCGCTGGGCAGCGGCTGGAACATCATCCAGTCGAAGACGGCGATCGGCTCCGGTGGTCTTTACGGCAAGGGCTGGATGCAGGGCACCCAGTCACAGCTGGAGTTTCTGCCCGAGCGTCATACCGACTTTATCGTCGCCGTGCTGGGCGAGGAGTTCGGCCTTGTCGGCATGCTGGTGCTGCTGCTCTGCTATCTGGTCATCATCTGGCGCGGCCTCTACATGGCCGGTCAGGCCCATGATACGTTCGGCAAGCTGCTGGGCGGCAGTCTGATCCTGACCTTTTTTGTTTACGTATTCGTCAATATCGGTATGGTCAGCGGCGTATTGCCGGTAGTCGGCGTGCCGCTGCCGTTGGTCAGCTACGGCGGCACGGCCAGCGTGACCCTGCTGGCCGGCTTCGGTATGCTGATGGCCGTGTATACCCACCACAAGTCCTCGCCGCGATAGGGAAGGGAAAGGATGCCGTCGAAAGGATATCTCAAGGGATGGAAGTGCTGCGGCGCTGCGGCGCTGCTGTTGACGACTGCGCCGGCGCTGGCTCAGCAGGAGGGCGAGAGGCGTTACAGCGCGGCGGACAACCCGCAGGTCAGTGCGGTGGCCGATACTCTGGTCGGTGCGGGTCTGAATCGTGATGAGGTGGTCTCGACGCTCGGCCGGGCGCATTATCAGCAGAAAGTGATCGATGCGATCACCCGGCCCGCCGAGCGCACCCTGAACTGGGGCGAGTACCGCGATATTTTTCTGCAGCCCGAGCGCATCGAGGCCGGGGCGGCCTTTATCGAGGAGCACCTCGATGCCATGCAGCGCGCCGAGCAGGTGTACGGCGTGCCGCGCGAGATCATTAGCGCCATCATCGGCGTGGAGACCTTTTACGGCCGCCATCTCGGCAACTATCGGGTGCTCGATGCGCTCTCCACACTGGCCTTCGACTATCCGCCACGCAGCCACTTCTTTACCCGTGAGCTGGTGTCGTTTATCGAATTGACCAACGCCAACAGCGGTCTCGACCCGCTCCAGGTGCAGGGCTCCTATGCCGGTGCCATTGGCCTGCCGCAGTTCATTCCCTCCAGCTATCAGGCCTATGCGGTCGACTTCAATGACGACGGCAGTACCGACCTTATCCACCAGCCGGTCGATGCTATCGGCAGCGTGGCCAACTATTTCGCCGAGCACGGCTGGCGTGCCGACGAGTCGATCGTGATCGAAGCGCGAGTGGTCGACGGCGATGCTCCCGAAGATGTCGACTACAACCAGACCCGCGAGCCCTATGCAAGCGTCGACGAACTGGAGCGTGCCGGGCTGCTGCCGTCGGTATCGATGAGTGGGGACGACCAGGTGATACCGCTGGCGCTGCAGGATGGCGAAAGGATGCAGTATCTCTTCGGCCTGCATAACTTCTATGTAATTACCCGCTACAACCACAGCCACCTTTACGCCATGGCAGTGACCCGGCTGGCCGAGGCGATTCAGGCCGAGCAGGGGCGGGAGAATTGAGTTGAGGGTAGCGAGCCATTCGCATGTCGTCCTTTCGGCAGCTCAGGGCCGTTTCGCTCTGGTGCTCGTGGCGCTGTTGCTGCTGGCGGGATGTGCCGGCAGCGGCGGCAACGGCAGTGGTGCCGGCTCGAACAGCAGCGGGCGCTACGCCATGAGCGAGGATGCCTACCCGGATGATCCTCCCAACCTGTCAGAGGTGCCCGATGCCGTGCCGCGCGTCGAGCCGCGCTCCAGAGGGGGCAACCAGTCCGTATATACCGTGCTGGGCAAAAGCTACCGGGTGCTCGACTCCAGCGACGGTTATAGCCGGGTAGGCGGTGCCTCCTTTTACGGTCGGAAGTTCCAGGGCTACGACACCGCCAACGGTGAAACCTACGATATGTACCGCATGACCGCGGCGCACCGCACCCTGCCGCTGCCTACTTTTGCGCGGGTAACACGTGTCGATAGCGGCCAGTCGGTGATCGTCAGAATCAATGATCGTGGCCCCTTCCACGACGAGCGCATCATTGATCTCTCCTATGCAGCGGCGGCGCGGCTGGATATGCTCGACGACGGTACCGCCCGAGTGCGGGTAACGGCGATCGACCCGCGCCGCTGGCAGGCCGAGCAGCGCCAGCAGCAGGCGCCGTCCGCGACCAGCGTTGCCAGCCACAGTCAGCAGCGCAGCACACCTGCTGCGGCGTCGGTGCAGAGCAACGCCTCCAGCGACACATCATGGCAGCAGGATGACGGCGCCGTCTTCCTGCAGGTGGCGGCGCTGAGCTCCGCCGACAGCGCCAGACAACTCAAGGACAGGCTGACCTCAGCACTGTCGATGCCGGTTCGTATCACCCGCCATGACCGCCTCAGGCGCGTTCAGGTCGGGCCATTGAACGATCCGATCATGGTGGAATCCGCCCGTGCCGCCCTGGCCAGCGCCGGTTTTGACGGCGTTCGTCGCGTTGGCGGGGCGGAGTGACAATAGATCAATCGCGTATATCGAGACCGTTGACATGACCTTTTTTTCAGCAGGAATTTTCCGCCGGCGCAATGTCGTCGCGATCGCCGTAGCCGCTTTATCCTTTACCGCGGCACCGGCCATGGCGGCGGAGCAGAATCCCGGTTCCACCAGTTTCATTCCGTCACCCCCGGCGCTGGCGGCCTCGGCCTGGGTGCTGATGGACGCCGCATCGGGGCAGGTGCTGGTCGAGCACAACGCCAACGAGCGGCTGCCGCCCGCCAGTCTGACCAAGATGATGACCGCCTATATCGCCGAGGATGAGATTGAAAACGGCGATATATCGCTCGACGACCAGGTGCGCATCAGCGAAGAAGCCTGGAGTACCGGCGGGTCGCGCATGTTCGTGCGCGAGGGTACCAGTGTGCCGCTGATCGACCTGATGCGCGGTATCGTGGTGCAGTCGGGTAACGACGCCACCGTGGCGGTGGCCGAGTACATTGCCGGCAGTCAGTCGGCATTCGCCGATCTGATGAACGAATACGTGCGGCGCATGGGCTTGCAGAACACGCACTTCGTCAATCCTACCGGCTGGCCCGCCCCCGATCACTACTCCTCGGCGATGGACCTGGCCACCATCGCCCGCCACATCATTCGGGATTTTCCTGACCACTACGACCTCTATTCGGAAAAGTATTTCACCTGGAACGATATCCGCCAGCCCAACCGTAACCGGCTGCTGTGGCGTGATCCCAGCGTCGACGGCCTCAAGACCGGCCATACCGAGGCGGCTGGCTACTGCCTGGTGGCTTCTGCCAAACAGCAGGATACCCGCCTGATTGCGGTAGTGATGGGGACCAGCTCCGACGAGGCGCGCGCTCAGGAGACCCAGAAACTGCTGAGCTACGGCTTTCGCTACTATGAAACACGCCATCTTTTCGATGCCGGTCAGCCGTTGACCGAAGCGCGCGTTTGGGGCGGCACTCAGGATCAGGTGGGACTCGGCCTCGCCGATGATCTCTACATCACCGTGCCCACCCAGGGAGACACCGAGACCGAAACCCGCACCAGCCTCGATGGCGACCTGCAGGCGCCCATTCAGGCCGGCCAGCAGCTGGGTACCCTTGAGGTGCTGCGCGATGGCGAGGTGGTACGCAGTGAACCGCTGGTAGCGCTGTCAGGCGTTGAGCAGGGTGGTTTCGTCAAGCGGCTGTGGGACGGCCTGCTGCGCTTCGTGCAGGGGCTTTTCTGATGATTGTCATGCAATAATGACTCGTTGTTGCCGCATCGGGGCCTGGCGTGGCTGACGCGGCGCCCCATGTTGAGTAAAATACTCGGGTAATGGTTTTGATATCGGGTCGCCTCCGGGCTGCCCGCTTTTCAAGGAGGCTCAGATGTCGGCACGCGCTCCGCAGCGATCCAGCATCGTAGTGCAGCAGGAAAACGAGCAGGGCGCAGAAGGTCAGGAAGCGCCCGTAATCGAGTTCCCCTGTGATTATGCCATTCGCATCGTGGGCAACAACGACGTCGAGTTCGAGCGCGACATGCTGGATATCGTCGAGCGTTTTTCTCCTGAACTGGATCGCTCCAGAGTGACGCATCGCGATAGCCGCAGCGGCAAGTATCGCTCGCTGCACGTTACCCTCTGGGCGACCGGCGAGGCGCAGCTCAACGAGCTTTTCGAGGCGCTCAAGGCCACCGGGCGCGTGCAGATGGTGCTGTGATGGCGACCGCCGACTCCGGTATCGAGGTCTACCGCCTCGGGCGGCGCGGCTACCGTGATGTCTGGGAGGCAATGCGTCGCTTTACCGATGAGCGCGATGCGACGACTCGCGATCAGATCTGGCTGGTCGAGCACTCTCCCGTGTTTACCCAGGGGCGTGCCGGGCGCGCCGAGCACCTGCTGCGACACAGCGCTATCGAACTGGTGCAGAGCGATCGCGGTGGTCAGGTCACCTATCATGGTCCCGGCCAGCTGATTCTCTATCCGCTGATCGATATCAAAAGGCGCGGGCTGGGCGTACGCGCCATGGTCAGCGCGCTGGAAAACGCCGTGATCGACGTCCTTGCCGCCCATCAAATGACCGCCGTGGCGCGCCCCGACGCCCCCGGTGTTTACGTCGACGGCGCCAAGATCGCCTCGCTGGGGCTGCGTATTCGCCGCGGCAGCAGTTACCACGGCGTGGCGTTCAACGTCGATATGGACCTCACCCCCTTTGACGACATCAACCCCTGTGGCCTTGCGGGGATGAAGATGACCCAGCTTCGCGATCTGGTGCGACCGCGCCCGGATATCGAGCGCGAAGCGGGCAGACTACTTGGTGCTTTTGCCGCCCGGCTCGGCGACCCCGAGCTTTTCGAGCAGGCGGGCGAGCCCGAAGCGCTGGCCCATTTTTCCGGATCAACAGGATTCACGCCATGACCGAGACGACTGCGACCAATCCGACCTCCACCCAAAAGCGGGCCGAGAAGGGCGTCAAGCTGCGCGGCGCCGACAAGGTTGCCCGCATTCCGGTCAAGGTCATCCCCACCGAGACGCTGCCCACCAAGCCGAGCTGGCTCAAGGTGCGCATGCCGGTGTCGCAGGAGGTGACGCGCATCAAGCAGACGCTGCGCAAACACCAGCTCAACACCGTGTGCGAGGAGGCCTCCTGCCCCAATATCGGGGAATGCTTTAGCGGCGGTACCGCCACCTTCATGATCATGGGCGATATCTGCACGCGGCGCTGCCCCTTCTGCGACGTTGCCCACGGCCGCCCCAACGCGCTCAACGAGAACGAGCCGCGCGAGCTGGGCGAGGCGATCGCCGATATGAAACTCAAGTACGTGGTGATCACCTCGGTGGATCGCGACGACCTGCGCGACGGCGGCGCTCAGCACTTCAACAACTGCATCAGCGAAATTCGTCGCCTTAGCCCCGGCATCGAGATCGAGGTGCTGGTGCCCGACTTCCGCGGCCGCATGGACAAGGCGATCGACATCATGCGTCAGGAGCCGCCGGACGTTTTCAACCACAACCTCGAAACCGTGCCGTCGATCTATCGCCGCGTGCGCCCGGGTGCCGACTACGAATGGTCGCTGGACCTGCTGGAGCGCTACAAGCAGGCGCGTCCCGACGTCATGACCAAGTCAGGTTTGATGCTGGGCGTGGGCGAGACCGATGAAGAGGTGATCGAAGTGATGCGCGACCTGCGCGCTCACGACGTCGATATGCTGACGCTGGGGCAGTACATGCAGCCCTCGCGCAGCCACCTGCCGGTGGACCGCTGGGTGCATCCCGATACTTTTGCCTGGTTCGCCGAGAAGGGTTACGAGATGGGCTTCAAGCACGTCGCCTCCGGCCCGCTGGTGCGCTCGAGCTACCATGCCGACCGCCAGGCCCACGGCGAGAAAGTATCCTGAATCAGCCACTGCGTTGCGAAGCTGTGGCGCAGTGCAGGCAGGCGCCCGCAGCTTGAAAGTTCGGCGGCCTTCATGGTCTGGGGGCCGCCGTTGTATGTCTGACGATTCAATAGCTTCCCTTGCCCCGATCCATCGGCTTTGGTGGCTTGCTGCGCTTTTCATACCCATACCGACCTTGTCATATAGGTATATACAGTGTTATGGGTATCGGCAAAACGCGCCAGCATGCGAATTCGAGATAGGCTGCACAGAAATTTGCATCCCCATTCAATTCAGTAGTTTAATGATGTTTAATAAGAAGGTTGAACGAGCGTGACCGTTTAAGTGAATAAACGAGCGCGCTATCTAATACCTGTTAGGCGGCAAAAGAGAATCATAGATATGACGAAACCTTTTACCGGCGGTTGCTCTTGCGGAGCCATTCGTTACGAGTGCAAGCAGGAGCCCGTAGCGATGCTTAACTGCCACTGCGAAGACTGCCAGTATTCGAGCGGTGCCCCTTTTGCATCAGGCATAGTCGTTGCTGTTTCGGCGACAGACATTGTAGGTGCTCCTAAAACGCATGCCGTTCGCGGCAACACGGGTGGGGTGACAACTCGTAGTTTTTGCGCTGATTGTGGAACTCCACTTTTTACGCGCGGCGAAGCAGTTCCGGAATTTATGTCCATCCGGTTCCCGACATTGGACGATCATTCTTGGTTCAAGCCCATGGTGGACATTTGGACTTCACGCGCACAGTCATGGGTGTGTCTTAATCAAGAAATTCCTCATGTCCCCGAGTCGCCTTAGTTCTTGGCGAATTAGAATGCCGCCTAATGGATCGCTGCAGTTGACCGCCCAAAGCGTTGCCGCGCTCTGGCCGGCAACTGAGCTTCGGCGTTGTACGGCGGTGGGTTTGTGTTGTGGTCGAACTCTGGCATTGGCTAGCAAGGGCGAGCCAGTAGCTGGGCCTTGAGAATCCAGGGCGCTTCCAGGCCCAGGCCGAGGGTGAGAATCCGGGTGCCGTCCATGCCATGCCTTCTATCGTGGTGGGGGCCATATCCTGGCTCGGCTCAGGGGCCGAATTCCACACCTCGCGACGAAGACCCATAAAGCCGGAGCGAAGCTAAGGTTTTGGCATCCGGTGCACGACTTGGTTATGCAGCATGTAGCGGCTTGATTCTATCCACTTCTTCCTTGACCGACTGCGCGGCCGTCCAAAGATCAACAGATCGCTGTGCGTTCAGCCAGAATTCAGGCGAGTTACCAAACAAACGCGCAAGCCGGAGCGCCATTTCAGGGCTGACAGCACGACGTTCTCGCAATAGTTCATTAACTGACTGACGAGAGACACCCAAAGATTCGGCCAATCCCGAAACCGTCAGACCATAGTCCGGAAGAAAATCTTCTCGCAGCATCTCGCCAGGATGAGTGGGTTTGCGCTGCATACCGGTAGTATTAAGAATAGCCATATCATCACCTCACTCAGTGGTAGTCACATACTTCGACTTCATATGCATCACCATCTTCAAAACGAAAACAGATACGCCACTGATCATTTATTAAAATTGCGTGCTGCCCCTGCCTGTTTCCCGACAGCGGATGAAGGCGATTGCCGGGTGGCACTTTCAAATCCTCTAGCTGTACGGCCAGATCCACGTATTCAAGTTTTCTAGCTGCTCTCGGAGCAACATCCGCAGGAAATTTCTTTGACCTGCCCTTGGAGTAGAGCTTTTGGGTTCGTTTGTCAGCGAAGGATTTGATCATGAAGAAAATTGTAGCTCGTCACGTGACACTTGTCAATACAGTCTGGAAATGACTGCATAACGCCCAAGCTCAGTTGCCGCCGTAGCGGCCGATTGTAGTGGCATAGTGAATCTGGCCACCTGATTTTGAGTGTATGATCACTCACAGAGACAGTCAGGTGCAGATGATGACAAGGAAGAGAGCGTTCAGTCCGGAATTTCGCCTGGAGGCGGCTCAACTCGTGGTCGATCAGGGTTACACGCTGAAGGCGGCGTGCGAGGCCATGGGGGTGGGCAAATCTACCATGGAATACTGGGTGCGCAGGCTTCGGGCCGAGCGCTCCGG
>NZ_KB907899.1 GCF_000382245.1 Kushneria aurantia DSM 21353
CCCGTGAGGCTTGACCATATAACACCCAAGTGGTTCGCGTCGCACGACGCCGGATACGCGAGGCGTATCGCAGCTGCAGCATGATCCCGTATACGGCGGCGCTGTCTTCGCGACAGCGCTGCCAGCCGAATTGCCTGACGACCAGAGCGAGCGGGTCCCACCCGATCCCATCCCGAACTCGGCAGTGAAACCGCTCAGCGCCGATGGTAGTGTGGGGTCTCCCCATGCGAGAGTAGGTCATCGTCAGGCACCCTTTTGAAACCCCGATTACAACATGGTCGGGGTTTTGCTTTTCCGGTCCTCCCCATGGGCTTTTCAGGGGTCTCCCCATGACCCGTCTGTCGGGAACAGACGGGAACCGCTTCAGCGGGCCCGCAGGGCGAGTCCCGGGACGGGACGAGTAACAGTAGCGGAGCGCCGCCCGGATCATCGTCAGGCACCCTTTTTGAAACCCCGATCACAACATGGTCGGGGTTTTGCTTTTTCAGGACCCCGACCCCGGCAGGGTCGGGGTCCTTTTATATCGGGCACTCGCGTTGTCGGGCGGCGTGTCGCCCTCGGTCGGAGCGGCCGCACAGTCGATTGCGGCTATTGTGGCTACTGACCGGGCTCGTGGCGCAGTACATCCACCAACGCTTTCATCTCTTCATCGTTACCGATCGAGATACGTAGCCAGTCCGACAGCCCCGGTCGATCGAAATAGCGCACCAGAATGCCGTTCTCACGCAGACGGGCAAAGGCTGCGGCGGCACTCTCCTGTGACGGACTTGCAAACAGGAAGTTGGACTTCGACGGTAGTACGGTGTAGCCGAGCGTCTCCAGGGCCTCGTGCGTGTGTTGGCGGGTCTTCATTATCGCCTTGCAGCAGCGCTGGTAGTGCTCACCGTCCTCCAGCGAGGCGATGGCAGCGGCACTGGCGATGGGGTCCAGAGGATAGGAGTTGAAAGAGTCCTTGATCCGTTCAAGCCCCTCGATCAGTTCGCTCGATCCGATTGCGAAGCCGATACGCAGGCCGGCAAGGCTGCGCGATTTCGAAAAGGTACCGGTAACCAGCAGGTTGGGAAACTCGTCTATCAGGGGTACCGCGCTCTCGGCGCCGAAGCCGGCGTAGGCCTCGTCGATCAGCACTACACGCTCGCGTTGACGCTCCAGCAGGCCCTGCAGGGCGCTGCGTTCATGGGCATGGCCGGTCGGCGCATTGGGGTTGGCAAAGGCAATGCCGCCATGGCCGTCGGCAGGGAGCTGATCCAGCGCTACTTCCCAGCGTTCGTTGAGCGGCAGTTTCTTCAGTTCGAGACCGTAGAGCTGGCAGTAAACCGGGTAGAAGCTGTAGGTATGCTCGGGTATCAATAGCGGCTCGCTACGGCAGAAAAAAGCGCGAAAGGCAAAGGCCAGTACCTCGTCGGAGCCGTTGCCGACGAAAACCTGTTCGGGCTTTACACCGTGTTCATGTGCCAGTGCTTCGCGCAGCGCGATGGAGGTGGGATCCGGGTAGCGTCGCAGTGTATCGATATCGAAATGTCGAAGTATCCGCTCCACCCCTTTTGCCGGCGGGTAGGGGTTTTCATTGGTATTGAGCTTGATCATGCGCTGGCGCGGCTGCTCGCCGGGCACATAGGGGGTCAGCGCTTCAACCCCGGGGCTCCAGAATTTGCTCATCAAGGCTCTCGAAATATTGTGGCAACAGTGTGGTGACGGCTTCTGATCGCTCATGTTGGCGCCTGCCCGCGATGGGCGCAAGAACCGGAGTGACGAGCGATCTGTCACAATAATGCCGGCACCAAAAGGAGCAATGATGGGGCGCAGAGGAAAAAGAGTGATTGGCATCGCGGTGCTGATAGTGACGCTGGCGCTGTGCTGGTTGATTCTGGCACTACCCAACAGTCTGGCGGCGTTGGCCGCTACCCCGCAGTTCTGGCCGCCTCTGGAGCTGGCGATCGTGCTGCTACTGCTCGGGGTGGCGCCACACGCCCTGCGTCGCTGGCTGGCAGCGCTCCTTGCGCTCGCGTTGATGACGCTACTGTTGCTCAAACTGGCCGATATGGTGGCGCTGCAGGCCTACTGGCGTATCTTCGATCCGCTGGCCGACTGGCATCTGATCGCTCCCGGCTGGAACGTATTGCAGGGCGCGCTGGGTGAGTTCCGCGCGCTGCTGCTGGCGCTGAGCGTGGCGCTGGGACTGGGTCTTGTCTTCATGCTGCTGTGGAGCGGTCTAGCACGTGTTGCACGCTATCGTGCGATCCTGCCGGGCCTCTCCATGCTGCTGCTGATCGCTGCCCTGCTCGGCTGGCAGCTCGACGATCGACAGCCGCTGGCCGGCAGCACCCGCCTGGTTGCCGAACACGTCACGCAGTCGCGTCAGAACCTGCGCGATCTGGCCGCACTCCAGGCGCGTGTGCGTCAGGACGAAGGAGCCACCGTAGCGCCGCAGCGACTCCTCGAGGGGCTACGCGATCACGACGTGCTGCTGGTCTTTATCGAGTCATACGGTCGCGTAGCGCTGGATCAGCCGCGCTACAGCGATACGCTCCGACCGCGGCTACAGGAGATGCAGCGTGAGTTCGACAGCGCCGGTTTTGGTGCGCGCAGTGGCTGGCTGCGCGCACCCACCGTGGGCGGGCAGAGCTGGCTTTCGCACGCCACCCTGCAGTCGGGCCTGTGGATCGATTCCCAGCGGCGTTACAACTGGCTGATGGGCACCGACAGGATGTCGCTGGCACAGCTTTTTGAACGTGCCGGCTGGCGCACCCTGGCGGTAGCGCCGGCACTCACCCGTGACTGGTCGAGCAATGCCTGGTATCGCTTTCAAAAGGTCTATGACGCACGCAATCTCGGCTATGAAGGCCGCCCTTTTAACTGGGTCACCATGCCCGATCAGTACACTTTTTCGGCGCTTGAGCGGCTTGAGCTGTCGCGCCGGAACCGAGCCCCCATCATGGCCGAGGTGGCCACCGTCTCGAGCCACGCCCCCTGGACGCCGATACCGCCGCTGATCGACTGGGCAGAGGTCGGGGACGGTCGTATTTTCAATCGCTGGGCCGATGCCGGTGACCCGCCCGACGTGGTGTGGCAGGACAGCGAGCGGGTGCGCCGTCAGTATCTGAAAGCGATCGACTATTCCCTTGCAACCCTCGGCGCCTTCATTGATCGCTACGGCGATGATGATCTGGTCGTCATCGCCATGGGCGACCACCAGCCCGCCACCTTGATCACCGGCGAGGGCGCCAGCCGCGACGTACCGGTGCATGTTATCAGCCGTGACCGCCGGGTACTGGAGACCTTCACCCGCTGGGGCTGGCGTACCGGTATGCTGCCGGGGGAGGCCGCGCCGCAGTGGGACATGGATGAGTTACGACCGCGGCTGATCGAGGGTTTCAGCGCCGTGGAGACGGGTACTTCGGCTGATGGGGGTTGATAAGCAGCCTAACGGCCTCCATAAGAAAATCTAAGCGCACGGCTTATCGCCGTTGCAGGACGATGTTCTGACAGGGAAAGTTACTTCATGCACGCATCACTTTTTACGCCCCTCAAACTGGGTTCGCTGGAGATCTCCAATCGCGTCATCATGGCGCCGCTGACCCGTGCCCGTACGCCCGATACCGTACCGGGCGAGCTGCAGCAGACCTACTACGGCCAGCGCGCCGGCGCCGGCCTGATTATCAGCGAGGCGACCAACATCTCGCCCACCGCGGTGGGCTACGTCTACACCCCGGGCATCTGGACCGACGCGCAGGAGGCCGGCTGGCGCGGCGTGGTCGAGGCGGTGCACGCCCGCGGTGGTCGTATTGCGCTGCAGCTCTGGCACGTCGGACGTGTCTCCAATGAGCGCGTGCAGCCCGACGGACAGAAGCCGGTGGCGCCCAGCGCCCTGCGCGGCGAGGGCGCTCAGGCCTTCGTCGAGTTCGAGGACGGCAGTGCCGGGCGTGACGACGCCAGTACGCCGCGGGCGCTGGAGACCGAGGAGATTCCCGAGCTGGTCGAGGACTACCGCCGCGCCGCGGTGCGTGCCAAACGGGCCGGTTTCGACATGATCGAGGTGCACGCCGCCAACGCCTATCTCCTGCAGCAGTTTCTGGCGACCGGTTCCAACCAGCGCAATGACCGCTACGGCGGCTCGATCGAAAATCGCGCCCGCGTGGTGCTTGAAGTGGTCGATGCGGTCGCCAGCGTATTCGGCTATGACCGGGTGGGAATTCGTCTCTCGCCCTTTATCGAGATCTTTGGCCTGACCGATGAGGAATCGGGGCCGATGGCCTTCTATCTGGCCGAACAGCTCAATCTGCGCGGGCTGGCTTACCTGCACATCAACGAGCCGGACTGGGCCGGCGATGACATTCATCTGACCGATGATTTCCGTCGCGCCCTGCGGGCACGCTTCAAAAGTGGCGCGCTGCTCTTCTGCGGTCACTACACCGCCGAACGCGAAGCCGATCTGATCGAGCGCGGCATTGCCGATGCAGCGGTCTACGGACGGCCTTTCATTGCCAACCCGGACCTGCCCGAGCGCTTCCGGCTGGGTGCCGAGCTCAATGAACCCGACCCGGATACCTTCTACGGTGGCGGTGTGGAAGGCTATACGGATTATCCTTTCCTTTCGACGTCCGGGCAGTGACACGTTCGCGTCGCGGGTGAAAACGGATATGGCTTTCCGGTGCCCCCGGCAAGCGTCTATTATGCTTGGGGTACCGGTCGCCATGGCGGCCAATCGACATGCATCAGGAGTAAGCTTCATGCAGATGAAAACGTTGCTGGCCGGTTCGGCCTTACTGGCGCTGTTGGCCGGCTGTGCCGGAACCGGAGGCGGTCAGACCAGCGGTGGCGATAGCGGCATGACGAGCGCCGCACAGCAGACGCGCACCTATGTGGGGACACTGCCGTGTCGCAGCTGCGATGGCATTCAGCTGACTGTCGATCTGCAGGGCAGCGAAGACGCTACCAACCCGCAGACGCGAACTTTCGAGCTGGAAGCCGACTATCAGAATCATCCCCAGAATCCGCCTGCCGAGACCTATAGCGGTAACTGGGAGGTGATCAACGGCATGCAGAACAACCCGCAGGCGACCGTCTATGAGTTGACGCCCAGCGGTGACGGCCAGGTCTACTACTTCGAGAAGGTCAATCCCTCCACGCTGGAGCTGATCGATCCGCAGCTGCGCAGCTTCGAAAACGGCGAACGGCTGCGCCTGACACTGCAACAGTAAGGACGCCGGTCGTCACAAAGGGTGTATCAGGGGCGGCCATCAGCCGCCCCTTGTTGTATCCGGCCCCTGTACCGTCTGAAACTCGAAAGGACCGCCGAGTCGCATGGCAAAAGCCAGAAGTGCCTTCGTCTGCACCGAATGTGGTGCGGAGTACTCCAAATGGCAGGGGCAGTGCAGCAACTGTCGCGAGTGGAACACGCTGACCGAGTTGCGCCTGGGCGGCACGGCCAGGGCCGCTTCCGGCGCGGGTGCCGCCCAGGCGGCGCGTCAGGGCTATGCCGGCGCCGGTGGTGTTGAACTGACCGACCTTTCCAGGGTCGATCTGAGCGAACTGCCGCGCTTTTCCACCACCTATAGCGAATTCGATCGCGTGCTGGGCGGCGGTCTGGTGCCCGGTGGGGCCATCCTGCTGGGCGGCGACCCGGGGGCCGGCAAGTCGACCCTGCTGTTGCAGACCGCCTGTCATCTCGCCCAGCAGCATCGGGTGGTCTATGTCACCGGCGAGGAGTCGCTCTCCCAGGTGGCGATGCGCGCCCACCGCCTGGCGTTGCCCACCCAGGGCCTGTCCATGCTGGCCGAAACCAGCGTCGAAACCATTCTGGCAATGGCCGAGCGCGAGCGCCCGGCGGTGCTGATTATCGACTCGATCCAGACCATGCACCTCGAGGATATCGCCTCGGCGCCCGGCGGCGTCGCCCAGGTGCGCGAATCGGCGGCAGCGCTGACCCGCTTTGCCAAGAGCAGCGGCACGGCGCTGCTGCTGGTCGGCCATGTCACCAAGGATGGCAACCTGGCCGGGCCGCGGGTGCTGGAGCACATGATCGATGCCTCGCTGCTGTTGGAGGGCAGCGCCGACTCGCGCTTTCGCACGCTGCGCGGACAGAAAAACCGCTTTGGCGCCGTCAACGAACTGGGGGTGTTCGCCATGCTGGAGCAGGGCCTGCGCGAGGTGAAAAACCCCAGCGCGATTTTTCTCTCCCGTGGCGAGGAGATGGCGCCGGGCAGCCTGGTGATGGTGGTGTGGGAGGGCACTCGGCCGCTATTGGTCGAGGTGCAGGCGCTGCTCGATGAGTCGGCGCTGGGCAACCCGCGGCGGGTAGCGGTGGGGCTCGATGCTCAGCGGCTGGCCATGCTGCTGGCGGTGCTGCACAAGCACGGCGGGCTCTTTACCGGCGACCAGGATGTTTTCGTCAACGTGGTGGGGGGCGTCAAGGTGCTGGAGACCAGCGCCGACCTTGCAGTGCTGCTGGCGGTGGTCTCCAGCCTGCAGAACCGCGCCCTGCCACGAGAGCTGATGGTGTTTGGCGAGGTGGGCCTGTCCGGCGAGATTCGACCGGTGCCGAGCGGCCAGGAGCGTATCGTCGAGGCCGCCCGGCACGGCTTTACCCGCGCCATCGTGCCGCGCGGCAACGCGCCCCGCCAGACACCGGCGGGCATGGAGGTGGTGGCGGTGGAGCGCCTCTCCAAGGCGCTGGACGCGCTGTAGCGCGTCATGGCCGCTGTGCGGCCAAAGAGAGCTGCCTGGCCGACACGGCAGGCTGTTATCCTTGCGCTATTTGATGCTGACAGGACCTCGCATGAGTCAGATTCGTCTTACCCAGTACAGCCACGGCGCCGGCTGCGGCTGCAAGATCGCCCCCGATGTTCTCGATGCGATGTTGAAAAACGCCGGTCCCGGGGCGTTCAGCGACAAACTCGTCGTCGGCAACCAGGATCGCGAGGACGCCGCCGTCTATGACCTCGGCGACGGACAGGGTTTGATCGCGACCACCGATTTTTTCATGCCGATCGTCGATGACCCCTTCGACTTCGGCCGTATCGCCGCCACCAACGCCATCAGCGACGTCTTCGCCATGGGCGGCCGGCCGATTCTGGCGCTGGGCATTCTCGGCTGGCCGGTGGACAAGCTCGATCCCGCGATTGCCGGCGAAGTGCTGGCCGGTGCCCAGTCGGTGTGCCGCGAGCTGGGGCTGGCGCTGGCCGGCGGCCACTCGATTGACGCCCCGGAGCCGATCTTCGGGCTGGCGGTCAACGGCCTGGTGGCGCTGGATGAACTCAAGCGCAACAGCGGGGCGAAGGTGGGCGACAAGCTCTACCTGACCAAGCCGCTGGGCGTGGGGATTCTGACCACCGCCGAAAAGCGCGGTCTGCTGGATGACGAGCATCGCGGGCTGGCGCGCGACATCATGCTGCACAGCAACGCCATCGGGCGCAAGCTGGCGGCGGTGCGTGGCGTCAATGCCATGACCGACGTCACCGGTTTCGGGCTGGCCGGCCACCTGGGTGAGATATGCACCGCCAGCAATGTAGCAGCGCACATCGACTTCGCGCGCCTGCCGCGCATCGCCGAGGCCGATGGCTATCTGCGCCACGGCGCGGTGCCGGGAGGCACCGAGCGCAACTACCGCGCCATGGGCAGCCTGTTGCCGCCGATGGACGACTACCACTGGCAGTGGCTGTGCGACCCGCAGACCTCCGGCGGTCTGGTGCTGGCGGTCGACCCCGCCTTCGATGACGACATCGAGCGCATCGGCCGCGAGCATGGCCTGACGCTGGAACCTTTCGGTGAGTGCATCCAGCGTGATGGCGACGCGGTGATTCATGTCCGGCAGTGAGCCAGATACCGCCCTGTCGGCCGTGCTGGTCGAACCGAGTCTCGAGGTACTGACCGAGGCGCCGTTGTTGATCGACGTGCGAGCGCCGGTGGAGTTTGCCCAGGGGGCGCTGCCGGGCGCCATCAACCTGCCGCTGATGGATGACGATGAGCGAACCGAGGTCGGCACCTGTTACAAGCAGCGCGGCGGCGAAGCGGCACTGGCGCTGGGACATCGGCTGGTCAGCGGCGCGCTGCGCGAGCGGCGGCTGAAGGCCTGGCAGGATGTGCTGGCGCGTCATCCGCAGGCGCTGATCTACTGCGCTCGCGGTGGGCAGCGCTCGGCGATCGCTCAGCAGTGGCTGAGCGCCAGCGGTATGCCGGTTGCGCGTCTCAAGGGCGGCTTCAAGGCCGCCCGGCGTGAGCTGATGGCGGTGACCGACAGCGCCGCCGAGGCACCGGCGCTGATCGTTGCCGGTCTGACCGGCTGTGCCAAGACCGATCTGATCAAGGCGCTGGACAGCGGTATCGATCTCGAAGGTCATGCCCGCCACAAGGGCTCCAGCTTCGGCCGCCAGCCCGGCGAGCCGCCGTCGCAGATCGACTTCGAGCACCGCCTGGCGCTCGACCTGTCACGCCGCAGCCCGCCCTTCGTGTTCGAGGACGAATCGCGCCGTATCGGCAGCGCGGAGATTCCGCTGACACTGTGGCGTAGCATGTGTGGCGCACCCAGAGTGCTGATCGAGATGCCGCTGGCATGGCGGCTGGCGCAGATTCGCCGTGACTATATCGATGATCTGTGGCGTCAGTATCGTCAGCAGTATGGCCCACGGCTGGGCTGGGCACTGATGCGCCGCCAGTTGATCAGCGCCCTGACCCGGCTCAAGAAACGCCTGGGCAGCGAGCGCCTGACGCGGCTGACGCTTTTGCAGCAACAGGCCTTCGAGGATCACGCCGAGCAGTGCGATTCGAGCGTTCACGAGCGCTGGCTGGCGCCGCTGCTCACGGAGTATTACGACCCCATGTATCGCCACCAGCTGGCGCAGCAGGAGACGCCGCCAGCCTTTACCGGCAGCTGGCAGGAGGTGCTGGCGTTCGTGCGCGAGGCGGTCGCGCAGCAGCGTCGGTCGGGGTGAATATCGTGCAGCCTTTGCGGAAATGGGCTGCTTCGTCCGAGAGCAGGTTTGCGCAAGGGCGCTATAAACCCTTCCCCGAGCGCTATCTTCGCCATCCATGGCGAAAGCCCCTTGCTTCAGCCTGCTCCCGGCTCCGTTGCCTTTCGGGCGTTGCTGATGATGTGCCTTAAAGCCGCAGCCAGTCGATCATCACGCGATCCAGCAGCGCCGCCTGGAGGGCAAAGCGGCGCTCGTCGGCCAGCATCTCGTCGACGCTCTGTACGCCGCTCCCCGGTGCAGGCAGCCGCTCGCTGTCATGCTCGATCAGCGCACGCGCCCACTGTTGGGTGGCCTCCAGATGGCAGAGCATGGCCAGCACCCGGGCGCCGTCCCAGCTGAAGCCCTGCAGCGGGCTGGCGTCGCTGGCGCCGATCGACACGGCGCCCTCCGGCAGGCCGAAGACGCGCCGATGCCAGAGAAAGGCCTCGAAGCGCTCGGGCAGGTCGATATCGCCGTCGGGATTGCCGCGCAGCTGCTGCCAGCCGAACTCGGGGCGGGTATTGGGGGATACGATCGCTCCCAGCGCCTCGGCGATCAGCTCGGCGCCAAAACCGATCCCCAGAATCGGCTTCGAGCTGTTGAGGGTGCGCTCGATCAGGCGCTGCTCGCGTTTCATCCAGCCGTGAGGCGCGATCTGCTCGGAGGCGCCCAGTACGATCAGGGCGTCGAAACTGCTGAGCTGCGGCGGCACCTCGTCGTTGTCGAGTCGGCAGCAGTTGAAGCTGTGGCCCATACTGGTCAGCCAGTCGGCCATTCGCGCCGGGCCGAGGTGGGGAGCATGCTGGAGAAAGTAGATATGCATGATGAAAGCCTGGATTAATACGAAACGGCGCGTCCAGCGCGGCGCTGCCTGCCCGGAGGATGGCGATGCGCGTTGAGCTGCGCGAGCAGGTCACCACCATTATTGCGCAGATTCCCTGTGGACGGGTGACCACCTACGGCTGCATTGCGAAGATGACCGATGGCGCCACGGCGCGTTCGGTCGGTGCAGTGCTGCGCACGCTGCCGCAAGGGCATACACTGCCCTGGCAGCGGGTGGTGTCCGCCGGCGGTCGGCTGGCCGATCACGAGGGCGCACGCAGGCAGCGTGAGCTGCTTGCCGCCGAAGGGGTTCTGTTCGATCGCCGTGGACGTATCCCGGCGCGCTTTTTCTGGCCCTGAGTGCCTGCCTTGATCTCGCCTGATACCCGGGCTGTCGAAAGCCCCTTGCTTCCATCTGCCCCCGGCTTTCGGCAAAAGGCAGTTTTTAAAATGCGTTTTAGAAGTTGAGAGCCTATGCCCACCATTATCGAGACAGGATTCGAGCGGCGTCTGCGGGCGCTGGCGTGGCGCCCGGCGCTGGCCTTCATGGCGGCGCTGACGGAGCGCCTGCTGCCCAACTACCGGCTGTGGGCGGCGCTGGAGGAGGCGGGCGACGTCCACGGCGTGCGCAGCATCCTCGACCTGGTGTGGGAAACGCTGGCGGTGCGCGACGTGCACATCGACTTTACCCGCCAGGCGGAAAAGCTGGCAGCGTGTGAACCGCTGGCGGATGACAGTTTCGGCGCGCGCGCGGCGGCGGATCTGACCGCGGCGCTGTCGGCCTGCATGGATGCGCTGTGCAAAAATGCCGTGGAGGCGCCGCAGGAGGTGAGTCGTCTCTCCATTGGCGGCGTCGAGCGCTTTATCGAGATGCAGGCGGGAGCGTCGATCGGCGATGATGATCAGCGCGAGGCGCTGATTGACGCCCATGACCTGATGGCAGATGAGCGCGCCTTCCAACTGGCGGTGCTTGAAGCGCTCGAGGGGCAGCCACTGGATCGCGAGCGGCTGCGCGAGATCAGGACGCTGGGGTGCAACGAAGGGATCAGCAATCTGGGCATCGGCGCCGAGGAGTGAGTCTCCTTGACCACCGTGCCCGGTTGCGATGCGCGTTCACAGCCGTACTTCGATGCCGCGCTCGGCCATGTAGCGCTTGGCCTCCTCGATGCTGTACTCGCCGAAGTGGAAGATGCTGGCCGCCAGCACCGCAGCGGCGCCGCCTTCCTTCACCCCGGCGACCAGATGGTCGAGCGTGCCGACGCCGCCGGAGGCGATCACCGGTACCGTGACGGCGTCACTGATCGCCCGGGTAATACCCAGGTCGAAGCCCTCGCGGGTGCCGTCACGATCCATCGAGGTAAGCAGCAGCTCACCGGCGCCGTACTCGACCATCCGCTGCGCCCACTCGATGGCGTCGAGACCGGTGGGAGTGCGCCCGCCGTGGGTGAAGATCTCCCAGCGCGGTGGCTCCTCCGCCGCGCTGACCCGCTTGGCGTCGATCGCCACCACGATACACTGGCTGCCGAAGCGCTCGGCGGCTTCGCGGACGAATTCCGGGTCGCTCACCGCCGCGGTGTTGATCGACACCTTGTCGGCGCCGGCGTTGAGCAGCGCGCGGATGTTGTCGCAGCTGCGGATACCGCCGCCGACGGTGAGCGGAATAAAGACCTCGCCGGCGATGCGGCTGACCATCTCCAGGGTGGTGTCGCGCGCCTCGTGGCTGGCGGTGATATCGAGAAAGGTGATCTCGTCGGCGTTCTGCTCGTTATAGCGACGCGCGACCTCGACCGGGTCACCGGCGTCACGGATGCCGACGAAATTGACACCCTTGACCACGCGGCCACGGTCGACGTCGAGACAGGGAATGATACGTTTGGTCAGCGTCATGGTCATCCACTCCTCTCGGGCTGGCGCTGCCGGGCGACGGTGTCGCACAGGGTCTGCGCCTCGCTCAGGTCGAGCCGCCCTTCATAGATGGCGCGGCCGGTGATGGCGCCGACGATGCCGCTGGCGGCGACGTCGGCAAGGCGCTGCACATCCTCGATATCGGTCACGCCGCCGGAGGCGATCACCGGCACGCCGCCCTGGCTTGCCAACTCCACCGTCGAGTCGATATTGACGCCGTTCATCATGCCGTCGCGGGAGATATCGGTGTAGACGATGGCGCTGACGCCGTCCTCGGCGAAATGGCGCGCCAGCGCCACCGCGCGCATGGTCGAGACCTCGGCCCAGCCGTCGGTGGCGACATAGCCGTCGCGGGCGTCGAGGCCGACGATGATATGGCCGGCAAATTCGCGGCACATGTCGCGTACGAACTGCGGCTCACGCACTGCCTGAGTGCCGATAATGACCCAACTGACGCCGGCATCGAGATAGCTTTTGATGGTGTCGCGGGAGCGGATGCCGCCGCCGATCTGGATCGGCAGCTCGGGAAAGCGCGCGGCGATGGCATTGACCGCATCGGCATTGACCGGGCGCCCCTCGAAGGCGCCGTTGAGATCCACCAGGTGCAGGCGGCGCGCGCCGGCCTCGACCCAGCGGCCGGCCATCGCCACCGGGTCCTCGCCGTAGGTGGTGGCCTCCTCCATGCGCCCCTGTCTGAGGCGCACGCACTGGCCATCCTTGAGATCGATGGCGGGAATGATCAGCATGACAACTCCTGGGCGTTACGGTGACGTTGCGGGCGCGCGGCGGGGGCGGCCTGGCGCGTTTTCAGGGCGACCAGCTGACGAAATTGGCCAGCAGTTTGAGCCCGGCGGCAGCGCTCTTTTCGGGATGAAACTGTACCGCAAAGACGGCGTCGCGGCCGGTGGCGACGTGAGCGCGGCTGCCGGCGTAGTCGATGTAGCCCATGGCATCGCGGTCGCTGTCGGCACTGACGTAGTAGCTGTGTACGAAATAGAAGCGCTCGCCGGTGAGGATGCCCTCCCACAGCGGATGCATATGGTGCTGGTGGACCCGATTCCAGCCCATGTGGGGAACCTTGAGTCGCTCGCCGTGCCCGTCGACGGCGTCCTCGGCGAAGCGCCTTACCCGCCCGGGCATGTAGCCCAGACAGCGCACACCGCCATTCTCTTCGCTCTTGTCCATCAGCATCTGCTGGCCCACGCAGATACCCAGCAGCGGCTTGTTGGCATCCGCCAGCAGCTCCTTCACCAGCCCGGTCAGCTCGCTGCGTTCGAGCTCGCCCATGCAGTCGCGAATTGCGCCCTGGCCCGGCAGGACCACGCGAGAAGCGCCCTTGATAGCGCGTGCGTCACGGGTAATGGCGACTCGCTCGTCGGGGCTGACGTGCTCGATGGCCTTGGCCACTGAGTGCAGATTGCCCATGCCGTAGTCGATAATGGCGATCGTCATTGCGAACTGGCTCCTTTCTGTCCGTGGCGCGATCCGTGGCAGGGGTTACAGACTGCCCTTGGTCGAGGCGATACGTCCGGCAAGACGTTCGTCGGCACTGACCGCCATGCGCGTGGCACGGCCGAAGGCCTTGAAGATGGTCTCGACCTGGTGGTGGGCGTTGATGCCGCGCAGGTTGTCGATATGCAGCGTGGCGCGGGCGTGGCTGGCAAAGCCCTGGAAGAACTCGGCCACCAGTTGGGTGTCGAAGCGGCCAATGGTGGCGCGGCTGAAATCGGCGTCGAAATAGAGCCCCGGACGACCGGAGAAGTCGATCACCACTCTCGACAGCGCTTCGTCGAGCGGCACATAGGCGTGGCCGTAGCGCTGGATGCCGCTTTTGTCACCCAGTGCCTCGGCAAAGGCCTGGCCCAGCGCGATGCCGGTATCCTCGACGGTATGGTGATCGTCGATATGCAGGTCGCCGTCGGCGTGAACGTCCAGATCGAACATGCCGTGACGGGCGATCTGATCGAGCATGTGCTCGAAAAACGGCACGCCCGTAGCGGCGCGCAGTGCGCCCTGACCATCCAGCTCGAGAGAGACGCTGATACGGGTTTCGCTGGTGTTGCGGGACACGCTGGCGCGTCGCGGCGACTGACTCATCAGGGCTCCAGGGCAGGGAAGCACGGCTTCCGGCATATAGTGTCAGGCCCCGTCGGATTGCAGGGCAGCAAGGCGCCATTATAGAGAACCGGGTCGGCCATCCGCTACACTATCGTCGGCCGCCGACGGGCTTGCAAATCGGTTGGCAGGTCAGCGTACCACAGGGAGAAATGCGGCGATGAAAGCGTTGTTCAGGATCGTGCTGGCGGCGATCGGTGTGCTCGGCCTGCTGGCGGTGGCCGTGGTGATCTATGCGACCACCTTTCTTGACCCCAATGACCTCAAACCGCGGCTGGCGGATGCGGTGCGCGAGCGCACCGGGCTGGAGCTGTCGCTGGATGGCCCGCTCTCCTGGAGTTTCTATCCGCGCATCGGCCTGACCGTCGAGGACGCCTCGGCGCGCCTGCCCGGCCAGGCGGAGGATGCGCCACCCTTCGCCGCTTTCGAGCGCGCCGAAGCGCGTATTCGTTTTGCGCCGCTGCTGGCCGGCAATATCGAGGTTGACGGCTTTACCCTCGATGGCCTGCGTCTCAACCTGGTGCGCAACGAAGCGGGCCGCGCCAACTGGGAGGTGCTGGCCAATACGCTGTCTGATCAGCGTGGCCGGCCGCCGGCCGAGAGTGCCCCGCGCGCCGGGGGGCCGCAGCAGGTCGCCAGTGCCGGCGATCGGCCGCTGGTGATGAACATCGCCAGCGTTAACATCAGCGACGGCCAGGTGCACTACATCGATCGTCAGAGCGGGCGCGATGTCACTCTGTCCGATTTTGGTCTCGATGCCACCAATGTGACGGCCGATGCCCCCTTCCCGGTCGAGGCCGGATTCAGTCTCGAGTCGCTGACGCCGCGGATGAACGGCCGGGTCGATCTGGTCAGCCAGGCCGCCTTCGACCCGGACGCCGAGCAGTGGTCGCTGCGCAATCTGCGCCTCAAGAGCACGCTGCAGGCGGCGGCGCTGGAGGGGGAGCAGAGCGTCGAACTCAATGCCGACGCCTTCCTGTTCGATACGGATCGTCGCGTCTACCGCCTCAAGGGCGCTGCTCTGAATGCGACCCTGCAGCTGGCGTCGTTGCCCGAAGGGCAGACGCTGCCGCTGGCCGCCACTTTCAATGCCGATCTCGATCTCGCCGAGGGCAGTGCGGGCGTCAGCGATCTTCGACTCTCCAGCACCGAGCAGCTGACCATGAGCGGCGGCGCTCGGATTGCGGGTATTGGCAGCGAGCTGAGCTGGCAGGGTGAATTAACCATGCCGCCCGCCAACCTGCGGAGCTGGCTCGGTCAACTGGGCATGACGCCCACTACGGCAGACAGTAACGCCCTCACCGCGGTGGGCTTTTCCACCCGACTGAGCGGTGATGACCAACGTGGCCGGTTACAGGGCCTCTCTGTCAGGCTCGACGATACCGACTTCAATGGGGAGCTGACGCTGGGACTCGACACCCCCCTGCTGCACGGTGAGCTGAGTGGCGGCGCTCTCGACCTCGACCGCTACCTGCCAGCGGCGGACGAGGCGTCGCAAAACGCCGACGCAGCGGACACTGACAATAGCGCCGCGGGCGCTGCGGCCGACGCAGAAGACGAGGGCGCCGCGCCATCGCCTCTGGCGCTGTTGAGCCGGCTCGATCTTGATCTTCTGCTGCGTCTCGACGGGTTGAGCGTCAGGGGCGCCAGGCTGACGCAGCTCACCCTGCAGGGGCAGGGCAGCGACGGTCTGCTGCGGCTGGCGCAGCTGGATGCCGAGCTCTATGGCGGCCGTCTTGATGCCAGCGGAAAACTCGACCTGCGTGAGGTGCCGGCCAGCCTGCAGCTGTCTCCACAGCTCGAGGGGGTGGCGCTGCAGCCGCTGCTGACCGATACGCTGGGGCGTGACGACCTGCTGCGCGGCAGCCTGAGTGCCGGCGGCGAGTTCAGCACCTCGTTCGGCGGTGCCGGTACACCCTTGGCGCAGCTCGACGGTAGCGCCCGCTTCAACGTTACCGATGGTGCTCTTGTCGGCTTCAATCTGCCGGGCGTGCTGTGCTCTGCGGTGGCCACTCTCGAGGGCAATGGCAGTGGCAGTGAACCGGGCAGCGACACACCCTTCGAGCGCCTGAGCGGTAGCCTGACGATCGACAGTGGGGTGGTCAGCAGCGACGATATCGATATCGCCATACCCGGCGCCGAGGCTCGGGCCAGCGGTGATATCGACCTGACCGCGCGGCAGCTGGCCCTCCAGTTGGGTTTGCAGCTGAACAACAGCGCCGCGCTCGACGGCTGCCCGATAAGCGATGCTCTGACGGCTATTATCCTGCCGCTGCGCTGCGAGGGCAGCCTCGACGGCACGCCAGCCGACTGGTGCCGGCTCGATACCGCCGTGCTGCGCGATCGGCTGCAATCCGCGGCCGTTGAGCGCGGCGGCGAGGCGCTGCAGGAGCGCCTTGAAGGCGCCCTCGATGAGCATCTCGGCGAGGGGCAGGGGCATAACCTGAGAGAGACCATCAAGGGGCTCTTTCAGTAGTGGCGCCTGTTTGCTTGCCGAAAGACGGGCCGGGTCTGCTGCCCGGCCCGCATGTTTTCACTTGCCGATACAGCGATATCCATGACGCCCAGTGACAGCATGCCGGCGCCGCTGGACGCCGAATATTTTCGTACTCGTCTGCTCGACTGGTTCGACCATCACGGCCGCAGCCAGCTCCCCTGGCAGCAGGAGCGTACCCCCTACCGGGTATGGGTCTCCGAGATCATGCTGCAGCAGACGCAGGTGGCGACCGTTATCGACTATTTTCAGCGTTTCATGGCGCGCTTTCCCGATGTCGAAAGCCTTGCTGCTGCCGAGCTGGATGAGGTGCTGCATCTTTGGACCGGGCTGGGCTACTACGCTCGTGCGCGCAATCTGCACCGTGCGGCGCGCTGCGTGGTCGAGGCGTACGGCGGCCACTTTCCGGTCGAGAATGTCGAAGCACTGAGCGCGCTACCCGGCATCGGCCGTTCCACCGCGGGGGCGATCATCGCTCAGGCGACCGGCCAGCGTGCGCCGATTCTGGACGGCAACGTCAAGCGCGTGCTGAGCCGCCTGCACGGCGTTGGCGGCTGGCCCGGGCGGCCGGCGGTAGAGCGCCGGCTGTGGCAGCTCGCCGAGCATTATACGCCGCACTGGCGCTGCGCCGATTTCACCCAGGCGATGATGGATATGGGCGCCACTCTGTGCACCCGGCGCCGTCCCGCCTGCCTGCTGTGCCCCTTTGTCGACGACTGCGTGGCCCACCGCGCTGGCGAGGAGACGCGCTACCCCGAGTCCAAACCCAAAAAGACGACACCGCTGCGCCACACTCTGATGCTGATGCTGATCGATGAAGAAGGCAGGGTGCTGCTCGAACAGCGTCCCGCCAGCGGCCTGTGGGGCGGCCTATGGGGATTGCCGCAGTTTGACGATGAGACACAGCTACGCGACTGGCTCGACAGCCACGCCCCGGGCAGCCGATTTGGCGAGCGTCGTCAGCCCTTTGTGCACGCCTTCACCCACTTTCGCCTCGAAATCACGCCGTTGACGGCGCATCTGTCGCGGGGGAGCGCTGGCGTTGCCGAAGGTCAGCACTGGTATGATCCGCTCCAGCCGGCCAGCCTTGGGCTGGCAGCGCCGGTCAAGGCGCTGCTGGACGCGCAGACCACACTTTTATAACCGCTGGGGCTTCAGTGCTGGCAGCCAAAGCCCCGCCAGGGAGAGACGTTCATGACCCGTACGGTATTTTGCCGCAAGTATCAGCAGGAGATGGAAGGGCTCGCCATGCCGCCGCTGCCCGGACAGAAGGGGCAGGAGATTTATGAAAACGTTTCGAAACAGGCCTGGGAGGAGTGGCAGGCGCTGCAGACGCGGCTGATCAACGAAAAGCATCTCAATATGCTCGAGCCCGACACGCGCAGCTATCTGATGGAGCAGATGGAGCGCTTTTTTGACAACCAGGAGACCGACACCGCCGCAGGCTATGTGCCGCCTTCCTCGTAGGCGTCTGGCCCAGGGGGGCGGTGGTCGGTAAGTGACTGAATGATAAAAAAGTGACATCTTCTGTTGACCCAATCTGCACTTTTCGGTTTAATACGCAGCCGTTGGCGAAGGCCAGATAGCTCAGTCGGTAGAGCAGTGGATTGAAAATCCTCGTGTCGGCGGTTCGATTCCGTCTCTGGCCACCATTCGTTGGGGTATAGCCAAGTGGTAAGGCACCGGTTTTTGGTATCGGCATTCGCAGGTTCGAGTCCTGCTACCCCAGCCACGCCAACCTCTCTTTTGTCGCTGGCATAGCTCAGTTGGTAGAGCAACTGACTTGTAATCAGTAGGTCCCGGGTTCGACTCCTGGTGCCAGCACCACCTCCCCCCATCTCCCTGTGATCGACCGAGGCTCAGGATTTTCGGCAGGTTTTCGGCACTATCATCGTGCCTTTTGCAGGGAAGCCAAATGTTGGCTTGACCCCATCGCTGATTGGGGTGCAATATAGCCGGGTTGGTTAAGCAAGCAGTATATCGTCAGTTGTTATCGATCCTGTCGAAGCAGTTTGATGGCTATTCTGTTCGCTCCGCTTCCCGGAGCTAACCATCATTCACTTTCGCTAAAGCAGGTATCCGCAAGATGGCAACTGGCACAGTCAAATGGTTCAATGACAGCAAGGGCTTCGGCTTCATCTCTCCCGACGATGGTGGCGACGATCTCTTTGCGCATTTTTCCGAAATCCAGCAGGATGGCTTCAAGTCCCTGCAGGAAGGTCAAAAGGTCTCCTTCGAGGTGACTCAGGGCCGCAAGGGGCTTCAGGCCTCGGCGATTCGCCCCGAATAAACCCTTACCGGGTTATTCGAATGAATGAAGGCTGCCGCTTCGGCAGCCTTCATTTTTTTGGTGCGCCAGGCATGGCGCGCAGCGCCGACTAGGCGCTATCCGGTCCGCCGTGGTGGTTGGCTGGATGACTTGGGGGTGAAAGTCCCCTACGGACCCTGGTAGCGGGAACCGTTAGCCGAACAGCAAGGGTGTCCGTCGCGAGGCGGAATCTGAAGGAAGCTGCAGGCAAACTCCTGGCCCGACGAACAGGAACCGCATATGAGGCAGCCACATCCGGGCGAGAGGGCCA
>NZ_KB907900.1 GCF_000382245.1 Kushneria aurantia DSM 21353
CACAAAAAACCGGGGAAGCATCCCCGGTTGCATAATGGTACCACAACGACCCGGCGGAGAAATCCCACCGGATCGTGTCTCACCTCAGGGTGTGCCCTGCCCCTCCGGCGTCACAAAACGCTCGAAGAAGCGGTTGCTCTCCGGGCTCAGCACCATCAGGTCGCCGTCGCCCTTGAAGCTGTCGCGATAGGCCTGCATGGCACGATAGAACTCGAAGAAGTCGACGTTCTGCTGATAGGCCCCGGCGTAGATCGACGCCGCCGCGGCATCGCCTTCACCGCGCGTGGTCTGGGCGATCTGACGGCCGCTGGCGAGAATTTCCTCGCGCTGACGGTCGGCATCGGCACGGATCTCTTCCGCGCGCCGGGTACCCTCGGCGCGATAGCCGCGGGCGGCCTGCTCACGCTCGGAGCGCATACGCTCGTAGACCGTCTGGGTCACCTCCTGCGGCAGCTCGATACGCTTGACGCGGATATCGAGAATGCGCACCCCGAGCTCCCGGCGCATGGCCTTGTCGAGCTGGGCGATGGGGTCGACCATCAGCTCGTCGCGCTCGGTGGCCACCTCGGTATCGGCCTGCTGAACCTGCTCGACCACCTGCTGATTGTCGCTCTGCGCCGCCGGGCGTTCACGCACGATCTGGGTCATGGTGGTCTGACCGAAGGTGTTACGCAGCGCTTCGTCGGTACGCGGCGCAATCAGCCGCTCGGCGGCCTGCTCGACGCCGCGAGTGGCCTCGTAGAAGCGCGCCGGGTCGTCGATCTGCCACATCACGAAGGAGTCGACGATGACCGCCTTGGAGTCGCTGGTCAGATAGCGGGTAGCGTTGGAGTCCAGCGACAGCACGCGGGTATCGAAGATACGCACCGTGTTGAGCAGCGGCCATTTGAAGTGTAGGCCCGGCTGGATGTTGTTTTCGATGATCTCGCCAAAGCGCAGTTTAATGCCCCGCTCGGTTTCGTTGACGATATAGAAACTGGCGCTGGCCAGCCAGGCCAGCAGGCCCAGCACAATGACCATGACAAGGGCGCGATTGTTGAACATTAGCGACCCTCCCGCGAAATGCGGCCGTTGTTGGACGTCTGGCTGCTGCTGTTGCTGCTGCTCATCTGATCGACGACCTGTTGGGAAATCCGTTCGAGCTGCTCGGCATCGATCTGCTGGCTGCCACTCGTACTGCCGCGATTACCACCCTGCAGATTCATCTGATTGAGCGGCAGCACGGTCAGCGCATTGCTGTCGCTACCCAGATCGACGATCGCCTTGGGCGTACGACCCAGCACCTCGCTCATGGTGTCCAGATAGAGACGCTGGCGCGTCACTTCAGGCGCCTGCTCGTACTCGCTCAAAAGCGATGTAAAGCGGTTGGCGTCACCCTGAGCATCGGCCACCACGGCAGCGCGATAACCCTGTGCCTCCTCGATCATGCGCTGACGGCGACCCTCGGCCTCCGGCAGGATGGCGTCGCGGTAGGCGTTGGCGCGGTTGATCAGTCGCTGCTGCTCTTCACGAGCGCGAATCACGTCGTCAAAGGCGTCCTGCACCGCGTCCGGCGGCGAGGTAGACTCCATATTGACGGTCTGCAGACGAATACCGGTGCCGTAGGCATCGAGATAGGAACTCAGCCGGCTGTAAACATCGCCGGCCAGCTCTTCACGGCCGGTGGTCAGCACGCGCTGCAGGTTCATATTGCCCACTTCCTGACGCAGCGCACTGTCGAGCGCATACTGTAGCGTCATTTCAGGGCCGCGCACGTTGACCAGAAAGGCATGCGGGTCATTGACCACATACTGGGCAGAGACGTTGACACGCACGATGTTTTCATCACGCGTCAGCATCGAATCGCTCTGACTGGCGGAGCGGATGCGGGTCACATTGACGCGCTCGACGTTATCGATCAGCGGCGGGTTCCAGTGCAGTCCGGGGCCGAGCGTATCGGTATACTCGCCAAAGCGAAACACCACGCCGCGCTCGGACTGATCGACCACGTGAAAGCCGGAGCCGGCCCACACCACCAGTGCGATCACGACCACGATCAAGGGCAGAATCAGCGGATTGCGACCCCCACCCCCCTTGCTACCGCCGCCGTTATCATCGCCGCTATTGTCGACCGAGCGCATGCGGCGCCGGCCCAGCAGCGCATCGAACTTGCGCCGCAGCTTGCGAATGATTTCATCCAGATCGGGGGGGCCACCACCCTGGTTGCCACCGCCGCCGCCGCCACCGCGACGACCGCCACCACTCCATGGATCCTGCTGGTTGTTGTTGCCGCCACCACCAGGCTCGTTCCAGGCCATACATCTTCTCCACTGGGCAAGAGGGCCGACCAGCGGCCTTTGACTTGTCGTCGCGCGCGCTTTTCTATCAGCGCTTACTTGATTGGGCAGGTATCAAACGCAGAGCGTAACATGCTGTCACGGCGTGGCGTTACAGCCGACACCTGAAGATCGACGGGAAACCGCATCCTTGCATCGCGTCGCTACCACTGTTCTCGGCCCTGCTCGGCAGGACTGAGATAATTATCGGGATTCTCATCGGCGTGCGACAACAGACGCAACAGGTCGTGGCGCGGCATTCTGACGCTCAGATGGGCACGCCCCTGGTCGTCGAACTGCTCATCGCGCACGCCCTGATGGTCGTGCAGCTGGGCGCGCAGCCAGCCCTGCTCCGGCGTCAGCACCAGCTCGGTCTCGATAAGATCGACCGCCAGCCGCTCGGCGAGGGCCTGTTCGAGCAGTTCAAAACCGGCGCTGTCACGCGCCGACAGCCAGACGGTGTGCACCACGCCGTCGCCATCGCGCTCCAGGCGGGGCGACATGCCCAGCAGATCGGTCTTGTTCATCACCAGAAGACGCGGCACCTCGCCGGCCCCGATCTCGTCGAGCACGTCGTTGACCTGCTCGATGTGGCTTTCGCGCTGCGGATCGGCAGCGTCGATCACGTGCACCAGCAGGGACGCCTCGGCGGCCTCCTGCAGGGTGGCGCGAAAAGCTTCCACCAGCTTGTGCGGCAGATGGCGGATAAAGCCGACCGTATCCGCCATAACCACCGGCCCGACATCGCTGATGTCGAGCCGACGCAGGGTCGGATCGAGAGTGGCGAACAGCTGATCGGCAGCGTATACCTCGGCATCGGTCAGGGCATTGAAGAGCGTCGACTTGCCGGCATTGGTATAGCCCACCAGCGAAACCGAGGGGATTTCGGCGCGCTCGCGCGAGCGGCGACTCTGATCGCGCTGGCTGCGCACGCGGTCAAGACGTTTGTGAATCGCCTTGATACGCCCGCGCAGCAGGCGTCGGTCGGTTTCCAACTGGGTCTCACCCGGGCCGCGCAGACCGATACCGCCCTTCTGGCGCTCAAGGTGAGTCCAGCCGCGCACCAGCCGCGTCGACATATACTCCAGCTGGGCCAGCTCGACCTGCAGCTTGCCCTCGTGGGTACGCGCGCGCTGAGCGAAGATATCCAGGATCAGACCGGTGCGATCAAGCACCCGGCACTGCAGCTCGCGCTCCAGGTTGCGTTCCTGAGAAGGCGCCAGCGAATGATTGAAGATGGCCAGCTCCGCCTCGTGAGCCTTCAGCATCTCCTTCAGCTCGGCGAGCTTGCCTTCGCCGATCATGGTCTTCGGGCTGGGAGAACGGCGCGTACCGGTCAGCAGCGCAGCCGACGTCGCACCGGCACTGCGTACCAGCTCCATGAATTCGGCGGTTTCTTCACGCTCGGTGCTGTCCTGGAAGTCGATATGCACCAGGACAGCCACTTCCCCGCTACGGGGACGCTCAAAAAACAATCAGTGCCTCACCATCAACTTTCCTGCCCGGGAGCAGCGGGATCCTGAGCCGGCAGACGAACGTTGCGCGCCGGCACGACGGTCGAGATAGCGTGCTTGTAGACCATCTGGCTGACGGTGTTGCGCAGCAGAATCACGAACTGATCGAAGGATTCGATCTGGCCCTGCAGCTTGATGCCGTTGACAAGAAAAATGGAAACGGGGATTCGCTCCTTGCGGAGAACGTTCAGATAAGGATCCTGAAGGGACTGTCCTTTGGACATGTGGTACTCCCAAAATGCCGATTACTTGATATGTTTTTTAAAAATGCGGTCGGAGAGCCCCGAAAACGCATCTCCTGATACGCCCGGAAAACCGGGCTGCATTTCATTGTCGGTTGTTGACCTGCCATCCCGCGACCGGCGCGAGATATGTCCACGTCCCGAAGTGCTGATGGTCGTCTGCAATGACCGTCCATATTACGTCAAGTGCTGATAGAGCGCACGATTTTAGCCAATTGCCGTGATGTATCGGACGCCATGGGGTCAAGATAGCAGGCGCCGGGCCAACGACGAAGCCAGGTGATCTGACGTTTGGCCAGCTGCCGCGTAGCCGTCAGCGCTCTGAACTGCATTTGGGGGCGCGAGACGCCGCAATCAAGCCCCTCCCACACCTGACGATAGCCGACACTTTTGATCGCCGGCAGCTCGAGGCTCAGATCACCGCGCGCGCGCAGCCCCTGAACCTCGTCGATAAAGCCACCGGCGAACATCTTCTCCAGCCGCGCCTCGATGCGCTGATGCAGCTGCGCCCGGTCACCGGGCAGCAGCGCGATCGGCACCGGGGTAAAAGGCAGCGTCACCGGCGGCTGACGACGCCAGTGCTCGCCCAGCGTCTCGCCGCTTACACGATACACCTCCAGTGCCCGCATCAGCCGCTGCGGGTCGTTGGGATGCAGCCGCGCCGCCGACTCGGGGTCGACGCGCAACAGCTCGGCGTGCAGCGCCTGCGACCCGCCCCGGGCCTGAAGCTGCTCGAGCTCGGCGCGAATATCGCCATCAGCGGCCGGCATGGACGCCGCGCCCTCCAGCAGCAGGCGAAAATAGAGCATGGTGCCGCCCACCAGCAGCGGCGTTCGCCCCCGGGCGGTAATCTCCTCGATAGCGGCCAGAGCGTCCTCGCGAAAGGCCACTCCGGAGTAGGGCTCGGCCGGGTCACGAATATCGATCAGCCGGTGCGGCGCACGCGCCAGCTCCTGCGCCGAAGGCTTGGCGGTGCCGATATCCATACCGCGATAGACCAGCGCCGAATCGACGCTGATCAGCTCGACACCCCACTGCTCATGCAGCTCGATCGCCAGCTCGGTCTTGCCGGTGGCGGTCGGCCCCATCAGCAGAATGGCCGATGGTTGTGCAGCGGATGGCTCCATATTCATGCGCTTGCCGCTCCGGCGCCGCTACTGGCCGCGCAGGAAAAGACGATCCAGGTCGCGCATCGACATCTCCACCCAGGTGGGACGGCCATGATTGCACTGGCCGCTGCGTTCGGTGCGCTCCATGTCGCGCAGCAGCGCATTCATCTCCTCGATGGTCAAACGCCGGTTGGCGCGCACACTGCCGTGGCAGGCCATGGTCGAGAGCAGATCGAACAGCTTGTCCTCCACCGCCCGACTGCGCCCGAAGCCCGCCAATTCGTCGAGCACCTCGCGCACCAGCGCGTCGATGTCACCACCCTGCAAAAGCGCCGGCACCTCGCGCACCAGTAGCGTCTGCGGCCCCGCCGCCTCCAGCGCCAGGCCCATGCGCTGGATCGCCTCGTGCTCGGCGTCCACCAGCTCCGTCTGCGCCTCGCTGACCGACAGCGACAGCGGCACCAGCAGTGGCTGAGTATCGATGCCCTCGGCCAGATACTGACGCTTCATGCGCTCATAGGTGATGCGCTCATGGGCGGCGTGCATATCGACCAGCACCATACCGCCGGCGCTCTGGGCAAGGATGTAGACACCGTGCAGCTGCGCCACGGCGTAACCCAGCGGTGGCGGTGCGGTGGCATCCGGGACCATGCCGGACGCCGGCTCGGCCTGCCCCTCGACTGCCGGCTCGGCCTCCCCGCGCGATGGTGTATCCCCGTCATCCGTGGGTCCGGCTTCGCGCGGCGTCAGCAGACGCTGCTCGTGATCGGGATGGAGCGCCCGATAGCCGGCCATGAATTCGCGCACCCGCTGCTCGCCTGGGGGGCGGGAGCGGTGCGGTGCGGCGCCGGTGGCGGAACCCGCTGTACCGCCCCCGTCCCGTGGCGCGCCACGCTCCTCCGGCGCCTCGCCCAGCGCCATGCGCTGCTGATCGTGCAGCGAGCGATCGGCACCCGGTGGCTCGCCAGCCGGCGGTGCTTCAGGGGTGGCATTCGACGCAGACTCATCGTCCGCCCCGCCGCTGCCCGGGCGCGTCTCGGCCAGCGCGCGGTGCAGGCTGGAGTAGAGAAAATCGTGCACCAGCCGGGCGTCACGAAAGCGCACCTCGTGCTTGGTGGGATGAACGTTGACGTCCACGCCCTGGGCATCGAGCTCCAGGTAGAGCACAAACACCGGATGACGGCCGTGGAACAGCACATCACGGTAGGCCTGGCGCACCGCATGGGCCACCAACCGGTCGCGAATGACACGGCCATTGACGAAAAAATACTGCTGGTCCGGCTGACTGCGGGTATGGGTGGGCAGCCCTACCCAACCCCTGAGCGCCAGCCCGGTGGCCGCCATATCGACGCGCATGGCGTTGTCGAGAAAAGCGCGCCCCATCAGCTGCGCGATACGCTTCTCCATCCCCTCCTGATGATTACCGCCGGGCAGCTGATGCACCGTTTTGCGGTTGTGACGCAGAATCAGCTCGACGTCGTGACGGGCCAGCGCAAGGCGCCGAAAGGCCTCCTCGACGTGGCCGAACTCGGTTTTCTCGGTACGCAGAAACTTGCGCCGTGCCGGCGTATTGAAAAACAGATCGCGCACCGTGACGGTGGTCCCGCGGGGGTGCGGCGCGGGCGAGATGCGCGGCTGCATCTCGCGACCCTCGGCGACCACCCGCCAGCCGTCTGCCGGCTCGTCGCTGATATTGGAGTAGAGCTCCAGTCGCGACACCGCACTGGTAGCGGCCAGCGCCTCGCCGCGAAAGCCGAGGCTGGCGACGCCCTCCAGGTCGTCGAGGCTGTCGATCTTGCTGGTGGCGTGGCGCGACAGCGCCAGACCGAGATCGTCGTGCGCGATACCGCTGCCGTTATCGCGCACCCGAATCAGTTTGGCACCACCGCTTTCCAGCTCGATCTCGATACGCGAGCTGCCGGCATCGATGGCGTTCTCCACCAGTTCCTTGACCACCGAGGCGGGACGCTCCACCACCTCGCCGGCAGCGATCTGGTTGGCCAGTCGCGGCGCCAGCGCGTGAATGCGCCCGACGACCGCCGCGCTCTGTTCACTCATGCTCTCTCCTCGCCATCACCCCTGCGGAATGGTCAGTACCTGCCCCAACCGCAGCACATCGGTCTGCAGATCATTGATCCGGCGCAGCGCCGCCAGCGACACGCCCTGGCTTGCCGCAATGCCGGACAGGGTATCACCCGGCTGTACGCGATACTCGTCGCTGCCGCCGCCGCGGCCCTGGTCGCGCTGCCAGGCCAGCAGGCTATCGGGCGGCGGCGAACGCCTGAAGTGCTGCGCGATACCGCTGGCGATCGCCTCGGCCAGCTGCTGCTGGTGAGATGAAGTATTGAGCAGGCGCTCCTCGGTGGGGTTGGTGAGAAAGCCGGTCTCCACCAGCAGCGAGGGAATATCGGGCGATTTCAGCACCACGAAACCGGCCTGCTCCACATTGGAGTGAAACAGCCGATTGGCCTGCCCCATGTGGCTCAGTACATCCGTGCCCGCCGCCAGCGAGTCGTTGACCGTGGCCGTCATGCTCAGGTCGAGCAGCACGCCGCGCAGTACCTGATCCTTGTTTTCAAGGCTCAGATCGCCGTCCACACCGCCAATCAGGTCGGCGCGATTCTCGGTTCGTGCCAGCCAGCGCGCCTGCTCGGAGGTAGCGCCGTGCTGTGAAAGGGCATAGACCGAACTACCGCGCGGCGTTGCCGAACCGCCGGAGGCATCGGCATGTACGGAGACGAAAAAGTCAGCGTGATGGCGGCGAGCAATACGGGTACGCTCGCGCAGCGGAATGAAGGTGTCGTTATCACGGGTCAGATAAGCGGTGAAGCCCGACATGGCGTCGATCTGACGCTTGAGTCGCTTGCCGATCGCCAGTACCACGTTCTTCTCCCGGGTGCCGTCGGGACCGATGGCACCGGGATCCTTGCCACCGTGCCCGGGGTCGATGACCACGATGATATCGCGACGCGGATGAGGTCGTGCCGCCTGGCGTGATTCGGTGGTGGGCTGATTGCTCACCGGCGGCGCCGTTACACTGCTTGACGCGCGGTCGCTGGCGCTCTCGGCACGCGCCGCAATGCGGTCGCGCGCAGCCTGCTCCTGCTGCTGAATCAGCTGATTGATGGGGTCTGTACCCTGGCCGCCTGCTGCCGCCGTCGGACGGTCCGGGTCACCGGTGGTCAGATCGACCACCATACGATGACCATGGCCACCGCCGGGCGGCAATTCAAAGGCGTTGGCGCTGGCACGCTGTGTCAGGTCGACGACGATCCGCAGGTCGCGACCATTACGCACCCCGGAACGCACGTCACGTACCAGACCGCTGCCGGTCACGGCACTTTCCAGGCGCGCATTGAGCGAGGTATCGCTGAAGTCGATCACCAGCCGGGCCGGGTCGTCGAGGGTGAAAACCTCGGTGTCGGTATCGCTGGAGAGATCGAACACGAGCCGGGTGGTGCCGTCATCGCTCCATTGGCGCATATCCTCCAGCTGCGCCGCCCGCACGGTCGTGCCGCACAGCACCAGCAGCGTCAGGATGGATAAAAGGAAGGCCGCGGGTAACTTCATGCTACTCGGTCACTCTCTGCTCTGGGTCATACCCGGGGTATTCATGGCGTTACCTCCCGGGAAATCAGCTTTACATTCTCGGTGCCTACTGTCGCCAGCCCCGCCAGCGCCGCTCGGCCACGCTCGCCGGTAGCGCTCAACCGGGCGCGACGCCCGGCGCCGTCGACGGTCAGCGTCACCGTCACATCGGCCGCTGGCAGCCAGCCGGCACCTCGCTGCGGCCACTCGATCAACGCCAGCGAAGGCTCTGCCAGCATGTCGCGCGCACCGATAAACTCCAGCTCCTCCGGATCGCCGAGGCGATAAAGGTCGAAATGGTAAACCACCCTTTCACCACCGGGCTTGTAGGGTTCAACCAGGGTATAGGTAGGACTTCTGACCGCCCCTTCGTGACCCAGCGCACGCAGCGCACCGCGTGCCAGCGTGGTCTTGCCGGCACCCAGCTCGCCGCTTAAATAGACGATGCCCAGAAAACCGAGGGCTTCGGCCAGCCGGGCGCCGAAGGCCACCTGGGCCTGTTCGTCGTGAAGCTCGAAAATCGCTGTCGCTGTTGTCATATCGCTTCAAACCTGCGCTCGCGTCGGGCTCGCAGGGGCGTCCGGATTGGCCCGGCGACGCGCATAGCTTGCCAGATCGCTCGCCAGCAGGCCACGCTCGCCGCCGTCACGGGCCGCGTCATCGGCGGCGAGGGCGTGAATCAGCACGCCGCTGGCGGCGGCCTCGAGTGGCTCCAGACCCTGTACCAGCAGGGCCGCGATAATGCCTCCCAGCACATCCCCCATGCCGCCCGACGCCATGCCGGGATTGCCGAAGCGGCTGACGTAGCAGTGCAGGCTGTCCTGTCCGCCGCCCGGCTCGCCCACGACCAGGGTGCCGGCCCCCTTGAGCACGATCACGCCGCCATAGCGACGCTGCAATGCGTGTGCCGCCCCGTGGCGATCGTTTTGTATCTCGCCGATCGAGCAGCCCAGCAGCATCGCCGCCTCGCCGGGGTGCGGCGTCAGGATCCAGTCGTCGCGACGCTCGCCGGCGTAGCCGGCGGCCAGCAGATGCAGACCGTCGGCATCGACGATGCGCGGCCCTGACGCCTTCATCACGGTCTGCATCAGCCCCTGCCCCCAGGCGCCCTGCCCCAGTCCGGGGCCGATCAACACGGCGCTGGCCCTGTCAACCAGCACCTCGATATCCAACCCGTTGCGTGCCGCGCTGACCATTAGTTCCGGGCAGCGCGCCAGCGCCGGCGGGATATGCACACTGTCGGTTGCCAGACTCACCAAACCGGCACCCAGCCGCGCGGCGGTTTCGGCGCACATGATGGTCGAGCCACCAAAACCGGACTGCCCTCCTACCACCAGCAGGTGGCCACAGTGCCCCTTGTGAGTGGTCGGACGGCGGCGTGGCAGGGTCTGCGCCGGCCGATCGGCCTCCAGCAGCTCGCCCATTGCCTCGACATCGTCAAGCAGCGCCGGGTCGAGCGCCAGCGGCGCCAGCACGATCTCGCCGGTAAAATCCGCCGCCATGCCGGTATAGAGGCCGAACTTGCGGGCAATGAAGGTGACGGTCAGATCGGCGCGCACGCACGCCTCAAGCGTGGCACCGCTGTCGGCCACCAGCCCCGAGGGAATATCCAACGCCACCACCGGGCAGGACATGGCGTTGATCGCCGCTATGGCATCGCCATAAGGAGAACGCAGCGCACCGCTGACGCCGGTACCCAGCAGGCCATCGACCACAACGTCACTATCGGCAGGCAGGCGCATTTCCTGATGCCAGGGGGTGATCTCGACGCCGCTGCGGCGGGCCAGTTGAACCGCTTCGGCGGCCTCAGCGCTCAACTGCGATGGATCACGCAGGGCGATCAGCGTCACCCGCCAGCCACGCCGACGCGCCAGTGCCGCCACGACATAGCCATCACCGCCGTTGTTGCCGCCACCGCACAGCACGCAGAGGTGCCGCGCGCCGGGCCAGCGATGCTCGATCTCCTCCAGAGCGGCGCGGCCGGCATCCATCATCAGGGCGAAACCAGGCACGCCGGATGCGATGATGCGACGATCCAGCTCCCGCGTTGCTGCGCCACTATAGAGTCTCGGCTCACTGTTCATACTGGCGGTGCCTCTGCACGACGACTGATGAAAGTTCAATTTTCAGCATTTTCTCATATTGCATCATGACCTTTCCTGCGCGGAACACCTCCATGCGACCTCACCGACACCAGCGTGGTTCAATATAGAGCGCTTTTGGGCCACCCCGCCGGCCTGATGTAGACTGAAAACCTACCCGCTCAAGGGCCACCACGATCTCCCGACCGTCATGACCGCTATCCGCTTCGATCCCGAACGCCATCGGGGCCTCGATCCACAAGCCGTGGCCGACAGCCTGCGCCACTGGGCGCGTGAGCTCGGCTTTCAGCAGCTCGGCATTACCGACACCGAGCTGGGCGACCACGAACAGTATCTGCAGCAGTGGCTGGCCGCCGGTTACCACGGCGAGATGGATTACATGGCGCGTCACGGCAGCAAGCGCAGCCGCCCCGCCGAGCTGCAGCCCGGCACCCTGCGGGTCATCAGCGTACGCATGGATTACCTGCCACCGGAGGTCGAAAGCGTGCGCATGCTGGCGCACCCCGAGCGCGCCTATGTGGCGCGCTACGCACTGGGCCGCGATTATCACAAGCTGATTCGCAAGCGGCTGGCACAGCTGGCCGGGAAGCTGGAAACCGAGATCGGCCCCTTTGGCTATCGCGCCTTCGTCGATTCGGCGCCGGTGATGGAGCGCGCGCTGGCGCAGAAAGCGGGACTGGGCTGGTTTGGCAGGAATGCCATGATTCTCAACCCGCGGGCCGGCTCACTGTTCTTTCTCGGTGAACTCTATACCGACCTGCCGCTACCGCTTGACCCGCCGTTCGAAGGGGCGCACTGCGGCAGCTGCCGGCGCTGTCAGCGCTGGTGCCCGACCGGCGCCATCGTCGACGACGCCGTGGTCGACGCGCGGCGCTGCATCTCCTACCTCACCATCGAGAAGCACGGCCCCATCCCCGAGGAGTTTCGCCGCGCCATGGGCAACCGGGTATTCGGCTGCGACGACTGCCAGCTGGTCTGCCCCTTCACCCGTTTTACCCGCGCCAGCCGCGAGGCCGACTTCGCACCGCGTCACGAACTCGACCGTGCCAGACTGGTCGATCTGTTCAACTGGAGCGAGGCGGAATTTCTCGCCAACACCGCCGGCAGTCCGCTGCGCCGGCTGGGCTATGAGCGCTGGCTGCGCAACCTCGCCGTGGGGCTGGGCAATGCCCCCTTCAGCTCCGAGATCGTCAGCGCCCTGCGCACCCGCCGTGCCTGGCCCGACGACGTGGTACGCGAACACGTGCACTGGGCGCTGAGCGAGCAGTATCGGCGCCGCGACGAGGCCCACGACCCGCCTGCTGCACCGCTGGTCGAAGCCGGCTATCGCGAGGTTATCGCCAAAAGCTCTGCTTAAGGAAGTGCTGAATAAATCGCCGAGCGAGATGAAGGGCAAGGCGCACGGAACGCAGAAAGCGAGACATAACATGGGGTTAGGCGATATTTTGAGTACCGCGCAACACAGCCATTCACTCGTGCAGGCATTTATGCAGTGCTTCCTTAAATCGCCAGCATATGCTGGCGGTAGTACTTCAGCTCCTCGATGGAGTCGCGGATATCGTCCAGCGCCTGGTGACTGCCGTTTTTCTTCAGCCCCTCCAGAACCGAGGGTTTCCAGCGCCGCGCCAGCTCCTTGAGGGTAGAGACATCCAGGTTGCGATAGTGAAAGAAGGCCTCCAGCGCCTGCATCTCGTGCTGCATGAAACGGCGGTCCTGGTGAACGCTGTTGCCACACATTGGCGAGGCGCCCTGGGCCACGTGCAGCTTGAGAAACTCGAGCGTGCTCTGCTCCGCTTCGGCGGTACTGAAGCGGCTCTGACGCACCCGCTCGGTAAGGCCACTGTTGCCATGGGTGCGGGTGTTCCAGTCATCCATCAGCGCCAGCTGCTCATCGCTCTGGTGAATGGCGATCACCGGCCCTTCGGCGATCAGGTCAAGCTGATTATCGGTAACAATAGTGGCAATCTCGATGATGCGATCACGCGCCGGATCGAGACCGGTCATTTCGAGATCGATCCAGATCAGGCGTTCGGCTTGGCGACTCATGGCAGTTCCGCGGCAGGTCGGTGAATTCCTCTCGGGATGAAAGGCATATGAATACCAGCGTACAATCGGTGACCGTTTTCCACCAGCATCGCCACCTCCAGATGCCGATCCGATACGCCGGAGCCCGATGAGTCAACGCAAGCTCAGCCGCCAGCAGCGCCGGCGCATCGAAAAAACCCAGGGTGAGCGCGCTCGTCGCGCCCAACAGCGCGAGGCTGCCGACACAAGCGACGCCGCCTACGGCGATGAAGAGCCCGGGCGAGTAGTGGCGCATTTCGGCCGCCACCTGGAAGTCGAGGACAGCCATGGGCAACGCTACCGCTGCCATCTGCGCGCCAATCTCGAGCCGCTGGTCACCGGCGACCATGTCAGCTGGCGCCGTGGCAGCGACGGCAGCGGCGTGGTCGAGGCGCGCCTGCCGCGCCGCTCGACGCTTGCCCGTCCCGACGCCCGCGGCCGACTGCGCGACGTGGCGGCCAATATTGACCGCATTCTGATCGTGCTGGCCGTCGAGCCCGAGCCCCACCCCTTTTTGATTGATCGCTATCTGGTGGCCGCCGAGGCGACCGGCATAACGCCTGCGCTGGTGCTCAACAAGCTCGACCTGCTCGGTGATGACCATCCGCTGCATGCGCTCGCCCATCGCTACCGAACGCTGGGCTACGCCGTGATCGGCGCCACAACCCGCCGTGAGGAGGGTCTGACGGCGCTTGCCGAGGTGCTTCTGGACGTTACGGCAGTGTTCGTCGGCCAGAGCGGTGTGGGCAAGTCATCACTGATCGATGCGCTGTTGCCCGACGCCGAACTGCGCATCGGCGAGCTCTCCCTCGACAGCCGCAAGGGGCGCCACACCACCACGACCGCGCGTCTTTATCACTTCAGAGAGGGCAAGGGCGCGCTGATCGACTCCCCCGGCATTCGCGACTTCGGCCTCGGCCACCTCGACGAACGCGAAATCGAGGCCGGTTTTGTCGAGTTTCGTCCCTATCTCGGCCACTGCCGCTTTCGCGACTGCCACCACCGCCGTGAGCCCGGCTGCGCCATCCTCGCTGCCGTCGAGAACGGCGACATCGCCGCCGAGCGGCTGGAGAGCTTTCGCCATATCGTGGATGAAGTGCAGGCGGGCTGAGAACCCGCCAGTCGGTTCACTCGGTCAACAAAAGAAGCAGTGACAGCGCCGCCAGTACCCACATGGTGGGACGAATTTCACGCGCCTTGCCGACGCCGGTCTTGATCACCACAAAGGCCAGAAAACCGAACACCACCCCCTGAGTTATGGAGTAGGTGAGCGGAATCAGGATCATGGCGATAAAGGCCGGGATGGCGTCGTCGTAGTCGTGCCAGTGGATATGGCGAATCGGCTCGAGCATGAAGACACCCACCAGGATCAGCGCCGGAGCAGTCGCGATCGCCGGCACCAGCGACAACAGCGGCGACAGAAAAAGAAAGGGCAAAAACAGTGCAGCGGCGGTCACCGCCACCAGGCCGCTGCGACCGCCCTGGCTAATCCCGGTGGCGGACTCCACGAAGGCGGTAGCAGGACTGGTACCCATCGGACCGGCCAGCAGCGTCGAGAAGGCATCGACCACCATCGACTGGCGAATATTGCGCGGATCGCCCTTGTCATCCAGCATGCCGCCGGCCTGACAAACCCCCATGAAAGTGGAAAGGCCATCGAACAGGGTCGTAAACAGCATAACGAAGATGAACGGCCAGTAACCGACCGTCAGCGCATCAAGCAGGTCGAGCTGAAAAAAGGCGCTGAAATCCGGCCAGGCGAACACGCCGCTGAAGTTGACCAGGGTGGCGCTGCCGGTCGCCGACACCGCGCTGGCATCGCCCCACAGCCGGCCGATGGGCGTCGCCAGCAGCGTGGTTACCACGATGCCGATAATCAACGCGCCCTGCATACGCAGCGCCACCAGCACGGCGGTAAATCCCAGCCCGATCAGAAAGGTCGCCAGCATCGGCGTCATCTCGCCCATACTGACCACAGTGGCCGGGCTGGTGACCAGAAAGCCGGCGTTGACCAGCCCGATTACGGTAATGAACAGCCCGATACCGCAGGCGATGGCGTAGCGCAGTTGGGCGGGAATGGCGTCGATGATGTACTGACGCAGGTTGAACACTGCCAGCAGGGCGTACAAAACGCCGGCCCAGAACACGCAGCCCAATGCCGTCTGCCACGGGATACCGGCGCCGATCACCATGGTGTAGGTAAAAAACGCATTGAGCCCCATGCCCGGCGCGATCAGGATCGGGTTGCGGGCGTAGAGCCCCATCATCAGGCTGGCGAAGAAACTGACCAGCACGGTGGCGGTCAGCGCGCTGGCGAAAGGCACGCCGGCGTCGGCAAGAATCGACGGGTTGACCACGATGATATACATCGCGGCCAGAAAGGTGGCGATACCGGCCATGATGTCGCGGCGCACGCTGCTGCCCTGCTCTTTTGTTTTGAAATATGCTTCGAGCACACTGACTCTCCGATGGTTAGACGTTGTATGTCGCTTGGCCCGGTCGAATCCTGTCCTGCGGTGGTTTTCTTAGCGGGACGCCAGCGAGTATGTAATGCTGTGAAGCGGATTTGAACCCGCAGCACGTCATGAGGGGAATGTGATGCCAGGCGAAGAGAAGGATCTGCCGCTGATTATCGAGCCACAGGCGCTCGCGGAGCGCCTCGACGACCCGTCGCTTTTGATCATCGATGTGCCGGCCAGCGCGCAAAGCTATCGCGATGGCCACGTGCCCGGAGCACTTTTTCTCGACCACCGCCGTCTGCTGTCTGGCCGTCCCCCGGTTGCCAACGACGTGCCGGACGAGCAGGCGCTCTCCGCGCTGTTCTCGTCGCTGGGCCTCACTCCCGAGCGCCACGTGGTGCTCTACGATGACGAGGGCGGCGGCTGGGCCGGACGGCTGGCATGGACGCTGTCACTGATTGGCCATGAGCGCTGGTCGTGGCTCAACGGCGGCATTCACGCCTGGCGCGCCGAGGGACTGCCGACCTCCAGTGAAGAGACGCCGCCGGAACCGAGCGACTACCGCGCCAGTATCGAACGCCCCGAGCTTGCCATCGACCGCGAGGAGCTGATGGCGCGGCTGGGCGAGCAGGCGCTGGCTATCTGGGATGCTCGCAGCCCCGAGGAGTACAACGGCGAAAAGGGCCAGAACCAGCGCCTCGGCCATATTCCCGGCGCGGTCAACTTCGAGTGGACCGAGTTGATGGACAGGGAGCGACAGCTGCGTCTGCGCGATCTCTCCCAGTTGATGGTAGAGCTGGAAGCGATGGGGCTGGGCGCCGACCGTGAGATCGTCACCCACTGTCAGAGCCACCACCGCAGCGGCCTGAGCTGGATGCTGGGCCATGCATTGGGCTACAACATTCGCGCCTATCCCGGCTCCTGGCAGGAGTGGGGCAACCGTGACGACACGCCGATCGAACAGTAATTTCTCAACACACCATCAACCGGAATCGACGCCATCGTGAACCGCGAGAAACTCTTTGCCGCGCTTCAGTACCCACTGCCCCAACACGCCCTGTCGCGGCTGGCAGGGCGCGTCGCCAACTGCCGCCAGCCGTGGGTGCGCGATACCTTTATTCGCCAGTTCGCCAAACGCTACGACATCGACATGAGCGAGGCGCTGGAGCCGGATCTCGGTGCCTATGAGAACTTCAACGCCTTTTTTACCCGCGCCCTGAAACCCGCTGCCCGGCCCATAGAAGAGGGCCTGGTGTCGCCGGCCGACGGCGTGCTGTCGCAGTTCGGCCGTATCGAGCACGGCACCCTGATCCAGGCCAAGGGCCAGGCCTACTCGCTCACCGCCCTGCTGGGCGGCGATGAAGCCGCCGCCGCGCCGCTGCGCGACACCAGCTTCGCGACCGTTTATCTATCGCCGCGCGACTACCACCGGGTGCACATGCCGCTGGCCGGGCGCCTGATGCGCACCATTTACGTACCCGGGCGCCTCTTCTCGGTCAACCAGGCAACCGCCAACCAGGTGCCCAACCTGTTTGCTCGCAACGAGCGCCTGGTATGCCTGTTCGAGACCGATTTCGGGCCGATGGCACTGGTGCTGGTAGGTGCGATGATCGTCGCCGGTATCGAAACGGTGTGGAGCGGCCAAGTAACGCCGCAGTCGCGCCAGCCGCGCAGCGACGGGTACCGCGACGAGCCGATCAGGCTGGAAAAGGGCGAGGAGATGGGCCGCTTCCGACTCGGCTCCTCGGTAGTGGTGTGTCTACCCAGGGGCATCGACTTCAACGACGGCCTGACACCCGGCATGGCAATTCGGCTGGGTCAGCAACTGGCGTCCGAACGTTAACATGGCTGGCCCTCGCGGTGGCTCGGCTGAGCAGTCCCGGGATGAGGAGATCGCTCACCGCGCCTATCGCGTCAAAAACGCTGAGGCCAGGCTGCTGGAGCGCGCAGAGTTCCGCACCAGGATGCGTGCCAGGCTGGACGACTGATCGTGTCGCGAACAGTCCGGATACTGGCGGGGTGCACATGCCGCTGGCCGGGCCACTTGAAGCGCTCCTCGGCCAGCACCTTGTAATAGAGCACAAAGCCATTGTCTTCCTACATCAGGCACTTGATCTTGTTTCGATGCCGGTTGTTGCAAGAGGCGGGTGATTAATCACACGGGACCCTACAGGTAGTTCCTTTATTTTCCAACCACACCTAACCCGTGATCGGCGCTTCGCACCTGCATGCGTTCGCTGCGCGAACCAGCATCCCAATCATCGTGGCACCGCCCTGCTCCGCCGCCGACCTAAAAGGTTTTACGATAGCCAATTATCTATATAGAATATTGGCTATAGAACGGAGAACGTTAAACGTGTGGAGCATGGAAACAACCCCAACATTCAAGACGTGGTATCAGTCCCTGAACGACGCGGACAGAGCGAAAGTTGCTGCGGCCCTGGAGCTACTGCAAGAACATGGCCCACAACTGCCGAGGCCATACGCTGACACGCTCAAGGGGTCGCGTTACCCCAACATGAAGGAACTACGCATTCAAAGCGGTGGCCGACCCTTGAGAGCCTTTTTCGCCTTTGATCCTGAGCGCAATGGCATTGTGCTTTGCGCAGGCAACAAGGAAGGCGACGAAAAACGCTTTTACAAGACCATGATTCTGCAGGCAGATCAGGAATACACCGACTATCTGGCATCACGTAAATAGGGGGAGACTCCCATGAAGACCACAACTCTGGCCGAACTGCTTGCCGAGGAAACCCCGGAATTCCGCGAGGCCGTGCGCAAAGAAGCCGACGCCATGCGAATGGAAATGAGCTTGTCTCGTATCCGTCAGTTGGCTGACCTGACCCAGGCGGAACTGGCTGACGCGATGGGCGTCAAGCAACCCACCATCGCCAATCTGGAACGTACCAACAATGATGCGCGTCTGAGCAGCATCAAGCGCTATGTAGAAGCTCTGGGCGGCCACATGAGCCTGACAGTAGAGCTGCCGGACGGCTCCACTCACGGTTTCCGCATCTAGCAGCCTGTCGGGCTTGCCGTCGGCAGATGAGGCGTGCGACCCGCCCCGGCAGATTTTTGCATCACCATGGTGCGCAGCGCATAAACGGCACGTCCCGCCCGGGTCTGCAGCTTGTGCGACATCCGCTCCGTCGGCGAACTGCCCTCGGCCAGCGGCATCGGTTCGGTGAACCGCTCCAGCGGCGGCGTGTGGTGGACTTCCCGCTTCACCGCGATGTGTGGATCCATGCCGGCCTGTTCGCAGGGCACTGAAATACCCGGTGTCGGCCAGCAGCCTGTCGACGCTGCCCGGCGAGTCCGGCAGGGCCGCCAGTGGCTCGAGCATCGGCTCGACCTGCTCCTTGTCATTACAGGCCCGGGTGACCACACCGGCGATCACCAGCAGGCTGTCCGTATCGACTGCCGCCCGGGCATTACAGGCCTGCGCCCCCGCCCGATACCGGCATGATGCGCGA
>NZ_KB907901.1 GCF_000382245.1 Kushneria aurantia DSM 21353
TCTAACCAGGAGCTGAAGGGCTGAACCTGTCACGAGTGGACAGTTGACCGCTCTCTGATGTGTACGAGCAGAAGCCTCCCCGGAGGGCTCTCGATAACTGTATGGCGGGCCGGAAGCCCAAAGACTGTCGAAGCGCTCAGAGCGCACAGGTGGGCGAATTCAGCGGAACGAAGCTCAGCCCAACAATAATGGGGGACAGGAACCGCCGTGGTACGGATCCGTTTGCCCGGTGGTGTGAGAGGACGGGGGAGGCAACTCCCCCTCCTACTCGATCCAATCCGAGAGACCTCGATGGCTTTGTCAAAACTCTGGCAAAGCAGCCCTTTACTGCCTTTATCGGTCTCAATACGCTGTTCGCCGCGCTGGTTCAGCGTGAGGATTTCAAGCGCCTCGACTTCAGTGCGCTGCATCTCAGCGTCTCCGGTGGCATGGCGCTCAATGCCGCCACCGCCGAGCGCTGGGAGCGAGTGACCGGCTCGGCGGTACTGGAAGGCTACGGCATGACCGAGACCGCGCCGGTGGTGTGCGTCAATCCGCCCGGCGCGCTGCAGCTCGGCAGTATCGGTCGGCCGGTGGCCGGCACCAGGCTCTGCGTTATGGACGAACAGGGCCGGCAGTTGGACCTCGACACTCCCGGCGAACTCTGCATCGACGGTCCCCAGGTGATGCAGGGGTACTGGCAGCAGGAGGATGACGGGCTTGTCGACGGCTGGGTGCACTCCGGCGATATCGCTGTACTGCAGCGCGATGGCTATGTGCGCATTGTCGATCGCAAGAAGGACATGATCGTCACCTCCGGCTTCAACGTCTATCCCAACGAGGTGGAGGAGGTGCTGATGCACCACGAGGCGGTATATGACGCCGCCGTGGTGGGCGTGCCCGATGAAAACTGCGGCGAAAGAGTGGTGGCCTTTATCGTCGCGCAGCGCGGTGCCACTGCCGATGCCGCCGCGCTGAAAAGCTGGTGCCACGAGCAGCTTGCCGGCTACAAGGTGCCGCGCCGCTTCGAGTTTCGCGACAAGCTGCCGCGCAGCAATGTCGGCAAGGTGCTGCGCCGCGCGCTGCGCGACGAGATCAGCAGCGAAAAGTGAAGCTTCGGTGTCCCGTTGGCCCGCCACCGCGCCACGGGACTACAATGACTTTCTGATACGCGGACCCCGCCAGCCGGCGGGGTCCGCACTTTTGTTGTGATTCCATTCGTTCTGCCATTTGTCGATGGCGACACCGCAAGAGGCGATCTTGAGCGATAACGTCAACCCGACCAGCGAAACCGCGCGTGCCGAGATAGCGGCGCTGCGCCGACGTCTCGATGACGCCCTGATCAGTGACGCTCGCGACCAGAAGCGTCGTCTCGATCGGCTGGGCGGCCGGCTCAAGCGCGGTCAGCCGGTCGACCGGGCACTGCGTGATATCGAGGCGCGACTGGAGCGCTCCGAGGCCATCGTGCAGCGCCGCCGCGCGCAGCCACTGCGCCTCGACTATCCGGCCGAGCTGCCGGTGGCCGAGCGCCGCGACGATATCATGGCGGCGATCCGCGACCACCAGGTGGTGGTGGTCGCCGGCGAAACCGGCTCGGGCAAGACCACTCAGCTGCCCAGGATGTGCCTTGAGCTGGGGCTGGGCCTGCGCGGGCTGATCGGCCATACCCAGCCTCGCCGACTGGCGGCGCGCAGTGTGGCCGAGCGGCTGGCGCAGGAGACCGGGGTGAGTCTCGGCTCGACAGTGGGTTATCAGGTGCGCTTCACCGACCAGACCGACCCGAGCACCCGGGTCAAGCTGATGACCGACGGCATCCTGCTCGCCGAGACGCAGCACGACCCAACGCTTGCGCGCTACGAGGCGATCATTATCGACGAGGCCCACGAGCGCAGCCTCAATATCGACTTTCTGCTCGGCTACCTGCGCCGGCTGCTGGCCGAGCGTCCCGATCTCAAGGTGATCATCACCTCGGCGACCATCGATGTAGAGCGTTTCGCCCGCCACTTCGGTCATCACCACGACGACGGCAGTGTCACGCCGGCGCCGGTGGTCGAGGTTTCCGGGCGCACCTATCCGGTGGAGACCCGCTACCGGCCGCTGGTGCGCGACGAGGCCGAGGAGGAGGATCAGACCCTGCAGGAGGGGATCGTCGCGGCGGTCGAGGAGGTGACGCGCATCGAGCGTGAAAAGGGCTGGTTCACCGGTCCCCGCGATGTGCTGATCTTTCTGCCCGGCGAGCGCGAGATTCGCGAGACCGCCGATACCCTGCGCCGCCTCGAGCTGCGCGATACCGAGATACTGCCGCTCTATGCGCGGCTCTCCAACGCCGAACAGAATCGGGTTTTCGCCTCTCATACCGGGCGACGCATCGTGCTCTCCACCAACGTGGCGGAAACCTCGCTGACGGTGCCCGGCATTCGCTACGTGATCGATCCCGGACTGGTGCGCATCAGCCGCTACAGCTATCGGGCGAAGGTGCAGCGTCTGCCGATCGAAGCGGTCAGTCAGGCCAGCGCCGATCAGCGCCGCGGCCGCTGCGGTCGTATCGCCGAGGGCTGCTGTATTCGGCTCTACGGCGAAGAGGACTATCTGTCGCGGCCGGCCTTTACCGAGCCGGAAATTCAGCGCACCAACCTGGCCTCGGTAATCCTTTCGATGCTGACCCTGGGGCTGGGCGACATCGGTCGCTTTCCCTTCGTCGATCCGCCCGACAGTCGCTTCGTCAAGGACGGCTTCCGGCTGCTGCACGAGCTGGGCGCGGTGGACGCCGCCAATGGCCTCACCGACAGCGGCCGACGGCTGGCGAAACTGCCGATCGACCCGCGGCTGGCGCGCATGGTGCTGGCCGCCGGCGAGCTGGGCAGCCTGCGCGAGACGCTGGTCGTGGTCAGCGCACTGGCCACCCAGGACCCCCGTGAGCGCCCCGCCGAGCGCCGTGAGGCAGCGGACCAGAAACACCGCCAGTGGCTCGACCCAGACTCCGACTTCGCCGCCCGGCTCAATCTCTGGCGCGGTTTCGAAAAGGCCCGCGAGGAGCTCTCCGGCAACCAGCTGCGGCGCTGGTGTCGCGATAATTTTCTGAGCTATCTGCGTCTTCGCGAGTGGCATGATACCTATCGCCAGCTCAGACAGCTGACCCGCGATCTGGGGCTCACCGAGAGCGACGGCGAGCCCGACGGTGCGCGGCTGCACCAGGCGCTGCTGGCCGGACTGCTGTCCAATATCGGTATGCACGCCGGCAACGAGCGCGACTCGCGCGAATACCTCGGCGCACGTAACCGCAAGTTCCACATCCACCCTGGTTCGGGGCTGTCCAAACGTACGCCGAAGTGGGTTATGGCCGGCGAGATGGTGGAGACCTCGCGGCTGTTCGCCCGCGACGTGGCCGCCATCTCGCCGGAGTGGATCGAGCCGCTGGCGGCGCATCTGCTCAAGCGCAGTTACAGTGAGCCGCACTGGGAGATGAAACGCGCCCAGGTGGTGGCCCTTGAGCAGGTGACGCTGTTCGGTCTGCCGATCGTGGCGCGTCGCCGGGTGCATTACGGCCCCATCGCGCCGCAGGAGTCGCGGGAACTGTTTATCCGCCATGCGCTGGTAGGGGGTGAGTTTCGCACCCGAGGAGCGTTCTTCGAGCACAATCGCGCTTTGATCGAGGAGGTCGAGAATCTGGAGGATCGCGCCCGCCGCCGCGATATTCTGGTCGACGAGCAGACGCTGATCGACTTCTACGACGAGCGGCTGCCGGCGGAGATCTATAATGGCAAGAGCTTCGAACGCTGGCGCTCGAAGGTCGAGCAGCAGGCGCCGCGTACCCTCTTTCTCGACCGCGAGACGCTGTTGGCGCGGGAGGCACAGGAGGTTACCGCCGCGCAGTATCCCGACGAACTGGCGCTGAGCTATCAGGGCGCCGGCGATATCCGCTACCCGCTCGGCTACCATTTTGCCCCCGGTGAACCGGATGATGGCGTGACGCTCACCGTGCCCGCTTCGATGCTATCCACGCTGCCGCGTGAGCGTCTTGAATGGCTGGTGCCGGGGCTGCGTCGCGAGCGCATGATCGCGCTTTTGAAATCGCTGCCCAAGCAGTATCGCCGCCAGGTGGTGCCGATTCCCGACTGGGCGGATGCGGCGCTGGCGGCGCTGACGCCCGGCGATGTGTCGATGCAGACCGCGCTGGCCGAGTTCATGCGTCAAAAGACCGGCATTCGCCTGCCCACCGATGCCTGGCAGCCCGAGCAGTTGCCGGCCCATCTGGTGATGAATATTCGCGTGGTCGATCATGACGGCACAACCCTGGGCGAGGGGCGCGACGTCGAGGCACTGGTCGAGCGTTTTCAACATGAGGCGACCGTCGCCAGCCGGGCGATGGCCGGCGACAGCCTGGCGCAACAGGGGCTACGCGATTTCCCGGCCGGGCGTCTGCCGGCGTCCCACAGCCGCGACCAGGCGGGCATTCGGGTCGAGGCGTGGCCGGCGCTGGTCGACGAGGGCGACACGCTCGGGGTAAGCCTTTTCGATCACCCCGACAAGGCCCATGAGCAGCATCGTCAGGGAATCAAGCGGCTGGCGATGCGCCGCCTGCCCGAGCAGGTGCGCTATCTGTCTCGCGATCTCGACGGTCTGGAGCGCTGTGTGCTGCTTTATGCCAATATCGGCACTCGCCGCGACCTGATCGACGACTTGGTGGCGGCGAGCTTTCTGCGCGTTTTTGCCTTCGATCCGCTGCCACGCGAGCCTGATGAATTCGAGGCGCGATTGAACGCCGAGCGCGGCCGGTTGGTAGAAGCCGCCGGCGAGCTCGTGACGCTGGTAGAGAAGATCCTTGCCCGCCATCTGGAGATCAGCAAGGCGCTCAAGGGGCGGGTCAACTTCCAGCTGGCACTGTCGTGGAGCGATCTGCGCGCGCAGATGCAGCGGCTGATCCATCCCGGTTTTATCAGCACAGCGGGGGAGTGGCTAACACACTATCCGCGCTACATGGAGGCAGCGCAGATTCGCATCGAAAAGGCACCGCGTGAGGTGCGCCGTGACCAGCTGGCGATGGAGGAGGTCAACGCTTTTCAGCGTCGCCTCGATGAGCGGCGCGCGCGTGGTAGCGGCGTGCCGGACCGCGAGCTGGAAGCGTTTGGCTGGTGGCTGGAGGAGCTGCGGGTATCGCTCTTTGCCCAGCAGCTGGGTACGCTGGCACCGGTGTCGGCCAGACGGCTGGAGCGGCAGTGGCAGGCGTTGGTCGCCGGTTGAGAGCGAGACACCGAAGCCGCGACGGTCAGCGGGCTGTACAGTCGGACTGAATGGGCCGACAATGCGCTGAGCCAGCCTTTTGCACGCCGATGCACTGCAAGTGAACAAGCGATTGGATCGGATACGACAGACCAAACGGCCCGTACGTGGCTGTAGAGATGAGCAGGGTAATATGACCACATGGACGAAATGGGCGGCGGCAGCGCTTGCCTGCACGACGCTTGCCGGCTGCGCCGGCAATCAGGCCCGGGAAGGCAATCCTCAGGATCCCTGGGAGGGTTTCAACCGCGGCGTTTATACCTTCAACGATACCCTCGATCGCTACGCGCTCAAGCCGGTGGCGCAGGGCTATGACTATGTGACGCCGCAGCCGGTGCAGGAGGGGGTAGGCAACTTTTTCTCCAACCTCGGCGAAATCAGCAATACCTTCAACAGTCTCCTGCAGTGGAGGCTGACCAACGCCGGTACGTCTTTCGGCCGCTTCATGATCAACTCGACGCTGGGACTGGGCGGCTTCCTCGATCCTGCCACGCGCATGGGCATCGAGGAGCACGATGAGGACTTCGGCCAGACGCTGGCAGTCTGGGGGGTGGGTTCCGGCCCCTATCTGGTGCTGCCGCTGCTGGGACCGAGCACGGTGCGCGATACCGCCGGCCTGCCGGTTGACTGGTACACCTATCCGGTCACCTATGTGGAAGACAGCACCACTCGCTGGACCCTGCGCTTCATCGACCTGGTCAATACCCGCGCCAATCTGCTCGGCCAGGAAAAGCTTATCAGCGGTGATCGCTACAGTTTCATTCGCGATGCCTATCTGCAGCGCCGGCAATTTTTGATCAACAATGGCCGCACCGGGCCGGATCCCTTTGCCAGTGATAATATTCAGCTCAATGACAGCGATTTTGCCAATTGATCCAGCCCTTCATGGATGGGAAGCGCGCTGATGCCGGGCGCATCGCATGTTCGGGTTGCGCTTGTCGATCTTCCGGGTGAGCGGCGTGCTGCGCTGGCACGCCTGCTGGAAGCCGACGGGCGTATTCGTGTCGTGGCGCTCGCGGATCCGATGGCACTACCGGCGGGCCTGGATGGGCTGATCGTGCATGCCGAGGCGATTGACGCCGCGCAGTGGCCGCAGCTGGCGGTTACCCTGCCAACGGTAGCGATCAGCCAGCCGGGTCGCCATGATGATCTGCTGCCTGCCGTCGAAGCCGGCGTCCTCAGCCACGTGGTCGATCCGCTGGCCAATGTCGAGCTGCTGTCGAAGCTGTTGCGGCGCATCATCGATGACCGCTTTCAGCAGCAAATGACGGTTCGCGATCGTGATCGGCTGGAGGTGCTCAACGAGCAGTTACAGTCGCATCTCACCACGCTGCGTACCGATCTGCAGGCCGGCGGTCAGATTCAGCGACGCCTGCAGCCGCAGCCGGAGCGCGAACTCAATGGTATTACCGGTGACTACTGGATGGCGCCGTCGCTGTACCTGTCGGGGGATTTCCTCGACTATCAGGCCTATGGTGAGCGCTATGTGCTGTTCTGCTTTGCCGATGTGGCGGGTCATGGCGCCTCCTCGGCGTTCGTCACGGTGCTGCTGAAGGCACTGTTTCAGCGCTGGCTGTCACGCTGGAACGCCCGTCTGCCGGAGAATTTGCCGGCACGCTGGCTGGCGCGGCTCAATCGCGAGTTGCTGGATACCGGCGTCGGCAAGCATGCCGCCATCGTGGTGGGGATCATCGATGTCGAGCGGCGTATTCTTTACTATTCGCTCGGCGCACAGATGCCGATGCCGATCCTGGCCGATGACGACGGCGTTCGCTTGCTGGAAGGTGAGGGGCCGCCTGTGGGACTCTTCCCCGACATCGAGTATCCGGCCTGGCAGTGTGCGCTGCCCGAGCGGTTTCGCCTCTGGCTCTGCTCCGATGGCGTTTTCGACTGCCTGCCCGGCGCGGACATGGAAGCGCGGCTGGCGGTATTGCGGGAGCATATCGGCGCGTCATCGTCGATCAGTGAGTTGAAGGCGTCGCTGGCACTCTCTGACGCGCTACCGGATGACCTGACTTTTCTCACCCTGAGCGGTTTTAATATGCCGGGCGATCGTGACAATGGATGAAGGACGACTGCAGGCGGCCTTCGAGGATGGCGTCTTCGTGCTCAAGTTGACCGGAGACGTGCGCCTGACACTGTGCGCTACTCTGGATCAGCAGGTCGAGCCGCTGGCCGAGCTTGCGGGACTCGAACGGGTGATCATTGATCTGCGCGAAGTCACCAACATGGATTCCACGGCGCTGGGCTTTCTGGCCAAGATTGCGCTGGCGGTTCAGGGGCGTATCAACGCACGGCCGCTGGTGATGGTCGAGCACCCCGACGTACGCCGTATGCTCGATGTCATGGGATTGCGCAGCTATGTCACCATCATCGATGCCCCGCTGGCGGAGCCTGCCTGCTTTGACGAGCTGCCGGCACGCGAAAGCGACGAAGAGGAGCTGCGTCGGCGTGTCATCGAGGCCCACCGCACGCTTGCCAGTATCAACGAGCACAATCGCATCGAGTTTCAGCCGCTGATTGATCTGCTCGAATCACAGCGCCAGTTCTAGGTCGCTACCGCCTTTAACCCGCATCTTGTCATGCTGCAGCGGCGACCCGACACGGGGACCGTCGTCGGGACGCGACGTTTTTCGACACATGAGGTGACCGTGCAGACCATTGGAGCCAGACGTCTGGCGCTGCTGGTGGCGGCCAATACCGCCCTGGCTCCCTTTGCCATTGATGCCTATCTGCCGGCAATTCCGGCGATCGCCGCTGATATCGGCGCCAACATTCATCTTACCGAGCTGTCGGTGAGCCTGTTTCTGCTCGGCATGGCGCTGGGTCAGCTGATCTTCGGTCCGCTCTCGGACCGGGTAGGCCGACGCCCGGTGCTGCTGGGTGGCATTATGCTTTTCGTGGTGGTCAGCGTGCTGATCACTCTGGTCGACAGTCTCTGGATGCTGCTGTTGCTGCGCTTTCTGCAGGCGCTGGGTGGCGGCGCCTGCGTGGTCAACTCACCGGCTATCGTGCGCGACTGTTTCTCCGGGCGCGAAGCGGCGCGGGTGCTGTCCACAATGGTGATGATTCTGATGCTGGCACCGCTGGTGGCGCCCACTCTGGGCAGCCTGTTGCTGACGCTGATGGACTGGTGGGCCATTTTTCTCTTTCTGGCGTTATATGGCGTCATGCTGCTGGTCCTGATCGGTCGCTATCTGCCCGAAACACGGGTGCCGGATACTGCCTCAAAGCCGGGGATACGCCAGGTACTGCGCAACTATCGCTCGGTGCTGACCCACCGCGAGGCGCTGGGCTATATCGCCGCGGTGGCCTTCTCGTTCGCCGGTATGTTCGCCTTTGTGACCAGTTCGCCCTACGTGTATATGCATTATTATGGGGCCTCCAGCCAGCTCTATCCTTTTCTGTTTGGCGCCAATATCATCGTCATGGCCTCGTCCAATCGGGTCAATATTCGCCTGCTGCGCTATTTTGCACCGCAGCAGCTGCTGCGCGCCGGACTGGCGATTCAACTGAGCGCGGGCGTCATGATCGTGCTGTCGGTGCTGTCGGGTCTCGATTCGCTGGCGCTCATGGTGGTGCTGGTGACGCTTTTTGTCGGTATCAACGGGCTCATTTCCCCCAATGCCGTCTCCTCCATGCTGGATCACTTTCCCAACATGAGCGCCACCGCCAATGCGGTGCTGGGCAGTTTGCAGTTTTCCGCGGCGGGTATTGCCGGCGCGCTGGTCGCCGGTCTGCAGATCGAGAGCGTCTGGCCGATGGTGCTGGGCATGGTGGGATCGAGCCTGGCGGGCAATCTGCTGCTGCATCTGCTGGCATCAAAAGGAAGTCGTGTGGCCGCCTCATAGCGAGCGGTCACCTTCAACCCCGACATCGCTTTAACGAGTATTGTCATCATGAAGCAGGATTTTAACCGGGTGCGGCATCACTTCCCCTACCACCTGATTCTGACCTGCGCTTCGCTGGTCGTCATTGTCACCGGACTGAAGCTGGGTTCCGGGCTTGTCGTGCCCGTGCTGCTGGCGCTTTTTCTGGCCATTCTCTGTTCGCGGCCGGTGAAGTGGCTGCACGGGCGTGGCGTCAGCGTCAACCTGTCGATCTTTATCGTATTGATGGCCGTCGTTGCGGTACTGGGCGGACTCGGCTGGATCATTTCACTGCGTCTTGACGATTTTGTCGATCAGTTCGCTCGTCTCGAAGGTGAGATGCGCGATCAGTACTCAGCGCTTCTAAGCTGGTTCAACTCGCTGGGGCTGCCGATCGATGTCGCCGGGCTGCGCCGCAACCTCGACCCCAGCGTGCTGCTCAGCTCGCTGCCGTCACTGCTGGGTGGCATCGGCAACTTTTTCACCCAGCTGGTCATTGTCATCATCCTGACCATTTTCATTCTGTTCGAGACGCTGGATTTTCCCTACAAGCTGTCACAGGCGATCAATCGACCCGACGGCAGCGTCAGGCGCTTCACCCAGTTCTCCGGCACGCTGCAGCGCTATCTGCTGGTCAAGACCGTGATAAGCGCCATCACCGGGGGGCTGATTACCATCTGTTGTCTGGTGCTGCAGGTGGAGTTCGCGCTGCTGTGGGGGGTGATGGCGTTCTTTTTCAACTACATCCCCAATATTGGCTCGATCATTGCGGCCATACCGGCGGTGCTTTTGACGCTGGTGATGCCGGAAGGCGGGCTGATAAAAGCCGCGCTGCTGGGCAGCGCCTATTCGCTGATCAACTTTTTGCTGGGGAATCTGATCGAACCGCGGATCATGGGCCAGACGCTGGGCATGTCAACGCTGACAGCCTTTATGTCGCTGGTATTCTGGGGTTGGTTGTTCGGTCCGGTGGGGCTCTTTCTGTCGGTGCCGCTGACCATGTCGCTCAAGATCGTGCTCGACAGTCATCCCGATACGCGCTGGCTATCGGTATTGATGGGCCCCAATCGTCGTCGCCGTGAGCGGGCGAAAGAGGGGATGCCGCTGGAGTGAGTTAAAGGGCGGGACCGGATATGACAGCACCCCCGTAAAAGGGGGTGCTGTCTGGCTGTAGCGGAACGTTCGCGATCAGATGTTCTGATCGATGAACTGCACCAGCTGAGTCCTGGACTGGGCGCCGACCAGCGAGGCAACCTTGGTGCCGTCCTTGAACATGATCACGGTAGGTACTCCGCGCACACCCTGTTCGGCGGCGATATCCTGAGCGTCGTCGACGTTGATGCTGACGACCTTGACCTGCTCGGCTTTCTCGTCGGCGACCTCTTCTACCACCGGGGCCATCATCTTGCACGGGCCACACCAGGGCGCCCAGAACTTCAGCAGCACAGGCTTGTCCGCCTTGACGACTTCCTGTTCGAAATTGGCGCTGGTGACATCGACGTTATTGGCCATTGTTTACTCCAGATGGGTGAATAGGCACTTATGCGGCGATGTTAGCCGCTCCCCGGCGTGCAGGCAAATGCGCCACGACGATGACCGTCATTGAGCCGGGCGATGATCAGAAGAAGGCGTGGCGTGTTGCCATGGCGTTAGCCACGACAGACTTTCTTTATTCTGAAAAGGAATGATTGTTCATTATTTTAGGCGCTGATAGCATTAATGGCTTCCGAAAAGTCATGTCCCGCTCGCTGTGCAAGCGGGCAGAGGGTAGCGGCCTTGAAACTGCAGCAACTGCGTTATATCTGGGAAGTTTCCCGACATAACCTGAACGTGTCGGCGACGGCACAGAGCCTGTTTACCTCCCAGCCGGGTATCTCCAAGCAGATTCGTCTGCTGGAGGATGAGCTGGGGGTCGAGATTTTCGCTCGCAGTGGCAAGCATCTGACCCGTGTCACACCAGCGGGACGCCCCATCATCGAGCTGGCCGGTGAAGTGCTGCGCAAGGTGGATAACATCCGTCATGTCGCCCAGGAGCACAGTGACGACCGCCGGGGCAGTCTGTCGATCGCCACCACCCATACCCAGGCGCGCTATGCGCTGCCGGCAGTGATCAGCGAGTTTACCCGCCGCTATCCGGACGTGGCGCTGCACATGCAGCAGGGTACGCCGCGTCAGATCGCGCAGATGGTGTGCGAGGGCACGGCCGATTTCGCCATCTGCACCGAGTCGCTGGAGCTGTTCAACGACCTGGTGCTGCTGCCCTGCTATCGATGGAACCGCTGCGTACTGGTGCCGAAGGGGCATCCGCTGGCTGCACTGGAGAATTTGACCCTCGCCGAACTGGGCCAGCACCCGCTGGTAACCTACACCTTTGGCTTCACCGGCCGTTCACAGCTCGACGATGCCTTCCACGCCGAGGGCATTACCCCCAACGTAGTGCTCACTGCGGCGGATGCCGACGTGATCAAGACCTATGTGCGCCTTGGCCTTGGAGTTGGCATCGTGGCGCATATGGCCGTCGATCCGGTGGCCGACAGTGACCTGGTGGCCATCGATGCCGGCCATTTGTTCGCCAGCTCGGTCACCCGCATCGGCATTCGACGCGGCACCTTCATGCGCAACTATATGTTCGATTTTCTACAGGGCTTTGCGGCGCATCTGGATCGCGATACGGTCGAGGCAGCGCTGGAGGCGGGGTCCAGAGGCGACAGGAATCTGTTTGAAAGTATCGAATTGCCGGTGCGTTAAGGAAGCGCTGAATAAATCGCCGAACGAGATGAAGGGCAAGGCGCACGGAACGCAGAAGGCGAGACATAACATGGGGTTAGGCGAGTCTTCGAGTACCGCGCAACGTAGTCATTCGCTCGTGCAGGCATTTATGCAGTGGTTTCTTAACGCTGTCGTCGACTCGTGATAACGGCTGCTTGCCGGCCAGGCAGAGCGGGTATTGCCCCGCCGAACAAAAGGCCCGCTCACGATGAGCGGGCCTTTGCGTGCGGATACGCCTCAATGTTGCAGGTGCAGTCCGCACTCGCGCGTCTCTTCACCCTTGGTAGGATCGAAGTAGTCGAAGTTGTTGGGCAGGTCGTGATCGACCAGGTAGTCGTATAGCGCCTTGCTGTTCCAGTGCAGCAGCGGCGCCACCTTCACCAGGCCGTCGCTGTTGAGGCTGACCGGCTGCATCCGGGCACGATTGGCGGTATCCGAAGCGCGCAGGGCGGTGAACCAGACGCCCGGATTCATTTCACGCAGCGCTCGCTCGAAGGGCTCCAGCTTGACCTCGCGAGTGAAAGCCTCATGACGCGGGTCGTCCAGACCCGGTGTGGGCCCCTCGACCGCCTCGCGGTGGGCACGCGTGCGCTGCGGCAGGTAGATGATGCGATTGAGCCCCAGCTGCTGGCTGACGGCGTCGGCGAACTGGTAGGTTGCCGGCGTGTTATAGCCGGAGTCCATCCACACGATCGGCACATCGGGACGTACGCGCGTCACCATGTGCAGGATGACTGCTTCGAAGGGCCGGAAATTGGTGGTGCAGATGGGGCGCTTGTCGAGCGACAGCGCCCATTCGACCAGGGCGTGTGGGTCGCGACCCAGGTCGCGATTGACGGCGTCGATATCAAGCTGCGATGACATGCCGTTTTCTCCAGTGCTGTCAGATAGATAGTCCAATGCTGTGTATTCTGACAAGCGCCCGGCGGCAACAGCCAATACTTTTTGGTTCAAAGATTAGAAGTTCTGCCAACTGCTGGTGCCGCCCAGCGAGCGAGTCGCCGACAGAGGCGTGACGCGCGGCGGCTCATCCGCGGGCCAGTCGACGTGGGCATGAATGGCGTACACCTCGCGCAGACGCGCCTCGGTCAGCACCTCACGCGGTGTGCCCACGGCCTGCACTCGGCCACCGTTGCCCATCAGCCACATATGGCGTGAAAAGCGCGCGGCCAGGCTCAGGTCATGAATGGCGATCACCACAATCATGTTGCGCTCGCGCGCCATTGCCACCAGCCACTCCAATACCTGTAGCTGATGATGCAGATCCAGTGCACTGGTCGGCTCATCGAGCATCAGCACCCGGGGTTCGCGCACCACCGCCTGGGCGATGGCAACCCTCTGACGCTGCCCGCCGGAGAGCTGGCCCAGGTCGCGCTCGGCATACGCCTCCAGCTCAAGGCTCTGCAGGGTGTGACGCACCCGCTGCAGGTCGTGCCGACGGTCGCTGACATGGGTCGTGCGGCGTGCCAGCAGCACCGCCTCGAAAACGCTCAGCGCGGCGCGGGTACCGCTGTCCTGGGGCAGGTAGTAGACATGCCGGGCGCGCTCGGCGATATCGAAGCTGTCGAGCAGCGTCTCGTCGAGGCTGACCTGGCCGCTGTATCGCTCGATGCCGGCAATCGAACGCAGCAGCGTGGATTTACCGGCGCCATTGGGGCCAATCAGCGCGGTCAGCTCGCCGGGTTGCGCGCGCAGGCCACCGACATCGCGCAGGATCGGCGTGCTGCCGAATCGGACCGAAAGGGCCTCGACGGTGAGTGTCATCCCCACACCTCACGACGGCTACGCAGAATAAGCGACACAAAAAACGGCAGGCCGATCAGGGCGGTGATAATGCCGATCGGCAGCAGTACGCCGGGAATCAGTGTCTTGGAAGCGATCGAGGTCAGCGACATCAGAAGCGCGCCGGTCAGCGCCGACATGGGCAGGAAAATGCGCTGATCCTCACCCACCAGCATGCGCGCGATATGCGGGCCGACCAGGCCGATAAAGCCTACCGTGCCGACGAAGGCGACCGCGGTGGCGGCCAGCAGGGAGCTGCACAGCAGGATCACAAGGCGCAGGCGGGGGACGTTGACCCCCAGCGCGCGAGCCTGTAAATCGCCCATGCGCAGTGCGGTCAGACGCCAGCCGGCATAAAAAAAGATCGGCAGGGTGACCACCAGTGCCAGCGCGGCGATGCCGACCTTCGGCCAGCTGGCGCGCGACAGCGATCCCAACGACCAGAAAATCAGCTGCTGCAGCGACTCCGCCGAGGCGATGTACTGCAAGATGCCCAGCATGGCGTTGAAAAAGAACATCAGCGCAATGCCCATCAACACCATGGTCTGAACGCTGACGCCGCGCAGACGGCTGACCAGCCAGATCAGCATTGATGCTGCCATCGCCATGATAAAAGCGTTGAGCGTGGTCAGCAGCTCCTCGGCACCGGGAAAGATTGCCACGCCCATGACGATGGCCAGCGCCGCGCCAAAACTCGCTGCGGCGGATACACCCAGCGTGAAGGGGTCCGCCAGGGGGTTGTTGAGGATGGTTTGCATCTCGGCGCCGGCGCCGGCCAGCGACATGCCTACCACGATGGCCATCAGTGCCACCGGCAGGCGAATTTCCCACACGATGACCGATAGCGCACGAGGGGCACTTTCCGGCGCTGCGATGGCGCCCAGTACCTCGCCGATCGAATACTGGCCCGGACCGATAGAGATATCGGCAAGCAGGGAGAGGCAGGTCAGAAGGGCGGTTACGGCCAGCAGCCAGTAATGTTTACGACGCCTGGCGAGATATCGGTCGATACTCGTGTCAGTGTCAACAGCAGGAGCAGCAGTCATGCGAGGCCAGTACTGTTCGTGAAATGAGGGCTCGGCAGGTTGAACGCCGAGCCGGGATGAAAATGGTTCTCGATAATAAACACAAGCCGCTGCTGCGTACAGTTATCTTCAGCCCAGCGCATTCATCAGGTGGCGAATCTTGGCGATGCTCTCGTCATATTCGCTCTGCTCGTCGGAGTCGGCCACGATGCCGCCGCCGCCCCAGATGCAGAGGCGATCATTTTCGCGTACCAGGGTGCGAATGGTGATCGAAGTGCTCATGCCGCCTCGCAAGTCGATGTAACCAATGCTGCCGCACCAGGGGCCGCGTCGGGTGGCCTCGAGTTCATCGATAATATCCATGGCGCGGATGCGCGGTGCACCGGTTATCGAGCCTCCCGGGAAGGCGGCGGCCAGCGCATCGAAGGCGTCGAAGTCAGCACTCAGCTCTCCTTCGACCGTGCTGACCAAATGATGGACGTTGCGATAGCTCTCCAGTTCGGCAAGCCCGGGAACCTGCACGCTGCCCGGTCGGCAGACGCGCCCCAGGTCGTTGCGCAGCAGGTCGACAATCATGACGTTCTCGGCCAGATCCTTGCGACTGTTGCGCAGCTCATCGGCCAGTTGGCGATCCGTCGCGGCGGTGGCGCCGCGTGGACGAGTGCCCTTGATCGGCCGCGTGATCAGGCGCCGGTTGCTCAGGGCAAGAAAGGACTCCGGCGACAGCGACAGGAGGGTGCGCTCGCCACCGTCCTCACCCTGCCAGCTCAGCCAGGCGCTGAAAGGCGCCGGTGTCGCTTCGCGCAGACGCTGCCAGGCACTCCAGCTGTCACCTTCACAGCGTGCCTGAAAACGCTGTGCAAGGTTGACCTGATAGCAGTCGCCGCTGTGCAGGTAGTGGCTGACACGGCGATAGAGCCGTCCGTACTCGCTGCGGTCGATATCTGCCGTGAAGGGTGTAATAAGTCTGAAAGAGGAAACAGGTGCTATCTCGGCGGCAAGCCATTCAAGCACCTCATTGCGGCGCTCGGCAGTGGCGACCAGTACACTGCGCTGCTGTTCATGATCCTGAATCAGCGCCCAGTCATAGAGACCCAGTCGTACCAGCGGCATATCGATATCGGCGCTGGCACTATCGCTCAGGTGCTCCAGCAGGCGACCGAAGTCATAGCTCCAGTAGCCGATCAACCCACCCACGAAGGGCAGGCTATCCTCTTCGGGAGCCAGGGTGTTCAGTTGCGACAGCAGTTCGCGTTGAGCGGCCAGCGGCGTGGTGGCCTCAAGAGGAGTGCTGGCCCGGCACTGGCCATTGTGCTCGACTGTCAGCGTGGCGAGTGGATCGCTGCTGAGAATATCGAAGCGGCCTGTGCCGTTACCCGGGCGGCCGCTGTCCAGCAGTACGGCGCCGGGGCGGTGACGCAATGCACTGAAATAACGGGTTGGCGTCTCCTGCCAGGGCAGGTCGTAAACGAGCAGCTGAGGATCCGACATGACAGGTATCGCAGCGGGTGGCAATGGTAGCGCAGTCTAGCAGCCTGTCGGACTTAACGCTGATCGGCTGCAAACCCCGGGCTTTTGGCCTGTTTCATGCGCTCGGAGTCGTTAAATAGCGGGCTATTCGCCTCATCCGAGCGATCAAACCGGCTCAAGATCCGTCGTTTTCGCGACGATCGGTCAAGCCCGACAGGCTGCTGGCAGCCTGGCGATGAAGAATGCTGCGCGCCAGACTGATCGAGGTGATCGCAGCGGGATTTTGGTCTTTGCCGACGCCATGCCGTATGGTGAGTACAGCCACCGGATTGTTGACAATACCATGACCACTACTTCGATCGACCGTGATACGCCTGAAGTACGCACGCTTGCCGAGCGCGTCTTTCAGCAGCTGCAGGATGCCATCGTGCGTGGCGAGCTGCCGGCGGGGAGTCGTATTACCGAGCCGGGCCTGGCACGCGTCTACGGTATCTCCCGCGGCCCTTTGCGCGAGGCCATGCGCCGGCTGGAGGCGCATCGACTGATCGAACGCGAGCCTCACGTTGGCGCAAGGGTGGTCAAACTGTCGATGCGTGAGTTGCTTGAGCTGTTCGACATGCGCGAGGCGCTGGAGAGCATGGCGGCACGGCTGGCGGCGCGTCATATGACATCCGATGAAGTACAGCAGCTGCGCAATGTATTGATGGCGCATGAAGAGCAGGCCGGTCTGGATCAGGCCGAAGCCTACTATCAGCGTGAGGGGGATCTCGATTTCCACTACCTGATTGTACTTGGCAGCCACAACCGGATGCTGATGACGACGCTGTGTGATGACCTCTACTACCTGGTGCGTCTTTATCGCACGCAGTACAGCGCGCGAGGGGGGCGACCGCAGCGCGCTTTTATCGAGCATCATCGTATCGTCGACGCCATTGCCTCTGGTGACGAAGAGCTGGCCGAGCAATTGATGCGCCGACATGTTGTCGCCGCTCGCCAGACGGTTGCCGAACGCTACGCCATGGCGCTCGATGACAGTGACGCCCCCGAGCGCCGCTGAGTGCCGCACTTCCCGGCGTCAAAAATCGCTCCCGACGATTTTTTGCCACCGCCCTCCCTGGCGAACCCCCTTCGGGCCGCCTTTGGCGTCAGAAATCGCTCCCGACGATTTTTTGTGTTCGCCTTCCCTGGCGAACCCCCTTCGGGCCGCCTT
>NZ_KB907902.1 GCF_000382245.1 Kushneria aurantia DSM 21353
CGACTCGTCGTCGTCCAGCGCTTTTGTGGACGACTCCGGCAGCTTCAGGCCGCCCCACATCGCCAGCAGGGTGATGGCGATCATGTAAAAGGCCGGCGCCAGGTTGAAACCGCTGGTATTGACCAGCCAGGTGGCCACCATCGGCGCGGTACCGCCGAAGATGGTGTAGGCGATGTTGTAACACAGCGCCGAGCCGGTGTAGCGCACCCGGGTGGGGAACTGCTCCGACAGCAGCACAGCAGTCACCACGTTGCAGATCACCGCACCCACCGCCATCAGCATGGCGCCCAGCATCGACAGCAGCCAGTGGCCGCTGCCGGCCAGCGTATAGGCCGGCAGTACACCACCGATCAGGCAGACGCCAGCGGTAATGAGGGTGCCGCGACGGCCAACCCGATCCGAATAGCGCCCCACCAGCGGACAAAAGGCGGCAGCGAACAAGAGCGCCCCGAGGCTTGCCAGCAGCGCCGTCGCCTGACCGGCATGGCCCACCACCTGCATATAGGTGGCGAAGTAGGTGGTGAACATATAAAACGACAGCGCGGTGGCCGAGATAAAGGCGCCCAGGCAGAGAATGGTACTGCCATGGGAGCGCAGGGTCTCGGCCAGCGGCGCGTGCGGTACTTCCTTTTGCGCGGCGATTGCCTGAAAGGCCGGCGACTCATCGAGGCGCAGCCGCATATAGAGCCCCACCATGCCCAGCGGCGCCGCAATCAGAAAGGGAACCCGCCAGCCCCAGGCATTGAGCGCCTGTTCGGAGAGCAAGGTGGTGACGATATAGGCCAGCGCCGCGGCAGTGGCAAAAGCCAGAAAGGTCGACACCGGCACGAAACTGCCGTAGCGCGCCTTGCGATGTCGTGGCGCATGCTCCATCACGAAGGCGCAGGCGCCGGCATACTCACCGCCCGCCGAGAAGCCCTGAACGCAGCGCGCCAGCGCCAGTGCCAGCGGCGCCAGCAGGCCGACGCTGTGATAGGTGGGCAGCAAACCGATAGCGGTGGTCGAGCCGGCCATCAGCAGTACCGTCATCGACAGCACCCGCTTGCGGCCGATGCGGTCGCCCAGGCGACCGAAAAAGAGCCCGCCCAGCGGGCGCAGAGCAAAGGAGACGGCAAAGACGGCAAAGGTCTGCAAAAGCGCCAGCGCCGGGTCACCCGGCGGAAAGAAGTGGCTGGCGATGATCACCGCCAGAAAGCCGTAAACGGCGAAATCGAACCACTCGACGAAGTTACCCAGCGCCGATGCCAGTATCACCTTGCGCAGCGTCGCCAGATCGACAGGATGCGAAGCGGTGGAGACGTCGGCAGGGTTGTTGTTGGAGGCTGCCATGGAGCCTTTCTCCCGTTAAGTTAAAAACAAGACAGCTTGCGCCGATGGCGGCACGGTCACCGCACCGGAAGCGACCTCTAATTTGGTATTCGCGACCCACCCCAGGCCACGCCGTATCGGCAACCCGGTGCTGCCCGTTATGGTCGATCCCGAGCCCCTGCCCTACCATGAAGGTATTTGACCAACCGGCAGGAAGCTCCCCATGCGCGCGCTCTCGACCCGCAAACAGATTTTCGCTCTCGTCGGCTGGCTGGCGCTGGCCTATCTGGCCGCCGCCATCGGCGCCATCGCCTCGATCGAGGCCACCTCCTTCTATGAACGCCTGCAGCAGCCGTCATGGGCGCCGCCGGCCTGGCTGTTCGGCCCGGTGTGGATGACCCTCTACGGCCTGATGGGGGTGGCGGCCTGGCTGGCATGGCGCGAACCGAAAGCGCAGGCAGCGCTCAGGCTGTTCGTGGTACAGCTGGCGCTCAACGCCCTGTGGAGCTGGCTCTACTTCGTCTGGCAGCTCGGTGCCGTCGCCTTTGTCGGTGTGGTAGTGCTGTGGGTGTTGATCGCCGCCACCCTGGTACTCTTCTGGCGGCTTGAAAGGCTGGCGGGCATGCTGCTGGTGCCCTATCTGGCCTGGGTGACGCTGGCCAACGCGCTGACCTGGAGCACCTGGCAGCTCAACCCGCAGATACTGGGGTAATCCTGCGCGACAGCCTGATGGCCACATGCCACACTGCCGGTTCGTTCCCGCGACGGCCTCGTTACTGACGTGCTGCACCACGGGGTGACGCGTGGCCATCGCCTCACGGCGATGGCTCTACAACAACAAGGACGACACCTCTTCACATGAGCGAACAAGACCGCCATCTCGATATCCAGCATACCGATCCCAGCCTCTACAACGAGGACCTGGCGCCGGTAAAACCGCAGCAGCGCGGTTGGGGCGCCTTCGAAATCTTCAACGTCTGGTCCAACGACATTCAAAGCCTTTTCGGCTATACCCTGGCCGCCTCTCTCTTTCTGACCTATGGGCTCAACGGCTGGGCGGTGATGGCCGCTATCGTGCTCGCCGGCTTCATCGTCATGTGGCTGGTCAACCTGAGCGGCACGCCCAGCGTTCGCTACGGCATTCCCTTTCCGGTGCTGATGCGCGCCAGCATGGGCGTGCGTGGCGCCAACCTGCCGGCGATGATGCGCGCCATCGTCGGCATCTTCTGGTACGGCGTGCAGACGTATTTTGCTTCCACCGCCCTGATGCTGCTGCTCTCGGCGCTGTTAGGTGCCGGCGACGGCGCTACCTTTCTGGGCCTGACCGGCTGGGGCTGGCTGTCCTTCGTGCTGGTGTGGCTGTTTCAGATCGTGATCTTCTGGCAGGGCATCGAGCCCATCAGACGCTTTCTCAACTGGGCGGCGCCGCTGGTCTATGGGGTGATGGTGGCGCTGATGATCATGATCTGGTGGCGCGCCGGGGGTGAACTGCTGCCCGCTATCGGCACCATCTTCAGCGCCGACGACAACGCCGAACTTTCCGGCATTGGCGCCTTTTTAGCGATTGTCGGCACCATGGTGGCCTACTTCGCGGCGGTCGTGATCAACTTCGGCGACTTCACCCGCTTCGTCAAAAGCGAGCAGCAGATGAAACTGGGCAATCTGCTGGGGCTGCCGCTCAATGTGGCGTTTTTCTCCTTTATCGCGCTGATCATTACGGCGGGCACGCTGGTCCTGTTCGGCGAGGAGATGACCAACCCCACCGCTATCGTCGAGCGGGTCGACTCGCTGCTGCTGACGCTGATCGCCGCCCTGACCTTCTTCGCCGCCACGGTCGGCATCAATCTGGTCGCCAACTTCATTCCGCCCGCCTACGACCTTGCCAACCTGCTGCCGGGCAGAATCAACTTCAGAGTAGGGGGGCTGATCACCGCTGTCGCGGCCTTTTTCGTCGGTGCGCTGTGGGTCAGCGTGATCAGTCAGATCGGTATCGCCGGCTTCGTCAATGCGGTGGGAGCGCTGGTGGCGCCCTTCTACGGCATCATCGTGGCGGACTACTACCTGATCCGGCGCCAGCAGCTGAACGTGCAGGACCTGTTCAGCGCTTCCCCCGAGGGAAGCTACTACTACCGTAGCGGCTGGAACGTGCGCGCGCTGATCGCCTTTGGCGTTGCCGCCCTCTTCTCGCTGTCGACCGTACTGGTACCGGCACTGTCGAATCTGGGCGGTTATGGCTGGCTGCTGGGTGCAGCGCTCGGCGGTATGATCTACTTCGCCCTGATGCGCCAGCAGGGCACGCCGGCCGGTTAGTCGTCGTAACCCCGCCCTGTCGCTACCGCAGCAGGGCACGGCATCAGGTAAACACAAGCGCCCGCCGGCATGATGCCGGCGGGCGCTTTATCGACAGCTTTCGGATACCGGCGATCAGGACGCCGGGCCGAGCTGCGCTACGCTGACCTGCCACTCGCCGTTGATCTGCTCAACGCGATAGAGATTGGTCTGTGCACCAAGGTTGCCCGAATAGTAGCCGCCCCGCGCCATGCAGGTACCGCTGGTGGGGCATTCGGTGATCTCGACGCCGTAGAACACCGCCGGCTGGCCGTTATAACTGGCACGCTCACCGGCGCCGCAGTTGGATGCCGCCACCACCGCTACCGAGGCGTCCTGCTGCAGGGCGCTCAGTAGCTCCGAGGAGGGTGCCTGCAGATTGGGAACGCTGCCAAGCCCCACACAGCGGGTTGCCGTATCGGCGCCGGTGCCGCCCTGTTCGAAGAGCTGTTGAAACACCGCCAGCTGTGCCCGGGTCTGGGTGTCCTGCGGGCCGGAAGCCGTGGTGTCGGTCGTCGGCTCCTGCTGGCCGCTGGAAGCACAGGCGGTCAACAGCGCGGCGGCAGCAAACAGGGTGGTGCTCTGCAGCATTGCTCTCTTCATGAAGGCTTACCTCATTACGTCAGTGTCAGCTTGAATGGACGGCCGCCACCCGCGGAGGCAGCATGCGCCGTCTGCGCCTCAAGCCTGGACGCTGAGTGGAAAAATCACCAGGCCATGACAGGATTGGCTTCAGGTCGGGCCGGATGTGAGGCAGGACAATGCACCGGCCACAGGATGTCAGGCCCGGTCGAGCCGATGACGGCGACCGGTCGGCGCACTGAGAAAAACCAGACAGGCGATGACCAGCGCCACCCCCAGCCAGCCCAGCGGCGGCAGCCTTTCACCTACCACCAGAATGGCCAGCAGCGCCGCCACCACGGGTTCGAACAGGGTAAGGGTGGTCGCGGTGCTGGCCGGCACCCGCGCCAGCCCATAACCGAAGCAGAGATAACCCAGAAGCATCGGCACCAGTGCCATGTAGAGCCCTACCGCGGCGTTTTGCCATGAGGCCAGCAGCGCCGCCCCGGTCGCCAGCAGTACCGGCATCAGCAGCAGCCCGCCAAGGCCAAAGGTAGCGCCCATCGCCACGCGTGGCGCAATGCCACGCTGCATCAGGCGCCGCGCCGACCAGGCGTAGAAGGCGTAACTCAGCCCCGCCAGCAGCCCCAGGCCGATGCCACGAACTACCCGGCCGGTATCACCGAGGCCGGCATGGCCGCCGGTCTCGGCCATGCACAGGAGGACCATGCCGACCAGCCCCGTGGCGGCGCCGAGCATCCAGCGCCGGGTCAGGCGCAGGCCCTCCAGGCGGTATTCGATCAGCGCCGACAGCAGCGGCGCCGAACCGATGGTCACCACTGTGCCGATGGTCACCCCGGCCAGCCGCATCGCGGCGTAAAACGCCAGCGGATAGATCGCCACCGCCACCGCGCCGGCCACCAGGCAGTGCCACTGCGCACGCAGCAGTGGCAGGCTGCCGTGAATACGCCCGGCGGCCAGCAGCGCCTGCAGCAAACCGCCGATGCCCATCGCTACGGCGCCGATGGCCACGGCACTGACCTGCGGGGCGAAAGTGGCCGCGGTGCCGGTCGTCCCCCACAGCACGGCGGCAGCCAGCGCGCCGGCCGCCCCCAGGGAGCGCTGCGCCGTCGCACTCATGGCGCCTACAGCAGTTCAGGCGCCATCCTGCGCGCCTCGACCAGACAGTGCGGGTTCTCCTCCAGCCCTGCGCGCATCACCGCGCCCTCCAGCAGGAAGGCAAGCCGTTGGGCACGCCGCTGCACGCCCGGGAGATCGTCGGGAGTCAGCGCCGCGAGATGTTCGGCCAGCAACGCCTCGACCTGCTCCTTGTGGCGGCGCACTGCCCTGCGCCCGAGGGCACCGGCAGGCAGTTCGGCGGCGGCGTTCAGCAGCCCGCAGCCGCGGAAGCCGCACTCATGGGCCAGCTCGGCGTGATCCTCGTAGGCGAAGAAGACCGCCAATATTCGCTCGAGCGGCGTGGTCGCCTGCTCGAGGCGGCGGGCGTAGAGGTCGAGCCACTCCTGATGGCGCGCCTCCAGATAGCAGGCCACCAGCGCGGCCTTGGAATCGAAGTGGTTATAAAGGCTCATTTTGGCCACCCCGGCATGCTTAACGATGGCATCGATGCCGGTCGCTGCAATGCCATCGCGGTAGAACAGCGTGGCGGCGGCCGTCAGCAGACGCTGTCGCGCGCCGCGCAGCGTTTGAGAGGTCGATGTTGTCATGGCGCAACTCGCTGCAAAGTAGGTAGACCAGTATACCTACTTTGGCACCGGCCCTGAAAGGGCTGATCGGCAAGCCCGAGAAGCCGGTTAGCGTTGGCGAGATGAATGCCTCTGTTCGCCGGCTGACGCTTTTGCAATAGAGGCGCGGATCACCAGGGCTGCAGGTCGTTGCTGACCGCGAAGAGATCGATACGGCCGAATGATCTCAGCGCACAACAAAGCCCGCCGATCGCTACGCGGTCGGCGGGCCGATTCCCCTGCCGCGCGGTCAGGCGGCGCCGAGCATGCCGTGGGGATCGAGGACGAATTTGCTCGCCACGCCGGAGTCGAACTGCTGGTAGCCCTGGGCGGCATCTTCCAGCGAGATCACCTGGGCGTTGACGATCTCGGCGATGTTGAGGCGGTCGTGCAGAATCGCCTGCATCAGCTGGCGGTTGTAACGCACCACCGGGGTCTGGCCGGTGTGGAAGGAGTGCGCCTTGGCCCAGCCGAGACCGAAGCGCAGGCTGAGGTTGCCGCTCTGCGCCGCTTTCTCGGTAGCGCCCGGGTCTTCGGTGACATAGAGACCGGGAATGCCGATGGAGCCCGCCTCGCGGGTGATATCCATCATCTGGTTGAGCACCACCGCCGGCTGCTCCTTGCCGCCGTGCCCCACCGCCTCGAAGCCCACTGCATCAATGGCGCCGTCCACCTGCGGCTGCCCCACCACCTCGGCAATCTGCTCGCCGAGACGGTCGTGCTGGCTCAGGTCGATGGGGACGAAGCCCATTTTACGGGCGTGCTCGAGGCGCTGTGGATTGAAGTCGCCGATCATTACCACCGCGGCGCCCAGCAGCCGCGCCGAGGCGGCCGCGGCCAGCCCCACCGGGCCGGCGCCCGCCACATAGGTGGTCGAGCCGACACCCACGCCGGCGTTGAGCGCACCGTGGAAACCGGTCGGCAGGATGTCGCTGAGCATGGTCAGATCGCGAATCTTCGACATCGCCCGGTCACGGTCGGGGAACTTCAGCAGGTTGAAGTCGGCGTAGGGCACCATGACGTAGTGCGCCTGGCCGCCGACCCAGCCGCCCATGTCGACGTAGCCGTAGGCGCCGCCGGCGCGGTCGTCGTTGACGTGCAGGCAGACTCCGGTGTGGCCCTCCTTGCAGGTACGGCAGCGCCCGCAGGCAACGTTGAAGGGCACCGAGACCAGATCGCCGATATCGAGGAACTCGACGTCCTTGCCCTTCTCGATCACCTCGCCGGTGATCTCGTGACCCAGCACCATACCGGCCGGCGCGGTGGTACGGCCGCGCACCATGTGCTGGTCGGAGCCGCAGATGTTGGTGGAGACCACCTTCAGGATTACACCGTGCTCGATGGGCTTGCCGTTGGGCGACTGCATTTTCGGGTAGTCGATGTTCTGCACCTCGACCTTGCCCGGCTCCAGATACACTACGCCGCGGTTCGCTGCCATGCCCGCCTCCTTGACCTTGCTGAGTGTGAAAGCGCCCTGCGACGGCTTTTAAAGCGTATCGGCCCGGGCGGTCTGCACACAGTGTCCGAGTGCAAACGCCGCCACACCATGCCACTTTGCGCCAGGTCGCATCGAGAACGTGGTGTTGCGTTTCATGGTCACGGCAGCGTGCCGGCGGCAAAGCCGCGTCACAGCGGAACATACCGCCAATCAAGGCGTTACAACATAACAAAAGAAAGGCTGAATGATGGTCTCGGAGGGCGCCGGGAGCCGGGCAAAAAAACTTATCGAGCGACCGTCATGTCGCTCTCGGATATGAAAGGCGGCCACTCGCTGGCCCGCTGGAAGGCGTATCGTACGCTCACGCGCGGCCCGCGTATGGACGGCGCCAAGCCATGTCAAAGCTTAAGCTGCTGTAAGAGGAGTAACGCGCCCCTTTTTTACGGTATGACCGGCATATCGGCTCACGACCAGCCTCAGTCAGATGCTGCGCCGTGTCCGCGAGAGTGCCGCCTCGGTCAGCGTGGGCGCCGTCCAGATCGCCCGCGCCAATGATGATTTCAGCTCGCGAACGCAGCAGCAGGCGGCCAGCGTCGAGCAGGCTTCGGCCTCGGTCGAGGAGATCAACACCACCGCCTCGCACAGCGCCAGCAGCGCCGCCAATGAGACGCTGAGCGATATCACGGCCAGCGTGGATAACCTGGCACAGCTGGTGGCGGGAATATCGACAGCCAGCCGAGAACAGTCCAGCGGGCTCGAGCAGATCAATACCGCCATTACGCAGATGGATTCGGCCACGCAGCAAAATGCGGCCATGATCGAACAGTCAGCGGCGGCCAGCCGCTCGCTCGAAGAGCAGGCCGATACGCTCAGACAGCAGGTCGCCCGCTTTCGCCTGCTGGAGGTCGGCTACCACGGCGGCGAACACGTCCGTGATGACCGCCACCAGGATGGCACAGGCCGCCACGTCCTGCCCTCGCCCAATGGCTGAGCCCCGGCCGGGCGCTTTCGGGAAAGGAATGTTCAGGAAAGGAAATTGAGGTGAAACGCCACGCTCCAGCGACGCCGGGTCAGCCCGGCGGCGGGGTAAAGTCGTCCATCGCCTGCTTCATGCGGCGTGCGAAGTTGTCCGCCATCCGTTTGGGCACGTCGCCGAAGGCGTAGTCGTCATTGTCACAGCGAAAGTAGAGATTCGCTGCCATCAGGCCGGTTTCGGCGCGTAGCGAGACGACCTTCTCCAGCGGCAATGCCACCGGCGTCTCGCTGCCCTTTGCCGCATTGAACAGCAGCAGGCGCCGGTCGGTCAGCGCCAGTACCCGCTGGCCGCCGGGTGCGTAGCCGGAAGTAAGGCCCAGCAGCGGCTCACTGTCATGCAGCGCCTCGGGAATCGCGTCCAGAACCTCCTTGCGCGCATAGAATTGACTGTCGCCCATCTCATCGGCGATCTGCCGGTATATCCTGCGGCGATCCTCCGGTGTCGCCGATTTGAGTTCCACGGTCATACTGCTCTCTCCCATGTCCGATTCGACAGACTCGCTGTCCTCTACACACTTCCCGCTCGGGGTAGTATCAACATGGGGTATCGGCCGGAAATGCCATTCCCTGAGAATCGCCGCACAATCAGTTTTCTGCCTCCCTACACAATGCGCGAAAAGAGGCCGCGCTGGCGCGGGCCGAGATAGGCGTCGAAGGCCATCGCCAGGCTTCGCATCATCAACCTGCCGCGCGGTTTGACCACGACCCGGTGTGCCTCGAGGGTGACCAGGCCATCAGCAACGTGACCGCCAAGCTGCGCCAGCGCCTCGGCGAAATAATCCTCGAAGTCGATACCGTGGCGCGCTTCGACTCTCGCCATATCGATATGGCCGTGGCACATCAGCGTCATGATCACCTCGCGGCGCAGGCGGTCGTCGTCGTTGAGCCGGTAGCCGCGCCGAATCGGCAGGCGGCCGGCATCAAGGCTGGCGTAGTAGCGCACGAGCGCTTTGGCGTTCTGGCTGTAGCTGTCACCCACCCGACCGATCGCCGAGACCCCAAGGCCGATCAGGTCACAGTCGGCGTGGGTCGAATAGCCCTGGAAATTGCGCTGCAGGGTGCCTGCCTCGCGCGCCCGCGTTAGTTCGTCTTCCGGCAGCGCGAAGTGGTCCATGCCGATGTAGTCGTAGCCGGCAGCGGTGAGACGCTGTACGGTCAGCTCCAGCAGTTCCAGCTTGCGCTGTGGTGGCGGCATCTGCTCGGGCCGAATCAGCCGCTGGGCGCGAAACATCTCGGGCAGGTGGGCGTAGCTGTAGGTCGCGATGCGATCCGGGCGCAGCGCGATGACCTGCGTCAGGGTGGCGTCGAAGCTCGCCACGCTCTGCAGCGGCAGGCCGTAGATCAGATCGACGCTGATCGAGTCGAAACCCACCGCGCGGGCTGCCTCGAACAGGGCGCGCACCTCATCCTCGCCCTGCACGCGATTGACCGCGGCCTGTACTTCGGGGTCGAAATCCTGAATGCCCAGGCTGAGCCGATTGAACCCCAGCATATGCAGCATGCGAATGCGCTCGGGGGTTACCGTGCGCGGGTCGACCTCGATCGAGAACTCACGCTCACCCTGCTCGGCAAAGCGAAAGGACCGATTCAGCGCCGCCAGCAGCTCGGCGAGCTGGGCGTCGCTGAAAAAGGTGGGCGTGCCGCCGCCCAGGTGGAGTTGCGTCAGCGGCCGACGGTCGTCGAACAGCTCCGCCTGCAGGGCCATCTCGCGCTTGAGGTAGTCGAGATAGCGCGCCGCCTTTTCGGCCCGACGGGTCACGATTTTATTGCAGGCGCAGTAGTAGCACAGGCTGTCACAGAAGGGGATGTGCACATACACCGACAGCGGCGCGGGGCGCTCGGTGGCGTTGCCTGCCGCAGCAGCGTGGCGGTAGTCCTCCAGCGTAAAGGCGTCGTGGAACTGCGGTGCAGTGGGATAAGAGGTGTAGCGCGGCCCCGCGAAATCGTATTTGCTGACCAGGGCGCGGTCGAAAATCGGCGTATGGCTCATGGTGTTACGGTCCGGTACGGGCTATAACGCCCAGCTTACGCGCCCGGGCGCGCCCGACTTTTGTCCCGGATCATTTTTTACCCGCCCATTACCCTGGAGCCGCCGTGAGCCATGCTTTCCGCACCCCTGATCGGCGCAGCCGTCAGGCCCGACTCGCCGTGACAGCGCTCTTTTTCACCAACGGCGTGATGATTACCACCCTGATGCCCCGCTATCCCGAGCTCAAGCAGTCGCTGTCGCTGAGCATCGCGGCATGCATGGTCTGCGCGTCGAGCGACGCTAAGGCCGTTCCATTCTCAACACCTTCCACGCCACCTGGAGCATCGGCGCCGTCAGCGGAGGTCTGCTGGGCGGTGTAGCGGCCGCGCTGGGGCTACCGGTGGCGCTGATGGGTGTCAGTTCATTGGCCGGCTGCTGGGCGATAGGGCGGTGGACCGGTGCGGGCGACCGCGCCGGCGGGGTGGTAATCCTGCTGGCGGCGGCACTGCCGAGGCGGGCGATGCCCGCAACGACAGGCCGCTCGGTGTGACCGCACGCCGGGTGGGTTGCCAGGTAATGGCGCTGTGCACCCGCCGTTCAGACCGCGAAGCGCGAGACCGACTGATAGAGCCGCCCGGACTGATCCTCCAGCGATTTGGCCGCAGCGGCCGACTCCTCGACCAGCGCCGCGTTCTGCTGGGTGACCTGATCCATCTGCGTCACCGCCTGGTTGACCTGCTCGATGCCGTTGCTCTGTTCCTTCGAGGCGGCGGCGATCTCGCTCATCAGGTCGTTGACCCGGCGAGCACTGTCAGCAATGCGGTTCATGGCGCTGTCGGCTTCCGTGACCAGTTCGCTGCCGGTCTCGACCTGAGAGACCGAACGGCCGATCAGCTCGCGGATCTCGCTGGCCGCATTGGCGCTGCGGCCGGCCAGATTACGCACCTCGCCGGCGACCACTGCGAAGCCGCGACCATGCTCTCCGGCCCGCGCCGCTTCCACCGAGGCGTTGAGCGCCAGCAGGTTGGTCTGGAAGGCGATGCTGTCGATCATGGTGATGATCTCGTTGATTTTATCCGAGCTTTCGCGAATCTCCCCCATGGTGGTCACCACCCGGCCAATCACCTCACGGCCACCCTCCATCTCGCCCAGCGCCTGGCCGGAGAGCTGGGTGGCCTGATCGGCGTTGTCGGCATTCTGGCGCACCGTAGAGGTCAGCTCCTCCATGCTGGAAGCGGTCTCCTCCAGCGAAGCGGCCTGCTGCTCGGTGCGCGAGGAAAGATCATTGTTGCCGGTGGCAATTTCCCGCGAACCGCTATCAATAGATTCACTGGCGCTGCGGATATCGCCAATAATCGTCGAAAGCTCGGTACGCATACTTTCAATATGGCTGAGCAGACTGCTGCGGTCATTGGCGCGCAGCGCAATGGGCCGGTCGAAATGGCCACCGGCGATTTCGCGCACCCGCTCGATAGCGTAGGAGGGCTCACCGCCCAGGCCACGGTAGATATTGCGATAAAGCAGCACGAAAGCGATCGTCAGAGCGCCGCCGATTATCGCCAGCATGCCGAGATAGCTCATCAGCGTGGCGAAGAAATCATCGCGAATATCCTGAGTATCTACAGCGCCCGCCAGGTTGATCTCCCAGGGGCCAAAACGCTCCGCGAAGGCGCGCTTCTCCAGTAGTGGGCCCCCTTCGCTGGCAGGCCAGCTATAGCGCACCGTATCAGCGCTGCCTGAGCGGGAAGTGTTCAAAAGCTCATGGAAGAGGAGCACGTTGTCAGGATCAGTGAAGCCGCTCATATCCTCGCCCCTTTCCAGGGTCGGATGGGAGAGAATACGCATCTGATCATCGAAAGCGAACACGTAGTTCTCATTGAACTCACCAAAACGCATCGCGCTCAGTGCCGCCAGACTGAGCCGCCGCGCCTCCTGCTGGCTGAACTCTCCGGCGTTGGCACGCTCGTAATATCTTTCGAAGAGATTGGCGGCCATGCCCACGGCTTCCCGCAGGCCGCCTTCACGCTCCTCGAAGAGCGTTTGTCGGGCATTGAACGACATCACCGTGACCAGCACGATCATGCCCACCCACATCAGCGCGAGAATGGCGTACATCTTCCGCTTGAGCGTCCAGTTGCCAAAGCTGAACCGTGCCCTCCCTGATCTTTTGTTTTTGGTTTCGACCGACGACGCTTTCTCCGACATCCCGGCAATCGGCCAGTTAGCTTCCGACATTGTGATAATCCCCTTTCTACATCTGAGTTTTGCGATATTTGTTATGCATATAATGTATCGCCCGCAATAAAATAAACTTTACTCCACCCTGCCAATCTTCCGATTGCGGAGGTAGCCATGTCGCGAAAGGGGTTGTGAACAACTCGGGCCGCCAGGTACGACACTGGCCGCAGCGGCGGGCTTCACAGGTTTCAGCGCTTATTCATTTACGCAGGATTATCGGCTGGGCGATGGGTGGGAGAATGACCACCGCGCTGGTCGGTGATGCCAAACGAATGGCACAGCGGAGTCGCAGGGTGCCTACCGGCATGATCGTGTCTTCACGTTAGTCAGCGTTGCTCGACCCTGTATCGCTCGCAGCTGATCCGGCACGATCTCCAGTGCAGCATGAGCAACCGGGGGTAACTGCCATGACAACGCCTGGGCCACGGGCTTTTTTAACATCCCCAGGGTCGAAGCGATCCATGGCGAACACTTCACGACGCGGCAGACCTTCGCGGCTCGAACGGTGGCTTACGCCGGTATCCACGTTTAACCTGGCAAGACCAGTTGCAGTAGCCGCAACGAACCAACACTAATGGACGTGCCTTTTATGCCGAGCGCTCTCATGCAAGGTGCTTTCATGGGAAAGAATACGATTGGCGTCGAGTTCGCCGATGGGAACCGCCACGTCTGCTGGGATGTCGCCGCTCAACTGCAACGCCTGGTAGCGCAGCGCGCAAACCCTTAAAAACGAGGTGAAGTTACCCAGGTCATGGCCGGCATCGATCGACTCGTGATAGAGCCGGGTGATCATCTGGGTGGTGTTCATTCCATCACGTTGTGCAATTTCTTCCAGCAGCCGCCAGAAGTGGTTCTCCATCCGTACGCTGGTCACCATGCCATCGATACGCATCGAGCGGGTGGCACTACGCCAAAGCTCTGGATCAGCATCAATAAACAGTTTGCACATGGCATTTTCCTCCTTACGCACGCCGTATGCATTCAGCATAACGGCTGACGCATTGCACCCCCGGCGAGGGCACGCCCTTTCATGGTGATGACACTACTTGTTCAATAGCGCCATGAACTGCGCCAGCCATGTGGGGTGGGCAGGCCATGCCGGGGCAGTAACGAGATTACCATCGGTCACCGCGTCGGTGACGTCTATATCCGCGAACCGACCGCCTGCCAGGTCGACTTCTGGCCGGCAAGCGGGGTACGCCGAACACTGTTTACCTTCCAACACATTGGCGGCGGCCAGCAGTTGGGCACCATGGCAAATCGCCGCTACCGGTTTCCGACTATCAAAAAAGTGCTTCACCATGGCGAGCACTTGTTGATTCAACCGCAGATACTCGGGCGCCCGACCACCGGGCAGCACCAGAGCGTCGTAATCCGCCGGGTCGATGCTGGCGAAGTCCGCATTCAGCGCAAATCGATGTCCCGGTTTCTCGGTGTAGGTTTGGTCGCCTTCGAAGTCGTGAATGGCGGTGGCTACGGTATCGCCCGAGGCTTTACCGGGGCATACCGCATCGACACGGTGCCCCACCGCCATCAGCGTTTGGAAGGGCACCATGGTTTCGTAATCTTCGGTGAAATCGCCGGTGATCATTAAGATGCGTTTGCTGCTCATCTCCGCTCTCCTTGTGATTATCGTGGGTAGAGTACGCTATAGGCGTGTAAGCGCAGACTAACAAGCAACCCGATTCGGCGGGTAGTACGCCATTACTACAGGCTCAAAATCTGCTAAACGGTCAAAAAACCGCCAGGGATGAGCGGGCTTCGTCGACGCGCTGGAGGAAGAAGACGGCATCACGGAGCTGGCCGATGCCCTGGAAACCGTTGGCGATGCTCATTTCCAACGGAGCGTGACGCTGGAAGAGCTTGAACAGGTCTCCGGTCAGCAGCGCTGGACGCTATCCCGCGATTTACGCGCCCTGTTCGGCACCAGCCCCTACCGCTATTTGACGCTACGGCGGCTGGATCTGGTCCGTCAGCGCATCGCGACCGGCGCCAACCTGAGCGGTGCTGCATTTCTGGCGGGGTTCGCCGATCATCTCGCGCTGACATGGGTCACGGTGGATCTGGCGGCGATGTCCACCTATGCCTCGGTAGGCTCCACGGTGAGCCGCTGGTTCGGCACGCCGCGCCGCGTGCGGGTCTTCAATCGCACCACCGGTGGGCTGTTCGTGGCAGCGGGCGGTGCGCTGGCCACGTCGCACCGTTAGATTTGGCTGACCCCAAGGCCCGAGATCGTTGAAGCGCCGTAGCCGGATGGCTTGACGCTAGCAGCCTGTCGGACTTAACGCTGATCGGCTGCAAACCCCGGGCTTTTGGCCAGTTTCATCGCTCGGAATCGTTAAATAGCGGGGCTATTTGCCTCATCCGAGCGATGAA
>NZ_KB907903.1 GCF_000382245.1 Kushneria aurantia DSM 21353
AATCGGACCAGTCGATTCTCTGACTCATTTGCACCAACTCGTGGCGCATGTTGATGACGTCATCAAGGTAGATGTTGAGCAGGTCACGCTGTGGATTCTGGCGCTGATCGCGGGGAGTCATGTCGATTTCTCACGATTTTGGCGAGGATAGACCAGATTTTACGCCGAAAAGGGAGCATCATCCAGGCGCATAATCATGATTTCACGGTGATTTTTGGTTTTTCAGGACCGACTAAGGATGTTGTTGATTTTCGTTCCATCAGTAATGCTTTTCATCCGCAAGTCATTGCTCAATGTTCTTTTGTTGGTAATGAAAATAATCCTGTTCCAGCGTTGAAAGATGCCGAAGGAAAGTGGGAGCTTCGCGGTCACCCGCTAAGGGCTATCAGGGTAACAGAAGAAGAGCTATCACTGTTTGCCAAACTTCTGGATGAGGAGGGCACTCCAGCAGCACAGGCGCGGTTACCCCAAGTGCATAGCCACCCAGTGCTGAAAGTGCTGGAAAAATTCGCCAAGGCACCGATGCGGCTTGGGAATTTTAAAGGGAAATACTTTCCCTCTGAGATGTTTCATGAAGCTAATGCTCAGCGAGATGGAATCATCACTCGCCAGCAGGAGCCGAGCTTCCAGCCGTCCTGTGCAGATGAGTGGGTGATCTCCGGTCCTCATTTCTATGTAGGCAACCCGCTCTCCAAGACAGCACGGACATTGTGCAAGGAAAAGAGTGACTATGAAGTAATCGACTTAGAGAGTATCCCCAGCGACTATTTGCCAAGGGCTGTCTACCGCCCTGGCGATGAAAACGGCGACCTGACCGCCTTCTATGACGCCATTCCCGAGTGGCCCAAGCCGCAGAAGCCGATCAGGACCGATAGCGGCTGGCAGCCCGGCTTCTGGCTCGTCGCCGACGATGAGGTGGCTGCCTATGAAGCCCTGCTGGGTGAGCCGCTCAAGCGCTACGGGATCGAGACATCACGCCCCGGTGCCCGCACCGCCCGGCAGTTCGGCTTCTTCTCCCGCTGGGAGGGCGACGTGGAAGGGGCAGTTCGCTGGCTGAAGCACAATGGCCTGGAGCGCAACGCCCAGGCGTTTACGCGTAGCTTCAGTGATGTGCGGCTGGAGCAAGCAGCGCCAAGCGATGAACAGCAAAAATATCTTCCCAAGCCGTTGACAGCCTATTCACGCTTTATGGTGCGTGATATGTGTCAGCCGTCCAACGAGCGCACTCTGATGGGAGCGTTGATGCCGGTAGGAGCAACGGCGATCAATACGGCGCGTGTTCTTACAATGCTCGATAAGCATGCGCTTATTGCTTTTTCTGGTTTTTGTACCTCAGTAGTTGCCGATTTTTATATCAAGCTGAAAGGCCGAGGTCACATCCACAATAGTGACCTTGCCAGTCTCATCATGCCGGTAAAGCCTGAAATATGTGATGCCTTAGTGGCTAGAACCTTGGCGCTTCAGTGCCTATCGAAACAATTCGATGATTTCTACGAGGGAATCGAGCTGACGTCTTCCAGATCCCACATGCTGCACAGTGTCTTCGACGGCACCAACTTTACCATTGAGCTGCGTCCACGGCTGCGCAATGACATGCAGCGCCGCCTGGCACAGATCGAGATCGATGTACTCTGTGCGCTGGAGCTGGACCTGACCGAGGAAGAGCTGATCCAGATCTATTCCGTCCAGTTCCCGGTGATGAAGGCCTATGAAGAGGCGGACGAATACGACAGTCGCGGCCAGCGCCTGCCCAATACATCCCGCAAGGACGCCGGTGGCAAGGGGCTTCGCGACGCTCGCGCCAACCATGACGGCATCTCCCCGCTGACCGTTAGCTGGGAGATCGATAACGGCAATCAGACTGTCACTCGCACCTTCTATCCGCCGTTCCGCCACGTCGACCGCATCGAGGACTACCGCACCGCCTACCGCGTCTTCGCCGAGCGTTTGGGGATCGAAATTAATGAAGAAGAGGTTGCCTGATAATGCAAGCTGCAGATGTATCTCTAGCCCAGCTTATTCAGGGGCCAAAGCAGTTCCTGATCCCGATTTTCCAGCGTACCTATAGCTGGCATGAACCGCATTGTTGTCAGTTGTTCCGGGATATTGTTCGGGCTGGCGCTTCCTCGCGTATCGAAAGCCACTTCACAGGATCAGTAGTGCTGATTCCCAATCACCAGACCATGGCAAGTATCCCCCAATGGCAGGTGGTAGATGGCCAGCAGCGCTTGACTACCGTGACCCTGTTAATGGCCGCCCTGGTCAAGCAAGCAAGTGAGTTGGGCATTGAGCAGGTGGGGATGACACCCATCCAAGCGATTCGCGGCTATTTTCTGGCTAACGAGTATGGTCAGGGCTCCGCTGCTTACAAGCTGCTCTTGACGAAGGGCGACCGGAACACTCTTTGCGCACTGATTGATGGCCGGGCCTTACCGGAGGGGGGTAGCCAGAACGTCGTCGACAATTTTCAGTTGTTCTGTAATTGGTTGCCGGACGCTAGCACCATCGAACAGGTCTATCAGGGCTTCCAGAAGCTCAAGGTGGTGCAAGTAATGCTCCAGCAAGGCCAAGATGATCCTCAGGCCATATTCGAGAGCCTCAATTCAACAGGTGTTGATCTCACTCAGGCCGATCTGATCCGTAACTATGTACTGATGCGGCAGGAGTATGAGATTCAGACACGGCTTTATCAGGACTACTGGTTTCCGATGGAACAGCTGTTTGGCAGCGAGGGGAGCTACCGCTTTGACCGGTTCATGCAGGATTTTCTGACGTTGGAAACAGGCAGCAACACCCTCCTGCGTTCGCAAGATGTCTACAGTGTCTTCAAGGAATGGTTCTCAGAACAGTCGGAAAAGCACGATGTCGAGCAACCCCTTAAGCGGCTCCTGATGCTTGCCAAGCCCCATGCAGCCTTTATGTTCGGTACTGAGCAGAATAAATCGCTAAGAGAGGCATTCAAGCGGCTGCGTTCCCTGGCAGAGGTGGTCTCGCCTACCGTCATGCGTCTTTATGAGACCTATGCGAATGAGGAGGATGGGACTTCTGCGTTGAGTGAGGCTCAATTTCTTGAGGCAATTGACTGTCTGGAGAGCTACCTACTTCGGCGCCAAGTGTGCGGTATGCAGACGCGTTCTCTAGGCAATACGTTTGCAAATTTGGCACAACAGATAGAGCTGGATAATCCTCTGGAAACGCTCAAAGTGGCACTGGCTCGTTTCAAGCGCACTAGCCGCTTCCCTTCAGATTCCGAGTTCGAGTATGCGCTGAAGAATCACGAGCTGTATGGACTTCGTATTCTTAAATATCTCCTCTCTAATCTTGAAAATCGACGCAGTAAGGAAAAGATAAACACTGCCAGTTTTTCGGTAGAGCATGTGATGCCACAGAACGAAAAATTGCGTGCCGAATGGCGTGAGATGTTGGGTGATAGATGGAAAGAGATTCAGGAGACTTGGCTGCATCGTTTGGGCAATCTAACGTTGACAGGTTATAACAGCGAATACAGTGATAGTGGTTTCGCAGAAAAAAAGTCAACGTTAAATGGCTTCAAGGATAGCCCGCTACGTCTTAATCGGTATATTGCGGAGCAGGACATCTGGACGGAAAATCAGATGAGAGAGCGTGGTGATATGTTGACCGCCAAGGCGATTAAGATCTGGGGCGCTCTTGATGTGGATGAAAAGCTGGTTGCCGAATATGAGCTCAGAGACCGACAGGTACGCTCTGAGCAGTACGATATAGAAAGTGTATTAGGTAAGCGGAACCTGAAGCTCTATAACGCCCTGCAAGAGGTTGTCTTGTCTTTGGGTGAGGATATCTCGCCTATCGCCAGCCATAAGAACGTGACCTTTTATACCCTCAGTGCTTTTCTGCAGGTGGTGCCTCGCTCCGGCTACCTGGGTCTCATCATGGGAGTCGAGCAAGAGGAGCTGGATCCAGAGCTGGCCCAAGAAGTCGACCCTACACACCAATGGAGCTACATCCGTCATGGCAATCTGACCGGAGTCTACAGCTGGGTGGCTAAGGAAGACCATATTCAGGAAGTGCTGCCGATCATTCAGCAGGCCTATGAACAAGCGCTTTCCTGAATCATGGACTTTTAGGGCAATAGGAGAAAGTAATGCTGCCAGCCACGCTAGCCCAGGAAGTTCGCAAGCAAGTGCTGCATTATTTACAGGCGACTTTTCGCCTGCGCGACAACGCTACCGAAAAGGCCTTGGATGCCTTCTTCAACGATCCCGAGAATGGCCTTTTTAAAGGGCCTTGGGTGCAGGTTCGTCGGCCGTTTCGTTTGGACTCGGGGAATATCTCGGATCTGTTCGATATCGAGATTCCCTATGTACCGTTTCGCCACCAGGCGATCAGCTGGCGACGCCTGACCACACGCGGTGGCAATCAGCCACAGCATACGCTGGTTACCACCGGCACCGGCTCAGGCAAGACAGAGTGTTTCCTCTACCCGGTCCTGGATCACTGCCAGCGTATGCACCAGTCGGGAAAAAGGGATGGGATAAAGGCGATCATACTTTACCCGATGAACGCTTTGGCGGCCGACCAGGCTGGGCGCTTCGCCGAGGAGATCCTCAAGTCGCCGCTGCTCAGCGATATGGTCGCTGGCCATCCAAGGGCGAGGGTTCGCGTGGGCCTTTACACGGGTCGGATGACTTCCTCATCCAGCAAGGAGGAGGGCGCCGAGCCAGACACTTATGTCGAGGTCACGCGCGAGCCCGCTAAGGATGGCAGCGGTGAGTGGACCTACAAGGCGATCACCAACCGCGAAGCCATGCAGGCAGATCCGCCGGATATCCTGCTGACCAACTACAAGATGCTCGACTACCTGCTGCTGCGGCCCAAGGATGTCAGCATCTGGCGGCACAACCAGGCCGACCCCAGCCTGCTGCGCTATCTGGTGCTCGATGAGCTGCACACCTACGACGGCGCCCAGGGCGCCGACGTGGCCTGCCTGCTTCGGCGTCTGAAGGAGCGCTTCTCGATATCCCGTGGCCAGCTCTGCATGGTGGGCACCAGCGCCACCGTGGCGGGGGGCGATGACGAAAGCAATCTTGGGCCGATGCACAAGCTCTGCCTCTTCGCTAGCACCCTCTTCGAGGAGAGCATCACCGACGATGCGGTGATCCAGGAGGATCGCTACCGGGTCGACGAAGTGGTGCGTGTGCCGGAGCTGGAGATCGATACGCTGCCCTCGGCGGAGGAGTGCGTGCCTCGCCATCGCGAGGATGCCGTTCACTATGCCTACCGGATGGCATCGCTGTTCGGTGGCCCGACGCTGCCGGTCGCAACCGAGGATCCTCGCTGGCCGGAGTGGACGCCGCATTGCTCGGTGCTCAAGGCATCGCTTTCCAAGCTGGATGAGCACACTCGCTGGGGGGTGGCACTGGGCGAGTGGATTCGATGGCATCCGTTGTTTCAGAAGCTTCTAGTGGCTACCGAGCAGGCACCGGCCCACTGGCTGGATCTGCTTCGAGAGCTAGCGCGAGAGGATTTCGCCTTCCGTTCGGTGGGCGATCTGGCACAGCGGGGCGAGGTGCTGATGGCCTTCCTGGCGCTGGTGGCCCATGCGCGTGAGCTGCGTAGCGGCAAGGCCTTCCCGCTGGTACCCACCCAGGTGCAGCTTTGGCTGCGTGAGCTCCGGCGTATCGGTGCCCTGGTCCATCAGGACCCGGCCTTTACCTGGCTGGATAATCCGCCTCCCGAGGGGCGCCATCAGCTGCCGGTGGTGCACTGCACCGAGTGCGGCGAGCTGGCCTGGGTTGGGTTACGCGACCTGGATGCCGATGTCGCCATCGAACAGCACGGCGTGCGCGGTATGCAGCTTGCCGATGAGTTGCCGCCGATTTATGAGGCCTGGGGCTTCGAAGGTCATCCCAAACCCAGCTTGGTGGTGCTTAGCCCCTGGCGTGAGGGAGATGATCCCATCAATGCCAGTGGCCAGCAGGAGCTGGAAGGGCTGCGCTGGCATCTCTCACCTGGATCGCTGGTGCTGCGCGAGGGCCCTGGTCCTTGTCCGCTGACCGAAGAGCGTACCTTCCCGGTCAAGGTGGTGCACGAGCATGACCACCGTAATAACGGCCAGCGGATCGGGATACGTCGCTGCCCGCACTGCCGCACCCTCGATAGCCTGATGTTCATCGGTAGCCGGGCGGCCACCATTGCCAGCGTGGCCATCGATGAGGTGTTCGGCTCGGTGCTCAACAACGATCCCAAGCTGCTGGCCTTCACTGACAGCGTCCAGGACGCAAGCCATCGGGCGGGGTTTTTCTCGGCACGAACCTATCGCTTCACCCTGCGTACGGCCCTGCAGCATCTGATAGATGAGGCCGGAGAGGAGGGCGTTGCTCTGCCGGAGGTAGGGGAGCGTCTGCTGGCGTTCTGGGCCGAGCCTACGCCAGGGCGCCCAGGCAGCATGAAGGAGGTGATGGCAACGCTGATTCCGCCGGATCTGCGTGAATATGGTGACTATCTCGATTACCGCGACAGCAGTGTCCAGATGCCGCCTGCCGGGCTTTTGGCGGAGGTGGCGCAGCGCCTGACCTGGGAAGCCACCAGCGAGTTCGGCCTGATGCTGACGCACGGTCGCACCATGGAGCGCCACGCCAGTGCGACCTTGGGCTGGGAGCCGAGCCGTATCGATGCGACGTTGGAGAGGCTGCGTCAGCGCTTTCCGCGTATTAGCCCACGCCTCGAAATATTGAGCGATGAGGCACTGAGGCTCTGGGTGTTGGGCATGCTGCACCGTCAGCGCGAGCGTGGTGGGCTGCACCATCCCTATCTGACGAGCTTTGCCCGCCAGAACTACTGGGGCAAATATCCATTCGGGAAGGTGGTCAAGGGGCGAGAGAGCTTTCCGCCCCAAGGCCGCTATCAGCCGCGGCTTTGGACGACGCACCCTGACAAGCGCCATGACCATATCCTGGTGCCGCCCCGGGACGGACAGATGCCACCCTGGCAGCTGGTGTGGGCCCGGCGGGTGCTGGAGCTGCCAAGCGTAGACGATGCCACCCTGGTCGACCTCCTGGCCGCCTTCCTCGAGGCAGGAGAAAGCGCTGGACTACTACGCAAGTTGCATCAGGACGGAGACAAGGCGTGGTATGCGATTAGCGATGCGGCGGCACGGCTTTATCCGACTGGGGAGAAACTGCTTTGCAACAGCAGCGGCTACTACCTCTATCGGCCACCGCAGGAAGCCTTGCTGTGGCGAGATGCGCCGTGCCTCTCCTACCAGGATGCAACCGGACGATATCGTCCTGCCGAGTTGAGCGAGCGTGAGAAGTATTACCGCACCCGCTATCGTAAGGGGGCCCTGCGCCGCGTGTTTGCTCATGAACATACCGGGCTTTTGGATACCCCAGAGCGGGAAGGGCTGGAAGCCAACTTCAATGATGGTAGCCACGCCGATGACCCCAATGTGTTGACCGCCACGTCGACGTTGGAGATGGGTATCGACATCGGGGATCTCTCCACCACCATGCTCTGCTCGATTCCGCCCACCGCCGCGAGCTATCTGCAGCGTATTGGACGAGCGGGGCGCAAGACGGGCACGGCCCTGATCCTTAGCGTGATCAACCAGCGCCCTCACGACCTGTTCTTCTATGCCAGGCCGGAAGCGTTGCTGGCGGGTGAGATCGAGCCGCCGGGCTGCTGGCTGGATGCCAGCGCAGTGCTGGTGCGCCAGTATTTGGCGTTCTGTTTCGACCAGGCGGTGCGTGAAGGGGTGCTGACTGACCTGCCGGGAACCGGCAAGCAACTGGTGGAGGAAGTGGTCCAGAATCGGGCTGGCCATATCCCGGGACTAATGACCTGGGTGCTGAAGCATGAGGAAGCGCTCCAGCAGCGCTTCATGGCGCGTTTTGCCCATGATGCCCGGGAAGATACCCGCGAGCGCTTCCTCGGTGAGTCGCGAACCGAACGGTTGCGCGAGGCCGTCGAGCGTGCCGCCAGCGAATTCCAGCTGCAGCGTCAGCTGCTGGACAATGCGCGTAAGCGCCTGCGCGATCAGAAGAATAAGCTGGAGCCTGCCACCGAAGAGATCGACCGTGCAGAGATCGAGCGTGAGGAGCGCATCCTGCGTGCTCGTCAGCGCAAGCTGAACGAGATAAGTGCGCTGGAAGTGCTGACCGAGCACGGTTTGTTGCCCAACTATGCCTTCCCGGAGCGCGGCGTGCGATTCTCTGGCTCCATCTACCATCGCCGCCCCAAAGGAGATGATGGTGAGGTGATCGAGACTCGTCCGCCCATCGAGCTGGTGCGATCCGGCGTCCAGGCCATTCGAGAGCTGGCGCCAGGCAACCATTTCTACACCCACAGCCACCGCTTCGCCGTCCAGCAGGTCGAGTTGGGCTCACGCAACCAGCCACTGGTGGGGGAATGGACCATCTGTGGCCAGTGTGGCCATATGCGGCTTGCCGCCGAGGTGCATCGCCCGGAAGCGGTGCCGGCCTGCCCGCAGTGCGGTCACGATGGACCGGAGAGCCAGAGCGACCTGGGGCAAAAGAAGAACTTTCTGCAGTTCTCCCGCTCGCAGGCGGTTTCCTACATGGAGTACTACGACAGCCTTTCCGCAGACAAGGGCGAGGAACGTGAGAACGAGCGCTATCAGCTGGTGACCTCTTTTGACCAGACGGTGGAGCAGGCCAGTGGCGCGGTAGGTAATGACACCGAGCCCTTTGGTATCGAGTACCGCTCGGCCATGGTGCTTCGCCAGGTTAATGCCGGATATCAGGACCAGTATCGAGACCTCGCCTTTGGTCAGGAGAAGGTCTCCTCCGAGGGCTTCCTGATCTGTGCCGATTGCGGCATGGCTGCTGACCCCGGACAAGGCCCCGGAGAAGTGCGCCATCGCCGCAGTTGCTCTGGGCATCGCGAGAGCCAGCGTCGCCACCGCGAGGGGCGCAAGGATGACGCCTACCGCTGGGAGCACGTCTATCTCTATCGTGAACTGCGCTCCGAGGCGGTACGGTTGCTGCTGCCTGACGTGGAGCCGGAGGATGTGGCTACTCTGGAGGCCGCCATCTATCTGGGTATGCGGCTGCGTTTCCAGGGCGACCCCGGTCATCTGCTGGTTCAGCAGCAGGTCATCCCTAACCAGCAACAGGGAATAACCCAGCACTATCTGGTGCTGATGGATGCGGTACCGGGGGGGACCGGCTTCCTCAAGGCGCTGTTCCAGGAGGTCGATGACAACGAGCGCGCGGGCGAGGGGGTAATGGATGTGTTGCGCCGCGCTCTCGCCGAGCTGGAGCATTGCCCTTGCCGCGAGCTTCACCAGACCGAAGACGATACCGACGGCTGCTACCGCTGCCTGCGCACCTACCACCTGCAGTATCGCGCCGACCAGATCAGCCGTGAGCAGGGCATTCGGGTGTTGCGTCGATTGATCGCAGCGGGTGAGGCTCGCGAATCCAAGCAGGAGCTGGATGAGATCAAGCCCCGGGCCATGTTTGGCAGCGTGCTGGAGAAACGCTTCGTCAATCGGCTGCGTGACTGGGTAGTTGAGCGAGGCAGGGAGGAAGATTGGCGCGAAGTGCTGATCGGCGGCACACGAGGCTTCGAGTTCACCTTAGGCGATGGGCGCGTCTGGTCGCTGCAGCTTCAGCCATTGCTGGGCAGCGCCCAAGGCGTTGCGGTGGGCTGCCAGCCAGACTTCCTGCTGCGCCCGGATGACGATGTCTGTCGACCGATTGCCATCTTCCTGGATGGGTTCGAGTTTCATGTCAAACCACATGAGGACGAGTCTCGCTTGGCTGACGATTTCCTCAAGCGCCGGGCCATCCTGGACAGCCAGCGTTACTGGGTCTGGTCGCTAAGCTGGGACGACCTGGGCCAGCCGGAGGGGGAGCGTTTCCGATTCCTATCCGATCGGATGACCGACGATGTACTGGTCAAGTGGCGCAGTAAGATGGAGTCTTCCCTGCCACAAGTGAGCTCGGTTACTGGTGACGCCTTCACCCAGCTTAAGGGCTTTTTGATGTCGCCCAGCGTTGAAGCTTGGCAGCGGTTCGGCCAGGTGGTGGGGGGCTTTGCATTGATGCGACTGGCCAGCAGCGGCATCGGGCAGGATGCGGGCCAGTTCAACAATGCCCTCGGGATGTGGCGCGCTGGCTATTCGGCACCGCCTCTGGGAAGAGATGATCGCGGTGACTGGGCTTGGATCGCCCAGAAGCTGGCCTTGAGCGACGATCTGATGGTGTATGGGTTAGGCCAGGAGCTGCTGCTGAACGATTACACCAACCTTACGGTAGAACTGCGCCTGGGCGATAGCGAGCAGGAGCGAAGAGGGGAGGAGACCTACCGACTGCGCTGGCGCCGTTTCCACGCCTTGGCAAACTTCTTCCAGTTCCTGGAGCGGATGCTCGTCTTCACCACCTCTGAAGTTGAGAGCGGCGTGATTCCTGAGCCTACGTTGCTGCCCGAGGTGAGCCTGGATGATCAGTGGCTGGAGGTTGTCGAGGAGACGCTCTCCACCCTCGAGAAGCTGGTTCGACAGATGGCGGCCAGAGGCTGTGAACTCCCCGAGGTGGAACACTACAGCGATGACCTGGGGGATGAGCCCTTTGCGGAGCTCGCCTGGCCGGAGGCCTCGCCGCCCGTGGCCCTGCTGGTCGGGGATCAGGCCAGTTTCGCCGCCAAGTGGGGTAAGGCCGGTTGGCGAGTGATCACCGACAGTGATATGCAGACCCACGGCGAAGCGTGGTGTATTGAGCAGCTGCCGAAACGCAATTCAGGAGACTGACCATGGCGAAGATGATGCTGCACCGGGACGTGCTGAAGAACTTCGGCAAGTTACCGGCCAAGGTGCAGAAGAAAGTTGTGGAGCTGACCCAGAAATTCGAGGAGGACAGCACCCAGGCCAGTATCCACCTGGAGCCGCTGAATGCCGTCAAGGACAGTAAAGTGCGCAGTGCTCGCGTGGGTGCTGACTATCGCGCCATCGTAATTGCCCCCGAGAAGGGGGATACCTTCCTGCTCATGCATATCGACCACCACGACGAGGCCTACGAGTGGTGTCGGAACAAGCGCTTCGAGGCCCACCAGGCATTGGGCACCCTTCAGGTATTCGATGTTGAGGAGGCTGAGCGTTCCCTACATTCCTCAGAGCTGGGCGAGACAGAAGCGGCGTCCTCAGAGGCCCTAGCCGTTCCCGAATATGCCCTTCAGGCGCTCTCCGATGAGGAGCTCTTTCAGGCCGGCGTGCCCGAGGCCCTGATCCCGGCAGTTCGTGCGGTCCGAAACGACGATGACTTCGAGCGGCTAGCCGACTACTTGCCGCCTGAGGCGGCGCAGGTGCTCTACGGAGTAGCTTCTGGCATGCCCCTGGATGGGGCCATCCACGAGATGCTGGGTGCGCTTGAGGAGATCGAGAAGCCGACCGGGCCCGGCGACTTCAGTCATCTGGCCGATATCACCAACATGGATCTCGTGCTGGTCCAGGGTGAAGAGCACCTACGCGAGATACTCAGCGAGGATATCGAAGAGTGGCGGGTGTTTCTTCACCCTTATCAGCGCAAGCTGGTGGAATGGCATACCCGTGGGCCAATGAAGATCTTCGGCGCGGCTGGCACTGGCAAGACTGTTGCACTGATGCATCGTGCGGCCTGGCTGGCTCAGAGCTGCAGCAATGACGAGAAGGTTCTGATCACCACCTTCACCACCAACCTATCGGTCACCATCAAGGGATTGATGGAGAAGCTGGCGCCCAGCGTGGTCGACCGCATCGAGGTGACCAACCTGCATCAGCTTGCCCGGACGATCTGCGCGCGTGCCCAGTGGCAAGGGAAGATTGCCGAGAGGGAGGACTTGCAGTCTATCTGGCGGAAGGTGTTGGCCATGCCGGTGGCGTCCGAGTTGGACTTCTCAGGGGATTTCGTTCGCGACGAGTTCGAACAGATCATTGACCCCATGGGCATTACCAGCGAGGAGGAGTACCTCACGGTCGTGCGTACTGGCCGCAAACCCCTGCGCCGCAAGCAGCGCAAGGCCTTGTGGAAGGTCTTCGTCGAGGTGCGTCGACAGCTGTCGGGCCGCAACCTGCTGACTTTCGATGGTCTGATCCACCAGGCGCACGAAGTTCTGGACCGCGGTGAGTTTCCGCGCTATCGCCACGTGCTGGTCGACGAGATTCAAGACTTCAGCTTGGAGGCGCTACGCTTGGTCGCCAGCATCAGTCCCATTGCCGAGGGGCTGGATAATCCGCTCTGTGTGGTGGGTGATGGCCACCAGCGCATCTATAACCCCGTGCCCGTCCCACTCGGCCGGGCCGGTATAGAGGTGAGAGGGCGTTCACGTCGCTTGAAAATCAACTATCGCACTAGCGAGGAGATCCGTGACTGGGCACATGCAGCCCTCGAGGGGGTGAGTGTGGATGACTTGGACGGTGAGCAGGCCATGACCCAAGGGGATCGCTCCATCTTCCATGGGCCTGAGCCACAGTTGGTTAAGTCCGGCAGTGATGATGAGGTGGCTAGTGCCGTGGTGACGTGGGTGAAGGGGCTAACGAAAAGCGGTCAGCTGAAGACTCATGAGATCTGTCTGACTCCGGCTAACTCAAGGGTGATCAGCGCCCTGCAGTCGAATGGCTTTGCTACCGTGGAGCTGAAGGCCCGTCAGGCCGATCCCGGTCAGGAGGAGAGCGGAGTGCGCTTCGGCAGCAAGAAGCGCATCAAGGGACTGGAGTTCAAGGCCGTGGCGATTCTCGATGCTGGTACCTGCGATAGCCTGCTGGACCGCTTTGAGAACTACGTTGCAGCGACCCGAGCACGGCAGCAGCTGTTGGTCATCAACCGGCCTTGCAGAGAGCAAACTGAGAGCGAGGGTGATTCTTGAATCAGACGGCAAATGTTCCCAAAGGTGTCCTGGAGAAGGCCGCCAGCCTGCGTGAGCTAGATGACCAGTTGACCAGCGTGATGGCGGCTCGGCAGGTGCAGGAGTTCATTCAGGGAGACCGCCTGGCACTGCTGGTACAGCGCGCCCAAGTTCTCTGTGATGAATCAAGAGACGAAGAACGGCTGCTGTTGGCTGCCTTACTGGGCCGGTTGGGCGCAGTGGCAAGAAATCGAAGCGGCGAGTGTAGTGGCATAGTGAATCTGGCCACCTGATTTTGAGTGTATGATCACTCACAGAGACAGTCAGGTGCAGATGATGACAAGGAAAAGAACGTTCAGTCCGGAATTTCGCCTGGAGGCCGCTCAACTCGTGGTCGATCAGGGTTACACGCTGAAGGCGGCGTGCGAGGCCATGGGGGTGGGCAAATCTACCATGGAATACTGGGTGCGCAGGCTTCGGGCCGAGCGCTCCGGCAAGCCCCCGCAAAACGGTGAGGCGCTGACGCCGGAACAGCGTGAGATACAGGAATTGAAACGCAAACTTCGGCGGGTGGAGGAAGAGAAGGAAATATTAAAAAAGGCTACCGCTCTCTTGATGTCGGACTCCCTGAGCACGTCTCGATAATCGAGCGACTTGAAGAGAGCCATGCGGTGCAGCATCTGTGTCAGATCCTTGAGGTGCACCGCAGCAGCTACCGTGCCTGGCGTGATCGGGATAGAAGGCCTTGTGAGGCTGAGCAGAGGCTGCTGGACCAGGTTGTTGAAGCGTATGAGATCAGTAACGGTTCTGCCGGCGCTCGTAGCATTGCCACGATGGTCACACAGGCGGGAATGCCGCTGAGCCGTTACCGTGCCCGTCGACGGATGAAGCAGTTGGGGTTGGTGAGCACGCAGCCGCCAGGCCACGCTTACAGGAAGGCGGATCAGCCGCACCTGGA
>NZ_KB907904.1 GCF_000382245.1 Kushneria aurantia DSM 21353
TGGGCAAGCCGGGTCTACCGTTGTTGCTGGTGTAGTCTGATGCAAAAATGTTCTCGCAATCGGACCAGTCGATTCTCTGACTCATTTGCACCAACTCGTGGCGCATGTTGATGACGTCATCAAGGTAGATGTTGAGCAGGTCACGCTGTGGATTCTGGCGCTGATCGCGGGGAGTCATGTCGATTTCTCACGATTTTGGCGAGGATAGACCAGATTTTACGCCGAAAAGGGAGCATCATCCAGGCGCATAATCATGATTTCACGGTGATTTTTGGTTTTTCAGGACCGACTAATGAAGTCGATCAGCCCGGTGCGCATCTCGCAGCGCAGGTCGAAGGTATCCGGCCCGCCGCGGGCGCTGACCAGCACACGCAGCTGCATGTTGCGCTCGGTCATCTCCAGCAGCTGCACCTTGCACACCTTGCCGCTCCAGCGCGGCGAATTGTCGGCGATGCGCTGCGCCTCGCGGCTCAGCTCATCCAGCGGCAGCGAGAAATCGGCGTAGAGAATCACGCTGCCGATCAGATCGTCGGTGCGCCGCGTCCAGTTCTCGAAAGGGTTGTCGATGAACCAGTTGATCGGCAGCACCAGCCGCCGCCAGTCCCACAGCCGCACCACCACATAGGTCAGGGTCAGCTCCTCGATCCAGCCCCATTCGCCCTCGACGATTACCGCATCGTCGAGCTGGATCGGCTGGGTGAGGGCGATCTGGATGCCGGCGATCAGATTGCCGATCACCTTCTGGGCGGCGAAGCCCAGCACCACCCCGAGAATACCGGCCGAGGCCAGAATGCTGGCCCCCAACTGGCGTACCTGCTGGAAGATCATCAGCATCGAGGCCAGCGCCAGCACCACGATGACGAAGTTGATCAGCTTGCGCAGCACCGTGATCTGAGTATGCACCCGCCGCGCGATCAGATTGTCGACGGTATCGACGTTGTAGCGCTCGCCGAGAATGCGCTCGCTGATATTGACCCCGTGGATCAGCACCCCGGCGATACTGGCAATCAGAATCAGGCTGGTCAGATTGTGCAGCGCCGCTTCCAGCGCATCGGAGAGAATGAACAGCGGAAACAGCGAGAACAGCACGAAGACCGGCACCAGCGCCGTGACACAACGTGCCACAAAGGGCAGCAGATAACGTTCGAAGTGGTTGCTGCGCGCCCCCGCCCAGCGGTCGATGACCACGATCACACGGTGCGATACCCGCACGAACAGCCAGAAACCGAGCAGCACCGCCAGCACATTGGCAATGGTCATGATCGACCAGTGCCAGCGCAGCGACTGCGGCACCAGGTAATAGAGCGCCACCGCCGTACCGTAGAGCCACACACCGCATACCAGCGGCGGATGCACCGCCTGGGCGGCGACCGCGAACAGATGCCAGCGGCCGTTTTCCAGCCGCCGCAGGCGCAGGTGCAAAAACTGCAAAACGGCGTGTACCAGCACCGCCACACCCGCGGCGGCGGCGGCCAGCATCCAGAGTGAAAAACCGGGAAACCAGAGCGCAAGTTGCTCGATCATTGAAAACTCTCGGTGGCGACCAGAGGCCGGGTATCGACTTTAGTATAGGGCGGGATAGGGAAGGCGGTAGGGGGCCTACCTTTGGCAGGGCGACGAATACCGCGCCGCAGCGTTATGATTGCCGCAGAACAGCGCCCTTTGCGCAGGCACGACAGGGCGCAGCGACACACCACGGCGGAGCCAGACATGTGGGAACAATACAGCCGGACGCTGCCCCTGGTAGCGGTCCTCCAGGGCCTCACCCAGCAGCAGGCCGTCCCGGTCGGCGAAGCGCTGTACGACGCCGGCTTGCGGATTATCGAAGTGCCCCTCGACGCCCCTGACGCCCTGCAGAGCATCGTGCTGCTCGACCGCGCCCTGGGCGAGCGCTGCCTGATTGGCGCCGCCGGCGTTATTCGCCTGCAGCAGATCCGCGACGTCGCCCACGCCGGTGGCCGGCTGATCGCCTCGCCCCACGGCGACACCCGCCTGGTGCAGGCCAGCAAGGCCGCCGGGCTGGTCAGCGCGCCGGGGGTCACCACCCTCACCGAAGCTTTCGCCGCGCTCAATGCCGGCGCCGATAGTCTGGCGCTGCTGCCCGCTCAGCAGCTCTCGCCCACCGTGCTGCAGGCGTGGCGCGCCATGCTGCCGGCGGACGTTTCGCTGCTGCCCACCGGCGGCATCACCCCGGACAACATGGCCGAGTGGCGCACGGCCGGCGCCAGCGGCTTCGGCCTCAACGCGGCGCTCTACCGGCCGGGCATGAGTGTGGAAGAAGTGAAAGCCAGCGCCGAGCGGTTTGTGGGGGCGTGGCGTGAAGGCAGTTGAACCGAACCGGGCCGGGTTTTTATGGCAGCACGGCTATCTTCAACATTTTTTCACGGAAATCTTATAAAGAAGCTGCGTTGCGTAGTGGTAGGCTCTCGAAATCGGGCCTCAAGGCTGGCAAAGTAACCTGCCGGCCGAGGCGTTCAACACTTTCACGGCGCCCTCGGTGAAGCAGTGCCCTGCTGGCCAAGACCAGCGGCCTACAATAAAGCCGCCAGCCCTCCCGGCGCGGATAGTGCGGCTCTACAAGGTCAATATCGACATGCCTCAAAGGTTTCATAGACGTACCGGCAGCCCTTCGCGGCTGTCCGGATGGCTGGCAGCGGGTCTCGGACTGGCGCTGCTGGCCGGCTGCGCCAGCTCGTCGCGAATGCAGCTCGACAGCACCGTGGCCGCCATGGATGGCACCCCGGTGGGGCCGGAAATCTCCGCTTTTCTGAGTACCGCCACCAGCGGCAGCATCGCGCAGTTCGCGCAAAGCCCCTGGGGAGCGAATGTCTCGGTCATCGTGCATGAGCGCTACTTTGCGGCCAGCGGGCGCACCTGCGCCCAGCTCAGCGTAGGCGGTGCCGCCGCGGCACAAGGCGGTGAGCAGCCCGCCCTGGCCTGCCGGGTCGGCGATGCCCAGTGGCAGGCGCAGCGGCTGGTCACGCGGGTCGTACCGGGCGGTAACTCCTGGTAAAGCACAAGCAGTTGTATTGCCCATAACGCCAGGCGTGACGGGCGATACAGAAGCATTAATAACGGCGGGTAAGGAAGCATGAAAAAGGGTTCAATGTTTTTCCGGGCCGTGTGTCTGGTGGCGGTAGCGTGCCTGAATGCCGGGCTGGCGAGCGCCAGCGAACTGGGCGCCAATAGCATGATCGTGCCGCAGAACCAGCAGGCACAGTCGATGACGGCCTCGCAGGGCAATCAGGGCCAACAGCAGGGCCAGAGCGGCAATCAGCAGGTAATTAACGACACCCCGCGGGCCAACTGGAACAGCGGCACCTGGGGGCCGGTCAGCCAGACCCCTCAGACCATCGACCCGGCCAACCTTCAGCCCTTCGGCGCCAGCCTCTTCGAAGGCGGTTTTCGCGGTGTGATGGCCGACGGCCTCAATCCCGCCTACACCATCAAACCCGGCGACCAGATTACCCTGCGGATCTGGGGCGGCGTTGAAATGGAGCAGGTGCTCACCGTCGACTCCCAGGGCAACATCTTCCTGCCCGGTATCGGCCCGCTCAACGTTCAGGGCATCTCCAACAGCCAGCTCAACTCCCGCGTCACCAGCGCCGTTCAGTCGGTCTACCCGCAGAACGTACAGGTCTATACCAACCTGCAGGGCGTTCAGCCGGTGGGCGTTTTCGTTACCGGCTACGTGCCAAACCCCGGCCGCTACTCGGGCACCCCCAGCGACTCGCTGCTCTACTTCCTCGATCAGGCCGGCGGCATCGACCAGGCGCTGGGCAGCTACCGCAACATTGTGGTCAAGCGCAACGGCCAGACCATCAGCCGGGTCGACCTTTACAACTTCCTGCTCAACGGCAGCATTGCCCAGACCCAGTTCCGCGATGGCGACACCATCGTGGTGGAGGAGCGCGGCCCGGCCGTGGCCGTGGTGGGCGACGTCGCCCAGGCGTTTCGCTACGAGCTGAGCGGCACCGCCATGACCGGGGCCGATGTGGTCGAGCTTGCCCGCCTCAACGCCGGGGTGAACCACGTACTGCTGCGCGGCAGCCGCCCCGACGGGCCGATTGCCCGCTATCTCACCCTGGCGGAATTTCGCAACGCCCAGGTGCGCCGTGGCGATGAGGTACTGTTCAGCGCCGACCAGCGTGACGAAACCATCATCGTGCAGGTCGAAGGCAGCTACTACGGCCCCTCGCGCTATGCCCTGCCGCGTGACGCCCGGCTGGGCGAATTCCTCAACGCCGTGGGCGTGCCACGCGACATGACCAGCTACCAGGATGTCTCCATTCGCCGCGACAGCGTCGCTCAGCAGCAGAAAGAGGCGCTGGACGAGAGCCTGCGCCGGCTGGAACAGACCTACCTGGGCTACCCCTCACGGACCTCCGGTGAAGCCGAGATTCAGGTGCGCCAGTCCGAACTGATCGAGCGCTTCGTACAGAAGGCCTCGCAGGTGCAGCCCAACGGCCGGCTGGTAGTGGCGCGTAACGGCAACATCGCCGACATTCGCCTGCAGGACGGCGACGTGGTCACCATTCCCGAAACCAACGACTCGATACTGCTCAGCGGCGAGGTCACCGTGCCCCAGGCGGTGGTGTACAGCTCGGGCATGAATGCCTATGACTACATCCAGCTCGCCGGCGGCTTTACCCCGCGTGCCGATGAAGACGAAGTGCTGGTGGTACACCGCAACGGCGCAGTGGTGAATGCCGAAAACGCCACCCTGCGCGCCGGCGACGAAATCATCGTGCTGCCCGCGCCGCCCACCAGCAACATCGAGCTGGCCTCCAGCATCACGCAGATTCTGTACCAGGTTGCGGTAGCCACCAAGGTTGCGCTGGATCTCTGAAGGGTTGCAAAAATACAATGGCCGACAGGAAAAACCACGATCAGAACTTCAAGAACCTGATTCTGGACTACCCGCATCAGGCGTTGGCCTTTTTTGCCGCCGAGGAAGCTTCGGACATCACCTCGGCGGTCAAGATCACGCCCATTCGCCAGGAGCAGTTAAAAGAGCGGCTGGGAGAGCGCTTTCACGAACTGGACGTGCCGCTACTCGTCGAGTGGCCCGATGGCCGTCGTGAAGCCCTGCTGTTCATCGTCGAGGAAGATACCCGAACCGAGCGCTTCTCTGCACATCGCCTGGCACACTATACGCTGCATCTGAGCGAACTGTTCGACACCCTTCGAGTCGTGCCCGTGGTCATTTTTCTGTACTCCAGAAAGGCCATGGTCGACGGCCTGCATATCAAAAGCGAACGGCACAGCTACCTCGAGTTCCGCTACCTGAGCCTTCAACTCGACCAGTTGTCGGCCAGGGCTTTTTTTGAAAGTGACAACCTGGTGGCGCGGCTCAACCTGCCCAACATGCAGTGGCAGGCCACCGACAAGGTTGACGTGTATGCCAACGCCATACAGGGATTGCTGAGCCTTGAACCGGATGGCGAAAAACAGCTCAAATATATCGACTTTGTCGACATCTATAGCGAACTCAGCGTAGAAGAGAGGCAGGATTATCAGAAGCGCTATCCGCGCGAGGAGAGCAAAATGGCCGGTCTGTCAGAAAGGCTTCGAAGCGAAGGTATGCAGCAGGGCATGCAACAGGGCATGCAGCAGGGGCGGCACGAAGGCATCGAAGGAGCGCTGCGCCTGCAACTGAACATGAAATTCGGTGAACTGCCCGAATGGACGGAAACACAACTGCAGCAGGCCTCCGACGAGCAGCTTACTCAGTGGCTGGCGCGCATCCTGAGCGCCGACAGCCTCGAAGAAGTGATGAAAGAGTGAGCGCAGCACCCCAGAGGGCGCGCTATCCGCGCGAGGAGAGCAAAATGGCCGGTCTGTCAGAAAGGCTTCGAAGCGAAGGTATGCAGCAGGGCATGCAACAGGGCATGCAGCAGGGGCGGCACGAAGGCATCGAAGGAGCGCTGCGCCTGCAACTGAACATGAAATTCGGTGAACTGCCCGAATGGACGGAAACACAACTGCAGCAGGCCTCCGACCAGCAGCTTACTCAGTGGCTGGCGCGCATCCTGAGCGCCGACAGCCTCGAAGCGTTAATGAGGGCTCGAAAGTAACCCCATGGCCAATGAGCTGACCGCCAAAACCCGCAACTCCCGCTCGCCGCTGCGCGTCACCTGGAGCGTATGGCACGCGCTGTTTATGCGCGAGGCCATATCGCGCACCATGGCCGACCGCATGGCGTGGTTCTGGATGCTGTTCGAACCCATCGCGCTGATCGCGGTAATGATCGCCGTGCGCACCTTTATCATGGGCGGCCGGCAAATTGCGGGGGCCGACTTTGTCCCCTGGATGATCGTCGGGCTGCTGGGTTTTATGCTCTTTCGCGAGAACATGATGCGTGCCATTGGTGCGGTGGATGCCAACAAGGGGCTGTTTGCCTACCGCCAGGTGAAGCCTATTGACCCGGTGCTGGTACGCTGTTTTCTCGAAGGCATGCTGAAGACCCTTGTATTTCTGGTCTTTATCGCCATTGGCAGCCTGCTGGGCATTGACCTGATACCGGACCATCCGCTGGGCGTCATGTTTGACTGGCTCTCGCTCTGGGCACTGGGCTGGGGCGCCGGGCTGACCCTCTCGGTAGCGTCCTCGCTAATCCCTGAAATCGGCCGGGTCGTGCGCATTGCCTCGTTGCCGCTGTTGATTATTTCCGGCGTGATACTGCCGCTCAACTATCTGCCCCACAGCATTCAGCAGTACCTGCTCTGGAACCCCATTCCTCACGGCCTTGAGAGCATGCGGCTGAGCTTTTTCGACGGCTACCGCGCCCTGCCCGGCATCGATATGACCTACCTGTGGCTGTGGGCGCTCTCACTGCTGGCGCTGGGGCTGATACTGCACCTGCGCTTCGCGCAGCGGCTCAAGGCGCAGTAGCGTGAACGCCCATGATTGAAATTCGCAACCTCTACAAGCGCTACCACAACCACCACGGCAGCAACTGGGTGCTGCGCGATATCAACCTGGTCATTCCCGATGGCGTCAGCGTGGGCATTGTAGGGCGCAACGGCTCGGGCAAATCGACCCTGCTGCGCATCATAGGCGGCATGGATAGCCCCAGTCGCGGCGACATTGTGCGTAACGCCCGCGTGTCCTGGCCCATCGGCTTGGCCGGTGGCTTTCAGGGCAGCATGACCGGGCGACAGAACGTCAAGTTCGTGGCACGTATTCACGGCGCCGGCCGCGATGTCACCGAAATTATCCGCAGGGTCGAGGACTTCGCCGAGATCGGCCCCTCCTTCGACGAACCGGTGAAAACCTACTCCTCCGGTATGCGCTCGCGCCTCGCCTTCGGCCTTTCACTGGCGTTTGAATTCGATGTGTACCTTTCCGATGAAGCCACCGCGGTCGGCGACCGCGCCTTCAAGGCCAAGGCCACCCAGGCTTTCAAGGAGCGTATTGGCCAGGCCAGCCTGATTATGGTGTCGCACAGCGAAGGCATTCTGAAGGACCTCTGCCAGGCAGGCGTACTGCTCGAAGGCGGGCGTGCCACCTGGTACGACGACATCAACGACGCCATTGGCACCTACCACGACATGACGGATAAAAAACGCGCCTGATCGCGCGGCGCTCCGGAGTCACTTCAATACCCCTGTGCAGCGGCACACTGTTTCAAAGGCAAGCATGAAAAACACGGCACTTCTCAAACGATACCCTCACTGGTGGGCCTGCCTGGTCGCCATCGTACTGGCGACCCTCTACTGGGGGCTGCTCGCCAGCGACCGCTACGTTTCCCATGCCAACGTGGTACTGCAGAGCCCGCAGATCTCGACACCGGAGTTCAACGTCAGCTCGCTGCTTTCCGGTGGCGGGGGCGGTAACAACACGGCCGATATGTTGCTGCTGCGCGACTATATGCTCTCCACCGATATGCTGCAGTACCTGGTCGAGAACGCCGACTTTCGTCAGCACTACGCCCATTCCGGGGCGGACTTTCTGAGCGCGCTGGGTAATGAAAACGCACCGCTGGAAAAACTCTACGACTACTATCAGCAGCGCGTTTCAGTCGAGATGGACAATTACGCGGGTGTTTTGCGTATTGACGTTCAGGCGTTCACGCCGGAAAAGGCCAACCAGATCGCCAATATGTTGATCGCCCAGGGTGAGCAGCATATGAACGCCATGGGGCGGCGGCTGGCCGAAGAGCAGGTGCAGTTTCTGGAGCAGCAGGTCAGCCAGTTGGAACAGCGCTTCGAACAGGCGCGCCAGAACCTGTTGGAGTACCAGAACGAGGAAGGCCTGGTATCGCCCACCGGTACGGTGGAAAGCCTGAGCAGCGTGGTAGCCAGCCTGGAAGGCCAGCTTGCCTCGTTAAAGGCGCAGCGCAGCGCCCTCTCCAGCTACCAGAGTACCAACTCCCCGCAGATGACCAGCATCAACAGCCAGATCAATGCGCTGGAGCAGCAGATCGAGCAGGAGCAGCAGCGGCTCGCCGCGCAATCCGGTAACGCGCTTAACGCCGTTTCCAGCCAGTACCAGCTACTGCAGCTGCGGGCGCAATTCGCGCAACAAAGCTACTCCGGGGCCCTCGGAGCACTGGAAAATACGCGCATCGAGGCAGCACGCAAGCTCAAGCAGGTGTCGCTGCTGCAGGAACCGACGATGCCGGAGTTTGCCGAGCTGCCGGAGCGAGTTTATAACATTGCGGTGTTTGCGGTCATCGCACTGTTTATTACGTTGATCGTAAATATGCTGATTTTGATTATAAGAGATCATAGAGACTGAGGGTGGAAAAGATGAAATTTCAGAAAGATTTTTTCAAAAACAGCATATATTTTGACGAGGATTGGTACCAGAATTTCTATTTGGATATGTGCTTTTTAAGCATGAGCCCTGTCGAACATTTCCAAAAATATGGAATGAGAATGCTGAGGGTCGGCTCTCCTCTCTTTGATGAGTACAGTAAATATTATTCTTATATTGAATATAAGCAGCACGAATTGCAAGAAGCACGAAAGTTGAGATTTTCTGTTGAAGATCTAATAAAAAAGCTTAAGGCCGGATTTCAATCTTTGAGTCTACACTTACTCAATGATGTTGTAGAAGACTCTAAATGTAGAGAAGCAAAAGAAAGATTAAGCGCGGCTTGGGAGTTGGCTAAGGCATACGCAACTCTTGGGAAATGGGAAAATGTTGAGTTCTACTTTAAAAAAATTAGATACCTTGATCCAGCTTTTGCGCGCAAGAAAAAACCTAAGCTTTTAGAGGTCGAAGCATTAACTAGAATCGGAAGCTATAATAAAGCGCACGAAAGGCTGTCCTATTCACTTTCAAAAAGAGTGGATGGAGATTTTCTATGTGCCAAGAGTAATCTGCTATTCTTGCAAGAAGTTGAAAATGATCAGAGACTGAGCACTATCAACAAACTGTATTCTGCATTTATGCTGAGTCCATTGGTTAAGAAGGATAGCCAGCTACCTTTTGAATTTCTTAACCTAGATTCAATAACTAATAATGAGGTTGAGAGCGAGACTAAAATCAGTATACTCATGCCAGTGTACAATGCAGAGGCATTCTTGGAGTTATCAGTTGGGAGCTTGCTCGCTCAAACATATAAAAATATTGAAATAATTGCCGTTGACGATAAAAGCACTGATGACTCATATGCTATTCTCTTAAAGTTGGCTGCAAGCGATGATCGTTTAAAAGTTTATCAAAATAAGGAAAATTCCGGAGCATACCCAACGCGAAATAGAGCACTCCATTTGTCAACGGGTGATGTGGTAACGGTTCACGATAGCGATGATTGGTCTCACCCTCAAATGCTTGAAAAGCAATTTGACAAGCTAGCTGGTTTTGATACAAAGATAACTTTCTCTTTTATGGTAAGAGTTTCGGCCGATCTAGAATTTTCTTTGCGCCCAGAACGAAATAATATGGAGTATATCCACCGGAGCTACCCTTCCTTAATGATAAGGAGAAAAGACTTAGACGTTCTAGGTGAATGGGATGCGATAACTGCCAATGCGGATGATGAATTCGTGCAGCGCGCGAGGATAGTTTTTGGAAATGAGAGCATCGTAGATGTGCTCCCAGAAGTGCCAATGTCATTTTTTCTCAAGCATCAGGCGTCTCTTACATCAGATCCTAAGACCAGTCTAAAATCGCTGGATTACGGCGTTAGGAAAGAGTATGCATTACAAGCTCAGTTTTGGCGGGTAAATCAAGAAGAATACTTTCTTCAAAGAGGTAGTTCAAAATATCCGTTTCCCGTACCTAATGGATTAGATCCTAAAAAACGTAACAGAATTATAAGCTACGATGTAGTGATTATTTCGGATTTGAGCTTGCTTGGTGGGACTCGCCGCTGCAATCAAGCTTATATAGAAACAGCTTGCTCTATGGGGTTGAAAGTCGGTCTATTTCATTGGCCTAGGTATGATTTAAAACTTGTTCCTGATATTGCAAAAGAATATCGAGAGTTATCTTTTAGGGAGAACGTAGACATACTGACTTGGGAGGAAGAGATCGATGCGGAATGTGTAATTATACATCATCCGCCCATTCTAAAATATGAGCCAGATCAATTACCATGTATTCATTCAAAAAAGCTTGCTATTTTAGTTAATCAATCCCCCAAACAGCTGTATTCACAGGAGGCATATTATTACAGCGAAGAAAATGTAGAAGAACTTTGTTATCGGCTTTTTAAGCTAAAGCCTGTTTGGGTATCTATTTCACCTAGTGCTAGAGAAGTTTTACTAGGATGTGGATTCTATAACGTATCTGAAGAGATATGGTATCCGCCCCTCATGGCCCAGAGTTTAGATTTAGCTGAGTTATATAATTTTTCTGATTCTTCACGTTTACCTGTTATAGGACGGCATGCAAGAGACCATTGGACAAAGTGGCCATCAACTCGCGATAAAATAAAAACCGCTTATCTAGTAAACAAAAAATATGAGGTGCGGCTTCTAGGCGGTGCTAGCCACGCGCTCAAAATTTTAGGCTTTTCGCCCCAAAATTGGAAAATTTTTCCATTTGACTCTATTGAAGTCGCAGATTTTTTAGAGCAGTTGGACTTTTTTGTTCACTTTACGAACGAAGATTATATTGAGGAGTTTGGTAGAAATATTGCCGAAGCAATGGCTGCCGGAGTGGTCGTAATTCTACCTAGGCAGTTTGAAAGTACATTTGGAAAAGCTGCTTATTATTGCAAGCCTGAAGAAGTCGAGTCTGCTGTTGAGTATATATGGCAAAATCCAGAGGAGTTTAATAACTTAAGAGAAAGTGCAGTGACTTTTATTAAAGATAAAATGTCTAGGCAGCAGGTTGTTGATCGTCTGAATAAGCTTCTTTCCTGAATTCATAGAATAATCGCAGCACTTTGGACCACGAGACAAAGGCGGTAGAGGCAGCACCGGTACCCTTCTCGGCTCACCAACCAAAGTGAAGCAGAGCATGGGATACCGACAGCTGACCCAGACCCAACGGTACCAGATCCATGCCCGTCATGACCCTGGCATGAGCCGACGTCAGATCGCCAGAGAGTCTGGCATCCACAACAGCATGGTCAGCCGGAAACTGCGCCAAAACGCCACCGCCAGCGGTTACGATCTCAAGTGGGCGCAGCCCTACAGTGATCATCGGCGTCGCACCGCCTAAAAGAGGACAAAGCGCTTGCCAAGCATGGTTGCCGCTATCGTCGACCGGCTGCGAGAGGAATGGAGCCCGGAACAGATCAGCAGTTTCATGGTGCCCTTGTCTGGCGTCGGCGTCAGTCATCAGTGGATCTATTCCTTGATCCGGGATCCCTATGCGTCAGCGTAGTTGTCACCCAAGCGGATTGAGAGGTGATCAACGTGCGTTATCCCGCAGAGCGTAAGGAAGCCATCCTCCGGAAGATGGCGCCGCCCATGAGCATGACCATCCCGGAACTGGCCGAGCAGGAAGGCATCACCGCGACAACCCTCTACAATTGGCGGAAACAGGCCAGAGCACGAGGACAGGTTTTGCCATCACGATCCAACCAGCCCGATCAGTGGACCAGCCAGGAGAAGTTCCAGATCGTCCTGGAGACGGCCCCCATGAACGAGG
>NZ_KB907905.1 GCF_000382245.1 Kushneria aurantia DSM 21353
TGGGCAAGCCGGGTCTACCGTTGTTGCTGGTGTAGTCTGATGCAAAAATGTTCTCGCAATCGGACCAGTCGATTCTCTGACTCATTTGCACCAACTCGTGGCGCATGTTGATGACGTCATCAAGGTAGATGTTGAGCAGGTCACGCTGTGGATTCTGGCGCTGATCGCGGGGAGTCATGTCGATTTCTCACGATTTTGGCGAGGATAGACCAGATTTTACGCCGAAAAGGGAGCATCATCCAGGCGCATAATCATGATTTCACGGTGATTTTTGGTTTTTCAGGACCGACTAATGACATCCCCTTTGCAGACATTGCCTTGCTCATCCTTCTCGCCAAGCTGCCATAATGCCGACCAAGAACCTACATCACTCCAACCTGCGTCAAGCGGCACAACCATAGCACGGTCGGTTTTCTCCATAACTGCATAATCTATAGACTCCGCGCAGCAATTTTCAAAAGCCTCGGCATTGATTCTGATAAAATCCAAATCCGGCTGAACATCTCTCATAGCGGCAGCGCAAGACTCATAAATATCAGGCCGATGAGCCTTGAGCTCTTCTAGATAGCGATCCGCACGAAATAAAAACATGCCGCTGTTCCAGTAGTATTCCCCACTAGTTATATATTCACTGGCAGTGGCGGCATCTGGCTTCTCCACAAATTGAGCCACCTTAAAAAAATTACCAAAAGGCTTGCCACGACCAATGTAGCCATATCCTGTTTCGGCATGAGTCGGTACTATTCCGAAAGTGACCAGCTCGCCCGATTTCCCAAGGTCAGCAGCCTGGTTAACCGCAGTTTGGAACGCCTCGGCGTCAGCTATGGCGTGATCAGAGGGCAGAACCAGAAGTAGGGCATTATCATCTGACTTCATAGCGGTCAGTGCTGCCAATGCAATTGCAGGTGCTGTGTTACGGCCAACAGGTTCCAAAATGATATTATGGTCAAGCAGCCCGATCTGCCGCAACTGCTCGGCTGCCAAAAAACGATGCTCTTCATTACAAATAAGAACGGGCGGAGCAGTTTCAAGCCCTTCCAGACGCTTAAAGGTCTGCTGCAGTAGAGTGCTCTCACCGGTCAACCCTAAAAACTGCTTAGGATAGAGCTCTCGGGACATGGGCCATAAACGAGAACCAGTTCCACCCGCCATGACAACAGGATAAATCATTTTATAATACTCCTTACTCAACTAATGAACGAAGGTAATCCTTGGTATAAGGATGGACATCATGAGCCTCCATTGCCCGCTGCAAGGACCACCAGGCAAAGTTTCCATGTTGGTCTTTAGGCAGGGACTTCAAAGGCTCAGACAGTTCCACAAATTGACCAATAGCAACGTAATGTGTCCCTGGAGTTTCACCGAAAACACTATCGCTGTAAAAATGCTCGTAGACACCTAATAATTGTGATTGAGCATAAAAAAGAACTTTACCAAGCTCTGACAGGCTGATGCGCTGGTAAGCCTGATCAAGGCTCTCGAACTTTCTTACACGTCCACCGGGTACGAACCAAAAACCTTGAGCAGGACGATTGAGACGTTCACCCAAAAGGACTTTACCCTCGTTCAAAACTACCAAATCGATAGAAACGAGTGGCGTGCTCTCTACCACCTTGAGGAAACGCTCATGTGGTAAAAAATCTTGGGAAGTAGTACTTGTATCCAGGACACAGAACCCTTTAGCCGCCGAATTGATCGATCACTTCTTTAAGGAAGTTTATTTCTTTTTGCAATGAAACCTGATGATTGCCTACAAACAAACCGGCTCGATCTATGTAGTCGGCAGCTTCAACTTCACCACTAACCTCATAATCGAAAAACTCTAAAACTTTAGTGTTTTTCAGAAAATTACCCGTTACAATAGGTCGACACTCAATCTCGGCTTTCTTCAAAGCGTTCACCAATTGCCGGCGATCAAAAGGAGCATGCTCTTTTATTACCATTGAAAAACCGAACCAACTGCTTTCACCAACTTCTTCCTGTATCGACAAGAAAGGGTGATCAGAGAAAAGCTCTTTAAAAAGGACCGCATTTTCACGACGCACATCGATAAAACCTGGCAGTTTTTTTAGCTGTTCAATGCCTATAGCGCCACTCATTTCAAGGGGACGAACATTGTAGCCCGGCAAAACAAACTTGAAAGCCTCCTCAAATGGGTCGTCGCTCTTCACTCCAGTGACGTGGTTCTCATTTGGCAAGTTGCGGGTCCAGCCATGTGCCCGCAAACAAAGAAGCACGTGATACAATTCTTCCTCATCAGTGAGGATACAACCACCCTCCATGGTCGCAATATGATGTGAAAAAAAGGAGCTAAATGTGCCCATCAACCCAAAAGTACCTGTTTTCTTTTTATTATATTCGGCCCCCATGGATTCACAGTTATCTTCAAGCAAGATAATATCGCGCCCATCGATCATAGCACTAATAGTGTCAAAATCGTTTGGATTACCAAGCAAATTGACTAGTAAGATGGCCTTTGTTTTATCAGTTATAGCCGCCTCAAGTTTTTCAACGTCAAGGTTCAACGTTTTCGGGTCGATATCAACAAATTTTACCTTCAGGCCATATTGCTGAAGTGGAAAATAAGTTGTCGACCAGGAAACGGCCGGAACTATAACCTCATCCCCTTGTTTTAAGTACTTATTTTTGGAATAAAATAGGGCGGCAATCATCAACAGGTTAGCCGTCGAACCTGAACTTGTCATCACGGCATATTTTGAATTAAAAAATTGTGCAAAATCATTTTCGTATTCGGCGACATAGGAACCCATACTAAACATATTGGAGTCCACAACCTTTTGAATGGCCTCCAGCTCTTTATGATCCCAGGTACTCGATGCGAGAGAATAGTTACTCATATATCCACCTCTTGAAGAAAATATTCGTAAGTTTTGCTTATTCCATCAGCGAGTCGTGTGCTGGAGCACCACCCCATATTATTTATCCTGCTGCTATCTATAAGTTTTTGACGCATACCGACAGGCCTGGACAAATCATGTGAGAATTCTCCCTTATAGCCGACAACATCTGCTACTGCTTTGTAATATTCATTTATAGAATAATCGCGCCCGATCCCAACGTTCATAAGTCCAGAAGCAGGGCCGCCTCTTTGTATTTCCGCAATTACAGAGAAGATACAATCGGCAAGCTCTTCAGCGTACATAAATTCACGCCTGGCGTTGCCATCTCCCCAAATTTCAACTGTGAAGCTGCCGTTTTTATGGGCCTCATGAATTTTACGTATAACGGCAGGAATCATATGGGAACTATGAGGGTCAAAATTATCGTGCCGCCCGTACAAATTACAGGGAATTAGAGTGACATAGGAAACGTCGTTGTCAGTTTCTGAAATATACTGGCACAATTTTGTAGCGGTTACTTTAGCAAGTGCGTAACCCTCATTGGTTGGCTCAAGCTCTCCTTTTAAAATTTGATTCTCGTGTAAAGGATTTAACGCATCACGAGGATACATACAAGAGCTGGCCAGATTAATGCAGTATTTAACTCCCGCACGATACGCTTCGTTAATAACGTGTATACCCATCAAAGAGTTTTGTACAAGAAATCCAGCGGGATCAGCTATGTTGGCCTGAATTCCGCCAACCCGACCTGCGGCATGTATAATCAGATCAGGTTGTACTGCACTGATGTAATCCTTCACAGAAGCTTGATCAAGCAGGTTCAACTCACTACTTGAAGGAGCAAGAATTTCAAAAAGGCCTGCCGACCTGTGCTCAAGGATATTTCGGCCCACCATTCCCGAGCCGCCAGTTAACAGTACTCTCATTTGAGTCCTCACTCGGTCGATATGGTAACGTGATGCCCACTTTTCTTTAGAAAAGCATGGCGTTGTGCTGTTTTCAAATCCTCAGCAACCATCTCGGCACACATTTCTTGTGTCGAAATTTCAGGCTCCCAACCCAGCTGCTGCTTTGCATAGGAAGGATCGCCGAGCAACGTTTCGACTTCTGTGGGACGAAAATAGCGTGGATCGACCCTAACCAGGATATCTCCTACGCTTAAAGCAGGTGAATTGTCACCATCGATTGAGGTCACAACCGCAACTTCGTTAACCCCTTCTCCTTTGAAGTCCAGGCCGATTCCAAGTTCTTCCGCAGCCCAGGTAATAAACTGTCGCACTGAATATTGTTTGCCTGTGGCAATAACAAAATCTTCAGGTTCATTCTGCTGCAGCATCATCCACTGCATTCTTACGTAATCTTTAGCGTGCCCCCAGTCACGTAATGCATCCATATTACCCATATATAGGCAATCCTGAAGGCCTTGTGCAATGTTGGCAATACCACGAGTAATTTTACGGGTTACGAAGGTTTCACCGCGGCGAGGACTTTCATGATTAAACAGAATACCATTACAGGCATACATTCCGTACGCTTCTCGGTAGTTGACCGTAATCCAATAAGCATAGAGCTTGGCGACAGCGTAGGGTGAACGAGGATAAAAGGGCGTCGTTTCTTTTTGTGGTATTTCCTGTACTAAACCATATAACTCTGAGGTTGAAGCCTGATAGAAACGCGTTTTTTGCTCTAGACCGCAAATCCGGATGGCTTCAAGAATACGCAGCGTACCCATTGCATCAACATCCGCCGTATATTCCGGCGACTCAAAAGAGACAGCAACATGAGATTGAGCACCAAGATTATATATTTCATCCGGCTGAATTTCCTGAACCAGACGAATCAGATTTGTGGAGTCGCTTAGATCCCCATAGTGAAGAACAAACTGCTGATGTTCTACATGTGGATCCTCGTAAATGTGGTCGATCCGCTGAGTGTTGAATAATGAGCCCCTACGCTTTACGCCGTGAACCTCATATCCTTTAGACAAAAGGAATTCAGCAAGATAAGACCCATCTTGTCCAGTTACGCCAGTAACCAAAGCTTTTTTCATAACTTTAAATCCTTAAATACTTTTTCTTTAACAAAGCTTTCCACTTCTAAAAAAACTAAATCATCTTTTTGTGTTTTTCTCTCCTCAATGCCACAAAATAGCCAATGGTGATAGGCAACCACGACCTTTGCATAGTCGCTTTTAAGCTCTGCCTCTTTATAAAAACCAATCCAATTGAGTAATGTTGTTGTTCCATCTGGATGCACAGTCGAGGCGAACCATCTTAATCCATACTTGTTTTGCTTCATTAAAGATTTGACGGCCTCGTCTGCCAGCTCAATTTTCTCAGATTTATACAAAACGGCTGCTAAAACTAACTTATAATACGGATTTTCATCGTCAATTGCGCTGCATAAACTTATAATCTCCAACCGCAGCCCCTCGCTTATCAGATTCCATTTTTTGTGTAGAAGATAGGATAAGGAAAAAGATATCTGGAGGCTAGATATTTCCTCCCCTCTCAATAAGTTTAATTTTTCTAATATCTTTAAAATATCATCCTCAGAAACCAAATCCATCTCTTCCTTTTCAACTTTTTTTCCTGAAATCCAGCCAGCTAATACTGCAAATCCGGATGCCCCAGCGTATATTTTATCGCATCGAGACATAAGTACCATGTCAAAAAGGGCTGATTGCTCCTCGTTAAAGCTCTCACTCTTAAGATTTTTTGAGTAAAGAGCTCCATATTTTTTCGATAAGAAATCACATAGCTGCACATCTTGACCAAAAATAATCACATCTTTATTGTTCTTCTTTGAAGTCTCAAGCAAGTGAACTGCATCGTGCAGAGGAATAACTTTTCCAAGGTATCTATCCATGTAACGATAAAAACCATAAACGATGTCACCAGCTCTTAGGTGAATTGCGACTGGAGAATGATTTACTGCTACAGCTTGTGCTTCTTTTTTTGCTTTTTCAAGCTCTGTAGACCAAGCAATATTTGAAAAGATTTCTTTATACGTCCGACTATCCATTTTAATGTTTTTTATTTGGTTACTCAGAAGATTTTGTGCAACTAGCACTCCATTAAAACCTCCGCTTATTGATACTTCTCTTATTTTATCTTCATCGAATCCATCTGCCCCAGCCTTCTTACCAACTTCATTCAAACTAACAAGTTTTAACTGACTCTTCTTTTTGTCTACTACGTGGGAGTTTATAAAGTCTTGTGAAAAGACCTTCTCTGGAGGTGCTATAGAATGGAACTTCCTTGCGCCTTTAGATATTTGACCCCATGAAAAATAAAAATTAGCACTAATATGGTTTGCCAAGGCCATTATGTTCAAAAGACCTTTTAATCTTTCACCAAATCCATCAGTCCTGAGGCTATATAAATTTATCTTTTCGCGAGAGCCTCTTTCTCCTTGCCTCATTCTACCTAGAAAACATATAGGTCCGAGGTGGAGATAATTTATATCTTGGAGGATTACCTCAACTTTATTTGTTTTTATCAAGCTATCGATTCGAAGAATTAATGGTAGTGAGTCAGGAAGTGATCCAAAATGGCAGCTGCCGGAATAAAGAGTTTTTTTGACTTCAAAAAAATTAGTCGTGACAACACTAATATTTTTGTTTATTGTGGAAAATGGCATTTTCTTTCTGTTATTTATTACGACATACTTTAATTCTACTGCATCCTCAAAGGTGAAACTCCACCAAGGATTCTTCTCATACCCAGTGTGAAAAGCAAAATCTTTACAGTCTTTTAGTTTTAAAGGGCGACAACTATCTTCTCTGTGTGACCATTTGGAAAGTGAGCTCTGAGCAGAAGTGCCGTAGTCATTCAAAACTTCTAAAGATTCATTTTTACAAATATTTTTTATGAAGTCATTCAACATAATCACCAAGCCCTTTACCTTTTAGCTTTAAATTAATTTAATTAGGAGCATATAACAGAGCGTTCATCACTAACTTTGCAGGCAGTATTGACATTTCATCATTTAGGCAGCAGCCCCAAAATATTTTCCTTTTATTTTTATGCACGGACTTTAACGGCCTATGGTTCAAGTACTTCATAAATATGACGAGATTGCTTAGGACATACATTGAGCTTCAGGGAAACACTGCATAAATACCTTCACGAGCGAATGGCTACGTTGCGCGGTACTCGCAAGCTCGCCTAACCCCACGTTATGTCTCGCTTTCTGCGCTCCGTGCGCCTTGCCCTTCATCTCGTTCGGCGATTTATTTAGCGCTTCCTTAGCCTCAGTGCTGAGCTGAGCCAACTCCACAACCTCAATCCTGAAATGGTGAACAAGTAGCAGCATAGCAGTCCAGTGATAGATGAATGCATAAGCCTTTGGCAGCCAAACTCCAAGCTAAAGGACGGCGATTATCATTAGACACACCTAACTTGCCTTATATAAATACCTCTTTGCGCTCCATTACTTTTATCCCACATATGAGATGGATGAGCCTGCATCGGCTGTATGTCACGCCAAGGCATCAGCCAACTGCCTCGTTGAGTCGATAGGGCAACAGCATCGCCAGGAACGCCGGACAGTCTGTCGACCAAAGCGCAGGCTGCTTCCCGGAAGCCCACAATTCGTCTTGATTCAGCACATGCTGCGTCAGCGCTTGTCCCCCGAGCAGATCAGCGGCAAACTCAGACATATGACTATCCCTGACCTTCGAGACGCCTACGTGGTGCCTGTCAAGGTAGTTGGAAGACGCGGTCATGCTGCTTCTAACTGCTGATCCCGTTGGTACATCGGATCATCCAGGTCTGGATTCAGTCAAGCCGTCTTGCGAGGCACCCAGTTGCAAGTGGACCCGCTTCACCGGCCCGGATTCTTGCGCTTCGTCTCGGCATAGATAGCATCTCGCCTAGCCAGGACAGCGACGTCCCAGCCTTGATGCCGCTCCGCCGGTGTCACGAAGCGGATGGCGCTGTGCTTGGCAGACTCCATGACGACTCTTTTGACTATTTTTCGGGACTATATAGCTATTTTACATATTTTTAAATTCTCGCCCATGATTTAGTATTCGCAAATCAAAAATTTCTCTGAAATATAATTATACTAGCATATTGTTCGCTGCCATTTCCCTATCCACCACTGACCGAGTCACCATGTGCTAATATTTTATATTTATTTATCCGCTTGTTGCTGTATTCATGCCTTTAAGTGCTTCAACTAAACCTAAATAATAGCCTTCTTTATAATGGAAAGGTGCGACACCCCATCTGTGATTAGGATCCGCCACAAACATGCTGTCATCTAATTTTATCAAGGCGCTTTCACCTAGCACTGACTCAATGTACCTATATTGCTTAGCTAGAAAAAAATTTTCCTCAGAAACAGGTGTAGATGAATTTAACATGTTGCCATCTTCATCGCATGAAGCTAAATAAGCTTCAGTCACTCTAACTCTTTCTGAACCGACACTTGAGTCTAACTCATTTATAAATTGCAAAAAAGCACCACGCCAAATATCCTGATACTCTTGCGACTTCGATTTAATCCTGCGTCCTTTCAACTCCTTATTGACGCCACTTTTTTTTGCTTCATTTGAAAGCGTTAACACACAGCCATCTTCTAAAACAAAAAGATCAAACCGCATGTTTATCAAATCCATTAACAAAATATCATAATCATCATGTTTAATCCGTTCTCGGAAATTCCTTTTCAAGTCGTTTTCTAGTGATCGGCGCTGAAAAGAAGATTCCAGACGATGGCTATAATTATCGATAATCTCTCCACCGCTATAGACGCTGGCGAGCGAGCTTCTGGCAAAATATCCGGATAATTCAAAAGAGTTCGGATAGTTAAATATATCTCTAGATATGCATCCGCCAAAAACAAGTATCCTCTTTTTTTCCATAAAACTACCTATACTCCAGTCCAACTTGGCATGCTTTACACTCTTCCTGAAGAGACATCTTTAACACGCGAAGCATTGTTTAAAATTAAAACTTTTTCTACTTTATCATAATTTTTTGGCAAGAGAAATCGTTACTCTACACTAGAACTAGTGAGCAGCTTACCATAATGTGTGTTCAGCCAAGCTTTTCCCTTCAGCTAACCGAACAGGCGCTCTACCAAATTGCGATGACGATATTTCGGTTGGTCAAACCAATGTGGCAGGACCTGACGTGAGCGATCTGCGGTAAAGAAACGAGCCCCTCGGCATCTACAGCGTTATTCGAAAGACTTAAAGTGACTACTACCGTATACTCTCGATTAATAGATGGGTACAGCTTAGCAATATGATTTCGTCAAGTAACGCTGAGGCTCCCGAATTTCAAAGAGACATCTCACTTGAAACCTGAATTCAAGCAATAAGCGCAGCACCCGCGGTGTCCAAGGCTCCTGAATATTCCCCCAGAAAAACCTATGCCGGTGTGCGATAGCCGAGACGTTTTCGGGGTCGGTCATTCAACTTCTCGACCATCTCGCGCAGCTTGGCATCGGAGACCTGCCAAAAATCCGTTCCCCCGGGGAAGTACTGTCGTATCAGGCCATTGGTGTTCTCATTGGTCCCACGCTGCTCAGGGCAGTAGGGATCGCAGAAGTAAGTCGCTGCCGTTACCGCCCGGGCCACAGTCTCGTGATCAGCAAATTCCGAACCGTTGTCCAAGGTAATGGTCTGGACAGCACCGCGGCGAGATTTCAGCAGCCGAATCATGGCCTTTTGCGTCAGCTCCGCCGAAAGCCGAGGCAACCGTGCCGCCAGCAGATAGCCGCTACGTCGCTCGACCAGCGTGACCAAGCCCGACTGCTTATGCCCTTAGTACTACGGTGTCACACTCCCAGTGGCCAATGAAGTGCCTTTCATCGATCTCAGTCGCGCGATGATCAATGCCCACGCGATCGGGAATCCTGCCAAGTCCTGCGCTCCTGACTTGAGCCCGGTGCTTGTTGCGCCGCCCGGGCCGGCGGAGGTGCTTCCAAAGATCGCCATCACAGGCCTTGTCATCCCGGAGCCTGTCAACATAGTTGGCACATTAAATGACTTCGGCTCTTTAAAATCCTGCGGCTTGTGGCACCGGGTTCCGCTCGGGATTGAGGTGCACCACATCCGGCAGGCTGAGCTTGCGGATGTCGCCCGACCAGCGCTCCGGGTGACGCTTTTTCGCCGCCTCGAAGACCTCACGACGCTGCGCCAGGATGCCTTTGGCCTCGCCGTTATGGCGCTGGCTCGGTGTGACGTAGCGAAGCGCGCTGTGCCGGTGCTCGTGGTTGTACCACCGGGTAAATTGCTGA
>NZ_KB907906.1 GCF_000382245.1 Kushneria aurantia DSM 21353
CAAGCCGGGTCTACCGTTGTTGCTGGTGTAGTCTGATGCAAAAATGTTCTCGCAATCGGACCAGTCGATTCTCTGACTCATTTGCACCAACTCGTGGCGCATGTTGATGACGTCATCAAGGTAGATGTTGAGCAGGTCACGCTGTGGATTCTGGCGCTGATCGCGGGGAGTCATGTCGATTTCTCACGATTTTGGCGAGGATAGACCAGATTTTACGCCGAAAAGGGAGCATCATCCAGGCGCATAATCATGATTTCACGGTGATTTTTGGTTTTTCAGGACCGACTCCTTAGCGTCTTTCGGTCGAGCTTTTCCAGTTTAAAGCTTGTGTCTCCCTGCATGCGGTGGAGAAGCGTGTGCATGCCGGTGCACTTCTCGTCGAGCCAGCCGACAAGCTCCCACACCGATGGCATGAACGGAAATGAGGTGTCAGGCGTATCGATGATGACTCTCTCTGCCATGGAATTATCTGCCAAGTCAGCGTGGTAAGTGATTGTTCATGATTAGTCGCATTTTTTCGCCATAGATGTCTGATCCCGGGCAAAAAATCCCCGAGACCCGACGGCCTATGACGGTTGCGCGAAAAGTTCAGATCAGATATTTGGCACCGAGCCCGAAATTATAGCTCCGCATCAGTCTGTATATTTTTATCAGAGTTGCCCCGTCACCTTCCGTTAATGATCTGAAGCGCGTATTCTGTCTCCTTTCCGTCTGGTTGTCTTATGGCCTTCAGATATCTGTCACGTATCCCTGTGGGCTCAATGATGATCTGGCTGCCATTCTTCAGCGTCAGGCGGAAGAGCTTTCCCTTTATCTGAGTGATGTTGTGCTCCCCAATAGGAGTATACTCGCCGATATCGATTGCCTCGCTATCCTTTTCCGCAGGTTGAGATCTTTGGAGTTTGGCAACATCATGTGCTGCCTTGATATAACGACAGTTCAGGTCGGACTCATGGGCCAAGACAATCAATCTGGCCTTGGCGCGGCTGAAGGCAACGTTGATCAGCTCCTTGGAAAGTATTTCGGTCAAGAAGCGGTTTTTTCCGGAAAGGTTGATGACGTCGAGAACTACAGTGTGGTACTGCTGCCCTTGGGCTTTGTGGATGGTCGAGCATGGGATGTTGGTGATTTTGGAGTTCTTGGCTTTCTGGCGTATCAGGCGAAGCTGTGAGTGCAACGGCGCCAGGATCATGATGTCCGATTCTAGTTGTTCTCTTTCACTGGAAAGTGCCTGATATATTTCGATGGCCTTCTCGGCAGAGCCCTCGCGAACCTCCCCCATGAAGCGCTGACGCCACTTAGCAGTGTCGTCTACGAATACTACCTCTACCGGATTTCTGAATTTTTTACTTAGTCGGCGCCGCTCGCTCTTCCAATTCTCTTCCTCTGCTGATGCGGAAAGTTTCAGTTTTCCAGGGTAGAACTGGTCGCTGACAAGTCGACAGATTTCCTCTACCATTCTGTCCTGCTCATCGAGCATCACTTGTGACGAATTGGGAAACTTGTCACGTAGGCTGAAGATGGATTTTCCTACCCAGCGTTGGGCTTGTGTGTTCTGGTGAGCGACACAGACCGGCGGCAGCTGGCGGTCATCACCACAGAACAGATATCGCCTGCCTAGTGGCAATAAGGCGATCGTCTGGTACTGGGAAACTTGGCTGGCCTCATCGAATACCACCAGGTCGAATCGGCTATAGAGCGCTTCAAACCGGAAGCTCGCGCTGGCCGCCGTGGTCGCCACCAGCTGACGCTTTTGCATCAGGGCTTTGGTGTGATCGTCGATCTCCTTGCGAACGTTCTCATACTGGTTCAGCCAACTGTCATAACCCACCGCATCACGCTGCTCCGGCTTGCGTTTTTCCAGCGTCTTCAGCTTGTCTGTGAGTTCCTGGCTAGAAGGGAGAAGGTGTTCACGGCCTTCATAGCGAGCCATGGTGAAGTTCTTGCCGATGCGTACCGAGCGTGATTTGCGCTGACCGTCACCCAACTTTTCCAGTGCTTCGTCCACCTTTACCAGCGCATCATCCACGGCGGCGTTGCTGTTGGAGATCAGCAGGACGCGCTGCTCCGGCTCATGCCACAGGAATTGAGCGAGGATCGCTGCCAGAGTGTAAGTTTTGCCCGTGCCGGGTGGGCCGATGAGCAGGGAGTGGCTGCGATAGGGAAGCTTCAGAGCTTCACGCTGCTGGGCTCGAAGGGTTAGGGGGGCCGGGTTGGGCAGGCTTCGCTCATCCTGGGGGGGCCGGCTATCCAGTGAGCGCAGTATCCTTAGGCCGAGCTCCTGGTAGCGCTGGTCGTAGTAGAGTAAGCGAACCGGTTCGATGAAGTTGGGCGGGTAGATTCGCAGTCGGCTCTCTTCATCGGTCAAGTCACCCCTGACGGCGGTGATGTGCAGCTCGTTGTCTTCGGGAAAGACCGAAAGCACCCTTGCTTCACCGTTATGCGGCCCTTCCATCGGCCACCAGGCATTGGCTCCTTCTAGGTTTTCGCTCAGTGTGTCGCTGTTGCGTCGGTCATCATCTGGCGTCACCTTGACCACGGCGATACGCCCGCTGATGTGCCTTGCCCGTGCCACCTTGAAAATGTAGGTGCTGCGTTGGGCACTTTCTTCTACCCGGATGGCTTCACGGATCTGCGTCAGCTTGTCCATGCTGTTGCTCTGCGTGGTTTGTGAGGGTTGTTTTCACGTGTTTTAAAGGTGTTGTATCAGCGGGCCATGTCGGGCCTCAAGTTCCCTTTGGTCGCAGCGTACAGCCTGGCTGCGACGCCTGCTGTCGCGGCCAGGTGAAACTGAAGCGGTAAGTCGCGTGGTTGTCAGGCATGTCAGAGCTGCAGCTCAGGAGCCAAACCTTTAGGATTAAGGAAAAGTAGGCTGAGTATGAGTCAGTCCCATAACGAATAGCGGTCTGGACCCGAAGGGCTCGAAGGGGGCTCTTCCCCTTGTCGGCGGGCCCGTTACGTAGCGGACAAAGAAGGAGCACCATGGGCGGTGTGTTTACCCCAGGCATGCGCGTCGTGTGTCGCGATGCCGAGTGGCTCGTCTCGCGGGTGGATGCCGCGGGCAGCTATCAGCACCAGATCGTCTTCTGCACCGGGGTGGACGATCTCAACCGTGGCCATGAGGCAGCTTTCCTTACCCAGCTGGATCAGATCAAGGAAGTCAATCCTCGCGAGACGGCGCTGGTGCGCGACGAGTCCAACGGCTACTCGCGCTCCCGGCTGTTTCTCGAAGCCCAGCTGCGCCAGATGCCACTGACGGACCCGGCCCCCCACTTCGAGGACATGGGCGCCTTCACGCCCATGGATTACCAGAAGGAGGCAGTGCACCGGGCTCTCCACCAGCTGCGTCCACGGCTGCTGCTGGCCGACCAGGTGGGGCTGGGCAAGACCATCGAAGTTGGCATGATCCTTAGCGAGCTGATCAGGCGAGGGCAGGGCAACCGCATCTTGGTGCTGGCCAAGAAGTCGATGCTCTCGCAGTTCCAGGCCGAACTGTGGAACCGCTTCGCCCTGCCGCTGGTCCGTATGGACTCCGATGCGCTCTCCAAGCTGCAGCTCAAGATCCCGGCCTCCAAGAACCCCTTCGAGGTCTACCAGCGCATCATCATCTCCATCGATACGCTAAAGGACATCGGCCGCTACGCTCACTTCCTGGAGAATACCCGCTGGGACGTGGTCGTGATCGATGAAGCACATAACGTCTCCGGCGGCAGCAATCCAGAGCGCCACCTCAGCTATCGCCTGGCGCGGCGCCTCTCGCGGCGCACCAACAGCATGCTGCTGACCACCGCCACGCCTCACAACGGCAAACGCGAGACCTTCGGCCGCCTGATCAGCCTGCTCGATCCCTCCGCGGTGCCGGATCCCAATCTCCAGGAGTACGAGGCCAAGGATATCGCCCCCTTCTTCCTGATGCGCTTCAAGGAAGATGTGAAGGCTGAGGCGGGCAGCAACTTCTCGGAACGTGAGGTGGTGCCGCTGGAGCAGACCACCGCCTATGCCAGCGAGGCCGAGGAGGGCGTCTATCACCAGCTGGCACATATCCGTCAGCGGGTACTCGATAGGGAGATCGAGAGCCAAGCCATCGTCAGCTGGGGCATGTACAAGGCGTTCCTTTCAAGCCCCGAAGCGTGCCTCTCCACCGCCAGCAAGCGCCTGGCACATATCAAGCGTCAGGACCCTGACTCCCCCGAAATCGAAGAGCTGGTGCTCCTCACCCGCCAGCTGGACCAGCTGACCATCAGTGAGAGCGCCCGTTTCCAGGCGTTGATTCGTGAGTTAGAGGCCATGGGCTGGGATGGCACGGCCAACAGCCCGCGCCTGCTGATGTTTACCGAGAGCCGCGTGACCCAGCAGGCCTTGGCGCCGGTGTTGGCTCGTCACTTCAAGCTCAAGTTCTCCGACAAGGAACAGGACCAGTCGCAGCAGACCATCGCCGCCATTCACGGCGGCATGTCAGACAGCGCCCTGGCCGCCGCGGTGGAATCCTTCGGCACCGGCACCAGCCAAGTGCGCCTGCTGCTGGCTACCGATGTCGCCTCGGAAGGCGTTAACCTGCACCACCAGTGTCATCACGTCATCCACTATGACCTGCCCTGGTCGATCATCACTCTGATCCAGCGCAACGGTCGTATCGACCGCTTCGGCCAGAAGCACTCGCCGATCATTCGATACCTGATGGTGGAGACTCGCGAAGGCCTGCTGGAGGGCGACAGCGAGATCTTCCAGCGCCTGGTCGGCAAGGTGGAAGAGATCAACCGCTCCACCCGTACCGGAGAGAGCGTGCTCAAGCTCTACGATCCCGACAAGGAAACCGATGCCGTCGGTGAGGGCTTGGTGACCAACCGTGAGGGCCTCAAGCGGCGTCTGGATGATGGCACTGATTGCGAAGCCGGTGGGCTGGAGTCCCTGCTGCATGACGCCTCGGCCCAGGGGCATGACGACTTCCTCGACTTCCTGCTCGGGGAGGATGATGGTGAGGAAGCCGTTGACGAAGAGCCCACCGGCGTGCAGGACAACTCGCGTATCCGGCTGTTGAGCAACGCCAAGTTCTTCGAAGACGGTTATCGCACTCTGAAGGCGGAAAATCCCGACTGGCCTGATCTTGATAACACTGTCGAGCAGCTGATCTTTACCCCGCCGCGCGAAGTGGCCCGTCGTCTGGGCGCGCCCTGGGTGGACAGCGAAATGGTCTATGGTGCCTCGGCGATTCCCGAGGAGGCCTGGCCGGTAGAGAGGCAGCTCTTTTTTACCGAGAGCCCCAGGCGTGCCAATGCCGCGATCCAGGCCGCGTTGGCCCAGAAGGGCCAGTGGTCCCGGGAGCTGCTGCTGACAGAGCAGCACCCGGTGATGAAGTGACTCTCCGAGCGACTGATGATGCTCCAGGCCCGCGGTGAGGCACCGCTCATCACCTCACCTTGGCTGGAGCCTGGCGAGTTGCTGTTCTGCTTCGTCGGCCAGGTCAGCTCCCGGGCTGGTACGCCGCTGATTGTCGATCCCCATGCGGTCTCCTTCCGCAAGGGCGGCAGGTTCCGCATTCGTCCGCTCAAGGAGGCGCTGGCTGAGGTCAAGTTCGACCAGCTCACCAACACCGGCAAGCAAGGCAGTCTGCCCGAGCATCTGATGAAAAGCTTCCTGGGCTCGGCGGTCGACCAGAGCCTCTATCACCTCAAGAATCTTAAAGATCGGCGCCGTGCCGAGATCTGGCCGCGTGTGGAAGAGGAAACCCAACGACTGGACGACTGGTTCTCCCGCTGGGCTGCGCGCATCGACGAGCAACTCGCTGGCCTGCCGCCGGAGGGCAAGCGCGCCACCCAGCTGCGCAACAAGCGCGAGGAGATGGAGAAATACCTGGAAGACCGCAAGGAGCACTGGATGGGAGCCCACTACCGGGCGACGGATGAGCCCACCACCCGGCTGGTGCTGGTCGTGGAAGGAGTTAAGTGATGGCGCTGGATACCGCAATCAAGAACGTTGGCGATTACTACGCCGCCCACTATCTGGCCGATAAGAACGGCTTCGCCAAGGACATTCGGGAGCAGGCCAAGGCCTGGAAAGACGAGGGCAGCCAGTCCGCCCCGCGCCGCCTGGCGGCCCTGGGCGACAGCTATTTCAAGGCCAAGACGGCGGCTCTCGACTATCCGGAGCCTGAGCTGCGCAGCCGCGCCGGCGTCAAGGAGTTGGATGCTTGGCACCCGTCGCTACTCGATGCCCTTGGTTATCGCCCCAAGCCCTTCGCCCTGGAGCTGGCCACCGAGAAGAAGCAGCTTCCGGCCCTGCTGCGCCTCAACCGCCATAACCGCCCGTGGCTGGTGATCCTGCAGGCGCCGTTCTGCCTTTCCGGCGGCGACAGCGAGGAGGAGCCGCTGGAGCAGCCGGTTCAGGCCCCCAGCCGTCTGGTCGAGGAGCTGCCCACCCTGCAGGAGAGCTGGGAGAAGGCCATCGCCCTTCTGTTCAAGCAGGAGGACGCCCCGCGCTGGGTGATGCTGCTGGCCGGTGCCCGGGTCTACCTGTTTGACGCCCAGACCTATGCTCAGGGGCGCTATCTTTGGATCGATCTGGAAGAGGCCTATGGCCGCCGCCAGGCCGAGACCTTCCAGGCCATCTGTGCGCTGCTTTCCGTCGAAGCGCTCGCACCCCAGGGCGAGAGCGACGAGGTGCTTCATGAGCGCCTGCGAGAGGGTAGCCTGAAGAGCACCCACGGCGTCTCCGAAAAACTCCAGGGGGCGGTGCGCGACGCCATCCAGGCCATCGCCAACGGCTGGGTGGAGGCGCGTCGACACGGCAACCTTGGCTATCGTCAGCTCAGCGATCGCGAAGCGCCGCTGCCCGACGGCAGCCGCGAAATCACCGCCGAGCAGCTGCGCCACGATGCGCTGATCTATGTCTACCGTTTGCTGTTTTGCTTCTATGCCGAGGCCCGCGGTGGCGAGCTGGGCATCCTGCCCATCAACGACGACGTCTACCGCCTGGGCTACAGCCTGGAGGCCTTGCGTGATCTGGTGGACGCCAACGAGCCCGGGACCACCACGGAGCAGGGCACCTACATCGCCGAGCACCTGGATCGGCTCTTCAAGTTAATTTACGAGGGTTTCGATCCGGCCCGCGAGGGCCACGCCGAGGACGAAGAGGGCGAAAGCCCGCAGTTCGGCCGCCTGCCCAGCCAGGCGAGCCTGTTCGGCAGCCCCAGTGGCGAGCAGCTGGCGCTGGAGGATACTCAGCCCCGCCAGGCCGACAGCCGCCGCGATGGCTACACCCCCGGCAAGCTGTTCATCATCGAGCCGCTGACCGCCACCCTGTTCGACCCCGCGGCCACGCCGCTGCTTAGCCGCGTCAAGTTGCCCAATCGGGTGCTGCACGGCGTGATCCGTTGCCTCAGCCTCGGCACCTCCCAGCAGAGCAAGCGTATCGGGCGCATCAACTATGCCGAGCTCGGCATCGTGCAGCTGGGCTCGGTCTACGAGGGGCTGCTTTCCTACAAGGGATTCTTCGCCACCGAAGACCTGGTCCAGGTGCACCAGCAGATCAAGCAGGGCAAGACCATCAAGCCCATGCTCGACGACGCCGTGGATCCCAAGCAGCCCACCTGGTTCGTGCCCGCCACCCGGCTTGATGAGTTCAAGAAGGGCGAGGTGGTGTTGGAGCACCGCACCCAGAAGCCGCGCATCTACCGCACCGGCGAGTTCATCCTTCACCTCAATGGCGTCGATCGGGTCAACAGCGCCTCCTACTACACGCCGGAGGTGCTGACGCGCACCCTGGTGGAGGAGGCCCTCAAGGAGCGCCTCAAGGACTTCACGCCCGAGCAGGCCAATGAGGTGCTCTCACTCAAGGTCTGCGAGCCGGCCATGGGCTCCGCGGCCTTCCTGGTGGAGGCCATCGACCAGCTGGCCCACCGTTATCTTGAGCTCAAGCAGCAGCAGCTTGGCCAGAGCATCGACCCCAGCGACTACGAGGACGAGCTGCGCCGAGTGCGCCACTATATCGCCGTGCACAACGTCTATGGGGTGGACCTCAACCCGGTGGCGGTGGAGCTGGGGGCGCTCTCGCTCTGGCTGGCCACCATTCACCGCCTGAAGGAAGTCGCCGGTAGCGAGGACAGCCAGCCGCTCCATCGGCCCGCGGCCACGCCGTGGTTCGGCCTGAGACTGCGCGCCGGCAACAGCCTGATTGGTGCGCGGCGCAGCGTATGGAGCAAAGGCCAGCTGGGGGCCGGCAAGCACTACGGCATGAACGCCCAGGTGCCTCGCCAGCTCAAGCCCGGCGAAGCCCGTCAGCCCGGAGAGATCTACCACTTCCTGGTGTGGGACGAGGACATGGCGCCCGCGTCCAGCGACAAGCTGATGAAGCAGCACTGGCCGGAGGAGTGCGAGCGCATCAAGCAGTGGCGCAACAAGCAGGTGAAGAAGAAGTTCTCCCCGGAGGAGCTTTCACGCCTTGAGGCACTCAGCGAGCGCATCGATGCGCTGTGGGTCGACTATGCCGCCGAGCGCCACCAGGCGCTGGCCCACACCGCTTGCACCGCCAGTGTCTGGCCTACTCCACAGAACGACGTGAATTCCCTGCGCCCCGGCCCTAGCCTGCACCATCAGGAGCGGCTGAAAGCGAAGCTGGAGGCCGAGTCCGGCGCCTTCCAGCGCCTGTGCCTGCTGATGGACAGCTGGTGCAGCTTCTACTTCTGGCCGCTGGAGCAAGCCGAGGCGTTGCCCAGCCGCGAGGCCTGGCTGGCCGCCGCCGAGGTGCTGCTGGGGGTCGGTACCGATGACCTGGCCACCCGCGCCATGCTGGATATCCAGCTCGGCGAGGATATCGACCTGGAGGCGCTGTTCCAGGCCAGCCAGGCCCAGTTGCCTGATGCCGCCCACCTCAGCGAGCTGGTGCCCTGGTTCGGTGTCGGCCGCGCCACCGCCACCGAGCAGCACTATCACCACTGGGAGCTGATCTTTACCGAGATCCTGGGGCCGCGGGTGGAGGACAAGCCCGAGCCCAGGGGCTTCGACCTGATGTTCGGTAACCCGCCATGGCTCAAGGTGACCTGGAAGGATGCCCCGCTGCTCAGCGAGTTCGAGCCACTGCTGGGCGTGCGCGACGCCAAGTCCGCCACCTACAACCGCGAGCGGCCCAGGCTGCTGCAGGACGAGCAGCGCCGCCTCACCTACCGCGCCGCCTTCGAGCAGGGGGAGGGCAGCAACGTCTTCCTGAACGACGCGACTCTTTACCCGGCGCTGGCCGGGGTGCAGACCAATCTCTACAAGAACTTTATCGAGCGCAGCTGGGGGCTGATTGCAGGTCAGGCCATCATCGGATATCTGCATGAGTATGCGATATTCGATGATGCGAGGGGGGGACGCTTTCGTGAGGCATTCTATCCTCGCTTACGATTGGCGGTGCAGTATCAGAATTGGCTGCCTCTTTTCCCTGACGTTGGAGCAGCCAAGGTATTTTGCATGACCTTGAGCTCAACCCCTAAGGAGTCGCCCCTGCTAAACCCCGATTTTTTCCGGGGAGTCGAATTCGGCTCTCCTTATACTGGCCAATGAGCACAAAAAATTGAAGATCATTGACCGGACATAACGCCAAAATAGACCTGAAAAGCGGAAAAAGTAACAGACAAAAAGAAGCTCCCTGAGCTTCTTCATGACTTTCCTCAAATTCATGCCGACACCACACAGCAGCGCATGAATCCGATCGCCCTTGCGCCCTTTCAGATAACAGCGTGACAGCAATCCTTCGCTTTTCATGTGACCGATGA
>NZ_KB907907.1 GCF_000382245.1 Kushneria aurantia DSM 21353
TACATCAGCAGCCTGGCTCCCGATGCCGAGCGGCTGGCCAGGGCGGTACGCCAACACTGGGGCATCGAGAACCGGGTGCACTGGTGCCTGGATGTGGCCTTTGCGGATGACCAGATGCGAGCACGGACTGCCCACGCGGCGCATAATCTGGCCATCCTCAAGCGCCTGACCCTCAACCTGATCCGGCTGAATCCGGTAAAGCGCAAGGGCAGTTTAAAGGTCAAACGAGTCCTTGCGGCGACATTGGATGATTACCGTGCCCAGCTCCTCGGGCTTGAATGAGAATGAATCGCTACGTGCGATCGCCCTGCGGTGAAGCCCCTGGCGAACAGCCGCCGCGCCGAGCGAATGCTTGCCGTGGAGGGCGCCGCCGCCTCGGGTGCTGCCATTGGCTCGGCGGGGGAACGCCACGCCTGTACACCGAGATAGACCAGATAAGCCGCGCCCACCGCCTTCAACATGACGAAAGCGGTTTCCGAGGTGGCAAGGATTGCCCCCAGCCCCAGCGACGACAGTGCCATCAGCGCCAGCGACGCCAACGCACCACCTACCACGGTCGCCAGCGCCCGGCGGCGCCCGTGACGTAGGCCGTGGCTCATGCAGAGCAGGGCGACCGGCCCGGGGAACATGATCAGGGCGGTGATGACGCCGAGGTAGGTGATCCAGACTGTGAGGTCCATCGCGTTGTGTCCTTACGTCGAGTGTTGGGACTGGGGCGATGTAAAAGCCCGTGGCGAGCGGTTCACACGTCGGCAGCGAGTCGGCCTATTTCGGCGACCACTTCGTCCCGCGTGGTCTTGCTGGCATCAGGCAGGTAGGTATAGGCCACAGCGATCACCGCGCCGCGATTCCCCGGCCACGCGACCCCGATATCGTTAGCATTGCCCTCGCCACTGGTGCCGGTCTTTTCACCAATCAGCCAGCTAGCGGGCATTCCTGCGCGCAAACGGTCGTCACCGGTCTTGCCCTCGATCATCCATGCAGTGAGCTGGTGACGAGATGACGGTGACAGCGCATCGCCCAGTAGCAGCTTGCGTCGGTCCATCAAAGGCATGAGTGTTCTCAGGTTTCTTGTGGAAACGGCAGGTTAGCCCGAAACGGTGGAGGAAAATAGACGCTCGATAACGCCGGACGAGTGCTGGAACGCGGCGGCCTCGTTCATTCGGCGCTTCATGATGTAGTCGTTATCCACCCCGTCGCCCATGCGGAATTCGTGGACGCCATCGATCACAAAACCGAGCTTCTGGTAGAACGCGATCGCGGCGAGATTGTTTTCCGACACCCCCAGCCATACGAAGTCGGCGTTGCGGCGCTCGGCGATCTTTAGTGCCTTGTCATAAAGGGTTCTGCCGTAGCCTTGCCCCTGTAGTGAAGCAAGCCGATAGATGCGCTCGATTTCCAGCGCGCTCTCTTCGTGGCATTCGGTTCGGGCGTCTCCTCAATTGACCCTGAGATAGCCGCCGCACTCGCCGTCGACCTCCAGCAGCCAGAATTCCGATTCCCTGCCAGCAACTTCGCTCGCTAGCGTTGAGCGCGCAAAGGCCGATTCGAGATACTGCGTCATCGTCTGCGTCGAGTAGTGCGCGGCGAACGTCTCGATGTAGGTAGCACGACTGATCGCGGCCAGGGCATCGATGTCGTTCTCTGTCGCTTGTCTAATCGTTGTCGGCATGGGGCCTCGCGTTTCACTGCCTAATGGGGACTCAACGGGATACTACAAGACCAGAATCGGCTGGATCGGGGCGTGATCATTTCATTCTGGCGAGCGATGTTGATCATAAGTCCACACCTAACACCATCTGGTCATAAGCCTGCTGATCGTCCACGTCACGCTTTAATCCGTTGATGCCGTCAACTGTTCCACCATCAAGATGATGGAATGAATCACCTTGATGTGAATTTCCTGGATACGGTCGGCATAGCCGAAGTGGGGCACTCGAACCTCTACGTCGGCCTGGCCTGCCAGTTTGCCGCCATCCTTGCCCGTCAGCAGTATGACGTGCATGCCCCGCTCTCTGGCAGCGTCGACTGCCCGGATGATGGTGTCGGAGTTCCCGGAAGTGGATAGACCGAACAGAACATCCCCCGGCTGTCCCAGTGCCTCGACGTAGCGAGAAAAAACATGCTCGTAACCATAGTCGTTGGCCACACAGGAAAGGTGGCTCGGGTCTGAAATGGCGATGGCCGGCAGACCGGCGCGATTATCACGAAAGCGCCCGGTCAGCTCCTCGGCAAAATGCATTGCATCACAGTGGGAACCGCCGTTGCCGCAGGCCAGCACCTTGCCGCCCGCCTTGAAGCGTGCAGCCAACAGCTCGGCAGCCTGTGCGATGGCCGCAATTTGCGCCTCGTCCTGACTGAAACGGGCCAGCACCTCGGCGGCCTCGCTCAGTTGTCCCTGTACGACCTCTTTTAAATCCATCTAATTTTCCTCTGTGTGTTCAGACTGTTACTGGAGCGCTGGTGAACGGCAAGCGTGATGAAGTGATTGCGGGCCAGTATACGGATACCGGGCACACTGAACGTCAACGTCGATATTTTCCAATGGTAGGGCGCGATGGCAGTGATACAGCAGATCGCTCGTATTTTGAGCAGCGCGTCCGTGCGGTAGGGGAAGGATCGTGTTACCGGCGAGCGATAAACGGGAATCAGGTGTACTGCTTTTGTCTCACTTCACCGTTACACAACTTTACTTAATCCGCGCACTCGAATATTGTGCTGAAAAGATCTGTTGCGACATTCGCTCCGTCGGCGAACGCCAGCACCACCCGTGAACCGCGATACCTCGTGGATAACGCCAGTTCACGATAGGCATTGAAACCTTCCGGCAGATTCTGCAGGGCAATAATGCCGGCCAGCAACAAACCGGACTCCCGGGAAACCGTAAAAGTGGCGCCCAGCGCCAGGGCTTCGGGCACAAAGTCCGAGAGCATCGCCGTGAGCTGACTCGCCGAGGTACCGTGGGCCGCCAGCCATCGATCCAGCAGCATGAAGGCCACGCCGCCAGCCGAAAACCAGCCGAAAACCAGCCAAACACCGCCCCGGCTGACAGGTTTCGAATGCCTTCAGGCACCAGTACCAGGGCGACAGCCGCTAACAGGGCCCCGCCGCCAAAGGCAATAATGGCGTGACGGAATTCGTTTTCCAGCCATCGGGGGCGGATGCGCTCGATGCCCGCCAATGCCGCACCGATAGACATCGTGATCCCGGCGCCCAGCGTCAGCAGCGCCACCTGTAGCCAGGGACTGAGTTCGATCACGTTGGTTTCCTGACAGTCAGATCCTCACGCAAGACCAGTTTCACCGCCTGCTCGGCATGAATTTCGGTGGTGTCATACAAAGGCACGCTGGTGTCGCTGCCCTGAATCAGCAGGCCAATCTCCGTACATCCGAGGATCACGGCTTCTGCCCCACGTTCTGCCAGGGAGTCGACAATCGCAAGATAGGCCGACTTCGATTCCGGATTCACCACGCCCTGACACAGCTCCTCATAGATAACGGAGTGAATCGTGTTTCTCTGCTCGGGCTCGGGGACCACAACGTCAATACCCTGAGCCTCAAGACGTTCGATATAAAAGGTCTGCTCCATGGTAAAACGGGTTCCAAGCAGCCCCACCCTGCTGATGCCATCACGCAGCAGGGCATTGGCAGTGGCATCGGCAATATGGAGCAGCGGCACATCAATCACTTCTTCTATGCCGGGAGCAATCTTGTGCATGGTGTTGGTACAGAGCACCAGAAAGTCGGCGCCGGCGGATTCCAGAGCCTTGCCAGCCTCGCCGAGAATCTTCGCCGTGGCCTCCCAGTCACCCCGGTGTTGCAGGGCCTCAATTTCGGCGAAATCCACGCTGTAAAGCACCAGGCGTGCCGAGTGCAGGCCGCCCAGCTGGTCGCGAACTTTCTCATTGATCAACCGGTAATAGGTCTGGGTCGACTCCCAACTCATACCGCCAATCAATCCTATGGTTTTCATTACGATCTCCCTTTTCCTGCGTGGGCATAACTGGCGGATGATTATCACGTTTTTACCGAGCGCTTGTCACCCTGTGTGTCAACCTGAATCCATACACCGGCTCAGTGAGTTAAACTCAATACCAGAGCCCGAGATTCAGGAGTCCGTATCATGCCCAAACCACCAACCGAACTACCCGATCATCAGGTCACACCGAATCCCAAGCTGGAGAAGCGCACGCGACGTCAGTTCTCCACCGAGTACAAGCTGCGCATCCTGGCGGAAGCCGATGCCTGCCGGCATGGCGAACTCGGAGAGCTGTTGCGCCGCGAAAAGCTCTACAGCAGCCAGCTGACGACATGGCGCAAGGAGCTTGCCGAGAGCGGCGTGGAGAAGCTCCACAAGACGGCTCCAGGCCCAACGCCGAGCAAGACGCCGGAGCAGAAGCGCATCGAGGCACTGGAGCGTGAGAACGCCCGCCTTCAGCAGCGGCTCTCGACCGCCGAAGACTGCCTGTCGCTCCAAAAAAAAGCCTTGTCCATGCTCGATCACATGAACAATGGGAGCGAACCATGATCACGGTGATCGACGAGCGCCCGGCGCACCTCCCCCTGGCCATGGCCTGTCGATCCCTGGGCATTAACCGCAGCACGGTGTACGCCTGGCGACAACGCCGCCATGAGCCTTCTACCGGAGCCTCCAGGTCGCGCCGACACTGCCCGCAGCCCGCAGCCCTGTCGGCCGAGGAGCGAGCACAAATGCTTGAGATCGCGCATAGCGAGCCCTACCGGGATCAGCCGGTCTACGAGATCTACCACGATCTGCTGCAGCAAGGGATCTATATCGGCTCGCTCAGCACCTGGTACCGGCAGCTGCGGGAGGTCAAGGAGAGCGGTGATCGCCGCCCTCAGCGTGCGCCCCAGCACCATGCCATGCCACGCATCACGGCAAGAGCCGCCAATGAGGCGTGGACGTGGGATAGTGTGCCGCAGAGGCACTGGAGAATGACCGCAAGGATGCGGGAGTTTTAATGAGCCATAAGCTCAGCAAGAGATGGTGAAGGGTCCACCGGAGTCGGCTGTCGGAAGCAGGCTCCAAACCAGCCCGGGCTGCAGGCATCAAGAGTGTCTGTGGTGAGCATTGGGTCAAAAGGCTGCACAGTGAGGCAGTCAGGTGTGATATTGAGAGGTGAGCGAGAGCGAACCCATGATGACGTGTCGAAAACCATATGTGACATCAAAACCGGGGGCGTGTCCCATCCCCGGGATGAGCTTGCGGGTGTATTCCGAATGCTGCGCAAGTGGTGTCCGGCATAAAGTGGGCGCGACTCAATATCAGGCTCTTGCTGGGAACTGCGGGAACCAGTCATCGTGATGTTCAAGGGAGAAGGCACAAGTGGCGACCACCACAAGGCCGAGAGTACCGAGGCACGATACTGGGACGGAGCTGCTCGTAGTAGTGACGAAGCTTCTGTAATGGAGGTGGAGCGAAGGGGCAGCGTCAAGCCGCCTGAGCGTCGGTCTCAACTGCAAATGCAGGAGGAGGGTCGGTGTCAGGCAAAACCATACGACATTGACAAGTGGTTGGTTGTAGAAGCTTACAATCGGGTCAAAGCCAATGCGGGATCTGCCGGTGTAGATCGACAGTCCCTGGAAGCCTTTGACCGTGATCGCAGGAATAATCTCTATAAACTCTGGAACCGAATGTCTTCGGGCAGCTATATGCCGCCCCCGGTTCGTGCCGTCTCAATCCCAAAGAAATCAGGAGGTGAGCGGATACTGGGCATTCCGACCGTAACGGACAGAATCGCCCAGATGGTCGTCAAACTTCAGTTTGAGCCCGAGGTAGAACCGCACTTTCTGGAGGACTCTTACGGGTATCGGCCGGGAAAATCGGCGATACAGGCGATTGGAGTTACTCGGAAACGGTGCTGGCGTTATCCGTGGGTGCTGGAATTTGATATCCGTGGTCTATTTGACAACATTCCGCATGAACTCCTGCTGAAGGCGATTGATCGTCACACCGCGAATCCCTGGGTGAAGTTATACATCCGACGATGGTTAACAGCACCATTGGTACACGCGGACGGTCGAACGGATGAGCGCGACAAGGGCACGCCGCAGGGTGGCGTTATCAGCCCTTTATTGGCCAATCTCTTTTTGCACTACACCTTTGACCGGTGGATCAGTCGGCATTTTCCGGCCATTGATTGGTGTCGGTATGCTGACGATGGACTGCTTCACTGTAGCACTCAAAGGCAGGCTCGATTCCTGCTGCGTAGTCTGCATGAGCGGTTCAGGGAGTGTGGGCTTGAGCTACATCCAGAGAAAACCAGGATTGTTTACTGCCAGGATCACCGCAGAGCCAGTAACCATGCGCACACATCCTTTGACTTCCTTGGCTACACGTTCAAGAAACGAGTAGTGAAGGGTCGCTCTGGAGAACTCTTTTTGGGATTTTGTCCGGGAATCAGTCGGCCTTCCATCCAGGGAATCATTGAGAAAGTGCGGAAATGGCGAATAGGGCAGCGAACAGACCTGTCCATCACGGATATCGCTGGCTTTATTAACCCTTACCTGCACGGTTGGTGGAATTACTATGGGCGTTATTATCGATCATTGATGTATCGGGTGGCGCGCTACGTCAACCAACGACTGGTCAGGTGGGCTATGCGAAAGTTCAAGCATCTTCGAGGAAGGAAGAAGAAAACGATTGCCACACTTGAGCGGCTGGTAAAAGTGCGCCCGAAGCTGTTCGCGCACTGGTCGCAAGGAATGTCGGGTGCGTTTGCTTGATGGGAGCGGTGTGAGCCGAGAGGTTCACGCACCGTTCTGCGAGAGGCTGAGGGTGAAATTCCCCTGGTCTACTCACCTCAGCAAATTGCCCACACGGCGTCGTGGCGTCTACCTCAACCTCTACGTGGTGCTGGATCTGTACAGCCGCTTCATCGTGGCCTGGATGATCTCCCACAAGGAGACTGCCGCGCTGGCTCAACAGCTCTTCCAGGAGGCCGTGGATCGCTACGGAATCCCGCATGGCGCGCTGACGCTCCACCAGGATCGCGGCTCGCCGATGATCGCCCGGAGTTATCTGGACCTCATGGGAGAGCTGGGGGTGACGTGCAGCCACAGCCGCCCGAGGGTCAGCAACGACAATCCCTTCAGCGAAAGCCAGTTCAAGACCAGCAAGTACCAGCCCGACTATCCCGGGCGCTTCGAGAGCATCGTCCATGCCCGGCAGTGGTACAGCGCCTACGTCGACTGGTACAACCTGCAGCACCATCACAGCGGGCTGGCGGGCTTCACGCCGGAGCAGGTCTTCACCGGCCGATATCACGAGATGGCAGAGGTCCGTCAGCGAGCGCTCGATGACAGCTTCGAGACGCACCCCGAGCGGTTCCTGTGCGGACGCCCCAGGGTGGCGATGCCACCGGCCAGTGTCTCGATCAATCCGGTACAGCCCGATGACGACGACCCGACCCCCTACAGCGTGGTGAACTTCCCGACGCTACCGGCGGCAAGCGACACCGCGACGAAATCGACATTAATTTTTAACGATCTGTCCGAATCAGGTTGACAGGTTCCGGTCATTCCGATCACAACAGTCGGCAAAAAACTTGTTTTTGTGAACTGTTTTGCCACTATCAGTCGTATACACCATACCATTTACAGGTATGCGACGCTGGGCCCGGCTTGATCCTTTAGGTGCAGGGAGGTGAGGTAAAGAGCAGCGCACTCCGCCATTGCAATAAAGGAGGATGGGGCCACCGAGCCCTGCCAGACATGAAATTCCAGCCCTACTTCCCGTCACTCATCCAGAAATTCCTCATGCTGCTGGCATTGATCACCGTTTCCGCATTGTCGGCCCTGTTTTTCATTGAACGCTTCATTGTCATGCCCAAACTGATCAGCCAGGAAGACAATCTGGCCGGTGCAGCACTGGATCGCGCCCGAACAGCTCTGGAAAATAGCCATCAATCACTGGCGGCCCAGGCCCGGGACTGGGCTCACTGGGATGATACTTAGTCGGTCCTGAAAAACCAAAAATCACCGTGAAATCATGATTATGCGCCTGGATGATGCTCCCTTTTCGGCGTAAAATCTGGTCTATCCTCGCCAAAATCGTGAGAAATCGACATGACTCCCCGCGATCAGCGCCAGAATCCACAGCGTGACCTGCTCAACATCTACCTTGATGACGTCATCAACATGCGCCACGAGTTGGTGCAAATGAGTCAGAGAATCGACTGGTCCGATTGCGAGAACATTTTTGCATCAGACTACACCAGCAACAACGGTAG
>NZ_KB907908.1 GCF_000382245.1 Kushneria aurantia DSM 21353
GCTGTTATCTGAAAGGGCGCAAGGGCGATCGGATTCATGCGCTGCTGTGTGGTGTCGGCATGAATTTGAGGAAAGTCATGAAGAAGCTCAGGGAGCTTCTTTTTGTCTGTTACTTTTTCCGCTTTTCAGGTCTATTTTGGCGTTATGTCCGGTCAATGATCTTCAATTTTTTGTGCTCATTGGCCAGTATAAGGAGAGCCGAATTCGACTCCCCGGAAAAAATCGGGGTTTAGCAGGGGCGACTAAGGAAAGCCTATCAGGATGGAGTTTCTCCTCGCATTGCCGAGAAGATCGAGAGCAACCTCCAGAAAATGATAGAACAAAATGACTTAGCAGAGCTGCTCAATCGTATTACTCCGCAAGAAGCGGTCGTCAAAGATACCAACGGCACCAAGTGGCTGATGTTCAGCCAAGTGCTTCTCGAGAGCATCAACAAACATCAGCCGATACAGAAAATAAAACTTCCCCTCACATTCTCTTTTCTGGAGGGGCGCGCTAAAGCAGAAAGGCGACTGATTCTGACATGTCACCAGGTCAGAAAAATGGAGGTATCACCTGAAAAGAAAATTTCTCGAATGCACAAGGCTATCTACGAAGCGTTCCGACACCACACCTTGCTCAACTCACAAGAGATCCAAAGCTATAGCACTGCCATGATCGATGCCAGTCGGCCTAGGCAGCACAGAACGCTCAAGATGAAGACAGATGTTCTCAAATGCTTATTTAGTCTTCGAATGGATTTCTACCATCAGCTGTTGGCTAGCTTCATGTCTGACATGTTGTCACTGCGAGAATCGCTTGAGCTACCCGCGACTCTCGAAGACACTCTTTTAAATCATGGTGGCATGGGAAAGCTAATACCACTGCTCGAAAATGGAAGATTAACAACTCCGACGTATCGGCTTTATGAATTCTGGCGGGATGCCTTCTCATCACCGGAGCGCCCTCTATCGTACCACTCCATGGCGAAACATCTACCCTGCCCTAGTGCCGAGAGGACAAGGGTCACTGGTCATGCGGACCAGCAAGATATCCAGAATGCTGCCGATAATACGCGACTACGTAGGCTAAAGGAATGGAGACATGGAACTGTCCCTAAAAACGATCAACTGACCGATTTTCTGGAATCTCTTACAGGTAATCACTATGGTGCATTCTTTCCATTCATAATGACACGAGTGGCCACCACCTGGACCAAGTGGATCGAACAGGAACAAATTCAATTGGATCAGCTAGTAAACGAAGCCCCAGCTCTGGAAGAGCACCTGAATCTTGAATGGTTCATGGAAAGATTCTCGCGATACCCGGAGTACTGGGCACATGCCAAAGCCCAGGTTCACCAGCGGTGAACTTGGGCCATAGCACTGGACCCTACACCTACTGCTTACCGCGATTGCCACCAGTGTTGTGGGCCGCCGCTCTGGTAGCTCGAGCAGCAAAGCTACCCTTTGACACATTGCCGCCACTCGTTTTCGCCGTACTGCTCTGGATACGTGAGGCAGCTGCCTGGGTCATGGGTGTCTTACCTTTTGCCATGGTGATCATCTCCCGTGATTGGTGAACCAGCAGCAGAGTGAGCTCACTGCGCTACTGGTACTGAGATGGTCGCCGTGGTAACGCACTCCTGGGAGGGGAGTCGAGGTGGGAATTTTTATATGTCCTCCTGGCGATACGTCTCTATCCACCGCTGAAGCAGCGTTGCCCCGGAGGCCTTGGGCATCCGCCGGGACGTAACATGACATAGAGAGACAGGGGAGCGGTCAGAAACTGATTTCGTCGTAACACCAGGCGGCGAGGTGCTGACGTGGACGTCCAGGGCGAGGTCCTTCAGGTACATTGGGTATGGGACTGGCCTGGAAGGTACGGCCTGTCACCAGCATGGCGGCGTATTCGTCGACCTTGGTCAGGTAGCGGGCGATGTAATCCAGCCCGCGCTGCTTCTCAAAGTCGTGATAGTCGATGCGCCCCAAGGCGTTGTAGTGATAGACGTTCTCAGCATTGCGATTGCAGTTGAAGTAATGCCCTTGTCCTCCGGTGATCGAGCGCGCCCACAGCTCGCCGATACGCCGGGCCTAGGTAATGTCTTCCTGCACCTGGTGGCCATCGAAGAAGAACACGAAGTGATAATGGAAGCCTTTCTTGGGCTTCCACTCCAACTTCCAGGCATAGCCGAGAAAGTGCTTGAAGAGCGGGTTCGTGTGGAATGCCTGACACAGCTGCTTACGATGGTAGCGTGCTGTCTCGTAGTCGACGTAGGGGCCATCATGCTCGCTATAACTTAGATCCACTCTCAGTACCGTCAGGCGGCTATGGCGAGCGAACAAGGCATCCATCAAATCCCGGAGACGCTGGTAGTTGTTGCGGCTATTGCGGCGATTCCGACTGCACTCGTAGGTAAAGTCCGGCTGCTTCAGGCATTGATACCAAGCCGTCAGGCGTTGGTTGAGCTCCATCACGGTCTGCTCTGCTACCTGCCGACTCATGGTGGGGGGCTGATGAAATCCCGCCTCGCGCAGGTACGCGCTGCTCGCAAACGCCCACAGAAAACGCAGAGCGTAGGGGCTCGGCCGGTAGTGCTGACCGATATCGGTCTCCTGGAACATCGTCACCAGCACCGTATAGAGCGTGGTCAGCGTGTCCAGCAAGGCATCCGGGGCCAGCACCACGATATCGCTACCGTAGCCATCCGGCAGGATCATCCGCTGGCTGTCCAGCAAGGCCTCTGTCGTCGCCAATGCCTTAAGCTGGCGATCCACCTCGATCAAGTCCTGTCGCCACAGGTGGTGGGACAGCGTAGCGATCTCCTGGCCCAGGGCGGTGGTTTCCAACACGGTACTGTCCATGCCTTGGCAAATGGTCAGCATGTCGGTTTCGTTCAGGGTGTCGTCGTAAACTTCATGGTGCATGGGGAAGGCCTCTCTTGATGGTCGTGGAGCGTTCTGCTCGTACCATCGCCGAGGCCTGTAGAAATTTACGTCACCACCGGGAAACGGGTCAGGCCACTAGAAAGGAGGCCTGCCCATCGTTACCACAGATTGCCTACCTGAGGACGTGTCGTGATTCGGCTTCGCCGTCACTCCCTCGATACTCTCTCCGGTGTCTTTCTCTCTGTCAGGGAGGTCGGTGCGATCCTTTGGGGGATCGTCCCTCCCAGTCTTTCGCCTCTCTCTACTGTTCTGCCTTGTGGGCTCTTACTACGTGAGCCCATTGGTCTCTCTGAGTCTATTGGTTACCCCTATTAAAACTACTGGTTATAACTAATAACATACAAAGCCAAATTAGCTTGGGTGGCTCAGGTAGGGACTACGGGGTGAAGTGAGTCCTTACGGTCGGTATACGATGGGATGCGGGGCCGTAAGTGATTGAAAAAGTTAGTGTCGAAGACAGGGCTCGCCATTGGGATGCTAGCTGCCCACCTACCGATTCGATTCAAAAAAATCTCAGCCCTGTATTACCTCCATGAAGCTGTCAGGCGATAGCTTCGATGAACGTTCACACCACGACTCAGGAGGTAAACGCATGTCGATCCATTGTCCGAGCTGCGGCTCGCATCACCTCATAACCCGCAACGTTGGGCGCAAGATGGGCGGCGCTGCCGGTGCTGCTGCCGGTACAACATCAGGATCAGCAGGGGCGCTCAGTGGTGCCAAGACAGGTGCTTTCGTGGGGGCGATGGCCGGCCCTGTCGGTATCACTGTTGGCAGTCTCACCGGAGCCGTTATTGGCGGCCTGGTTGGCTGTGCCGCTGGCGGCGTCACCGGCGCACGTCTCGGGGCACAGCTTGACGACAAGGTGTTCGACAACCATCAGTGCCGCGATTGCGGCCACACCTTCCGTCCCGTACCTGACTGACCTCGTTCTCATCCCTTTCTCTCAATCCTCACGAGCATAGCCCGCTGCCCTTAGGTGGCGGGCTGCTATGCCGTGATCTCGACACACCAAGGAGCACTACCCATGGCACACCTGATCGAACAAATGGCCTACGTCAGCGATACCCCCTGGCATGGCCTGGGCCAGCAGCTATCCAGTCACCAGCCGCTGGAGGTCTGGCGGCAACAGGCCGGCATGGACTGGTATATCGATGAATCCTCGGTGCGCTTCATCACCGACGGTGCGGGCCACCTAGGCAGCATCCACTCCTTTCCGGAGCAGAAGCTCTATCGCTCCGATACCAAGGCCCCGCTGTCGGTGGTCTCCCAGCGTTACAAGGTGGTGCAACTGGAGGAGGTCCTGGAGTTCTACCGGGACCTCACGGAATACGCGGGTTATGAGCTCGAGACGGCCGGCGTGCTCAAGGGTGGTCGAAAGTTCTGGGCACTGGCCCGCAGCGACCTGGGCGGGGCCTTGAAGGGCCAGGACCAGGTCAACGACTACCTGCTGCTGGCCACCTCCTGCGACGGCTCCCTGGCCACCGTCGCTACCCCGACCTCCGTGCGTGTGGTCTGCAACAACACCCTGACCATCGCTTTGGACGGTACTTCGCAGGGCGTGAAGGTGCCCCACAGCACCGAGTTCCGCCCTCAGCTGGTCAAGCAGCAGTTGGGGATCTCCGTGTCCCAGTGGGACGACTTCATGTACTGCCTGAAGACCCTGGCCGAGCGGAAGGTCAGCCAGGAGGAAGCGAGGACCTACTTCCAGTCGGTGATCTGTAACGCCGAGGCGCCGCTGGAAGACCCCTCCAAGTTGCCCAACGTTCGCGCCCTCAATCGTGTCCAGAAGCTCTATCAGGGCGAGGGGCGCGGCTCCCAGTTGTGCACGGCGCAAGGCACCGCCTGGGGGGCTGCTCAATGCGGTCACCGAGTACGTGGATCACGAGAAACGCGCCCGCAGCAACGACTACCGCATGGACTCCGCCTGGTTTGGGCAGGGGGCCAGTCTCAAGGACAAGGCGCTGGAGTCTGCCCTTGCGCTGGTGGCCTGAACGACGTCCTGCGTTTTCCCCCTGTCTTTCCCTCATCACGACATAGCGCCCGGCTTTCAAAGCCGGGCGTTTTAGTTTCTGGAGGTATCGATGCAATCACCCATGACATTCGAGATTTGCCATGCCCTGACCCAGCTGACCCGTCAGCTGCTGGAGGCTGGCGAACACGCGACCGAGACCCACGTGCTGGCCAAGGGCCAGGTCTATCGCGTGGCCGTGTCCCTGGAGCCGATTCCGACCGAGGAGCTCCCTGACGTCATCCAACGCTATCGATAACGGAGGCCATCATGGCAACCCCGATTCATCCCAAGACCGCTGACCAGACACCGATCGCTCAAGCAACCCAGGACAGCACCGCGATCATCCAGGTGATCGAGCGGGCCGCTCTCAACCCCGAGGTCGATATCGACAAGATGGAGCGCTTGCTGCAAATGCAGGAGCGGGTGCTCGACCGCCAGGCGCTGATGGCCTATAGCGCCGCCATGGCGGCCATGCAGACCGAGCTGCCGAGCATCGCCGAGCGTGGCAAGACCAACAACGGTCACTACGCCACCCTAGAGGACATCGTCGATACCGTGCGCCCGATCATGAAGAAACACGGCTTCGCGGTGAGCTTCCGCATTCAGACCCAGGAACGCGGCATCCAGGTCACCGGCGTGCTGATGCACCAGGACGGCCACCGGGAAGAGACCAGCATGCTACTGCCGGCCGATACCAGCGGCAGCAAGAATGCCGTCCAGGCCTTCGGCTCCTCTACCAGCTACGGCAAGCGGTACGTGCTCTGCGCCTTGCTCAACATCACCACCCGCGGCCAGGACGACAACGGTCACGCCGCTGCCCCGGTCAAGCTGGTCACTCCCTTCCAGGCTGGGCATATTCGGCAGCTGATCGCCGCCTGCCCCCCGGCGACTCAGGAATGGTTCGTCGGAAAGTACGGCGACGCCGAGCAGGTGCCACGTGGCGACTTCGACAGATTGCGTGCCTCCCTGCAGAAGCGAGCGCAGCCTAACCACCAACATCACTGACCGGCCGGCGAGGGGCCTCCCCTCGCTGGTCTTTGCCTTGTCATCGAAAAGGAGAACATCATGCAGATCCTGACTCTTGGACAGGGCACGCCCGAGTGGCATGCCGCCCGCCTAGGCATCGTCACCATGTCCGAGCTGAAGACTCTACTGGTCAAGGGCAAGGGGCCAGGAGGCTTCGGTGCCGGTGCGATGAGCTACATGCACCAGCTGATCGGCGAGCGCATCACTGGCGAGCCGTCCGAGGCCTTCCAGGGCAACGCTCACACCCAGCGCGGGCATGAGTTTGAGCCGGTGGCCCGGGAGCTCTATCACGAGGCCGCTGACCTGCCTCGCCTAGAGCAGGTCGGCATCATCCTCAACCACGGGGTGGGCTATTCGCCGGATTGCCTGGTCGACAGCAATGGCCTGGTCGAGATCAAAACCAAACTACCCAAATACCAGATCGAGCTGCTGCTGGCCGACGAGCTGCCCCAGGAGCATGTAGCGCAGTGCCAAGGCGGGCTGTGGGTCAGCGAGCGGAAGTGGATCGACTTCGTCAGCTACTGGCCGGGTATGCCGCTGTTCGTGAAGCGTGCCTACCGGGACGAGCGGCTGATCCGCAACATCGCCGAGCGCGTCGAGGCGTTCCATGAGGAGCTGGAGCGCCGCATAGCGCTGGTGATGGCAGCGTAAGGAGATTCGCCATGAACCACCGCAAGCTGAGTGCCGGCGAGACTGCCGGCACCTATCGCATCACCGACACGGTAACCGAAGCAGAGTTATTGAGCATAGCCAGGGCTTTTGCGCGTCGTCGCCTGGCCAGAGGCCGCAAGATCACCCAGCCAGCGCTTGCTTTCGAGTATCTGCAGGTGCTGCTGCAGGATTACGAGCACGAGGTCTTCAGCGCCCTGTTCCTCGACAGCCAGCACCGTGTGATCCGCTTCGAGGAGCTGTTCCGCGCATCTCGGCCGCAAATTCTGAATGCAACACCTGATCAAACCGGTAAGGTGTTGACCCTATGTCATATTCTGAACTCTGCACCGAAGAACGTGCCACTATCCAGGTCAGCCTCGCACAAGGCTTGAGCATCAGGAAGGTAGCGGCTCTGCTTGAACGGTCTCCGGCGACGACCAGTCGAGAGATACGGCGCAATGGGTCGTCCGATGGACGGTATCTCGCGTCACATGCGCAACAGCACCGTCATGACCGTCGAGACGGTTGTCGGCCCATGCGCAAACTGCTTCCAGGCAGCCCTCGATTCGCCTTGATTCAGCACATGCTGCGTCAGCGCTTGTCTCCCGAACAGATCAGCGGCAAGCTCAAGCATATGAATATCCCTGATCTTCGAGACGCCTACGTCTGCCGAGAAACGAT
>NZ_KB907909.1 GCF_000382245.1 Kushneria aurantia DSM 21353
GATGAAGGTTAAAAAGGAGGGATTACAATGGCATACAAGCAGGAACGGCTTAACGGCTTTCCTATCGATCATTCGGTGGTGGCCGTGGAAGATACGCCTGAGATGAAAAAGATTGCCCAGCAGATTGCCAGGCTACAAGCTGAATATGACCAGCTGCGTGAAAAAGAACAACGCCGTCAGTGGCAACGTTATCTGCAGGTAGTGCGTAGTAATGCCATAAACAACCTTGCTCGTTGAATTATGGGCCTGTTGTGAGGAGGCCCATCACTTGCTGATGCGTTCTCATCCATTCGGCTGTAGCTGTTGAACGATAGGCAATCAGCCTAGAAATACGCTCAAAGTCCTCAGCCAGGTTTCGGTTGAAGATCGGCTCATGGTGCGCAATTCGGTTCCGGAGCGTTCTGATGGCTTCCAAGTCGTCATAGAGCTCTTGCCGTAGTTCTCGAACGCTTTTTGCTGCATTCAGCTCTGGTAGCACTTGGGTTAGGTGGGCATTCCAAACACGATGGTCATGCCGACGGGTGAACATCCGCTGCCAGAAAGCGAATTTGAGCTCTGGTATGACTTTGCCCGTCGTATGTGCTCCTCGACGGGCATTGAACAGGTCCTGGCGAGGATTGTAACCGACAGGTGGTGAGGGGAGACTCTGTTCGAAGCCAGAAGACCATGGCCAGCTTGCCCCATATTTGGCCTCGAGGGCGTCTGAGATAGCGTTGCGCACGACGACCTCACAGAGGTGGAGCGGTGCCATGAACGCGCCAGAGAGCTGAGCGTTCCAAACGTACAGGTTGAGAGCGGATGGGTCGTCATCGCCCCGAGGGGGAGCTGCTCTCTCGTAGGTGCTCATGCGGGCTGGCGACAGGGCTGCCCGTATGGCTTGGATCTGGTCTCTTGTTGACGACACCGTCATTAAGCCTTATATTCCTAGTTACTAGCCTCGAGCCTTGTTGGCGGAAGCCTCCCCTCGAGGACAGACGATAGTTCGAAATACGAAAAGCCCCGCCTTGTGCGGGGCTTTTTGTTCCTACCCCGTGGGTGACTTCGCGTCTAGCGCACCACTATGATGCCCCGTTACTTGCCGTGAACTCAATACATCACGTTCGGTAACCCCTTCTTTTGGCTCCAGTAACGGCCATAGCAGCAAGCGACTCAGGTCTGGGGACTGGTTCAGAAGCGCAGCCAACGGGAGCCCCATAGCGCTAGTAGCCATCCAAGCCCGCAGTGGATCACCGCTTGGACCGCATGCTTCCAAACGGCCAGCTTCAAATTTCCAACGTACTGTCATGGTTCTTCTCCGAGTAGCAAGGGGATCGCCACTCGGGAGAGTACTGTCACGACAAGGCGATATGCCTCATCTGCACCGCCATGATTGGACAAAAGGATTCATTTTGTCCAATCTTTACCAGGCCACCCCCTCAACCATGCGGGTTAGCGCCCTGCCCTGCCCGTCCAACATTGGACAAAACGATGAGCGACCGCCGGCACCTCTCACAAAGCGAAGTCGAACGCCTGCTGAAAGCCACCAAGGGGGCGCGGCACGAGAGCCGCGACCGCTGCCTTCTGCTGCTGATGTTTCGCCATGGGCTGCGAGTGTCGGAGCTCTGTGGGCTGCGTTTGTCCCAGGTCGACCTTGAGGAGCGTGTCTTGCATGTGGCCAGGCTGAAACGTGGGCTGTCGACCACGCACCCGCTGCGCGGTGACGAGATCCGGACGTTGCGCCGGTGGCTGGCCGTGCGAGCTCGGATGAAAGCTGACAGCGATGCGGTTTTTCTTTCTGAGCGGCGAACGCCACTCAATCGACGTACCGTGTGGCACTTGGTACGGCGCTACGGTGAGTGCGCAGGCCTCTCCCTGCCCGCCCACCCCCACATGCTGCGTCATGCCTGCGGCTATGAGCTGGCCAACCAGGGCGCGGACACGCGGCTGATCCAGGATTATCTGGGCCATCGCAACATCCAGCACACTGTTCAGTACACGGCGGCCAACCCCGCGCGATTCGAAAAGCTGTGGAAGTGATGCCGCTACAGTGCTTTTTAGGCACTAACTTGGTACCAAGTTAGTGCCCTTTTGGTTCCTTTTTAGTGCCTTTTATACACCTTTCTAGTGTCATCTATGTTGCCCGCCGTTCTGGCTGGAAAAGTTAGCGGAGAAATAGTCGATCATCTCGGCTGCCTGTGCTCCCTGCCTGAACTGCTTTTGCTCCTCTAAATCGAGCGATGGCACCAAGTGGATGAACTGATGATCGGCATACTGCGACAGCACCGCTTCTGGATCCATCGCGGCCGCACGTAGCCCTGTCAGGGTATTCGCCGCCTCGATGGCAGCTCCGACCATCACGTCAGCCAGCTGCACCGCCGGGCTGCTCTTCGAGTCGACCTGGGTCACCGATGTGAGCTTGAGTGGGAACTTGATGCGTGCGATTTCTGACTGGCGGAACTCAATGTCTTGGGTGTGATTGATGTAGCGCTGCAGAAGGTCATGATAGGTGAGCAGATTCTTGGACTGATCGTGCTCGACGCGATAAGGGCCTGGGGCCATCTCTTCCATGCGGCAAATTAGTGACTGTAGAACCACAAATGCTGCATCGGTGCTGACACCGGGCGTTGCGATCGCATCCAGGCATTCAGGTGCAGCATATTGCGCTATTGGTCCCAGTGCCTCCGGAAGTGCTTCCCACTGTGTCCTTCGCGCTGCGTTGACGAGGTTGCCGAGGGCTTCTGGGGTCTTTTCTTTGATGGCCCGCTGAAAGGAAGTCAGCAGGTCCTCAAAGGCCGCTGTTCCCAACATGGTAGGGCCTACATGGTATAGCAGCGACGCCAAAGCGTAGTTCTGCCCGTTCTCATAGAAGTCCATCCCCCGCTCGTAGTAGAACGGCTCGACTGCGTAGTCCAGGAACATCAGCAGCAGCACGAAGCGCTTGTCGCAGACGTAGGTCACGCACTTGTAGTTGGCCAGGATATCGCGCTGCAGGGCTAGCAATCGGGAGTGATTCCGTGGTCTTCGCGCAAGTGCTCGGTACTTCAGCTCTGAGGCCTGCAGCTTTGGGAAATGCTCCTGGATCAGGCGAGCTGCGTCTTCATCACTGATCGCGATCGCTGTCGCTCCCTGAAAGCGCTGCTCGGCGTTCAGAAGGTCGAATCCCGTATAGCCGCTTTCATCGATTCGGAAGCACTCCATGAGGGCCTCCTAGGAATGATGTAATGTTATATAAAGGTGCCGATTTGACACCAAAGTAGTGCCTTTTAGGCACTGATTTGGTACCAATATGGTGCCATTGGTTGCCTATCTGGAGTCTTCAGCTTCTGCGGCCATTTGCAGGATGGCCCAACGGATAGCATTCAGCTTGGTGCGCCCTGTTGCTTTGGCTAGCGCTTCAAGCTGCCGGTATTCGTACTCATTGAAAGGTACCCGGATCGCCTTGAAGTCACGCTTAGCATCTGGATCCAGGGAGGGAGCTGCCTCTTTCTCTTGAGAAGCGGGAGGGGAGGATCCACCATCGACGCCGGCGGCGAACGCCTCGATTTGCTCCGGGGTCGGCTGCTGATGAGTCCTTGGGGCTCGACGCTTAACCATCAAAACAGCTCCTTCAGCAGCGATATGATTTCCTGAGATGCTTTCTCATTGCCCATTTCGACAACTCCCATGCCTTCACTCATCGCGTCGCGGAAAACTTTGCGATCACGCACGATGGTTGAGAGCAGTTGAATTTCTGGGTAGTCCTGCAGGTACTCGCGGGCTTCGTCGGTTTCGTGAACAACCGGATTGGTTGGTGCCATCGTAATGAGACCCTTCACTGCAAGATCGGGGTTCAGGTCTTTAGCTTGCGTGATGATTTCTTGGAGGTTTGGGAGTGTGTCCAGGTCGGGCTGAGAAGGTCGGAAAGGCACTAGCAGTATGTGAGCAGCAGTCATCCCGGTGCGGAGCTCACGGCTATCTCGGCCGGCAGCATCTACGATTACGTGTTCATAGCGCTGATCGAGGTCCAGCAACGTGTCCCGTATGTTTTCGTACTTCTGAATGCAGTGAACCACTGATAGTGCTTCATTGGCAGACCTGTCCATTGCCCAGTTGGCGCTAGTGCACTGGCGGTCTGCATCAACCAGTACCACGTCGTGTCCCGCTTTGGACAACTGTGCGCATATATTGACGGCAGTGGTCGACTTCCCACAGCCGCCTTTTTGGCTCCCAATTAGTACTATCATGGTACTACCTCGATGCCGATTTGGTACCACAAAGATACCAAATCCGCGCAAGGCGTCAAGCCGCAATGCACCACAGACAAAATCCCCTTGCGCATGGGAGTGCGTTTTGTTGTACGGTGTGCTGTAATGATTGACGTGACTAGCAAAGGGAGAGGGGCGTGGAGGTTCGGATGCTTCGACAGATGTTCGAGTCTGGAGCGCTTACGGGCGTTACCGTTGCCCCGGCTCCGATGTCGGACGGCGAGTGGGTTCTCATCTTTAAAGACGTATCGGGGCGTGAGCGCCGCGTAACGAAGTCTCGCACCGATATCGAAAAAACGTACAAGCGTTTGAACGGCGCAGTCCTAGAGGCTCGCTCGATTGGGTTCAAGACGATGACGCTGGAGTACCCATGAGATAAGAAAAAGCCCGGCTTGGCAGCCGGGCTTTTGAAGACGGTGAATGCTGTTCTCTGAGTTGGTCGCTCGACACAGCATTCAAGAAGCTCCAAGCGTTGGCGCGCTTGGATAGGGATACCACCGCTTTGGCAAGCGGCAGGCCCACACACCGCTCAGGCAAGCGGAGGAGGCCTCTTGCGTCAAAATATACGCAAGGACCTGCATGAAAGCAAATTTCGCACGTGCGAACACGTGCGAAGTTATCGCAGGTCGGCTGCCGCTGCCGAGCTTGAGGTGAAGGAGTCACGGAGTGGCGGCGAGGCCTTACGTACATAGAGTCAACACGGGAGGAAATTTCTGCGGGCATCAGCCCGAGAATCCCCGTATTGCGCTCTCTGAGCCCGTCCAGCAAGGGCATGGCGGGATTCCTGGCGTCCTCCTCGAAGCGATGAAACGCTGTGTGGACTACTACACCAGCCCCTGGAAGATCCCCAGCCTCAACCTCGCCAACGGTTCCTCTCGACAGCAGCGCAGCGAGCGCCGCGAGGCGTGTTTATCGACGCTGTGGGCGATCCTGAAGTACACGGATCTGGTGACGCTGAAAGTTGGTGTGCCTACGCCAGAAGGCGGGTTCGTGAACCTCACGGTCAAGTATCTCGCTCGCTGGACCGGTCTGAAGCAGCGGCGCGTCGAGCGTGCTCTGGCCGATCTGCAGCGGGCCGGACTGGTGGGGGTTCATCCCCGCTGTGAGAAACGTCCGGATGGCAGCTATAAGGGGCACGCAGCGATCAAGGCCGTGAACAAGCTGTTCTTCGCAATCTTCGGCCTGCAATTCCGGCTTGGCTACGAACGGAAACGAGCGGCGAATCGCCTGAAGAAGAAGCAGCGAGAACATGCCAAGGCGTCCGGAACCCGGACGTCCGCAGCACGCCGTAACCTGACTGCCAGGGCTGCCCTGGACAGAGCCGGATCCACGATCCAGCAGTTGGGGATGGGCCATACGCAGAAGCGTCGGCAGGATGACGAGCACTCGCGGGCCCTGGACGAGGAGCAGCAACGACAGCTCCAGGAGCTGATGTATCAGTTCAAGCTGGCCCACTCCGACTGGACAGCGGATCAATGCCGAGAGGCGGCAGAGAACGCCATAGACGCTCGATGGCGATAGCCCTACCTCACCTACCGACGCCGCCGCTGGCAGCCCGCTAGCGACTTTCTTGTGTCCAGACGCTGCAGATCCACCGGGAAGCGATGGTTCAGGCCCGGAAAAGCGGGTATTCAGCGTGTCTCGAGAGCGATTCTCCGGCCAGAATGGCCACCATTTCCCTGCTGACAGGTGTGATGCTCAAAGGCATCAAGTTTAAGTGTCGGTGGACGAAACATTTAAGTGTCGGCCCTTAACCACTTGGTTTCTCTCTCCACCTCCCTGCTCGCTCCGCGAGCGGTCTACCGCGCACAGCGCGGTCTCTATTATGCCTCGACAAGTCGAGAAGGTGGGGGCTGTCGAGCCGCTTCGCGGCTGGCCCCCACCAGACGGCGACACTTGGCCGCTAAAGTGCCAAGCGCCAGTGGGCCGCTCCCCATTCTCAAGCGGGAACGGTTGCGCCTTCGGCGCGGTTTAGCCAGGGCAGGGGGCGGGTTCGGTTCCGGTGCCGCCCTCGCCCTGGTTGCCGTCCGATCGCTCGGCGGCTTCGACCTGGTGACCGCTCGCGTTGCTCGCTGCATCCCGCTGACGCGGGATAAACGTGAAAGCGTCCCGACAATCGGCGCGGCACCCAACAAGGTGCGGCCCGAGATCGACCCGCCAACGAGCGAAGCGAGGCGGACAGCCCAACGCTTGCAATCGCCGCATCCCTATGATTTTTATACCGTTATAGCTCAGTGGGTCACGATCGAACGTCAAAAAAACAGGGGGTGGGTATGCACGCGGGACACTACGCCAGGGAAGTCGGGGGCGACGAGCTGCGCCGGGCACTGAACGCGCCGGGACTGGACGGCCTGCCGCAGCATCGGTTCACGCGCTTGGTGCTGGATCGCTGGGCGCTCGAGGAGCCTAACAGGGTGCGCCTGTTGTGTGCAGATCTGGTCAGGCTGGAATGGCTGCTCGATGCTGCACAGGACCAGGGCGACCAGGAACGCGAGCTGCTGACCAGCATCGAGGCCCAGCACCGGCGTGAAGCCGGGGAACTGGATACCGACCTGTTGGCCGCGTCCGGCCTGCCGCTGGGGATGCCGGACAGCCTGCCGTTTCGGCACATGGACAGGGAGGCCGCGTAATGGGCAAGGCCACGAAGCACGATATCGAAGAGTTCCACTACGCCCGCTTCAAGCAGGCTCTGCAGGAGTTCAACGTGGTGCCGGAAAGCACCGGGGAGGCCCGTGTGGTGTGCGCGAAATTGCGCAAAGCGGCCCGCGCCAAGTTCTACGGCATGGGCGTCGCGGCGGTGCTGACGGGGATTTTAACGCTGATGATGATCGTGGGGTTCATGATCCTGCCCCTGGGCATCGTCTGCCTGTTTCAGGGACGCCGCGAGGTGCGCCGCATCCGGCGCTATGAGGAACGCTATATCCGGGAACGCTTCACGGCTATCGGTTGAAAGCCTGGCTCCAGGAGACCCTAGAACAAGGTGCTTGCTTGAACCCGCTACGGCGGGTTTTTTGTG
>NZ_KB907910.1 GCF_000382245.1 Kushneria aurantia DSM 21353
ATGCCATCAATGCCTTTACGTTATAAATAGTTCATAAAAATGGCTCGCCGGGCATAAGCGACGTGTCCCTCATGCATTCAATGCTGCCGGTGGCAGGCGCAGCCGACGCCATGGGGGTATAACGGCGCGATTCGACGTCCTCGTGAATAAGGCGGGCTCATGCCGGCCTTGTTCGAGTGAGTTCACCGTCAACCGACCATAGCACGCCCTCTCCGACGAATCCGGCAGGATCGGTTACGACATCGAAGCGCCAGTTATGAACACCATCAGGCCACCAGCGCTATTTACTGAGAACACGGTGGAATTCACCACCATCAGGAAAGCTCCGATTCGATTCAGTGCATGACGACCATCACCACCAGTACCACCGTCAGCAATAACAAGTAAACCCCGGCATGTAGGCGATCCGGAATGCGCCCGATCCATTGCGACGCCAGGCGGATACCGAGCCATGACCCCACCGCCAGCGCCAGCGCCAGCAACGCGCGCAGATCCACATATACCGCGTACCAGGGACCCAGAGCGGTATCGCTTGCTGACAGCAGTATATAAGTCGCGGTGCCACTCACCGACATCGGCAACGACAACGGATTGGCCATCGCCGTGGCCGCCGTCATGCTGGCCCCTCTGCGGCGCATCAGTGGCACGGTCATCACGCTCCCGCCAACACCCAGCAAGGCGGCGACCGTGCCGATGAAGGTACCGATCATCGCCGTCACCAGGCGGCTCATGGAACGCACGTCACCAGTCGCTTGATGCAGGAAACCGGGCCGCAGGATGGCATCCGCAATCGTGATCGCCAGGTAGACGATGAACACCCAGCGCACCCAGTCCCCGCTCAACGACACTGCCGCGGCCGCGCCGAGCACGGCACCGATAGCGATATAGCCGACCAGCGGACGCCCCAGATGCCATTGCACGGTCCGCCGCCGGTGGTGACGCCATGTCGCCAGGGAGGCCGCGAAGATCATCAGCGCGGTCGAGGTGGCCACCGCGATATGCATGGCCGCCAGGCCAGCCGCGCTGTCCGGCCCATGGACGGCAATCAGCAAGGTATACATCAGGGGAACGACGACGAAGCCGCCACCGAAACCGAACAATACGGTGGTAACCCCAGCCAACCCGCCGCAGAGAAGCAATACGCCATACACCGGAACTCTCCTGATGGAACTCAACGACAGGAACGATATTCCGATAAGGGGTGGCCGACGTTCGCCGGTTGGTCAATAATCGTTGTATTTCGGCCACGCTGACGACAAATGCTCAATATTCCTCTGGCGGACGTGGATCATGTGGCCCGGCCCATCGTGGCCATCGGCACCGACTATAGCCCCGGCGCCCTGCTCGACTTTCATATTGGACATGTTGGTCACAATGCAAGATAGCGCATGGCACCCTTCGCTCGGGTATCGAACAGCACGACACCAGCTCACTGACCGAAGCCGCTGAGATCGGTATCTACTGCCGCTGGACAAGAACACTGCGCTATACCTCGCTGGATCAATTGCAGTCCCACCTCGCGGGTTATCTATAACCTATAGTAGCGACCACTCCCTCAGGGCACTTAAGGACAAAACACCACCTGAGTTATCCTTGAGCAGTGGTAGAAAGAGCCCGAGCGGTTTTATGATGACCTAAGCCACTTCTTCGCGGGGCTAAACACCTAATGGCAGAATGCTCAAGTGCTCATGCCGCAAATGAATTGCAATGGGGGATAGAAGAATGCCGAAGGACGTTAAGAAGGATATAGGTAGATTGTTTGTTTTTTACTATGTCGTCACATCAGGGAGTTTTAGCAAGGCAGCAAGGGAGCTATCGATGTCCAGAGCCGCTGTCATGAAAAACATCGAGCAGCTTGAGGAAAAATACCAGACAAAACTAATAAACAGAACAACAAGGAGTTTTGATGTCAATGAAGCCGGAAGAAATCTTTACATTCACGCTGAAAGAATATTCAAAGAAGCCAAGAAAGCTTGCCAATATCTTGAAGCACAGCAACATCCAGAAGGCAGTATAAATATTCAAATTCCCTACATACTTGATCGAGAAGAAACACACTCAGTTCTTTCGAAGCTTAGGAAAAACTACCCAAGATTAAAACTCATGGTATCTCTTGGAGATGCTGCCGAAAATCTCACCCAAAAAAATATAGATATAGCCTTACAGATCGGCGAGCTCCCTGATAGCAACTATTATGCAAAACCAATAATGAAATTCAGCACGCACATAGTTGCAAGTCCATTATACTTAGGCAGAATAGGGACGCCATCCCACCCCAAAGAATTAATAAACCACAAGTGCATTAACTATCGCCATTGTATCAGTGGAAGCCAGTGGTTGCTCAAAGATCCAAAAACTAATGGGCTGGTCCTTTTTGACTTGGGTGAAGGAACCAGTGCCGATAGCGAAAGGTTGCTGGTGTCATTTGCAGAAGCTGGCGAGGGTATTACAACAGCACTAAACATTGCTTGCAGAGAACAATTTAGAAAAGGGACCTTAGTTCCAATACTTGAAGAGTGGACTTACCCTGTAACCCTATATGCAGTATACACTACACATTCAAACATGGCAAAGAAAACCAAGCTCTTATTAAAATTATTAGAGCAAGAACTACCAAGGGTATTGCGTTCATAACCAAGCACCTTCCCTAGGGATCATAGATATTCATTTTTGTTCCGCGTAGGTGGTTGAGCGTGCGAAAACTACAAACCCCATGCCAGTTACCATGCCAACAAACGAAGCAATCCTACTAGGATTGATATGGGAATTGAATAAAGCTAAAGCCAAGATTGCAGCTGTAATAGGTGCAATAAATTGGCAAACTCCGAGTTCCACGGCCCTTAAATTTCGACTTGCCTTGACAAACAGGAGCAATGGGGTAGCATTAACCAGCCCCATGGCTAGAAGCAGGAACCAATCCTTATAACTTACTTCGCCCAACGTTGACGATGGAAGTAGAAACACACCTAACGCAATTACAAAAGGTGTCATTAAAGCTGTTTCACTCCTTAATGACCCAACAACGTCTGTTGTGCCTCTTTTTTTATGCAAAATAACATATAAAGAAAAGGGAAGAGCAATAAAAAAACTCAAAAGAGGAAAGGCTTTAACAGAGACGGCATCCGTGACAACAGAGAACGAGCATATGAGCACACCGATCTTATGCATCAAATTAAGCTCCTCTTTTAGAATCACCGCCCCTACCATAACTGTAATAATTGGCATAATCATGTAAGCGTAACTCGCCTCTAAGACACGACCGCCAAGCACCGCTATCATGTAAAATATCCAGTTGCAGGAGATTAAGAATGCGGTTGGTAGATATTGCAATGTGTTACTTGGAAATAGAATCTCACCCCTAATGTAGCTATATAGAGCCAGCGTCCCAAATGTTCCAGCTATTTGAAAAGAAAGAAGGAGAACTGGACTGACGTCACCAAGGAAGTAATAGTACAGCGGCATCATACCCCATAGGAGATTGGCCATAATGGCTTGAATGAGCATGACAGCCTCTTATTTAAAAACATTCTTGATCACGCGAGTCGATTTTTCTATGTCTTGCATACTGACTTCATCATGGCATGGAAGAGTGATTAAACCATCCATAACACGAGATGCATTCGGAAAGTCTAGACGCACATCTTTTCTATACCTATCCATAGAATAGGCTTTCCTAAGGAAAGGAAATTCCACCATTAGGCCTTGTCTGTATCTATGAATATCGTTACCTATCCCTTGCTCGTTCATCAGCTTAGCAACACTCTTAGACAACCCTTTCGTTGGATCCTCGATATAAAAACAGGCTGCGTAATGGTTATATCGGTAGCTGCTCACAAAAAATCGAAAGATCCTCCTTCCGTATACCGATGCTTGAATCCCATCGAGACATTCTTCCCAGTACATTGACTTAGACTCTCTTTCGCTCCGGTTGAATTCAAGTTTATCCAGTTGCTGGGCGCCTAAAAGGGCCTGAAGCCCAGATAGCTTGTAATTCAAACCGGATCTAAAGCCAAAACCGCCAAGTTTTTGTGAAAATCCAATACGAGTATAACTACGGATACGTTCATATAGGTAGTCAAAATCTGTGGTTATAAACCCACCTTCTCCGGTACTAACCAGCTTGAATTCATGTGTACTAAAGCATCCAAGGTCACCGACACACCCCTCATAACCTAATTCATTTTGGGTCCCAAGCCCTTGTGCGGCATCTTCAATGACCACCCAATCATTTTGTCGAGCAAAATTGATGATAGATGCATCGATTGCAGAATTACCCCACATTGAGACCGTAATCAATGCTTTTGTTCGACTAGATGACAGCTTGTCTAATGATTCGAGACTAGGCTTGAACGACATTTCCTGACAATCATAAAAAACAGGAACCCCTCCTGCTTCTATAACTGCGCATACAGTCATGGGTACGCAAATTACTGGAACGAGAACTTCATCACCATTTTGAATGACTTCCGAAACAGATGCATGTAATGCTGCTGTACCAGATGACACTGCGATTGCATTGCCCACACCTAGCACATTCTTAATTTTTTCTTCATATTCACTGATCAGCGATGAATCTCCAGACAACAAATCTGCCTCCATGGCACTGATGGCGATTTGTTCCATCTCATCTCTGCTTCTTATCCTTTTAAATGTGCAGTCTACAATTTTCTTGCTCATTTTTTTTCCATGCCCATATTTTTTCTTTTACTTCATTGTAATCGTTTGAATTTCCACCAATATCCTCTGATAGTTTTTCTAGAAACTCAACCAGATAGTTGCACTTAGCCTTAGCTAGTTCATGACCTTTATTTGTATTCATACCATAAGGAAGCTTAAGAAGCTTCGACTGGAAGTGGTCAAGCGCAAACTCTTTATCATTAACTTCTCTGCGCAAGGCGAACGGGTCAAACTCACTCCAAAGCTCTTGCCCCATTGAACCTGCAATGTAGAAAACGCGGGCCAAGCCTATTGCCCCTAGAGCATCCAACCTGTCCGCATCTTGGACTATTTTTGCTTCCAATGTCTCTGGGGCTATGTTCGCGCTAAAGCTATGTGCAAGTATTGCATGGTATATGCTTTGCTGGAGATTTCTCGGGAAGTCACTGAATCTTTCTTTTAAGATGCTAATGCATTTTTCGGCAGAGAGCTTTGACGACTCCTGCCTATTTGGAGCGTTTTTTGGAAGCGATACACAATCATGAAAATAACAAGCGGTTATAACCACAAACGGATCACCACCCTCTTCATCAAGTATTATTTTAGCCGCTTCTGCAACTCTTATAGTATGATAGACATCATGAGCCTCATCTTGAACAAGATGTTTAGATGTAAAACTGCGAAGCTCTTGCTCCCAGGCTTCTATATCCACTTTTCACCTCACAAGCATTACATGATTTTTTTGATCATCAAATTCGATTCTGCTTAAATTTTTCCTGTCATAACCATAAACGCGCAACATCCACCGGTCGTTACCATCAAATCTCTCTGTCCCAAATATTTCTCCTCTGCCATGCAAGCAGTATCGATTGTTTATTATTGCAAGATCACTTGGTGACAGATTGAGATGGGTATCCATGCGACTACGTAAAATTAGCTTTTTAAACGCATGAAGCGCTTTTTCTGCTTTCAAATTCTCCCCCTGCAATTTGCTGCTGCTAAACCTTATTCCAAACTCTCCAGTTCCACACCTCACCAGCACTGGTAGATTTTTCGTTTTTATCGTGACATCAAACGAAGATTGACTGAATGCTGAAAACTCGGGTTCTGAAAGCGCATTGATCGTTTCGCCATCCATCTGGTTTAATATCTGCTTTATTGGCAAGACCTTCGTCGGGATATTGTCTGGGTTTCTTAAGCACATTAGACCAAAAAATTCTGGCGAGACCGGGGCTCCCTTTTTCGGTCGCTCCTCGTGAAAGTAGCCATTCACGACCTCTGTGTGGTACTTTAATTCTTTCGTAGACCTATGAAAGCTTTTGCTATTGTTGCGTGCGGGCATGACCATGTGAAAGAGCCTTCCGCCCATTTCATCTTTGAATGAAGCTGCCTTTAATCCATGAAGATTAAGTAGTCGCCCCTGCTAAACCCCGATTTTTTCCGGGGAGTCGAATTCGGCTCTCCTTATACTGGCCAATGAGCACAAAAAATTGAAGATCATTGACCGGACATAACGCCAAAATAGACCTGAAAAGCGGAAAAAGTAACAGACAAAAAGAAGCTCCCTGAGCTTCTTCATGACTTTCCTCAAATTCATGCCGACACCACACAGCAGCGCATGAATCCGATCGCCCTTGCGCCCTTTCAGATAACAGCGTGACAGCAATCCTTCGCTTTTCATGTGACCGAT
>NZ_KB907911.1 GCF_000382245.1 Kushneria aurantia DSM 21353
TCTGTCCCATGGGGCGTGATCCGGGGTCGATAAAATACAACGAGGAATGTTGTATTTGTTGTATGTTGTATTATACTACATACAACAAACTACATAAGGAGCTTGCATCATGGCCCTCACCATCGAGCAGATCCATGCCGCTGCTGATCAGATCGCCGCCCAGGGCGAGCGTCCCACGCTCTCTCGTGTCCGCGCCGCGCTCGGGGGCGGCTCGTTCTCGACGATCAGTGAGGCGATGCAGAGTTGGCGTCAGCAGCAATCCCAAGAGCATGCGCTGGCCGAGGTGCAAGTGCCGGATGCCTTGGCCGAGCGTGTTCAGCAGCTCCAGGCGGCCGCCTGGCAGGCGGCTGTCGAGGAAGCCGAGCGGCGCCTAGCCGCCGAGCGTGAGGCGTTACATGAGGCTCAGGAGCAAGCCACTGGTGAGGTGGCCGAAGCCCGCGAGGCGGTTCAGACCCTGGAGGCAGAGGCCGAGGAGCGTGATCGGGAGCTGGTCACTATGCGCAAGCAGCTGGAGGACGCCGAGGCAGTGGCAAAAGATGCGCTGAACGCCCAGCGGCAAGCTGAGCAGCAACGCGAGGCCGATGCCGCTCGACTCGGGGAGCAGATCTCTGGCCTCGAGGCACGGCTAGCTGACGCGGTGGATGCCCGTAAGCAGGCCGAAGCCCGTGAGGCGGCGGCAGCCCAGGACGCCAAGGCCACTGGCAAGCAGCTGGAGGACGTGCGCTATCGGCTGGGCGAGGCGGAGCGCGAGAGTGCGACCGCTCAGGCCCGTGCCCAGGAGCGTGGCGAAGCGCTACGGGCAGAGCAGGAGGCTCGCAAGGAAGAGCAGGAACATCATCGCCAGGCTCTGGCAGAGCAACGCGACGAGTACCGCGAGCGTTTGGCAGCTGCCGAGCAGCAAGTCCAGGAAGCCCACCAGGCCGCGCAGGAGGCCGAGACTCGCGTCCAGGCCGCCCAGCAGGACGCGGCGACGGCAAGGGAGAAGTCGGCGAGCCTGCAAGGGCAGCTGGAGACCTTGAAGGCTGCCCAAGTTGCCGAGAAGGAGTCTAGAGGCGCCACTGAGGGTGAGCCGAAGACACGGTCCAGAGAGGTGCAGGGGAAAGGAGAGAAGAGAGAGTGATAGGCTGGTTCAGCCTTGTAGTTAAAAATCGAACCTCAGTGACCATCAAGGAAGATTAAATGCTTATTAAAGTCCGGGTTTTTGACGAAAAACAGGAAGAAGTAGTTTTCTACCAGACCGAGATCAATGCAGATGCCATGATCAAAATAGCTGAACCAAGGGTCGGCATGGTGCAAGAGAAGGGGAAAGCTTGGGCGCAAGGCGCTGTGCCATTTTTTGGTAAACAACTGGTTGATGCAGTGAAGTTGGATGATGAAAAAGAAGTTGAAAAAAATGCTATCCAGGCAGCGATGTCTGCTTGGTTATTTGACTCCATTTTCGAGGGTGTTACTGCTCAACAGTTTAAAGCTTCTGATCTTGACTTCAGCCTTCATCCCACAGGCATGGTGGTGTATCGTCGGGTGCCAAAATCGTGATGTGAAAACTTCACTGGACCTGCTCAGTGAGGTGCCAATAACTGAGCAATAGTCTTCACCTCACCTCCTGGAAGCCCTGCACATTGTTGAAGTAGTGGGGCTTCGCTTGTGCTGCACTCTACGGGAAAGTGATGAGCCCCATAGGCCAGAAGCCAGATGGTACGTGTTATGCCGTTTGAGAAGCTGACGTAATTGAACTGTTCCTTTCTGTATCCTATAAGTCGCTTTAAAAGTAGAAATTTTCTTCTGTATCCGGCTGTCAATTTTTTGTGAGTGTTGCAGCCAATCTCTGCGAGAGGAACTGGGTCGTCTATACCGCCAGAAAATCCGGCTTCTGCGTGGTGAAATTTGTAGTCCTGCTTCCATTTTTCTGGGTTTCCATGTAGCAGCTCAGGCGTATGGCTGTTGGGCTCTTTTTGCCATAACGAAAGAAATTTCTCTGCATCTACTTCGACGACCGAAGTGTCATGATTGCTGACTCCTTCCGTGCACATGAAAACGTCGCCGCGTTCTTCAGTGCTGATGCGAAAAATCGCCCGCTTTCCGAAAGGAAGATTGATGATCTGGTGAAGCGACTGCATTCCTGACCCTGTTCCAGGTGCCATCAAGATGATGACCCCTTCCTTGATTCGCCGTTGATTTTTGAGTGCGCAGACGATTGCAGCATATGTGAATGACATCTACCATCCTAACGGAGAGCACAGACCCGGACAAGGTATGCCTACGTAACACATTCGTGTCACTCCCGGTCGCGGCAGTCGCTACGCTCCCTGGCGACCTCGGCACCTTGCTCAGGGCTCCGCCCCGAGACCCCATGTCCCATTCGCTACCGCTCACGGGAACGTCATGTCATCACCACAGGAACGCCCAGTCAGAATCCATCGCGATAAGCACCTGAGCGTGCGCCTCACTCAGGACGAGAAGGAGCGCCTGGAGGCGCTGGTGAAAGCCACCGACTGCCGAAGCCCCTCGGAGTTTGTGCGCAACACCGCGATGGGCTACCCCGTGAAGTCTGTCGTGACCCATGAGGCCATCAACGAGCTGCGCCGGCTGGGCGGCTTGATGAAGCACTTGTTCCTGGAAGGCGGCAGGGACGATCCGGACGGTCAGTACCTGGCGACACTGCAGGAGCTGAAGGCGGCGATTCATCGCTTGGGGCGTGAGCAGTGATTGCGAATGTCTGTGATCGTCGGCGTGATGGGAAGTCGAGCTTCAGGACGCTGAAGGAGTATCTTGTCGATAAGCTTCGTTCCGATGAGCTGGATGCCGAAGACCAAGAAGTGTTGAAGCCTGATGGGACTGTGATCGCTCAGCTGTCTACCGGCGTGAGCGTCGAGCACAACGGTTTTGATCTCGATACCCTGGTTCAGGAGTTCGAGAGCGTGGTGGCCATGAAACCTCGAGTCGAGGATCCCATTTACCACTTCGTTATCTCCTGGGCCGAAGGTGACGACCCCGGCGACGAGACGATGTTTTCCTGTGCGCGAGAGGCGGTAGAACGTTTGGGGCTTGGTGGCCACCAGTATTTAAGTGCCATCCATCGGGATACTGATAACCCCCATGTTCATGTGGCCGTGAATAGGGTCAATCCTGACACGTACAAGGTGAAGCACCCTTACAACGATTACTACACCCTGGGGCAATTGATGACCGAGCTAGAAGACCGTCACGGATGGGCTGCAACACCCCAGGGTGGGCCGGAAAGTAAACCTGCTCAGCGAGCAGACGCGCACGGGGATTTGACGTTTGAGGCGTGGTGCAAGACGCATGTGGTGCCAGTGATGAAGCCTCTCCTGGAGCGCGAGCAATCGGCTTCCTGGTCGGAGATCCACCAGGTCCTGGATGCTATGGACGTGGAGCTCGTGGAGCATGGCCAGGGCCTGGTGTTCCGGACTGTGAGCGACACCGGTACCGCTGTTGCCATCAAGGCCAGTGCGGTGCATGAGCGATTTTCCAGGCCCCGCCTTGAGCGGGTGCTGGGCGCGTTTGAGGCGGCCTCAGAGGAGCCGCAAGACCGACGCTACCCGGAGGATCCGCAGGCCTTCGCAGCGGCTGTGAAAGACGCCCTGGGCGAACGCATCGCCCGGTGGTCGGGGCGCTCGCGCAGTGACTGGGCCTCACTGCATCGCTTGATGGATGAGCACGGCCTGCAGCTGACGCCCTGCGGCCAGGGACTAACTATATCCCCAGCGAATCGCGATGGCCCGCAGATGGCAGCGAGCAAGCTGAACCGTGCGCTGGCCAAGAGCCAGCTGGAAGCACGGCTGGGACCCTATGAGCCGCCCAAGAAGGCTCCTGGAAGCGCTTATGCGCGCGACCGCCAGGATACCCCTCGGCGGACAGCTCTGGACGCTACAGAGCGCCTGCAGCGGCGCTATCGGGCATATCGTGCCGAGCGGCCAACGTACCGCTCGTTGCGTCGTGACATCGGGCGTTCTATCCGGGCCATCCGGGCCGAGGTACGTGCTGAGCGACAAGAAGTCTACGAGCACATGCCGCCAGGGTTGGTAAGAGCCGCATACATCCAGGAGCTGAATTGGCAGCAGGCGCGGCGGATCCAGGGCGAGAGGCTGCGCCTGCTTCGCCAGTTCAACGCCCAGCAGGAAGCAGACGCTACGCTCGAGTGGCGCGAGTGGGTGGAAGAACAGGCGAAGCGTGGCGACGGTGATGCGATCCAGCAGGTGGCCACGTGGCATGACCCGCGGCACCGGCCCAAGAACGATAGAGTGGGGCCAGCAGGGGCAATGGTCGGCTACATCGAGCTGGCCCCTGGTGCCGAGGTGCTGCTGGGCTGGGAACGGCGCCGGCGACGCAATGGGCTCTGTGACTTATACACCAGCGGTGGTGAACGAGTCGTTACCCAGCAGCGGAATGGTCTCAAGCTTCACCGAACGGACGACACGACTGTGACGGCTGCGATGCAGCTGGCTATCGACACCTATGGTCCAGAGCTCCGCCTGACGGGTAGCGATGAGTTCAAGCGCCGTGCCATCGACGCGCTGATCAAGCTGGAAGTCCAGGGTGGACGGCATGTGCGTCTCTCGGATCCCGAGCTGCAAGAACGCCTTGAGAAGCAACAGAAAGTGTTGGCACCGGTCGCCAAGCGGCCGACTAAGTTGAGATGAAAACTTACTGGATGTGAAGTAAGTTATATTTGTCTGAGAGCGCTGTAGGTGCGAACATCAACAGCTTTAAAATCCTCATCGTGGAGAAAAATTTAAAGGAGGGTCGGGTGGCGGGTAATAATAAGTTTATTGAATATAGTGCGACTAAAGCGTGGCTTGCACAGTTTGATCCTAAATCCCAAGGGAGTATGGTCAAAATGCTGCAAGCAATGCGTCTAGTATCTCGAGATCAGTTCTCGGAGTCAATTCGCACGAGATTGTTACAGGTTTCAGAAAAAGTTGGCGGGCGCGTTGGCCTATACGTAGAGCGTGAGCTTCCACCAAAGAACCATCCTCCAGAACCTCTATTTTTGCAACCTGATATACCGCCTAGGCGAGCTTATGGGCCAGGACCAGATCCTATTCGTCCAGATGCTGGAAAGCCAGCAGAGGTGGGTTCTGAAGGAATCGTCGCGCAGTTGGTATCTGAATTATGCCTTGAGTTTCCAAAAAAGTTTGTAAATCATCCGGGGCCTGACCAACTTCGCAAGAAAAAAAAGCCTATCAATAATCTAATATTGGTCACGGATCTTATCGGAAGTGGTGAGCGAGCAGAAAGATATTTAGATGCTTTTTGGTCTGTTTGTTCTGTCAAAAGCTGGTGGTCTGGACGTATATCGAATGGACTTTCTTTTGGAGTAGTAGGTTATTCCGCAACGCCAGCTGGCAGAAAGAGAGTTAAATCTCATCGCCTTTCACCCGATGTTTTGATTGTTGCAGAATGCCCAACGATAGACACATCTTTCGATGAAAAACAAGCGAGAGAAATAAAAGATATTTGCACAAAATATGCCCCATCATCAGGGCCTATAGGTGCACTAGGCTTTCAGAACACGGGGGCACTGATTGCGTTTGCGCATGGTGCTCCTAACAACGTCCCTCGAATCTTATACAGCTTCAGCAATTCTTGGACGCCATTGTTCGCACGTCGAAAAACCTCTGCCACGCGCACAGATTTCGACGAACAGCTTGACCCAGAGGAAGTAGTCGCCCCTGCTAAACCCCGATTTTTTCCGGGGAGTCGAATTCGGCTCTCCTTATACTGGCCAATGAGCACAAAAAATTGAAGATCATT
>NZ_KB907912.1 GCF_000382245.1 Kushneria aurantia DSM 21353
AGGTGGTGGCCGACGTTGCTGAAAGGGTTGCCGAAACTGATGGCACTGCCCTGACCCCGGCGAAACCCGCCACTGACCAGGCATCGAGCGACCGCGCCGGCGGCCGGCGTTCACGGCTGCCCGGAGGGATGCCATCAATGCCTTTACGTTATAAATAGTTCATAAAAATGGCTCGCCGGGCATAAGCGACGTGTCCCTCATGCATTCAATGCTGCCGGTGGCAGGCGCAGCCGACGCCATGGGGGTATAACGGCGCGATTCGACGTCCTCGTGAATAAGGCGGGTTTAAGCATAAGAAATTTATGTAGAGACACTTAGCATATCAAAGCACCGCACTGTCACTTCTGACAGGTTACGTATAGAAGTTAATAAATTATACTCAAATCAAGCATTCAGATATACAGATAAAGCTAGCTTCAGGCTAGGAGGCAATATGGAAACTGATAACACGACAGTGATATCAATGACCCACAAGGCTAATCCGCAAGCTGTATACATCAATAAAATTGAATCAACAACAGCGTCAAGCATTTCTGCCTTTATATCTCCTCTGAACGACCAAGAACATTTTTCAGAAATATGCAGCAGTAAAAAATACATCAATCCCATGTATCTTATTGAGTGCGGGAGACAATTAGAAACACTTGCTTCGCACAAGATATTAAAAATAAATAGCAATACACGATTAATATTAAAGTCATGGCGACTAGAGCTTTATCAAGAAAAGCCCCAAAACCATACTCTTATTGCAAGCTTAAGAATATTAGACACACATCTCTCACATACAAAAAATTTATTGTGAATTTTAGATCTAGCGAAAGAGCAATAGGTAAGGTTAGCATCATTGTATGTCACATAAGCGCGAGAGCATATGAAACAATAAGAGGGGAAAGTATTTTAAAATCAGCTAAATATGGCGAATTTGAGTTGCACACAGCATCTGGTCTGCCTCAGGTGGAACCATACGAATTAGGATGTAAATATCCAAAAGACGTTTGCATCAGAAATATAAGAAAAGCAGGTCACACAAGAGTTGCAAATATAGCAATACCATCCCAAAACCGCATACTCAATGACCACAAACAGGATCATATAACTGGATATAACCTTACTGAGTCAGCAAAACAATTCTGCTTCTATTGCACTATCAAAGAATCAAAGAAAAAAATAGAAAACCTTTACATCAAAAGGATTTTTGCAAAATTTTACAAATATGCAGAAAACAATCAAGAACTACTAGTCAGACTGGTTCGGAAAGACTCTAACAATGATGCTACACGCTGTATTATAGAGATATTACAAGAAGGCATAAGGCTATCCCTTTTCTTTATCTATATCAATGAGGTTGAATGCAATGAATGAGATAAAATCAATTTTGATCAATATGTTTGAAATGGAAGAAAACTCCATTTCAGAAAATAAAACTTTGGAAGAACTAGGATTGGATTCCATTTCTATCGTGGAATTACAGTCAGGGTTAGAAGCAAATCTAGGATTTCCAAGCGAGTCGTTATCTCTGATGTCAGAAATAACATTAGCGGATATTGAAAATTCTATAGAGAGGCTAAAAAATGACAAATAAAGTTGTGGTAACGGGAATGGGAGTATTGTGCTCCGCTGGGGCAACTGTTAGTCAGCTTTGGGATAAAATTGTCCAAAAGAAAGTCTTGACGCAATATGATTATAGATTAGAGAACGCACCAGTCAAATGTTCCTGTCCCTTAAGTAATTGGAATCCAAAACTCAGATTTAAACAAGCAGCCTTTACACAGGTCGACCCATTTATACAGTACGCTGTTTATGCTGCCCAAGAGGCCTTAGACGATGCGAATATTCAACCAGGCTATAACTTACCTTCAAATAAGATTGGAATTGTCGTCGGTAATTCGCTTGCAGGAATCAGCACATTAGAGAAGATTATTAACAAGGAATCAGAAGTCGGCCCGGCAAGTGTTAGCGCATCATACATTCTGTCAACAATGACAAACATGGCAAGCGCTAACATCTCCGTTCACTTAGGCATCACTGGCCCTTCATATTTTTTGAGCACAGCGTGTGCCTCGGGCGCGGACGCGATAGGTCGTGGTAAAAGAATGATAGAAAGCGGCGAATGCGACACTGTAATCGTAGGAGGATCGGAGGCACCCATTACAAAGAACGTAGTGACTGCATTCGCCAAGCTGGGAGCTCTTTCTCGCAATAACATTGGAGAAGGAAGTATAAGACCATTTGACAAAGAAAGGAATGGTTTTGTTATATCTGAAGGAGCTGGATTCCTTGTTTTAGAACACGAAAGCCAAGCTCAGAAAAGAAAAGCAAATATACATGCAAGATTACTCGGTTATGGCTCCTCATCTGATGCTTATCATATGACCACACCTACACCAAGCGGTAAAGGTCTTACACAAGCAGTAGAAAAAGCACTTTCCGACGCAAATATAGAGTCAATTGAGATTGGATATATTAATGCTCATGGAACCGCTACCAGTCTGAATGACCGTTTAGAAAATACAGTATATGGAGACATATTTGGGTTAACAACTCCGGTTACCTCCACAAAAGGTGTAACGGGACATCCCCTCGCCGCTTCAGGCGCAATTGAAGCCATAGCATCGATACAATCACTGAAGACAAATACGATTCCTGGTACAGCCGGCCTCAACATCATTGACGATGATATAAAGATAAATGTGAATAGAGAGACTACAAAGCCTCTCAACTCATTATTAGTAATGAGTTCATCAATTGGTTTTGGTGGGCAAAATTCAGTACTTATATTTGAAAAATAGGGGTTAATCGTGATTAACAACATAAAATATGTTGCGATTGATACAGACGGCGTATTATTAAACGACACATACAGTCCTGTTATAAAGAAATTTGTAGAAAAATATGGAGTAGAATATACCTCTTCGATCGAACGTTCTGTCTGGGGTTCTCCCCAGATCACTGCTGGGCACAACCTTTCATTAGCGTGCAAGTTACCCCACCCAGGTGAAAAGGTGATTGGTGAATTCTTCAAGCTTCGCGAAGAGTATTTGAAGACACACCCAGTCGAAGTTATGCCCAATATTGAAGGCCCTCTCAATATGTTTAATCGACTTGGAATGAAAGTCATATCTTACGGTGGAAGGAATCGAGAATATAGTTTTGATCGGTTTCTTTCAAAATATAAAAATCTCTTCGACCCAGAAACCCCCTATGTTGATATTAATGCTAAACGGCCTGGCATGTTGCAAATTATCGAAGAGATTCTTTGTTGCGATCCAAGTGAGGTTATTTTCATTGATGACATTAATCGTGCTGCAGAGGCTTGTAAGTCTACTGGTTCCGGATTTATCGGTGTACCTGCATCAATGAATCATAATTTTCAACTTATGGAGATGCAATATACTGGTGTCAAGCATATGGTTAAATATTTTTCAGATATAGATGAAGGTCATATTTTATCCATCGATAAAATGATAACTGGAGGTACGCTTTGGTCATGATAAAAGACAAATCAATTATTATCGCAATTCCCATTATTTGTGGTCTCACGGCCGCAAATATGTATTACATTCAGCCTTTGTTCTTAATGATATCTAAATCCATAGGGATAACCTATGTACAAAGCACCAATCTGTTCACAGCACAATTGGTAGGAAATGTTCTATCATTAATTTTATTTATTCCTGTTGCTGATGTAATAGATAGAAGAAAAATCATTGGTTCCCTTTATGTATGTCTCTGCACAGGCTTGTTTTTGGTCTATTTCTCGACTAATTTCAACATACTCCTTGGAGGATATGCACTCATAGGAGTGGGCGCATCTTCTGTCCCTTTGATAATTGCTTTTTATAACAAAGAGGAAAAACACGAGAATATCATTGGATATATTATGGGAGGTGTTCTTCTTGGAATTATTGGATCTAGATTCGCATCAGGAATTTTATCAAATTTCTTAGGCTGGCGTGGCATTTATATAGTTTCTTTTTTTCTTATGCTTTTGGGGGCAAGTTTTATACTTAAAAACATGAAGCCTAATAGTGAGAATAAAGAAAATAATATTAATTACTTTAGTGTCATGCACAGCAATATTATGGCAACTTTGGAAGACAGAAGCGTTCGATTATATTGTTTCTATAGCTTTGCAACGATGTTTTCATTTACAGCCTTCTGGACTAATATTGCGACTTACCTTGACCAGTCACTCGACTTCTCTACAACAGAAATCGCCTTATTCTCTCTTCTGGGGGTATCAGGAGCACTTGTTGCCATTTACGCGCCTGCTATAACTGGATCGATATTCACGACAAGTCTCCGACTTTTTATGACTGGAATTGCACTATTGGCATGCGCGATAGCACTACCAAATAGTTTAATTTGGCTAGGAGGATTCACTGCACTGTTTGATGCATTAATCCAGCTCATTCATGTATCAAACCAAAAAAAATTATATTCTAGAAGCAAGGGAAAAGAGGCACAAGCAGCTAGTAACTATATGACCTTTTTCATGTTGGGCGGTGCCGTAGGTGGATTCACCTCGTCGATTGTATACACAACTAGCAGTTGGAATGGTGTTTTGACAATGTGTTTAGGGCTATTTTTACTGATGGTAATTATTGAAAAGAAAAGTATGCCGAATATTAAATCCAACTGACTTATAAGTGGTGTAGGGTCCCGGATGATCAGATGAGCTATAGAAGTTATCCTTTGCTGGCCGCCAAGGAGCTTCTTCAGCAGTTCATCCGGGAGCAAGAATATGGACATCAAGCTACATAAACAGGCGACCACCACACCGAAGATCCGGGCCGAGATCCAGGCAGCGCCTTCCAGCATCAGCGACAGCGAGCTGGCACGCCAGTACGGCGTCGCCGTCGCGACCATCCGGCGCTGGCGGTACCGTGACGATGTCCAGGACCGACCGCACACGCGTCACAACCTGCTGGCCACGCTCACTTCCGAACAGGAAGAGGTGCTGATCGCGGCGCGCGAATTCCTGCGCCTCGGCCTGGATGACCTGCTCGTCGTGGCGCGTGAGTTCCTCAATCCGGGCTTGTCGCGTTCTGGTCTGCATCGCATGCTCAAGCGGCGCGAGGGCAACGCGTAGATGGCGCTGCGGATGGCCGCCCCGTAAATCGTTTCTCGGCAGACGTAGGCGTCTCGAAGATCAGGGATATTCATATGCTTGAGCTTGCCGCTGATCTGTTCGGGAGACAAGCGCTGACGCAGCATGTGCTGAATCAAGGCGAATCGAGGGCTGCCTGGAAGCAGTTTGCGC
>NZ_KB907913.1 GCF_000382245.1 Kushneria aurantia DSM 21353
CGTCCCGCCCGGGTCTGCAGCTTGTGCGACATTCGCTCCGTCGGCGAACTGCCCTCGGCCAGCGGCATCGGTTCGGTGAACCGCTCCAGCGGCGGCGTGTGGTGAGACTCCCGCTTCACCGCGATGTGCGGATCCATGCCGGCCTGTTCGCAGGCGAGCACATTCGTGGCACTGAAATACCCGGTGTCGGCCAGCAGCCGGTCAACGCTGCCCACCGAATCCGGCAGGGCCGCCAGTTGCTCGAGCATCGGCTCGACCTGCTCCTTGTCATTACAGGCCTGGGTGACCGCCCCGGCGATCACCAGCAGGCTGTCCGTATCAACTGCCGCCTGGGCATTGTAGCCCTGCTCGAAGCCCCCGCCCGATACCGGCATGATGCGCGACTCTTCATCGGTGAGATTGATCTGTTCCTGCGCGCCGGGACCGGCCACCGGCGGTTTGGGGGGCCGACCGCCCGGCTTCCTGCCGGTCTTTTTGCGCTTCTCCTCCCGGGCGGCGAGTTTGGCCTGGTACGCGGCCTGTTCCTGCTCGAAGCGCACTTTCGCTCGAGCTTCGATCTTCGCTTTGGCCTCTGCCATCGCCCTGAGCCGATCCTCCCGACGCTGAATTTCCTCCGGCAGGCTGACCCCGTCCGGAAGACCGGATTGATCGGCCTGCTCGGCCAGCGTCAGCAGTTCCTGCACCTGTGCTTCGAGCCGGGCTTCCAGCTTCTCGATGTGGCCATGGGAGAGGGCGCTGTGGCGCGAGGCGTTGGCCTTGATTCTGGTGCCGTCCAGGCTGATGGTCCCCACTTTGAGCAGTTGCATCTCGCGGGCCACTTCCAGCACCTGAACGAACAACCCGGCCAGTTCGTCGAGAAAGCGCCGGCGGAAGGTGGCCAGGGTGTCGTGGTCGGGATGCGCGCCGGCGGCGATGAAGCGGAAGGCTACCGAATCATACGTTGCCCGCTCGATCCCGCGGCTGGAGAACACGCCGTTGGCATAGCCGTAGATCAACAGCGACAACAGCAGTGACGGGTGATAGGCTGCGCTGCCGCGCCCGCCATAGGCGCTCACCATCGCGCGCAGATCGAGGCCGTCGACGACCTCGACGATGAAGCGTGCCAGATGATCCTGAGGCAACCACTCATCAACGGATGGCGGAAGCAGATAGGGCGTGTGGCGATCGACAGGGCGGAAGTGGCTCATGGCGGATCCGGGATCAGATGGATGTCGGTATTATCTCATGCCCGGCGTGGAAAGTCCGACAGGCTGCTAGACTGAGTATCCCAGCAGTTTCCACGACGGCTCATGCTCTGTTGTATCCGGTAGCGCCACAGGCGCTGACGGAAGGCGCGACTCGCATACTGACTGCCCTGATCTGAATGGAACAGCAGCCCCGGCGGCCTGCCTCGCTGCTCGAAGGCCCTGTCCAGCGCCTTGATGACCAAGGCCGCATCGGGACGATCGGACAAGACCCATCCGACGACACGCCGCGCATAAAGATCCAGAACGACAGCCAGATAGTGCCAACGATTTTGTGCCCAAACGTAGGTGATATCGCCACACCACACCCGGTTGGGCGCATCGACAGTAAATTGACGATTCAGGCGGTTGGGAATGCCGGGCCGCTCGACCGGTGCTCGCCGATAGGCCGGTGGTCGCGGTTGCTGGCAGGTCAGTCCCATCTCCTGCATCAGACGCCGGATCTTGAAGCGTCCCACATCGAGCCCCGATTCCCGCATCTGCAGCATGATCGTCCGGCTGCCCGCGGAACGCCGGCTTTGGTTGAACAGCTCAGAGACTGTCGCCCGCAACTCCAGTCGCTCGACATCGATCCGAGACCGCTGATGGCGATGTTCGTAATAGCTCGAACGCGCAATATCGAAGGCGCTACAGACCATGTCCACGGGCTCCTGCTCACTCAACTGGTCTATCAGCGCGTACGATCGAGATCGTCCGACATCAAGAGAGCGGTAGCCTTTTTTAGTATCGCTTTCTCCCGTTCCAGCTGATTGATCCGGCTCTCGAGCTCCTGGATTCGCTGCTGCTCGGGCGTCAATGCTTTTGACTTGGGCGTGACGCCACCGCGTTCAGCGCGTAGCTGATCGATCCAGCGTCTCAAAGGCGTTTCACCGACATCGACGGCGCGAGCGGCTTGAGCCGCGGAGTAGCCTTGATCAAGTACGAGCCCGGCGGCTTCCCGTTTGAACTCGGTGGAGAATGAACGACGTTGTCTGGCCATGGATCACCTGTAATTTGGTGGTGACGATACCACCTAAATGGGTGTCCGGTTTTAGTGAACCACTACATATTGCGCATCGTCGTCAACCTGGCCGAAACACGACGATTATTGGCCAACGGGCGAATATCGGCCACCCCCCATCGGAATATCGTTCCTGTCGTTGGGTTTTTCGGGAGTGTTCCGGTGTATAGCGTATTGCTTCTCTGCGACGGGCTGGCCAGCGTGACGACCGCGCTGTTCGGTTTCGGTGGCGGCTTCGTCGTCGTTCCCTTGATGGTTACCTTGCTGATTGCCGTCCACGGGGCGGATAGCGTGGCCGGCCAGGCGGCCATGCATATCGCGGTGGCCACTTCGACCGCGCTGATGATCTTCGCTGCCTCTCTATCGACATGGCGTCACCAGTGCAATGGCGTCTGGTGCGTCCGCTGGTGGGCTATATCGCGGTCGGTGCCGTGCTCGGGGCGGCCGCGGCGGTGTCGGTGAGTGGAGAGTGGGTGCGCTGGATGTTCATCGGCTATCTGGCGATCACGATTGCGGATGCCACCCTGCGGCCCGGTTTTCTGCACCAGGCGAGTGGAGAGGTGCGCCCCATGGGTCGTCTGGTGACGGCGATGACAGGCTTGTTCATCGGTATCGTTGCGGCCTTTCTGGGGGTTGGTGGCAGCGTGATGACCGTACCGCTGATGCGCCGCAGAGGCGCCAGCATGACGGCGGCCACGGCAATGGCCAATCCGTTGTCGTTGCCCATGGCGATCAGTGGCACCGCAACTTATGTGCTGTTGTCGGTCGGCGATACCCCGCTGGGCGCCTGGTATGCGGGATACGTGGATCTGCGCGCCTTGCTGGCGCTGGCGGTGGGGTCGTGGCTCGGCATCCGCCTGGCGTCGCGATGGATCGGGGGCATTCCCGATCGCATTCATGCCGGGGTCTACCTGCTGCTGCTGACGGGCGTGCTGGCGGTGATGGTCGTCATGCGCTGAGTCTCGCCAACGATTTCTCCCCGCGTGACGCTGGCTCTACAAAAGGCGACTGGAACGTGGTGATCCTGGTCTCTGGCGGCGGATTCCCCAAAGAGTGCGTGATATGGTCCATTGACGCCAAATGCGTCTGGATCAAGCCAACATGAGCGAACAACCACAAATTCTGATTTACGAAGATGCCGAGAAGGCGGTCGACGTCCGTCTGGATGAAGGTCGCAAGACCGTATGGCTGATGCAATGGCAGATGGCCGCAGCATTCGACACTTCAATGGACAATATTAGTCTTTATTTTATAAACAACTACTCTGGCGAAGAGTTGGACGAAAGTGCAACTACCGAGGAATACTCGGTAGTTCGCCAAGAAGGCTAACGTCAGGTACGGCGGCAAGTCCGGCTTTACAACCTCGACGTCATCATTCCTTGAGTTATCGCGTCAAATCTCGACGCGCGGTCCGTTTTCGCCAATGGGCCACACATGTCCTGCGCGATCATATGATACGAGGTGGACCCTGCATTAGCAGCGCTTCGAAGCATATCCGCGGAACGGTCGCCTGCTCGCGGCGGGCCGAGCCTGCTAACGTCGAATTGGAAGAGTCGGTCACAGAGGGAGAGGAAACCGCCGTACTGTTACTGGTAGGTGTCGCCAGCCGCGATCTTCAGATTGATGTCAAATTTAGTGACATCAGTTGAATGACAAAGACAACAATGAAATTGCTAAAAGTGTTGGTGGACAAAACACATTGACGTTCCGCCTAACGATGGTGACTGCCTTATGAAAAATGTAACCAGTACTTTTAAAATTGGAGGAAATGGAATAAAACCATCGGAAATCAACATAAGCAACAATGACAGGGATTTACTTCATGATAGGGTGAAATCCAACTGTGGAGAAATCAGCCAGGAACAACAGCCAGATGTGCTGGCAAACATCGCGTCGCCCATAATTAAAGGTACATTAGGACATGCCATCTTCGAGAGGATATTAGGCAATGGCGCAATGGGAGAGTGTCCGTACATAATTTATAGAAATATAGCCAAGGTTTCCAATCTGCCTCCTACTCCGACAGACGACACTAGCCCGCAAGAGGAAGACTGGAGGTACTATGCGTCTCTCTTTTTGGGGATACTTAGTCGGTCCTGAAAAACCAAAAATCACCGTGAAATCATGATTATGCGCCTGGATGATGCTCCCTTTTCGGCGTAAAATCTGGTCTATCCTCGCCAAAATCGTGAGAAATCGACATGACTCCCCGCGATCAGCGCCAGAATCCACAGCGTGACCTGCTCAACATCTACCTTGATGACGTCATCAACATGCGCCACGAGTTGGTGCAAATGAGTCAGAGAATCGACTGGTCCGATTGCGAGAACATTTTTGCATCAGACTACACCAGCAACAACGGTAG
>NZ_KB907914.1 GCF_000382245.1 Kushneria aurantia DSM 21353
AGCTGCCGCGTCCCACCCTTGGGCTTGGGTATGACGGCGGCTCGGATCAGGCTGGGGTGATACTCATCGGCCAGCAACCGCTCACGCAGCGTTGGCCAGTGCTGTTTTAAGTGGTCAGCCAGTTGATGCACCGTCATGCCATCGACACCCGGTGCGCCTTTGTTGCTGATCACCTTACGGTAAGCTCGCTCCATGTTTTCCGGATCAACGACCCGTTCCATGAGCGAGTTGGGCTCCGCTTTCGTCCACGATAACGACGCCGGGCTCGTCTCGACGCTCACCGGCCGGGACTCGGGGTACTGCCCCTGCCCCTCTGGGTGAGTGACGGTATTAGCGTCAGTGTCTGTCTTCATGATCGATCCTCGAGACGTTATCGCCTACTCGCGGTTCTCCATGTTCGGCCCTTGGTGCCGCGGTGAACCGGCACTTACTATGGCCTCTGCTGACTCCTGTTCGCCCATCCCGACACCTCACGGTGTCGGTAGCCAATGGCAGGCAAGCAGGCCTCCCAGGGTAAGACGCGCGACCTTCCCGCTTATGCCTGTCGGATATACGTCATGGCGTTCCGTGCAAGTACCGGGCGTTGATGATTATGGCCATCTTACCCCGCCACACCGCCTCGTATCCGCTTCCTGTTCGTCAGGCCAGCGTTTTGCCTTAGGCTTCCTTCAGATTCCCCCTCGCGGGAGACACCCTTGCCGTCGGCTAGCACTTCCCCTTGCCGGGCGTGCAGGGGACTTTCACCCCCAAGTCATCCTGAGGCACCACCCCCAGGAGCAGCGCCAGTCAAGGCGCTGCGCGCCATGCCTGGCGCACCATAAGAATGGGGAGAAAAGCCTGAGACACGCTTGACTTTGAAGATTGTATAAAATATAAAATATTGAGCTGTGTTACGAGGATGATGATTCCGAGAGCAACGCGATGGAACTTGGTATGGTCATTCCTATAATAAATTTAATTAATATTAGAGGAATATGTTTCATGAAAAACACACGCTTAGCAAACTTAGCATGTGTAGCAGCATCAGCTTTTTTTACAGCGAATGCTTTTGCTGCTGAGGTTACATGGAGAGTACCGACTTCAGTGCCTGCTGGTTCGCCGTTTTACGAAAACTTTTTGGAACGGTTTGCTTCAAATGTCTCGCTCCTCACCAATGAGAGAGTTGAAATTCAACCCTATGGTGCTGGCGTTATAGTACCAGCATTGCAAGTCTATGAGGCAGTAAAGGAAGGAACCGTTGAAGCCGGACACTCAACGCCAAGCTACCTCGTAAACCAAGACCCGATTAACTCCATATTCGCCGGGTTTCCAGGTGGTATGGGACCTGAAACCTATGTTAACTGGATCTACGAGGGCGGTGGCAAAGAGGCTTTAACTGAGCTCAGAGCTTCTGAAGGCCTTCATTCACTCATCGTAGGTATTGGTTCAACCGAAGTCTTCGCCCACGCCAACAAAGAAATTACAGGGCCTGACGATTTAAAAGGCCTAAAATATCGCACATCTGGTCCATGGGCGGAGGTGATGAGAGACTATTATGGTGCCGTTCCAACGGTCGTTCCGCCTGGCGAGACCTATACGCTTCTTCAACGTAAAGGGGTAGATGCTGTCGAGTGGGCGACACCGTCTAGCAACCAACCAGAAGGTTTCCATGAGGCTGCGAAATACATTGTTGTTCCAGGTGTGCACCAGCCGACTTTCCTCTGGGAAGTTTTCATGAAACAAGAGACTTGGAATAGTCTGCCTGAGGATCTAAAACCACTACTGGAGGCAGCAGCAAAGCTAACGACATACGAAGCACTGAGTAATTTTTACGATAATGATATTCAGGCAATGGAAGAATATCGTTCTGGGCGAAACGAAGTTATCACGTTAGATGATGCTTTTGTGGACGAGCTTTCTGCGCGCGGGCAGGATTGGATCGCGAATAAGGCAGATGAACAGAATGAAGCAGGTTCATCCAACATGCTCGATCTTCTTGAAGATTACAACGAGTACAAAGAGCGTTGGGAAAACAATAAGGACTACCTGATTAGGAACTAAAGCAGCATAGAGGGAGGTGCGTTCCTCCCTCATTATTCTATAACCAGGATGCTATCATGATTTTTAAATTAATAGACAAGGCTTCTCGTGGTGCTGCGCTTGTTAGTAGGCTTTTGTTTATTATCCTCATCGTTTCCATGCTTTATGAAGTAGTGGCTAGGTACGTTCTTAACGCTTCAACTATCTGGGCATTTGATATTTCCTATATGGCGACGGGGGCTGCTTTTATTTTGGGTGTAGCATGGACCCTGCAAGTAGATGGGCATGTCAAGATAGACGTCATAATACGATTATTGCCTGAAAAAGTGGGTGCCTATGTGTTAGGTGTTGCATATACGTTTTTACTCTGTCCTGTCATGACGATGATGTCTTGGCATGGTTGGAACAAGGCCATAAATGCCTACATGGCAGGGGAAGTTGAGACAGTAAGCACTTGGGGTCCATTAATGTGGCCTTTTTATCTTATTTTAGCAATCGGTTTAAGTATATTTTCCCTGCAACTATTGGCTGAGGGGATTAGGTATTTTTTAGAAAAAGCGCTGAAGAGGAATTAATGATGGAGTCAATGATTGTAGCGTTAATGTTCCCAGCACTTTTTTTGCTAATATTTTTGGGTATACCTATAGCATTTTCTTTAATACTCGTTTCTGTAGCGGCAGGCTGGTTTTCATTTGGCCCAATGATTTTTCAGCAACTCTATGGAAGCATGTATAGTGCGTCTACAAATTATATATTGTCCTCGATACCGCTTTTTGTCCTGATGGGGGCTATACTGGAAAAGTCTGGTATTGCAAAGAATTTATTTGAGGCTATCCAAATTTGGATTGGAAGACTTCCGGGTGGTCTGGCCGTTACGACTATACTCATGGCAGCTATCTTTGCCGCTGCGTCAGGTGTAGTTGGGGCGGTCGAGATTATGATCGGCCTAATGGCTATACCTGCGATGCAAAAATATAAATACAATAATTCGGTGATTACAGGGACAATTTGTGCAGGTGGTTCGCTGGGTACCATTATTCCCCCTACCGTTATTGTTGTAGTTTATGCGGCTTTGGCCCAGATATCGATTGGTGCACTCTTTGCTGCGATCATGATCCCAAGCGGTATCATGGTATCGTTGTTTGTATTGTACATTTTAATTCGGTGTATTTTACGTCCCTCTGATGGCCCCGCGGTTAACGATAAAAGCTTACCAACTATACCCCTGAGCCAAAAAATCACGATTACACTCAAATCTTTGCTGCCACCGCTTCTGCTAATGTTCGCGGTGCTCGGCTCGCTCTTGGGTGGCATAGCCTCTCCAACTGAAGCAGCTGCAGTGGGTGTGGGTGGCGCTACCATTCTGGCGGTTTCCAACAAAGGGATGACAATTTCCTCTCTAGGCGAATCACTCAAGATGACGGTTCGCATCACAGCAATGATCCTTTTGATAGTTGCTGGGGGTACCATGTTTACAGGTATTTTTGCTGTGAATGGTGGGGGAGCCCTAGTAGAAAATATTGCAGAGGCGCTTGGCGGAGGAAGCACAGAAGTGATTATCTTCTTTTTATTGGTCACTTTCCTGTTGGGTTTCGTCTTGGACTGGACATCAATAGTGCTTATCTGTGTGCCAATATTTACACCGATTATAAAGTCGCTTGGCATTGATCCTATTTGGTTCGCGACTTTGGTATTGGTTACGATACAGACCAGCTATTTGACACCTCCCATGGCTTCCTCTATTTTCTATCTTAAGTCGATTGCGCCTAAAGACATTACCTACGGACAGATGTGTAAGGGGGTAGTGCCGTTTATCATCGCACAGTTGATAACTCTAGCTATCGTAGCTATGTTCCCGAGTGTGGCGACATGGCTACCGAGTCAAATAGTGGGCTTCTAACTAGAGATGATAGAATCGCCCAAGAGATTTACATTTAGTATTCTTGGGCGATTGTTTTAGTTGCGCAGATATAGCAAGCATGATTCAGTTTTATCCATAAGTAGTCGGTCCTGGAAAACCAAAAATCACCGTGAAATCATGGCCATGCACCTGGTAGGCGCTCCCGTTTCGGCGTAAAATCTGCTCTATCCCCGCCAAAATCGTGAGAAATCGACATAACTCTCAGCGATCAGCGCCAGAATCCACAGCGCGACCTGCTCAACATCTACCTTGATGACGTCATCAACATGCGCCACGAGTTGGTGCAGATGAGCCAGAGAATCAACTGGTCCGGTTGCGAAAACACTTTTGCATCAGGCTACGCCAGCAATAACGGAAGACCCGGATTGCCCATCCGGTTGCAGGTCGGTCTCCAGATGTTGAAACATCTCTACGGGCTGTCAGATCGCGAGGTGCTGGATCGCTGGGTTGAAAACCCGTATTGGCAGTTTTTCTGCGGTGAAACCCTCTTCCGTCATCGTTTGCCCATGGATGAGACGACCATGCTGCGCTTCAGACAGCGGATTGGTGAAGAAGGGGCTCGTCAGATTTTGAAGATGA
>NZ_KB907915.1 GCF_000382245.1 Kushneria aurantia DSM 21353
GCAGCGACGTCGAGATCAAAAAGGTGGTACCGATGCAGCGCATGGGCAGCGCCGAGGAGGTCGCCGGGGTGGTCAGTTTCCTCTGCTCGCCGGATAGCGCCTACGTAACCCGCCAGGTGATTGCAGTCAACGGCGGGCTTTATTGAAGGCCTGCTTGCGCCCATCGATCAAGAAGAAAAGCCTTGGCCGCAGATTCTGATTGCAACACCCCATCCACTCGATAAGGTGTTGTACCCATGTCCTGTTCTAAACCTTGTGCCGAAGAACGTGCCACGATCCAGGTCAGATTCGAGGACCCGAGCCTCGTGAGGGCGGCGGCTCTGCTCGAGCGACCCCCGTCAACCATCAGCCGAGAGATACGGCGTGTCGAGTCCCCGATGATCAAATCGCCTATAGAAGTTATCCTCTGCTAGCCACCAGAGGGCTTCTTCAGCAATTTAGGTTCATGGACATCAAGCTGCATCAACAAACGACGACGACACCGAAGATCCATGCCGAGACCCAGGCAGCCCCCTCCGGCATCACGGATATTTTGTTATTCACAATAGTCGGATACCCTACATGATCTGATAGATGTTCTGCATTGCAAATAGAACCAAGAACATTGCCAGGCTTCTATCAATAGCGATACGGTGACGGAGGAAAATATTCCTAACGGAAGTCTTACCAAATACAAATGCTACCAGAAAGTACCAAAGAAACTCTAAAGTGCTGCAAACAATAACTATTAAAGATTGCTCATATAAAGATCTTGGAGTGGCGAGAAACCCCGAGAATATGCTTATCATGAATGCAATAGTTTTTATATTGAAAAGGTTGATCAAAGCGCCCACACGATATGATTCCGTAAACCCAAAAGACATTCCTTCCGAGATATCACCACCCTTCACTCCTGTTTTTTTTATACCCACAGTGCTGGAAAAAATAGTGTACGCAATATATGTTAGATATGCGGACCCTAGAATGACAGATATTTCTGTAAAAGATGGGAACGCCTTCAGAATGCTCGCTAGACCCAGTAATGAAATAACAGAAAAAAACCGCTCACAGTGCAAATTCCCAAGGTCACGGCAAACCCGGAACGTAAAGCGCCCAGTGATGAGTACCTGCTAACTAGTATAAAATTTGGACCAGGGCTGATAACAGCCATAAGATAAACAAATGCAGCATAAGTCATTGTTATCAATCTCCAGGGTGGTTGAGTTTTATTGATGAGACAAAGAATGGTCATTCTCGAATGATGGAAAATCTAGTCATTAAGTGGGAAGTGGTAGTATTTGCAGCCGTTACTCTCTATGAAGCCAAACTTGCCATATAATCTCTGAGCCTTGATGTTATCTAAGCCAGTTTCTATTCTCAGTTGAGAAGCACCGGATCTTTCAGAAAACTCCTTCGCAGCTCGCAAAAGTTCATAGCCTACGTTTTGCGACCTGAAACGCTTCAGGACGTACCAGTCATTGAGAATCCAAATTCGACTAAGATCGACAGTGGAAAAAGTGGGGTATAGCTGTATGAAACCAACGAGCTCCCCACTAATGTCTGCCACGAAAACCTGTGAATTTTCCTGGCTTATGCGCATTCCTATGAATCCAGGAAATTTAAGTGTCCTATGCTCTCTTTGAAGACTACTTTGCTATGCATAGGTAGGTGTGGTTTATATTATCTCTTCGCTAAAGGTTCCCTTTTTGAGCCAGCTCTTTACATCTGCAAGCTTAGCGTGTATTGATCAAAGTCACTCAGCCACTGCCATCCAAGGGATTCATACAGTGTCTTGGCCGCGGCATTATCGACCTGGGTTGATAGCTTCAATTGCGAGACACTATGCTCCCTAGCCAATTTTGCTGCTGCCCCCATCAGCTCCCGGCCAATCCCATGCCGTCGCGTTGAAGGTGTAACGAATAGGTCATTGAGGATCCAGCACTTGTCCAGGCGCACCGTGGTGTAAATCGGGTAAAGTTGCACGAAACCATCAAGGTCAGCCCCGTCTTCGAAATCGTAAACAAGCACGTATGAGTCGCGTAGCTCTAGACGAAGCTGCAGAAATTCCCGGGCCTTCTTTAGATTGCAAGGCTGGCCGTAGAAACAGCGGTATTCATCGAGCAATACCGCCAGTAGAGATAAATCTTTCAAGTTTGCTTTACGAACTGGCATTACCAAAACTCAGTTGATGATGAGGTACCCCAACTCTGCTATAACGATTACGCTGTCACCAGATCCAATCTACATGATTTTTATGGAACCAAAATCCGAGGGTGCTATCTTGCCTGTCATTGATGCTCTAGGGATCCAGCTCGCAGAACCTTCAAAAGCACCGCTGCACAAGCAGCTATATTGCGCACTTCGGGAGATGATCCAGGTAGGTCAGCTCGCTAGTGGTGAGAGGATACCTGCATCAAGACACTTGGCCCGTGAGCTGAAACTGGGTCGAAATACGGTTCTTACAGCAATTGACCAACTTGTCGCGGAAGGATTCCTGGAGACTTATCAAGGCGCCGGCACCTACGTCGCAGAGCTGCCATTCACTCCTATTGCACAGAATCGAACCAGTGAGAGGGCAAGGCTGTATCACTCAGCTTTGATATCCTCTGAAGCTGGCATTTCCTTACGGGGACAGCGCTTACTTGATCTCTGTGAGTCGGGAAAAGAGCCCTCTAGAGCCTTTGAACCAGGCATCCCAGCTCTTGATAGGTTCCCCCGGGAAACTTGGCAACGCCTGCTGCGGCGTCATCAACGGGCCGCTTCGACTGATTGGTTGGATTATCAAGCCCAGGGCGGCGTGCCTGCTCTGCGCGAAACCCTGTGTGACTACCTGCGACTGTCTCGGTCCGTTCGTTGTCACCCTGAGCAGATACTTATCGTCCAGGGCGCTCAGCAAGGTTTTGAGTTGATCGCCCACTTGCTAGGCGACCCTGGTGACCGAGTCTGCATGGAAGAGCCAGGCTATGGTGGGGCACAAGCCTGTTTTACCGCTTCAGGGTTCGATGTCCTTCCTGTCAACGTGGATGGTGACGGAATGGACGCGACGGGAATCTCGCCGGATGGCCGCTCCCCACGACTCATTTATGTAACGCCCTCCCATCAATACCCAAGCGGAGTAACAATGAGTTTGTCCAGACGCCTTTGTCTGCTGGAGACTGCCAGGCATCATGGCGCTTGGGTTATCGAAGATGACTACGACAGCGAGTTCCGCTATGAGCAACTGCCTATAGCCGCTTTGCAAGGACTGGTTGATAACGCCCCCGTCATCTACGTCGGTACCTTCAGCAAGGTAATGTATCCAGGTCTGCGGCTGGGTTACCTCGTCCTTCCTGAAACGCTCGTCGAACCTTTTCGGCGTGCTAATGCACGACTTCATCGCGAAGCCCAGTACCCTGTGCAGGCAGCTTTAGCCGATTTCATCTCGGAAGGCCATTTCTCGCGCCATATCCGCCGCATGCGAGATTGCTATAGACAACGTCAGGTCCGTCTCAGGGATGCTTTGGCCCCGGCAGTGGCTCAAGGACTCCAGTTATCCCGCGGGCAATCGGGAATGCACCTGGTTGTTTGGTTGGACAGCGACACAGTTGAGCAAGCCATCGTCCGGCGTGCTGCCGATGCTGGTATCACCTTGTCACCCTTATCTTCTTACTATCTAGAGTCTTTCAGTCATCCCGGATTAGTGCTCGGTTATGCGGGGGCTTCTGAAGATGAGATCGATAGAGCAGGAAATTGGCTATGCCGAACACTGCTATCTTATATGTCGCTTCCTTGAACCTAATGTGCGGGTCTTGCGCCACGGCTAACATTGGCATCGATGGCACTCCCAGAGAACTAACGTCAAATTTACTGGGCGATAGTCAAGCGGCCCCTCTGCCTGAGCGGTCGGCCACCTGCTTCTGGTCCTGAGATGCGACCAAGGTACCTCAGCCATTGGCCAGCACGTCCTCCAGTGTGGCCAGGCGGCCGAGTGCCAGGGCGTCCTCGACGGCGCTGATGCGCAGCACATGGCTGAGCGCCGGATGGGGCGGGCGGTGAATCAGACTGCCGGCGGCCAGCAAGTCGCCACGCGCCCTGGCGGCCAGCTCAGCGTCGGGCAGGCGCACGGCGATAAAGTTGGTGGCGCTGGAACGCGGCTTCTACCCCCGCCAGGTGCACGAGCTGCCGCCAAGGGCGGCGTGATCGCGGCGCTCAAGTCGCTGGCGCTGGAACTGGCCAAAAGACGGATCACGGTCAACGGTGTGGCCCCGGGCTG
>NZ_KB907916.1 GCF_000382245.1 Kushneria aurantia DSM 21353
CCCTGCCGTAGCTGATCGATGAACTTGACCACCGCCTGGGCCTCATCTTCGGTCAGCCAGTAGTTGCGTTGCCGACGCCCCATCGCCCGCTGTCGTGCGTCGTGCTCACGCTTGCGCTCTGCGTTGCTCTTACCGCCCCGGCGGCCTCGATTTTCGCTCAAAAACTTGACTCCCGTCCCGTTACTAGTAACTATTGGGGTGCGGTTACTAGTAACCGTTTTGCTATCCCGTGTCTACTGAGGGCGGCAGCATGTTCAACGACGAACTCCACCTACTCCAGGTCAACCCATGGGCCGATCATTGGCTCTCGCGTCCATTGTATCGCGGCGACGTGGCCAAGCGCGGCAACGTCGTGCCAACCCTCCAGGAACTGGCGGCTCTGCCAGCTCTCCTGGCAGCTGAGGAGGCCAGGGGCTGGCTCTACGGCAAACCGGCCCCGCATGTCCTCCAGGGGCTGCGAGAGGCCCTCGAGGCCCACCCAGAATCGAGGGCTGCCGAGTTGAGCTCGGCGAGATCCCGCATAAACAGCGCCATATCTGTACATATCCGCCATTAAATTTGATCAGAAATAAAGAGTCTTTGCATCGATCGTGCTTTTAAATGTTGCCATATTGGCATTATTTGCATTGAAAATTGCATGATCGTTTCTTTTTCTAAAGAATAGACTTGACTAAAAAACCATAGCGAGCGGAGGCGTCATGAGCGACGAGCGAAACAATCAGCGCAGTGGAGTGGGCCGGAAGGTTGCGAAAGGAACAGGGAAAGTTGTTTTGGCTCCGTTTCGGGCTGTCGGTCAATCCGGAAAATTAACGAAAGATCAATTTGTTAGCAGTATGAAGGCCGGTCATTTCGGAGACGCGAGCAACACGATCCGCGAAAACTGGCAAAAAGCTGCCAAGCCAGGACGGAATGATCAGTTCTTTGACATCTTTGGCGGCCCTGATGGGACAGAGTTACTGCAGTGGAACCTACGACGTTTCCTGTTGAAAAAACGAACTGCACTAGGATGCATGACGGCCTTTGTCGTCTACGGCGCGGTGTGCGTCCTCATGTTCCAGGCATTCTCGGGCCTGCTCGGGATGCTCGGTGCGTTGATATTAGGCTGCACGTTTGCCACAGACGCCCAATTTCGTCTGTGGCAGCTGCGCAATCACCGCCTAAGCCGCGAGGAAAAGGGCGGATTCCAGTATTTTTGGCGGGAGGAGCCGGTCTGGCAGATCTTCAACCCCGAGCTGGGAGGTGGCCGCCATGGTAGCTAGCCGAAGCCGCCACCCGCTGTTCCTGGTTGCCCTGGTCGTGATGGCCGCTGCACTGGCTATCCTGAGCTCGAGCACTGCGTTGGCTCAGGCTCAGGGGCCCGTGCAGATGAATGAGATCCAGCAGGCAGCGGAGCGCGAAGGGGATCGCTCTCGGGATGCTCTGGAAATCGTCTTTGGTGACATCATTCGAAACCCTCTCGCAGTCGATGGCGGTGAGTCGACTACGATGGTTGCGAGCGTATTCACCATCCTCAATGGGATCGGCCTGATTGTCGGCGGCTTCCTGCTGGGGTTTGTGATATTGAGGAAGATCTTCAAATGGGGGAATGACGGGGAGCTCTTCAAACGCGGTGATAGCAATTCGTTTGCTGTGCTGCGCTACGTCTGGGGATTCATCGCTCTCGTACCTACTGCATCCGGTTGGTCGATGGCTCAGCTAGTCATGCTGTGGTCAGCCTCGCTACTGGGGGTTGGAACCGCCAATCTCGCCACTGACGCTGCGTTGGACAACTTCTACGATGGTGGCTCAATGGCCCTGGAGCCAGCTCGCCCCGAAACCAGGTCGCTCGCTGAGTCTCTGTTTCATGCCAACCTCTGTGCAGCAGGGGTCAACAGAGGCATAGCGGAAGGCAATGCCGTCGGCGCGAATATCGGTAACGAAGCACTGATACAGACGCATACCCTCGACAATGGATTTATCCTCGCCGATGGCTCTCGCAATATGGTGTGTGGTGGGGCTACCTATCCAGAAGAGCATAACTCGACATCGTATCTCGGGGTCGACCTCGATCAGCAACCTGTGCTGGAAGCACAGATGAATGCTCTGCTACAGATGCAGCAGTATTTAGCGCCTCAGGCCGATGCCTATGCAAATGCGGTATTTGCCAGCTCGAATGATAGTAGCGTGTCCGTGCCCAGTGCAGCTCGCATCATTGCTACGGCTGCACGCCGTTACGACCAAGGTTTAGGCAGTATGAGTCCACTCGCTTCCAATAAAGCAAGCGAGATACGAGAGGAAGTCGTTAACGCTATCTCAGAACGTGGGTGGTGGGAGCTGGGCAGTTGGTACAACGCCATGGCCCAGGCAAATTCAATTGCTGCTAGCAGTTTTATGGATCGAGCCCAGGCAGTAGGCCAGGATATACGACAGACTGGAGCTATCGGGAGTTATCATTCTCGCTTGATCAGATATACCGAAACCCAGCGTGACCAAGTTGCGCGGCGCACGGGAAACACAAGCGAAATCAGTGAGGGAGATGCAGCTAACTCATCAACCGACGATTCGAGCAAGATCCTGTCCGAGGTCTTCTCATTCCTGAGCTCCCCAGGACAGTGGCTAACAAATGCTGGCATTGGCCAAGCGGAAGGAGTGAACGGTACTGTCAATCCGATTATCGCGATGAAGAGCCTTGGCGACAACATCTTAGTCGGTACTGAGGGAGCTGTAGTCGGCTATATCGGTCTGAAAGCCACAGCCGGAGGCGCAGAAGGGTGGTCAGATTCCGTGTGGGGACGCCTCACATCAATCGCGACCGGTGGGGCTACGCGATTTGCCATCAAGTTCGCAAAAGCCGCTACAGACGCGCTGTCCCCGCTGATCATTCTCGGCATCATCATGTTGTTTGGATTCGGCATCACGCTGTCGATCTACGTTCCATTTGTCCCGTTCGTCATCTGGTTCGCGGCGATCATCAATTGGCTGGTGTTTGTGGCCATTGGTGTCGTGGCCGCGCCTCTGTGGGCCTTTGCGCACTTGTCTGGCGAAGAAAATGACGGGCGTACTGTGCATGGTTACATCTTCATGCTGAACGCGATGCTGCGTCCTGTGTTGATGGTGGCCGCGTTCCTCTTGGCTGGGGGTATCCTTGTAGCAGGGGGAACCTTGCTCAACGAGATGTTCGGTCCAGCACTATCCAACGTTCAAGCGGACTCTATGACCGGTGTTGTCAGCATCATCGGGTTTATCGGGCTTTACATATCGGTTTGCCTGACGTTGATTCACACGTCATTCAATCTGATTTTTCAGATTCCCGATAAGGTCATGGAGTGGATCGGCGGTTCGCAGCTGGCCACTGGCCAGGGAAGTGAACAGGAACAACAAAACGCCATGCGGGCACTGGCAGCCGTTGCTCGGGATGGACGACATGGCCGTGGGCCTAGTCCCGACCCGACGAACCCTCCAGGTGGAGGTGGGAAAGGAAGCATCCACAAGGGTTAAGGAGATAGGGTTATGTATCTGATTGCTAAGTTGTTATTCGTTGTTGCTGCGCTGGTCTGCGGTGCCTGGTTTTTGCTGGCCGCGATATTCGCGATCTTCACTCCGCTGTCAGCTCCAGTGCTCATATTGCTCATCGGAGCGCCAGTGCTCGGATTCATTGCGCTATTGCCGCTGCGAGGGCTTATTCGCAGGAACCGCAACCGGCTGCAGAGAATGATCAACGCCTATATCGATGACCAGGGCCTATCTCGCGACCAGCTTGGGCCTGTCGTCAGCTCAGACGAAAAGCCTACTGCCATGGCGTTCTACGACCAGGACCAAGTGATTCTGGTGTCTGCACAACAAGGCGAACACTACGTCGAGCGGTTCGACATCGACGAGCTCGGGTGGCGTGAGATCCGCGATAAGCAGGGGGAGTACTTAGTCGCCCCTGCTAAACCCCGATTTTTTCCGGGGAGTCGAATTCGGCTCTCCTTATACTGGCCAATGAGCACAAAAAATTGAAGATCATTGA
>NZ_KB907917.1 GCF_000382245.1 Kushneria aurantia DSM 21353
CGACACGCTATGCGAAAAATCTGGTGTCATTTCTCGCCGCCGCCCAGATTCGTTGCCTTGTTTTGTGGCTTAGAATTTCGTGACGACACCATCTAAGTGGCGAAAAAGTTGATAGGTGGTGTAACGCGCACTGCCATCCACATCCGGAGCGCCTCGCTTAGCCGCAACATCAGTCCCATTGACAGTCCGGCTTTCAACCGATAGTCGGGTTCGGTCGGTTGTGTTGGGCACACTGGCGTGTAAATGGGCACTCGAAAAGCACATCAGATCACCGGGTACGAGGCTGATTGGCAATGCTTCAGCCCGTGGCGGCGCGTCGCTGGCGGTCGGAAGCAACGGGTATTTCTCAGCCGTTCGACCCGCTTTGAGCCGGCGCAGTAATTCCTCGAAATCCCAATCGGCGCTGCTGTTGGCGACCGCATAGTCAAAATAAGCCGGGAACAGCGCCAGGGTACGTTCCGGCGTGGCGGGAAACAGCGGCGCCCACCAATTGGTTTGCGCGGCGATATTGGTTCCCCATGTGTCCCGATGGGCCGCCAACGGCCCCAGGGTGGCGTTACGACTCAATCCAGCGGTTTGCACGCGAACCACCACGCCATCGCCGTAGGTGTCGTCGAGACGCACACCGACGGCTGCCAGAGCCGCGTTGAAGTAAGCCGCAATCGCAGAATCGCTTCTAACGGCTCGGCGAAACGCCGCACTTGCGCGCGCTATCTCATCTTCGGTGCGGCGGTCATGGATAAGTGTCGGATTGTCACCCAGGTAGTCGTAGCTCCGTGATCGCAGGGCCTCTATGAATCGTGCAACCGGAGCAAAACCACGAAACACAAGGATTTCGCCAACATAAACCTTGGCGTTGCGCTCATCCTCCGACAAGGGCGTCGTGTAGCGTGCGATAGAAGGCATGATTCTTGACAGACAAACCGGTCTACCTATAATAAACCTATGGTTACGCCACGACAAACAAATGAGGTTCGCGACGGCATCCTGGATGCCGCTGAGCTACTGTTCATCATGCAAGGCTACCGAGCGACCGGGGTCAATCAGATCATCCGCGAGGCCGGTGTCGCCAAAGCCAGCTTCTACCATCACTTCCCGTCCAAGACCGCGTTGGCCGAGGCCTTTGTACAGCGCCGTCACAAGCGCTGGTTTCAATCGGTAGAGCAGCGACTGGCTGCGGAAGACGACCCACGCGACAAGCTGCGGGCGTTGATATGAGCCGCGCCCGGCAGTCCATCAAAGGTTTCACCGACCCCACCTCGACTTTTCATGTCGTGGGAGCGGGGCTTCTCATCGTGGCGTCAACCTATGGCCTGGCCCGTTATACCTACGGGCTGTTTGTGCCGGCGATCCAAGCCGAGTTTCATCTCTCAACGGCCGCTATTGGGTTGCTGGGTAGCGCCTCTTATGCCGGCTACCTGGCCGCCACGCTTTTGGGCTCAACACTCTCCGGCTCTTTAGGCCCCCGAGGGCCAATTATCGCCGGCGGGCTCGCGGCAGCCGCCGGCATGGCGCTGATCGGTCTCGCTCCGTCGCTGCCCTGGCTGGCGGTTGGGATTGTACTGGCAGGCACCAGCCCCGGCTTGGCGTATCCACCTTTATCGGACGCGGTAGTACAGCTCCGATCGCCTGAACGCCAAGGTCGGACCTATGCGCTGATCAATTCCGGCACCAGCTACGGAATCATGATCTCGGCGCCCTTGGCGCTCTGGGCCGGTCAGCAATGGCAAATTGCCTGGCTTGCCTTTGCGTGCATCGCGGTCATCGCAACCGTATGGAATAGCCGCATCATGCCTACAGCGCCGCCGCGCGGTGCACAGCAAGCCATTCAGCCGTTGAGCTGGCGCTGGCTTTTGCAACCCCGCTCCGTGCCGCTGTTTAGTGGTGCGTTGCTGTTTGGCGTTACGTCAGCCGTGTATTGGACGTTTGCAGTCGATCACATTGCCGGCTACGGCGACTTACCAGGCGGCAGCGCGCAGTTATTCTGGATATTAGTCGGCCTGGCTGGTGTGGCCGGCGGCAGCGCTGGCGACGGGGTCGCCTGGTTTGGCCTGAAAAATACCTTCCGTGTTGCACTGTTCGCCAATGCCGCCGCGTGTGCTTTATTGGGGTTTGCCGCCGGACAGTGGTCGGCATTGCTGCTCTCGGCTCTGCTCTTTGGCAGCACGTTTATCTTGATTACCGGCCTGTTCGGGATATGGAGCGTTCATGTGTTCCAGGAACGGCCATCTGCCGGCTTTGGCGCCACTTTTTTTCTGATATCCGCAGGCCAGCTCATCAGCCCGGCCATTGCCGGAATGGCAGCCGATCACTTGGGCCTCGGGTGGGTTTTCGATATGACTGCACTCGGTACGCTCGCCGTCATGGTTTGTCTTCCGAGCGGGGATATACGGCAAATGTCTGATGCCAATTCCAAAATGGAGGCCCTGATGGACCATGAGCATTTAGAAGACATAGTAAAGACTTCATTGGGAACGCTCGCCCCGCTTTCAATCGGTGATATCGATACTGTATCCAATACCGATAAATATGCCATCATCGAAAAACAGGATGAGCAAAATGATGCCGAACTTGAGAATATCTTTAGTTATATGGCTGAACTGAATGAGGCGGCGGTCAACAACGAATCTTTATGCGCTGGCAAGGAGAGCACTTCTATACGTGACTGTCTTTGCCACACAGCTGATTTTATTGCCGCGCACGCTCACGGCAAACCGATTCGCTACGTCGAAATCGGTCCAGAGCCTCACAAGACTACGTTGATTTTAGAGCACTTGGAGAAAAGGGGAATAAACCTCGACAGCTATGTCGGAATTGATATTAATCCAAGATCCGAAATGCGAATGCGTCAAGTCTTGGAGCCGATTATAGGGTCAGATCGGTTCCGCTACATAATCGGAGACTACAATACCCTTACTGCCGATGACTTAGAGGCTTACGAAGGGTTGACAGTCATCACGATGCTCGGGTTTCAGGAAGGAAATGAGACACCAGATAAGATGGCCGGCATTCTGGCAGGACTTACCAAGCCCGGAGATCTACTGTTTTCAGAGATGCAACTCAATAGCGGTAGAGGCTATGGTCCCATCATTAACTTCTATGATTCACATCCCATGAAGCAGTTTTCGGATAGCGTTTGCAAACGCAACCATGTTGTTGCGGCCGACCAACACAGTATCTTCGTCATACCCATTGAAACCAAGTTAGGAGGGATTATGGTCGCCGCGACGATCGTGCCCTATAAATAGTCGGTCCTGAAAAACCAAAAATCACCGTGAAATCATGATTATGCGCCTGGATGATGCTCCCTTTTCGGCGTAAAATCTGGTCTATCCTCGC
>NZ_KB907918.1 GCF_000382245.1 Kushneria aurantia DSM 21353
ATATGCCGCTGGCGCAGGTCGGTGCGCGGCATCGGCTGGCGATCGGGCATGGCCGGATCGACGCGCACATCGAGCCACTCGCCGTCACGCACGACCCGGGCGAACAGCCGCAGCTGATTGCAGGTCCGCCCGCGCTCGCCCTGAAGGCGCCCCTGGGCCAGGCCGCTCTCGGCCACGGCACGCTCGATCAGGGCATCGCCCAGCGCCTCGATCTCATCGGCAATGGTTTCGAGAAAGTGCGCCCGCTCCTCGAGCCCGGTTTCGCGATAGCTGTCGAATGCTGCCCACGCCAGCGCGCAGGCCTGCTCGACCTCGTTGGCGGTGCCGCCGCCATAGGCCGGCTCCAACGTCTCGCCGGTCGCCGGATTGAGGGCGTGCAGCGGTTCGCTGGCGCCCTTGATGGCGTGCTGGCCGATAAGAAGTTCGCCTGTCAGTTGCATATCTGACTCCCGGTCGATGTCATGTTATTCGGGGTGTCCCCCGAACTTCTGATCCGAAAATAATCGGTACATTTTCCTGGCTTCATGAATTGTTCCTGACTTCATGAGTTGGAATTATTGCCCGGCCACTGGGCATACCATTCACGAAACAACGCGTACTGTGTTTCCGCGTAATGCTGCTGAGAAGGGGTCAAGACATCCGTCTCATTGAAGTGAAGTCGATACTCTGCTTCCCCATTAAGCATCATCAAATATTTATAATAAAGAACCAAATCGGCTCCTTCATCAAAAGAGGAAAGAACCGCAAGAGCGGACTCAAGCTCCTGCGCAAATCGTCGCGCTTGACAATTGCCTCTGGCCGCCTGCTTGCTGAACGAAACCAGTCTCAGGACCTCTCGGGGCAAAACATTGCCGATACCCGTGATAGCCCCCGTAGCATTGCAATTTACAAAACCATTAAAGACCTGCGTATCGACGCCCACCATCAACGTAATCTCATCATCACCTGAAGTGATGTGCTCGGCAGCGTAACGAAGATCGGCAGCACCCCCGAACTCTTTAAAGCCTATAAGATTAGGATGCTGACGGCGCAGTTCGAAGAAAAGGTCGGCCCGAGTAGAAAAACCGTAATAAGGGCTATTGTAAATTACCGTCGGCAGATTCGGAGCCGCCTCAAGAACTGCCGAAAAGTGGGCTTTCTGAGCAACGGCTGAATTACCGCGTGACAGTACGCGGGGGATAACCATTAAGCCGCTTGCACCAACTTTGCTCGCATGTTCAGCGTGAGAAATAGCTTCGCGTGAATTGACTGCGCCGGTGCCAACTATCGTGGGAATACCGGCATTAACCAGTCGCCTCACACCCTCCTGACGTTCGCTTTCAGCCAGCAATGGCCAGTCGCCCATCGAGCCGCAATAAACTACGGCACTCATGCCTTCCTCAATCAGCTCGCGACCTTTCTTGACCAACGCTTCAAAGTCCGGCCTACGCTCGGCCGTACAAGGCGTCATAAGAGCAGGTATACAACCGGTAAATATATTGTCATTCATTGTAGCCCTTCCCCAAACAGTGGATAAAATTCATTCTTCCTTTTAAAGCCGTTCCGAATGAAATGGTTTATTGTGAAATTACGTCGAGATTCCCCAGATAAAGGGATCGTCCTCATCGAATAGCAACGTGTTTTCAGCAGAAAGCCAGGCACGCCCCTTGATCCACGGGACAATACAATCCCCTTTATTTTGATAGTACGCCTCAAAACGACTGCCTGTAGTGCTGGATTGTGTCCAGAACTCACCTGCATCCAACCTGCCGTCGGCAGCAAGACAAGCAATCTTTGCACTGGTACCGATTCCACAGGGAGAACGGTCATAAGCTTTGCCCGGGCATAGTACAAAGTTACGACTATCAGTCTCTTCATCATCGCCAAAAAGCTCAACATGATCAATCAGAGCACCACTCTCACCGGTAATGCCATTTGCTTCAAGCTCCTGTCGAATGGCACATGTAAAGTCGGTCAGGACATCAACATTATCAAGCGTCAGACGCTGGCCGTGATCGCTTACCAGAAAAAACCAGTTACCTCCCCAGGCAATATCACCGTGCAGGTAGCCATTACCGGGCACTGCAATACCAACGTCCTTGCGATAACGCCAGGCAGGCACATTGCGGACTGTTACAGCGCTGTCCTCATGGAGTCGGGCTTCGACCAGCCCTACTGGTGTATCAATCTTGTGCACGCCGGGCACGATATAACCCAGATGATATAAAGAGGTTACCAATCCAATAACGCCATGGCCGCACATACCGAGATAACCACTGTTATTGAAGAAGATAACGCCGCAGATTGCCCCCTCCGATTCAGGCTCACAGTACAGCGCTCCCACCAGGACATCGTGGCCTCGTGGCTCCAGCAGACAGGCACGTCGCCAGTGGTCATGCTGTTCACACAGCTCATCTCTCATTTCAACGATGGTACGGCCCGTAAGTTCCGGGAAGCCTTCCATGACCAGACGGGTAGGCTCTCCCCCTGTATGGGAATCGATGACACGCATCATTCTCATAAGGCTTTCCTTTCTTCGATTGTTCAAGGAATCGGCACAATCAGTTTGTAGATTTTATACAATCTACAAATTTGCATGTCAAATGAGACCTCCTGCTGAAAGTACCTGCTCAGCTCTCGCGTTGCCGAGAAGGCTGACCCGGAGCCACGTACTATCCCGGAGTCCTTGGTAGGCTTGAACTCATGATCTATAGGCAGCGTAGGTCTCACGTGCCCGACTGAAGTGGCAAACCACCGCTTCCCGTGCCCCCTCGCTGTCGTGCGCCAGGATGGCATTGAGAATCGCGCCATGCTCCTGTGCCACCATCTCCAGGTAGCGCTGCGTGGAAGCAGTATCCAGTTCGGTCGCGATCAAACGCGCACGCGGGATCGCTTCCTGGCTGAGCGGTTCGTAACAGGAGAGAAAGAAAGGATTATGGGCAGCTTCAATGATCGCGCGGTGGAACTGATAGTCTTCCCGGCGCGCCTGGTCGCC
>NZ_KB907919.1 GCF_000382245.1 Kushneria aurantia DSM 21353
AGGATAGACCAGATTTTACGCCGAAAAGGGAGCATCATCCAGGCGCATAATCATGATTTCACGGTGATTTTTGGTTTTTCAGGACCGACGAAGTACAGAAGCTCCTGGAGAAAATGCGCCATCGGCGTCTGTCGGATGGTCAGGACTGGAGCAGAGCACCCAGTGGGATGCTTGAGAGTTATCTGGTGCTTGCAGCCTTGTCTCATCGTCCTCGAAATGCTGAGGTTGTAGCACGTAGAACCGGCTTGACCTTGTTGGAGGTGGAGTCTGTGCTCCTAAAAGCCCAAAAACACGACTGGGTGGATCAGGATTATCGCTTGACAGAGATGGGGCAAGCCTATTTGCGTGCTGCGAAGAGGAAACGGCGCCCCGCACCGGCTACTGAAAACCTCAGCGAAAAGTATTATCCTTCTACGCTGAGGGTTCCAACGTGACTTTCTAGTGATGCTGGTGCCGCAAGGCGCCGGTTCGGGTGGCGGTATCGTCATCATGACGGGGCGCAGACTACTGCTGCTTCGCGTTGGAGCTGACGCATGAGGACAGGCGCCTCCTGCAGTGACCCTCCGGGGCTGCTCGAGGTCTCGCCTTCACTGCAGGAGGTGACTGACCCTTCGGGTCTCAAAGGTAGATGGAACGTTGGAATCCTCACATTTTTCGTAATCAAGCCCTAGCTGCCGGAGTGCCACCCGAGTTAGTGGCGCATATGGTCACACTGGGAAGGCGGATCACGTCGCGCCATAGAAATATAAAGCCGGTTTTTACGCTTAAGCACCTTTCAGCTTTAAGCGGCGTCGACTACGGTTTCCTTCGGCATACAGTGGGCAGGAATACCGATGCATATACTGAATTTAAGATCAAAAAGCGCTCCTCTTCGGACGTTAAAAAAAACTACCGGACAATATGCGTTCCATCGCCCGCTCTAATGAAAGTGCAACGTTGGATCGCCGGAAATATTCTTTCCCACGTGTCTGCCCATCCATGTAGTGTTGCCTTTTCTGTCGGCGATAGATTGTTTGATGCTGTTGCTCCACATTGCCCTTCAAAATGGCTAGTTAAATTAGATGTTCGGAATTTTTTCGAGTCGATTAAAGAGGTATCAGTTTATCATGTGTTTCTTCAGCTGGGTTTTGAACCACTTATCGCATTTGAGATGACGAGACTCTGTACATATGTCGCATCTAATGCATCAAACAACAATGATCGCTGGCACGATAGTTTTTTTCTTCCTGAACACGTCATCACGCTGTACCAATATCCAGAGCAGGGGCACCTGCCTCAAGGTGCGCCAACTAGTCCCATGTTGGCAAACTTAGCCAGTCGTTCGTTGGATGAACGACTGGCTGCTCTAGCAGACGAGAATTTGGTTCGATACACTCGTTATGCTGATGACATGACATTTTCCTCAGACGATGTTGATTTCGGGCGAAAAAGAGCCGGTTTGTTGATCAAACGTGTTTATCAGCAACTTGATCGACAGTCTCTTAGCCCAAATACTGCGAAGACAACTGTTATTCCTCCTGGCGCCCGTAAGCTCGTGTTGGGGCTAAGTGTGGAAGAAACCGTTCCACGATTAACACGGCAGTTCAAAAATTCATTTCGGCAGCACATCCATTATTTGCTCCGCGACGATGTAGGGCCTACGAAGCATGCTGCTGCCCGAAAGTTTGCATCTACGACTGGATTGCGCCATCACCTGGAAGGGCTGCTGGCCTTTGCGGCTCAGATTGAGCCCATGTGGGCCGCTGCTCAACGAAATCGTTTGCAGGCTGTATCTTGGCCATACTAGATCTTTTCAGTCTACTGGCTCGAACGGATCAACTAGCTCCAGAACACTGCCGCGCAGACGCTCGAGAGGTGATCGATGATCGGTTCGGTAGCGCCGTACCTCGATCACAGGTCGCCCCTTGTCCGTGACAATGACCGGCTCTCCCGACACTTCGACCTGGCGAAAGAGTTCGAGCGCACGGGCCTTAAACTGTGACTTGGACACCTGGCGCATACACTTCTCCATCATCAGCTCTCAGGGTAATGGGATGCCATTCGCTCCGTAGATAGCGCGAACCTCTCCTGGGAGAGTCCAGCCGCTCCAAATCTTCAGCGTGCCGCTGCTGGGTCGTTGTGCCGGCGGAAACACCTCAACCCCTAAGTAGTCGGTCCTGAAAAACCAAAAATCACCGTGAAATCATGATTATGCGCCTGGATGATGCTCCCTTTTCGGCGTAAAATCTGGTCTATCCTCGC
>NZ_KB907920.1 GCF_000382245.1 Kushneria aurantia DSM 21353
AGGATAGACCAGATTTTACGCCGAAAAGGGAGCATCATCCAGGCGCATAATCATGATTTCACGGTGATTTTTGGTTTTTCAGGACCGACTAATTATCGCAAGTGGAGCGAATCTTATGACCACCTTCACCGAGCAGGCCCCCGGCGTTGCCGAGCAGATGCCCGCCGCCGCCGAGGGCTTCACCCTCAACCACACCATGGTGCGTATCAAGGCGCCCGAGCGCTCGCTGCACTTCTACACCCACGTGTTCGGCATGCGCCTGCTGCGCAAGCTCGACTTCCCCGAAATGCAGTTCACCCTCTACTTCCTTACCCAGCTCTCGCCGGAGGACAGCATTCCCGAAGACCCGGACGAGCGAACCGTGTGGACCTTCAGCCAGCGCGGCCTGCTGGAGCTGACCCACAACTGGGGCAGCGAGGACGACCCCGAACTGAGCTACCATAATGGCAACGCCGACCCGAAGGGCTACGGCCACATCGGCTTCAACGTGCCCGATCTGGAAAGCGCCGAAACCTGGTTCGATGACATGAACGTCGAATTCATCAAGCGCCCCGACGCCGGAAAGATGAAAAACGTCATCTTCGTCAAGGACCCGGATGGCTACTGGATCGAGGTGATCCAGGCCGAGCTGATGGCCGGCGTCGGGAGCTGAGCGCCGCCGCCAGCCGCAAAAGCTACGAATCGTCGCATCCCGCAGCACCCACTTTTAATGATAAAAAGATAGTGCGGCCCTATATCGCAACATCGTAAAAGGGGGAGCAAAATGGCCAGGGGATTGATTGTCGAGAACGACCTTGAGCTACGCGCGCTAAGCGAGACCCTGCTCACTCGTCACGGCTTCGAGCCGCTAACGGCGAGCGGGCTGCAGACGCTGGCGCGACAGCCCGAGCTGCTCAAAAGCGATGTCATTCTGCTCGATTTCGACCTCGGCGAGTTTTCCGGGCTGGATGTCATGGAGTATCTCGACGACCTGCGCATCAACGCCGCCATCATCCTGATCAGCGCCAGCGACCAGCCCGGTGCCGAAGCGCTGCTCGATGCCGGCCGCGAGCACGGCCTGCGGATGCTCGGCTTCCTGCCCCGTGCGCAGATGGAGCGCGACCTGGGTGAACTGCTCGCCAAACTCGGTGGCAGTGACAGTGCCCCGACCGTTGAAGCGCTGGACAGCGCCATGGCCGGCGGCCACTTCTGTCTCGCCTATCAACCCCAGTTCGATCTGCGCAGCAACCGTACCCTGGGCGTCGAGGTGCTGCTGCGCTGGCGGGACCCGCAGCGCGGTATGCTCTACCCGGACAGCTTCCTGCCGCTGGCGGAACAGAGCGGGCGTATCGTCAGGCTCAGCTGGTACGTACTGGCGCTGGCACTGGCCCAGCGTCAGCGCTGGCAGGCGCGCGGCTGGCAGATCGAAATGTCGATCAACATTCCCGCGCAACTGCTGCGCTCGGAGCGCCTGCTGGCCGACTTCGATGCCCTTATCGAGCGCCACTGGGGCACCGTCAGCGGTATTACCCTGGAGTTGACCGAGTCCGCCGGTATTGCCTGCCTCGGCTACGCCCGCCACCTGCTGGCCGGCCTGCGGCGGCGCGGTTTTCGCCTGTCGCTGGACGACTTCGGTACCGGCTACGCTTCCATGACGCAGCTCTATCGCCTGCCGTTCGACGAACTCAAGCTCGACCGCAGCTTCGTATCGCGCTGCGACCAGGACCAGCGCGCCCACACCATCGTGAAAACCATGCTCGAACTCGGCCGTGGGCTCGGCCTGCGGGTGGTCGCCGAGGGCATCGAGACCCCGGCGCAGCAGCAGATGCTGGAAAAGGACGGCTGCGTTTATGGCCAGGGCTACGGTTTTTCGCGCCCCATGCTGGAAGCCGATTTCAACGACTGGTACGACCGCCAGCTCATCGGCGCGGCCTGAGCGCCGGCGAACGCGCGCCGCGCGGTAGCGCCTTCTGCTTTCTTGTGGCCGGCTATTCCGACGCCGGCCCGTTGACCGTATCCGCTCCCACTCCCGGCTGAGCCTTCGCCCCCGGAGTATCGTGCAGCTTCTCGCGCGAGGGCATATCGATGCGCACGCGGGGCAGCGCGTGCGGATACTCGCGGGTAATGAGTCGCCCCTGCTAAACCCCGATTTTTTCCGGGGAGTCGAATTCGGCTCTCCTTATACTGGCCAATGAGCACAAAAAATTGAAGATCATT
>NZ_KB907921.1 GCF_000382245.1 Kushneria aurantia DSM 21353
CGGAGCCTGTCAACATAGTTGGCACATTAAATGACTTCGGCTCTTTAAAATCCTGCGGCTTGTGGCACCGGGTTCCGCTCGGGATTGAGGTGCACCACATCCGGCAGGCTGAGCTTGCGGATGTCGCCCGACCAGCGCTCCGGGTGACGCTTTTTCGCCGCCTCGAAGACCTCACGACGCTGCGCCAGGATGCCTTTGGCCTCGCCGTTATGGCGCTGGCTCGGTGTGACGTAGCGAAGCGCGCTGTGCCGGTGCTCGTGGTTGTACCACCGGGTAAATTGCTGAACCCACTCCTGAGCCTCGGCCAGAGTGGCGAAGCCGTCGGCGGGAAAGCCCGGCCGGTACTTCAGCGTCTTGAAGGCCGATTCGGCGAAGGCGTTGTCGTTACTCACCCTCGGCCGGCTATACGACGGGGTGATGCCCAGGTCGTAGAGCTTCTCCAGGAAGGTCGCTGCCTTCATCGGACTGCCGTTATCCGAGTGCAGAATCAGGGGCTTGTGACGATCGGTGAGGTGTTCTCGCCAGCAGGCCTTCTGGATCAGCTCGGCGGCCAACCCGCCGGTCTCGCTTTCGTAGACCTCGTGCCCGACGATCCTGCGGCTGAAGACATCCATGATCAGGTACAAATACCACCAGGTACCGCGCGCAGGACCAGGTAACCAACTGATATCCCAGCACCAAAGCTGATTGGGCGCTGCGGCCTGATGTGTCGTCGGCTGCCGCTTTTGCTGCGGGGCCTGCTGACGGCCCCGGGGGTGTTGCTGATCATACTCATGAAGCACTCGGTACATCGTCGACTCCGATGCCAGGTAGCGCCCCCTGTCCGCCTGATCGGCCACGATGAAGGCCGGAGGGCGGCTTCGATATTCCGGGGCGTTGCACAGCGCCACAACCGCCTCTCGCTCCCCGGGAGACAGCTTGTTGGCTGGCGCCGGCCGGTCGGCGTCGGGGCGTCGATCCGCCGCCACCTCGCCCTCGGCGACCCAGCGGTAGTAGGTGCGCACGTGAATGCCCATCACCTGACAGGCCCTGGCCAGCCGAGCACCGTCACGCCGGGCGTCCTGCACCAGGGTGACGATGCGCTGGCGATCCGGGAGGCTGGTCAGTCGTCCTCGTCGTGGGTCGTGCCCCAGATCGCCTCTGCCTTTTTTGACAGCGTCAGTAGTGCCGCCGTCTCGGCGAGTGCCTTGTCCTTGCGGTGCAGTTCACGCTCCAGCTTGCGGAGTCGCTTGTGCTCCGCTTTGCGTGCCTGTCGATGCTGCCCGGCCTGCGCTGCCGCCTCGTCATTGGCATTCATGCAGGCATTCCGCCAGGCCTCCACCTGCTCGGGGTAGAGCCCGCGCTCGCGGCAATAGGCGCTGACTTCGGCCTCGTTCATGGGGGCCGTCTCCAGGACGATCTGGAACTTCTCCTGGCTGGTCCACTGATCGGGCTGGTTGGATCGTGATGGCAAAACCTGTCCTCGTGCTCTGGCCTGTTTCCGCCAATTGTAGAGGGTTGTCGCGGTGATGCCTTCCTGCTCGGCCAGTTCCGGGATGGTCATGCTCATGGGCGGCGCCATCTTCCGGAGGATGGCTTCCTTACGCTCTGCGGGATAACGCACGTTGATCACCTCTCAATCCGCTTGGGTGACAACTACGCTGACGCATAGGG
>NZ_KB907923.1 GCF_000382245.1 Kushneria aurantia DSM 21353
GCGCTTTGGACAATTGCCATGGTGCGTATGCGCAGCGAACCACGCACGCGCGCCTACGTCGAGCGGCGCACACAGGAGGGACGCTCAAAGAAAGAGATCCACCGCTGTCTCAAGCGCTACACCGCGCGCGAACTCTACCCTTTGATCATCAAGGATTTACAGGCCGCCAGCGCCGTGCCTTGGCATAGGAGCGTCAACGCCCCGACAGAGCGCTTTTTCAGAAGCTTGAAAACGGAATGGATACCGGAGACCGGTTATTCGTGCTTTGTCTCGGCGAAGCGGTCAATCACGGATTATCTGATCGGCTATTATAGCGCTCTCCGGCCCCACCGGCATAATGATGGGCTGCCGCCCAATGTGGCTGAACAGCTCTATTGGAAAGCTCAAAAGACAGTGGCCTGAATTACTTGACCACTACAGCGTGCCCATTGGCACAAATGCTGACCGGACTCCAATCGCCGTTGGATGAAAGTTCGGGAGCAGGTCATGGCACGAAAAAGCCCGCCGGGTGGCGGGCTGGTTGAATCCAGTTATCCGGATACTGTCATGCAAGAATATGGCGCGTGGTGTTACTCCAGCTGCCAGTTGTCGAGTGCCACCTCGTTACGACAGCTTTTATCCACCCGCTCTCGAGGATTGCTCAGGAAAGCATCAATGACACTTGAGCGGCATTCCGTGACCGGGTTATGCCCCATGCCCTGAAGCTCGATGGACTGGAGATTGGGCATTGAATTGGCCAGCTCCTCGCTCCAGCGAGTCCCGCAGCAGGGATCCATCTGGCCATGAATCGCCAGGGCAGGCGTGTCTGACGTTACAAAATCGTTATGCTCAGGAGGCACATCGCCATCGACACCCCACCATGCACAAAGCCAGATAGGTTCAAAGCCAATAACGGCGGGCTCCCGCTGTACCGCTGCGATGGAGTCCTCTGGCGTGGGGCGGTTGGTGCCCATATCGTTACATGCCTGTGCCAGAAAGGCTCCCATGGCGTAGTTGGGCGCTTCGGTTTCCGGCTGATAGCTATCTATCATGAAAAATTCGTGGAGCGATGAATAGTCTCCCTCCGGAATCTCGGTAACGATGCGTGGCAGCATTGAATAATATTGCGGCAGCATCAGGTAAAGAGTCGGTCCTGAAAAACCAAAAATCACCGTGAAATCATGATTATGCGCCTGGATGATGCTCCCTTTTCGGCGTAAAATCTGGTCTATCCTCGCC